>JAHDCC010000062.1 GCA_020630065.1 Acidimicrobiales bacterium
CTTCCCCTCGACTCACGTCAAGGATCAGGTGTCCACCAAACCGGGTCAACTCCAGAGAGGTATGGCTGCTGGGGTCGACCTCTTCGATTCGGCGACAGGATCGCCGTTGCCGGACCACCTCGACGCAGCAGCCCGTGTGCGCGCCGAGGCTCATCGACGTGGCGTGATGACTCGACTCTTCGACGGTGACATGTTCGGCTTCGCCCCGCCATTCGTCATTACCGAGTCCGAAATCGATGAGATGGTCGACATTTTCGGCTCCGCCGTCCGTGCGGTGCGCGAGAACAACGACCGTCCCCAACCACCAAACGAGGGAAGCTGATGGCCATCTCTGCCCATGACCCGGACACGCTCTGGGCTGCACCGCCGCTGGCGATGTCACACGTCGTGAGTGCGACGGGACGCATCGTGATGGTGTCGGGGCAGGTAGCACTCGATGCCGACGGGAACCTCGTGGGGCCAGATGACGTACGGGCGCAGGCGGTACAGGTGTTTGAGATTCTCCGGATCGCACTCGAGAGCGCTGGTGCGTCCTTCGCTGACGTCGTTCGCCTCGGGACGTTCCTTCGCGATATCGGCGATCTCGGTGTGCTGCACGAAGTACGCCTCGAGTACCTCAACGAACCTTTTCCCGAGGCCACTGCGGTACAGGCCACCTTGGCTTCCGACGATTTCCTCGTGGAGATCGAAGCGATGGCGGTCGTCAGCTAGTCATCGTCGACGGAATTGTCGTTGATGTTGAACGGTGACCCACTCGGATCTCCTCGTCCGGGCCTGCGGGGTGACTCGACCTGATCGTCCTCGGGATCATCGACGGTGTCCTCGTTGATGTCAAAGGGTTGACCGGCATCGTCAACGAGTTCAGTACGCGGGTTTTGTGGCTCTTCTTCATGCTGTTTCGGTGAATGTGTATCTGTCATGGCGGGTGTTTACCCCAGGCGGCGGCCGGTCAAACAGCAAGGCCAAGGCCAACTCATAGGAGGAGGTCTCGCCGCCAAAAATGGCGATTGGGCGCCCGAAAAGTTCGGGCGCCCAACAGGGTTGGCGACTCGGTCGAGGACAACCAGTCAGCTATGACGTGGTGAGCGAACGACTCGAGTCAGCGTGATCGATTTCAACCGAGCGTGGCTTGGTTCCCTCACGAATTGGAATGGCGAGAGTCAGCACGCCGTTGTCGAGGCGAGCCTTCACTTCGTCGGTGTCGAGAGTGTCACCGACCTGCAGTTGGCGTCTAAAGACACCCTGAGAGCGTTCGCTCGTCAGAGTCTTCACACTCGGATCGTTCCACCGTCGAGTCGCTTCGACGGTGATCGAACCCTTCTCGACGGTCAGGTCAACGTCGTCGATGTCGAAGCCGGGTGCATCGAAGTAGACGATCACTTCGTCTTCGGTCTTCACCGCGTCCATTGCGAGTAGTCCGGGCCGGCGCTCGAAGCGGTCGAAGGGACTCGGCGCCGCAGGGTGCACAGAAAGTGCACAGGACCTGAAGGTACAGGCCGAACTGGGCGGACCCTGCCGGACTGCTCTGACCATATCGTCCCTGAAGGCCGGACCTGACGCTACGTCTCCGCAGAGGCTGGACGGTCTCGACGAGACTTAAACCCCCCTGAT
>JAHDCC010000063.1 GCA_020630065.1 Acidimicrobiales bacterium
TAAGGGTAGGCGGACAACCGGTGTAAAGGTGGCATGAATCTAGATTGGGCTCAATTACGGAACAGGGGAAGCTTGTCGAGGAAAAGAGGGGAAAACCATAAGCCATAAAGTTGAGGGGAAAAAAAAAAAAAATCCTTCAACGGTAAAGTGATTACTCCAGTACTCGATGAGTGGCAGATCAACTCGTAGTAGTGATGAAGCTTTTGTAATGAAGGCGGAGCGAAGGGGTTGACATAGTTAGATTTTATTTTGAACCAACTTTTAATCAAACGATTATCAAGGATGAATTTAGAAGAGAAATCAAGACCTTATCCCATTACCAAAGAACAGGTATGGGAAGCGTTCAAGCTTGTGAAGTCTAAAGGCGGCTCGCCAGGCGTTGATGGTATCACTATCAATGAAGTGGCGAATCATGCAGAGAAGCACTTATACCCAGTGTGGAATCGACTTTCAAGTGGTAGTTATTTTCCACCTGCTGTAAAGCGAGTGGATATTCCAAAGGGAGATGGCAGTTTTCGAAGTTTAGGGATACCAACGGTAAAAGATCGTGTGGCACAAATGGTGGTAACAAAGGAACTAGAAGAGATTCTAGAGCCTGAGTTTTCAGACAATTCATTTGGTTATCGCCCAAACAAGAATGCACACCAAGCCATCGAACAAGCCCGTACGAATTGTTGGAAATATGCATGGGTGATAGATATGGATATCAAAGGATTCTTTGATAACATTGATCATGGTCTAATGATACGCAGTTTGCGACACTACACAGATCGAAAACATATCGTTACGTATGTAAAGCGATGGCTGAAAGCACCAATTCAATTAGAGGATGGCAGTCTTGTGAAGAATGAAGATCGAGGCACACCTCAAGGTGGTGTAATCAGTCCCTTACTAGCAAATTTATTTCTACATGTAGTATTTGACAAATGGATGGAAGAAGAATTTCCAGACTTACCATTTGAAAGATATGCAGATGATATCATCGTACATGTGGGAAATGAGAAGTACGCGAGATTAGCCTTGCGACGTATACGAGCAAGATTCGAAGAATGTAAATTAGAATTACATCCAAAGAAGACAAAGCTTGTATACTGTAACAGGAAGGGTAGGAACAAGAAGCGAGAAGCCAAGCACAAGGAGTTTGACTTTCTTGGTCACACGTTCCGCACCCGCACTGTCCAGACAAAAGATGGTAAGTTGATTAAAGGATTCAGTCCAGCAATCAGCAAGAAGTCTATGAAGAAGATAGTGAAAGAATGCTTTCGCTTAAAGTTTCATAGGTGGACCCATATGGGCATCCATGAAATGTCAAAAGTACTAGCTCCAAAGATCAAGGGTTGGATTTATTATTACGGACGGTTCAACAAGTCAAGCTTGGTCAAAGTCTTCAAGATACTGAACTGGAGACTTTCGAAATGGATTTACAATAAGTACAAACGTTTCAAGAAGAGGAAAGTCTTGTGGTATGCGAGAAACTGGATGCGAGAAATCGCAGCTGACTTCAGCTACATTTTCCCTCACTGGCAACACGGCTTTACTCATTGAGGTCTGACTATGAAGAGCCGTGTGAGCTGAGAGGTTCAAG
>JAHDCC010000064.1 GCA_020630065.1 Acidimicrobiales bacterium
AGCTCGTGTCGTGAGATGTTGGGTTAAGTCCCGCAACGAGCGCAACCCTTATCCTTAGTTGCCAGCACGTAATGGTGGGAACTCTAGGGAGACTGCCGGTGACAAACCGGAGGAAGGTGGGGATGACGTCAAGTCATCATGGCCCTTACGGGTAGGGCTACACACGTGCTACAATGGTCGGTACAGAGGGTTGCGAAGCCGCGAGGTGGAGCTAATCTCACAAAACCGATCGTAGTCCGGATTGGAGTCTGCAACTCGACTCCATGAAGTCGGAATCGCTAGTAATCGCAGATCAGAACTGCTGCGGTGAATACGTTCCCGGGCCTTGTACACACCGCCCGTCACACCATGGGAGTTGGTTCTACCCGAAGGCGCTGCGCTAACCGCAAGGAGGCAGGCGACCACGGTAGGATCAGCGACTGGGGTGAAGTCGTAACAAGGTAGCCGTAGGGGAACCTGCGGCTGGATCACCTCCTTAAAGCGACGAGACCAATGAGGTCATCGTGAGTGCCCATTTAAGCTAACTTGATTCAAGCAATAACCTCGGGTCTGTAGCTCAGTTGGTTAGAGCGCACCCCTGATAAGGGTGAGGTCGGTGGTTCAAATCCACCCAGACCCACCATTACACTTATCACCGGTAGTCCATGAATATGGGGCTATAGCTCAGCTGGGAGAGCGCCTGCCTTGCACGCAGGAGGTCAGCGGTTCGATCCCGCTTAGCTCCACCAACATCGGACAAGTCAGTTCGGTGTACGTAGGTAGAAAGGGTAGGATAGATCAGATGGATCGCCCCGCTGACGTCAGCGACGGTGGCCGCCCCGTTCGATCCCGCTTAGCTCCACCATTATTTAATAGGCAGACCTAAGTAAAGAAGTCATAGTTAAACGAGACGGTAGTGTCTTATTTAGCTCTGGCTTTTTTTAACGCTGGAAACAAAGCGATCGTTGTTATCGCTTCGAGGTTCTTTCACAATCTGGAGAAGTCAAACGCTGTAGAGACAACTGTTGTATGAAGTTGTTGATACAGAAATTAAAGAACGTAATAGGCAACTGTTATCCGCTTATTACGGTCTTAACCAGAACTTTCAAATCGTTATGAAAGAAATGTCAACTGTATGACTCGTTAACGAGGGGCCGCCATAGCTTGTGCGACTTCTTGGGGTTATATGGTCAAGCGATTAAGTGCACACGGTGGATGCCTAGGCAGTAAGAGGCGATGAAGGACGTAGTAGTCTGCGATAAGCTTCGGGGAGCTGACAAACAAGCTTTGATCCGAAGATTTCCGAATGGGAAAACCCAGCTGGCGTAAGCCAGTTACCGGCAACTGAATACATAGGTTGTCGGGGCGAACCCGGGGAACTGAAACATCTAAGTACCCGGAGGAAAAGAAATCAACCGAGATTCCCTAAGTAGCGGCGAGCGAACGGGGACCAGCCCTAAAATCTTTAGACTGGCTAGCGGAATGCTTTGGAAAAGGCAGCCGTAGAGAGTGATAGCCTCGTACGCGAAAGCTATCTAAAGACTATTCGAGTAGGTCGGGACACGTGTTATCTTGACTGAACATGGGGGGACCATCCT
>JAHDCC010000065.1 GCA_020630065.1 Acidimicrobiales bacterium
TGTAAAGGTCCCCTAAATAATCCGACAAGATTACAGATAAAAAAGTGTAATTTAGGATTATGGAAAAAAGAAGATTCACAAAAGAAGAAAAACTAAAGATTTTGCGGGAAGCCTCTCTAAATGGCGTAAAAGTAACATTGGATAAGTATGGAGTTTATGCAGCAACCTATTATTCTTGGAAGAAAAAGCTAGAATCAGAAGGAGAAGAAAATTTTGGCAAAAAAGTATCGAAAGCAAGGACAAAAGAGCTCAAACGCTTGGAGGATGAAAATCGTAAACTCAAAGAGCTAGTAGCAGAAAAAGAGTTAATGATACGGATGTTGAAGGATTTGCGAAAAAAGCCCTAAGCCTGAGTGAGTTGAAAGAGTTGGTTCGGAAATACATGGCTTTAGGCTTACTACGAGATCAGGCATTAGAGTTGGCAGAGATAAGTAAAGACCAGTTTTATTATAATCCCAAAGAAGGAAAACAAGGGAAGAGGGCTAGTAAATCAACAAAGTACCGAAAAGCAGGAAGTTGGGATATAGTAGATAATCAAGAAGTAGTTGAAAAGATAAAAACACAATTATCACAACGAGATATGAACTATGGCTATCGAAAAATGAGTTATTTTTTGCAACAGTCTGGCTATTTGATTAATCACAAAAAAGTCTATCGGCTAATGAAAGAACATAGTCTTTTGCAAGCTAAGAAAGTCTCCGCCCAAAAAAATTATGTAAAATATCGCATAGTTGTACCCAATAGACCATTAGAAGTATTAGAAATGGACATAAAACAAATATGGGTAGAAGAACAACGCAGATATGCATATAATTTGACAATATTAGATACTTTTACAAGGGCAGCTTTGTATTTTACGGTTGGTTATAACATGCGTCAAACTCAAGTTAAACAGGCTTGGGAGTATGTGATAGAGCATTATTTGCAGCCAGCAGATGCATTGAATAGGAAGTTACATATTGAAGTTCGAAATGATAATGGTCCTCAATTTTCAGCAAAAATGATTCAAAAATTCTTTGAAGAAAATGGGCTAAATCAGATGTTTACTCATCCTTATACACCTCAAGAGAATGGTCATGTGGAAAGCTTTCATGGCATTTTGGCTAAGCATCTAAATAGACAAACATTTTGGACTTTAGAGCATTTGGAACAAGATTTAACCCTCTTTTATGAGCGATATAACAATACAAGAATACATGCTTCTATTGCTTATCTGTCTCCTCATGATTTTTGGAAACTTTGGGAAATAGAGCAAATTGAAAGAATTGAAAAAGCTAAAAATAAGGTGCAATTCAAATTAAAGATACCTTATTATAAACTCAAAGAAACTTTCGGGTTTTATGAACATGAGGGAAGTTGTTCGCTTCAATCTGAAGGGCTCTATGCCCTGATAGATTGACAAAAAAAGGGAAGTGATTAAACGGAACACCTCCCTCCAACTTTTCGGTATAATAATCACCTTCGGTTGTTGTTCGCTAATGCAAAATTACGAAGATAATTTCGTTTATTGTTTAACAACTGTAAAATTGTCGGATTAATAGGGGGCTAGACCA
>JAHDCC010000066.1 GCA_020630065.1 Acidimicrobiales bacterium
TGTCTTTTTCTCCATCCCTAAACGCTTCATATTCTTTCTTTAATCGAGCATTTTTGTAAAAGTAAGTATAGAAGTCCTCGCCCTTGAATAAGTACCACTCATAACCATTAGTAGCAATCAAATGTTTGATATTATTGTTCTTCTTATCTACTCGCTCTTTGAGATAGTAAAGTAATAGTTCGTGTAAGGCTTTTTTATTAATGTTTTTAGCACTTAAAAACTCATTGGTATTACTTGGACGCTTTACCTCAATTAAAACGCTTATAGGGCTATTTGCGTCCGTTCCTGAATAAATAGCTAAATCTATCCGATCTTTTGTATTGACAAGATGATCTTGATACAAAGAGTTCTTGAGAAATTCCGCAATGTAGTTTTTGAAATTCTCTTCATGTTCTTGGTTATCTTCTGCGATAGAGATGCTATTCAAGCAATGAGACAACTTTGTTTTAAAGTCGTTTATATCTTTTCTTAGAGGTTTGTATTTTCTTAGAGCTTGGCTTAATGCTTTAGGGAGCTTTGTAATTTTCATGTCTTTGCGTTCTAGTATTAGAAATAGCCTAAATTATTAGGGAAAAACACAAAATACAATTATTATTATAAGATTGGAATAAAGCAGATATAAAGGACGCTTGATTGATAGAGCAAATTTATTAAAGTTACTTTAATTCTGCCTAAAGATATATTTAAAGCGGTTATCCAGTTGTAAAGCAATAGGATAACCGCTTGTTTTATGATAAATCCTATACATTACCTTTTTTTTTAGAACTTGACAAAACCTTACATTGAAAGGCTTATTTTATTAAGTCACTACGTAATAACGTAATATAAACCCGTTTTGCAAGATAAAAAAAAGAGTAGCCCAACTGTTCAGAACCTCTTACAAGATATGTTTAAAGTGATATTACGTAATTAAGTTATTACGTAATGACTTAATTGTTTTTTTTACTAGGAGGGAGGTTAACTTTTGTTAACCTTTATACCGTTTTAGTTGCTATAAAAAGAGAGAGATAAACAATTTTTTCGGTCAGTATAAAGCGGATTTTTCGGACTATTTGAGACAAAAGAGAATTTTGCTCTAATAGTAAATGTCCTTTTTAATTGGGTACTAATTGTAAACAATAGTGAATAAATGCTAACTTTTGCTAACATTAAAAACGAAAAAACAATTTTTTCGGTCAGTTAGAAATGTTTTTGTACACTATAAAAAAGCATTTCGTATTTGAATAATACAAAAATAAAGAGAGTAATAATTGTGTTTTTTGTGACTGATTGAGACAAAAATAATTTTACTCTAAAAATAGATAAGGTTTTGTAGTTCTTAATTTTCAATATCCCGTTAAAATGACATAGAAATAACGGTAAAGCCTTTATCAAAGTAACTTTATTGTTTAACTGTTTCTTACCTCTTTAGAAGTGTTATTTATTAAGTTATTACGTAATAACTTAATTACGTAATAGTAGCTATTTTTCAAGATGAAAAACGAAAAAATAACAAAAATAAAAAGACAAAAAAAAAGACTTTAAAAGGAAAATAAAAACGAAATA
>JAHDCC010000042.1 GCA_020630065.1 Acidimicrobiales bacterium
ACCGCGATCGAACCGAACAAACCAACGACTACAACAACGCCGCAGCAGAATCAACGCCGTTTCACCCAGATGCAGGTTGGGTCGTCGGTGGACCGAAACCAGAAGCACCCCTTGCGCCTGAGATCGAGAAAATCGCTGAACACGGCTGGAAGAAGCATGCCGACGAGATCCCGGAAGCCAATACACAGGAGGAACTAGAAAAAGTAGTTCAGGAAACCATCGAGCACGCGACTGAGTGGGGTGTTCGACCAAACGGCGGAAAATACTGGTACGACGAAGTAACCGACCGGGTAGTTGTCAAAGAACCAAACGGACAAGGAACGGTCTATAACCCAGATAACACCGGCAGCCACCTGGACTAAACCGAAACGCCACTACCCACAGCTCTACCAGCTATGGTTTCAAAAGGACGAACTTGATGAGAGAAACTAAACCTAAATATACAGTCCCTGAACACCTCGACGCAGACGCGCTTTTCGTCGAAGATCTGATGCGTCAACGTTACCGACGCTGGAAAGACCGACCCTACGGCGGACTCGAAAAGAGACTAAGCCGCTGGGCCTTTGTCGTGGAAGAGATTATTATCGCTCGAGTATCCGAGTACTACCTCGACTCCGAATATGAAAACGACCTCGCAGGGCGACGGATACTGGCAGAAATGCTCCAAGCCGCCGAACAACACGAACTTATAGACCTTCTCAAATGGGCCATACCTCTAGTCGACGAAATAGACGAAACATTCCGTCAACATTCCTTCGTCGACGTTGACCAATTCGTGGTCGCAGGCAACAGGTGGACCGCCGACTATTGGTTCCTCCGCCGAATCCCCAAACACCAAGGACTAATTGACTCCTACCAAAACCTCGGCCCCCGAAACGTCGCTACCCTGCATCAGCGCCCAAACTTCAAGCTGAAGAACACCGACCGCCAGTAAACAAACCAACCCAAACAACGGCAAACCACTGACTGCGGAGTACAGAGATGCAATCGACTGGCCATTCTGAACTAGACGCTCGGCTGGTAAAAATAGTTGGAGCTTAGCTCGTCGAGCCAAACTCACATAAGTACTGCAAGCCGCCGAATCAACCGCAGCCCCGGCTTTCGGCGTTATCCCTACTTCGGTAGAGCTACGTTCCGCTTAAGTCGGACAGGAGAACCTTGAGGCCCATCGAAACAGGGAACCAGTGCTTAAGGCGGTTACTGCCGCTCTGACGTACACTTAGAACCTTATGGCGCATCTTAAGAGTCTCTTGCTCGTTTTTGTTCTACTCGTCGGCACCCTCGTGGCATCGTTTTCGTCTCCAGCAGCCGCCGAAGCCCCCGCAGCGACACTAAACGCCGACCCCGACCAGATCTGGGATGTCGCCAACACGGACACCGACGTAAGCCACACGGGCACCATTCGTGCGTTGGTATGGGACTTCGAAGAGTACCAGGGTCGCCTCTATGTTGGCGGTAAATTCCTCGACGTTGTGGCCCCCGACGGAACCACCCGAGACCAGGCATACCTTGCCGCATTCGATATCGAAACTGGGGAGTGGATCAGCAGCTTCACACCCGACGTTGGCGGCCCGGTATATGCACTAGACATGACCGATGACGGACGTCTACTCGCTGGTGGAGAAGTACCGGGGGGCGTCGTGGCGGTCGACGTCAACTCAGGCGAACTCGACACAGGTTTCCAACCAGGCATCATCAACAGCTGGGGTTCGGCCGGGGTGTTCGACATTGAAGTCGTCGGTTCTGACGTCTATGTTGGTGGCCGGTTCTCCAAAGCCCAAGACGTCGACCTGCAGAACCTCGGCAAATTCAACGTCGACAGCGGCCAAATCGACACATCGTGGACACCCAAAGCCGAGCTCGATACCGGAACCCCCCGTCAACAAGGCCAGCTCGTATACGCAATCGAAGTCGACACCACCCGAGACCGGGTTTATGTAATAGGCAAATTCGGTTCGATTGATGGCAATCTTGACGCAGCATATTTCGCCACGTTAAGCCAAGCCGACGCTTCTTTTAAAGACGTTCCGCAAGGGCTCCCTCCTCAAGTTCTGAGCCACCGTGAAAGCTTTTCGATGAGGCAGTACGACGTCCAATTCCGCGACGATCGTGTATACATCGGTGGGCAAGCCCACCAGACCCTAATCCTGCGGGCCTCCGACCTTGAACCCCTCAACTCGTACTTCACTAACGCAGGAGTCGGTGACCTCGGCAGAGGCGGCGACACCCAAGTAATGTACATCGGCGAAACCACGTTGTGGTCGGGCTGTCACTGCTGGGGCTCAGTTGGCCCATACGAACTAGGTTCATACAACAACGACCGAGCCGACGGCGTCCAAACCTACGACGAATACCGACAGTTCGTGGTCGATTTTAGAACCACCAATCCGTTCGGGCAGCAAAAAGTTCGAGGCGCATACGGAGTCGACCTGGCAACAGGGGAACTCACGCAACAACAGTTCAACCTGAGCGGTCAAGCTGGCGGTTGGGCCATGCACGAAGACAGCAACGGACGGCTCTGGATGGGCGGCCAGTTCGCCGTCGGGAACGGTCGGGTGGGTGAAGGCATCGCCCGATTCTCACCTCTTGAACAAGAACTCGAACCGGTTTCGACCTGTACGGTAACCCCCGAAGCTAACAACACGCTCACCGTCTCATGGCCCGAGGCAGCCACCGCCCAAGACTACGTCATCTACCGAACCGTCAACGACTCACCCCAATACTGGCGAGGAAAAACATCCAACCTCACCTTCACCGACACCACCCGATCAGGTGACATCAACTACTACGTAGCCGCCAAACGAGGCAACGAACTAGCCGACCGCACCCTCTGTGCCACCGACGAACCAGCCCAACTCGAACCGGTTTCGACGTGTACGGTAACTCCGGGTGACGGCAACAACGTCAGCGTCTCATGGCCCGAGGCAGCCACCGCCCAAGACTACGTCATCTACCGAACCGTCAACGACTCACCCCAATACTGGCGAGGAAAAACATCCAACCTCACCTTCACCGACACCACCCGATCAGGTGACATCAACTACTACGTAGCCGCCAAACGAGGCAACGAACTAGCCGACCGCACCGTCTGCGATTAGGCGGTCTTACAAAGCCAAGTAAGCATCTCGAAGCCGGAAGATACAATCAAACCAACATGCAACGTTGGACTTGCCCAAAATGTAGCCGCGAGTTCGGCCAAAAAGGTCAAGGACATATCTGCACCAAAGGGCTGACCCTCAACGAGTATTTCAGCACAGCAGAGCCCTGGGAACAGCCGATCTTCGACAAAGTGAATACCCATCTGACCAGCCTCGGCGACGTAATCGTCGACCCGATAGCGATGGGCATCATGTTTAAAAACGGGCCTATGTTCTGTGAGCTACGAGCAAAGAAAAAATGGACCGCCGTCGGGTTTTTCCTCCGCCATCGTCTAACTAGTATCCGGCTGTCTCGCAAGGTGGCGGACTACCAAAACAAATACTTCCACGTCATCAACATCAACGACCCGGAAGATATCGATAACGAAATTCTTGAGTGGCTGACCGAAGCGTACCATACGGCGGGCGCTGGGCGGGCGGCAACATCAGCTCCAAGCAACACTGACTCGCTAGCCCCCGACGACATCGACGACCCTTTTGGACCTTAGCTAACCAAATCCGGGCTTTAGCTGAGGGTCAAATCAACCCATTCGGGTACCGTTTCAGAAGCTCGACCAACGAAGGTTTCGTCAAAGCGTGAACCGGTTGCTTCGAGATTGATTTCAATTGTCTCGGCTCCACCGGCTGCCGCTATCTGGTAGAAACCGGCTGCCGGATACACCACGCCCGATGTGCCTATCGAGGCGAACAGGTCAGCTTTGGAAAGTGCTTGTTCGATGACATCCATGTGAAACGGCATCTCACCAAACCAAACGATGTCCGGCCGAAGCGAACCAACCCCCGCACAAGCATCACAGACACTCTCGATAGTCGTAGGCTGATCGGTCGGGAAAACCGTTCCACACGTGTTGCAACGTATTTTGAGTAGCTCACCGTGCATGTGGAGCACCGAGGTAGAACCCGCCCGCTCATGTAAGTCGTCGACGTTCTGGGTTATCAAAACCACGTCGCCGTCGTGTTCCCGCTCCAGACGAGCTAACGCGTCGTGGGCTGCGTTCGGTTCGACGTCGCCCGAAAGGAGGTGTTGACGCCGGGCGTTGTAGAACTCATGCACCAACGAGGGATTACGGCTGAACCCCTCAGGTGACGCAACATCTTCGACCTTATGGTTGTGCCATGTTCCGTCGCTCGCCCGAAAGGTAGGGATACCAGACTCGGCCGAGATACCGGAACCGGTTAGGATCACAATGTTTAGACCGGTTTTCATACGACGGATTCTATTACTCACCTGCGTCGCTGCATCCAACCTGAACGATAATCTTCGTTTACCGACCCGAGAAGCCGGTCCCAGATAACTGTATAAAAGCCCAGGTTTGTGGCAGGGTCACGATGATGCAACGCGTGAAACGCTGGGGTCGCTATGAAGTCAAAAATGATCCAACGTCGAACCCGGTCTGGTAGTACCTCAGTCCCGAGGTGTCCGGCTAACCCAAACAGGTAGTTAACCGCAGCGAAAAGAAGAATCCCGGCGATTGATAGGTCGACCAACAGTGCGGCGATAAGCCAGAGACTTCCGAATCCGATACTTTCGAGTGGATGCATCACGAACAGGTCGATTACCACAGGATTTTCAAACCGGTGATGTAAACCATGAACAAACCGGAACGGCCGATCGAAGTGTCCGATGTAGTGGCCGACGAACATTATCAAGTCCATAAACAACGTAAGCCCAACCGCGTACAAAACGTCGTTCCACCACGGCACCGACCGAAAGGTCACCCACCCCTGCTGCCATAACCAGAACCCAGACAACGTCGCAGCCGTGTTCACGACGCCCGTAACCGAAGCCAGAATCCATTCTTGGTTAGAGGCTGCTCGTGGTGCAGTCACTTCGAACACGTTCAGTTGCCGGAGGCGTTGCACCACGAGCGACCCTGTAATCATCAGGCCAATGTTCTGAACCAACGCCAAAACACCCACCAGCCAAAGTGGGAGCGAATCTAACCAACCAAGCATACGTTCAGGATAACGCCGCCCCTGAACCGTGTCTGGTCAACTCAAAACCATTCGCTACTTAGTCGAACCAGCTACCGTTTAGATACCAGGCGTGTCAGCAGTCCAGCCAACGGCGAGCGTCAGATGGTCGGCCGATCACGGCGGTTACGGCTGGAAAGGTAACGATGAATGGTGCAGCACAAGCCGCACAACACCGTCCTGATCTTTCTTATAACCAAAGCTTTTGTCGACGGTCGTTACCTGACCATCTTTGTCGGTGAAGTGCATCCACCCCATCCACATAGCGACATCGCCTTCAATGAAACTCGCCGCGGTTTCGGTCGTTACCTTACGCCAGCTCTTAAGTGCGAATCCGCCGTCGAGTGGGTAGTCCGAATCGTGGGCGACAAAGTATGAAAGCGCCCCCGCTTTTGATGGGCGGAACGTTTTTTCACCACTCGCCATTGTGGGTTTGAATAGAACCGGTCCGAGCTCAAATCCGTAAACGTCGTCGAGTAGACGGTCAGCCAGGTTTGTGGCTGCATCAATCCCGTCGGCGTCGAACGCTTCGGAGATAGCTACCAGACCGTCGCCCCAGGCTTGACGTGCTGCCGTTAGGTCGGACTCAGTGATCACAGACTTGCTCCTTGATTTGTTGTGTGAATGAACGCATTATCAGCGTAGCTGCACTGGATGTAGCTGATGTACTGCAACGAAGACTGCGGCAAATGACCCTCCAACAAAGTTCGTATATTCTGCTTTTGGGTTCTGTCAGCTAGGCGTTTGGGTTGAGTCGAAGCAGCGAGAACCCCAACGCTGTGGCGACCGATACCCAAACGATTGTTGGGGCGATCAAGGCTCCCGCTAATGCTGAGCTCCGCCACGCAGCTAGGGTCGCAGCTACCACGAGGACCAGCACGGCGACAAGCCACCAGGCTGCCAACGTCAATCTGCCGGGACCAAAAACCGCGGCCTGCCAAATCACCGATGTGATGAACTGTGCGCCTAACAAACCGATAGCTACGTTTCGTCCCGGTCGGTCGCCGGTTACCAGTAAACCGAGCGCTATGAGTTGTAGCGTCCAAAGCGTGAACCAGGCGGCCGGAAATGCCCAGTCTGGGGGAATCCAATCTGGTTTGTCTAGTGATTCGAAGAAGGTCAATGTGTTAAGGGTTTTTCTGGAAACGGAGTAACGGTTACGATGAGGAACGCTGTGACCTAGATTGGGATTTTTACTGCGACGGGGAAGTCGATACTGCGGTGAGGTTTGTCAACTATAGTTGACATAGAAAGAAATACAACTATAGTTGGCATCATCGCATGTCGGCTAGGAGACTCCGATGCAGATCGTGACCGCCATCGATTTAGGGCGACGCCTACAAGAGAAACGCCGAGCTTCGGGGCGGAACCAGGCCGAGCTAGCTGCGACCGTGGGCGTGTCTCGGTACTGGCTTAGCCAGATCGAAAAGGGACGAGCAAACGCCAGCATCGACCTGGTACTGAGAATACTCACCGAACTTGGCTGCGCAATCGACATCGTAGAGACCGACGGCGACCCATTCGACGACTTGCTGGGCACAGGCCAGTGAGCCAGGCGAGCGAACTGTCAACCCTAGACGTCTATCTACACCATCGGAAAGCCGCAGAGCTGTGGTGCGGGTCTGCGACAGAACCCAGACCCGCACCACATCAACGTTGACCGAACCGACGTCTACTCGAGGTCGAATCGGTCAAGACTCATGACTTTGTCCCACGCAGCAACAAAGTCAGCTACAAACTTCTCCTGCCCATCGGAAGACCCATAAACCTCAGAGATGGCCCGAAGTTGCGAGTTCGAGCTAAACACCAAGTCCGCTCGAGTTCCCGTCCACTTCAAATCACCGGTTGCCCGGTCATGTCCTTCGAATTCGTTCTCTGACTCGGCCACCGGTTTCCACTCGGTGTTGAGGTCTAACAGATTAACAAAGAAGTCGTTGGTTAACGTGCCGACATTTTCGGTGAACACGCCGTGGCTTGTTCCACCAGCGTTGGCTCCGAGCACCCGCAAACCGCCGACCAAGGCAGTCATCTCCGGGGCACCTAACGTGAGCAGCTGCGCCCGGTCGACGAGCAAGGCTTCGGCTGGTTGGGTATGTCCTTTGCCGAGATAGTTTCTGAACCCATCGGCGGTTGGCTCTAACGGAGCGAACGACTCGGCATCGGTCTGTTCTTCGGTGGCGTCAGTACGACCCGGAGTGAACGGTACCGTGACGTCATGTCCGGCGCTTTTCGCTGCCGCCTCGATACCAGCGCAACCACCAAGAACAATCAGGTCGGCCATCGAAACCGTTTTGCCTGAACTGTTGAACTCGGTTTGAATTGTTTCCAACGTGCCGAGAATCTGACGCAACTCTGCTGGGCTATTGACGTCCCAGTCGTTTTGCGGTGCCAGGCGCAGGCGGGCACCGTTCGCCCCACCACGCTTGTCGGAATGCCTAAACGTTGAAGCCGAAGCCCACGCAGTAGAGACCAGTTCTGAAACACTCAAACCAGAATCGACAAGTTTCGCTTTTAGAGCGGCAACATCGGCATCATCGATCAGATCATGGTCAACAGCGGGTACCGGGTCTTGCCAAATTAGTTCCTCTTGTGGAACCTCAGGCCCGAGGTATCGAACGATTGGGCCCATGTCGCGGTGACATAATTTGAACCAGGCACGGGCGAACACGTCGGCGAACTCTTGTGGGTTCTCGTGGAACCGTCGAGAGATCGGTTCATAGATTGGGTCCATTCGCAGCGCCATGTCAGCGGTAGTCATCATCGGAGCGTGTGTTACCGACGGGTCATGAGCATCCGGGACAGTTCCGGCCGCGGTCGGAGCCGTCCACTGTTTCGCCCCGGCAGGACTCGTTGTCAACTCCCACTCGTGTCCAAATAGGGTGTCGAAGTATGAGTTGTCCCACGTGATCGGTGTTGGGGTCCAAGCGCCTTCGATACCGCTGGTGGTGGTGTCAAAACCCACACCTGTTCCGTGTTGGTTCTTCCAGCCAAGACCCATCTGTTCCATCGGGGCGCCTTCCGGTTCGGCCCCAACCAGGTCCGGATCGCCGGCGCCGTGAGCTTTACCAAAGGTATGACCACCTGCCACGAGGGCGACGGTTTCTTCGTCGTTCATCGCCATACGAGCAAACGTTTCGCGAATATCTCGGGCCGAGGCCAGCGGGTCGGGGTTTCCGTTCGGGCCTTCAGGGTTGACGTAGATGAGACCCATCTGTACTGCGCCCAACGGGTCGGCGAGTTCACGGTCGCCGCTGTATCGTTCGTCGTCGAGCCAACCGGTTTCGGGACCCCAGTAAATGTCTTCTTCTGGCGCCCAAACGTCTTCACGTCCGCCACCGAAACCGAAGGTTTCGAAACCCATAGATTCGAGCGCAACGTTGCCGGTCAAAATCATAAGGTCAGCCCACGAAAGTTTACGACCATACTTTTGTTTGATTGGCAACAGAAGTGCCCTGGCCTTGTCGAGGTTGCCGTTGTCGGGCCAACTGTTGAGAGGTGCGAACCGTTGCGTTCCGGTTCCTGCACCGCCGCGCCCGTCTTCGATGCGGTAGGTTCCGGCACTGTGCCACGCCATTCGAATAAATAGCGGCCCGTAGTGGCCGTAGTCGGCTGGCCACCAATCCTGTGAATCGGTCATCAACGCGGTTAGATCCGCTTTGACCGCAGCCAGATCTAACGACTTGAACTCTTCGGCGTAGTTGAAATCGTCCCCCATCGGGTCCGAGGCTGGAGAGTTTTGATGAAGAATGTTCAGATTCAGCTGATTTGGCCACCACTGCTGGTTGGCGCTTACACCAACAGCAGTGTTGGTGTGGCCCATAACAGGACACTTGCCTTCGCTGCCCTCATTCTGATCGGTCATGGAAGCTCCTCGTACGTGTTTGATTTAGATTAAAAATGGTTACGGATGATTTTGGACTGTTTTATGCAGATACGGCTGTCGATTTGTCTTTCCGACACGACGGACAGTATCCCCAATAAATAACTTCGGCCTCGTCGATTTCGAACCCGTGATCGTCCTCCGCTATCAGACAGGGTGTTTCCCCAACAGCGCAGTCGATGTCAAACATAATCTCACAGCCTCGGCAGATCAGGTGGTGATGGTTGTCCCCCACACGATCTTCGAAACGGGCTGGAGATTTCGCCGGCTGGATACGGCGCACAAGGCCTTTGTTGTCAAAGACCCCGAGCGTGTCGTAGACGGCTTGGCGCGAAATCGAGCCGATAACAGCTCGCACATCTTCAGCTAGTTCATCGGCGGTGGCGTGTGGTCTTGCTGCCACAGCCCGCATGATCGCCAACCGTTGTGCGGTAACTTGCACTCCTCGTTGACGCAATAGCTGATCGATGCCATCATTCATGAAAGTCATTCCACCACGAATTCTGGACTTTGTCAATTATTTGATGAAGTCT
>JAHDCC010000043.1:0-5682 GCA_020630065.1 Acidimicrobiales bacterium
GGACACCGGTCTGATTGCGTTTAAACCAGGCCGCTCCGTAGAGCAGCCTGGTTTAAACAACTACGCCTCAGCTCTGCGGCGGAATCGGCCTAGCAGTAGAAGCAGCAACCCTGTGAGGCCAAACATTCCGGCGAGGGTAATCAACTTGCCGGTCGTGGTTCCCGTGAACGCTAGCGCACTGTTGTTCGCTACACCTGAATAGTGTGACGGGTCGCTGGCTGATAGAACAGGAAGTGGACCGTCACTGCTGGAGAGCGGCACGTACAGTTCCGGGCTACTCGGCCAGGTCGACGGATCGTTAGGATCACAACCACAGGTCTCCGGGTTTGGAACCGAGGCAACTCCGTCGACACTGCCGACGTTACGGTAGGCTTCACCAATCGCCGGCGCAGAACCCTGACAGTCATAAGATTCGCCGGGTAGAAGCAAGCTAATCACGTTCGAACCATCACCACAGTCGATAGTGATTGAGGTATCGTCGTCGGTGACTGCCACGCTGGTGAAGGCCGTATTTCCAGTGTTGGTAACGGTATAAGTCCAAGTGACCGTATCACCAGCAGTGATTACCTCGGCTCCTTCGGGTTCGTCTTGATCTCGCCCGTTGGTGGACTTCTCAAGATCCATCGACGGTTCGGACCCGTAGTAATGCGAGTCGTCATCGTCTGAGACGGGACCATACGGCTCTCCGGTTTCTGGATCGATGACTGGCTCATACAGTTCAGGGTCATCTGGCCAGGTTGACGGATCGTTGGTGTCACAGCCACAGACATCCGGGTCAGGCAGAACCGGGGTTCCTTCGACACTTCCGTTGTTGGTGTATTGTCCGGCGACCGCTGTTCCTGTTCCCGTGCACACTACAAGATCACCGGGATGCATAAGGTCAATTACGTTGTCCCCGTTGACGTCACCACGGTGATCAGCACACGTTACCGTCACGCCTTGGTCATCGGTTACGGTCACATCAATCAACGCCGTGTCCGACGTATTGACCACGTCGTAGGTCCAGGTGACGGTGTCTCCAGGAAGAATGCCGGGGCCTGGGCCAATGTCGGCATCTACTGTGTTTGTCGACTTTTCGATGTCGACGCCACCGTCACTGCCGTAGTAGTGTGATGGGTCTTCGTCCGTCGGGTCGTCGATGGGCTCACCCGTTTCTGGGTCGACTAACTCTTCAAACAGCGTTTCGTCTGTTGGGTCGGTCGGCCACGTGGTTGGATCGTCCTGTTCACAACCGCAGGTTTCGGGGTCTGGAACTACTGGGTTTCCGGTCACGTCAACGTCGTTACGGTACTGACCATCTATAGCTTCACCAGAGCCGGCACATTCAACCACATCACCCGGCAGCATCAGTCCAATGATGTGATCGCCATCGGTGTCGCTGAGGTGATCGGCACAGCTGATCTCAACGCCTTCAGAGTCGACGACCGTGACATCTAAGAGGATCGTGTCGCCCGTGTTCTCGACCACGTAAGTCCAGGTGACTTCGTCTCCAACTGGGATTCCGTTTCCGGGAGCCTCGTCAGAGTCGTAACCGTTTGTGCTCTTTTCGACATCGATGCCCGGCCTTGCGCCGTAATAGTGAGACGGGTCCTCGTCGTCGACGTCAGGTAGCGGCTCGCCAGTTTCATCAACAATCGGAACCGTTCCCGTCGGGTCGGTAGGCCACGTGGTTGGATCATCAATATCAACACCCGGCGACGCTGGGTCCGGCAACACCGGCGTACCTAAAACGTCAGAGTCATTCGAATACTGACCCGCAATAGCGGTACCCGTACCGGTACACGTCACAACATCACCCGGCAGCATTAAGTTGATCACATGATCACCGTCGGTGTCCCCATGATGATCAGCACAAGAAACGACTACACCCTCAGAGTCCGTAACCGTCACATTTATAAGGCTAGTGTTACCAGTGTTTTCAACCACATAGGTCCACGTAACATCATCATCCGGTGACAGCGCAGGACCAATCGGGCTGTCGGCGTCAACCCCATTCGTATCCTTCTCAATATCAACACCAGGATCAGCACCGTAATAATGCGACGGATCTTCATCCTCAACATCCGGAAGCTCTTCACCATCCTCATCAACAACCGGATCATTATCATCCGGGTCGGTAGGCCACGTTGATGGATCATCAATATCAACACCAGGATCAGACGGATCCGGAAGAACCGGCGTACCAGACACATCCGAATCATTCGAATACGCACCAGAAACCGCAGAACCAGAACCAGTACACGTCACAACATCACCAGGAGCCAAAACATCTATAACATTATCACCATCAGTATCGCCATAATGATCAGCACAAGAAATAACTACGCCTTCAGAGTCGGTAACCGTCACCGCAACAAGAGAAGTGTTTCCGGTGTTTTCAACAACATACGTCCACACAACATCAGCACCCGGAGCAATACCAGGACCCCAAGCACCATCAGCGTCAACCCCATTCGTATCCTTCTCCACATCAACACCAGGATCAGCACCAAAATAATGCGACGGATCCTCGTCGTCGACGTCAGGTAGCGGCTCGCCAGTTTCATCAACAATCGGAACCGTTCCCGTCGGGTCGGTAGGCCACGTGGTTGGATCATCAATATCAACACCCGGCGACGCTGGGTCCGGCAACACCGGCGTACCTAAAACGTCAGAGTCATTCGAATACTGACCCGCAATAGCGGTACCCGTACCGGTACACGTCACAACATCACCCGGCAGCATTAAGTTGATCACATGATCACCGTCGGTGTCCCCATGATGATCAGCACAAGAAACGACTACACCCTCAGAGTCCGTAACCGTCACATTTATAAGGCTAGTGTTACCAGTGTTTTCAACCACATAGGTCCACGTAACATCATCATCCGGTGACAGCGCAGGACCAATCGGGCTGTCGGCGTCAACCCCATTCGTATCCTTCTCAATATCAACACCAGGATCAGCACCGTAATAATGCGACGGATCTTCATCCTCAACATCCGGAAGCTCTTCACCATCCTCATCAACAACCGGATCATTATCATCCGGGTCGGTAGGCCACGTTGATGGATCATCAATATCAACACCAGGATCAGACGGATCCGGAAGAACCGGCGTACCAGACACATCCGAATCATTCGAATACGCACCAGAAACCGCAGAACCAGAACCAGTACACGTCACAACATCACCAGGAGCCAAAACATCTATAACATTATCACCATCAGTATCGCCATAATGATCAGCACAAGAAATAACTACGCCTTCAGAGTCGGTAACCGTCACCGCAACAAGAGAAGTGTTTCCGGTGTTTTCAACAACATACGTCCACACAACATCAGCACCCGGAGCAATACCAGGACCCCAAGCACCATCAGCGTCAACCCCATTCGTAGACTTCTCCACATCAACACCAGGATCAGCACCAAAATAATGCGACGGATCCTCATCAGTCTCATCCGGAAGGTCAGCCCCCGACGAATCGGTGAGGTTGTTGTACAGCGTCTCATCGTCGGGCCAAGTCGACGAGTCATCAGGGTCACAACCACACGTTTCAGGATCAGGAAGTGACGGGTTGCCGGTAACGGTTGCGTTGTTGGAGAACTGTCCTGCGACCGCCGTACCGGTTGCGGTACAAACAACCGAATCCCCAGGCAGGAACACGTCGATCACGTTGTCACCGTTGGTGTCGCCGCGATGGTCTTCACACGAGATCCCTCCAGCTGGCGCTGGGACGTCGGTTACCGTAGCTGGAACCATAGCGGTCGGTCCACTATTCGTTACTGTGTAGGTCCAGGTCACTGCGGCATCAGGCGCGATCGCTGGTCCCACTGGCGTATCTGCTTGGACACCATTAGTTTCTTTCTCAATATCTATCGCTGGTTCAACAAATCGAACCTTGGCTTGGTTAACGACTTCATCAGGAATCTCAGCTGACGTCACTTGGACATCATTGACATACCACTGTTCAAGCACAAGGCCGCCAGGAGCTGCAGCTACGAGTTCGATCTCAATAGACTCGCCTGCACCCAAGTCTGAAATTGTCCATGTAACCGGAGACGTTCCGCCCGGCCCCGAACCGAATCCGCCAGCTGAAGCTGAAGAAACCCTCGGGTCAGCGGAAACCGCTGACTGGAACACAAACGGCTGCGGCAAGAAGTCAGTGACGACCAAATCCGTGTTGCCGGTATCTGATGCTGGGTTCGTGATCGTCAACGTCCACGTAGCCGTGTTGCCAGATGGCAAAATACCATATTCTTGACGGTCAGGAGTCTTGGAAATTTCCAAGGCGTGTTGACCAAGTGCCGACGATGCCGGGTCGTTAGCGCGAGCGCCAGCGACCGTTATCGGGATCGGGGACCCATCGACCTGGAATGACTCGACTACGGCCCGGTTGGTGACATTTAGTGGAGAGTCCGCACCAGGGGTAGCCGTGAACTCAATAAACACGGTGCCGCCAGCACCGATGTCGCCGACGTTCCAAACTGTTTCTTCGACGCCAGGCGAGACGACACTAACGGCTGGCTCGGCCGGAGCCCATCCGGTACCGGTGGTTGACCCGGTGTCGTAGGTCCAGTCGAACGGCAACGTATCAGAAACCTGAGCGCCGTAGGCGATAGCGTCTCCGAGGTTTTGCACTTCGATACACCAGGCATGCGGCTGTCCTTGCTCAGCGAACGAGAACTCGTCAGCACAGTTGCCGGAATATTTGAACATGTCCAGGTTAGGGCCGGCCAGCGGCGTTGATGATTCGGCACTAGAACCTTCGTACACTCGGTCACCTGGTTCTGGTTCCAGACCGCCACGCGCACGATACGATTCGATCGTGGCGACGTTGTCGGCGGTGCCAAACCCGTCGGCAAGATACGTGTCGACGACTTCGGCCGTGTAGGTGAAGACCGCCGTTTCGCCCGGCTCGATCGCTGGTATAAACCATCCGAGCACCGGGTCAATCGACGTCCAACCACGAGTCACCACTGAACCCGGGAACGTAGTTGGGTTGGCTACTGCGTTCTCCAACGCGCCGCTCGGCTCATCACTCACGTTAACCGCGTAGGCTGCGATGTCGCCGGTGTTCTCCACTTCAATAGTAAAGGTGAGCACCGACGACCCATCTGCTGGATCAGGCGCTGCTACCGCCGCTTTCCGAATTTCCAGTTCGGGTTCGGCTATCACAAAGTCGACGGTCGCCGGGGCCGACGGTGGGAACGTAGTCCACGCTGCCGGGTCGGGGGTTGTCGCTGGCGGGTCGTCGAGAAGGTTCTCCTCGTTCGCGTATCCGGTGACCGTGTTGTTTAAGATATCGCCGTCTATAACTTCGGTGGTTCCGTCGTTGTAGGTATCGTCAACTCGGACACGGTATTTCATCGTCCACGTATGAGACCCGCTAGACCCTGGCATATCACCAAACCACCAGGACAGCGACGTTGTGCCATCGCCGTTGACGGTCGGCGCGATTTCAACGACATCATCAGGGCTATAGCCGGTCGGGCATGCCCCAGAACAGGTAACACCCTGGTACTCGTCGAACGTTACCCCGTCGGGGAGAAGGTCGATGTAGGCCAGGTCTAGCCACACTTGGTATGCGTTAGCGGTCCAAGACACTTCGTAGGTCACATAGTCGTTGACGGTCGCCGGGTTAGGGGTAACGGTTTTGGTCGGCACAACCGGAGGAGATGGTGCCACCACCGTTATCTGACC
>JAHDCC010000043.1:5782-9439 GCA_020630065.1 Acidimicrobiales bacterium
GCCAGTCAATCGAGGTGGCACCAGTGTTTCCGCCGGTACAGGTTTGTTCGGTCATTGTTCCCGTGATGCCGGTAGCGGTCGCTGAACCACACGTGTATCCGCCGCCGGGCAGCGGACTAGCCGGGTTGCCTCCGACGGTGGCGGTTAGCGTGTCTGAGATAACTAAGTCTTCGGCCGCGACGTCCATGTCGTTAGTGAAGGTTATTTCGAACGTTGTGGTGGAGTCGTCGGGGACGGTTCCGTCGTCTGGGGTCTTCTCAAACGCCAGCGGGTTCGGTACCGGTGCAAGCATGGCGAAGTTGTCTTGAAGGCCGAGGGCCGGGTCGTAGTCGACGCGGGCGTCGACCTGAACGTTGTTCTCCATAAAGTAGTCGGTGGTGTCGGTTGTGTCGGGGTCGCAGTCGAACACCAACGGATCAGGAATAGCTTTGTAATGGATTCGGATCCAGTTGTGTACGTCCGACTCACCTTCGCTGAACGCTCGGTCTGGATACGACGGATGGTCGGAGGCTCGATCTCGCGAGTCGATGTAACGAACGTCCCATGGGTCAGATCCCATTTCGCCGCCGTCTTTTTCGAACGTCCAGTTGAGGGTCTGGCCTTGTTCGTGCCAGTTACTTACCCCACAGGCACCTTCGGTTGTGGGATCGACTACCGGGTCGTCTAGGTCGATGATCGAATAGGATGGAGTAACGCCGGCGGATTCTGCGAACGTGGTGTTACCCCAACCCAAATACCAGGTTCCATCGACGATTTTTGCTGAGCCGGGCACATATCGCCAGCCGTACGGTAGCCGGTCGGAAATATCGAGGTCGGTGACTCGTTCCATACCGTTGACGTTGATGTTGATCGCCCACTGGTACGGCTGTGTTGGATCGGCGTCGTAGATATCGGACCATGAGTCGACGTCACTCAGCGGGTTGTGCCACCAGCCGTTATTGGTTCCGTCCAGGGTGAAGTTGTCGCGGCCTTGCCACCAGCCCGAGTGCTGCCAACCCGGCCAGGTTTTACCGATTAGATAACCTCTCATGTTTATTGGATGGCTATATGGTCCCATTCTTCGAGAGATGGGCTGTAATACGTCGGCGTGGGCGTCGGGCTGCTGGTTCATCCAATAGTCACCGGCATATGGATCGCCAGCGTCGAGCGGTTGAGCATAGTTGTTGTCAAAGCTCGACCGTGGACTGGAGCCACAGTCTTGATGGCGATACGGCCACAGACTAGTGACCGCACATTCTGCCGGGTCGGTGTAGATATCGATCGCCGGGTTGATACTGTCGGTCAGCAGATTAATGTTCTCGGGGAACGGGAACTTGTCGACGATAACTGACGAATTCGTAAAGTTAGCCTGTTCGGTTACCTCAATCGGGGAACCGAGGGTTGTTCCCCCTGGCGTGTCCGCCCACGGAGCGAGGACGGCCTGGTTCACCCACGAACCCATCACTTCCCACGAACTGTTGAACTCTTGCGAGCCAAGCACGGCAGGTAGGTCTTGCCAGCCGTCAACCCGCACCTTGTAGTCGATGACTTGGGTTTCGTTCGGCCCAAGACTCAACTGCCACGAGGCCGGAAGCTGGTTGGCCGTGGTCGTTAGACCGGGGTGGACGGATTGAACGCCTGAAATCTCACACGGATACGTCAAATTGTCTGGATCCGTGGCTGTGCTACCGGCAACAAACTGGTTCGATGTATTGACGTATCGAACCTCGCCATAATAGGCACGGGCGATTACTCGACATTCTTCTAGCGGCGTGTCGGTTATATTGACGTTATAGGCGTCAACCGGGCTGGTATTGGTAACCGTGATTCTACATTCGATGTTCGGGGTGCCAAGCGGCGTAGCTTCGGGGTTAGCCCCATCGGGGTTGCCGACTTCACCACAATCTTTGTCCATCTCAATCAGCGGGTACGCAACGGTGACGTGTTCGTCGTCAAACGCCCAGTCTGTCGCTCCATTATTGCCAATGGTCGAGAACCACGCCGTTGATGGAGCGTCTTGCCAAGCGGTTTCCCCTAGGCCGTCCCACGCTTGGAGATTGGTGTTATTCGTCGAGTAGGATCGGATACGCACCAGGTTCGGATGGTTGACCTGTGATAGCTGATGGAACCAGCGATGTTCGGTGTCATCAAATTTAGGATCATCAAAGCCGGTAATGTTGGTTGGGTTTTGTTCGAACACCCGCTGACGTTGCTCGTCCAGGGTCGGAGCCTCAACTTCATAAACGAGGCGAACAGTACGGTCTTGACCCTCAGGGTCTTGTGCGATGTCACCCAAATACCAGCCAATGGCTCCGTTGCTATTGTCTTCCACCCCATCGGAGGTTGAGTTCAACGGAAGGTCGAGAGTTTCGTCCATCGCCGTCGGAGTCAACGGTACGGGAACAATATCATCAGCCCCACCAGAGCAACCGGTCACACAGGTTTGGGAAACATAGTCGGACAGTTCCATTTCCGCTGGGGTCCATGCCCAGTTCGCGTAATTCAACTCACCAGAGACACCAGGGTCTGACGTCGACCACCCGGACTGCACCGGAAAGATCGTTGCATGAGAGTTGAGCTGACCTAACGACTGCAACGTGTACGGGCTACTATCCCAGTTATCTCGACGGTTGATTTCGTCGTAGATGAGAACATCTTGACCGGCGAAACCGGCTGGGATGGTTACGTCAATCGTGAACCTAAAGTTGTCGCCGTAGGTTGATTCTTGATCGGCCACTCGTTTGCTAATCGACGGCTGCCCTGCCCCTTCGGTCAGCAGCGCTCCGGTGTCTTTACGGGTGCCGTAGAGGTCGGTGTTCCAGTTAAAGCTATTAACCACGAACTCGTTCGGGAACGGAGGATCGTCTTCTGCGACAACGGGAACGACCAGCACCCAGTTACCGGTTTCCAACGGTGGAGGGTCCCACTGAATGGCGGTTCCGCCACCAGAAGGGCTCGACGAGGTGAAATAGTCTTCGAGTTCGACAACACCGTTACCGTCAACGTCGGTCCAGTTACTCGGCACATTTGATGGCGCGGCTGGCGTACCCGAATTGGCGGTACCGTCGGTCATCGTGGCGACCGCATAATTAGGGTCGGTAACCGGAAGGTCTCCAGCGTAGGTCAAACCTTCAGGCAAGACGTCAACAAAGTTACCGGCCATCGGGTCGTCTAACGGCTGTTGGATTACGATCGTGAATTCACCGGCACCGCCAGGCGCGATCTTGATGGCGTCTTCAACGTTCGGGCCTTTCTCCACCCGTGGAGGTGGCCCACCGGGGCAACCCTGCCGGTCAATTTCAGAGAAACTGAACGGCTGGTTGATATCGCCGGTTCCCCGATCGGTGTTTCCGGCTGCATCTTCGAACGTCAACAAACTGTTTAGGCTACCGCCGCCTGCTTCGGTCTTTGTGACGTCGATAAGTAGATCGTAGTGCGCTAGGAAGTCGGCTTCGGTTTCGTGGTCCGGCGAGTGTGGAATATCTTCCAAACTTGTGTTCCAAACCAAGGTGTAGGTGTTTGGTTCAACCTCGTCAAGAATCTGATCGGGTGGGAACGCAACATAGTTAGTGTAGGTGTCGTCACCAACTCCAGGTCCAGTGGCCTGCACGCCCTGGAACGTAAACTTGTCTTGCAAGGTGACTCGAAGCTCGGGATTGTACCCGACACCGGCGTCCG
>JAHDCC010000067.1 GCA_020630065.1 Acidimicrobiales bacterium
CGTAGCCGCCCCCGCTATTGTCCGAGAAGGGTTGGCGATGCCTGTTAAAGCGGGGCTAGGGGAGCCTGGAGTTAAAGCTTGCTTAGTACCTGCAGAAGTATTTCATAGCACAGGAAGTAGGTATTACACGTCAGCAGGTTTTGCAATCCCGTCTTCAGATGAATTTATTAAAGAGTTTTACACTTCAAGCGAAATCTCTGAGCTTGCGACCCAGCATGTTCTTAAGCCTCTTGACGAAGATACTAAAGGAATTGCCTGGTCCGCTAGGCCCTTAATACATCCTATACAACCTGGCCATCATTTCGATCCCAAAGACCTGTCTATATGCAGCGCCGTGGACATAGCGGAATTGAAAAAGCGTTACCCTAAGGGCCCCGCGCACTATGCTCTCCCTGCAGGACACCCTTGGGAAGGATTCGAGTATCAGCAAAAATTTATACAAGAGTTTTTGAAATAGTTATGCTATCGTTGTACTTAGGCGGCACTAAGACCGTTTCTTTTAATCTTAAATCAGGAGCACAATCATGGGAATGCCTTCCATACCACAATTACTTATCGTTTTAGCTATTTGTATCATTATCTTTGGGGGTAAGAAGATCACAAACTTACTCCAGGATACCGGCACCAGCATCGCCGGCTTTAAAAAGGCTCTCAAAGAGGTTGAAGAAATTGAATAAAGGTAGAAGAGCACCTGAGCAACCCTCGCTACCTTCTGAATACAGACTAATCGAGACTCATTATGGATACTGAAAAAGCATTAAAACTGATGAAGCACTACCGCGTAATCAAGGATCAACTTGACAAGGAGGATGAGGCGCATCAGTTAGCAACGAATGATCGACGTAAGAAGCTGAAAGCTATTCAAACCAAATTAGCTGAAGCAATACACAAGGAAGAGGGAGGTATTCAAAGTCTGACCCTTCCAGATAAATCGGTGACTGCCTACGCTCGGTATGAAGACATGCCTAAGATGGTTGATCGTACCGAAGTACAAGCATGGATCTTGGGAGATGTAAAACTTCCTGAGGACTTACTCCAAGGAATACATGAACGAATGGCAATCTTAGGTAACACAGTTATTAAAGACGTGGTTACTCAGTTTCGAGTAGACTCTGGGGCACTAGAAGAGAATGGCTTACTTGAAGGAGGAGACTTACCTCCCGGCGTAGGACTATTTCGTAAAAAGGAGGTGAGACTCACAAAAGGTAAATAGGAGACACTCATGTCAACAAGGTTGCAACCAGATTTTGACACGGGAGTGCCTTTGAGAGAGGGCAACACATTTAATGTCGACGCTATGGAGGCTTGGTTGTTAGAGAACTTCTCAGGCCAGTGGTGGTACCATCCCACTTGGTTCCAAGATTCTGAGGGGATAAGGTTTATGAAATTGATAAAAGCAGACAATCCCGAAATGACGGCATCTTTAGCCGAATTAAAACAACTTATTAAATAGGAGACACTCATGTCAGATGAAACAAAAATTGCAGTAGTCAAGGCCAAA
>JAHDCC010000007.1:0-124959 GCA_020630065.1 Acidimicrobiales bacterium
GATAATTCTTAGTTATCGCGGGTTCGTGTTTTACCTAGAACGTCAGCGTTCGTCACCATTCGGCGTAGCGTTTCGTCGGAGACATGGGTGTATGCCTCAGTTGTAGTCAGACTCGCATGCCCGAGCAATCGTTGGACAAACCTGATATCGACCCCTGACTCGATCAGTTGTGTGGCGGCGCTGTGCCGGAGCATATGTGGCGTGACTGGTTGACTCGTATTTGCTTGCGATGCGGCCTTCTTCAGTCGGGTTCGAATGGCGTCAGGGCTGATCGGTCGCCAACACTTGTTGAACAGAAAGTACTCGTGTTCTACTCCGTGAGCTTCTCGACTTAGTTGGTAGGCCTCGACCAAACTGGTGATCCAATCGTCTGTTAGATATACCTGCCGCTCTCTTAGACCCTTGCCGACGATGTGAAGGCGTCTGCTTGAGAGATCGATGTCATTGCTCTGGATGCTCGATACCTCCCCGACCCGCAGTCCGGTAGTAAGCATTAACGCAGTCGATAGAAGCGTGGTTGCCTCATGGGGTTTTGCTAGTGGCTTGCATTCTAATACTGGCGCGTTGCAATCAGCTTCAGTTCGAAGCCAGCGTAGTAGTTTCGCGAGGTCATGACCTGCTAGTGCCCGGGGTAGCTTTTGGGAACGGCCAAGTTTGAGTCTCACCCCAATAAACGGGTCTGTGTGGAGATCGCCTTCGTCGACCAGCCATGTGCAGAACCCTCGAAGTCCAGAGCTTCGTCGACGTAGTGAACTTGGGGACATGCCAGCTTCTCGCTGCTGCTTCACGAACTTGAGAATGTCGGAGCTTTGGATGGAACGGACCGATGTTGAGCTTCCGAGATGCTGCTCAAGTATCCGCAGGTCAGTATCGTAGGCACGCACAGTATGCTCCGAGAGGCTTCGAGCTGTTTGGAGCCATCGAATGTACTTTTCTCGCTGCGTTCCTATATCCATAGGTGATCCGATTCGGCATAGATGTTGGGTTGATGAGCGCTATCTAAGCCGGCCGATCGAAACGGGCCATTCGGTCTATTCGAACTAGTGCGTGATGTCTACGTTCGTAAGATCTGGTGTCGTGGCCGTGGTTGGCGTTCAACTGTCCTTGAGGATCTGGCGCAGTTGGGTTGCCGTGATTCTGTCGTCCGGGTTAGGTGCCGTGGCCCGTCGGAGCAAGTTCTGCAGAAAAGGATCAGTGGATTGTTCTAGACGGGGGACAAGGCTTGCGCCTCGTATGATCGGGACAGAATGATTCAGATTCGGGGTTCCCGTGCTGCATAGAAGACCCACCACCCCGAGTGCGTACATGTCGGACTGTGGTGTTCGTCCAACCCCGGAAGATACTTCCGGAGCTACATAGGCTGAAGGTTTTGGACCGGCTGAATCTTGAGGAAGCCCGAATTCAGCCAGTTTCCAGGTGCCGTCACAGTTCACTACCGTAGATGGCCTGATATTTCGATGCACGATATTCTGGTCGTGCAAAAAAACGAGAGCCTCAACAAGGTCCTCTAACAGTTGGTAGACCTCAAGCGTCGGTAAACGTGAAGCTGTTTGTGTCTGGAGGTATGCTTCAAGTGACGTGTCGCAAAGCTCGCTAACCAGAAATTGGTGGAAACCGGACCCGTTCGCTGCCTGACCATAGTCGAGATAGCCCGCCAGGTTTGGGTGGTTTGTTTGTTCTAGCTGCTTCATTCTTAGAACGAACGCTTCGTGTTTTTCTGGGGTGGTAGCTTCGTTCCAGACGTTCAGAGATGCTTCGCCGTCGACCTCAGCGGTTTGGTCGGTCACTAAGAAGACGTTGCCGAAAACGCCTCGACCTAACGGTTCAGTTATTTGCCATCGGGCGCCCACCACGACACCAGCGGCAAATGGGTTCTCCATAACTAGCTGCCCTGCGTTGTGTCACACTAATGTGAGACAGCGAATATCCGCTACAAAAATATTACCAGCGAATTGGCTCTAAGTTGCCTATAGGTTACGTGGGCAAGGTGTTCCGCCCATAGGAGCAGGCGATATTCGACCGATTTCGGGCGGTTCGAAGGCGACTGACCGCAACGCGTGGCCCAATAACGTCACCCGACTGGGTCGAGCATAATGGCACGCAACTACGCTACAAAACTGGTCAACTGCCTCCGACTGCTGTGGCGTTCGCTAGTCTGGGCCAAGTGTTAGATCGTCTCGCCTCGTTAGAACAAGAATATGCCGAACTCGAGCAACGGTTGGGAGACCCGAGCATCACGTCGGACAATAAGCGGTTCGTTGAGTTGAGCCGCCGCTACGCTGCTCTCGGCGACATCGTTGGGCTGTCCAAGACGTTACGTGGCAAACATGAGGACGTCGAGACGATCAAGATGCTGTTGTCTGAAGCGTCGGCTGATGAAAAAGACGAACTTCGGGCCGAGTCGAACGCTTTGGATGTCGAGATCTTGGCGTTGGAAGATGAGCTGAAAATTCTGCTTCTGCCGAAAGACCCGAACGAGGGTCGAAACGTGATCGTTGAGATCCGGGGAGCTGAAGGTGGGGAAGAGGCGAACCTGTTCGCAAGAGACCTGTTCGAAATGTATACGGCCTACGCCTCGACGATTGGCTGGAAGCTCGAACCTATGAACGCCAGCGCCTCAGATATGGGTGGGTTGCAGGAAGTCACGTTCATGCTCAAAGGCGAAGGTGTCTGGACGCGAATGAAGTTCGAAGCTGGTGTGCATCGTGTGCAGCGGGTTCCCGTCACCGAATCGCAGGGCCGGGTTCATACCTCGTCTGCGACGATAACTGTGCTGCCTGAAGCTGAAGAGATCGATTTGCATATCGACCCGAGCGACCTTCGTGTCGACGTGTATCGGGCGTCCGGGGCGGGCGGCCAGCACGTAAACAAGACCGAATCGGCGGTTCGTATGACACACCTTCCAACCGGAATCGTTGTGGCTATGCAAGACGAAAAGAGCCAGCTGCAGAACCGCGAACGCGCGTTGAAAGTTCTGCGGTCCCGCATTTTGCAACAGCAAGAAGAGCAGCGCCGTCAAGAGGCGTCTGATGCTCGCCGTGACCAAACCGGTTCTGGTGGTCGTAGCGAAAAAATTCGAACCTACAACTTTAAAGAAAACCGGGTCACCGATCACCGTATTGGTTTGACCTTGCATAAGCTCGACCGGGTGCTGGCAGGCGAACTGGATGAGGTCAGCGACGCGCTAGTGCACGACGAACGTGCCAGACAGCTCCAAGACGCCGAGAGTTAACCGGTTTCGATGACCGACGATTTGGTCAAATGGCGAGACGTGTTAGCCGAGATGGAACAACGGTTCAGCGACGCTGAAGTGTCCCATCCCGAGTTGAGCGCACGGCGAATAGCCGAGCAGGCCGGCACATTGTCGTCGGTCGAGTTAGAGCTGAGCTTGGACGAACCGTTGACGAAACGTATGATGGCGTCGGTCGACTCTATGATGGCTCGACGATTAACTCATGAACCGCTGCAATACGTGGTCGGCAGCTGGGGTTTTCGAACGTTGGATGTAATGGTTGACCGGCGGGTGTTGATCCCTCGCCCGGAGACTGAAGAGGTCGTTGGGTGGGCGCTTGAAGAGGTCGATCGGCTATCGGGTTTAGATGACTTCGCTCAGCTTCGAGTGCCGGTCGTCGATTTAGGAACCGGTTCGGGTGTGATTGGTTTGTCTATGGCGGATGAACGACCAAACACCGAAGTTACCTTGGTCGATATCGACGCCGACGCGCTTGTGGTCGCCAGAGCGAATGCGGCTGGTTTGGGTCGTCCAGCGACGCGGGTAACCACCATCGTCGAGGGCAGTTGGTTTGAACCGCTGGCTGCATCGATGAAAGGTAGCTTTGGTGTTGTCGTCAGCAACCCGCCGTATGTCGCCGACGGGGATGTTCTCCCTGTCGAGGTAGAAGGCTGGGAACCGGCCGGGGCGTTACGGGCCGCCGACGATGGAATGAGCCATGTCCGGCATTTGATCGAAACCAGTCCACAGTGGCTTCATCCCGCCGGAGGACTAGTGGTGGAGATGGCGCCTGGTCAAACTGTCGAGGCGGCTGAGCTGGCAGCGAATTATTTTGGACAAGTCGAGATACTCGTAGACATGTTTGACCGGTCTCGAGCTATTCGGGCCAGACACAAAAAAGCGTCAGGCTAGCTGGCGTTGTAGATTCCCAGTTCTTGGATACGGGCATCTATTTGCGGGGCGAAGTAGTCGGCCATCGGGGCGCTGAGATGGGTGTTGTCTCGATAGACGTAGACGCCGTCGATCACCAACGGGCAGTCCGTCTCGTTGCAGAGTGTTGTCAACGGGTCGAAGGTGACGATGGAGTCGGGTGTGCCCCGTAGGTTGATCGCCTCTTCGGTCCACGAACCTTGACGTGACGCGGAGTTGGTGGCTGGCCCGATTGGGTTTGTGCATTCCGATTCTGATTTACTCGACAAACAATCGACTGGGTCGTAGCTAAAGGTGGGAATAGGTTTGATCCACAAAATCGGATACTGGTCGATTTCGTCGAGTAGCTCGGCGGTCTTCTCCATCCAAAGTAGACGGCGTCCTTCGTCGGATAGGAACGCTCCGTCGTTGCCGAGCATTTCGGTGGCGTAGTTGCCGGTGTTGGAGATTACGATCAGGTCTGGGTCTAGTTCAGAAATTAGCGTCGAGGTCTCGGACTGAAGATTCGAGCAGGTTGCTGGGTCGATGGTTCCGGTTGCCACGACTGCTGGTGCCGGGCAGCCTCCTCGTACCCTGAGGGTGACCGAGAAGTTGTTTTGTTCACCTAACGTGGTGAGTGTCGGTAGCCAGTGTTCGGCGTTCGAATCTCCTAAGAGCAGTACGTTGGTTGACGAGTCGACCGTTCCGAATGTGCAGTTTTGTTGGAGAAGTTCAACGTCAGAGGAGGCGCACGCGAAATCCCTTGTCGCTTCGTCGTACCACGGTTGGCGAAGGTCTTGGAGAGCGGCGAGTTCAGGTTCGGCTAGTTTTGCTTCTGCTGCCGACGTCAACGCAAACGCCCCAGCAAATCCGAAAACGATCGTCAGCAACCCGAACGCATAGCTGCGAGTTTTGGTTTTGAGTTGGGACGAGTAGCGGAGAGGGTTCTCGACCAGATGGTGGGTGGCGACCGCTGCTACCAGACTTAACCCGACCAGGGCTATGCGGGTTATTGGGGTTGTCGATTGGAGATATTGCTGACCTAATACGAGGAACGGCCAGTGCCACAAGTACCAGCTATACGACAGGCGACCCAAATATTGCACTGGGGAAAGGGCCATCAACCGCCCAAGCAGAGTCGTTTCTGGAACTTCAGCCCACAGGAATAGAATCGTACCTGCGACCGGTAGCAGTCCTGCTGGTGCAGGAAATGGGGCAAAGTCGAGGGCGATCAAACTGACTGCTAGTAAACCAAGTCCTGCTATGGCGCTGATCGAGCGTACCGAGGAAGCGAGCACGTTTGGTCGTTTACGAACCAAGACAGCAACGAGGGCGCCGACCGCGAATTCCCATGCCCGTGAAGTTGTGAGGTAGTAGGCGCCAGCCGAACCTTCAGCCGATAACAGATAGGAGTGGACGAACGAAATAGCGATCACGAGCGTGATAGCGCTCAGCAACACGGTTCTTGACTTGGTTGACTTTGAACGTGTTGCCCAAAATCCGACGGCAGCGAAAACCAACGGCCAAACCAGGTAGTACTGTTCTTCCACCGACAGCGACCAGAAATGCAGGAGTGGGTTGCCTTCGGTGTCGGAGCCGAAGTAGTCGGACTCTTCTCCAGCGAAGTAATAGTTCGAGTAGTACAGAACGGCGCTTCGTGCCGTGTCGCTTGTCTGATTCCATGACAACGGTGAGCTAAACGCCCAAGAAAACCCGAGGACGGCTGCGATGACAACACTTCCTGCTGGCAACAGGCGACGGATGCGACGGGACCAGAACCGTAGCAAGTCGATGCTGCCGGTTTCGTCTAACTCTCTGGCCAGAATCCCAGTGATGAGGAAGCCTGAAAGTACGAAGAAAATGTCGACTCCGACGAATCCACTTTCGAAACCTGGGAACGACATATGGAATAGGACGACCAGGACAACTGCGACGGCCCGGAGCGCATCGATATCTTTTCGATGAGCGCGTGGAGCGTTAGATTTCAAACTGATCCGCCTACCTTTGTTCCCTCAGTCCGACCAACATCGGTAGAAAACTAGAACTCATGGTAGAAGATTAGACCAGTAATGCAACCGAGTGTAATAGTAAACACCGTTTGCCGGGGCGGATTCGAGGTTATGTCAGCCCATGGGTGAGTGAATGTTCTCAGCTGGTTGTTACGGAAGGTTCGGACGGCTTTGGTCTAGAGTGTCGAGAACGCCGACCGGACCCGAGCGGAGATACCACTCTTGCCCGTACACGGCGGCGAATGCTTTTCGGTCGAGTTGGAAGACGCTAGCGTCAGCCGGCAGTTGGCTGGCGTGGGCGGCCATCGCTGACCGTTTGACGTCGAGTTCGGCAGAAACTTCGACAGTGGTCGAAATTTCAAGTGTTGATCGACCGATGTGGGTTGACGCAAGACCATAGTTCTCTGGTCGTTCGCCTAGCCCGGCTTCGACGACGACGTGAGTTTCGACGAAGTGTAAATATTCCCGGTCGACGGTTGCCTCATAGATACAGTCAATTGCCAGGTGCTCGGCTGCAGCTTTTCCGACTCGGTGCACTTGAACGTGATCAGGGTGTCCGTAGATGCCGTCTGAGTCGTAGGTTACGAGCGCTTCGATTGGGCGTTCAAGGGGTTCGAGAGCGTCGGCCAGCGCTTTGGCGGCTCCGTCCACCGGTTTGTGAGCGAAACCTGTTTCGACTTCGCCGACTAGGCCCGAATCTTCGTAGCCCAGAAAGAGTAGTTCGTCGACCCCTAATAGTTCGGCTGCCTTCTTAGTTTCGGTTTGGCGGAGATGTCCCGTTTCCCCTTCAGCTGCTGGACGGCCGCCCTCACCGGAGGTGGCGCACACGAGTGTGATGTGGCGTCCGAGGTTGGCGAGTTGACGGATCGTGCCGCCAGTGAAGATGGCTTCATCGTCGGGGTGGGCGTGAAAGAACACGACTGTCGGCGCGTTCGGGTCGCTTTCCGTGGCAGTTGGCTTGAAGTGGGAGGCGCTCATCGTCACCTCGTCAACTTATCAGTCCGCCGAAGATGTCAACCGGCACAGGGCTCGACCTGCAAGATATAGATAGTCTGGTACTACCGCAGACGACAAAGAGGTTCAAGATGCGAATTGTGGTTGGTTCCGATCACGGTGGTGTTGTTCTAAAGGGTGCCATAGTAAAACATTTGTCCGACGCCGGCCATGATGTTATCGATGTGGGTACCGATGGAGAATCGTCGGTCGACTACCCTGACTATGGTTCCGCAGTGGCTGAGGCGGTTGTTGCGTCGAGTCCTGACAAGGCTGATCTGGGGATAGCGGTTTGTGGTTCTGGTTTAGGTATCTGTATTGCCGCCAACAAAGTTGATGGCGCCCGGGCAATCACGGCCCACGATGTCACGTCGGCTCATCTTGGTCGACTTCACAACGACGCCAACGTTCTCTGTTTAGGGGAGCGCCTCATCGGTCAGACGACAGCGTTAGCGGCGGTTGACGCGTTTATCGCTACCGAGTTTGAGGGCGGTCGGCATTGCGGACGAGTAGATAAGATCACAAACCTTGAACAGAAAAATAACTAACCAACTCGAATAAGACCAGTAGTGTGGAATGGGAAACGTACCCATTCCGCCACCTCCAACCTGAGAAGAGAGCGTTATGCCTTGGCCAGTACTTGCCGACTCCGAAGTTGAACGACTTACACAACAAGAGATTGAGCGTCAGAACACGGCGCTTCAACTGATCGCTTCTGAGAACTTTGCTTCGCCTGCGGTTATGGCAGCAACGGGTTCGGTTTTCACCAACAAGTATTCTGAAGGTTATCCAGGGAAGCGTTACTACGGCGGAAACCAGGTAGTTGATGAGGTTGAGGACCTAGCCCGTGACCGGGTGTGTGAACTGTTTGGTGCCGAACATGCCAATGTGCAGCCTCATTCAGGTGCTAACGCCAACATGGCCGTTTACCAGGCGCTGCTTGAACCGGGTGACACTGTATTAGGTATGAGTTTGGACCACGGCGGCCACTTGTCGCACGGTTCTCCCGTCAACGCCTCAGGTTTGCTGTATAACTTCGTTAGTTACCAGCTGAGCAAAAACGACGAACGTATCAATCTCGAACAGGTCGCTGAGCTGGCGCACAAACATAAACCAAAGATGATTGTTGCCGGGGCGTCAGCGTATTCTCGCCGGATTGATCCAAAACCGTTTCGCGACATCGCCGATGAGGTTGGTGCGTTGCTTATGTTTGACTCGGCCCACATCGCCGGGTTGATTGCAGGCGGCGTTCACCCTAATCCGATGGAATACTCCGACGTCATGACCTTCACAACACACAAGACGCTGCGGGGTCCTCGCGGCGGTTGTATTCTCACATCGAAGGCGCACGCAAAAGCGATCGACAAAGCAGTGTTTCCCGGTCAGCAGGGCGGGCCACAGGAACACTCGATAGCGGCCAAAGCTGTAGCGTTTGCCGAAGCGGCGACCGACGAGTTCAAAGACTACGCTGCTCAAATCGTTTCGAACATGGCGGCGCTAGCCGAGGCTCTTTCAGGTCACGGATTTCGACTTGTGTCGGGCGGAACCGACAACCATCTAGTTCTGGTCGATTTGCAAACCTACGATGCCGAGTTGACCGGTAAAGAAGCCCAGATCGTCTTAGACGACGCCGGTATCACCCTTAACCGCAACGCTATTCCCGACGATCCACGTTCTCCGTTTGTTACTTCGGGTGTACGTATCGGCAGCGCGGCGGTAACGACGTTGGGTATGAAAGAACCTGAGATGGTGCAGATCGCCCAGTTCATTCATAACACGTTGCAGGCTCGTACCGACGCCGATGCGGTAGCGGCAATACGGCAGCAGGTCCGAGATTTTTGTACCCCGTTCGCTCCTTACTAGTTCATCGCATTTCTTGACACTATGGGCCGAAACCGTGTGCTCGGCACCTTTTAGGGCTCAAATCGGTGTACGGTCGGGCATGTGAGTGCCCGTTTCTGTAAGTCTTTGTGATGGTCGACAGTGCGACCTGAGGTCAGCTCGTATCTGTTTGTTGCTGTCGTGACCTTTGGGGTCACGGTCCTTACGGTGCCGCTTAGTCTGTTCGCAGCGAAACGGCTGAATTTGGTGGCTGCCCCGGACGAGAATCGGGTTCACAAAGACCCAACCCCAATGTTGGGTGGGGCGGCAATGTATGCCGGGTTTGTCGCCGGGTTCTGCACCGCGTGGTGGTCTGGGCTGTTTGCGCCTGTGTTTGCTACTTCCACTGAACCGTATGTCGTGTTGATCGCCGCAACAGTTGCTTTCGTAGTCGGTGTTGTTGATGACGCTCGCGATTTGTCGCCACCAGCCAAAACCATTGGGGTGTGTGTCGCCGCTAGCGCCTTGGTCATAGGCGGTGTGAGTATCATTTGGTTCCGGGTGCCGTTCCTGAACGTTTTTGTTCTCCCAACCGATTTCACGCTTTTGGTTACCATTTTTTGGGTGCTAGGTATGGCGAACGCCGTGAACTTCATCGATGGGTTGGATGGTTTGGCGGCAGGCGTTGTGGGTATCGGAGCCGCTGCGTTTATGTTGTATAGCCTGCGTCTCAGCGACGTCGGATTGCTGGTCGAAGGCAACGTTGGCCCGTTGGTTGCTGTTCTCGTTGTCGGGATTTGCGCCGGGTTTTTGCCGTGGAACGTTTACCCTGCCCGGATTTTTATGGGGGACAGCGGGTCGTTGTTGTTGGGGACGATGATGGCGGCGTCGACAATGGCTGTCGGCGGTCGAACTTCGCAACCGTTCAGTGGGCAGACATTCTTCTTTTATGCGCCGCTTGTTATTCCGCTCGTGATACTGGGTGTGCCCATTCTTGACACGTTTTTTGCGATAGTAAGACGAGCTAGTTCTGGTCAAGGTGTTGCCACCGCCGACAAAAACCATCTCCATCACCGATTGGTTCGGCTGGGTCACGGTCACCGACGCAGCGTCTTTATCTTATGGTCTTGGACGTTTCTGCTATCTGCGTTTGTTTTGTACCCGACGTACAACGAAGGGCAAGGCGACGGTATTGTCCCGTTAGGTGTTGGTACCGCAGCCCTTATTCTGTTGACACTGTTCAAGCCTGGTTTCCAGCTGCGTTCGGCGGTAAATCGGCCCGTAGAGGCTATAAAGGCCGTCGCCGTGACCGCAGCGGCGGGGGACAAACAAGGAGCCATCGACCTACGTTCTAACCAAAAAGCGCCTCGTAACGGGGCCGAAGCTTCAGGGTTTGACCGCGACACCAAGCTTGCGAGCACGGTTGTGGATGAACCGTCTTCGGAAGGGTGAGAGAACTAAGGAATGATGTACCTGATCTCTTCTGTATATGTAAGCCGGTCGGTTCTTTCGGCAGAAGGTTGTGAAACGGTGCACAATGTCCGTATGTTGATGTGAGAGCTAGCCTAAACAATGCGCTGGCACAACCGAAAATCTCAAAGTGGAAGCTGAACAAACAACCCTAGGAAACCATCTCGTTAAGGGCAACGGAGGCTACGAGCTCGTACTCGCAGCACTCTTGCTTGGGGTTTTGGGTTACTGGCTTGACGGTCGATTTGGAACTCGCCCATATTTGATGCTCGCTTGTGGAACATTTGGTTTCATCGGTGCCGGGGTTGCCTTGTACTACCGTTTCAAACACAGCCTCGCTCAGCTTCAGGCTGAAACAGATGAGCTAAGAGCGGCCGCCAATGGCTGAGCCGGTCGCCGAAGCTGCAAGCTCCTCACCGATTCCTGAGATAGCGCGCGACCTCGCCCGCCGGTCGATTATCGGCCTTCCGGTAGGACTGCTCGTTGGTCTTGTTTACGGCGGATGGAACGGAGCGCTTTCTGTTTCGTTCGGTATCGGCATCGTCGTAGTTAATTTTTTACTTTCTGCCTACATGTTGTCATGGGCGGTTCAGATCTCGTACAGCTTGGTAACCTCAGTTGCGCTTGGGGGTTTTTTCATGCGCATGCTGATTATCGGCGCAGCTGTATTACTCGTCAAGGATGCTGCGTGGGTCAATCTTGTCCTTCTCGGCATCACGATAGTTATAACTCACTTAGGGCTACTGATGTGGGAGATGCGTTTTGTCTCATCTTCCATGGCACACCCCGGACTTAAACCAAAACCTTCCGGCACTTCTAAACCAGCTGCCGGATATCGATAACAAGGAGACTGCTCAGTGCTCGCACTTGAGTTCCCCCCAATTGAAAATCTCGTTGAGTGGCCCGCCTACTTCGGTGACGGTGAATTCTTCGCTTTCAACAAAATTGCACTAATCAGCGTGCTTGCGGTCGTCATCCCGACCGTGCTCTTTCTTCTTGCGAAAAAAGAGATGGTTCCACGAGGCCTGCAGAACATCTGCGAGTCAGCGATCGAGTTCGTAGAGAACCAAGTAATCATGTCGGCGATTGGCCCCGAAGGTCTCAAGTACCTGCCAATGCTTCTTTCAATGTTCCTCTTCGTCTTCTTCGGGAACATCTTCGAAGTTATCCCGACGTTCCAGATGCCAGCCAACGCCCGTATGGCGAACCCGCTGGTTCTGGCCCTCATTACCTGGGCAACCTTCATCTACGTCGGGTTCAAACACCACGGCATCGGCTACCTCAAAGAGGTTATGGTCCCACCGGGTGTACCAAAAGCTCTTCTGCCCGTGGTAATCCCAATCGAGTTCCTCTCGACCTTCCTACTTCGCCCATTCGGCCTAGCAGTTCGTCTGTTCGCTAACCTTCTTGCCGGTCACATCCTGCTCGTTACGTTCGGCGTGCTATGTATCGCAGTATGGCGACTCGACGCCATGGCAATATTGGTGCCGTTCAGCTTCGCAACCTTAGTAGCACTCACTGGCTTCGAAGTAATGGTTTCGTTTATCCAAGCGTTCGTATTCGCACTTCTGACTGCGGTATACATCAACTCTTCGATCCACACCCACTAAGAAAACCAAAATTCTCAGGGCCTGAACATCTCGCCCTTTTGTCCCAGTAAACAAAGATCTTAATCAAAATAAGAATCCCGCACCTTGCGGGGAAATACACAGGAGAAATACCTAAAATGAGCCTGCAAAGCGTTGCAATTGATGTCTTAGCACAAGCAGACCCAGAAGTACTTGATCCAAAGCAAGGCCAGAACGAAGCAGCAGCTTCCGGTGCTGGTCTCGCATACGGCCTCGCAGCGATTGGCCCAGCTCTCGGCATTGGTTACATTGTCGGTCAGGCTATTCAGGCAATGGCTCGTCAGCCAGAATCTGCTAGCCAAGTACAGACCACCATGTTCTTGGGTATCGCGTTTACCGAAGCTCTCGCTCTTATCGGCTTCGTAATCGCCATTCTTCTCAAGTTCGTTTAGGTCGCCGATGTCATTTATCGTCCTAGCGGCAGAGGCCTCAGCCGAAACAAAGAACCCGGTACTCCCAGTAGTAAGCGAAATGTTCTGGGGTGCGGTTACATTTACGGCGCTCTACTTGCTCGTCAAGTTTGTTTTGCTCCCACCGTTCAAGCGAACGATGAGCGACCGAGCAGCGACCATAGCGGCCGACAAAGACGCAGCAGAACTCGCCCGCCAGCAGGTGGCATCAGCAGACAGCGATGTCGTTGATCAACTAGCTGGAACACGAGCGGAAGCTGCGGCAATTATTGAGCAGGCGAGAGAAGAAGCAGAGGTCGAACGTACCAGGCTAGTCGGACGAGCAGAACGAGAAGTTCAAGCGATGCGAGACCTCGCAGACACCGAACTTAGCTCTGCCCGTGACAAGGCTATGCAAGGTATGAAACCTCAAGTTTCCGAACTTGCAGCAGGCGCAGCGTCACGTGTCCTGAACCGTCAGGTCAGTTTAAGTGAAGCGCAGCCGGTGATTGACCGTCATCTCGCGAACCAGAATTAAGGAAGAAGTATGTGGTATTCGATCATTGCAGCTGATGCACCAAACGGTGTTCACCTAGCTGGTGATAAGAACGAGATCTACTGGGGAACGGCAGCGTTTGTCGTCCTCATGATCGTCTTGGTTCGCAAAGCTGGCCCAGCAATAATGAAGGGTCTCAGAGGTCGAACCGAACGTATTCAAGCTCAGCTTGACGACGCTCGGTCCGAGCGAGAAGAAGCAGAACTTGCACTTCAAGCCAAGACTGCTGACACTCCTGACCTGGCCGAAACCGAAGACCGTATCTTGGTTGAGGCTCACCAGACGGCAGCCAAGTTGAAGGCCGACATGATCGAACGGGCAACAGCCGAGGCTGAAGCGATTCGAGTTCGAGGCCGTCAAGATATTGAAAATCAGAACAAGCAGGCGTTGGCCGAAGTCAGGGGCGAGTTCGCTCGAATGACCCGAGGTGCCGCCGAAGCCATTGTTGTTGATGGGCTAGATGATGGCGCTCAAGGCAACCTGATCGACGCATACATCAACCAAGTCGACCAGCTGGCGTAGAGCAAAAAACGAGACCGGAGCAATAAAGATGTCTGAAAGAATTACTGGCTACGCCGACGCAATGATTGCCGTTGCAGGTGCTGAAAACAACCTGGACGTAGTCAAGTCACAAATGGCCGAGTTCTCTCAAGCCGTGCAACAAAACGAAGAACTCCGATCAGCGCTCGGGAACCGGCTACTTCCAGCCGCGACCCGAACTCAGATCGTCGACGACCTGCTAGCAGGTAAAGCCCTCGACACGACCCGAGCTCTCGTCGCTTTGGTAGTCGGTGCTGGTCGAGGTTCTGAGTTGCCTCAGATCGTGGACTCATTCATCGAGCGAGCAGCTACGGCATCTGGGCATCAGCTTGCGACTGTGCGCACAGCTGTCCCACTCACCGAAGACCAAAAGACCCGCCTTGCTCGGGCTCTTGAAAGCAAGGTCGGCGGAAGCATCGAACTTCAGAACATTGTCGACCCTGACGTAATTGGCGGGGCGATAACAACTATTGGAGACACCGTCCTAGACGGATCTGTTAACACACGCCTGCAACAAATGCGTGAAACCCTGTAGCCCCGGCACCAACGAGACAGAACAAAGAAAGAAATCAGATGGCACTTTCGTTTGACCCCACCGAAATCACCGGGGCACTCAAGAAAAACTTAGACACACTGTCAACCGACTTGGAAAGCAAAACAGTCGGACGGGTCGCCGAGGTAGGCGACGGTATCGCTCGAGTTAGCGGACTCCCAAACGCCGCCGTTAACGAGATGCTCCGATTCGAAGACGGCACTGTTGGCCTCGCTCTTAACCTTGACGAAGACACCATTGGTGCCGTGGTCTTGGGTGAAGTCAGCGGTATCCAAGAAGGCCAGTCGGTCGAAGCGACCGGCGAAATTCTCTCGGTACCTGTTGGTGACGGTGTCCTTGGTCGAGTGGTAAATATGCTCGGAGAACCCGTTGACGGCAAAGGCGCCCTAGTTGGTGTCGAAGACCGCCGGATGGAAATTCAGGCGCCAGGTATCATCGGCCGTAAACCAGTACACGAGCCAGTGCAAACTGGCATCAAATCGGTTGACTCGCTCATCCCGATCGGTCGAGGTCAACGAGAACTCATTATCGGTGACCGCAAAACCGGTAAAACCACTGTCGCCATCGACACTATCTTGGCCCAAAAAGGCCTTGGTGTTAAGTGCATCTATGTAGCTATCGGTCAAAAAGGCTCGACCGTCGCTCAGACCGTTGCTCTGCTCGAAGAGTACGGGGCCATGGACTACACCGTCGTTGTAGCTGCCCCAGCATCCGATTCTGCTCCCTTCAAGTATCTGGCCCCTTACGCCGGTTGCGCCATGGGTCAGCACTGGATGGAGAATTCTGAACACGCTCTCGTCGTTTACGATGATCTTTCAAAGCAGGCTGAAGCGTACCGTCAGGTATCGCTTCTTCTCCGCCGCCCACCAGGCCGCGAAGCGTACCCTGGCGACGTCTTCTATCTCCACAGCCGTTTGCTGGAACGTTCAGCGAAGCTCTCTGACGAATTGGGTGCAGGTTCTCTGACCGCTTTGCCGGTTATCGAAACCAAAGCAGGCGACGTTTCTGCATATATCCCAACCAACGTGATCTCGATCACCGACGGTCAGATCTACCTCCAGGACGACCTGTTCAAATCTGGTGTTCGACCAGCCGTTGACGTAGGTATCTCGGTTTCTCGAGTAGGTTCTGCCGCTCAGATCAAGGCCATGAAAAAGGCTGTAGGTACGTTGAAATCTGACCTTCAGCAGTTCCGTGACTTGGCTGCGTTCGCCGCTTTCGGTTCTGACCTCGACCCCGTATCACAAGCCCAGCTTGACCGTGGTTACCGACTAACCGAACTTCTTAAGCAAGGCATTAACGCTCCAGTTCCGGTAGAGGAACAAGTTATTCTTCTCTACGCCGGCACCCGAGGTCACCTCGACAAAATCGCAGTTTCCGATGTTGGCCGGTTCGAAACCGAAGTTCTGGAATGGTTCCACAGCCGTCACAGCGACATCCTCAGCAGCATCAAAGATACTGGCGCGATGCCAGACGAAGAAGTTCTTGAAGCTTCACTCGGTGCGTTTGTTGACCAGTTCGTTGGCTCTGAGAGTGCCGTTGACTCACCCGACGTCGAAGCTCAAGCCGATGCCGACTCGAAGATGGTTGACGCTACAAACACCCTCCCAGAAGAAGACATTTCCCGAGCGGAGGGTAACTAACCCATGCCAGGTGGAGCCGAACGTGTTCTGCGCCGCCGCATAGGCAGCGTCAAGAACACCAAAAAAATCACCCGAGCTATGGAGCTTATTGCTGCTACTCGAGTTGCTCGTGCTCAACAGCGAGCTAGAGCCGCACGGCCATACGCCGAGCAGCTCACAGGTGTTATCGAAGACTTAGCTGCCGGTGGGGTAGACGTTGACCATCCGTTGCTGCGCAAAGTCGAAGATGTCAACAAAGTTGGCTTCGTCGTATGCGCCGGCGACCGAGGTCTAGCAGGCCCTTACAACGCTGCGGTTCTTCGCTCTGCCGAGCGGGAAATCCAAGCGGTTCGAGCTGATGGCGGAGAGTACAAACTCTTAACCGTCGGACGGAAAGTAAGTGACTACTTCTCATTCCGAGGCTACGACATTGAAGAGTCTTGGGACGGGTTCACCGACAATCCGACCTACGAGGATGCTAAGGCTATAGCGAATCGAAGCCATGACCTTTTCGTCGAAAACGATGTCGATCAGGTTGTTCTGATCTTCACCGAGTTTGTCAGCTTAGGAACCCAACGGCCAGTCGTTCGTAAGTTCCTTCCTCTTGAATCGGTTGAGACCGTAGCTGAAGAAGGCGGCGGCGATTCTGAAGCGTTAGCCGGGTTTGCGTTTGAACCATCGGCCGAAGGTGTTCTTGAAGACCTTCTCCCGCTGTACGTCGAATCACGTCTATTCGCTGCGTTGCTGGACGCCGCTGCGTCGGAACACGCTAACCGTCAGCGAGCGATGAAGGCTGCGACCGACAACGCCGAAGAACTCATCACGAAACTGGCTCGTGCCATGAACCGGGCTCGTCAAGAGTCGATTACCACCGAAATTATGGAAATTGTCAGCGGAGCGGAAGCACTCGGCTCAGACAAAGAAAAACCTGAAGCAGTGCTGGTACCGCCAGCTTAGACGCCGACAACTTGACCACAAATAGATCTGAAAACACCCCAGGAGCAACTAAGAAATGACTGCCACCGAACCACAGCTTAAAGACGGCCGGGTCGTAACCATAGCAGGGCCAGTTGTCGACGTTGAGTTCCCACCAGGAGCTCTTCCGGAGATCAACCACGCCATTGAGTTCGATGTGACCATCGAAGGCGAAACCACCAAAGTAATGGCTGAGGTCGCTCAGCAGCTTGGTGATGGACGCATCCGTGCGGTTGCCCTCAAACCAACCGATGGTCTTACTCGTGGGGCTACTGTACGCAATACCGGTCGAGGAATATCGGTGCCAGTTGGCGACGTTACCCTCGGCCACATTTGGAACGTGATTGGTGAACCTCTCGACGTTCCAGCCGACGAACTCGACATCGAAACCCAGTGGGAAATCCACCGGGCAGCGCCTGCGTTCGACACGCTCGAACCAACAAAGCAGGTTCTTGAGACCGGTATCAAAGTAATCGACCTTCTCACCCCGTATCTACAGGGTGGAAAGATTGGTTTGTTCGGAGGTGCTGGTGTAGGTAAGACCGTACTCATCCAAGAGATGATTACTCGTGTTGCCGCTAACCACGGTGGTGTTTCGGTCTTCGCTGGTGTGGGTGAGCGAACCCGTGAAGGTACCGACCTTTTCATCGAAATGGCTGAGACCATGATGGGTGACGGCGAGACGTCAGTTCTTTCCAAAGCCGCTCTCTGTTTCGGTCAGATGGACGAACCACCGGGTGTACGTCTTCGTATCGCTCTTTCAGCTCTGACCATGGCGGAATACTTCCGTGACGTACAGGGCCAAGACGTACTGTTGTTTGTTGACAACATCTTCCGCTTTGTACAGGCCGGTTCTGAAGTATCAACACTTCTTGGCCGCATGCCTTCGGCGGTAGGTTACCAGCCGACACTCGCCGACGAGATGGGTACGCTGCAGGAACGCATTACCTCTACCGGTGGTAAATCGATTACATCTTTGCAGGCTGTATATGTACCGGCCGATGACTACACCGACCCTGCGCCATTCACCACCTTTACTCACTTGGATGCAACCACCGAGTTGAGCCGTGAAATCGCAGCGTTGGGTATCTACCCTGCGGTAGATCCACTAACCTCCACCTCTACTATCTTGGCTCCTGAAGTAGTCGGCGACCGTCACTACAACGTCGCTCGCCAGGTGCAGGAAATCCTGCAACGCTACAAGGAACTTCAGGACATCATCGCCATTCTTGGTCTCGACGAACTTTCAGAAGAAGATCGCATCACCGTAAACCGGGCTCGTAAAGTTCAGCGTTTCTTGTCGCAGCCTATGTTCGTTGCCCAGATCTTCACCGGTTTGCCTGGTGTCTTCACCTCGGTTGAAGAAACAATCGACAGCTTCGAAGCTCTCGTGACCGGCGAGCTTGATGACCTTCCAGAGCAGGCGTTCTTGAACGTCGGTGGTGCCGATGAGGCCCGTGAGAAGGCTGAGAAGCTCCAAGCAGAAGCAGCGTCGTAGTGGCGTTCCAAGTCGAGTTCGTATCTCCTGAAGATTTGCTGTACTCAGGTCAGGCAACCCAGGTTGTTGCCCGCACCCGAGGTGGCGGCGAGATTGCCTTCTTGGAAGGTCACGAGCCGTTTGTTGGAAGCCTTGATACCTGCGAAGTTCGGGTCACCGAAGAGTCTGACGACATCGTCAAGTTTGCGGTTCGGGGCGGTTTCGTCTCAGTCGCTGGTAAGAAAGTGACGGTACTTTCAAACGGTGCTGTTCCGGCAGCCGATGTTGATGTCGCAGCTGCGAAAGCTCAACTTGAGACAGCGGAAGCCGCTATCGAGTCTGACTCTGAAGACACTGATGCGAAAGCCGACAAAAAGTGGGCGGAAGTACAGCTCTCAACCGCAGGTGTAGAAGCCTAACTAGTAACGACAATTTGATACAACGCTGCAAAGTACCTCGTTCCGGGTTCGGAGCGAGGTACTTGTTCGCTTATGATTTACCACAGCTGCGGCCCGACTATCAAGCGGTCGGTGACCGCTTTTCGGCTTGGATAGCAGAGCGTCGTTGCTGCCAGGCCGGTCCTAGACGTCGCATCAGAGCCGGATACACAATGTAGTGGCGAAACGGTGCGATAGCGGGCATATAGATTTGTCCTAATCGACCCCGGTTCTTGACATAGATACCCATCTGCCCGACATAGGTTAAGTCGTCGAGGGAAACCCACGCTAAGTGAATTGCTGCATGGACGGTCGAGTTAGAAAGTTCCAACACTGACTCGTTCTCAGTTTGGTAGACAACCTGGAAGTCTGATGCGCTGTCGTCCACAGTCTCAGCTGTCTTTCGTAACTCGGACGAAAGTCGGTCACGAAGCGAGGTCTCTTCACAACCAGGAATTGGTTGAGTTAGGACTTCTTCGTCCCAACCGAAAAGTTTTCCTAATTTCTCTCGGGCAGCGAACAAAAAATTCGAGGTCTTAGACCCTTCATTGTTAGCAAGGTCGAGCGTAAGGAAGAGCTTTGGAAGGTCCGGGAAATCTTCGTAGCTACCTGTCGTAGGTAGCTGCCACGCATCGATCAATTGAAAATCGCCTGCGAGTTCGTGAATATGCCATGTTCGGTCGTTATGGGCAGCCGTGTCGATACGTCTGCCTTCGAAAAGTTGGCCGGACATTGAACCCCAGTTTCTTGTGTGCCTTTGAACCAATGGTAGATCCTGTGGTCCAGCCAGCTCGAACCGGGCGATATCGCCCGGCGGTCTGTCTCACCTCGAAAGAAGTGCGACATAGTTGGCTCGATGCTTAGTCGATGACGACTTGGTCGAGGCCGTCGGCGGCTTCGGGGAATTTCATGTCGAGGCTCTCCAACGTTTGGATCAGAATTTCCGAGATGGCGATATTGCGGTACCACTTGCGGTTGGCGGGGATGACATACCATGGGCTGTCGTCGGTTGACGTTTTGCTGATGGCGTCTTCGAACGCTTCTTGATAGGCGTCCCAGTGGCTGCGAGATTCAAGGTCACCGATCTCGAACTTCCAGTTCTTGTCCGGCTCGTCGAGGCGGGCCTGCAACCGTTCTTTCTGCTCATCTTTTGAAATGTGAAGAAAGATTTTGATTATTGTGGTGCCTTCATCGACGAGCATCTGTTCGAAATCGACGATGTGTTTGTAGCGGCGTTTCCACTGCTTTTCCGGCACTAGTTCAAGTACTCGAACCGCCAAAACATCCTCATAGTGGCTGCGGTTGAAGATTGTGAGTTCGCCGTTTGCGGGCACCTGGGCGTGAGCCCGCCACAGGTAGTCGCGGGCTAGTTCTTTCGACGAAGGTTTCTTAAATGACGCCACCTTCACCCCAGACGGATTGACTCCGTCGAACACGTGTCGAATTGTGCCGTCTTTGCCACCAGCATCCATTGCTTGAATAACAAATAGCACTCTGTGCTTTTGTTCGGCCCAGAGAAGGTCCTGTAGCTCCTCCAAGCGACTGTTCAGCTCTTCGAGGCGTGCTTGCCCTGCTTTCTTGTCGCCGTCGAACGAGGGGGTAGCTGACGGGTCTCGCTCCGAGAGGTCAAGCTTGGAACCAGGTGAAACTTTGAGGTCATCGATAGTGAACGGCATCTACCTGACGATAGTGAAATTTCGTCGCCTGTCCTCCCGGCAGTTGATTTATTCGTCCGGTCTCAGACCCTGTACGGTTAAGGGCAATGATTGTGGCCGAACTCGAGATCTTCCATTCACGACCGATAGCGCCGACCCGTCGAATCGCCCTTGGAAGCCGTAACCTTCCAACCGACCCGGCACCAGGGGCCGGGGGAGTGCTACTTGCCGGGATCGTGGCCGAAAACGCGCAGCATGTTGCCGGTGACCTGCGGGCTTCCGTTATCAGCATCGTCGACATGTTGGAAACCGAAGGTCGGGTCCCGCAACCGGCGGCCCGTCACCGTTTCCAGGCCGACCAGGTCGGATTAACAAACTCGACTCAAAAGATCGTGGCTAACGAAGGTCTGCTCGAGTTTGTGTTTGATACCGAGAACGCCGCCCCGGTTCAGCTGGTACTCGGAGCGCTGTATGCTGCTGCGTCGATACCGGCGTCGAGTAAATCGTCGGTGTTCGGAGCGTTACGATCGGCTCTGGTTTGGAACCGTCCAGTCGACAACCAATTTATATCCACCATTATGGAAGGCCGTTCGAACGCGATGGCTGACCTGTATGCGTGGAATGATCCGGTTGGTTGGGCACTTGAACTGTTAGAAATCGACGGTGACTCCGCCCAGCCTTCTAAACGAACAGTTCAACGGCAGTTCCGGTCGAAGTTGCGTTCAGCCCACCCTGACCATGGGGGCCAAGACGAAGAAGCAGCCGCCCTTATCGCCGATTTGACCAAAGCCCGCGACATTCTGTTGGCCGGGTAACAGATGGCTATCGGAGGAATAGTTCTTTTTCATGGGGCTGGCGGTAACCGAGACCACCAGCTGTTCACCGCCATCGAAGACGGTAGTGATGTGCCGGTCGCTCGGGTCAACTTTGCGTATCGGATCAAGGCTGCTACTAAACGTCGGCCCCCAGACCGGATGCCGAAACTTCTTCTCGACGTCACTGCGGCCGCCGATAAATACTCTAACGAGTGGGGGGTTCCTGCGTCGTCGATAGTTTTCGGGGGAAGGTCGATGGGGGGCAGGGTTTGTTCAGTCGCCGTCGCTGAAGGCATGGAGGCTGCCGGGCTGCTTTTGCTCAGCTATCCGCTTCATCCACCGGGTAAACCCGACAAGCTTCGCGTCGACCATTTTGGCGGCATCGACTGCCCAGTTTTATTGGTGCAGGGCCGTAGAGACCCTTTCGGGTCCGAAGAGGAATTCTCTCAACACCTTCCGGCGATACCTTCACCGGTTACCCAATTTTGGGTTGACGGGAATCATGATCCGAAACTGGCGTTGACCCCTGAGATTGTGGCTCAGACAAACGAGTGGGTGTCTCAACTTTAGGGTCGGACGGGTTGAAGGCTTCCAAATCGGCTTTTGCCGTTTCAGGAAAGAAGAAGAGAAAAACTAGAGCGGCCAGCGACGCCGGAATCAACATCGTGGCGATGGCGGGAGGTAGTCCGCCTAAGCGGGTCGAAAGCCAGCCGACGATTACTAGACCCAATGCGCTTCCTGCGACCCCGATCAGGTCAACCCAGCCAGCGGCTCGGGCTCGGGCCCGGGTCGGAAATAACTCGGTACCGTACACCCGAAATACCGGGATAAACGCACTGATCGAGACTGCACCCACACAGGCGGCAACCCATAACGCCAACCCGGTTGTTTGAAACGAATATGCTGTCGTCGCCACCCCAACAATGGCAACGGTCGAGCCAACCACTCTTCTGCCTTTGCGGTCCGCTATCAGACCGCTAAGGACCATAGCGATGCCGGCAGGGGCGAAGATAACAGCCTGGAAAATGCTAACATCCAGCGCCGAATATCCGAGGTCGTCGTTCAAGAAGTCGTTTCGCAGCTGAGAAGCTGGCGAGATGAACATGGCTAATGCAAAAGCAGTGAAACCAATGATGGCGAACCGTTTCTTATCGATGTGGTCCGAAGCTTTTGCTTGGGTCGCCGCGGCGAACCGGCGAGTTTCCGGCAGCTGACGGGCAGCGCTTCTAACCAGCGGTAAAAAGATGACCGGCACCACATAGATAAGCCGCCAACCCCAGATCGCCAGATCAGCTAGCGGAAGCATCAACAAAACCATTGACGACCCAACAGCGGTAGCCATAGCCATGTAGCTGACGCTTACGGCACGAGACGACGCTGGAACCTCTTCAGTTGTTGACAGTGCGACGAGTGAGATGAGCCCGGTCGTGAACCCTCTCCCGATTGTTTGGGTGGCCCCTAACGCAAACAAGTCGGGGGACGCCGCCCCGAGGACACTGAATACGATGGCGATGAGAGAAAATCCGATCACCATCGGTCGGCGGCCGATTCTGTGGCCTTGCCAGAGGGCGATTAATGACAAGACAACGCCGATCCGTACCGCGGCTAGTGTCTGGCTCTGAGCGCTTTCATCGACGGCGAACTCTTCGGCTGCGAACGTTAACGTCTGCCCGATCGTCACCCCCAAATATCCTGAAATGAGACCGAAGACGGCTAGTGAGCCAAATAGTTGGGCGGTGTTTTGGGTTACTACTTCGTCTGACCACCACCACCGTTTACGGGGTCGCCGGTCGGTGTCGCTCAGCGCCCGGCGCATCAACGGCAACACGAACGGCCACCAGTATGGGATCGCCAGTTTGAACTCGGTCTGTTCTTCGACTTCGAATGTCGAGTCGGGTCCCGGCTGCACCACAAGTTGGCGTTTGTAACTACTGAATGGGCCTTCTGTCATTTCCCATTTGTCGTCACCAACCTGTATTTCCTCTACGAGGTCGCGGCGTTCTGAGCGTAACGTTTCTAGCTGAGCACTATCAACAACTAGACGTTGCGTGAGGATGGTCATGTAGCCGTGGTCGTCACTTTTCGGCCGATTTGAGGATCAGGACAAAACAAGTTATTCACTATCAGCCTTTTGGGATTCTTCAAGTTGGGCGGTTACTCGTTTATTTGCTAACCAAAGTAGTAGACCGATGATTCCGAGCGGTCCAGCTACCAGCAGAAATTCGTCCCAGCCGCCTTGATGGGCAACAAAAGGAAATAGTTTGATCCTCGTCACTGTTTCCATATTTATCCATGCTACGCCGCTACCGTGGTATCGGTATTACCGGAGGTAGTAAAGTGTCCGAAGAAACAACCGAATCTTCAACTGGTGAAACTTCAACCATGACAAATGAAGAGTTCGAAGCCAAAGTTGCCGATGTTGTCAAGATCATCCGGCCTGCGGTACAGGCCGACCAGGGTGATATCTTCCTCCGATCGGTCGATGTTACGACCGGAGCGGTCAATGTTGAACTAGTCGGCGCCTGTGTGACATGCCCGGCTTCGACTCAGACGCTTAAAGAGGGCTTAGAGCGTATTCTGAAACAGCGAGTCGAGGGTGTCACGTCTGTGAGTCACGTGGGTGAACAGTTGGTTGGTGCTGAAGACGGCACTGCTGTCTCGCTGTAGTCTCAAACCCGGCTATGCCAGTTGATTCTGGTCTTGTAGTGGCCGTTGATTTGTTGTTGATGGAGTGCCGCCCGGCCCTGTCTTGAGAGCATATTCGCATCTCAAGACAGGACACAATGGGGTTATTTCATATGCCTGCTAAGTGTTGTGTTTAGCGTCCGCTCTTAAGAAGGTCACGGATTTCGCTTAAGAGTTGCTGGTCTGGCGTTGCCGCTAGCTCAGTTTTCGCTCCTGCTTTGGCAAGCGCCTTTACTATCATGAATACTGCGAAGGCAATAAGCACAAAACTAAATATCGCTGTTCCTAATGCGCCCACCGGAATGTTGCCCGGTTTCCAAGCATCAAAGTTGACGTCAAGTCCGCCGGCTTTACCGATCAATGAGAGAATCACGTCAACGACTGCGTCCATTACTGGAACAACAGCTAGTGCCAGAACCAACGCAACTGCGGCTGGTATGACATTAAATTTCTCCAAGAATTCTCTGAATTCTCGAAACATATGGGTACCCCTTTACTGGTTTAATAACTAATACGAATGTAGGCGATCGCTATCAAATATGCCAGAAAGATAGTTGAAATCGGCTTATCTAGTGGGATTGTCTTCTAAAAATTGCGTCAAAATTCTTATGTAGGCGTTCAACAATTTTCCATCAGATCTCGATTCAGCTACCTGCAGCATCGTCAATGAAGGTCAATGGCTAGCTGAGAGTTCGCTCCATCGCTATTGGGAATAGGTCGTAGTCGCTAGGCTTAACTCGTGGTTCAAGAAAATTCTGCTTGTTATCGGCACCCAACAAATGTGGCAGCTGTGGGTTGTCAACGATGCGGAAAGCCGATCTGTTCGAACTGCATGACTCAGGCGTCAGTTGGCTTTCACTGCCCAGAATGTTTGAAACGGCAGGGCCAACGTGTCATCAACGCGAGGGATCTTGGGCAGCAATCTCGACCGCCGCTAACAAGTTTGTTGATCGGAATTTCGGTTGTTCTCTTTGTTCTGCAGATGGCAACCGGCGGTGGGCGAAGCATAAATAGTGAGCTGACTGCCAACTTTCTACTATTTGGGCCTTTTGTTCAACTCGGCGAGTTCTGGCTGATTCTCACTTCCGGTTTCCTGCACAACGACCCGATCCATCTTGGATTCAACATGTTTCTTCTGTGGATGATCGGAAAAGGTGTGGAACAGCAACTTGGTCGAATCCAATTTGCTCTTCTCTATTTCTCGTCGTTGTTTGCGGCGTCAGCATTTGTGCTTGCCTTCAATTTCGAGGCGCCGACGCTCGGAGCGTCAGGCGCAGTCCTTGGCATGTTTGGTGGCGTCGCCGGGTTGATGCTCATGCGCGGTCGATCACTCAAAGAAGTGCCGGGATATCAACTAATACTGTTGAACCTGTTTCTGCCGTTGGTGATCCCCGGTATTTCCTTTTGGGGGCACCTTGGCGGCGTCGTAGGAGGCTTTATCACCGGGGCTCTTTTAGCTCTTCTAAGCGACAAGGCCCGAATGTCTCCTCCGACAACCTACGCAGTGGTCGCCCTCGTTATGATCGGCTGGTTTGGTGTCGCGGCCGTGATCGGTCTCTCAGGCGGGCTTGTCTAGAAGTTTAGGAAGCCCTCATCGAGGCGTCTTGAAGAAAACTCGTTACCTGCTCGGAGAGCTTAGACAAATTCCGTTTCCAGACCAGCGTCAAAATCGGCTTGCCAAAGAATTCGCCGATCGGCCCTCCCAAGAACCAAGGAAATGAAATATCTTCATCCCAAAAAAACTTTGTGGTGCCGTTTCCATTGTCACTGAGGAAGAAATCTCCACGGCCGTGAACCAGGCCGATATGGTCGACCCCCATACGGGCCCCAGGCTCCCACGCAGTAATTTCCATAACATCGGTAGTGGTGAGCGGGCCGATCCGTGTGTCGCATTCAAACTTGGTGCCAACTCCACTCGTTTGATCGGACAGAAACCGGATTTCTTCGGCGTCAGCCATCCAGTCAACATGGCTCGCTATCGACTCGACATACGACCACACCTCCGACGGGGTGGCATCGATGGTTGTACTGACAACAATATGGGCCATGCCTTTAACGTAGTGCAGAACCTACCTTCGTTGGTAAACCGAGACGTGGTTGGCGCTATGAGCGTAAAACGGTTCACCGGCCCAATTCGCTACCCGGTCAACCAGCGTGAGACCCACATCGCTTGCATACGAATCTAACTGGCTGGTTGACGCCCAACGCAGCATCCATGGACGTAACGTCGCGCCGTCATCACGGAATTCGACATGGCAGCCGTTAATGTGTTGAGCGCGATAGTCGACGTCGGTACCCGCAACTACGACGCTCGAGTCATCGCGTCGTGTAATGCCGAAGCTGCGAGTGCTCTCAGATATGCCGGGTTCGTGAATTAGGCTGTCGTGGTTAGTAGCTTCGATCAACACATGGCCGCCTGGGCGCAGAACCGAATACACATCCCGAAACAGTTGTTTTTGCTCATCCTCGGTCACCAAATTGAACAACGTGTTGAATCCGACAAGAACACCAGCGAAGTGCTGTCGATCGGCGTCGAAAGGCAGAGTTCGCATATCGCCTAGAACCAGCGTAAGAAGTTCGGAACGGGGGCAAAGGCGGAGCATCGCCAACGAAGCATCTATACCGACGACGGGGGTGCCCCGCCTAATCAACGGAATGGCGAGCCGTCCGCTTCCGACCCCCAGTTCCAATACCGTGCCGTGCCCGCATATGCTGTGAACGAAATCGGCTGACGCTTCGGCGTCGGAGACTTCGCTGTACCAAAGGTCATACACATCGGCGAAGGATTCGCCGTAAAGCTCAGGGGTATAAGGGATCGACATCTGTGTAGACCATAGTAGCCTGAACATATGGTCCACTACCTCGATAATGCAGCCACGACCGCTATGCGCGACGTCGCTGTAGAAGCCATGATGCCCCTGTTGCAAACATCGTATGGAAACCCTTCAGGTGCTCATCGGATGGCTCGGCAAGCCAACCGGGTGGTGGATGAAAGCCGAGAAGTTCTCGCCAGCGTTACCGGTTTCAAACCAGGCGAACTGGTCTTTACCAGCGGAGGGACCGAAGCCGACAACACCGTTATCAAAGGCGCCTGTTCCGCCGCTGAGGGGTCAGCGATATGTTCTGCGGTCGAACACCACGCCATCCTCGACCCAGTTCTAGCGGTTGGTGGTGCAACGATAGGCGTCGACTCTTCCGGCCAAGTCGATGTTGCCGAACTTGAATCCTTACTCAAAGCTATCAACGACGACCCTGACCGGTCCGCTCCAGCTGTTGTTTCGGTGATGGCGGCAAACAACGAAACCGGTGTTATTCAACCTTTGGAGAAGGTAGCTGAACTCGTCAGAACGTACTCTCCCGACACGATTCTTCACTGCGACGCCGTTCAAGCCATCTGCTGGCTCGATCTGGCTTCCATCACGGCGACGTTCGACTCGATTAGTCTCAGCGCCCACAAGTTTGGTGGACCGAAAGGAGTGGGCCTAGTAGCGATGCGTTCAAACAAGACGATAGCCCCGCTTCTGCTCGGAGGCAGCCAGGAACGATCCCGGCGAGGGGGAACCCACAACGTTGCCGGTATCGCCGCTATGGCCGCAGCCGCCAACGCTACCGTTGCCGAACGAGACGACGCTATCCCTAACGTTGCCAAACTTCGGGATCGTCTCAGCGACGGCATCCTAGACACAGTTGAAGGTGTCACAGAAACCGGCGTCACCGGCAGGGACCGTAGCCACAAAATAGCCAACATCAGTCACTTCTGTTTCGAACAGATCGAAAGCGAAGCGCTGCTGTTTTTGTTAGAAAAGCATGACATTATGGCGTCAGCTGCGTCTTCTTGTGCCAGCGGAGCGGCCGAACCGAGCCATGTCTTGACAGCAATGGGATACGATCGCCTCTTGGCCTTTGGGTCGCTTCGACTGTCGTTGGGGTATAGCTCTACAAACGAAGATGTTGATGCGGTCTTAGCTTGTCTGCCAGCTGCGGTGGAACGACTGCGAGAACGAGGATAACTGATGGCTGAAATCTTGGTAGCGATGTCCGGTGGTGTCGATTCGTCTGTAGCGGCTGCGTTGCTAGTCGACCAAGGCCACGATGTTGTTGGTGTGACGCTCAAGTTGTGGGGCGGTGAGTCTGATTCTGGTTGCTGTTCGGTGTCCGATGTTGAGGACGCCCGCCGGGTAGCACAACAACTAGATATCGATCATCACGTCTTCAACTTTGGGGACGAATTTGATGAGTTCGTGGTGGACCCGTATGTGGCTGCACACCAAGACGGCCTAACCCCTAACCCGTGTGTTGAATGCAACCGGCACATCAAGTTCGACAAACTCTTTCGTCGGGCCGATGCTTTAGGATTTGACCTGGTAGCAACCGGGCACCACGCACAAGTAGCCGAAATCGATGACGGCGACGAGAAAGTATTTCGTATTCGAAGAGGGGCCGACGCTAAGAAAGACCAGTCATATGTTTTGCATATGCTCGACCAATCTCAGCTGCGTCGCCTGATGCTGCCAGTCGGTTCTATAACAAAGGAACGGGTTCGTGAACTGGCAATCGAGCTAGATCTCAGAACCGCTGATAAACCAGACTCTCAAGATGTTTGTTTCATCCATTCCAAGGGCGGGCGAGAAGCTTTTCTCGGAGATCGTATTCCACTAAAGCCAGCCAAGCTAGTCGACACGTCCGGCAGTCAAGTCGGGTCGGTCTCATCGGTTGAGTTGGTGACGATAGGCCAACGACGCGGACTTAACCTGGGCGGTGACGCAGGACGACGCTACGTTGTCGATATCGACCGGCAAAAGGGAGAAGTCACTGTCGGCGAGCGCAGCGAACTTCTTACCAGCGACCTTTTGGTCACCGGAGTTGAATGGTCAAACGGTGCCGCTCCCGGAGCGGTTACCGTGCAATGTTCAGCCCATGGATCGACCCGCAAAGCCGTTGTTTCGCTTCCACAATCGGAGAAGAGTTCTAAGCAGGACCAAACCGTGCTTGTGACGTGGGCTCAACCCCAACCTAAAGTCGCGGTTGGGCAGTCAGTGGTCTTCTACGATGGTGAAGATGTCCTCGGTGGCGGAATAGCAGCTCAGAAAGAACCCGCGGTTTGAGCTACACAACCGAACGTCTGAATGCTGACGCGGAGGGAATCCGACGAGCAGTTGAACTTCTAAACCAAGGTGAGCTTGTCGCTTTTCCGACCGAGACCGTATACGGAATCGGGGCTGATGCCGCTAACTCCGACGCGGTTAAGAAGATCTTTGAAGTAAAAGGTCGTCCGGCCGGACATCCGCTTATCGTGCACGTGGCCGATACTTCAGCCGTGTACCGGTGGGCGTCAGAGGTAACCGAGGCCGCAGAGAAGCTGGCCGACGCTTTTTGGCCCGGTCCGTTAACGATGATTTTGCCGAGAACGAACCTAGTCGCACCTGAGGTCGTCGGCGATCGCGACAACATAGGTTTACGGGTGCCCAGCCACACCGTAGCTGCAGCCTTATGCGGCAGTTTTGATGGAGGGATAGCGGCTCCGTCAGCTAATCGGTTCGGGGGAGTGAGCCCGACTACAGCTCAGCATGTGTTAGACGATTTGGATGGCAAGATAGCTGCCGTCATCGACGGAGGCCCATGCGAAGTTGGTATCGAGTCGACCATCGTTGAGTTGGTCGACAACGAAATCACGGTGCTGCGGCCGGGGTCGATCACTCGGTACATGTTGTCAGAAAAGCTAGAAGGCGTAGACGCTGAGGTAGATGTAGCGGCAGCTCTAACCCAAGTCGCCCGAGCACCCGGTATGTGCGAATCGCACTACTCGCCGTCGACGCCGTTGCAGATGGTGCAGCACCCGGAACTTGGAGGCGTGATGGCTTCGGCCGTTGTGAGTCTGGCCGTCATAGCTCCATTCGAAGTTGAAACCCAACCTTGCTGGGTTATGCCGAAAGACGTTGACGGTTACGCCCGTGAACTTTACTCGACGTTACGCGCCGCAGACAAAAGTGGGGTTGAGCAGATTTTGATCGTTCCCCCCGAACAAGGAGAAGGCTCAGAAGCTGTTCTTGATCGGATACGGAAAGCGGCGTCGTAGCCGAACGTCTGGCATCGTTTAGGTCGCTGATGATTCGGTGGTTGCAGGTTTAACATCTCCGACCCGAATCCCGCGAATGCGGGCCTCTTCCAAGGCTTTTCCTGGAAGCGTTGGAGTGAAACGAATGCTACGAGTCGTCGCTTCTCGGAGGCTTCCACGTCCTTTGATTGTGATTGGAATATCTGCCGAGGTGTTGACCTCCAGCACTAAGCCAGCGGCGCCACCGGTGGCATCGACGGCTTCCAATTTGCCCGGTCTTCGTTTCCAAGCCTCGTCGCCGTGATCAAACCCGACCAAACCCAAATTGTCAATCACCTTTCGTGGAATCAGAATCGGTTCGGCCAGCAGCACATGGTCGTGAAGCACAAACCCTGCGGGCACAAATACGAGCCAGCGGCGTGATAATTGATGTAAGGCTCGGAAGCCAAAATAAGACAGAACGGCACCGCCGAAAACAAACAACGTTCCGACAACAGCGCTACCGGAAGCCGCCAACGTCAACCCGGTGGCCAACAGGCCAAACATGAGGATCCAAACCAACGGCACCGCGACAAGAACCGCGTAGCCGGGCGGGCGCAACGCCAGCCGACGTTCCGGCCCGTAGGCCGACCCGTTGACCATAGGGTCACCAAAAGCGGGTAAAAAGATTGCCAACATGACGACCAGGGTGTACCCGAGCACCAACATCATGGCCAACGGAAACGTTCCAGTCAACACTCCAGCAAGAAGTAAAGCGGCCGGGGGAACCGGGGCGAGCGACCGTATCACCGACAACGCCAACGGATGGTGGACGGCGACCGCTATCAGACCTACGAACCATACGAGCCAAGCAACGACTTCTAACCCGAACACGCCGGTTTGATCTAGTGATGAGGTGGCAGGTCCAAACCCGGCCCGATAAATGACCGGTAAAGCTAGCCAAGCGATTCGTACCGGCCACGTACCGACCTGTGACGTATCTAGATAGTTAAATAATCGGCCTTCGGTAATATTCATGGGTGATAAATAGGGTTGAACATGTGTTTCTCTTGAGAAGCTGGCGCAATGTCCAGGGATATCTAGTGTGCCCGATCATGGGCCGATAGTGTCGAACTATGTCCGACCGAAATCAGAAACCATCGGTTCCGAAAGCTGCTGTCGAACGAATGCAGGTGCTTCGATCCGAAATCGAGCGTCACAACGACCTGTATTATTCGGCTAAACCCGAGCTCCCCGACGCCGACTTCGATCTTTTACTTCGTGAACTTCTCGACCTCGAAGCTCAATACCCTGACCTTGTTGCCCCAGATTCACCAACCCAACACGTAGGGGCACCCCAGAACACACCTTTTGCTCCAGTCGAGCATCGAATGCCGATGATGAGTCTTGACAACGCATTCGACCAGTCCGAGCTGCAAGCGTGGGCCGGTCGTGTCGCCAAAGGCCTAGATTTAGACGATTCGGCTGCCGCGGTCGGATACATCTGCGAACTGAAGATTGACGGACTAGCCTGTTCGCTGCGATATGAAAACGGCGATCTGGTTCAGGCCGCCACCCGCGGCAACGGCAAAGTTGGTGAAGACATTACCGACAATGTTCGCGGAATTTCGGTTATTCCCGAAACGCTCGCCGGGGATGCTCCGGCCGTCGTTGAAGTCAGAGGTGAAATCTATTTACCGGTAGAGAAATTCAACGAACTCAACGAAGCACAAGAAAAAGCGGGTCTGCCCCGTTACGCCAATCCGAGAAATACTGCAGCTGGTAGCCTCCGGCAAAAAGATGCTTCGGTGACCGCAAGTCGCGGGCTAGCGTTTTGGTCGTACCAATTAGGAGTCGTCGAAGGAGGTCCGACTCTTTCGGGGCATGGTGAAGCATTGGAATGGTTAGCCGGACTAGGGTTTCCGGTGAATCCACAATGGCGGCGAGCTTCGTCTATCGACGATGTTGTGGCCTTCGCAGACCAATGGTTAGAGCATCGCCACGACCTTGAATACGAAATAGATGGGGCGGTAGTAAAAGTCGATCGGCTTGATCGTCAAAACCAGCTTGGTTCGACAGCTAAAGCACCGCGGTGGGCGATCGCATACAAATACCCGCCCGAAGAAAAAACAACCAAATTGCTCGACATCATGGTTTCGATAGGGCGAACCGGAAAAGCGACCCCGTTCGCCGTTCTCGAACCGGTTTTTGTTGGCGGGTCCACTGTTCAAATGGCGACCTTGCATAATAAGGATCAGGTGGAGTTGAAAGACGTTCATCCAGGAGACACCGTCATCGTCCGTAAAGCCGGCGACGTTATTCCTGAGGTTGTAGGCCCAGTTCTCGGCGAACGCCCGGACGGCCAAGCTACCTGGGAGTTTCCCGTCAATTGTCCGGTCTGTGAAACGAAACTGGTTCGACCCGACGGGGAGGCACACACATTTTGTGTTAACCCGGCTTGCCCCGGCCAACAACAAGGCAAGCTTGAGTACTTCTGTTCGCGTGGTGCTATGGATATCGAAGGGATGGGGGAGAGTCGTGTTGCGTTGTTCATCGAACAGGGATTCATCGTTGATGTAGCCGACATCTACACGATTGACTGGGACGAGGTAGCCAAGCTAGAAGGGTTCGGGGCGACGTCGATCAGCAACCTTCAGGCCGCGATTGAAGAGTCGAAGCAGCGTCCTCTAGCGAACCTTCTTATCGGTCTCGGTATTCGCCATCTGGGCCCGGCTGGAGCTGAAGTTCTAGCGAAGACCTTCGGCCATATGGACGACATTATCGCTGCGTCTGCGGAGGACATTGCAGCAATTGAAGGAATTGGCCCGACGATTGCGACCAGTGTTGCCTCATATTTTGATGAGGAAGGAGCCAAACGACTGGTCGAAAAGTTTAGAGCGGCCGGTCTGAACTTGGAAGGTCCCGAAGCCCCAGACGAACCCCAAACTTTGGTTGGGAAGGTGCTGGTTGTTACCGGCGGCTTGGAGCAGTTCACTCGTGACGGAGTGAAAGAGGCCATCGTTTCCCGGGGTGGGAAAAACCCGGGATCGGTATCGAAGAAAACAACTGCCGTCGTTATAGGGGACAACCCTGGAGCCTCAAAGCTCAATAAAGCAACCGAGCTAGAAATTCCCACCTTAAATGAGGAGCAATTTATTCAGCTACTCGAAACCGGCGAATTGCCGTAGTCTGACGGTTTAAAGCGATGCTACAGGGCGTTAAACGTGAACTCACTGACGACACAAGTGTCGGGGCCTTCTTCAATTTTGTAGACACAGGCCTGCAAGGTGTTGTCTCTGGGGCGAAGAAGATTACCGTTCGGGCATCCTTCTTCGGGTCCGAACGTGTAACGCCCTTGGGTGCGCCCCGCCGGGATGGCGCCGGTGTCAGGGTCGGCTCCGTTCATATCTTCGGTCGGTATCCGGGTTCCGTTGATTACCAGAGAAGCTGCGTACCCGTCGATTAGGTCCACGCCGACTGCTTCACGACAGTTCGCTCCGGTCGGTGATGCCGGTAGAAACGATTCGATTGGATTAACCCCAGAGTTGTCGTTTGTGGGTTCTGAGAGTTTGCCGTCTGACCCGACTACCCGTCCACCTGGGCTTTCGTCTGATTCTGGGACCGTATCTTCGGTATCGGAAAGGTCGCCGACGATTACCGGGCTGCCTATGTCACGTTCGCCTTGGTAGATACTGCCCAGAATTAAAGCGCCAAAGGCAACTGCCACTAGGCCTGCTATTATCATCGATTGTTTAGAAATGGGAACCACACCTTTGTTTCTCATTACACGCTATCGAACTGGCGAAGATAGCGTCGAAGCTCTCACTAGACTTATAGGGTAGATCGCCGATCGAAACCAGGGGAAACCGCTCGTGACCGAACCTCAATATGGGCCGCCGCAGGGCGAACCTATTCAGTTTAGTCCTCCACCTTCGGTGGCGCCGAGGCGTAAACGTTGGCCGTGGATCTTGGGCGGTGTTCTGCTTGTGGCCCTCGTGCTGTTTGGTGGCTGCGTCTATTACGGAGTTCGTATTTATAACAGTCCGACTGGAGCGGGAACCGTCTTCGCTACTGCAATAGAACAAGGCGATAACGAGATTGCGTACGACTCGCTGTGTGCCCAATCGAAGGAAGAATTGACGTTCTCCGAGTTCGTCGAGAGTCACGTCCCATCACAGGATGTCACATCGATCGAACCGGTCACGCTCTCGTTGGACCCGAACGACGAATCCGACGTTTTTATCGTCAGCTATGTGTTGGCGGACGGTAGCAGAGAGGTCGTTGAATACCCGATGGTGAATGAGCAAGGTAAGTGGCGGGTCTGTAATCCGCCTAAGATCGAGTAGTCCGAATTGGTTCTGATTGTCGGATTGAACGTTGGTTACGACAACGCCCGTCCGATAACGAGCCGTCCAAGATTGGTGTGATGGTCTTGGTCAGAGCCAGCGAGATGGGCTAGTCCGAGTGAAAGCGCCCACGCCTGCGCTCGAAGCCATGTGGCATCGTCTGCGGGGTGGCCGGCCTGTCGAATTGCGGTCCTAAATAGTGCACGGTCTGACTCGTTGAACAACATCCATGAGACCGCTAGATCGGTTGCTGGGTCACCTAAACAAACGTCGCCCCAGTCGATGACCGCTGACAGTTCATTGCCTTCGACGAGCATGTTGCCAGGGTGGATATCTCCGTGGAGCCAAACGCTTGGCTTGTCCCAGGGTTTGGTGCCGACTAGACGTTCCCACGTATCGCCAATTTGATGCGTGCTATAGGGTGCGTCTTTGAGTTTGTCGCCAACCGTATTGAGACAACGCATAGTTGCTTCGGTTCTTGTTGTCAGGCCGCCGCCTCGATACGGATTGATCGGGGCGGCGTTATCGGCGGGTTGATGCAACGCTGTTATGAACCTGGCTAGAGGTTCGATAATGGTCGATGTATCTGTGAGTTGTGCATCAAAGAGGCAAGTTCCTGGTAGCCAGGTCAATAACGACCAAGGGTGCCTGAAGTAGTCTGTTGGTTCTCCCCGGTGGATCAGTCTGGGAATTTGGGGCAGTGACGGGTCGTTTCCGACGAGTTGGTTGAGCGTAGGGAGAATGCGCTGTTCGTTGTGGACGGTTTCAATCGCTTCGACTCGTCGAGGTAAACGCAGGACGTAGGCGTCGCCAACTCGAAACATGGCATTGTCCCATCCAGTCGCTGCGAGTCGCAGATCGCTCGAGTCGATATCTGGACAGTTCTCGACCAAGAGCTTCCGAGCGGTCTTAAGGTTGGGCTGTTCTGGAAACACGATGTGAAGATTACCGCTGCTGCTGGGACTCGAGCTGGGCGAACTGTTGACGGGCCTGCTTGATTGCTCCCAAGTTCGCTTCGGACCAGTCCCGTATCGCGGCGAGTGGAGATGAGGCGCTTCTGCCTAAGTCGGTGAGCGAGTACTCGACTTGTGGAGGGCGTGTTGGGATAACTTCTCTGTGAACGAGGCCATCTTTTTCGAGTCGTCGAAGGGTTTGAGTGAGCATCTTTTGAGTCACACCCGGAATCGCTCTCCGAAGTTGCCCAAATCGATGGGTGTCTTCCTCTAATCGCCCGATGATGAGTGCAGACCATTTCGAAGCTACCAGGTCGAGGATTTCTCGGCACGGACACGTTTCGGAATACAAATCTCCTACAGTTTCGTCGCATTGTTCCTGTTCACGTACAGTTTCCATCAGGTACTTACCTTTCACAAAGGTGCCTTCTTGCCAATAGGTACTACCAGGTTTAGTGTACATACAAAGATATTTACTAACAAGGAACACAGATCTACCAATGGACACTATGAAAGCAATAATCGCCCACTCCGATGGCCAACTGAAGATCCAAAACGTTCCTCGCCCTAATCCCGGACCAACCGAAGTTTTGATCAAAGCCCACGCCGTGGGGGTAAACCCCGTCGACAACAAAACCCGGCTGGGTTCTGGGGTCAACGGCTTCTTCGACGATGCAGAGCCGATGATACTGGGATGGGACGTCGCAGGAGAGGTCGTAGAAGTCGGAATTGGAGTTACCCGGTTTCGTAGAGGTGACCGAGTATTTGGGATGCCACGGTTCCCCCGTCCGGCAAATGCGTACGCCGAATATGTGGTGGCCGGATCTCGCGAGATCGCAGGTATTCCCGATTCAGTGTCGTATGAAACGGCAGCCGCAGCCCCACTGGCAGGGCTAACTGCATGGCAGTCCGTAGTCGACACGTTCCAAATCGGTTCCGGAGACCGGATCCTGATCCACGCTGCTTCAGGCGGGGTCGGCCACATCGCAGTCCAGATAGCGAAAAAGCGGGGAGCTACCGTTTGGGGAACCGCCTCGAAAACGAACCACGAAACGCTCCGCAAACTCGGTGTCGACCATGTGATCGACTACAAAACAGAGCGTTTCGAAGAGATCGCCACCGAGATGGACGTTGTTCTAGATCTGGTCGGACTTGGCGACAATCCAGCCCGCTCCGTCAAATCCCTCAGAAATGGTGGACGTCTTCTCGTCATCCCATCACCAGCCAATGTCCCAGACCCAGAAATCTTGAAGGACAGGGAGGTGACAGCTGGCTGGCTGCTGGTCGAACCAGACTACGCGTCACTTGAACGGATAGCCGAAATGATGGACGCAGGCGAATTGGAAGTCATTGTCGGCGAAACAAGACCACTCGAACAGGTCGCCGAACTCCACGCCATGATCGAATCCGGTGGGCCGTTCGGAAAACTTGTGGCAACTGTTAGCTAGAACAGCTGTTATAGGGCGGTGAAAGCCCGCAGCTTGCCGTACAACTCACCCGCTAATTTAGCGACTTCTGGGTCAGACGGTGGCGCTTGGAGAGCCAACAGCTTTGAAGCGTCGCCGTCGACAAGGATCTTCCCGCCGATGAACGCATTCATAAGTTCTTGTTGATCTTGGGTGACGAAGGCCGCCAACGCGGTGGCATAGTCGGTCGTGATCGTGATCTCAGGATCGTCGATATGGCCTTGTTCCATAAGTAACTGGCCGTTGCCGGTGTCGACATGTCCTTCGACTACCGGTTTGCCGTCGAGTTCTGCCGAACCAGGATGGTCTACCTCGGTAGGAAGGTCGGTCACGATGACGTTGAGTTTCGTCGCTACAGGTGAGGTTGGGAGTTGACCGGCATATTCGTCACGCAGCTCTTCTGCTGCCGCGATCCAGTCTTTGGAAAGAAAAAGATAAGTTGACACGCCTTCAAGCTAGCCGACTAAAGGCCCCAGTTGGTTATCGGGCGGAATACATGCGAAAAATTTTGTATCCAAGCTGGCATTGGAAACGAGAATCGGTGGGTTAGCTGAGTCCGGTTGGGCCCACGATGGCTAACGTCACTGCAACCGACGCGGCGATAAGAACAGCGATAGCGGCTGCTGCTAGTGCCTGCCGTTGAAGCGTATTAAAACCAGTGAACATCATTCCCAACCTTTTTTCTTTTGTTACACCCTTGGACGTTTTAGATCGGAATTTTGTTTCCTGCTTATTACCCATCGCAATGAACTGGTAACAAATATGATCCCATTCCGAGACGTTCCTAGGCGAATGATGAGAAGCGGTCCTGGCGACTCCGGTTACTTGTCGTTGTCGGAAACTGGCCCTTGGCCTCTGCGATCTAAATGGTCGCGGACTGTTTGTTCGAAACCACGGTCGGACGGTTCGTAATACTGGCGGTCGGCTACCGAATCTGGAAGATATTGCTGATCCACCCAACCTTCATCATGATTGTGTGGATATTTGTACCCCTTGCCGTGCCCTAGCGACTTAGCGCCGGTGTAGTGAGCGTCGCGTAAATGCTTAGGGACATCGCCAGCAGGCAACGTTTGTACATCATGCATGGCTTTGTTCAACGCATCGTAGGACCGATTCGATTTAGGTGCCGTAGCTAGGTGAACCGTCGCCTGCGCCAAATTGATTCTCGCCTCAGGTAGTCCTACGAATTCGACGGCGTGAGCGGCCGCATTCGCCACAACCAGAGCCATCGGGTCCGCCATACCGATATCTTCTGAAGCGTGAACCACAAGCCGCCTGGCAATAAATTTGGGGTCCTCTCCGGCGCTTAACATCCGAGCCAACCAGTAGATAGCGGCGTCGGGGTCCGAACCTCGAATACTTTTTATGAACGCACTAATGATGTCGTAATGTTCATCCTCGCCATAGCGCAATGCTTTCAAATCGGTCGCCGATTCAGCGTGATGTAGTTCGATATGAGCCTTCGCTTGGGCAGAGCTCGATTCTGGTGTAGCGAGAGCCACAGCAACTTCGAGCGTAGTTAACGCTTGGCGTCCATCGCCAGCCGCCCTACTAGCCAGATAGGTAATGGCCTCAGGCTCCGCGGTCGCCTGTTCGAATTCCAACCCTCGGTTCAGCAGCTCAACGATGTCAGCTTCTTCCAGCGAGTGCAGCCGAAACAGGGTTGAACGAGACCGCAACGGCGTGTTGACCTCAAAAAACGGGTTCTCGGTTGTCGCCCCGATCAGCGTCAAAACTCCAGATTCGACTGCCGGTAATAAAGCGTCTTGTTGACTTTTGCTGAAACGGTGAACCTCGTCGAGAAACAAAATAGTGCCTCGGCTGTACGCCCCCAGTTGATGTTCAGCCCGCTCAATGGCAGCTCGAACATCCTTCACCGATGCGTTTACCGCCGAGAGTTGAACAAACTCTTTCGCCGACGTTTTCGCCAACAAGCGGGCGATAGTGGTTTTGCCGGTGCCCGCCGGACCCCACAGCAACACCGACGTGAGTCGGTCATTTTCAGCTAATTTCCGTAGCGGACGCCCCGGCCCAAGTAGATGACGTTGCCCAACGACGTCATCGAGGTTTCGTGGTCGAAGACGGTTAGCTAACGGTGTCTGCTGTTTGAGTTTCCGTTCGGCGGCGGCGCCAAACAGGTTGGCTTCATCTGCCGAGCTACCCACAGCGATCTAGGCGGGAAGGAAATTCTGGGCGAGTGGAATCAGGAAAAACCTAATGCCGAAATATACGATAATGATCGAAAAGTCGAACATCCCTGTGGAGGGCAGAACCCGACGGATCGGGTCGATAACCGGATCGGTAACCCGATTTAGGCCGTCAACGATCGGATAAAACGGCGAGCTAGGCCCAATTCGAAACCAACTGAGCAATGCACGGGCAATAAAAAGGTAACTAGCGAACGTCAGAAGCTGAACGACCCAAAATCTCATAGCAGTAAGTATGCCCGCTGAGCGCCGAATCAGACGTATCGGCACTGTTAGTTATGGCAAACCGGGCGTTCTGGCGGTAAGAGCGCGTTAGTCTTTAGGAGTGTCAACAAGTAACGAACGAGAACCCCTCGATGACCAGACGGTTAACAAGGTCGCCGAGCTGTCAATGCTGGAACTAACCGCTGATGAACTGTCGATGTTTCCAAGTCAGCTAAACGCCATTCTGGATCGTGTCGCCGAAATGAATCAGCTCGATATCGACGGTGTGGAACCAACCGCCCACCCGTACGAACTGTCGAACGTTTTTCGCTCCGACCAGGTAAAACAATCCGCTGACCTTCAACAGCGATCACTCGCTGCTGCCCCCGAGGTCGAAGACAACCAGTTTCGGGTTCCTCCTGCATTAGGAGAAGAGCTATGAGCCAGCAAAACGAACCGACAGACGAACTAAACGAAGCGACACTCCTCGCTCAACGGGTATCTACTGGAGCGTCTACGGCGGCCGCCGAACTCGAGAACTACCTTGCCACTATCGAACAGTCCGAAGGCGAAATTCATGCCTTCAACACCGTCCTGGCCGACGAAGCCCGCACCCGCGCCGCTGATATCGACCAGCGGATCGCAGCAGGGGAGAGCGTTGGACCTTTGGCGGGTGTGCCTGTCGCAGTAAAAGATAACCTTTGCACCACTGGGGTTGACACCACGTGTTCATCAAAGATGCTCGAAGGTTGGAAACCGCCCTACGACGCTGCAGTGGTCGAATCGCTAACGGCAGCCGGTGCGATACTGGTGGGTAAAACCAACCTGGACGAATTCGCGATGGGCTCATCGACCGAAAACTCAGCTTTTGGGCCAACCCGAAACCCGGCAGATGTGACTCGCGTGCCCGGCGGGTCATCCGGCGGGTCTGCGGCCGCAGTCGCCGCCAACTTCGCTCCTCTATCCCTCGGATCCGATACCGGAGGTTCGATCCGCCAACCAGCGTCGCTGTGTGGAGTGGTGGGGGTGAAACCAACCTATGGTGCGGTCAGCCGGTACGGGCTGATAGCGTTCGCCAGTTCGCTTGACCAGATCGGGCCGTTCGCTCATTCAGTCACCGACGCTGCTCTGCTCTACGACGTTATCGCTGGTCACGATCAGCGAGACTCAACGTCGATCCCGACCGGAATCCCAACCGTGTCAGACGGGCTCGACGCTGGGGTCGAAGGCTTACGTGTCGGAGTAGTCAAAGAACTATCTGGAACAACGGAAGGATTCGAGCCGGAAGTAGCTCGCCAAACTCAGGCCGCAGCTGACGCGTTGGCCGAAGCAGGAGCCAAAGTCGACGAGGTTTCCATCCCAACCGTGATGGCTGGACTGTCCGCCTACTACATATTGGCTCCAGCAGAAGCGTCATCGAACCTGGCACGATACGACGGAGTCAGATACGGGCTTCGTCAACCAGGAGCGAACACTGCAGCCATGATGCGGGCGTCTCGAACTGCCGGATTCGGCAGCGAAGTCAAACGTCGTATCATGCTCGGAACCTACGCCCTTTCTGCCGGCTACTATGACGCGTTCTACGGTCGAGCCCAGAAGGTGCGAACCCTGATCATCGAAGACTTCGAGAGGGCCTACCAAGACTTCGATGTACTGCTGACACCCACATCACCATGTGTTGCGTTCCCATTCGACGCTAAGACCGATCCGCTCACCATGTACCTAAACGACGTTTGTACGATTCCAAGTAACTTGGCCGGGCACCCGGCCATGTCGGTTCCGTTCGGAACTGGCGCCGATGGATTACCGGTCGGAGTGCAGGTGATGGCCCCGATGCTTGGTGAGCAAACAATGTTTAGAGTTGGCGCCGCATTGGAAAACGCAGCCCAAACAATCACAAATGGGGGAGCATGATGAGCACCGCGACAAACACGGACGACAAGACCCAGTCAGTTCTCCCTGACGGTTGGGAAATGGTAATCGGACTCGAAGTTCATGCTGAACTAGCCACCGAGTCCAAAATGTTTTCACCCGCAGCCAATCAGTTCGGTGGCGAACCAAACACCAACGTGCATCCGGTTTGTTTAGGGCTGCCTGGAACGTTGCCGGTGGTGAACGAAAAGGCGGTTGAATTGGCGGCCAAGATCGGGCTGGCCCTGAACTGCACAGTGCAACGCTGTATTTGGGCTCGAAAGAACTATTTCTACCCCGACATGCCCAAGGATTATCAGATCTCCCAACACGACAAGCCGCTAAATATCGACGGGTCGGTTGAGTTGGCATCCGGTTTGGTGGTAAACATCGAACGGGCACACATGGAAGAAGACACCGGAAAGTCCACCCACATTGGTGAGTCGGGCCGCATCCACGACGCCGGTTATTCACTCGTTGACTACAACCGGGCCGGAGTCCCGCTAATCGAGATTGTCACCGCTCCTGACCTTCGCTCACCTGAACAAGCAAAAGAATACGTTCAGGAACTGCATGACATCCTGGTCGCCATCGAAGCCTCAGACGGCAAGATGGAAGAAGGGTCTATGCGGGTCGACGCTAACGTATCGGTTCGTCCGGAGGGTTCTAGCGAACTACGAACGCGCTGTGAGATAAAGAACGTAAACTCGCTCCGTTCATTAGTTCGAGCGATCGAATACGAAGCTAAACGTCACGTGGCGTTGTACGACGCTGGTGAAGCTCCACGGCAAGAAACCCGACATTGGGACGAAGCTGGCGGGCGAACCCGGGCTGGCCGGTCAAAGGAGAACGAAGACGGCTACCGCTACTTCCCAGACCCCGACCTCGTGCCCATCGACCCGTCACCAGAGTGGCTAGACGGGCTGCGGGCATCGTTGCCCGAGCTTCCTCATCAACGCCGAACCGCTCTAGTCGAACGGGGAGCCTCGATGAGCGCTGCGGTGCTAGCGGTTTCCCGTAACACCGATAAGTTGGCGATCGCCGCTATAGACAGCGGAAGCGATGCCACCAAGGTGATGAAACACGTCGAACAGAACCTGGCCGTCGAAGGAGCTGAAACTCTTCAACCCGCCGACTTTGCCGAGCTGATTCGTATGGAAACCGACGGTGAGCTGAGCTCTACCCAAACTAAACAAGTCTTGGCCGAAATGGTAGAGACCGGTAATGATCCGGCTTCTATCGCTGCCGCTCACGGGTTCGAAGCTATGGACACCAGCGAGTTGGAAACCATGTTAGATGGGATAATCGCCGACAACGCCGAGGAATGGCAACGATTCTGCGAAGGTGATGACAAGGCCCGAGGAAAACTTCAAGGTTTCTTCACCGGACAAATAATGCGGTTGACGAAAGGTCAAGCTGACGGCAAAGTGGTGAATCAGTTACTGCAGCAGAAATCGGGGAATCAATGATTGTAAACGAACTTTCGTTAGAACAAGCCTGGACGATGCTCAGTAGCGACCCTGATGCTGTCCTGATCGATGTGCGAACCACCGCTGAATGGGCCGAGATAGGCATTCCTGATGTGTCTTCACTTGGTAAACAAACCCGGTTCGTCGAGTGGAACATGTATCCCGACGGCCTGCCGAACGAGAATTTCATAGCTGAAGCGACCACAGAACTACGTCCCGAGCAGCCGCTGCTGATACTGTGCCGTTCCGGCGCTCGGTCGGCTGCTGCCGCGTATGCTCTTACCCAAGCGGGTTTCGCCAACTCCTATAACGTCGTCGCCGGATTCGAAGGCAACCCATCTCCGTCCGGGCAGCGGGTTGGTGGTTGGAAAGATTCGTTGCCGTGGGGTAAACAATAAAATGGTTTCCAGATACGACAAAGCGACCGTGGAAGGCTGGAACGAAGCCACAAAGCTAGTCCGCTCAGGCGTCAATCGTTCCGGGTTCGATGAGACTTCAGAAGCCCTCTACCTATCGTCGGGGTATGTCTACTCTTCGGCTGCTGAAGCTGAAGCAGCCTTTGCCGGTGAGAACGACCACTACATCTACTCTCGTTACGCTAACCCGACCGTAGCGATGTTCGAGCAACGCTTGGCTGCGATCGAAGGAGCAGAGGCGTGTCGAGGTGTGGCTTCAGGGATGGCAGCGGTCTTCGCTGCGCTCGGATCGTACATCGGTTGTGGTGATCGGCTTGTTTCGTCTCGCGCCCTATTTGGCTCATGTCACGTTATCGCCACCGAAATACTCCCTCGGTTCGGGGCCGAGACAGAATTGGTTGATGGCCGTTCGCTCGACGCGTGGGAGAAGGCGTTGTCAAAGGGCGCTAAAGCGGTTTTCTTGGAGTCGCCATCGAACCCGACGCTCGAAATAATCGACATCGAGGCTGTTTCTCGTCTGGCTCATGACGCAGGCGCTCTCGTATTTATCGACAACGTTTTTGCCAGTCCGGTTTTGCAACGTCCTCTTGAGCTGGGGGCAGACGTCGTGATCTATTCGGCTACGAAACACATCGACGGTCAAGGCCGTACCTTAGGTGGCGCCGTCTTAGGTTCGCAAGAATTCATCGACGAGTCGGTGATGCCGATGCTGCGACACACTGGCCCAAGCCTGAGTCCGTTCAATGCTTGGGTCTTGGTTAAAGGCATGGAAACGTTACGTCTACGCGTGGACGCAATGAGTCGCAACGCTCACCAGCTTGCCCAACAGCTCGAAGACACACTCGGTGTTGGGCATGTCAGCTACCCATTCTTAGAATCTCATCCACAGTTTGAGTTAGCCCAAAAGCAAATGTCGGCGGGCGGGACAGTGCTCACCATGGATCTGGGAAGTAAAGAGCGGGCATTTGAAGTGGTCGACAAGTTCAAAATTATTGATATTTCGAACAACATCGGTGATTCGAAAACGTTGGCCACACACCCAGCAACAACTACCCATCGTCGCCTGGGTCCCGAAGCGCGTGCCGAAGTAGGAATCGGGCCAGGAATGGTTCGGCTATCGGTAGGGCTGGAAGACGTCGACGACTTATTCGACGATATTTCGCAAGCTCTGGCTTGAACGCTGCTTGACTCTTAGCGAAGTTACACTGCAACTATGAGCACAGCGGATAAACCAATGTCACCATCAGCGATTCTTTCCAATGCTTCTGGCGATTCGAAGATTCCCATCGTCGAGGGTCCGAAGCTTCGTTATCGGCTACTCACTGGCCCGGACGATCATGTTTTTTGTGAACGCGTTAGTGAGGCGCTCGAAGACGGGTACGTGCTGGCGGGTTCTCCAGCTATTACCTTCGATGGGACGACGCCGATTGTTGCTCAGGCCGTGGTGCTGCCTTAACGGCTGTTCTATTCCTGTTCAGAAGCTGGCTCGGTGTGCCCACCATCTGCACTAGTTTGGTGGGTATCGTCTTGGCTTCGATCTAGAAACGGAACCATACGGCTCCACGCCAGTTCGGCTTGTTGTTCATCAAAGTTGTTTCCAGCCTCAAAGAACCACTGTTTTGCCCCGGGGTAGACGAAGAATTTGGTGTCTTGGCCTCCGAGTCGTAGGAATGACTCGGTTACGACTCGATCCTCTTCGGAGACAAGATGATCGTCGTCGCCGAAATGACCCTGGAATTTTGCGTTGGCATCATCGAAATCGATGGACTGTGTGCCGTAAAAGCAGATTGTGCGGTCGACGACGTCTGGAAGTCGAGCCGATATCCAGAAGGCTAGGGAAGCGCCCATCGAAAATCCGATGACGGCGATCGGCTGAGCTGTGTCGGAAGCCATCACACGTAACGTATGGGCAGATGACATGACCAGCCCTGAAAGGTCGTCGGGCTGGGATGCCTCGAGGACGGCTTTACCTTCGGCTTCTGTTACCGGTTGCACCCCATCGAATAGGTCTGGAGCTACGACGGTGTAACCGAGTTTAGCTACCCGGCGACAAAACGTTTGTGTCCAGTCGTTGAGGCCCCACCACGAATGAAGAACCAGAACCCCTGGACCCCCTGTGCCACCCGGGGGGTCGACGAGGAACGCCTCGCCAGCCGGTCGTTGCGTGAATGGTGATACCTCGTCGGACATAAGATGAGACCATATCGTGTTTGGGGCTGGCGACTACCCTGCAATCGGCAATAAAAGGCGGATCAGAGTTTGTAACGATGTGACACTATTTAAGGTGACTGTCACGAGGCTTGCAAATTCTCTAACCTGGAGGAGTGATCAGCTCCTGCATACATTGGGCAGTGCTTCTTTGGCGCCTGACTGTTGCCGTCGCTATCCGTTGGTATAGGACCGGTATTGGTGATCTAGCAGCGGGCGTAACGTTTTGGATACTTGTTTCCCTTCCGGCTTCGGTCTTGGCTTTATTAGCCGCATTGGGTCCTTTAGATGGGTTGGTTGATGGTTTTGGTTTTCAATCGCGGATAGAGACCGAAGTCATAAACTTTACGGCCCGAGTGTTTACCGATGAAAGCGGCAGTATTGAACGCGCTATCGGGGAGCTATTTCAGCAAACTGACCCTGGCTTGTTTACGCTTTCGTTGGTGCTGACTCTTTGGTCCATTAGCCGAGGCTTTGCTGGTTTAATGAGAGCTTTGGACGACATCTACGAGGTCGAGAACCGTCGAACCTGGTATCACGCCCGGGTGGTGGCAATCATTCTAGGGTTGGGGAGTCTTGCGCTTTCCGTGCCGCTCATCGTCACCGATCAGCTGGTTTGGGGTGCGATTCCAGACGGCATATTCCGTCTCTTTATGAGTAACCTCTTTGCGTTGCTGGTGCTGTCGTTGTGGGCAGCCACCCTCTACCATTTCGGTCCCGGTCAGCGTAGCCGGTGGTCCCATGACCTGCCCGGAGCATGTGTAGCCGCCGTCTTGTGGTGGGCGCTCTCTATCGGGTTTTCCCGATACGGCATTCTGACATCGGGTACGAACCAGGTTCGAGCCGCGGTCGGAGCTGGCCTTCTGGCCCTTACATGGTTGTGGCTGGTGGCCCAGATTCTACTGATCGGTGGAGCGGTGAATTTCTTAGTGGGTGAACGGCTTGGGTTTACCAGAGAACGTTCCAGTCGGGGGCTAAACGGCAAACTGAATGACACCATCAACAACAAGGTAACCCAGAAGATTTCGTCGACAACAGGCGAGCTCAAACGTATCGTGGAGCCCCGCCGGACCACTGCACGCAAGTAGTTGTCGGCGTTACTAGTGGTCTCTGCCACAGTGGCTTGAGCTTCTCGCTCCTTCAGATTTTTGGCTGCGTTCGTTCGGTAGGATGTCAGATCTAGACGGCTGTTTGTTCGGACAGTTCGCGAAACGAGAACTGGGTATAGCCGATGGCTCCTTTGAGAATGAAATTTGTTAAGTCGGCTACCGATGTCGACCAGCTGCCATACAGCAAAGCCGAGATCGCCATTGTCGGGCGTTCCAACGTGGGAAAGTCATCGCTGATAAACGCGTTGAGTAATCATAAGAAATTGGCGATGGTGTCTGGTACCCCAGGCAGAACTCGGCTATTGAACCTTTTTGAGCTGCTTGACGGTGGAACTTGCATGGATTTGCCTGGGTATGGCTATGCGGCTACTTCGAAATCCATGCGAGCTTCATGGCAGAAAATGATCGAACAGTACCTACTTGAACGAGATAATCTTGAAATGATTATTTGCTTGGTAGACGGAGCTATTGGGCCGACCAAGCTTGACGTTCAAATGTTGGACTGGTTGCGTGCAAACGACTTGCCGCACAGCGTCGTTGCGACCAAGCGAGACAAGGTCAAGTCGTCTAAATGGTCCCGTCGACGTGTTGATTTAGCGGAAGGTTGCCAACTGGAACCTAATGACATCATCTGGGTTAGTTCCAGTAAAGGAACCGGCATCGACAAAATGCGATCCCTTATAAACGTATGGTTGGGCAACAAGTAACACCCATCAGGTGGATTGATGTTCCGATTTAGTCTGCGCCGAAATAGGCAAGTCAATTCATTTGGCGTATGATGATTCGCTGAAAGGGATAAGCAGCTGCGGGCGGGGGACCCAGTTGTCGAACTCTTGGTATCGTCGCTGCAACTAGTTTGTAAACCTGGAGGGTCTGACAATGTCTGATTTGGGCGGCACCAAATCAGTGAGTATTTCGGTACTAGGCCCCATAGAGATCACCCGAGATTCGATACCGATTGAACTCGGAGCTTCCCGACTAAAGACGCTGCTTGTGTTGCTGTGTATTAGACAGGGGAGACCGGTCGCCGCTGAGCGACTTATTGACGAGCTTTGGGAGGAAGACCCACCTGCTGGGGCGAAGGCGACGCTTCAATCGTATGTATCTAATTTGAGGCGCGAGCTTGGATCCGACGTGATCTTGACGTCTGGAAGCGGTTACGGCTTAGGGCCTGAGGTTGATCTTGATTTAACCGAGTTCGAAGAATGTATCGGTACCACGCGCGGGGCGCCGAGTACGGGCGTAGTAGCCGAGCATAGTCGCCGCTCTCTGGAACGGGCCTGCGAGATTTGGCGAGGTTCGTTTGCGGAAGATATTCGTCCACTCGACCGTCTTGAGCGTTACGCCAAAGTAGTTGATGAGCAGAGGTTGATGGCAACCGCTCTCCGGTTGGAAGCTCTGATCAAAAGTTCACCCGAACAGTCAATTTCTGAGCTTCGGGTATTACGGTCTGAGTACCCGACCGACGAGAAATTCCTTGGGCTCACGATGCGGGCGTTAGTTAATCTTGATCGTCGGGCCGAAGCTCTGCGGGAATGTCATGAATTCCGACTAGAGCTAATCGAACGAACAGGTATGGGCCCTAGCGCCGCTATTCGGACGTTGGAAGCCTCGATTGCTTCTGAAGACATTCAGCCGGTAGTTTCGCAGACTAGTAAAGATGCTGAAGCGTTAGTGTTTTCGCCTCCAGGGAACAGCTTCGTCGGAAGGCGAGATTTGTTCGACTTGGTTTGCGAAACATCGCAAAATCGAAGACTGGTGACGTTGGTTGGGCCAGGAGGCGCAGGTAAGTCTCGACTTGCAGCCGAAGTAGTTCACTACCTTAGATCGTCGTTTAATAAGGTGTTGGTTAACGACTTGTCCGAGGAAGCCGATATCGAATCTGCAGTTTCGAGAGTTGGACGCATCGGCGATGAGATACCGCCGGGAGATGAAAGTACTCGAAATCTGGTTTTGCTTGAGAACTGCGAGCGAGCTGCGTCTGAGATCTCGGGTGAGATTGATACGTTGCTTCGGGAGCGGTCAGATATCCAGCTGATCGCCACGTCAAGAATCCGGTTGAACGTGTCGGCCGAACGGGTTGTGTCGGTGCCACCATTGTCGACCCAGCCGGTTGGTTCACAGCCGTTGAGTCCTGCGTCTCAACTCTTGGCTGATCGGATGGAGTCGCTTGGAGAATTTGTTGACCAAAAGGACTGGCCGCTACTCGAAGAAATTTCCTTGGCGGTAGATGGTCTCCCATTTGTTCTAGAACTAGCAGCTGAACGGGCCGCCGGACTTGGTCTACGCCCATTTGTCTCCCAAATACATTCTCAGTTAAGCGTTTTGTCTTCGGAGCGCTTTGAGGCGACACATCGGCACCGGTCGGTTGAATCGATGATGGCTTGGACTCTTGACTATCTTGAGCCGGAGCATCTTCGCTTTGTCACGGCGCTGACTATTTTCGAGGCTCCTTTTACCCTTGACGCAGCCGAGGCGATTGGGAATGTAGTCGGTGTCGATGTTAGTTCGAGTTTGGCGAAACTAATCGATCAATCAACGGTTCTGAAGGTGCCTGATTCAAATGTCGGGCAACGTTACGTCGTCCTCGAAACGTTACGCACTCTATTGGCGGACGAATTTCTCAAACATAATTGCCGAAACGATATCGAACGGGCTTTTGTTGAATACTTTGCTGCTCGAGCCAGCGACGTAGCGTCTGAGATTCGAGCGATGTCGGGGGCTCAACGGGCGTTAACTATTTCGCCGGACCAACCCAACTTGCAGGCGAGCTTGAGGTTGGCGCAGCGCCACGGCTTATTTCGAGAAGTGGTTGATTTGTTGTGGACCTTTATTTGGCACTGCCACGAACTCGACGATGTCGCTGAGGTCGGCAGATGGGTTCGCGACGTATTAGCCGATGAACCCCCACATACGGTGTGTGCCACAACGGTTGCGCGTGCCCATGTCGGCGTCGTCGCCATCGGGTTTTTCCTTACCTCTCCGGACGTAACCAACGCTGAGGCTGCAGAAGCGGTGACGGTAGCTAGAACCGTTGACGACCCAGGGCTGTTAGCTGACGCGTTGAGTTTGCAGGGTGCTACTGCAATAATCGAGAACGATTTAGCTTGCGCGTTTGCGGCGCTTACCGAAGCTAAAGAGCTTTGTCGTTCAATTGGTCATATCTGGGGCTTGGCGACGGTTGATCTTTTCCGAGCCACAGCAGAACGTCGAGCACATCGGTTCGAGCTGTCATACCAAGTCGGAAGAAAGGCACTCGAACGTCTTGTCTATCTGGACGATAAACGCGGGATATCTCTCGCCACTCAGTCGATAGCTCGAACGTTGCACGAAATGGGTCAGGTCGCTGACGCCGCGAGTTTAGCTTCGGAATCCTATGAAGTAGCTGCGGAGATTCAGGATCACGTGGCGTTAGCGATGGCGGCGTTGGCGTATGGGCGAACTGCGACCAGCGTCGAGGATCTCGACTTTGGGCGGTCACTGTTTGTCGAAGCGTTGCTGGCGAGTATTAAGACCCAAAACAAGATCCTGTTATCGAACTCGCTTGAGTGGATTGCATTCGTCGACTATTTCCGTTCGGGGAACGAAGGCGTTCTAGCGTTTGTGGATGGGTTCACATCCCAGTATCGAAATGGGGTTACTCGACCTTCCCATGAGGCTGTACTCAAGAAGGCTCACAAAAGTCTTGGGCCAGAACTGTTTGATATTGAAAGACGACAAGGCAGAAATGCTTCCCTCGGTGTTGTGCTGGGCCGTCTTGGCGTGAGCTTGTAACGATGGTCAGCTGGCCGCCAGCAAGTTTTGGACTTGCTGGGACTTCCGGAGTTTGTTCAGAGCCCGCATGCGGGTCGGTCCGATCGACCCACTAGGGACATCTAGTAGGTGTTCCAGTTCGCGATACGGCCGTTTTTCTACTACCGACCCGACTACTACCGACCTGACTACTGGTCGCAATTCTTCTAACGCTTGGTGTAGGGTCACTCGACGAAAGTTCTGGATTGTTATTTCGTCGGGCAAGTCTTGGCGTTGCGGGGGGAGAAGCTGAATGAAGTCCTTCGGGTCGGTACTCATTGTTCTCTTGCCGTGACGAAGACGGTTGAGGCATTCGTTGCGGCAGATTGTTCGTAACCAGCCGGCGAGTGCCTTAGGGTTTCGGATGCTTTCATGTCGTTCCAGCAACCGGATCCAGGTGCACTGGACGGCGTCTTGAACTTCGGCTTCATCGAGTGGGAATTGACGGGCGACGGCTAGAAGTGAAGGTTCGTATTTCTTGACCAGGGCCTTCCAAGCCTCTCGATCGTCTCCCTCAGGAAGAGTAATTCTATCGGGGGCGATACTCATAGTATCAGTATTGGTTGACTGGCTTGGGTTTCGCTTGGGTCGTCAGGCGTGAAATTCGAACAAATACTTATAACATAGATGAAAGTGTATTAAAGATGCCTAAAACTTCAACAAAAAGTGGGATACGAAGTATCTGACGGTTGCGTTGCGGCTTCTGAACGAGCCCTCATCACTCTGAACATTAGTCACGTCGAATGGTCCCGCATGTCGACTGAGCACGTTTCTGTCCTGGCGGGCACTACCGTATTGAGCGATCGTATTGAGCGATCGAACGTAGTGACTAGGTGTGCCAATATGAATCGACTCAATCGGTCAGAGGCCATAGCGGCTCTGTTTCCCGTTATACAGCATGACAGTGCCGGTGTGCGGGCGAGCTACGTTCCTCATGCCGAACATGAAGGTCAACCAGGCTGGGTTCAGGGAGGGTTCGTGGCAACCGTGCTGGACTACGTCTGCGCATATTTGGCCACAGAAACATTCGGATCCCAAGCGATAACAGGGAATTTGACGGTTCGATATGGTGCCCCAGTAATCATTGAAGACGGGCCGTACCAGGTGTTAGCCAGGCTTTCAAACAAGGCTGACGGCCCAAATCGGAGAACATTGCGGATCGAAGGTTCGGTCGTCAACCTGGAGGACGAAACGGTGGTGACCGCTTCAGGCTTGTTTGTTCGTCGAACCTTGGCCTCATAATCTGAGTAGATCGTTCAGAATCGAGCTAGTTTCGAACATATGGCCTCCGAAAATAGTTCCACTCAACTAAACAAGTTCTCCTCACGTATCACCGAACCCCCAAGTCAAGGGGCTTCTCAAGCAATGCTGATAGCCACCGGCTTGTCTCAAGACGAACTCAAACTTCCCCAGGTCGGGATAGCGTCTTGCTGGTACGAAGGTAATCCATGCAATATGCATCTGGATGGTCTAGCCGAACACGCCAAAAACGGCGTCACTGAGGCTGGGATGGTCGGGATGAGATTCAACACTATTGGAGTCTCAGACGGCATATCGATGGGGACCGACGGGATGTCGTATTCCCTGCAAAGTAGAGACCTCATCGCCGACTCGATTGAGACTGTTATGTCTGCGCAGTGGTATGACGCGCTGCTGGCGTTTCCGGGTTGTGACAAGAATATGCCTGGCTGCGTAATAGCAATGGGTCGTCTCGATCGGCCATCGATAATGGTTTACGGTGGAACAATACGGCCTGGTGTAGGAACCGTCGGAGGAAACGAAGTCAAGCTTGACATCGTTTCGGCGTTCCAAAGCTACGGACAGTCGATCGCCGGTTCGATTACCGAACAGGACCGCCAGGAAATCGTGGCCAAATCCTGTCCGGGCGCTGGGGCATGCGGGGGAATGTACACCGCTAATACCATGGCTAGTGCAATAGAGGCACTCGGACTCTCACTCCCTTTCTCTTCAAGTACCCCAGCAGAAGATGCAGCGAAAGCAGACGAGAGTATAAAAGCTGGTCAAGCTATTCGAGGTTTACTCGAAGCCGAACTCACCCCCCGGCGAATCGTTACCCGGGCGTCGTTTGAAAACGCGATGGTGGTGGCTCTTGCCCTCGGTGGTTCAACTAATGCCGTATTGCACCTGATCGCAATTGCTCATTCATTTGGTATCGAGCTGACGATCGATGACTGGTTGGAGACGTCGAAACGTGTTCCCCTTCTTGCTGATCTGAAACCTTCCGGGGCGTACGTGATGGAAGAGCTTCACGCGGTCGGCGGTGTTCCCGGAGTCATGAAGTACTTGCTCTCTAACGAAATGCTCGACGGGAGCCAAATGACGGTCACCGGCAAGACCATCGCCGAGAACCTAGAGACCCTGCCGGAGCTAAAAGAGGCGCAGACCATCGTTTCTCCACTCGACAAGCCGATCAAGCCGAACGGTCACATCTCAATATTGCGCGGCAACCTCGCCCCAGGAGGCGCAGTCGGCAAAATTACCGGTAAACAAGGCATCACGTTCACTGGCCCGGCCCGAGTGTTCGACTCAGAAGAAGACATGTTGGCTGGACTGGAAGCCGGGGTTATCACATCGGGTGATGTAATAGTGATTAGGTATGAAGGCCCCAAGGGGGGACCCGGCATGCCCGAGATGCTCACCCCGACGTCTGCGTTAGCCGGTGCAGGTTTCCTCGACGACGTTGCTCTGATCACCGACGGTAGGTTCTCCGGAGGCAGCCATGGCTTTATCATTGGACACGTCGTGCCTGAAGCGCAAGAAGGCGGGCCAATAGCGCTGATAGCCGACGGCGACGTCATCACCATCGACGACGAAAGTAACGTCATCTCAGTCGACCTAGACGAACAGGAGATGGAGGCGAGACGTGCTGCATGGAAAGCTCCAGCGTTCAAAGCGTCGTCCGGAACGCTCTGGAAGTATATAAAGAGCGTGGCTGATGCTAGTTCCGGGTGTATTACTGACGGCTAGCAAATTTATTTTCCTATGTTTGAGGCGTCTGGTCTGGGTTTAGTCGGGGCAGTCTGTGTGTCGTGCGTTACATCCACATTGCGCATTTGGGTCGTTCTGTCATGACAATTCCTGTAGTTGTATGTCGAAACTGCTAAAGGTTTTAAGACGCCTCCTGGCTATTCGGGGTTTGGAATTCCCGATTCGTCGCTCTAGTGGTGCCGAATCCTGTGATTTGGTGGCTCTCGTCACATCGTTCGCTTGATCGTCAAGTTGTTCCCGCCGTCCAATTTCTGTGATAGAAAATGGACTTGCAATTGTGCATGGAGACGGGTCCCACCGTAGAGACAGACGGCATACCAGCCTGAACTCACTCGGAAGCAATTCCGTACTACGGTGATCTTGTTTGCAAGACCAAACCCACATGGGGAGAGAATAAAATGAAAAACCTAACCAAATTTGCTGCTGCCGCTGCTGTTGCAGCTCTCACACTCGCTGCTTGTGGTAGCGATGCTGCTGAAGACGTAGTTGACGACGCAACTGACGCTGCAACCGATGCTGCTGACGACGCAACCGACGCTGCAACCGATGCTGCTGACGACGCAACCGACGCTGCTGAAGACGCAGTTGACGGCGAAGAAGAAGACGCCATGGAAGATGAAGACGCCATGGAAGATGAAGACGCCATGGAAGACGGCGAAAAAGAAGAAGACGCCATGGAAGACGAGTCAGCTGACACCACAGTTGCCGAGTAAGTTCGCTTTGCGGCACTAAATAGTGCTGCGTTTGATTGAGATTTGCAAGTGGGAACGGTTTCGACCGTTCCCACTTGTCGTTTTACCGATCGGGTCTCGTAGCGTCATCGGGTTTCTTTATGTCAGTTATGGGCCAGCGGGTTTGGAAACCCAGTGACTTTCAATACTCTGAAGAGAATGATCAAGTCAACCAACCTCCTCGTGGTAATCGTGATGTAGCGCACGCCCTCTTCTGTTGCGTGCGCTCAAGCCTCCCAAACCGGGAGGCTTTCGTATTTCTGCGGTAGCATTTGGTTGCTTGCCGACAACCTCTTTGATAACCAACCTTCAACCCGAACCTAGAAAAGGAGGCTTCGATGGCTAACCCAACAACACCGGAACCATCGCCTCAATTGTCGAACGAAGAAGACGATTCTTCTCCTCTGCGACTTAACGGCGCCCAAGCACTTATTAAGAGTCTTGAGGTGGAAGGAGTGGAGGTCGTCTTTGGTTATCCGGGCGGCGCGATTCTTCCCGTCTACGACCCCATTCTCGATTCGCCAGTTCGTCACATCATGGCCCGTCACGAACAGGGTGCAGGCCACATGGCCGAAGGTTATGCCCACGCCACCGGTCGCCCAGGCGTTTGTATGGTGACCAGTGGTCCAGCGGCCACTAACATTGTCACCCCGCTGGCCGACGCCTACCTCGACTCAGTCCCGATGGTTTGTATCACTGGTCAGGTTGCGCTACCAAACATTGGCACCGACGCCTTTCAAGAGGTTGACACTACTGGAATCACCCGTTCGATCACGAAACATAACTTTCTAGTCACTAAAGCAGAAGATATTCCTCGTGTCGTCAAAGAAGCATTCCATATCGCCACTACGGGGCGTCCCGGCCCGGTACTCATAGACGTTCCCAAAAATATCGTCAACGCCAGTAACCCGGACGCCTACTTCGACTGGTACTACCCAGAAGATGTCGACCTGCCGGGTTACAAACCTGTCCTGGAACCCGAGCTAGAGGCGATCGAACAAGCCGTCGAGTTGATGCGAACAGCCGAACGGCCAGTCCTCTACGTTGGCGGCGGTGTCCTCAAAGCCCGTGGGGCGAACATCCTCCAAAAGCTAGCCGAGATGGGCAACATTCCAGTCGTAACCACCTTGATGGCACGGGGAGCGATCCCAGACAGTCACGAATTGACGCTCGGTATGCCTGGCATGCACGGCAACTACACTGCGGTGACCGCTATCCAACGGTGTGACCTGCTGATCGCTATGGGTAGTAGGTTCGACGATCGGGTAACCGGCAAGGTGTCCGAGTTCGCCCCCGACGCCAAGGTCATCCACGTTGACATCGACCCCGCCGAGCACGGCAAGATTCGACGTCCCGACGTTTCAATCGTCGGCGACTGCCGTATCGCTATGGAACGGATGGTTGACAACATTGAGACCTCATCTGACGACGGTCCACTGACGTTCGCCGATCACGGCCCGTGGCTAAAACGGATTCGAGAGTGGCAAGCTGACTATCCACTCGTTTACCAGCCGTCCGAAGAAGGCGAGTACGTAAAACCGCAGTATGTTCTTGAACAACTTCGAGACTTGACCCCCGATGACACGATTGTGGCCTCCGGCGTAGGACAGCATCAAATGTGGGCCAGCCAGTACTGGAACTTTGAGCATCCATACACCTGGATTAACTCCGGTGGTTTAGGCACGATGGGGTTCTCAATTCCGGCGGCGATCGGCGCTAAGGCCGGAATGCCAGACCGTATGGTTTGGGCCGTCGACGGAGATGGCTGTTTCCAAATGACCGCACAAGAGTTAATCACCGCTGCGGTCGACAAAATCCCAGTCAAAATCGCGCTGCTAAACAATGCCTATCTTGGCATGGTTCGCCAATGGCAGGAAATGTTCTACGACGAACGGTATTCGTCAGTTCACCTGGGCTATGACGTGCCCGACTATGTCGGCTGGGCCGAATCGATGGGCTGTGTCGGTATTAGAGTCGAAACAGCTGAAGAGGTCGCTCCTGCGATTCTGAAGGCGAACGCGGTGACCGACCGTCCAGTCGTGGTCGAATTCCGATGCGATAGCGCCGAAAAGGTCTTCCCGATGGTTACCGCAGGCGGTTCCAACGACGACGTCCTCGTCGACCCATCACAACCCGAACCAGATCGGAGCCGATAACGATGACGATGCCAGTAGAAGTACCGACGGTCGCAGCTGCGTCCACGACCTTGGTTGTGCTAGTCGAAAATAAGTCAGGTGTTCTGGCCCGAGTGGCCGACCTGTTTGCCCGTCGCGGATTCAACATCGAATCTCTTGCCGTGGCCCCAACCAGTGGCGGCATGAGTCGGATCACAATCGTGGTCGGAGGAGACAAAAGCCCGATCGATCAGATCACGTCACAGCTGTTTAAGCTGGTCAACGTGGTTGAAATCGCTCAGGTTGAACCCGCCGACGCTATTCAACGCGAACTGCTTATCGCCACCATCGAAGTAAAACCAGCCGACCGCTCTCAGGTAGTTGAGTTGGTAAACCTGTTCGACGGAAAAGTGGTTGCGGTCGGGTCTGACTATCTGACGGTCTCGATGGAAGCCGGACCGCTAACGGTCAACAATTTCGAAGCTTTACTAGCCGACTATACGATCGTGGATATGCAACGGTCCGGGTTGGTAGCGTTGCCGAAAATGGGAACCGAAATTCGCCGATTACGCGCAATTTGATGCAGCTTGTGGCCGTCGAGAACGCATCGGCGGCTGTGGGCGTTAGATTTACACATGTCAAGACGAGAAGAGAGAGATAATGGTCAACATCTACTACGAGGCTGACGTAGACAAGTCGGCACTTAGCGGTCGCAAAGTCGCGGTTTTGGGCTACGGCTCACAAGGTCACGCCCATGCCCTGAACCTTAAAGAGTCAGGCATCGACGTGCGCGTCGGTCTGCGTGAGGGGTCATCGTCGGTTGCTAAAGTTGAGGCCGCTGGCCTGGCTGTAAAGAGCATTGCCGAAGCGTCTGCTGAAGCTGATGTCATCATGATGTTGATGCCAGATACCGAGATGGCTGCCATCTATTCTTCGGACATCGAAGCGAACCTAAACGACGGTGATGCGTTGCTGTTCGCTCATGGGTTCAATATTCGCTTCGACCTGATCACACCGCCAGCTGGCGTCGATGTCTGTATGGTCGCTCCTAAAGGGCCCGGTCACCTGGTTCGTCGAACCTACACCGAAGGCGGCGGCGTTCCGGCGCTTATCGCGGTCGAACAAGACGCTTCAGGTAAGGCACGAGATTTAGCCTTGGCGTACGCCGATGCTATCGGTGGGTCACGTTCAGGTGTCTTAGAAACAACCTTCACCGAAGAGACCGAGACCGACTTGTTTGGTGAACAAGCCGTTCTCTGCGGCGGAACCACCCGGCTAGTCCAAGCTGGGTTCGAGACGTTGGTCGAGGCTGGTTATCAGCCTGAAATCGCCTACTTCGAATGCCTCCACGAACTCAAACTCATCGTGGACCTCATGTACGAGGAAGGCATCGCCGGTATGCGATACTCGATTTCGGACACTGCTGAATACGGCGACCTCACACGCGGGCCTCGCGTTGTAAACGCCGAAGTCAAAGCCGAAATGAAGAAGATCCTCGAAGAGATCCAGTCTGGCCAGTTCGCCAAAGAGTGGGTTGCCGAAAGTCAATCAGGTCGAGAGAACTTCCACAAGCTCGAACAAGAAGGTCACGACCATCAGATCGAAACCGTTGGTAAAGAGCTTCGGTCGATGATGCCGTGGATCGGTGCCGGTAAAGCCGGTGTTCGTGAAACTTCTGGCGGTCAGGGCTAAACCCCTGAATAGTACTCCAGCAGCCGATGCTGATGTAGGCCCGGTGCTGTTTTCTGCTGAGCAGATTGCAGCCCGGGTCCAACAAATCGGAGGAGAGATCGAACGAGACTTTGCTGGTTCTGTGCCGCTTGTCGTTGCGATCCTCAAGGGGAGTGTCCTGTTTGTCAGTGACCTTCTCCGTGCCGTTGACGCACCAATTGAGGTCGAATTCCTGGCCGTCTCGTCATACGGGTCCGGTACGAAGTCGACTGGGGTTGTACGAATAGGCAAGGACATCGACCGTGAAATTAGCGGACGAGATGTACTGATTGTTGAAGACATCGTCGACACAGGGGCAACACTGCGGCATCTGAAAGACTATCTGGGGCAGTTGAAACCGGCGACGATTCGCACCTGTTCCCTACTTGTCCGCAGCCCGGTCGGCTCCGAGCATGAGCCTCCTGACGTCGACTACGTTGGCTTTGAAGTGGCTTCCGATGCGTTTGTTATCGGGTATGGGCTGGACCATGACCAGCGTTACCGAAACCTGCCATACATAGCGGAATTCTTGGTCTGACCGACCCGCTTTTGTGAAGCTAATAACCGGCTTCGATATTGATAATACCCTCAAGGGTTTTCTGAGCGCAGAACAGTTCGACGTTTCGTTTGACGTGGTTTACCAACAGTGGAAGTCCCATCTCGGGGGTGTTGCCTGTATGGGGTGTAATCAAGGCATTCGGGATTGTCCACAACGGATGATCGTCGGGTAGCGGTTCTGGGTCGGTGACATCGAGACACGCCCCGCCAATTTGATTGGTTTGTAAGGCTTCTACCAGCTCGTCGGTCACGATATGGGGTCCGCGGCCTACATTGACGAGCCAAGCCGTCGACTTCATCGTGTCAAACTCGATGCTCCCAATAATGCCTTTAGTCATCGGCGTGAGCGCCAACGCGACAATAACGAGATCGGCGTTGGGTAACCCTTGATGCCGATCCTCGAACGTAAGGGTCCGATCCGCCCCATCCATGTCGACCGCCCGGTTGCGAACGACTGTAATTTCACAATCGAATCCTTGTAGCTGTCGAATGATCTCGGACGCGATTCCGCCTGCTCCGAAAATCGTGACTTGACCACCAAGTAGGTTGTGGCCAACTCGTTTAGTCCACGAGGTTTGCTGAGCATAACCCACCAGCCCTCTCATACCGGCTAAACCCATAGCTATAGCCATTTCTGCCACCGGTTGGCTGTAAATACCTCGAGCACAGGTCCAAACCCGCTTGTGGTCGAGATGCGGGACGTATGGTTCTATCCCGGTGTAGGGGAGCGATACCCACGACAAGTTAGGTGACTGATCCAGCAGGTCTGCTAGCCGGTCAGGTTGCGAGTACCGGGTCCAGATAAGCCCTTCAGCTTCTGAAGCGTCGCACAGGGTACCTCCAGCGTCTAGTACCGCTTGACGAAGCGCTGGTGCCCGCTGGGTATCTGGTTCAACTGCGATGCGTCGAGAAGCCATACTCGCCAACATAGCCGTTGTTACAGGCATATTGATTTAGCGATCCGGCTTGCCGCTCGTGGTCTCGGTTGGGTGTCTGTTCGAATCAGGCCAGCGACGTCGAGCTTCTCCTGGTGAAGGCAGTCACACAGCATACGGCTTTCGTGGTTTAAGATGGCAGAGTTGTTGGGTCAACGATCGCAGGTTGATAGTTGACATTTGAAGCAATGCTCACAATGTACAAGGAGTACCCGTGCCTGAATGTCCAGCAGTTGATGGATCAAGCCCACGAACTACCAGTTTCGATGGTCCATTTGAAATGTGTATAGATCCGTCAAAGCGGTACGAGGCCGAAATGGTCACCAACTACGGAACGTTGGTAATAAACCTCGACCCGGCAGCGGCACCAAAAACAGTTAACAACTTTGTTTGCTTGGCCCGTTACCACTACTACGACGGTTTGACCTTCCACCGGGTTATCAAGGATTTCGTTCTGCAGGGTGGCTGTCCAGAGGGTTCTGGTCGTGGCGGACCCGGCTACCGGTTTGAAGATGAGCTACCTGCTCCCGGTCGTTATGAAGTAGGTTCCCTAGCGATGGCTAACGCTGGCCCTGACACCAATGGAAGTCAGTTCTTTGTTATCAGTGGGGCCGCTGGGGCGTCGCTTCCTCCACAGTATTCGCTCTTCGGTAAGGTCGTTAAAGGCCTAGAACACGTCGAGGTTATGCAGGGTGTGGCCACCGGAAATGGTGACAAGCCAGTTGAAGACATGACGATCGAATCGGTAACTATCACCGAAAAAGACTAGCTCTGGTCTACTGTGCGGAACAGTTCGAACAGGTGCCGTTGACGACGACGTTTACGTTGCTGCTGACGAAGCCATGATCGGATGCTAAGTGATCGCGAAGTCGGGTAACCACTTGGCCACCGTGATGGTCGACGGTTCCGCACTTTTCACAAACAAGGTGAATCATTTCGTCGGAGTGGGCGGGTTCCCAACGGGACCCGTCCTCTCCAAATTTTGACTCTCGAGCAATGCCCAATTCGGAAAACAGGGTGAGCGCCCGATATACCGATGAGACGTTGATCGACGCGTCTTGAGTGTGCACGGCGTCGGCAATAGCTTGAGCTGTGAGATGGTCGTTACTAGACCTCAAAATGTCCCACACGAGGCGGCGTGGACGGGTTACACGAAGTTCGTTCTCGGCGAGTACTTCTTCGAGATGCATTACCGCATAGTCTAGCTACAGATGTGACATCTGATCCTTATTGCGAACCATGTGCAATAGTTGGTTCTGGTCGTAGACTCGTTGGTATCTATGCATGCGCCTGATGGACTTCTAAATGTTGGTACCGCTCTAGCGACTGGCGGTATTTCTGTTGGTTGTGTGATGCTGGCGGCCCGTCGTTGTGGCGACGAGCTGGAAAGCAAAGTCGTTCCACTAGCCGGTGTTACCGCAGCGTTTGTGTTCGCCGCTCAAATGTTGAACTTTCCGGTCGGGATAGGCACCAGCGGTCATATCCTCGGGGCAGCGTTAGCTGCCATCTTGCTTGGGCCATATCTCGGAAGTCTGTCATCGACAGTAGTAGTACTTGTGCAGGCGTTTGTTTTTGCTGATGGTGGGGTCACTGCGTTGGGGTACAACGTCTTGAATATGGCAATCGTGCCGGCCTTCGGTGGATATGCGCTCTACATTTTGTTTCGAAAAGTCTTTCCGGCGACCCCTGCAGGTGTTTCCCTTAGCACCGGGTTCGCATCGGCGGGTTCGGTGGTGTTATCAGCGGTCGCTTTCTCACTCGAATGGCTGTTTGGGGCAACGGTTCCTGTCCCGTTCGACACTGTGTTTGGGGCGATGGTCAGTGTTCATCTTGTCATTGGCATTGGGGAAGGAGTTATCAGTGGACTGGTTATGTCCGCTGTTCTTCGCAGCCGCCAAGACATCGTTTTCGGGGCTCGAGATCTCCCAACGATGTCGGCCGCCCAAACCCAGCCCGTTAACGCCGTGAAATGGCGGACGTTTATAGTGGGCTCGATTGGCATTTCGGTCGTGTTGGCTGCGATAGTCAGCCAGTTCGCTGCCTCGTCGCCGGATGGGCTTGAACGAGTCGTTATCGACACCGGAATAGGTCCAGACGATGACACGGCCGCCTTCGGGGGTTCGCTATTTGCCGACTACGCTCTCGACGGTATTAGTAACCCTTCGGCTAGTTTGGCGCTTGCCGGAGTGGCCGGAGTTGTGGTTGTGGCGGCCACCGGGTTCGGCATGTTGACCGCAGCAAAGTTTGTGGCCAGAAAACCCGTTGTAGCGTCATGATCGCAGGTCATTAAGTGGGGGCAGGTCACCTGCGGGGGTTGTACCTTCAACGCCAGTCTCCGCTACACGCAGTTGCCTCTCACGTAAAAGTGTTGGCCGCTGTCTGGTTGGTAGTCGTCGTCGCCAGTATCCCTCGTCAACAGGTGTGGGCATTCGGGGTAGCCGGCATCAGCATCGTCGCCGGTTTTATATTCTCTGGGCTGACGGTCGGTCAGGTTCTGCGCCGTTTGGTTGTGTTAGCCCCTTTCGTTCCGGTCGTCATCGCCCTACCGTTCATCGCCGGTGGGGAACCGGCTGAGGTGTTTGGGGTTGCGGTGTCAGAGGAGGGATTGTGGGGGGCATGGAATTTCTTGGCTAAAGCCATTGTCGGGGTTTCGGTAAGTTCGATCGTCACCGCTTCAACGACTGTCCCGGATATTCTTGCCGCGCTTGGCAAATTGCGTATGCCGAAGATCCTCGTCGCGATAGCGTCATCGATGGTTCGCTACCTCGACCTGATCGTGGAGGAAACCTCGCGAATGCGGTTGGCGATGGTTTCACGTGGGTATAGTCCAGCCTGGTTCTGGCAGGCTAAGCCGTTAGCGACTTCTGCGGGATCATTGTTTGTGCGTTCGTATGAACGGTCAGAACGTGTTCACGCAGCAATGATGGCCCGCGGGTTTACCGGCACGTTGCCTCAGCGTCGCGTCGTTGCCTCAGCTTCACAATGGGTCGCCGTTTGCGCCGCACCTGCGGTCATGACGGTCGTTCTACTCGTGGCGATACTCAAATGACTCGCCTATTAGAAGTCTCTGAGGTGTCCTATGTGTACCCTGACGGTCGGTCGGGTTTATCCGATGTCTCGTTGGCTGTTCAAGACGGCGAGAGAGTGTCGATATTAGGTCCGAACGGTGCCGGTAAGACGACCCTGATGTTGCATCTCAACGGCACGTTGACACCAACCAAAGGCACGATCACCGTCAACGGAACCACGGTCGAAGACTCGACGTTGTCGACGATCCGAAAAAACGTTGGTCTCGTATTCCAAAACTCTGACGACCAACTGTTCATGTCATCGGTTATCGACGACGTGATGTTTGGTCCATTGAATCTTGGCTTCGACGAAGCTACGGCCCGGATCAAAGCTGAAGAATCGCTTGAATTGGTGGGTGCCGGCCACTTGACAGAACGGACGCCACATCATCTAAGCGGGGGAGAGCGGCGCCGGGTGGCGATCGCAACGACGCTAGTAATGGAACCGAAGATAATCGTCTTTGATGAACCAACCTCTGACCTTGACCCGGCAACCCGCCATGAGTTGGGAGAACTTTTATGTTCGTTGCCTGTCGCTCAACTCATCGTCACCCATGACTTGTCGTTTGTCGCAGATGTTTGCCATCGTTCGATAATTATGGACGAAGGGCGAGTGGTCGCCGATCGGGCGACAACAGAATTGCTCGCCGATGCAGACCTGTTGGTTGCGCACCGGTTAGCGGCGCCTCGCTAGGTGTAGCCGAGTTGTGAGTAGCCGAGCTATGAACGGAGTTCATCTATCCGTTGAAGGTCAGTAAACGTTTCCTCAATGATGACGGCCAACGGACGTTTGCCATTGTCGTCCTGCCATTGTTCGATAGCGACGTCCAACGCCACCAACGCAGTGGCCGCTAACAGCTGAGCGGCGCGGCGATGAGGCTTTTTTAGAATGTAGCCCAACGCCTTGCTAAGTTCGGTCCGGTTGATAAGGTCCGCTTCTATGGCGGCGGCGTGAATGGCTTCGGTTTTATAAATGAACTGAATACGCCGCAGCTGATAGCCGCCATCTTCGTCGTATCGACGGCCAAGATCTTCGATAAAGGCGTCCCGAATAGCTTCAAGCGGCGGCTGGTTCTTGAAACGGGACCCGAGAGCCCGGTCAAGATCAGCGTCGTGCTCATCCCAAAGCACAATGCCTTCTTTAGTCCCAAAATGTCGGTACAAGGTTGATTCGGACATGTCGGCGGCGTTGGCAATGTCGAGCACGGTTACCGATTCAAAGCCCTCTTGGTCAAAAAGACGAAGCGCTGTTTCTTGAGCGAAATGTTTGGCTGCTCTTCTGTTTCGTTCACGAAGGCCCATTACTCAAGGGTATCTACACTGCATAGGTACGCATCAGGCAACCGACTGCGACCAGCCGCTGCGTAACGGGGGTATGTTAAAACCATTCCTATGGGAAGGTCGATGCAGACAAGACCTTAGTTACTCCACAGAAGGTGAAGCCATGAGCGATAAACGTGAATTCTCTGAAGAAGAGCTACGAGAACGACTGACACCTGAACAATATCAGGTAACCCAAAAAGCAGGAACAGAACCAGCATTTAGCGGAATCTACAACGATTGCAAAGATGACGGCGTTTACCGTTGTATCGTCTGCGACGAATCGCTGTTCAGTAGCGACAGCAAATACGACTCTGGCTCTGGTTGGCCAAGTTTCTGGAAACCGGTGAATGATTCGGCGGTTGCAACAAAAACCGATCGCAAGTTTGGAATGCGGCGCATCGAGGTTCTTTGCGCAAACTGCGGCGCCCACCTCGGCCACGTGTTCCCAGACGGTCCTGCCCCAACCGGCGATCGATATTGTATGAACTCAGCATCGCTGCGGCTCGAACGGTCAGAACCGGCTGAATAGGTCTGAAGTAAATGTAAATCTGTTGCAAAACTAACGTCACTGCCCGTTGATATGCAGCGGGGTGTTGATTGAGTAGACTTCAGACCGACAATAAACTGCATCGAGTCAGTTTCAACTAAGAACTTTGGAGCACCACACGTACCATGGCCAAAAACCGCGTTTCGAATCGTATTGGCGCAATCGCCCCATCAGCTACATTGGCGGTTAGCAGCAAAGCTAAGGCGCTTCGAGCAGCGGGAAAGCCTGTAATTGGCTTTGGGGCGGGTGAGCCGGACTTCGCTACGCCCGACTACATAGTTGAAGCCGCCGTTGCAGCGTGCACCGACCCTAAATCTCACCGTTACAGCCCGGCCCCCGGTTTAGGTGAGCTTCGCAAAGCCGTCGCTGAAAAAACCAAACGGGATTCAGGCTTGGAAGTGGATCCATCTCAGGTCATTATCACCAACGGAGGAAAGCACGCCGTTTATAACTCGATCGCCGTTCTGGTTGACCCCGAAGATGAAGTGATTATCCCCGCCCCGTTCTGGACCACCTACCCTGAACCGGTCATGCTTGCCGGTGGAGTGCCTGTCGCAGTCGAAACCACAATCGACGCCGGTTTCAAAGTCACTGTCGGGCAGCTCGAAGCCGCTCGGACCGACAAAACCAAGGCGTTGGTCTTTGTTAGCCCGTCTAATCCATCTGGTGCCATCTACACCAAAGAAGAAATCGCCGCTATTGGTAACTGGGCTGTCGAGAACGAAATTTGGGTAATCACCGACGAAATCTATGAACACCTCGTTTACGGCGACAACACGTTCCACTCGATGCCAGTAGTGGTGCCCGAGGTAGCAGAGCGATGTATCATCGTGAACGGTGTGGCCAAAACATACGCCATGACCGGTTGGCGCGTGGGTTGGAGCATTTCACCCGCCGATACAGCTAAAGCGATGACAAGCCTGCAGTCGCATCAAACTTCGAACGTCGCTAACGTATCCCAACTGGCGGCTCTTGCCGCAGTCGAAGGTGACCTGACCGCAGTTCACAAAATGCGTGAAGCGTTTGACCGACGTCGGTTGGCTATGTACGAACGGCTATCGGCAATGGCAGGCGTTAAGGTTCTTGAACCTCAAGGAGCGTTCTACGCTTTTCCATCATTTGAAGAACTGCTAGGTAAAAACATCGCAGGGGTAAAAATCGAATCGACCCTCCAATTGGCCGACCTTGCGCTCGAAAAAGTCAACGTAGCATTCGTTCCCGGAGAAGCGTTCGGAAGCCCAGGATACGCTCGTTTCTCGTTTGCGCTCGGTGATGATGATCTGGCGGAAGGGCTAGATCGGCTCGGTAACCTCCTCGCCGACTCGTAACTATTTTCTCCACACGTTCCCTGGATGGTTAGACCCATTCTGGACACGTGCTGAATCCGCCGTTACTAAAGAGATCTGGAAGTAAACATGGTTCGTTACCCTTATGGCTCTTGGCCTTCGCCGTTATCTGCCGCCAAGATGGCAAGCGGAGCCACCCGGATGTCCGGACTCGCCTATCAGGCGGGTCAACTTTGGTGGTCAGAGTCAAGGCCAGCCGATAAAGGTCGCACAACATTGGTCCGTTCAGCGGGCCCATCCGAAAGCAGCGACATCGTAGGGGACCCGTGGTCTGTTCGTTCATCGGTCCATGAATACGGGGGAGCTTCTTGGTGGCTTGGTTCGAGCTGTGTGTACTTCGTCAACTGGGAAGACCAGCGAATCTACCAACTCGACCATTCCCGCGCCGATGACGTCACCGACCTTTCACTGTCACAGCGGGTGGCTGCTCAACCGGTGCCGATAACTCCAGAGCCCGACGATAGTCATAGATGGCGCTACGCCGACGGTGACGAACACCGTGACGGTGATCTGGTTGCCGCGGTTCGTGAAACCCACTCAGCCGCAAGCGAGCATTCAGAACCAGTCAATGAAGTGGTTGTTTGTGTCGTCCAACCGAACGGCAGTTCTGATCTGACGGTGGTAGCAACCGGCGCCGATTTCTACGCGGCCCCCCGATTCTCACCTGACGGCTCGTTTATAAGTTGGATCGAGTGGAATCATCCCCAGATGCCATGGGACGGCACGGAACTCTACGTCGCCGAAGTTACGCGGACCGTTGTCGGCAGCGACGTTGCCGTCACGGTCGATGCCCCAAAGCTTGTAGCGGGAAACAGTCAGACATCGATCATGGGGGCGAACTGGACTAGCGGCGGTCAACTCGTTTTTTCGAACGACCAGACCGGCTTTTGGAACCTCGAATGTTATTCCCCATCCTCTGGAGCAGTACATGCGGTTACCTCACTGTCAGGGGCCGAAATAGGCGCCCCGCAATGGGTATTTGGAACCCAACAGTGGGTGGAGCTGTCCACTGGCGACCTCGCAGCAGTGCTTACCCAGGCAGCCACCGATTCGATCGTCACCATTACATCCGACGTTATAGCCGGTAGCCAAAACGGCCCATTAGCCCTCGAGCAGTTATCTCCGATCGAATCAACGGTAACCCGAGTTGACGACCTAGCCGCCGGCTCCGACGGTGACCTCTATGTTTGTGGCCTCACGGTAGAAGGCCCCAGCGAAATCGCCCATGTCGTGTCTGGGCAACCTAAAAAAGTTGTTCATCAGCCTGGAGGTGCACCGCTAGGCCCCGACTGGATCAGTAAACCCCAAGCCATAGAATTTGCCTCCGGTAACGGAACCGCTCACGCGTTTTACTATCCGCCTACTGGGGGAATAGACGGACACGCCATCGAACCTGAAGCGGGAGAGCTTCCGCCACTAATCGTGATGGGCCACGGCGGTCCGACCTCGCATAGCGCTCCAGCGTTCAGCCTTAAGGTCCAGTACTGGACCTCTAGAGGGTTTGGGGTCGCCGACGTGAACTATCGCGGTTCAACCGGATTTGGGCGAGATTATCGCCGCATGCTTAACGGCCAGTGGGGGGTAGTCGACGTCGAAGACTGTATAGCGGTAGCCGACTATTTGGCTGCCGAAGGCCTCGTCGATCCAAAACGTATGGCTATCCGAGGTGGTTCGGCTGGCGGGTTCACCGTGTTACGGGCATTAGAAACATCGTCTACGTTTGGTGCAGGCACATCGCTGTATGGGGTAGCCGACCTCGAGGCGTTAGCAACCGATACCCACAAGTTCGAAAGCCGGTACCTTGACGGCATTATCGGACCGTACCCCGAACGCCAAGATATTTATAAAGAACGTTCACCTATCAACCATACAGCCGGGCTGAACTGTCCTCTGCTCGTGCTGCAAGGCACCGAAGATAAGGTAGTTCCCCCTAGCCAGTCAGAAGCGATTGTTGAAGCGGTCGCGGCTAAAGGTTTACCCCACGCCTACATAGCGTTTGAAGGTGAACAGCACGGATTTCGTCAAGCAGATACCATCGTAAGGTCGTTTGAGATCGAGCTCTGGTTCTACAGTCAAGTATTCGGCTTCGACCCAGCCGACGATGTGACAGCGCCTTCTGAAGCCGTCGGGTTCGACTGACTCGTTACCTTAAATTGCCCTGGGTTATAGTTAGTAGATGCTGATGCAAACAGCCCCTCCGTCTTGGCCGCTTTTGTGGGCATTGATGATAAGCATGGCGGTCGTCGGTTGGTTCGTGGCCAACGTAGCTAATCGTGCTGCTGATGGGAAGATCCAAAAAAATGGTTGGATAGGTATTCGGACTAAGGCGACCCGATCCTGTGACGATGCTTGGCTTATCGCACACCAGGTTGGAAGATCGCGCACCGTGTTTGGGGGAAACATATTGGCAGCTTCTGGAGTAGCGTCGGCCGGTTTGGGGCTACTAGTTGGTTTCGGTGACCCAGCCCGAACTATTGTTGTTTGGGCGATTGCTGTATCGGTGTTGCCGCTCGTATCTGTGGTGCCGTTGGTTATGGCCACCAACGAGGGAGATCAGGCTGCTAGAGCGGTAACGCATCGTCGACAGGCATCTGATGACGACAATGTTTCCTAGTCGCCTGCGTCGTCTTTCTTAGCCTTCAACAACGCTTCAAAGGTAGATGAGGCGGTCGGCTGAGAGCTTGGTGGTTCAGTCGGCGGCGTAACGTCAGCCAACTCGGTGGCCGTAAACGATTCGATCACCGAGTTTGGCTCATTAGCCGAAGACGGCGTCGTGACACGATCAGCTGCTGGTGAACGGCGTAGTCGTCTCAACGGTTCTGAATTGGCAACGGGTCCAAGACGACCAGCAGTTGATGTTGACAAAACCGGTACCTTGGCCGCAAACCAGAATCGACTTAAGAACGCAGCTAACAACCAAAACAACGCAGCTATGACAAGTAGCCAAGAGGCTAACGGTGTGTTTCGTTTCCCCGCCGTCAAACCATCGGTGTCGAACGCAGCCGCAGGCAGAATCGAACCTCGACCGTTCGAAACAGTGCTCAGCTGCTCCAACAACGTCACGTTGGTCGTGCCGGGCCGGTACTCGGCCGCGTACGAGAAGTTTGCGACATCGGTTCCCACCGTCTCGGCGTCACCGGCAACACCAGAAGTAACACCAACCGCATACGATCCGGCCTGTTCAACAACGGTAGTGCCCTCATAGACGCCTGGAGAAACTTCGTCTAACTCAACAATTTGAGACGATCCGTCAGGCCCAGTAACGGTCGCTTCGACACGGCTCGCCGAGGTCTCGCTGTCGACCTCAGCCCGGATACGAAGTTCGTCGTCATCAACCGTCGCTCGAACCGCAGCAGACGTTTCCGCCGGGAACGTGTCTCGGACGACCTGATTCCAAAACGTGACATAGGTGTCCCAGTTCACCCACGCACCGGACCAACGATTGGTAGCATCACTCGTCCAAGCCGTCGAACGGCCCAAACCAGCCTGCCAAGTAACGAGTAACGGATCTTCGGCTTCTCCAATCCGCATAATCGTCCTAGCGGTGCCTTTACTCGTGGTGGCTACATATCCGAACAGGGGAGGAGTTTCAGTCAGCGAATTAGTTGCCGGTGAGCGGCCGGTGATCGTCGGAATGAACTCGCCTTCGGTTACAAAGCTGCGTGACGCAATGATGGTTTCCTGAAGAAGAATTTCGGGCAACAGATTTAGATCCTGTACCGCGTAGAACCGGCCGCCACCCGCCGCTGAAATCGGTGCCATATCTTGAGCTGCTGCGACGCCAGTAGCCACAACGGAAACGGTGATACCTTCGGCCCGGGCCGCCTCAGCTTGACGTCGCATTTCCCTCAAAACGTCCGGTCCGGTAAATCCGTCCGAGAAAACAATCAAGTGTTTGATTCCGGCGTCGCTTTCAACCAACGAATCTTGGGCGGTGGGGATGATGTCGCTGAGGTCGGTACCACCGTTGGGTTTCAGTTTGGCTAGCTCGTCGTTAATAGTGTCATCGTCAGGACGTTTTTGTAGATCAAGAATCCATCGGCTTTGGGTGTCGGTCCCAATAAGTCCAGCTTCGTCCTGAGGGCCTAAACTCGCAAACGCCCGCGTCGCCGCCACCCGTACAATGTCTATCTTTGCTGGTCCTCCGGCTTGTGCATCAGCCATCGAACCTGACGTGTCAACCGCCATCACCTGAGCCAACGTTGGTTGTTTCGTCGGATCCAAAATATCGCTGACCACGGGTAAAACTTCTTCGAGTTCGGAGTCCCGATAGTTCCCTAACCCGTAGGACTGTGTTCCCCCAATCGTCACCAAACCCCGTCCGAGCTGTTCAGTTGCGACCTTCAAGGACCGTTGCTGCGTGCCGCTTAAACTATCTAACGAGACATCGACCAGAATGGTTGACTTGTAAGCGCCTAGACGTTCCAACGAAGGAAGGTCTTCGGGCTTTACCACATCAACTACAATCCCTTCAGCCGTTAGCGCCTGACGTAGCTCGGCCCCTGCTCCGTCGAACCCCTCGACCATCAGCACCTGCGAAGGTCCTTCGATTTCGACTGTTGAGGACCCAACATTGTTTTGAGGTTGATCATCCAAGTTTGTTTCGATTCGAACCTCGTAGTACAACAGTCCGGTCGTGTCTGGCGTATCGGTAAAGCTGATACGGTTCGAACCGGTTTGCAGCGAAACCGGCTGAGAGGCAACCGGTTCGTCGTTGCGGACAAGTACCGCTGTCGCCTGCTGATCCAGGGACGATTCAACTGTGGTTTCGATCGTCACGGTTTCGCCCTCACCGACGACCCGTGGCGTCTGTACCGACGTGACCGCAGCGTCAGCCTGAACCACCCGATCCAGGGGGATGAAATCTATCGGAATACCCCGGTTGCCCAACGCTTCTGCTTCAGCGATAGCGTCACCCGAAGTTGCCCGACCATCAGAAACCACGACCACACGTCGACGAACATCTTCAGGCAACAACGCGCCAGCGAGTCTAAGCCCTGACGACAGGTCACTCCGGCTACCGATAACCTCAGCTGTCGCCTGACCAGAAGAGCGTTCGGCTTTGACCAGAAGCTGCTCAACTCGGGAGCCGTCGGCGGTCACAACCACCCCAAGCTCTCCGTCATCGGGGGCAGCATCAGCGGCAGCGAGAACAGCGTCAAGCCCCTCGGTCTGTCCGCTCCGACCCACCGAGTCGCTGCGATCCAACACAAACACAGTCGCAACCTCTCCCGTGCGAAGAGGTACCGACACGCCAAACAAAAGCGCCGCCAACCCTACAGCGGCCGCTATTCGTAAACCGTTCGCGGCCTTCCACTGCCAACCCGGCACGCCAAGACGACGCCGAGTTAGCCACCATTCCCAAGCAGCCAACGCGACTGCGCCGAGAATCAGAAGCCAGCGAATCGACCGGGTGGTTGCCGGAGGTTCTTCCCCCGGTCGGAGAGGTCGGGGACCGGTGTCGGCCACCGGCAACGGGTCGATTCTGAACTCCTGAGTGCCGACATTGGCGGCAACCGTCCGGCTTGGGCCATCAACTTGACTAACCGTCCAAAAGCCCGGAGTGTCAACGGTGACCCCACCCACCTGAGGCAGGACTTCAGTTTCGTCACCTCCGGGATCAACTACGATAGAACTCCGCCCGGCGGGCACCGGTAGCCCCGCACCTACCGTCACCGATGGAGGCACCGTCGTAGATCGGGTCAGTTCCTGAAACATGCGTTGACCTAACACCGGAAACGCAAGGTCGACGGGCAACGTAGAGTCGGCGGGTTCAAACGCCCAATAGACAAAGGGAACCCCGTTGCGGGTACCTCGAAGAAGTAACGGCGCCCCTTCAGCGCCTATCAACGTTTCGGCCCCCCTGGTCGAAACCCGCTGCGAGGGGCCAATCCGAACGCCGGAAAGGTCGAGCCCGGCCAGCAATGGGTCATTGGTTGCAATCAGAGTTGGGACCGGTCCCTCAACGTCGCCTTCAACCGTGATGCCGGGAACCCCCGCCGGTGGACGAATCGCCACAAACGGTTGGTTGATATCTTCTGGAACGTCGACTCCCGAAAAGATAACCAGATCGGCGACAGTCGAAGTATTGTCTACGAGTCGGACACCTTCTTGCGCTGCCACCATAGCCTCGAGAAACGGTGTCGGTTTACCGACCACCGAAACCGTGGTCTCACGTTGATCCCGGGCCGTTGCATAGGCTGTGTTGTCGATCGCTACAAGATCTTCAGCAGAAGCCAGACCAGAACTAGCCGCCGACGATGTCGCCGAATCAGATGAGTTACCGCTAATAGACGCAACTACTTGTTCACCGTTAGGTAGATCCAGTTCGGTAATCGTCGGTTCGTTTTCGTTCAACTCGATATCGACGACTCGTTTGGGGTCACCGTCAACGCTCACCGTCAAAACGACGGTCGTAGGGTCGCCTTGAGCCTGTTCGGTGACAACGGTAACGCCCAATCCTTCAGCAGATGGTTGCACCCGCAACGACGTTATTGCTTGGTTGCTGGCAACTGATCCGACGAGTCGATGTGATAGCCCCAACGGCAACCCGGCCAGCTCGGACTCGGTATGACCGCCATCGGAGAGAAGGACTATCCCGAGGCGAGCTTCAGGTGTTTCAAGACCCTCAGCCAACGTCATTGCGCCAGTTAGATCGGCAGGCCCCGGAGTGGTCTCGACGGCGTTGACTGCATCGATAAATGTCGATCGGTTAGTTGTTGCAGTTACCAGCACGCGAGGTTGCGGCCCAGCGACCACAAGTGATGCTTTGGCACCGTTTGGTAACTCATCCCAAACCTGTTCGGCTTCCCCTTTAGCGGCGTCGAGCCTTGTGCCATCGCTTTCAACCGCTCCCATCGACGCAGAGGTGTCGAGTACGACAACCGTATGATCGGCCAACGGAGAGGGGCGTTCAAAAACCGGGTCGGCCCACGCCAATGCCAACAGCAACACGACAAGAAGTTGGGCGACTAAAAGCCAGGAACGTTGTAATTTAGTCCACGGCCGAGACGCGGTAGCCGCAACAATATCTGGCTTCCATAACATCGCCGAGCTAACGATCGACTCTACCCGTCTCGGTTTCAACAGATGAAGAACAATGATCGGTATCCACCCGGCGAGAAGGGCTAGACCGGCCGGGTTCAGAAAAGTAAACGGCCCCATCAGGACAACACTCCGCCCAGCTCGCCTAATATTGTGGAGCGTAGCGTTTGACGAGTGTCGGCGAGCAGATAACTGGCACCAATTTTTTTGCTCGCAGATTCGACCTGGTCGAGCCACGTTGACAAGCGAACCCGATAGGCGTCGATCGATTGTGGTGTCAACGTGACAGCCACCCGGTTCCCGGTTTCGGCGTCGACCAAATCGATGTCGCCCAACCGCGGAGGTTCCAGCTCGCCGATACCCAAGGTGTGAACCACGGTGACATGGTCACCGCGGGCCGGGAGAGTGCGCAGTGCTGGTTCCCATTGTGGTTCTAACAGGTCAGAGCACAATACCGTCATGCCCGGCGACTTTTGCTGATGCAGCAAGGTCGATGAGGCTGTAGCCAGAGATCCCTGTCCGTCCGCTCGAAGGGTCTCAAGAAAATCAAATAACGGGCCCACTCCCGTTCGGCCACGGAAGCGGGCGGGGGGGCGGCCCGAAACATGTACCTCTACCCGGTCCCTACGGGTTAATGCCACGAAACCAATGGCGCCGGCGAGTTCTGCGGCGCGCTGCAGTTTCTGGTCGAGACGCATCGACGCAGAACAGTCGACCATCAGGCGAACCGTGATGTCGTCCTCGGCTTCGTACAGTCGGATAACGAGCTGGTCAAGCCGAGCCAACGTTAAATAGTCGATTCGTCGAAAGTCGTCGCCCGGCTGATAGTCGCGAAAGTCTGCGAAATCTAGCGAACTGCCGTGACGCCTCGACCGGTGTGAACCGAGGAGCTGGCCAGCCAACGGTTTTCTCGACCGTAGCTGAAGACGTTCTAAGGCGCCTAAGAGAAGCGGGTCGCGCAGATCACGGAGCACCGCGAACGCCGCTTCCGGAAGTTGGAACATTCTCTAGTAGGTCTCCAACTAGATCTTCGGCGCTGGTGCCGTCGGCGGCTGCCTCGTAACCTAACACCAGTCGGTGGCTCAACGCTGCGTACGCCAGTCGGCGCACATCATCAGATGAGGCAGAGGGGCGACCATCCAACAGTGCTGCGGCTTTAGCCCCGAGGATCAAAGCTTGCGCTCCACGCGGTGAAGCTCCGGCTCTGACATATTGTTGGATTGCCTTCGGGCTTTTGTCATTGTCTGGTTGGGTGCATACGACCAGATCGACGGCGTGGCGTACGACGTCTTGTGGAACAGGGACCTGACGAGTGAGGCCGATCATCGCCGCCAACGTCGCCGCGTCGACAACGGCCGCTGGCTGGTTTTGGTGGAGCCCGGTGGTTTGGGTGATGATCTGAACAAGCTCATCGGCTGAAGGGAACGGAACAGTGGCCTTGAACATAAACCGATCGAGCTGGGCTTCGGGAAGAGGGTAGGTGCCCTCTTGTTCGATCGGGTTTTGGGTTGCCATCACCAGAAAAGGTCGCGGGACGGCTCTGGTAGTTCCGGCTACCGTCACCGATCGTTCGGCCATCGCTTCGAGTAACGCCGACTGTGTTTTCGGGGTCGCTCGATTTATTTCGTCGGCCAGAATCAGTCCGTTAAATACAGGGCCTGGTCGAAACCGGAACGAGCGGTTTCCGTCAGCGTCTGATTCTAAAACCTGGGTTCCGACCACGTCGGCTGGCATCAAGTCTGGGGTGAATTGAATCCGGCCGAAACTCAGCTGGAGAACCTCGGATAGGGTGGTCAAGAGTCGGGTCTTGCCGAGCCCGGGAACGCCTTCTAACAGAACATGCCCTTCACATAACAGTGCGGTTAGTACGGTCCGAACGACCTGTTCCTGGCCGACAATAACCTGCCGTACCTGGCCTTCAATTGCTTGCGCAAGCTGAGCGTACCGCTCAGGGTTCATAGGGGGAGAAGTCGTCATCGTTCAAACCTCGCTTAGTTTTCTTGACCTTGTAGTGCTTCGAAATATCGTTCGACGGTTGCCGCCTCCGAAGGAGCCAGCGAGCTGCGGTCGACGGCGTCTCCAGCCTGCTCAGCGAACTCGTTTGCCACCTCTGATAGAGGAACCTCGACGGTGCCGGAACCGGTTGGCCCATTTACTTGCTGGTCTCGGTTAACCGTCCCAGACCCCGTCTGTTCACCGTCGGCGCCTAAAAGCGTGCTATCTCCGCCGTCGGGTATCAGTACGGTCGGGCCATCTTCACCACTTCCAGGCCCGGACCCTGGTTGAGGGCCACCGCCAGGACCGTTCGATGGCCCTGGAGTCGAACCCGACCTTTGTCCCGGCGATTGGCTGGGGGACTGTCCCGCCAGCTGGGAACCGTCGCCGGGGGCTTCGCTGGCGGGGCTGTCCTCGGTGCGTAACGCTCTGGCTTGGTCTCCAATTTCACCTGCGGCGCCTTCAGTATTTTTCCCACGTTCCACCGATGAAGCCGTTTCGTTCGCCGCCGAACCTGCGGCGTCTAGAGCCGCGGCAGCAGCATCAGAGTCGCCTTCGCGAAGCGCCTCGGCCGCTTCGGCCAGTGCTTCGGCTGTTTCGGGGTCACCGTCACGTTGAGTTTCAGCCAGATCATCGAGCCGGTCGGCTAATTCTTGGGCTTGTTCGTCGGTGAGTTCATCAACTTGTTCGGCGGCTGCCGCCAGCTGTTCAGCTGCGGTTTCTCCTGGAGCAACCGGATTCTGTTCCAAAGTTTGTTCGAGTCCGTCGCTGGCGGCTCTTTCGCTTAACTTGTCAGAACCGAGTTCTCGCAGCAGCTCGGTTTGGGCTTGTTCGAGTTTTTCGGTGGCGTCTTCGACACTGTCAGTCTTTCTGATCTCTTCAGCCAGCGCATTGAGTTTATCGATCGTGGTTTGATCGACTTCGTTGTCAGGTAGTTCGCTGAGTTCTTCAGCTAGTTTCTCGATTTCGTCGGCGACGTCATCGACTGCGGCCTGTTGAGCGACGATTTCGTCTCGTCGGGTGTCTTGCGGGTTGGCGATCACGATAAGCGCAGTCAACAGGACCAGCAATGAACCTGTGGCAAGCCACGGTTTCCATCGAAGCTGAATAGGCATAGCTTTTCGCAGATCAGAGTCGACGAAACTGTCCGCTCGTTCTCGAACAGAGGTGGCGAACGGGTCGTCGTCTGGAACTTCAAGCGCACCGACGAGGGCGTCCGATGTTTTGAGGCCTTTGTCGAGTGAACGAGCCACTATCAAGTCAGGTAGCCTCATTGCTAACGCTGTCGCCAGTAGACCAACAATCCCAAGGCAAAGCACTCCGAGGGCTGCTGATTCCGGCCAAAACCAGGGTCGAAGCCAGCCCAGTCCAGCCAAAAGAACAGCGACAGCGGCAACGATTGGGCCGAACCGTGTACTGGTGGCCGACATCCACACAAGTCGAATCCGTCGACGACCCCGCAGGATCAGACGACCGAATCCACGACTGCGGCTACGGGAGCTGTTCGTCATAGAAGCCTTTATCGTTCCCGTTCTGCGGGAACACTGATCGCTTTGGTAGACACCCATGTGTTTAGCGCCAGCCAGCCTGCTCCCATAAAAACGTAGAGCTGCCAAACCCAGGAACGTTCTCCGCTTGGAGACGAATTGGGGCCGGAGGAATAATATCCCTCCTGCAGTTCGTAAATCAGACCCTGCATCGCCCCGAACGGGCTGCTCGAATTGTAGGGGTCGGCGTCGGCTGGTAACGCGTCCGCTACTCCCGTTAAGGGGTTAAACGCTAGAAACTGCACGGGGATGTCGCCGTCGTCTCCGAGAAAGAAGATGGCGAATAATGCGAACATGAACCACAGTCCAACAAAAAACGCCAAACTGATGGCGTATGTGGCGACAGTTGCTGCGACGGTGCTTTTAAAGAACGAAGAACACAGCATTCCGAACGAACCCAACACCAATCCGGTAAACAACACCATCAACAGTCCAACTAAAACGTCGAGAATGCCGACACCGCCAAGTAGGAAACTGACCGACAATAACGGAGCGGTCGTCACCATAAGAAGTGCCAGGAACGCTAACGCCGCCGTCAACTTGCCGACGATGATCTCGGCTGGTGACAGTAAGGTCAGCTGAAGCGGGATTAGTGTTTGTCGTTCTCGTTCGCCGGTAATTGTGCTCGAAGTTACGCCGGGAACGATGAAAAGAACAAACAGCAGCATAAAGAACAGGATCCATTCAAACAGTTCTTTACCCGCCCGCCCCAAGCTGGCGAGTTCGGTTGTTCCGAAGTTCTCGGTGCTCTCTTTGGTAGCGAAGTAGACCGAAGCTAAAACCAGCAGCATGACGAGTAGCCAGATCACAGTCGAGATAGCGCCAAAGATGCTGATAGCCCGTTTCTGAAGCTCTCGACGTAACACCGGGTTTTTGTGAAGCTGAAAAACCATCATTGGACGATCCCCTTTGTTACTGACATAAACACATCTTCTAGATCGCCGGTCGTTTCGGTGAACTCCACCACTTGACGATCGGTCGCCGAGACGAGCTGTCGAAGTAGTTCCGCCTGAGCGGCCAGGTCGGCGACGGTATGTTCTTCGGTGGTTCCGTCAGCGAACGTGACTTTGACTTGACGTCCCGAACGGACAGTGTCGAGCGCAGTTTGTGGTGTGCCTTGGACTAGAAGTTGCCCGGCTTCGACGATGCCGACGTGGCTGCAGACCTCTTGGAGTTCACTCAAAATGTGGGAACTTACGATGATCGTTTTGCCCATTTCGCGGAGTCGAAGTAGGAGTTCTCGTAACTCGACTCTTGCTCGCGGGTCTAGGCCAGACGCAGGCTCGTCTAAGATCAGAAGCTCAGGGTCGTGTATCAATGCTCGGGCGAGACTTAGACGTTGTTTCATTCCTCGACTTAGCGAATTTACTTGAGCGTCTTCTTTGACTGACAGCTCCACCAAGTCGAGAAGGGTAGAAATGAGGGCAGGCTGTTCTTTTCGAGGGATTCGGTATGCGTCAGCGAAGAACGTGAGGTATTCGTTGGCGGACTGGTTTTTGTAGACACCGAGTGTGTCCGGCATGTAGCCCATCTTGCGGCGAACCTGTTCGCTTGACACGGTCGGGTCTATTCCGTCTATAAGTACTGTTCCTTGAGTGGGTCGGAGAAGGGAAGCGACCATTGTCATGAGTGTTGTTTTGCCGGCACCGTTTGGTCCGATGAGAGCATAAATGGAGTTGCGGGGGACTGCGAGGTTTACGTTGTTGACCGCAAAAAGCGACCCGTATTGTTTGGTCACGCCGTGCGTTACGACGATGGTGTCAGCCTGTTCAGACGGGGTTGGCATTTGGGTTTGGGTTGTTTGCCCGGGTGCGATCGGCGGGTTGATCGCTTGGCCTGCCGGATGAGCGGGGGTCGAAGGGGTCGAAGGGATTCGATTTGTCCCGGGTGGTGTTGGCGGCCCCGTTACGGGCGGACCCGGAGGCGCTAGCGGTGGCCCAGTAGGTGGAGATGATGCCGGTGGCCCAGTTGGTGGAGGTGATGCCGGTTGGTTCATCGAGTTGTCGTTCATTCAGATACCTCCAGGTCGTATCCAGATTCAAACGATGACGTATTGGTCACTTCCAGAATGTAAGACGTGTTCTCTGTCAATGAGAAGTCGAAATCGAATCCGCCTGGGTTGCCGCCGAAGGTATCAGGTAGTGCGGTTTCTTCACCGTCTTGCACCACGTACCACTGAGCCGAGAGAGCAGCATCGCTGTAAGGGTAGACCGAGAACCTGTATGTAACGTCGCTCGGGCGTTGAATCAGATAGCGGTCGGAGCTGCCCGGCGGCAGAGGTGGCTGGCTGCTGTAGTGGCCGAATTCTTGGTCCAGATCTTCGTCGATTTCGTTGCTGACACGTTGTACATTGTCGGGCGCAGTCGCTGTCCCGTCGTCGGGTACAAGGTCGGTGACGAAGCGGGGGTTCTCAAAGAACTGTTCCCGCAGATACAACGTGTCATTAAGCCAGAGATCTTCGGAAAGGCTAGTGATGGAGCCGCCAGGCTGTCCGTCAGTTAATGGTTCCCACGTGTTTCCTGACCAGACTTCAACATTGCTTTCGGCCAGGGAACGTACCGCCATCGTCGGGGTTTCTGAGGTACGAATAAATTGCCGTATCTGGGTGTCGTACCCTTCATCTCCCGGAATAGGAACCCGAGAAGATCGTATGCCGTGACGGGTCTGGTCCCAATTGGCCAGCGAAGTCCGGGCTACTAGAGCGGTCCGGCCTTTTTCTGGTCCGAGGGGTGAGGCTAGTTCTGTCGTCCAGCCAGCGACCATTACTGTGCCCGCCCCCGTTAGGGTGCCTTCTCGACTGGAACGCAAGTTTGACCAACGTGATTTGTTTACCGTGTCATTGTTGTTAGGCCATAGCCCCAACTCGACGGAGTCTTGGGGGCTGGCCTGCTGGTCCACGTCGGTTTGTAGGGCAAACGTGACGGTCTCCCCGTCGCTGATAGCCCCGATTCGTACGGCATGTTGATCGGTGCCGACGACCGAATTTGTTAAGTTAGTGCCACTGTTGTTGGTCACCGAGCCGGTGATCTCGTCATTGGTGACTTGTTCGACTTCTATAGTTAGCGCCCCGACATACTCATCGACTGGTCCGTGCATCCTGAGCAGCCCGACGTTGCCGTTGCTGACGTTCAGCGTGGCTGTTGTTTCGTCTCGTCGTGGTTCGAGTACTGGTCGAATGCTGGCGTCTCTTGTGTCGTAGTACTCGCCGCTATTGTTGGCTTCTGCGGTCCAACCAGCGGGGGCAACAAGGCGTTGTTCGCCGCGTTCGGTCAGAAGAACTGTTGAGGTGGCGTACGCCCCGGATGGTGTGACCTCAATTATCGAGGTGTGTACCGATGTTCGGGAGGATAGTAGTTGTGAGCCGACGAGCAAAACAGCGCCGCTTGCTAGCACGGCGGCCGCTGGCATGATGGCCCACATCAGAATAGACTTCTTTGAGATTCGCAAAACGAGGTAGAGAACGGGCCCGACCAGCATCACGTACAGCAAGAGTGTTGCGATCAACCATCCCAACGGAGGGAGTTTGATTTCAGCGTCGGCAAATATTTCGGTATTGAAGCCTTCGTCGTAGTAGTCGAACTGTTCTTGCCCGGTGACGCTGTTTAATCCCGGCGTTACTTGTTGCTCCCAATCCGATCCAACATATCGAATGACGCCGCTGTCAGCGATACGTGTCTGCGAGTCGGTTGTCCACGATTCTGGCAGCTGTTGATCGATCGAACCGCTCTCACCAGCGATGAGTAGCTGACCACCTATCGACACCCACGATGTGAGCAGTTTTTGTTCTTGCTGGTTTAGTTCCCGCACCGCTGAAGGTTCGGCTACGACTGTGTCGTATGCGCCGATGGTGTGTAAGTCCTCAACTGGAAAGAACGAGGCCTTGATATCGCCAACTGCCAGGTCGGTTTCTGTGTCGGTCTGCTCAAATCCGAATACGGCTACGGCGGTATTGGTGCCTTGTCCTAGGGCGTTGGCCTGCAATTGGTTGCTAGCGAGGACCCGGTCATTTTCGACCAGGTCGACGTCTAGGGAGATATCTCCGAATGGGCTGGAAACGGCAACGGTTTGAACCCCAGTCGACTGTGCACTCAGATTAATTGGGTATTCGTAGACGATTCCGTCTGCGGTTTGGTTCGTCACAACCAGCTTGCCGTCTATGGCTCTTTGGGACGTGATCGAGATATCGACGATCGCATTGTTTTGTGAACCGATCGACCAACGAGAAAGATCGATCTCAGCGATTTCTTTACCTACGGTTTGAGCTTGGGCAGCCGAGGTAGCGCCGAGAGTGGAAAGAAACGCCAAAACTAGGGCCAACACCGCGGTCGAAGAAACCGAGATTGGCCGGGCTGGGGGCGGGTTAGTTGCTCGAAGAGTTGACAACCACCGTGTTCTCTCGCTCATGAGCATCAACAGTAACGTAGAATCTGGGTGTTGACGTGACGGGCGTTGCTACCTAGCGAAACGGTTACATCGTCTGTTCTGCAATCGCCTTTGCGGCGCGTTCCGCAGCGAACAGCGCTCCTTCTATATGCCCAGGAGCAACCGAAGCGGTTTCAGTTGAACACCAGAAGAGCTTTCCATCCCATGCTGGTTGTTGCAATATGGGCGCACCGAACAGGTCGTATCGTTCGCTCAGTGGCCAGTTGTCGGGGGTAGTCCACGGTTGTTGTCTCCAGTCTCGGATAATGATGTCGGTTGGGTTTTCGGCTCGGCCTCCGAACAGTGCTATGAGTTGATTGATGAACGATTGTGGGTCTAGGTCGGGCTTATCGGGGGTGGTTTGGCCGAAGCCAAAAAGAACGCCGGGTCCGGGGCGAGGTCCGCTAATGTCATGGATTTCGTGGGTTGGTCCAACCTGGCTGCTGGCAGCGCCTGACAGTCCGTCGGCACGCCAGAACGGTTCGTCGTAGATTGCTACGGCTTTAACGATCGATCCCATCCAGACAGCGACGTTGCTGGCGGCATCAAACAGTTTTGGTTCAAGGTCTGCGCTGTCGATGAGGTTGTTGGCGATCGCTAGGGAAGGGGGGAGTGCGACTACTACGTGCCGGGCGGTTATCAGACGTTGTTCGAGTTGGATTTCGATGTGGCCGTCGACTGGCTTGACGCCGAGCACGGGGTTGTCGAGGTGAACCGTACCGTCAGGTAGACGGTTGGCTAACCCGTCAATTAGTTGAGATGCTCCATTGGTGAACCGCCGTGAGTTGGTGCTCCACGGTCGCCCATAGCGGGCGACACGTGCGTGGGTTTGTACCACAGCGTCACCGGTTTCCCATTGGTCATGGACAGCTATTCCGAAGCTATCGACGAGGGAGCGAACGCGTGGTTCATTGTCCCAAAACCAGGTTGCGCCCATCTCGGCTACGCCTCCAGCGATCGGTAGTGACTGGATCCGTCCTCCTAGGCGGGAACGTGCCTCGAAAAGTTGAACGGTGTGGTTCGTGGCTAGTAGCCTCTCGGCGACGGCGAGCCCGCTAATGCCGCCTCCAATAACAACAACGTCTACGTCTACGTCTATCTTTGTCATGCTTCGCCGCTGTTGGGGCCGACCATCCAGTATCCGTCGACGTCGATGAGGTGCGGGTCGCCGGGGTGTGGGGCTGGGTTGGAAACCATCGTGTCTCGAACTTCTTTGATCCAGGCGGCGTGTTGATATTCATGATTGATTACGGCATGAAGTAGTCCGTCGGCGATGCGGGATAGTTGGTGTGGTGCACCAACGTCGCCTTCTGAAATTCTCGTCGTTATTCGGTGGGTGCTGTTCGCTATTTGGCTTCTGTACTGTCTGATTTCTTCTAGAGGGGGAAGGTCGCCTCGCTCTGGTTCTGTTGTCGCCGAATCAAACAGACTGTCGAACTTGGGGTTAAAGCTCGGTTCGGCTGAGGTCAGGTTGCGGACAAGGTAATGGTTGACGGCTGCTTGGTGGCCGAGGTGCCATCCGATTGCGCTGGATTGTTCATTAGGTCGCCAGTGGATCTGTTGGGGTTCGAGGTCTTTGATAAGGGCCAAGCTGTACGACTGGGCTCGGTCGTACAGGTCGAGTAGCTGCGGCAGGGTCCGCGAGTTGGTTGGATCAGACATGGTCATTCTTTCGGGGCGGTTTGTTGTTCGAGTAGGAGATCTAGGTGATGGCCAAACAGCTCGATGCCGGAAGTGAGGAGGGTTTTGTCGGCGTGGGCTTTGGCCAGCACGATCGATCCTTCGATGACGACTAAGAACTGTTGGCTAAGTTCTTTGCTTGGCAGGTGGATGCCGCTCGTTTGTGAGGCTTCGCTGATGAGTTTGGCTACGAAGTGTGCGAGTTGGTTGAACTGTTCGGCGAGTCGGTTTTGGATGCTAGGTAGTGTTTCGGCAAGGTCGAGGGCGTAACTGCCGATGAGGCATCCATTGATCATCTGCGGTCCTGCACACACGATGCGGGTGTGTTCGATGAAACTTCGTAGCCGTTCGACCGGGTCGGGTTGGTCATTGAACGTTCCGACCGTTAACGCTTCGACTAGTTGATCGAAATGAGAGTCTAGTGCGGCGAACCCGATGTCTTCTTTGGTTTCGAAGTGATGGTAGAAGCTGCCTTTGCTGACGTCGGCTTCGGCGCAGACTTCGTCGACAGTTGTTGCCGCGTACCCTTTGCTGAGCGACAGTGTTTTCATCGCGTCGATCAGTTTGGTCCGGTTCTCTCCTCGTGGGGCCATCGCTATCTACTCTCTGGGTCGGAGTTAAAGAACGGGGAATCTGTCGCCATGTCGGACACGACCGCCCACGTTGGGGCTATCGAAAGTACGACTTGGTCTGGGTTGTCGAGGAAAGCCAGCCACTTGTCGGCCATCTGGTCGCCTACGTATCTTTTTGCCGCCTTGCGGTATTCGTCAGCGATTCCTTCGGTTGGCCGCACGGTGACAGGGCCTCGAAGTTTTAGACTGCGATACGGGAATTCGTCGGTGTCGATAGTGACTGCGACGACTACGCCATCTACGAGGTCTCGTAGTTTCTTGGCCCGTTTAAATGTAGTGATTACCAGGCGATCGTCGCTCCAGATGAACCAAATTGGGACCACTCGTGGAGTTCCGTCTTGGGCAACCCACGCCAGACGGGCCGGTATGCGGGATTCGAGTAGTAGACCTACTGTTGGCGAGAGTGGGGCGTTGAGGATCGCTGGTAGGTCACTTGACATCCCTTGACCATACCAACTAGTCGGTACGAATCCCAATCCGCCTGACTGGCTCGCTAACCCTGAGGTGCCCATCGTTGAACCGTGAGAAGACGGCTACCGTTAGTAAGCGATGATTTCAAGATTCCTTGTTTGTTTGGTCGCGGCGGGTTTACTGCTCGCCAGCGTCGGATGTGGTTCTTCCGCTACCGAGGCGACTCCCAGCACAACCTCACCTACCGAAACTAGCGGCGACCTTACCTCGCCGCCGAAGGTCACCGAACCGCAAGTCGTCGAAAGCCAGTCGTTAAAGACTGGGGCGGCAACGTTGAGCGAATCCAACTTCGCTGAACTTCAAGGACAACGAGTGGGCCTTATCGTCAACCAAGCATCCAAAGTCGGCGACAGCCACATCGCTGACATGATGATGGCGGCAACCGAAATTGACTTGGTTGCTTTGTTCGCGCCTGAACATGGCGTCCGGGGCTCCGCTGGCGCAGGTGAAGCCGTTGGCGACGAAGTAGATCCACAAACCGGTTTGACCGTCTTTAGCCTCTATGGAGACACTCGCAAACCGTCGTCAGAAATGCTCGATGGCATCGACACGTTAGTGTTCGACCTACAAGATGTCGGTACCCGGTACTACACCTACATCTCGACGCTCGGTCTCGCCATGCAGGCCGCAGCTGAATCCGGTACACGGTTTGTTGTACTCGACCGGCCAAACCCACTCGGCGGCGAAACGGTAACCGGGTTCACGGCATCCAACACCGATTCGTTCATAAGCCAATACCCGATCCCGTCGGTGTACGGCCTCACCTCAGGCGAACTAGCGACCATGATCGTTGGCGAACAGTGGCTGGATGGGCTGGACCAGCTCGACCTAACAATTGTCGAGATGCAAGGGTGGGAGCGAACCCAAACCTGGAACGATACAACGCTGCCGTGGATAGCGCCCAGTCCCGGGTTGCCGGTAGTCGAAGCCGCACTGATCTATCCGGCGACCGTGCTATTTGAAGCTACAACTATCAGTTACGGGCAGGGGACCGACCGGCCTTTCCAGCAGATCGGAGCCAGCTGGCTCGACGGTGAAGATCTGGCAAATCAACTGAATGGTTTCGGGCTATCCGGTGTCGAGTTTGAACCGGTTACGTTCGTTCCGACCCCCAACGACGTGAACCCCAACCCACGGCTTGTTGGCGAAGAGCTGCAAGGCGTGCGGATCAACGTCGTCGACCCCAAAACCTTCGACGCCACAACCGTCGGACTTTATTTGTTGGCCGCAGTCGAAGCCCGAACCAAGACAGCGGGGCAACCATCGGTCGTCGACAGTCCAGGGCTTCTCGACCTTCTAGCAGGATCAGCACGGCTGCGGGAATCGCTGGTAGGCACCGAACCAGAACAACTTGTGGAGTCAGTAGTCAGCGTTGAAGACTCGTGGAGCGAATCGGTAGCAGAATTTGTGGAACTGCGATCCAGCTATCTACGATACTGAACATCGAACAATGCACCGATGACTGGAAGGTAAGGTAGCGGTATCAAGTTTGGATGGCTAGCGAGCCACGAATCGTATCAACCAGAAGACTTACTAGACCAATCTGTCCAAGCCGAAGCTGCCGGGTTCGACGCCGTTTTCGCATCGGACCATTTTCACCCTTGGGTCGATCAAGGTTCGGCGTCCGGATTTGTCTGGTCATGGCTCGGAGCCGTCGCTCAACGAACCACAACCGTTGAGTTAGCAACCTCGGTAACGTGCCCGTTGTTCCACTATCATCCGGCGCTAATCGCTCAAGCCGCCGCCACCGTGGACCGGTTATCGAACGGACGATTCTTCCTCGGAGTCGGTACCGGCGAAAACATTAACGAAGGGCCAATGGGCTACGAATTTCCGGCCTATCCAGAACGAATCGGTCGGATGGGTGAAGCCCTCGACATAATGAACCAGCTTCTGGCTGGTAACAAAGTCGACCACCGAGGCGAGTACTACGTCGTAGACAAAGCCAAGCTGTACAGTCCGCCGCTAGGAAATGTAAAGATTCTCATGGCGGCCGGAGGACCAAAATCGGCCGCCTTCGCGGGCGCAAACGCTGATGGTCTAATCACGTCGGTTAAAGACCCAGTCGAATCGATAGAACGCGTAATCAGCCCGTTTAGGCAGGCGGCTAAACAGGCCGGCAAACCAGCGCCGAACATTATGGCCACCCGATGGGTTGTGTTGGCTAAAGACGACGACGAAGCGTGGGAAGCGCTGGGAACCATGAGGGGGCTGCGGGCTCCCGGACGGCTCGAAGTCGTCGACCCCACTGTGCTACGCCAACGAGCGGACGAGATGGAACGAACAGAAATTCTTAACCAGTTCACGGTTGTCGGATCCGTCGAACAGCTCATCGATGCATACGCTCCTTTGGTGACAGAAATCGGCGCCACCCACATTTCGATCCAAGTCGCTTCCGTCGACCCACAATCCACTATTGAGCTGGTTGGCCGTGATGTTCTTCCCGAGCTGCGGCGTCTGTAACGGATCTGCAAGAATTCCAGCATTGCTGTTATAGGTAGCGGTTTTGTTGCAGATCAGTATGCCCAGTGTGTTGCAAGTGTCTCACATGGGTGCGAGTGTCGTTGAGATCGGGAATCCTGATGCATGGCCAGAATTCTTGTAACGGAAAAAATCGCTGAAACAGGCTTGGATAAGCTCCGTACTGCCGGACACGAAGTTGATGTTCAGCTAGACCTATCCCCGGAGGAGCTAGTGTCATCCATCCCGGGTGCACACGCCATTATCATTCGGTCCGCTACAACTCTGACCAAAGAAGTTTTTGACGCCGCCGACGAACTAGTCGTTGCAGGACGAGCCGGCGTTGGGCTAGACAACGTTGATGTTGAGGCTGCAACTTCGGCCGGCGTGATGGTTGTAAACGCCCCGCAATCAAACATTCTTTCAGCAGCAGAGCAGACCATAGCGTTGATTCTCGCTCAAGCCCGCAACACCCCACAAGCTGCTGCCGCCCTCAAAGAAGGCCGTTGGGAACGTTCTAAATGGAACGGTATCGAACTGCACGGCAAGACGCTGGGCATTATCGGGCTGGGACGTATCGGCAAGTTAGTCGCCGAAAGGGCTCGCGCCTTCGGCATGCAGCTGATCGGCTTCGACCCGTTCGTGTCGGCGGACGCTGCTAGCGAGATCGGCGTTGAACTCGTCGACCTCGACGATTTGGCCGCACGGTCCGACATCGTGACCGTCCACGTAGCTCGAACCCCTGACACCCTCGGAATCGTAGGCACCGACTTCATTAACAAAGCAAAAGAAGGCGTTCGAGTAATCAACGTCGCTCGTGGAGGAATCGTTGACGAAGCCGCGTTGCACGAAGGTCTAACGTCGGGCAAAGTAGGCGGCGCCGGACTTGACGTGTTTAACAGCGAGCCGTGTACCGACTCACCCCTGTTCGCTCACCCTAATGTCGTAGCCACACCTCACCTTGGGGCGTCCACCCGTGAAGCTCAGGACAAAGCCGGTGTCACGATTGCAGAACAGGTGAACTTGGCTTTGGCCGGTGACTTTGTCCCGTTCGCGGTCAACGTAAAAGCCGGAGAGGTCGCCGGAGTCCTCAAGCCATACATTCCGTTGGCGGAAGAAGTTGGACGAATTTTCTCGTCGCTCAGCGGCGAACTCCCATCAAAAATTACGGTTACGTTTGCCGGAGAAATCGGTGGCTACGACAATCGTCTGGTCACCTTGTCGGCGGTCAAAGGTCTTCTCAGCACCGTTAGCGGCGATTCAGTTTCGTTTGTAAACGCAGACATGGCGCTTGAGGAACACGGCATTGAAGTGATTGCTGAGCAAACAGCCAAAGGTTCTGACTACACCAACCTGCTGTCAATCGCTGGTGGGGACCATTCAATATCGGCCACGTTGATGGGTCTCGGTGATGAACCTCGTATCGTTCGCATCGATGGCTACAAGGTCGATATGCCACCGGTCAAGAACATGTTGATTATCCGAAATACCGACGCTCCCGGTGTGATTGGGCGGGTCGGAACCATTATGGGAGACGCCGGAGTCAACATCTCCAACATGGAAGTTGGTCAAGCCCCAAATTCTGCTGCAGCAATGATGGTCGTGTCGGTCAAGGACACCGTCAACGCTGAGGTAGTCGAGGCGCTACGTGTAGCAGAGGGAATTATCGAGGTAGACCTCGTAAGCCTGTAACGGCTACCGCAGCGTCACAACGGATCCTGAGCCGAAAAATCTAAGATAGTCCTAGTATCCTGGGACCCAAGGAATGGGTGGTGAAGTTCAGGCTTGTGTCTATGCTGCCCCATTTTCGGCACATCTACTGAAAAGAGCATCACAATGGAATCACAAGACGGCTTCCCACCGCCGACTGGTCAACAGCCCTACGGAACTCCGCCACTAGGTCAGCAGCCATACAACCCTATTCAAGAGCCAGTGAAATCTAACGGCAAAATAATTATCGGGTTCATCTCAGCTGCGATCTCACTTGTTCTTCTGCCGATCCTCTTTGGCCCGCTCGCGATTTTACTTGGCTACTTGGCGAAGAAAGACGGCGACTCAAGAGGGCAAGCCTTACTTATCACCGGAATCGTTTGTATGATTCTGGGGTTTGCTTTGGCCGCCATCTTTGTCTTGTCCCAGTCCTAAACAAATAAAAACACCCGACGTATCACTAACGGATACGCCGGGTGTTCGTTTCTAGAAAGCTTGGGTTAGTTAAACGACACCCAAGCTTTTTCGCGCAGCTCGTCAAGACTGTGGACCGCAATACCGGCAGACGAGAACGTGTAGATATCGTCACCGATAATCATCGTTCGGGAGATGTAGGGCGATTCGCACACCGGTTCGTAGTACTCTTCCTCGTCGATAAGGCGAGACGGAGCTGGTTCGGGAGCTTCTACAACGGATTCGGACTCGGCTTCAGCTCGAGGGACCCGTCGATTTGATGTGGTCGAAGACGGGCGGTCACATCGGTTTCTATGGTCGATCGTTCCGCGCAGTTCAACCCGCCCAACCTCAGGATCTACATCGATCACGGCAGCCTGAGAAACGAATCCGTCGTTCCAGTACCCGTCTTCCTCGACGAAACCGGTTTCCGGGCCATACGATTCGATCGGCACGATCGCCGTGTTGGTTTTAGCCCAATAGGTGAAGGCTTTGGCATCGTAAGAGATCGGGGTCGACGAGTTCTGATCAAAAGCTAATTTGTCGAGCCGGGTCGGGTCGGACAAGTCTTCAACATCAAACAGCGATACTGCCGCTCCAAGGACTTGACCTTCGTCGGTTCCATCAGAGCCGATTCCCATCAAGGTTCGATCATCGATTTCGTGTAGGTAGTTGGAGAAACCCGGGATCTTTAGCTCACCCAGGACTTCAGGGCTGGAAGGGTCAGAAAGATCGACCGTATATAGCGGGTCAGTTTGGCGGAAGGTGACTACGTAGCCAACATCGCCGATGAACCGGACTGCGAAAATTTCTTCTCCACGTCCGAGACCTCCGACTTGTCCTAGCGGGACGAGAGCCTCATCTTGTTCGGAAAGAATCGTCACGAAACTCTCTGACATAGGTTGAGAAAATTCTTCATCAAATATTGGGACGCCCCATCCGATTGCCTGGCCAGAGTCGGTAGTGGCCACCCGCAGGTTCCCGTCGTGTTCAGATAGGGAGAATTGGTTAAGTAACAGGCCGCGTACCGAACCTGAAGCAACGTAATCGGTTGCTCCTTGATCACCAATATCGAAACTATGCAGAGCGGTACGGAATGGCGAGGCGAAACTGCTGCTCGTTGATGGGTCAGAAAGTTCCGGCCATTCGGGGGCTGCTACGACTAGACGGTCAGTAGACGCGTACACGGTTTGAACGTCGGTGTGCACCGCTAAAGCATCGGTAACATCCAGTGGTCGATCGATGTCGACTGTCACGACGACGACTTGACCGCCACCGGAGAAACTCTTTGGAATATGGACTTGGGCACAGTCGACCAACGGCTGGGCCGCCTGGCGTCGAGCTTCACCGGTGATTCGGTATTCGGGTATCCAGTCGTCGAGTTCAGATCGTTCGATAAGCTCACGGTTCTCTAGCTCAGCTTGAGTTTCGTCTGTTCGCCCATCGGGGTAAACGAAGTCGATGCCGGTAGGTGTTGAAGAAAGCACAAGTCGCAGCGATCCGTCTACTTCACGGCTCGACACGTACTGACCTTCGAATTCAGCGGAGCCGCCGACGGTACCGCTACGAAGGTCGACATCGGTTACAAGGCTGGTGGGTTGACCATTACGGCTGTAGTCGACCGACAGCAGCACGAGGCGATCCCCGTTTAAGAACATGCCGGTGGGTTGGCCAAGTCGGCTGAGCCGGATGGTTTTGGTCAACCTGGGCGTGTCGCCGGTGACGTCAAGAACCCGTAGTTCACTGCCAGAAACGATCGCTAAGGTAGATCCGTCGCTCTTGACCAGGTCGGCTTCGTCGACGCCTTCTTCTTGATTGTTTGTACCCGACGTTTCTTTCTCCGCCGTGTTAGCTGTGGATTCCTCGGCTGAGTCGGCCATACGCTGCTCGGCTTGGGGCGCCGGCGCTGCTGCGGAATCTTCGTCTGCCCCCGCATCGCTTGCTTCAGTTTCGGTCAAGAAATCTTCGTCGATGGCTTCTTCATCGAACTCTGTATCAAACGCATAGAATCCAGGCTGGTCGAGGCCGTACGGGCCGACTCGCTCTAAGGCGTCTTGTTGGATTCGTTCTAACAGGCCGTCGCAGGTATCGACTGTGTCCAACGATGCTGAGAGCAGAATCGTTTCAGAGTCGGTGACCAAATCGGGAAGGCTGTTAGTCGGGCCGGTGGCGTCTTCGGTGACGCTACAAGCAGATGCGACTAGCACCGCCGATAACGCTACACCTGATAAGGCGGTCAGGGGCAAATTGTTTGGCCAGGGAATCTTCATCGGAGGCAACCTCAACGTGTTGGGAGCATTGGTTTGTGCCCCTCAGACGTGCGCCACCCCCGATTGAGTTCCCGGCGTAATTTTTTTGTCACATCTGCTGGGCCGTTTGGACTACGAATCCCAGCGACGGTAGCTACAAGGCCGGTAACCAGGCTGGACGGTTGGCTTCGTGGCTGTCGATTTGATCAACTTGATCAAGTGTGATTCCGATGTCGTCAAGGCCGTTGAGTAGGCGATGCTGTACCGCGTCTGCCAGTGGGAACTCGACCGAGATGCCTTTAGCTGGTACTTCGAGCAGTTTCTTTTCGACGTCGATCGTTAGTTGAAGCCCTGGTTCTTCATCAACCATAGCTAGCAGCTTGGCGCCCAATTCCGGGTCGACGACTACCGGCAACAAGCCGTTTTTGCCGGAGTTGTTGCGGAAAATGTCACCGAACCTGGGTGCGATTACCGCATCGAATCCGTATTGCTGGATAGCCCAAACAGCGTGTTCACGAGATGAGCCGACACCGAAGTTACGTCCGGCAATCAAAATATTGGCGCCTACGAAACGTTCGTCGTTTAACACGAAGTCTTGAGCGTCTCTCCATTCGGAGAAGAGACCTTTGTCGAAACCGGTGCGTTCTACTCGTTTGAGCCAGTCGGAGGGGATGATTTGGTCGGTGTCGACGTCGGATCGGTCGAGGGGAACCGCGGTTCCTGAAATGATGTGTACTGATTTCATCGTTATGAATCCAAATCTGATGGTAGGGCAAATCGTCCAACGATTGCGGTGGCTGCGGCGACCTCTGGGGATACCAGATGGGTTCGTCCGCCTCGGCCTTGTCGGCCTTCGAAGTTGCGGTTAGAGGTCGAAGCCGATCGTTCACCTGGTTGAAGTTTGTCTGGGTTCATGGCCAGACACATCGAACAGCCCGGTTCTCTCCAGTCGAATCCGGCTTCGGTGAAGACCTTGTCGAGTCCTTCTTCGATCGCTTGTTTCTTGACTTGAGCCGATCCGGGTACGACGAGTGTTCGCATGCCGTCGGCTACTTTACGGCCTGAGGCGACAGCGGCTGCCGCCCGAAGGTCTTCGATTCGGCTGTTGGTGCATGAACCGATGAACACCGTGTCGACTGTGACGTCACGCATCGGCATTCCGGCTTTGAGTCCCATGTATTCAAGCGCCAGTTCGGCGGCCTGAGCGGCGGCGGGCTCGTCGAACGATGCCGGGTCGGGGATGTTGCCTTCTACGGTCGTGACCTGCCCAGGGTTGGTGCCCCAAGTTACTTGCGGCTTGATCTGGGAGCCGTCGATAACGATTTCGGCGTCGAACGTTGCGCCGTCATCGGTTGTCAGAGACTTCCATTGTTCAACTGCTGCGTCCCACACATCTTCGGATGGAGCGTGGGTTCGGCCTTTGATGTAGTCGAACGTGGTCTGATCTGGGGCGATCAAACCGGCTTTGGCGCCCGCTTCGATCGACATATTACAAACCGTCATTCGGCCTTCCATCGAAAGAGCTTCGATAACGGGGCCTCGGTATTCGATGATGTGGCCGATTCCTCCACCAGTATCCAAACGGCCAACGATGGCAAGAACGACGTCTTTGGCAGTGGAACCTTCCGGTAGCTCACCGGTTACGGTCACTGCCATTGTTTTTGGTTTGACCTGGGGGAGTGTTTGGGTAGCGAGAACGTGCTCGACTTCGCTGGTTCCGATACCAAATGCGATGGCCCCAAACGCTCCGTGTGTGGAAGTGTGCGAATCGCCGCAGACGATCGTCATGCCTGGTTGTGTTAGGCCCTGCTCGGGTCCGATTACGTGGACGATTCCTTGGGTGTCAGAGCCCATCTCGTTGTTGGTGATACCAAACTCGGCGGTGTTGGTGCGTAGAGTTTCGATTTGGGCCCGGCTAACTTCGTCAGCGATCGGTTGATCCACATTTTCGGTGGGTACGTTATGGTCTTCGGTCGCCACGGTCAGGTCAGGTCGACGGACCTTACGCCCAGCTATTCGTAGTCCGTCGAAGGCTTGGGGCGACGTTACCTCATGTACAAGGTGAAGGTCGATGTAGAGAAGGTCGGGGTCGTCGCCGTTTCCTTGAGCAACGACATGGTTGTCCCACACCTTTTCGGACAGCGTACGTGGAGTGTTTGTTGATGAAGTCATAGGTACTCGTTTAGATAAGAGAGCGCAGAGGAGCGCCGGTTAGTGCAAACTCAGAATTTGATTTAGACGTCGATGTTTACGACGTCGACGTTCATAGGCCCGCCGGGGGATTCGAAAACGACGGTGTCGCCTTCGCCTGCACCGATCAAGGCTTTACCCAGGGGAGAGCCGGGGGACATGATGTCGATCCCTTCACGGCGTTCCTCGATCGAGCCGATCAAGTATTTTTCGACGTCGTCGTCGCCTTCGTAGCGGATTGATACGACACATCCTGCTTGGACTGTTCCAACAGAGGCGGCGTCGAGCTCAACAATTTCGGCTGATTCGATGAGTTTTGCGAGATGGATGATACGACCCTCCATCTTGCCTTGCTCTTCTTTGGCCGCGTGATAGTCACCGTTCTCTGAAAGGTCGCCTAACTCACGTGCAGTTTCGATTTTCTTAGCGATTTCGATACGGCCGCGTGTCGTCAGGTCGCCGTGTTCGGCTACTAGCCGATCGTAGGCTTCCCTCGATAGCTTCTGAGAATTGTTCACCCGTCAAATATAGCTACAGATCGGACGCCTAGCTCCGCTTTACCGCACCGAAACTTGTTAGTGACATAGCGAGGAAACCTCCAACGAGGCCTAACCACGAGTTCATGCGGGTGAATTGGTCGAAGATCAGCTGCGATTCCAGAGAATCAGCGTCGACGGCCGCTAGCTGGTCGACGAGATTAAACCGGGCGATCGCAATACCGGTGACAAAAACGGTCAGACAGAACAGAACTGTCGACACTGCGAAACTAAGCCCTGGTGAGGCGCTTCCGCCTGCTAAACGAACGCCGAATCCGATGAGAAGACCGATCGCCGCTGGCGCCCACCAAAAGTAGCCTGGATCGTTTACTTCGAGGAAATACCATCCGATTCCGGATGCTATCGCAACCGCAACACCTAAGAATCCGGCACTAAAAACGTCGGTTTTTTGCCGCGAAGGCATAACTTTAGGCCCACCTCGCCCTGTTGGGCGATGTTGGGAACCCGCAGATGGGGCCTGTTGAACGGCTTCAGTCCATTCGTCGGGAACGGTATCGACCGAAAAATTGAACTTGTCATTGGTGGTCATAGTTACATGCCTCCTACAGGTAGCTTCGGCCGGTTTCGTCGAGTCCTTAAGCCCCTAGAGTTGCAGATGATGTTTAGAGAGGAATTACATGTCAACGTCTGATGGATATCGAGTAGGTGTAGTTGGCGGCGACGGGATAGGCCCGGAGGTCGTTGCTGAAGGCATGAAGGTATTGGATGCGATCGGGGCTAACCTCGACGTCACTCCGTTTGACCTTGGAGGGTCTCGATATCTGCAGGACGGCACGATTCTGCCGGACGAAACCATCGAAGAGTGGCGTTCTCTCGACGCGATCTATCTGGGCGCTGTTGGCCACCCTGACATTACCCCTGGGGTTATCGAACGAGGTCTTCTTCTGAAGATGCGGTTCGACCTTGACCTTTACATTAACCTTCGACCGTTTATCGCTCCTGGTCACGATTTTGTTGTCGTTCGAGAAAACACTGAAGGGCCCTATGTCGGCGAAGGTGGCGTCCTCCGCAAAGGGACCGAGTTCGAAGTCGCTACCCAAGGCTCGGTTAACACCCATATGGGAGTCGAACGGTGCCTGCGGTACGCATTTGAGTTGGCGACAACCCGCCGAAATCACGTAACGATGGTACACAAAACAAACGTTTTGAGTTTCGCTGGTGATTTATGGGCCCGAACGTTTGAAGAGGTAGCCGCCGACTATCCCGGCGTTGAAACCGCGTATAACCACGTTGACGCCGCATGTATCTACTTTGTTCAAGACCCGGGTCGATACGACGTTGTGGTCACCGACAACCTGTTCGGCGACATTTTGACCGACCTGGGCGGCGCGGTTTCGGGCGGGATCGGGTTGGCATCGTCAGCTAATCTCAACCCAGCTCGTACCGGTCCTTCAATGTTTGAACCCGTTCACGGGTCTGCGCCCGACATTGCGGGAACAGGTAAAGCAAACCCATTGGCCGCTATCTTGTCGGCAGCCATGATGCTGGAGTTCTTGGGTGAAAAAGAGATGGCAGACCGGGTCACCAAGGCAACATATGAAGTTCGTGACCATGTTGAAGGTAAATCGACTAGCGACATCGGCGACGCAGTAGCGGCCCGTCTGGCCTAGTCGGAACAGTCAGCGTTTTGTGGGTTTCTTTACCCGGTTTGGTGCAGTGACAACAACCAGCTTGCAACGCTACCATTTGGAGGCGTAATGGACGCAACGTGGCCGCCCGGGCAAAAAATGGGATACCGAGCCGCCCTAGATGGTTTGCGGGCTGCCGCGATTGGCCTCGTGCTTTTGGAACACACCGGCCTTTACCTCTTTGATGGTGGTAATAGCGGCGTAATTCTGTTCTTCGTGTTGAGTGGGTTTTTGATCACCAAACTCATGCTCGAAGAGTGGGGCAAAACCGGCACGTTAAACATTAAGGCCTTTTACGGTCGTAGGACGCTGCGTATTATGCCGGCGCCCCTCGTGATGGCGGCTGTTCTGTTTGCGTTGAGCTGGTGGATCTATCCTGAGGTTCTCGAACGGCGCTACTTGTGGTTCGAGCTCTTTATGGTCGTGTTCTACCTTACAAACTTGCGGCCACTGCTTTTCGGGACCAAAGGCCTCTTTGGGGGTGAGCTCATTCCCGGTAACACCATGACTGCTCACACCTGGACGCTGTCGATCGAAGAGCATTTTTATTTGGTTTGGCCTTGGCTTGTTCGTTGGCTCCGTTTACCTGAGCGGGCGTCGGCTTCGGTTGCCACGTGGCTTCTGGGCGGAGCAGCGTTTTTGACTGCTGCCCGGTTCACGATCCACGAATTCTCGAATCCCGACGTGGTCTCGTTTTCGTTGTTCATTTTTGACGGCTTCGCTATCGGCGCTGCGTTGGCATTTGTCATTCATGGCGGCATTTGGGGTCGGTTCAGACGATGGTTGGGTAGCCCGGTGGTGACCGTCGTTGCCGGCTTGTTGTTTGTGGTTGACTTGTTGATACGAAAACAGGATGTCGACTTCTTGCATCACTATCTGTACTACACCTACTGTGCGGTGGCGTCAGCGGCTGTCATGACGTACTTGTACGACAACACCGACGGAATCTTCACCAAGCTATTTGAGCTGCCGCCTATAGTCTGGCTGGGAAAGCTCTCGTATTCGATTTACCTGTGGCACGTTCCGGTGCAGGTTTATTTCAGCCAGGATCGTTTCCCAACATGGTCGCTTTGGCAGATCATTGTTGTCGAACAGGTATTGACCTTTGGTTCGGCTTACGCTTCGTACCGTTTGATCGAAATGCCTGCGTTACGATTTAAGAAGCGGTTTGCGGTTACGGGTAAACCGTCGGCGGTTTCCGACGCGTCGGTGTCGACGTCAGCCAACCCGGTTAACCCGGGCGCGTAATTCTCAGGTATCTCCATTTCGGTTAGATGTTGGGATATTTGACAACGGGTTTGCTATTGCTTGGCTGTTTGCCTTGCGACGGTCTGTTGAGCGCCGTTTCTCCGCTAATGTGAGTAGGTGGCATCACCAGACTTTGTTCCTATTAACCCCACCGATCGAGTGCGGGCCTATGCGTCCCCTCCTCGCCGGAACGACTCTTGGGTCGCTAATCGTCCTGGTGACGTGGAAGGCTCCCAACCTGTTGGGCCGCGGCTGGGGACAGCTGGGCCGGATCAAGGTTACGCCTTCACGCTGGTAGATCTATTTGACGATCGTCTTGTTCTTGGCTCAGTTGACCATGAAGACGCGGTTGCTGGTTGTGTTGCGGTTGCTATGAGACGGTCGGCTCTGTTCGGTCGTGCCCCGGTAGTTCACGACTTAACTGTTGCCTTTACCGTGTTCGGGTTTCTTGACAGCTCGCCTGATCCTCAGCTGGTTTCGCTACGTGAAGAACTTTTCGCTGAAGTTAAAAGCAGCCACCACTATTCGGAACGTCGCGAACTAGTGGACCTCGTGTTGGAGGACACACTCCGATTGTCGCACACCAAAGTCGAAGCTCAGTACGCTTCGGACTGGCGATCAAATCTAGCTCAATAAGCTGACGGGGCTGGCCGCTAACGGACGAGTAGAACCGCTAGCACAACTAGCAGCAGTACTATCGCAACCATCCCACCGATCTGAACCGGCGTCAGCGACCGGGCCACAGATTTGGGTTGTTTAACAACCCCGGTATCGGCGACCGAAACTTGTGGTTTCACTGGGTTTGGTAGCGATGAAGCAACGGTTGGTTTTGCGGTTGTAGTAGGCGACACTTTAGTGGTGCCAGCTTCTTGAGCGATGATCTGTTTGTGTTCGCCTGTTGTCATCGGCTGGAACATTGTGGTTTTTGTCGGCACCGTTTGGCTAGCGATTGCTACCGATTCGGGTACGGCCTGAACCTGTCCGGTCGTAGATTTGCGTGCTTCTCGCCGTTGAATCTCTGATGCGGCTTCGATCTTGAGCCCGTAGAGAAGGTTTTCTGCTTCGCGGTTAGCGATACCTTTTGCTACACCAGCGGCCGGGCACAACAACGAGATCGGGATTCGATGCTCAGCTAGCAGGCTCGGCGGGACGTCTATGTCTCGAAGTTTGGTCAGTGGTGTGAGTTCGGTGCCGTCGACAACCATTTTTAGGAGCTGTTTCCGGTCGACGGCGTCACTTGCGTAGGCACTGAAAACCCGACCTTCTCGTAGGTCGACCTGCCAGCCAACACCAGAACCTAACAACAGAGTTGCCGTCGTTTGGTTCGGAAGGACTCTGGCTGCTGCCACTGGGCTGAGTTCCATCCTGCTCACGGCAACCCCTGAGAGACGGAATAAAGCTAAAACATCGTTAACAACCCCGTCGGGGGAGAATGAGACTTCTGGCTCGCCGACATAAACAAACGAAACGTCAAGCTTTTCTACTTGTTGAGTCAACCAGTTAGTCATATCTGGCCCGTTGCCGACGCCAGCGTTTACATCGCTGAATGCCACTCCGAGCCGGTATGTTTCCGGGTCGCCCAGGTCTAGCTGGTATATGGCGGAATCGATTGCTTGCTGATATGACTCTTTAGGCTTTGATCGGTTGAAATCGGCTGCACTTATCGCAACTTCAACATAATTCTCGACTTTGTTGGCTGCACGGTCGGTTTGCACCGCACGAACGGCCATGTGTCCGATCTCTAAACCTACTATTGCTTGTGATTTTGGCACCATAATTGAATTTTGCGTTTGTAGTGTCGCCCGCTGAAGTTCACCGTCGATAGTTTCAATCCGCTCGACGTAAAACGTCGCATTAGTGGTGACATTCTAGCGGGAATATTAGGCGGTAGTTAAAAGTCTATGGGCTTCGGCTTCAGGGGCGGTGTGAGCTGGGTATTCTCCAGGTCTTGGCTCGGTAAAAAGATGGCAGCTTGGCTTGCTTTAGGTGATTTCTGTGGCGTCTTGACCAGGTTCTACTAGCCTCGGACAGGTGACTGTTCGTGTTCGTTTTTCGCCAGCCCCATCAGGATACCTCCACGTAGGTTCAGCCAGGTCAGCCCTGTTTAACTGGCTGTATGCCCGCCATACCGGTGGCACCTTTATATTGCGGGTCGAAGATACCAATGCTGATCGTTCAAAGCCCGAACTGGTCGATTCGATTCGTGAAAGCCTTACATGGCTTGGCCTTGACTGGGATGAAGAGTATTTACAGTCAGAACGTTTCGATCTTTACCTTGAAGCGGCGAACGACCTATTGGCGAACGGTAAAGCGTACCTTTGTGACTGCACTCCCGACGACGTTAAGACGAGAGCGGAAGCTCGAGGTGAAAGCGCCTCTGGTGGCTATGACGGTCATTGTCGTAATCGAAATGTCGAGCCTGGCGATGGTGTCGCTATGCGGTTCGCTACCCCTAACGAAGGGGTAACCGGCTGGGACGACCTGATCCGGGGTCGAGTCGAGTTCGAAAACGCCGTCCTTGAAGATTTTATTATTGTCCGATCGTCGGGTGTTCCTATGTTTCACGTAGCGAACGCCTACGACGACTATGACATGGGTATCACCCATGTGGTGAGAGGTGAAGATCTGGTCAACACTACGCCACGGGTTTTGCTTCTTCGCGAAGCGATGGGGGCCACAACGCAACCTACCTACGCCCATTTGCCTCTGATCGTCAATGAGCAGCGGAAAAAATTGTCGAAACGACGTGATGACGTCTCGGTTTCTGACTACGCCGACAAGGGTTATCTCGCTGAAGCGATGCGTAACTATCTCGCCACTTTGGGGTGGGGGCCCGAAGATGGGGTAGAGGTTCGCCCAATCGAAGAGATCATCGAACAGTTCGAGTTGGCCGATATCGGGAAAGCCCCAGCCTTTTTTGACGTCAAGAAACTAGACCATTTCAACGGCGAATATATACGTGCTTTGCCGGAGGACGATTTCGTTTCACAGACATGGCCGTTAGTAGACGGCACAATCGACCGCGAGCTGTATGAACGTTTGGCTCCCGAACTTCAGTTGCGGGTCAAACAGTTCAGTCAGGTTCCGTCGTTCATCGACTGGATTGTCGGTGACGCTCCTGAACCTTCAGGTAAAGACTGGCGAAAAGTTATGAAGAAAGACAAAGTGCCAGAGGCCCTGGACCTTATTATCGAACGTCTTGGTGAAGCTCCATGGGAGGCAGCTGAACTGGAACGCATCGTGTTCGGGGTTGGTGAAGAGCTGGAAACGAGAACTCAAGTACCGGTCCGTTTAGCTATTACGGGTGTTCGTTCAGGGTTACCGTTGTTTGAACCGATGGCGGCGGTCGATCGCCAAGTTGTCCTTGATCGCTTAAAGGCGGCTCGTGAGCGGCTACGGTAACGAGTCAACGGACGACAAAACCGACGAACCTTCAGAGGATAGCGACGCGTCAGCTGTAGCCGATGCGGGCTCTGAACGTTCTGTAGGGGATAGCTCTGTAGTAGACGGTGACGAGGAGCAGGAAGAGGTGCAACTGATCAGCCGCAAGGGGTTTGTGCTCATGCTGCTCGGTTTGTTGATGGCGTACCCGGTTGTCACGTTTTTCGATGTTTGGCTTGCATCTACCCAAAAAGGTGAGGTGTCTGGGGATGCCGCTGTTGTTTTGGGTGCTGCACAATATAACGGTCAGCCTTCTCCGGTCTTAAAGAGTCGCCTTGATCGTGCTTCCGATCTGTTTTCTTCCGGCTCGGTTCCGTTGGTTGTGGTCACCGGTGGGTCTCAGGAGGGTGACGTAAGTACCGAGGCCAACGCCGGGTACGCCTATTTGCGGCGTGAGGCGGGGCTTGACGACACGGATCTCCGGTTAGAGGTTCAGGGCGAATCGACGTACGAGTCGTTGGCGGCGACGGCACGATTTCTGGAAACTGAAGGCGTCGAGAACGTTGTTGTTGTGACTGACCCGTTCCATGCGAAGAGGGCGACGTTGATAGCCGAAGAGGTAGGGCTGTCGGTTGAGGTTGCGTTGACTTCGAATCCGGCGAGTTTCGAACGGCTTGTCGAAGAGACCGCTGCGGTTGGTGTGGGGCGAATAATCGGATTTCGCCGCCTTCAACAGTTTCTGTAGGTTCTCTCCGTTTGCTTTGACGTTACATACTCGTTATTTGCTGCCGAGTTGGCGTTCTGGGTGGTTGATCACCTCAAAAACAGCGCTAATATGGTGCAGCTATCCATCGGGGATGGTGTAATTGGTAACACGCCTGGTTCTGGTCCAGTCATTGGGGGTTCAAGTCCTCCTCCCCGAGCTTGTGGTCGCTGGTGGAGCTGATTGTTCTACTTCGGTCACGAACTGTCGGTCTGTTCTTTTGGAGGGATCGATGAAGTCCAGCCCCGTTCGTCTAGCGGCCTAGGACGCCGGCTTCTCATGCCGGTAGCACGGGTTCAAATCCCGTACGGGGTACAAAACTGTAAGCGAAGTATTCGAACCCTCAGCCTTTCGGGCTGAGGGCTTCGTGTTTTTGTGGCGTGGTTCGTCGTGTGATTGGTTGTGACAGTTTGGCGGTCATTTCATTGCGGCGCGGCGCTAGGTAAGGGCCTGAGGTTAGATCGTGACACCGTGACAGATCAAGAGATTATCGAGCTGTTCCACGGGTTAAGGATGCGGCCACAGTTTTCGTTCAGAGGTCACCCTGACGACGCCGAAATTCTTCACTAAGTCGATGGTTTCTGAAACTGACGGGTGAGAATCATCAGAGTTTGTTGGCTTAGGGCTTCGGTCAGAACAGCGCGGTCGGTGAAGGTCATCGAAATCCAGCGTTCAACCAACTTGCGGTGAATTTCGGTGCTGGTATCGATGGACATACATCTATGATACTCGGCGATAGTTGCATGGCATAGGTTTCACACCTACCGAACCTCGCCTAACTAGCCGAAACGACGAGCGAACGTCGAGGTTATGGGCGTGGGTCGACCAGCGGTTGGCAGTTTTGTTCACCTGGTTGGCCGGTTGTTTCGTCGATCGGAGTCAGACAGTCTCGTTGAAGGGCCGCTTTGAACACGTCCATCACCGGGTAGCCGCATTGTTCGGTAGAGAGCTGATTAAGCTCTTCGGCGATTGCATCGTTCATAGATTGATCCCCGGCGATGTGGGCCGCCCATGCTTGGCCGAACGGTCCGTCGTCGACCGTGTTGAGAGCAAAGTTTGGGTCTTGCATAAATGTCAGATCTTGTCCGCTGTCTTTCTCTAACGGTGCGCTTTCTGAGAATGCGGCATCAAAGAACGCATCGAACACTGCGCAGGCTCCGTCTTCTTTCGTCACCAAACGGAGGTTAGCGACGGTCGGGTCTTCGTTGTCGTCGATAGCCGGGTCGAGGGTAGTGGACGCTAATGGGTTGGCATCTTCGAAGGCCAGCGTTGACACACTAGGTTCGCTGGTTGTTGCGGCCTCTGGTTCAAACCCGCCGCATGAAACAAGCAACAGAACAGAAACGATCGTCAGGGAAGCGAGTCGTGAAAGATGGGGCATATATGGCTGTTCGACAGAGAACGGCCCCGTCTGTAGGAAAGTAGGTGCAGTCTTCACACCATCTCGGTCCTATGGTCGATAGGGCTTGGTCACACACGGCTTGTGTAGGGTCGCCCATATCGGTGTTTAGATGCGCGATCATAGAAGTCACAGAAATGGCCACTCATCGCACTCTTCCACCTCTATCTCGAACATCGATGTTCCGTTCGGCGCTGAAACGTAGTTGTCTCACAGTTGGCGTAGTAGCGACAGGTGTTTCATGCAGCTGGTTCTCATCGGCCGAACGAGAAAGGGAACTGCCCCCGTTAGCGATCGATGTAGCAGAAGGAGAAGTGATCACGGCCCAATCCCAGTACTTCGAAACCGGCTCAGCGAACGTGAGCAAAGACGGCATACGATACCTGGAAGCAGTCTCGGAAGAACTGGTGAACAGCTACGAGTCGGGTGAATATACTGGGCCGATCTGTATAGAAGGACATTCGGATAGCCGAGGCCCCACGAGTCAAAACATGGCACTCTCACAGAGACGAGCTGATGAGGTAGAAAGAATTCTCAAAGGGGAAAAGGTCGAGAACCCGATCACAGCGGTTGGGAAAGGCGAATCCGAAAGCACCAACGTCGACAGTTACCAGAAGGCCCGAAGAGTCGACATTACGCTCGCAAGTTGTGAAGATAAGTCGGTTGTCGCCCAAGACGACGGAGCGACCTCAACCACGAAACCTCCGTCAGCGTTAGTGAACGGAGGGCAAGAAAACGCTAACTAGCTGGCAGTGAACTCCTTCCTTAGAGTCACGTAGCGAGAGTTGCCTGTGGCTCTGTTCCCGAGCAGCCCATCGGACAACAATTAGGACCATCTCGCCCCAGTAGGGTTGGGGGATGGACGAAGCCGAACTCAAAGAACTCGCAAGTCAGCTACGAAAGCCGGACGGACCCAAAGGTCTTGAAACTGCCGAGCTTATGAACGACACCAACACCCCCATGACGACCAACACAGTCGACATGCTCGGGTTAGAGACTGGACATCGGGTGCTTGAACTTGGCTACGGAAACGGTGATCATCTGCGGTACGTTCTCGAAAAGGCTGACAACGTCACCTATGCAGGGCTAGATATTTCATCGACCATGTTTGAAGAAGCGCAGCGAAGAAACGCCGAGTTCTGTCAGGCAGGGCGCGCCACCTTCGACCTCTACGACGGTCAAAACATCGGATTCGACGATCGGTCGTTTGACCGAGTGTTTACCGTCAACACAATATATTTTTGGACTGATGTCCTTGGTCTGCTGAATGAACTCTGTCGTGTTTTGGAACCAGGAGGCGCCGCAGCCATAGCGTTCGTTCAGAAAGAATTTATGAAAACCTTGCCGTTTACCGAGTATGGTTTCAAGTTTTTTGACCATGAGGCAATCGCTGGATTTGTTGAGCAGTCCAACTTTGAGGAGGTTCAGATCGTCGATCTGAACGACATTGTCACCAGCAAATCTGGAGAAAAAATTGAGCGTCACTATTCAATAGCCACGCTCACCAACTAGGTTTGACGCTGGTGGATCTGACCAAGAAAAACTAACGAATAGTTATCAAGTTACGGTGCCGTCAACGACGAACCGTTATCATCTGGGCCTAAAACGGTTAGGAAAGGTGCCGCTTTAACCGCCCACTGTTGTGGAGTCTGATACTGGTCGGCGGCCTCACCCCAACAGCGTTGCAACATGCCAGTGTTGATCACTCCAGGATTGACAGCCACCGCCGCCAGACCATTCGGAAGTTCTTGAGCCAACGCCTGAGTCAAACCCTCTACCGCCCATTTACTGGCGCAGTACGGGGCAACTTCGGGTGACGTTGAACGCCCCCAACCCGACGAGAGGTTAACCACCGTCCCGGTTTTGTGTTCGATCATTAACGGCACCACCGACCTGATGAAGTTAGCGACCCCACCCACATTGATGGCCATAAGGTGATCAAACTCGTCGGACGGTACTTCCCAAAGGGGAGCTGGGTGGTTGATTATCGACGCGTTATTTATCAACAAATCTGGTGGACCAACGTTGGCCGACGCCTCTTCACAGAATGTTTGGACCGCAGCGTCGTCGGTAACGTCGACGGCGGCAAAATAGTTTCCAGGAAACGCTGCTTCGAGCGTGTCGAGAACGGGTTGGTTTCGGCCGCATCCTGCGAGGGTATGGCCAAGCTGGATAAACTCGTCCACCAAGGCCCTGCCTATTCCGGCGGTGCATCCAGTAAGCCAAATATTCATGGTAAAGAGGGTAGTGGGTTGCAACAGCGACGAATCGCTAAAACCGGGGAGCGTCTCGACACGGTCTGGATTTTGGGTGACCAGCTGAACCGTGAAACGGCGGCGTTGAAAGACCGCCAGCCAGGTGACTGTCGTATTCTGATGGTCGTCAGCAGAAACAAATTGGCTTCCAAACGTTGGCACCGTCAGCGACTACATCTCGTGCTTTCAGCAATGGCTCATTTCGCCGAAGAGCTACGTGACGAAGGGTTCGAGGTTGACTACCGCGAAGCCGAATCGCTACGAACCGGTTTAGACGACCATCGAAACGAGTTCAACGTCGCCCACGTATGGGTGATGGAACCAATGAGTTACGACGGCCTGAAAATGCTTGAACAAGCCGACGTGTCCGTCGTCGCCAACAACCAGTTTTTGTGTCACTATTCGATGTTCGCGTCGTGGGCTGAGCGTAAAAAGTCATTCAAAATGGAGGACTTTTACCGGTGGCAGCGAATGACCCACACAGTTCTGCTTGACCCCAGCGGCGACCCGGTCGGTGGCACATGGAACTACGATCACGACAACCGTGAACCTCCACCCAAAGACGGTCGAAGCTGGCCTCAGATCACCCGGTTCGAACTAGACGAACTAGACCGAACCGTGTTAGCCAGTTTCAGCGAAATAGATGGCCTTGAACAGAATCTGTGGGGCTCTGAGCCGGACGGAACCTGGCCGGTTACCCGAAGCCAAGCGCTGCAGAGACTCGACGAATTTGTCAACATCGGGCTAGACCAGTTCGGAGCCTACGAAGACGCGATGTTGGGTGACGAATGGAAACTGTCTCATTCGGTGCTCGCCTCGTCGATGAACCTGGGCATGCTGCACCCAGAAGAAGTCATCCGCGCCGTCGAAGCGGCCTACAACAAAGGGAAGGCGCCGATAAATTCGGTGGAAGGTTTCATCCGCCAAGTCATCGGTTGGCGGGAATACGTGTGGGGCATTTATTGGCTATGGATGCCCGACTATGGGGGTCTGAACGAACTCAACGCTTCCCGGCCGGTTCCTCCCGCATTTACCGGACAGTCGTCCACCGACATGAACTGTGTCTCAAATGTGGTGAACCGTATTGAACAACACGGCTACGCTCACCACATCGAGCGCTTGATGGTGCTCGGCAATTTGGCGTTGACATCTGGGGTGAACCCTCAAGCCATGATGGACTGGATGTGGGCGAGTTTCGTAGACGGAGCAGAGTGGGTGATGGTGCCAAACGTTGTCGGTATGGCTCTTTACGCCGACGGCGGCCGGATGTCTACCAAACCATACGCCTCTGGGGGCGCCTACATCAACAGAATGAGCGACTCATGTAAAGCGTGCCGGTACAACCCGAAAAAGCGGACTGGCGACGACGCATGCCCGTTCACGACCCTTTACTGGGATTTTCTCGCCCGTCATGAAAACGTTTTTGCCGGTAACCATCGGCTTTCTCGTCAACTGGGCGGTATGAGGCGACTTTCCGACCTCTCAGAGGTGAGAGAACGAGCGTCTGAGGTTTTGCAGCGGCTCGATTCGGGGACGTTGTAGCCTTACGCGACAACCAAGTCCCGACACAAATGCCGACCAGGTTTGCGACAAAATCTTGATAGTCCAACGTCCGGGATTCTATAAGGCCTTGACTTAACTCTTCGGCGGAGACAAAACTCAGAACAGCGAACGTTCCCCAATAGGCACCCAGCCCCTGAACGTCAGGTGATCTAAGTCTAAGTGACAGGTTGACCAGGAACGTCAAGCACCCAAATAGGACAACGTGGCCGACTTTGTCGCCGTGAGGAATCAGCTTCGGAATCGAAAGAATCAGATTATCCGAGCCGGTGTTGGCCAAATATATCGCCCACAAGATTAGTCCGAAGAAACTAACCGCAGCGACGGTCACCCGCCGTTGTTTAGAAACACTTAGAGCTTGGTCACGTTCCATGTCTTACAACGTAAAGACCAGGTGAACATGAGATCCGGAGGTTATGTGCTGATTGTGTGCAGCTAACCCTCGGCCGGTGTGGTGGCCGTAGCCGTCATTCGCGACGATGCCAGGGTCGCTAACTTTCCGAGCAATATTCCGATGATGATGTTGAGTCGAGCTAGCGCAGCGGCTAGGAAACCGACCTTGGCTGAAATCCCGATAAGGGTGGACAGAAATGAGACGATACTTTCGGCCAGGCCAATCCCTGATGGAAAAACCCCGACTGAAGACGCCACCGGACCCGAAACGATAACCACCGTTGTTTGTAGCGTGCTGATCGGAAACCCGATCGTTCTGAACGCTAGATACATATTCAACGTGCTAACCGCAGTTAGATATATCTGCACCACGATCAGCTTCGAAAATTCCGGCAACGACGACGTCAACTTGCTGTAAAGGTGGAAAGATCCGCCGGTCAGCAGCACACCGGCGAGCACCAAACCACCGGCCAACAAATATCGAGAATAAAACGACAGCGATACGCCACCGATGAGAAGTGAAACTCCAAGCCAACATAGTCCGACGATGACCGACGTCAGCGCAGCCTGTTTCTTATCGTTGTTTCGGCTGAGCCGGATGGTCCTGATCAGAACACTCCCCGGTATCGGCAACATGTTCGCCATCGACGCGTTGAGGGTGACGTCGTGGCATTCTCTCAGAGAGATATCTTCGTCCAACATGCGGCCCTGGGCCCTGAACTCTAGAGCATTAGCTAACTGCATTAGCGGGGCTACGACAATGTAGCAGGGGAGGAGTAGCCAAAAGTTGAACGACTCCACGTCGTCAGTCGGAAACGTCGCCGCCGAGTAGATGACGAAACCAATGAAGCCACAAAAACCTAGTATTCCGAATGCTCGACTATGCTTCTGTGAGTAGTTTCTCGCAGCGAGTAACGCCTTCAATATTTTTGACACTAGTGGGAGTTCAAACGTTCGCAGTTCGGACAGTTTGGGACAGAAGGAACGATGGAACGACGAGCATTCGCAGTTATGGACGATCCGACGGATCGAATGCGCAGGGCGCTTGATATAGCGTCAGTGGTACAACTCGAACGAGACACGTCCAAAACTATACTCGACATCGGTACCGGCAGCGGCGGGATCGCCCACGGTTTCGGAACCTTCTTCCCTAATGCTGAGATAACGTCGATCGATATTTCCGACCAGCGTTCGGTTAAAGAGAACTACGTTTTTGAACTATATGACGGAGCGACACTGCCGTTCGCTGACAGCCAATTCGATCTGGTCGTGTTCAACCATGTCCTTGAACATGTTGGTGAACGAGAAGCCCAAATTTCGATCCTGACCGAAATTCGTCGGGTGCTTAAACCAGACGGGATTCTATATCTCGGCGTGCCAAATAAATGGGCGATTGTGGAAACCCATCTTCGTATACCGTTTCTGAGTTGGTTACCGAAAAAAGCAGCGAACCGGCTGGTTAAAATTCTAGGAAAAGGCGACTATTTCGACGTCGACTCGCCGTCGATGCCGCAGCTCCGGGCCATGCTCGCAGAGACCGGATTTGAATGCAGCCGCCGCGAACCTCAGCTTCTAAAAGCCAGGTCGAAGCGGATGGCGGGCAAGAAAAAAATGTTGCTGGCTGCCCAGAGCGTTTTGTTGAAAGCTCCGCTGCCGTTCATCCCGACAATCATCACCGTGTGCACCCAGTCTGAGACGCAGACCTGTTTCTACAGCACCCGAAAGTTCCCGCCCTCGGTTGGCGGGATGGAAAACCACTCGAAGAACGTTTTTGACATCATCGAGACCAGCTACGACGTGGATTTGGTCGCCAACGGACGAAAGTCGCTCAAACATTTAGTCTGGTTCTTGCCCTATTCGACCGTACGCACGTTGGCGGCCAGAGTAAGAGGTGAACGGTTTTATCTTCTCGGAGATCCGCTGACCTTAGCGGCAGGAAGACCGGTCTTTCCTCGCGACGCCGTTGTTGTCGTGTTCGTCTATGGCTTAGATATGACGTTTCAGAATCCGCTCTACCAGTGGATACTTAACTGGGGTCTTAAACGGGCAGACCGTTTGGTCGCTATCAGCGAAGCGACAGCCCGGGTAGCTGAAGATCTGGGGATCGACCGTTCTAAAATCGTTGTCGCCCCTCCGGCGGTTCCCACCGATACGTACACGGCTAAACGGTTAGGGCGAACTGCGCTGGACGACGAATACGGTCTGTCGTCGGGGCAGGTTGTCTGTTTCACGATGGGCCGGTTAGTGAAACGAAAAGGTGTCGTCTGGTTTATAGAAAACGTGTTCGAGTCGCTGCCCGACAACTTCGTCTATCTCATAGCTGGCGAAGGAGACGAACGCTCCGCCATTGAACGAGCGATCGACGAACGTGGATTACAAGACCGAGTTAGGTTGCTTGGCCGAGTATCGGAAAGAAATCGAATACTGCTTATGCAGGAAGCCGACCTGTTTGTCATGCCGAATATTCCGGTTGATAACGACATGGAAGGGTTCGGTTTGGTCGCAGCAGAAGCAGCGTTGGGGGGAACCGTTGTTGTTGCCAGCGGTATTGAGGGAATCGCCGACGCCGTTGTCGACGGCGAAACCGGGTTGCTGCTCGAGTCTGGGAATAGCGAAGCTTGGATCGCGGAGCTCACCAAGCTTGCTGAGCAAGACTTAGCGGCTCTTGGTTTGGAGATACGAGAGAACGCGTACCCCTATTTCGGGCAGGAAGCGATCACGAATCGGTTACTCGCCGCCTGCTCAGTGAAGCCTGATCCCGAATCTTGAAAGTCATCGATAGGTACGTCGAGAAACACGATTTCGGTGGAGTGTGGTTCGGCTAGTTCAAGCAAGTCGGTGTAGCAGCCTTCGATCACCCAACTATGGTTGTCCTGAACAAAGCGGTGTATGTCTTGCCTCGAGTCTTCTAGGTTTCGACGCGAAGGTGGATCTGACCGAATCCATGCAAGGTCATCGAGATCAAGATGGGCTAGTCGGTTGGATTTGGCGAGTTCTCGTGCCAGCGTTGATTTGCCCGAACCAGAGTTGCCGAAGATCAGGATTTTTCTGGCTGCCATGTCGAATAGAGTACCACCGCTCAGATACGAACTCTTCGAATTAATATCCGAGCCAGTAGTTAACAATGAGCGACCGTCACTATTCGAGCGGCAACGTTGGGCCGAACGTCTCCGAATATAGGTGGCTGTCGGGAATAGCCAGATTCTTGGCAGCTCGGTGGACAGCGGTCATGAACGCTGACGGTCCACAGAAATAAATGTCGGGAACGTTCGACGGTAACCACGAGCCGAGAACATCGCTGTTGAGGAAACCTTCGTGATCAGCGGTGTGGCCTTGTTCGAGAACTCGTTTGTACGTCACGTCATGCTCGGTGGCCAGTTTAGTGAGTTCGGCGTCGAAGATGAGATGGTCTTCACTGCGAGCGCAAGAAATGAACGTGATCTTGTCCGTTAGTGATTCGATGATGGCTTGTTTCAGCTGGCTATAGAGCGGGGTTATGCCAACACCGCCAGCCACAAATAGGATCGGGCGTCCGGTCGGTCGGAGGGTGAAGTCTCCAGTGGGCGGACGGACTTGTAATACAGCCCCCTTGCCAGTGGTGTGGAGGTGGTTAGAGACAACTCCGCCAGGTTCAGCTTTGACGGTGATACGAAAAGTTCTGGACGGCTCTTTGGTGAAATCTGAAATCGAGTATTGTCGAACCTGCCGGTAGTCGTAGCCGTCTGGGCTGACTTGGACACCTAGGTATTGTCCAGCTTGGTACGGGGGGAGAGGTCCATCATCGGACGGAGCTAGAAGGAACGAGGTGACTTCGTCGGATTCTTTGTGGATTCGTTCAACTACGAATGGCCGGGTGCCGTTCCATCCGCCTTGTTGCTGTGATTGTTCTGTTCTAATGTTGGACTCGGCATTGATGAAGATCGCAGCGAGAACGTTGTACGCCTCGCTCCACGCGTCGAGGATGGGGTCGTCGCCGGGTAGGTCACAAACGGTCTGTATGGCGTCGAGTAGGTGTTTCCCGACGATTGGGTATTGCGAGGCGGTGACCCCGATGCTGACGTGTTTGTGGGCGATGCGTTGTACCGCCGGAACTAGGTTTTCGAGCTGGTCGATGTTGTTGGCGTAGCTAAATACGGCATCGGCTAAGGCTTTGGCTTGGTCATCATTCGACTGGTTCGCAGCATTAAATATGTGTCGAAGTTCCGGGTTGGTTTGAAAGAGGGCCTTGTAAAACGTTCTGGTTATTTCGATGCCGTGCTCGGCGAGGATGGGAACGGTTGAGCGGACGAGGGCAATATTTTGGGAGGATAACATACAGACTCCATAAGATTCATATTAGATGAATGTTTAAAGAGAATATATACTGGCAACTAACTACGGCGCAACGGGATGTAATGGAACTCACAAAACACACCGACTACGCGTTCAGAACGCTCATTTTTCTCGGCTCTAACCCAGACGAACTCGTGACTATCCAATCGATCTCGGAGCACTTTTCGATTTCGAAAAGCCACCTAATGAAAATAGTTCAACGACTCATCGCCGATGGCTACATACACGGTGTCCGAGGGCGAAACGGGGGAATCCGACTAGCGAAGGAACCGGAAGTTATCAACGTCGGTGAAGTGCTGATGAAAATGGAACAGACTATGGAGCCGATCGACTGCGTTGGTCAAGAATGTCTGATACTCGCAACGTGCAGGCTGCGTAACGTGCTGGCCGAAGCCCAAGCCAAATACATAGAACATCTCAACGGAGTATTTCTTTCAGATTTGTTAAACCGTCCGACGGTCCGTCTGCTTAAGCTCTCCCGCTAGCCGATGCTCGAAGTCATATTCGCGTAACCAAACTTCGTACCAAAGAGGATCTACCAGGTTTCGTGGGTCATGCCCCGGTAGCGCCGAAAGCACCGACGCAGTTAAAAGATCGAAGCTGAACGTGATCGCCCACCAGGTTAAACGAAACCAAGCCACCGGGTAGAACACCCGTCGGTCCGAAACCCCCATCACGACAAGCCCAATCAGCACAAAGACAACCCACACAGAAATAGCCGACACGAGTCCTTGTATGTACCGGACCGTTCCTCCACCAACCTTTTTGTTTACATCAAAGGCCACACTTTTATGTTCGACTTCTTCGGCCAGATGCCAGATAAACATAGAAGAAACGACAGGGTCGGCGCCCGAAAACAGAATTGTGCGCCGCTTGGCCGCCCACCTAGCAATAGCGTAGGCGATGGTCTCTGAGGCGGCGGTAAACGCCAAATTGAATGGTTGTGATCGACTGCTCAGCCATCCGAAGAAACGACGCAAAGTATTGTCGACCGGTTTTAGCTTGGGGTACTGGCGGCAGAGTATCTGGTTGAACGAACGGTGCTGTCCATGATGCGCCGATTCCTGTGCCATGTAGACTCGCACCGTTTCGGCAAGGTTAGGTTCAAGCTGGGGGAGTACCCGTCGCATCGAACGCACAAAGTATGGTTCGATGTGGGGCATCATCAGTGACAATGCGTTAGCGGCCCAAGAAAATTCTGGTCTGGCCGGTGTCCATTGAGCATCGGTTTCCTCCGGGTATCTGAACGTCGCTTTCCTATTCGTCAGATCGGCTTTGTGAGACTCTACCCCTGTCACACTAGCGATACCGTCGTCGTCGGAATCGTGGATGGTTCGGGTAGGCGAGGTCACGACTATCTATCGGTTGTTTGTGGGTGTTTGTTTACCGGTAAATCTTTGGTTTGCTAAAGGTGTGTCTGCATTCTCTTTCCAACCTCAAAATGTCCGAATGGTTGTGGGTTTGGCTGCCATCGCTTTTCTGGCCGCATGTTCAGGGGGATCGTCAACCGACGGGGATTCTGGACCGGCACACAGTCTCGAGCCGACGGATCAGATGCGAGATTTAGCAGTTCAACAGTGCCTGGACGATCCGAGTAAAGATCAAGGTGTTGTAAAAGCAGTTGACCCTGATTCGGATGACGAAGATGTGTTTGCCGAGGTTGTAATCGATTGCGACTCAGTTCGCTAGCATCATCAGCCTTTCAGTCGGGCCTCCAACGTCTCTAACGCTGACATTGAATCATCAGCCACAGCCCGACTTATGTCTTCGAATTGTTGAGCTGAGTGAATAAGTATCCGAAGATAGACAACCACCGATTGTGGCTTGACTCGATATTCGGAACCGCCGCAAAGTGAATCGACTAATGTTTGGATTTCTGGACTCATGGATTCGAGTGTTGTGACAGGGGTTTGTCCTAACAGGTCGATCATCTCATCCAACCGAGAGCCAAAATTGGACTGCTGATTGGTATCCAAATGAGGATTGGACTTTGAATTGGTCTGAAATTTGGACCTGATATCGACCGTTCGGCCCTGTTCGACAGATATTGGATATGTCATAGTGGGCATATTGGCTGAAAAGAGAGGCATTATCTATGGCCGCCATAGAAAAATTGGACCCAAATGACCTGACTCGTTTTCTCGGTCCGTGGTCAAGCGGAGATGGCCCGCTCTATATTCAGCTCGCGTCGGCACTAGAGAACCTGATAGTCGAAGGCGTCCTGCGAGACGGTGTTGTGCTTCCGCCCGAACGAAAGTTATCGTCGACCCTCTCCGTTTCTCGAAGCACCGTCGTCGGAGCGTACGAACGTTTACAAGCCAACGGCTGGATCAATCGGAAACAAGGCTCAGGCACAACAGTCACCGCAAACCACGCGCCCGGCCCCGATCGGCGGTCCGTTCGATCGGGGTCGTTCTTTGGGTCCGATCAGAAATCGACCGCTCTGCTACAGGCGTGCCCGCCCTGTTCCCTCGACCTATCGGCGGAACTCACATCGTTAGCCGCAAACCCGCAACTAACATCGGGAACAGAACTTCTGGGCCTGGAACAACTGCGTCGAATGTTAGCCGAACGCTACTCTAAAGAGGGGCTACCCACCAAGGTCGACCAGATCCTGATCACCAATGGCTGCCAACAAGCAACAACGCTACTGCTGGTCACCTTATGTAAACCAGGCGACGTCGTAATCGTCGAAGACCCGAGCTGGCCTGGCCTAACCGACGCTATTAACCGGATGGGAGCCCGAGCCCACGGCATCGGAATGGACAACAACGGAGTAAACACCGAGGCGCTACGTTCGGCGGTTGAACGTCTCAGGCCGTCGCTTATCGTCGTCAACCCCCACCACCACAACCCAACAACGACACGGCTAGTGCCACACCGCCGCCAAGAACTCGCAGATATATCAGCCGACTACAGCGTGCCGATCGTAGAAGATCGCGTATTCGCAGCGCTAGCCTACGACGGCATAGTGCCGCCACCCTTGGCGACACTACGTTCAGACGCTCAGATCATCACCGCCGATTCGCTGTCCAAAACAATCTGGTACGGCCTGCGCGTCGGCTGGGTAAGAGCAGCCCCCGACCTGATCGGACGGCTCAAGCTACAACGGGCCGTCGACGACCTAGGGTCATCTGTAATTCCGCAACTACTGGCCTGCCAACTTCTGGAACGATATGACGAACTGATCTCAGAGCGAATAGAAACAATGAAAGAGCGAGCCGTCATAGTCGGGGAGCGAGTGTCGGAGCTGTTCCCCGATTGGACCTACCTCGAGCCGAAAGGTGGTTGCAGTCTCTGGGTGCGGCTTCCCCAAGCCAACGCCCGAGAGTTCTCTCACCACGCCGCCCGGCACGGGATAGTTGTAATTACCGATGAAACATTCTCGCTTCATGGCGGCGACAACCAGTATTTGAGACTGCCGTACTCGGCCGACAAAGACGACCTATTCCAAGCGCTCGAGCTGCTCGCTATGGCGTGGCGGACCTTCAACCCAGAGCTTGGGGCAACCGGGCACTACCGTCCGAGTCGTAAATGGGTCGAACAATGGGAAGTGTCAAGCTGAACGTTGGGTCCGCCTACATCAGCGAACCCAGGGTTAAGCCGGCAAGTCCGGCGCCGACACCGGCAACCAACGTAAAGCTGAGATAGAAACACGCCAACCGGGCACGTCCAGCAGAAAACAACGTGACGGTCTCATTCGCCAACGTAGACCAGGTCGACAACGACCCAGCAAAACCGACTCCGATCACCAGTTCCGACACGTCGCCCCAGCCCACCAGAAAACCCAACAAGACAGAAGCCAAAACATTAGCCAGCAACGTGCCGACCGGAAAATCGTGGTTGAATCGACCGGCCAAATCAAATCGTGTCAGACCGCCGACTGCGGCCGCAATCGAAACCAGGGCAACTGCGACGACAACACTCATACGCTGCTCTTCGCAAGAAAGAAGCCAACAGCAGCGACCGCAGTCGCGCCAACGACTGTGAGGGACGAAGTTACCAACGCCGTCAAATACATGTCGGAACGCAGAAGTCCAGCGATGTCAACCGCAAACGTAGAGAACGAGGTGAGACCGCCACAAAACCCTGTACCTACACCCGCCACAACCCGGTCGGTGTAGGCGTAACGGTCCTGATCTGGGGGTTCGGAACGGCGCACGGTGGCCCATCCAAGGACTGCGCCCAAAAGAAGAGAACCCACAATATTTAGCGCAACAACAATCCAACGGTCCGAAAAGTTAAGAACAGAACCCGTTGCCAACCACCGAACAACCGCACCCAATGCGCTTCCACCGGCAACCAGAACAAATTGATTAGACGTAAACATCGGTTTCATTCTGGCCTAACAAGCTAGATTCGCTACCATCAGAACATGAGTAACACATCGGTAACCACGACACTGGACGCTAACAGGGAGGGAGATACCTTGCTGCGTCGTCGTTGGCAGACCGACCAGCCAATCGCCGCGGTTCTCGGCGTTCACGGAATCAGCGAACACTCCGGACGTTACGAACATGTAGGACAGTTCTTTGCTAGCTCCGGGTTTGACACCGAGTTTTTTGATCAACGAGGACACGGGCAAAGTGCCGGCCGTCGAGGATACATCGAAACGTACGACAACTTCTATGACGACATCGAAGACCTACTAACACAACGACGAGAACTCGGCGTACCCGTAATCATGCTTGGCCATTCATTAGGAGGCTTAATCGCAGGGTCCTATCTGCTGACCGAACGACCCAAACCGGATCTCGTCGTCTTAAGTGCACCTGCGTTTGACTCATCCCACACAAAAACCGATCGACGACTAGCAAAATTCATGGACAAAGTCGCTCCGAAAGTTTTCGTGAAACGTTCGAGCGACCCGACTATCCTCACCCGAGATACCGAAATACAACAAGAATGGGATGAAGACCCACTAGTTGTTCGGGGAACAACTGGGGCGTTAGCGATGAATTCGTTTCGAGCGATGATCAACACCTCAGCCAACCTCAAAAACTTGACGTTGCCGACATATGTACTCCATGGCGAAGCCGACAAACTAGTACCGATTGCGGCTTCGGAGCCGTTAGAACGTCGACCGAACGTCACCTACCGGCGTTGGCCAAAGATGCGCCACGAATGTTTCAACGAAATCGGCCGAGCTGCCGTTCTAGAAGAAGTAGCCGAGTGGATCAAGGCCGAGGCAGGCCGTATCGAAACCTAACGTCGTAGTCTACGAGTTTGGTTGGCGGACAGTCGGGCTATCATCCCACGGCCCGGCTCGATGTGGTTCAGCATCCAGGGTTGCCGCAGATTGATCTGTCGGCGAACCGAACCAGTCATCTTCCGCCCTAGACGACGACCCGTCGCCACTTTGGTAGTCGCTGCGGTAGCCGCTTTGTTGGCCGTCGTCAGATACATCCAAAAATTCCCTATGAGCGGCCGAACGAGAAGCTTCAACCTCCCGCTGTAACCGCTGGTTATCGAACGCTGGGTCGCGACGCTGTGGTAGCTGGCTGGGCTGTGAGTGCAGGTCGTCATGGGGAACAACACGACGTCTGGCCGGTTGCACCGGTTGGGAACGCTGACTCTCGTATCCGGCGGGAACCCGTCGCCGCGGCCGAGACTGTACCCGGGCGGCAGCTTGCTGCTTGGCGAGACGAGGTAGAAACATACTTATCCCAAACAACACGGCCCCAAAAGCGGCCATGGCAATCGCTGGGGTGATCATCGCCTCGAAGAAGACGTTGATGGCCGCAGTCACCAGAACCATCGACGACGGGGAAATCAAGTTCACAACCCACGGAGCTAAGAAAGCAGCGACGATCCAAAATGCTGCCGCCCCAAACGCCCAGTAGGCGAGTCGTCGTAAAACCCGCGGCCGGTTTGAAGTGATGACTAACGAAACAGCAATTCCTGCCACCGCGATCAATCCAGAGAACAATGAGATCCGGCGGACATAGTCGTTGACCGTTCCCAGCCACGATAATCCGGTGGTAGGTAACGTAATTTCTACCGGTGGCACCGCCGGGAGAACAGCGTCCAACGACGGCTGTTGAGCGACGGCTGCGTCCCGCCCGGCCTGTCCAACAACTGTTGCGTCGACTTCAACCGGCTCGTCAACACCGTTAAGCGCATTCTGATGAGCGAGAACCAACTGCTCTTTAACAAGCTGTTCTACCCTCGGATCATCCAAAACAAGCCCGGCAGCGGTCTCTAACTGCTCGTCGCTTATCGAAACCTCAGGCGGAATCGTATTGTTTATCGTTTCTGCCAACCGGTCGATGACGACAGCTCGAACTTCTTCATTGTCGAGAAGTTCGTCCGCTAGCCGTTCCGAACGACCCGGGTCGAAAACGGTGCGAGTCATAATGAAACCCGACCAGCTGATCGTTGCGAACACAAGCGAAAGGCTTAGTAATAGTGATGCAAGTGCTCTACGCACGGTGACTCCTGAGGCTCCGACGGGGACAATGATTGAGTTTAGTGCAACATCGGCTCTCTGGTCGGGAAGCCCTAGAGAGCCCAGTATGGGTGGGTTGAGGTATCGGTCGGTTCGGTTAGGATTACCGCTCCGTCATCTTCAATCAAAAGTGTGTGTTCAAACTGGGCGGTACGACTGCAGTCAGCCGTTGTCGCTGTCCAACCGTCGTTCCACATGTCGGCTCGCCACGAACCAGTAGTGATCATAGGTTCAATAGTAAAAGTCATGCCTGGTTCGATAATGTCAGTCAAACCCGGATGATAGTAATGGCAGATCTGCAGGTCGGTGTGAAACTGTTCGCCGATACCGTGGCCGACAAAATCCCGAACAACTCCGAACCCTTTAGCCTCAGCGTGATTTTGAATGGCCCGCCCAATAGCGTTGATCGGCTGGCCCGGTTTGGCCGCGTCGATGCCGTAGCGAAGACAGTCACGGGTAACGATTGTCAGCTCTTTAGAAAGTTCGTCTACGTCGCCAACAAAAAATGTGGCGTTAGTGTCGCCATGGACGCCGCGCTTGAACAGAGTCACATCGATGTTGATAATGTCGCCGTCTTCTAGTTCCCTGTCGTCGGGAATTCCGTGACATATCACTTCGTTGACTGAGGTGCAGACCGACTTAGGGAACGGGTCGAGGGCGCCCGGGTAATTTAGGGGACTGGGGTAGCTCTCTTTTTCGATTGCCATTGTGTGGCAGGCGACGTCGATTTCCTCGGTGGTTACACCAGGCTTGCACAGCGATCCGAGGTATGCCAGCGTGTCGGCGGCTTCGACCGCGGTCAGACGCATCCGTTCAATGATTTCGGGCGACTTTACTTGAGGCTCATCCCAGCGTTCAACAGTCCCGCCGTCAGCCCACGTCGGTTTTGTGATCGTGTCGGGCACAGACCTTTGCGGCGTGATGTGGCCCGGTGAGACAGTTTTCTTGCTTTTGTGGCAGCGCTTGAATTTCTTGTTGCTACCACACCAGCAGTTCTCATTTGCTTTTGGCAAAACTCCCATAAGGTCCGAGTCTAGCTGGGTAGTCCAACTACCAGCCAAGCTAAGGCGCATGGCTTCACAAATCTCTCCCCCCAACAGCGGCAACAGGTCGCTGACAACTCCTTTACTGGGACATCCGGCTCGCCAGCGTTTGTATTGGGTGGACTAGTTGGCCTGCCCCAAACCGCCGCGCTTGTGAACGACAGGAGTATCCGGGCGCACAAAGCTGTCCCCGCGAACGTTCTATCTGGGGTTTCCAAAACTGGTCGAATAGGTTTCTCGACAGTTGTTGGTTTGACTTCTCATGGCCAAACATCCCAGCCATTCCGCAACATGTCGTCGTTATCAGATTTGTTTGTAGCCCGAAGGCCGAGAATAGTTGCCGATACAGTTCGTTGTTGCCAGGGGCTAGCGACGATTCGGCACAATGGCCAAAGAACGTGACGTTCTCTTGGTCGGGGTTAGCTGCTGGGCTGACGTCGGAGTCAACCTTCGACGCCAAATATTCTGGTAGGGAACGAACGGCGTCAGCAGGAAATGTCGGGTCAGACTTCTGATACTCATTGGAATAGAGAAGCTGAGTCGCAGGCTCGATCATAACCAGCTCAGTCCCAGAGTTCACGAGTCCTTCGACCATCCGGCGTTGGGCTGCGACAGCCCGACGGAACAGGTCCCGTTGGCCTTGGAGATGGTAGTATTTGCCCGACGGTACAAAGGGGCCAACAGCGGGGCGTTCCCCGACCGACAATAGAACAACAGCGGTGTCTAACAGGATGCTCGGTTCGAAAAACAGTGTGAAGGCGTCTGGGACAACTATCACCGTGACGTCGGCGGGAACCCGAGTGCCGTTCAAGAACGGAACCCCTAGCCGTGCGAACTGTTCTCGATCGAGAGGTGCGAGTTGAGGGAGATCTACTAACCCGAAACTCCGGTCAATCGCTGGCTGAGACAGTCGATTCAGTACTGATCCGACAGGTCCCAATCGGCGCAGCGCAGGAAGGGCCTTCTCAAAAGATCCGACAGTCCGATCTCGAACTCTTCGGTTAAATGGTCTAACGCCGTTGTGGTGAAGAAACCTTGATTTCAGCTCAGGGATGTCGACCGACACAGGGCAGCGGCCGGTGCACGCGCTGCAAGACAAACAAGCCTCAAGTGACTCTTTGAGTCCATCGACGAGATGGTCGTCGTTAGGATTAGCCGCCCACGCTCTTAACAAGTCGGCTCTGCCTTTGGGGGACAACCGGGGGTCTCTCGTAACCTTGTACGACGGGCACATGACCTCAGCGTCGCCCCAATGATGGCAAATGCCGTTGCCGTTACATGCAAACGCGCTCTCGAATTCGCTGCGCTTTCCCTGAGAAGCTAAACGGTCAGTATCGACGCGTAGCGGCACCTGATCGACGCTGACAATAGTCTCGTTCGGTGTCTGATCAACCGAAGTCGGCGTGTACAGCTTGTGAGGGTTCAAGATATTTTTCGGATCGAACGCAGTTTTTACCTGCCGCATCCGTCGGTGGAGATCTGCCGGGAGGTCGCTGAACTCGCCGCGGAACCCTTTGCCATGTTCACCCCACAATACGCCTCCATAGCCGTGCACCAGATCTGCGACCTCGTCAGAAATGGTGCGAATGAGAAAGCGATGCTCCTCACGATTCAAATCAAGTGCAGGGCGGACATGGATACAGCCAACGTCGGCATGCCCAAACATGCCATAGGAAAGACTGTGGCTGTCCAATACGTGTCGAAAATCGCGAACAAATTCCGCCATCCGGTTCGTGGGAACAGCACAGTCTTCAACGAATGGAATCGCCCGCAACCCATCAACCTGTCGCCCCAGTAAACCGACTGCGTCTTTACGAATTTTCCAGATGTCTTTGATAACGTTCGGGTCGGTCGTCTGAACAACTGACGGACCGCCATCTTGTAACACGAGTTCAAGTTCGTTAGGACTGCGGGAATTGTCAAATTCGAGTAGTAGAAGCGCATTCGGAACCGTCGTTCCTCTATCGAATAGTGATTGAAGAGTAGGCCATGCAGGTGATGACTTTGCGAGTGCGATTGTTCGTTCATCCAAACACTCGATGGCCGAAGGTTTAGTCCGGCTCAAGCGGATCGAAGCGTCTAGTGCCTCTAAGAAGTTGTCGAAGCCCAAAACTACAAGGTGTGTCTCGCTAGGTAGAGGGGTGAGCTTGATTCGAATTGAGGCCACCAAGGCCAGTGTTCCCTCAGACCCGCACAGCAATTTCGTGATATCCACCGAGTTTCCGGCCACGGCGTCGACCAGGTTGTAGCCAGTAAAACCCCGTTCAATTGCGGGAAAGGCACGGACGTCGACACCGGCGAGCGTTTCGTCGAGCTTGCGTCGTAGCGTCGAGACTCTGGCAGAGTCGACGGCTTCTGTACGTTTAGAGTTCAGTAACGTCGGTGTTGTGAAGTGCGCTTCAGTGCCGTCGGCCAACACAGCGTCGATTCCAACGACGTGGCGATTTGTCCTGCCATGTACCATCGAACCCTTCCCTGCGGCGTCTGTCGCAACCATCCCGCCGATGGTCGCCCTCGATGAAGTAGACACATGGGGAGCAAAAAATAGGCCGTGGATGGATAACTCATGATTAAGTTCGTCTAACACGACGCCAGGTTCGACTGTTGCCTGTCGGGCTTCAGGGTCGATAGATATGATTCTTCGACACGCACGTTTTGTATCAACGACTATTCCGTTGGTCAGGCTCTGCCCGTTTGTTCCGGTCCCCCCGCCCCGAGCGGCAAGCGGAAACGGAACGTCGAGTTTGTTGTTGCATTGCGCCAAGATAGCGATGTCGCTGCGGCAAGAGGGCACCGCAATCGCGGCTGGTTTGATCTGGTAGATCGAGTTGTCGGTGGCGTAGACGACGATAGTTGCGTCATCTGTGTAAAAGTCGCCTGCGTAGCCGGAGCTGGTCAGTGAATCCCGCAGGGCACAAATATTCGACGGCGATCCAATGGAACGCAACCGGGCATCGAATGTGTCCGGCTCTGACGGTTCAGCATCTGGGGTATTCATTTCACTACAGTAGCGACATCTGATGAGTAACGAACGATCTAGGTTCCTCAGATATTGGAACAAAGAACAGGCGACAGACTATCCTAGGTCTATGACCTCGTCGCATGCTGGTCGTATCGTGATCGCCCGTCCTGATTTTGCTGATCTCCACTTTGATATGACGGTTACGATGCTGCTCGAACATAACGAAGAAGGAGCGTTCGGGCTGATTCTTAACCGTCCATCAGATGTGACCGTTCAAGAAACGTTCGAACAGTGGATCGAACCTGTTGGACAGCCCGACGTTCTATTTGCAGGCGGACCGGTAAGCCCCGAGTCAATAGTGGCTCTTGGTAGGGGCCCATCACAGGGCGAACTGGTTCACGATATGCATGCTGTCGACCTTGATAGTCAGCCGACACTCTTGGCGGCAGAGTCCATCGAAGAAGTCCGAATATTCGCTGGATACGCCGGGTGGGCACCAGGTCAACTCGAGGGTGAAATCGTCAACGGAGGCTGGTGGGTTGTCGATGGGACAGCCGACGACGTATTCTTCTCCGAACCGGACAAGCTATGGGCGGCAGTTCTTCGTCGGCAACGAGACGAAATGGCCTGGTACGCCCACTATCCGGCTGATACCTCAGTCAACTAGCTACGAGCCGACGCTACGTTCCAACAGTAATTTGGCTTCGACGGTGCCTTCATCACGAACAGTGGCCACTGCGTTCGATGGGTTATCGATGCCGTAGTCAGCAAAAACGACTCGGACCGATGCGACGAGTTCGATTTGACCGTCCAGAACTTGGGCTTGAACATCAAACTCCACCGGTTGGGTGGTGTCTCGAAGCGTTAGCTCTCCGATCGCGTTGGCCGTAACCGCTTCCCCAGGCTTTGGTGCCGTCTCGAAGTCGGCTGGTTCGGTGAGGGTGAGAGTGGCTGTCGGAAACTCGGCGGCATTCATCACGCCAGGGCCGGAAAAATGGTCGTCGCGATGTTTATTGTCTGTGGTGATCGACGCGACATCGATTTCGAATGAGGCTTCTGTTACCACGGTTCCGTCGATTGTTATCGACCCCGTGACCTGTTCTGACCGGCCGACTACCTCAAAGTCTTTGACTGTCCGAAGGTCCTCAACGACGCGATACCCAGCTTCGGAGCCAGACACGACCGTCCAAGTGCCGTCAAGATTCTCGGCCGAGCCAGGTTCACTATTTTCGGCTGGCGAAACGCTCTCGGTTGTGTTCTCAGTTAGATTGAACTCTTCTGGCCCATCGGCACGCAAGAAGTTCAACCAGATCAGAATTCCCACTATCGCTGCTACGACAATTGCTGTCCCGACTGCGAGTACACGTTTCATTAGGTTCCTCTTTGCGGTAGGCCTTGGTTGGATCTTACTGAATTCGGGACGAGAAATAGTGGCGAAGTAAACCTAACTCGCCTTTTGGAGTGAGCTATGCCACACTAAATAGTGGAGGTTTGAAGATGAAAGTAGCAGATATTCTTCGGTCTAAAGGGTCCAATGTCGAGACGGTTCAGCCAACTGACAACGTCGCGACGGCAGTTCAGAAGCTTGCTGACGCCGGAATCGGCGCGTTGGTAGTCTCGTCTGACAGCGAAACCGTCGACGGCATCTTGTCGGAGAGAGACGTGGTGCGCGCCCTGCCAAACTCGGGCGAACTTACGGCAACACCAGTAGCTGAACTGATGACGGCGACGGTGACAACCTGCACACCCGACCAGAGTGTCGACGACCTGATCGCGATGATGACCACCGGAAGAATCCGACATGTTCCGGTCCAGGTTGACAACAAACTTGTAGGAATCGTCAGTATCGGAGACGTTGTGAAAGTCCGACTAGGGGAGTTGGAACGAGAACGATCACAACTAGAAAGCTACATTTCGGGTCGTTGAACTGCCTGGCAACCTGAAGGTGCCGCTAGCGGTGTCTGCCTCGCAGGGCTGACTCTGCGCGTTGAGCTAACGCAAGAGCTTGTTCAAACGAATCACCAAGCGCAGTGACGTGGCCTAGTTTGCGTCCCTGCCACGGTCGCTTGCCGTACAAGTGGACGTTTGCGCCTTCGACCGCCAACGCATCGGGCAGATTACGGGCCGGGTCGAAACCGTCGATTCTGCCGATGATATTTATAGACACAACCGCTGGAGCTCGAAGTGTGGTGAGTCCAAGAGGCAAATCGAGGATCGCTCTGACATGATTCTCGAACTGGGATGTAACCGCTCCCTCAATCGTTGGATGCCCGGCGTTATGCGGTCGTGCCGCTAACTCGTTGACGACCACGCCTTTGGTAGTGATAAAGATCTCAACCGCCAATACACCAACCGTTTCCAACTCGGTCGCAATGCGCTGCGCAAGCTCGACCGATTCAGCTGCCACCCGATTGCCGATGGAGGCAGGAACCCGAACAATATGGCACGCCCCGTTCGCATTCACGGCTTCAGCAACAGGGTAGGTGCGCATATTTCCGCCTGGACGTCGCACAACTAAAACGACTAACTCGCTGAGAATATCCAAATGTTCTTCAGCCATCAGCTCGCGGTTCGGGTTTTCAGCTAAAACCCGCAAGGCTTCGTTGCTGTTCTCTACTCGCCAAACATTGAGCTGGCCAGGAGCGCCAGATCGAATTGTCTTGATCATGAACGGGTACCCAGCTTTTTCGGCGAAGTCAATCACGTCATCTGGGCTACGTAATTCGGCATATAACGGCACCAAGAAACCTTTGTTCGAAAGGGCTCGGCGTTGATGCAGTCGATCGAAAGCGGCACGAATCGTTTTAACGCCGGGCCGTATAGCGACGTGTTCCCGTTCTAAAGCGGCGAGGAGTCCTATGTCGATTCGTTCGTGTTCAAACGTGATTACTTCACAGTCCGAGGCGAAACTGTACAAGGTGTCTGGGTGGCTAAACGAAGCTTGGGGGGCAGCCTGTGCCGCCGAATCGCTAGCGTTTTCAGCTAAGAGCCTCGGCGTGATCCCTAACTGCAACGCAGCTTGGTGAGTCATTCGCGCGATTTGGCCAGAACCGACAATACCGAGTTGATGTAGCGCAGGCATTTCTCGAGTCACCAGTAAAACAGTAGTCGCTGGCGATACAAACGAGCGCGAGTCTCAGCATTTTTGTTGTGATCGTTTACTGGGCAGCATCCTCAACCAGTCCGCCAGCTCGAACTAGCGTAGGTCGCGATGGTACGAACCTCTAGCGACCGTGACGGCTTTTTCCCGAATCGCTCAATGGCGCGTCGTTTGGCTACGGACCTAAGCAGGCGTGAAGTTCTGATCGCTGGCGGGTACGGGGCATTCGGTCTATTACTCGGAACCCGGGGTTCTCGGGCAGGTACCTCAAAGTCTCAGGTGAGTGGGCCGACAGCGCAAGCTCCTCAAACACCTCCACCGGTAACCGATAGCCCCATTACGGGCCCCATCCAGCCGCCAAGCATCGACCGGTTCAACGGTGTTGTGTTTGACATCGTGCTTGAAGGAGGACGAGTAATCGACCCCGAAACCGGATTCGATCGAGTGGCCAACGTGGGCATCATCGGTGGCAAAGTGGTAGCTGTAACACCTGAACAACTGACCAGCCCGACAGTGTTACCAGTCCAATCGAAGGTTGTCGCCCCAGGGTTTGTAGATATCTTGTCGTACGAACCGAACCCATTTGGGGTAGATCTGAAACTTCTTGATGGTGTCACCACCAACCTGGCGATGCACGGCGTGTCTAACTACGGTCCTGACTTCTTCGCAGCATATGAGGGGACGACGAAGCTTCACTTCGGGGGAGCCTTCCACCACCATTTCATGCGGGGATTCGCAACAAAGGCCAGACCAGACCTTTCGCTATCACCAACTCAACTCGATCGATTAGAAACGTTGGCCCGCCAAGCATTAGAAGATGGCTTAGCTGGCATATCCTTTTCACCCGAGTATTCTCCCGGAACGACAACCGAAGAGCTATATCGTCTGGCCGCGGTAGCCGCTGAGAAAAGACACGTTTGCTTTTTTCACACTAGACACAGCGCTATCAACGACCTACAACCAGCGATGAATGGGATTGTCGAAGCGATCGATGTAGGAAGACGTTTCGGTGTGCCAATCCACATCGAGCATGTCACAAGCACCGGGGGTACGGGGCAAATGCCCCAAGTAATCGACCTCATCGAGGGAGCACGCAGCGAAGGGCTGGACGTTTCTGCCTGTCTCTATCCCTACGATTTCTGGGGCACTTTTCTTGCCAGCGCCCGCTTCTCAGCCGGATGGCAACAACGGTTTGGGTTGTCGTATGAAGATTTACAGATCGCGGGTACTAGCCAGCGTTTAACCGAAGATACCTACGATGAAGCGCAACGAGGAAACAAACTGGTCGCCGCGCTGGGGTCGATACCGGAAGACGATATTCTTCACGCACTGGGTGTCCCATGGACGATGATTGCCAGTGACGCAATCGCTAACCCCGGACTCAACAACCATCCGAGATGTGCTGGAACATTTGCCCGGACCCTAGGCAGATATGTACGAGATGTTGAAGCGATCGATCTTCGGTCTGCGCTAGCGAAACTGACGATACTTCCCGCTCAACGTGTCGCAACCATGATTCCGGCGATGCAACAGAAAGGCTGGCTGAGGGAAGGCGCCGACGCTGACATCGTCGTATTCGATCCGCTGAAGATAAACGACCGGGCGTCGGTTGAAAACCCAGCGTTGCCCTCGGAAGGTATTGAGCTTGTTCTCGTCGACGGCGTCCGTGTCGTCGATCAGGCGAAACTAGTAGACCACGTCACCCCAGGGGCGGCCCTTCGGAGTGGCTAGCGGTTGATCTAGTGATCGAGGAACGACCCGACTGATCGAAGTGGCTAGCGGTTGATCTAGTGATCGAGGAACGACCCGACTGAT
>JAHDCC010000007.1:125059-134638 GCA_020630065.1 Acidimicrobiales bacterium
GACTGATCGAAGTGGCTAGCGGTTGATCTAGTGATCGAGGAACGACCCGACTGATCGAAGTGGCTAGCGGTTGATCTAGTGATCGAGGAACGACCCGACTGATGTTCGCACCTGATCTACGTAATGCTGACATGAACGACCTTCTTCTGACAGGCCATCTACGAATGCTTGAACAATATGCATAGAAAACTGGCGCTGCGTTTCTCGTTCTTCGGCAGTCGATGACTGACGGATAGAACGGGACTGCAGACAGCGTTCGAAACCATGCAGTAAATACTCGGCTTGGTCGCTTTCTAACGCCTCGGACCATCTGAACGTGGGTTCGTCAATTGCTTGCCGTTCCCATTGGTCGATTAGGCGTGACCAACTCACCAACATGTCGTCGGTAACGACGCCATGCAGATCATCTGGATCGAGACGTAGCTCGCAGATAATTCGCCGAGCGAACTTTATCCACCTACAAACCTCGACACTGTCGACTGGGCCTAGAACAACCAACATCGTTTTTACTCTACCAAACCCAGTCGCCATGTGGTCACTGTCATACTCTCACCGTGCCGTCGCCTACCAAGTTTCAGCAAGAATAGTGGTTTTTCGGATCACGATTATCCCCGTTAGACATGCAGTTGCGATCAACAAACTCGTTATCCACCCGACCACGGTGAACACCGTCGATAGGTTGCCAGATGGAAAAACTAGAGGCTCGAGAAGCAAAATCCCGAAGCGTACAAAGAGCGTTACTGGACCAGCGACCCAGAAGTACCAGACGAGCCGTGGCAAGCGTCGAGGGTGATCCTCTGGTGCTGCCCCAACACTGAGCTCCTCCAACACCCGGGCGGGAATGAGAAGATTAATAATCGGGATAAACCATGAAAGTAGAACCTGTTTGGGGTTTTCCGATGCCTTTGCTGCAGCGTCTAAGTTGCGATATGCCCAGGTGGTCCACCAAATGAGAAGCACAGCAGAGACGCCGCAGAACAGCAATGCCATCGATTGAGTGAGCTGCGTGCGATCGTATGCAACGTTCCAATCAGCGGACCCGGTCTCATCGAATGTGTTCAGAACCGCATCGGTAGCCAAATGAGTTAACCAGAATAGGCCAGTCACTAGAAGCGCGGCCTGAAGGGCAAAAGCTAACACTCCGAGCGGTTTCTTGGTTGTAGGCTCATCGAATAATGGTTGGTCGGCTGCCCCAAACGAGGCGGAGTCGTCGAACTGGTTATCTGAACTCGCCATTGAACACCTAGGTAGCTGGGCAGCTGATTCTCTGAAGGGCTACAGAGGCACTTAGTCTAGTTCAATGCGGTGACGATAGCGGCCGCGGGTGCCAGTCTCGGTTACTTGTCACTAGAGGTCGTCTAGTAGCTTAAACGCCTCAGCCAAACCGATTCCGGCCGCTTTGCCAACCGTTTCAAGTTTCGCCATAACGGCGCTACGGAAATCACCGGTATCAGTTGACATCGTTGACACGTGTTGGCTTCTATGAGCCTGAAGCGCCTCATACTTTCGATCTGCGAACCCTGAGACGTCTTCAACATGGTCCGGTTCGTCAGCTTCCCACAACAAGATCATGTCCGGCCGGTGATGCTGTAAACCCTGTTCAGGGAAAAAGGTCGCATCCCGGGCAGCTACGACGGAGTCGGTCACCAGCCAGCCTGCGTGGCGATGATCCGGATGGATTCGGTATCTTTTCCACGGGTCATGTCCTAAGACAACAGTTGGTTTCAACAGGCGTATCCAATGAGTGACCTCGGCTCGTAGCGCTAGGTTCGATTCGAGCTCGCCATCGGTTTGCCCCAGGAAAATGACTTCGCCGGTGGCTCCAATAATGTTGGCCGCGTCCCGTTGTTCCCGTTGACGGGTCGCTATAAGTTCATCGCGACTCGTCGATGAATCCCAGGTTCCTTTAGAACCGTCGGTACAAACAAGAAAACTCACTTCACATCCTGCTTGAGCCCATTTCGCCAACGTCGCTCCGCACCCGAAGTCGACGTCGTCCGGGTGAGCCCCGATCGCTAACGCCCGGGACGGGGTTTCGATGTTGCATGTCGGGTTGCGTAACGTAACTGGCTCTGGAGTTAGCGGGTTCTGGGCTGCGCTCATGCTAAATGGTCCTTCATAAGGGTTCGAAGCGGCGATAGGAGATCGAAATATCTTTGGTTAAGTCGTCGAAGGTAGTCGGGTAGTCGTTTGCGAGGCGTTGTAGGTCTTCGGCAGTGTTGATGTCGAAACCCATTTCTGGGTGATCGATAGTTTTGAATGCGAGCCCGCACCGTTCTGCTTCTGCCCGGTGAGCGTCAGCGGAATACGCCCCATAACGGAACCTAAACCCACCGGAGGTAGGAATCGTTAGCAGCTTGGTGCCTAGGCCAGTATGATCCGGCACAGCGACAACTCCGGTCACGTCCACAAGAGGTTTCACGTCTGAAAGAAGCGGAAGGTCTGCGTGGGCGACGATGATCCGTTTGACCCCATGATCCTGCCTATGACTAACTGACAGTTGGATAGCCTCGTTTAGTCCCGTGGCTGGTTGGAACAGAACAGCGAACCCGGCATCGTCCGCCCAGGTAGCTACATCTTCGTCGTCGCATACCGCCCACGTGACGAGGCCGTTGGTGGCAGCCAAAACGTTGGCGCCCATTTTCTTGACCAATCGGATTCGGTCTTCGGGCTCAACGGATGGTGATAGGCGTTGTTTAGCGTGGGTGAACGCCTTGATAGGTACCAACACTTCGGTTGCGGTCATTGGAACAACCCTGAGGGATGTGACGAACCTATCCACATCAAGCTAGTTTACTATTGATGTCAGGCATGCATACATTGGTGGTGGGCGGCGGGTCGTGGGGAACCACCGCAGCACATCTTTTAGCACACAACTCTCCGGTCACTCTTTGGGTACGAGATAAGAGTTCGGCTGTCGAACTTCAACAAACTCGTGAGAATAGTCGCTATCTTCCCGGTTCGAGTATCCATGCCAACGTCGCTGTCACCTCAGATATGGATGAGGCATGTTCTGGAGTGAACCTCGTTGTGTTTGCGGTTCCCACAACGGCTATGCGTAGCGTCAGTCAAGATCTGTCACAACAAGGGGTTGGCGCAGTAACCGCGATCAGCTTGGCCAAAGGTTTCGAACCGGGCACGAATCTTCGCATGACCCAGGTGATTTCAGAAGAGCTACCAGAATCGGTGGTCGGTGTCATGACCGGTCCGAACCTTTGTAAAGAAATTCTCATCGGGAAACCGGCCAGTGGAGTTGTTGCCTTTGAACAACATCGTCCAGCCGTTCAAACGCAGAGACTGTTTACCACTTCGACGTTTCGGGTGTTCACCGGTTCGGACGTCATCGGCTGTGAACTGGGAGGAGCGCTTAAGAACGTGTATGTTATCGCAGCCGCCATCGTAGAAGGCATGGGGCTTGGTGACAACGCAAGGGCCGCTGTCATCACTCGAGGGTTGTCTGAGCTTTGTTCGTTAGGCGAAGTTATGGGCGCCGACCAACGGACACTTGTCGGGTTGGCTGGGCTTGGAGATCTGGTAGCGAGTTGTATGAGCCCACAAAGTCGAAATGCCACAGTCGGTCGCCAGCTCGGAATGGGAAAATCTCTTGACGAGATTGTTGAAAGCCTCGGACAGGTCGCCGAAGGCGTGACTGCTGCCAAGTCGGCGTATGAACTCGCGCGCGCTCATGGTGTTGCGATGCCTATCGCCGACTTGGTATTCGAGATTTGTTGGCGTGGTGCGAGCGCCCAAGATGCTGCCGCACGTCTGCTGGCTGGTCGACTGGGGGCGGAATGACATCGGTCCCCAAGCTCCGCAAGGCGTTGAAGTCGTCGTCACCCGGTCTGTCGATAGAGCGTCGGTTGTGGGCTGCCGGACACGACAACGTTGTTGGTGTAGACGAAGTTGGTCGTGGCTCATGGGCTGGACCGTTGACCATTGGAGCGGTGGTAGTTCCCGTTGATCGAAGAATTTACAAGCTTAGGGATTCTAAACAACTGAAAGAGCCAGAACGAGAGGCACTGTTCGAACGGATCATTGCTTGGTGTCGATGCTGGTCGATCGGTCATGCCAGCGCGGCTGAATGTGATCGGCTTGGTATGTCCGACGCTCAGCGTTTGGCCGCACGTCGAGCGATCGCAGGACTAGGGGTCGAACCATCAGCGGTCATATTGGATGGCAAATGGGACTTTGTTGGTCACCCTGTGACCGAGAAGTTGGTTAAGGGTGACTCTATAAGTCTCTCTATCGCCGCTGCTTCTATCTTGGCGAAAGTTACACGAGACCGCATGATGCGTTCTTACGCAGCCAGTTTTCCGATGTATGAGTTCGAGAAGAACAAAGGTTACCCCTCGCCAGCTCACCGGACTGCGTTACACGGGTACGGGGGGAGCGCTATTCATAGGATGTCGTGGAGTTTCGCTGACGATCTTCCGTGGTCGGGCCAACATAGGCCCAAAACCAGATCGGGCCAACTCTCGTTTGAGAGCTGACCCGATCTGGTTTGTAGAGTTTGGTTTGTTAGCTGGCGCTTGAGCCGATTACGATCTCAACTCGACGATTCTTCGCTTTACCCTCCGGGGTAGCGTTGGATTCGGCCGGTTCGTCTTGACCTTTGCCTTCTGCCGTGATGGTGTCGGGGTTGATCTCTTTGCTTATGAAGAAGTTGCGGACAGCGTCAGCACGTTCCTGGCTGAGTCTGCGGTTTTCTTCCGGGTCGCCGGTGTCATCGGTGTGTCCGAAGATAAATACTGGGCGGTTAGCTCGTCGGAAGAAACCAGGGAATCCGGCTAGCGCTTGTTCGATCTCGGGCGTGATTGTCGACGAGCCTGGGGCGAACACTACACCGTCTCGGACGGTCGCTGACAGTTCACCGTTTTCGAGGCGCATATCGAAGTCGCCGAGTGGTTTGAACGTTCCGATGTTCACTTTGCCGAAGTTGATAAGCGGGAAAGCAGCGAACGTTGATGGCTCCTCGATGATGCCATTCTTAACGTTCTCAGCGCCGTAGAGCGTTTCGGCGTCGGCGACGATCTTATCGATGAGCCGCTGTTCTGGAAGAATGCCCAGAAGTTCTAGTTTGCCGTCTCGTGCGGTGGCTACCAGGGTAGGAGGGCGTTGGTCGCCAACGGTAACCGAACTTTCAACCGAAGGTAGCTCTTGTTGTCCGGCGGCCGCTTTCAACGTTTCGATCTTGTCTGGGTTTGCTGCAAGCCCCACTAGATTCGTTTTGTTGTTGTTGATAGCGAAAGCGCCATCAACCAATTCGAACGGGAGAACCTTCAAGAAGCTCGGGACGTTGTTGATCCACTGTTCAGCGGACAGTGCAGGGTCGACGGTGATTTCGTTCTTTACCAGAGCGGGATCTTCACCGTAGGTCTCCGTTACCGATGTGCTGATGGCACTTCGGATGTCTTCACTAGGTACGGCCCCAGAGATTCGATACTGGAACTTCTCTTGATGCCCCACGACCCAAGCGCTTTCGCCGTCATTGACCAGGGCTTGAAGCTCTGTGGAGTCAGGGAAACCATCTTCAGAAGTGCCTTGGGTCGGAGCGATATCAGAATCGGTCGAAGGCTCTTCGCCTGTTTCGTCTTCTTCGGTCGGTCCGGCCGCGGACTCTTCCGCCTCGTCACCGCCCCCGAACAGGTCGTACTTCTGGAAGTTAAGGAAAGCTAAGGCCAGGATTAGGACGGCAAGCACACCAGCTGAAGCTAGCCATATTGAGTTGGCGTCCTTTTTCGGTCTAGGCCGGTCATAGCCGTGTTCGGCGTTTACCGCGCTGTTGTTTCCGATGGTTGGTCTGCCACTGTTAGGTTCGTTTTTCACGCCCCACGTCCTTGTTTACAAGATGGTTTTCAACGACACCGTCGATCGGAACCGGCGATTGTCCATGAGGCTACAAACTTTACCGTCTTTGTGGCCGTTAGTAAACGCCTGACTTGGGGTTCGTCGAAGTCTTGTTTCGATGGGGATTACAGGTGGGCGTACCAGTCGTAGCCGCGTTCGGTCCAATAATCGGGCCCGCGGCTATCGGAAAATTCGATCGATCCGATCCTTTTTATCTGCTTGATTCCGTATTTGACCGGAGTGGCGAGTCGAAGAGGTGCACCGTGTTCTTGCGTTAATGGTTCGTTGTTGAGGGCGTAGGCGAGCAAGGTAAACGGATGTTGCATGCTTTGTGCGTCGAGACTGACATAGTATTCCTCGTCGGGTGTGGCTAAATTCACGTACGAATATTCGCCGAGAGACTCGCGGTACATCTCAGTGAAGTCGGAGAACCTAACTCCGGTCCAGGTGACGATCTGGCTCCACCCCTCGATACAGATGTGTTCGGTCGTGATCGATGTTTCTGGCAGCGTTTCGAGATCTTGCATCGTTATGGTGTCGATTTCCGCCCCCGACGGGTCGCGGACGGTCAGGCTCCACTGGTCAAGGTCGATCTCTTCTCGGATTCCGTGACGTCCATTTACCCGGATCTCGCCGGCTTCAGATGGCGAAAACGTGCGAGCCGACGTTGAACGTTGATCGAGCGGGCGCCAAACCCGTTCGACAAACTCGTGGCCGGAACGCAAAGGCGTCGGGAGTCGGTCATCTTCGGGGCGGGACTGAAGCCAACGCCAGCTAAGAGCGGATGCTCCAAGCGTCAGTCCGCCAGTAATAAGTGCTCGTCGTTGCGAGCTTGGTACAGCGAGTTCGCGTGCATTGGCAGTCTGGTCATCTGTCGCTTGTTCGGTGTCAATACTGTCTTCTACCGGCGTTGAACGGGAGACCATGGCTATAAAAGCGAGCGGGCCAGCACGAACAACTTGGGCGACGTGAACGAAAAAGAATCCTATGAATAGAAGCGTGGCGACAAAGTGGATATCTTTCGCCGTCTGGTATCCGCCAAACAAAGCGGTGAGCCAGCTAAGAGTGTTTGGTCGATAAATGGCGAACCCGGTAAGAACAGATACGCCGCCGAGCAGAACAATGAAGTTGTAGGCGATGCGTTGAGCTGGGTTGTAGCCGTCTGCGGGGTCCGAATTGTGGTTTCCGGTAAAACTCGATTTGACTTCGCCAAGCGCTTTCCGGAAGCCGTGACGACCAGGGTTTAAATCACGCCAGTGACCGGACTTGATGGTGAAAAAAGTGTACAGAAGGCCGTTGAGTATAAAAATCCATCCGAATATCAGGTGGTATCCGAGGCCAGCCGCCAGCTTGGCTCGCAGTCCAAGTGTCTCGTTGAACCAGTCGGGGAATAACTCAAATAGTTCAAAGTTGCCTACGCCAACGACGTTCGGGTCTTGTACATCGGCCCAGTAGATCCGAAATCCGCTCCAAATCATGATGGCGAGAAGAGGGAAGTTGATCCAATGCATCCACCGGGTGGAACGTTGGTGGTGCATTACCAGCCCTACAGATTTAGAGACATCGCTGGACTCACCGCTGCTATCGGCGGCCTCGGCGGTTTCCGAGATGTCTGTTGTCTGGTTGTTCGTAGTCACGCTCGTATTGTTCCAAACTTGGCAACGGATACTCCAACAGATCGGCTCGAAGTAATGAGTTGTTAAGTAGTGCCTTCAGAATGACCCGGTTAGCGGATGTCGTAAAACCGATAGACCTGTCGACCACAGCCCGCACACGTCTTGCGGAACACTGAATTAGAAGAAGACAGGATTTTGGGTTTGCCCCACTCTTTAAGGTCTTTCTTGGTTTTGGACGAGGCGGCGCCGCCGCCGGAAGTCAGGAACTGAAAGCAATCGTGACAGAGTTTACGCGCCAAAATAGTCACCCTTCACCTTGAACTAGCAACAACTAACTCTAACCACATACAACTATCAAGTCAATAGGTTAACGGTGGGTAACATATGTAGTGGGGATTTGAAGATGTAAGAATTCTTTAGTCTTCGTCCTGGTGTTAGTGGGACTGTGCAGCGAGTCTTGGTCTGTTTGGTAGCGGCTTGTCGTACGGTGGAGCTATGCGGAATGACTCAATACCTGCTTCGACGGCTGAGCCATCTATCGGGGCGGATTCTCCTGAACTATCGGGGGCGACCCCGGGTATCGTTTTCGCCGGGATACTAATCGGTTGGACACTTTTTGTATGGGTAGGCCGATTACGCAACATTTTTCTCGATGATGAACTCGCTGGCTGGTCTCAGGCCTGGCGGTTTACGTTGGCGGCCAGTTTCGTAGTTTTGGCTTTGGTCGCCGGTGGCCTTCTAGCTCGCGCAGTCTTCTCCCGGTCGGGACCCGGCAACGGGATGCGTCTTCCCCGTAGAGCCGTCGGGTTGTTGGCCATATTCGGAATCATCGTGTGGTTGATCAGGGGCACCGATATTTTCTTTGGAAACCACGAGCTTGCGTTCAAAGTTGTGCACACGGTTCTGGCAGGCGTAACCATCGCACTGGGGGTCGTTGTGCTGCAACGTTTCGTTCGAGCTGAATCGGTGCCGTTTTCGGAGTGATAGACGCTTGCTTAAGGTACGCTTTTGGACGTGGGTGAACCGATAGCAGTAATCCAAAAACAGTCGAACCGTCCCGGCTATGTGCGATTTGAAACTAACCGCACCTTTACCGGCATGGGGCATGAGAGCTACCTGGCAGGCGACGCTATCTATGGTGAGCGCCCACCAGACGAACTGGCACGCTCATTGTTTGCTACCGACAAAGTAGAAGAAGTTCACATCTACGCTCAAATGATCACGGTCAAACTGGCCGACGATGCATCCTCTGTCGGCCTTAAATCGATTATCGCCGATCACTATATTTATTACCGGCCCGACGTCGAAGTTCCAACCGCCGAATCGTTTAGCTAACGTCTTTAGTTTCGTGCACAGGCCAACACACCTGGGTTCTCCAGTCTTGGGTGTCGGAGCTGTGGACTGGGCCGACAACATAAACTTCTCGTATCGCCCCATCGCTGCTGATTCCTAGCTTATTGACCTCGGCACCCAGCTGCCCATACGTCCGATCTAAATCATCGTAGGGTCCAACGTGGGTGGTGGAAGCAACGTAGATGGATTCCAGCGTGACCGCTCCTGCGGTTTCGAGCTGTCCAGGACTGCCCAAAACGGGGACAAATATCGTGACTTCGCCTTCGCCGAGGCGTAATACTTCCGGACTGTACAAGCCCCCTGGCGGCCCGCAAGGAACCAAACCAGCGTTGGTGACATTCTGATACAACGGTTCGAAGTTTGCGCCGCACCATTCGAGGATCATCTGCTGTTCAATCGAATCGGTGACTGAGAGCACCGTCAAAGGGGGCAACAACATGAATTCGAGGTCCATTGAAGAGTTGGTCTCGCCGGTCAGAAGTGCTTGCAGCGAGGTGACGATATTTTTGGTGTGGCGCAACTCCTTTTCGACTCGTCCCAAGTGTTCAACGATGGCCTGGTTCCGTTTGTCTGCTTTGGTACTTGACAGTATGGTTTGGATTTCTGGCAGAGGCATTGCTAGGTCTCGCAGTCTACGTATCAAATGGGCGTCACCTAGTTGCTCGGTCGAGTAGCGGCGATAGCCCGAAGACGTATCGATTTCGGCTGGACGTCGATGAGGGCTCCGCTTGGGTCGACAAGAACGAAATGTCGTTGGCCCCAT
>JAHDCC010000007.1:134738-171374 GCA_020630065.1 Acidimicrobiales bacterium
GACGTCGATGAGGGCTCCGCTTGGGTCGACAAGAACGAAATGTCGTTGGCCCCATTCCTCATCTTTGGGTTCTGCCGCTAATGAGTCAGCAGCGTTCTCGTTAGCCTTCGCCCAAACCTCGTCGACGTCATCAACATCGATAGTTACTACTATTCCGGGGTTTGTTGGATACCCGTCAGGGATTCCGGGATTGTCGGGAGACATGAAGGCTATACGGATTGCCGGGTTGTCCGGTGATGTCAGCTGCACGTACCAATCGAGTTCGGCAACAACCTCAAATCCGAAAACCGACTGATAGAAATCCCGGCACTCGGCTCGATTTGTGGTGAGTAGCAGTGGGAACAAGCTGTTCATTGTGTGTCTCCTAGTTAGTAGGCCAGCGTTTTTCGCTGTCTAGGAACACAATGACGCCTCCTGTAAGGGGAGAGTCAACAGGATTGTTCAAAAAACTATTTGCCGATCATTATCATGAGACAACCATGAGCCCTCAAGATGCTGCCAACAGTCGCCCAGAACTGGTTCTTGACGAACTAGACGAGAAACTGGATGCGTTTAACGCGTTGCGTAAAAGCGATTCGAAGGCTGCTGATCGGATACTTGAACAGGTAGGGGCCACCGACGAAGTCGACCGTCAGATCGTGCTTGAACTGGCTTCTAAACGCCCACTCGGTCATCCCGATAAGTTTCGAAGCGCCCATGCGGGAGCGATGCGGGCCCTTGAAGTGTTGGATCGTAACGGTTCTCGTGGGGTCAAAGTGAGAAGTCTTGGACCATTCACTCCAATAGCGGCATATCTTGTTCAACAAGTTGTGCACTTTATCGTCAAGTCGCATTTGCGGAATGTGTTGAACAACATCACGAACCTGTACAACCGCCGAGAAGCAGCGTGTCTGCCTGGCGCTGCTGAACGCCGTGACCTTTCGGTTGCTCGGGTTCACGCCGAACGTGTCGGTCCCGGGTATAGAGGTAATCCGTTAGGTTTCCCGACGTTTCTTCTCGGCGGAGCATTTTTGTCTACTGTGGTCGGCGGGCTGCAGGGGCTTATCGTCGGGTTTATTGACTCTGTGTTTGGACAGGTCGTGCTAGTGGCCATCTTGTTTGGTGTGTTGGTGGGAATGTCATGGGCTGTCCTCAAAGGTGCAGCGATTGCTCGACGACGGATCAAACTAACTGTCGAGCAGCCACTTGAAGCCTTGTATCAGACAGTGGGTCGCTGTGGTTCCCCTCCAGGGGATCAGGCCAGAATATTTGCCCTGCTAGCAATGGTTCTTTTGGCGGTCACCTGGATCGTGGTGCCGATAGCGCTAGGTGTCTCGCTGTTCTTTGGACAATAGAACGCGCTAGTGCCAATGCTCGGTCGACAATAGATTTCGCTGATGTCTGGCAGGACTGGTCCCCGCCATCTGCTCGAAGTCTCGGACCAGGTGAGCCTGATCGCTGTAACCCAACCGCGAGGCGAGCTCCGACCAGTCAATGTTGTCGTCGACGATGGCAAGGTTGGCAGCTTCCTGAAGGCGGTAGCGTCGAATGACACGTTTAGGGCCGATGCCGACATAGTTGGTGAATAGCCGTTGGAGGGTTCGTCGGCTCAGATGGTGGAAAGAGGCTACGTCATCAACGGTTTGCAGCGATCGGTTCGATGCTATTGAGTCGACAATAGTGTTGACGTCGACCAGTCTTGGGTCTGGTTGATCTGGGCGGTGGCGGTTTGTATCTGTTCAACGACATCTATCGTGTCGTCTGGGTTCTGTGGATCGACTAGCGAGGCGAAATCGTCTGGGATCGAGTCGAACACCTTCGCGGCGACGCAATAGTTATCGACCAGGTTCGATACCGATTCGGCTCTAAATGCCGAGAGCCCGGCAGGCGAGAACAGTGCCCCAATCGTTGCCCCTTTGTTTGTTAAAACTCGGGTGAACGCTCGGGTGGTTGGTCCGAACAAGGTGGCTGCTCCGTGTTCGACCACGAGGTTTGCTGCCGGGTGCGGCAGGGTGGTGGTTTCGAACGGTCCGAATTCGGTTAGGTCCCATTCGGCCATCCAGAACCAACGGAGGAATGGTCGAAGCGGGCGATCGGGTTCCCAACGGCGTAAACGCCAAAGGTTTCGCGGAGGCGGGGTAACAACACCAAAGGGCATTTTGTCGCGGTCGGAATCGAAGGTTGGTTGTCTGGCCATATAGCTGATCAATCTCGAAAGTTCGTTTGGGCTTGATGCGGTGAGGATTGGCGCAAATGTTCAATCGACGGCTTCGACTATTGGAGTACGATAGCGAGGTTACTACAACGAACAGAGAGACGATTTAGAGATGCCAAGCGAAATAACCGGTCCGTTCGAAGTGAAGTTGACTACTCGTGAGTCTCAAACTGTGGGAGAGGGGCCGCCGCTGGTGAACATGTCGATCGACAAGACGTTCTCTGGAGCGATCACGGGAACAAGTGTCGGGCAGATGGTTGCCTACCAGACCGGGGTCGAAGGTTCAGCGGGCTATGTCGCCTTAGAGGTCGTGGCTGGAACTGTTGAAGGCAAGTCGGGAACCTTTGCGTTGCAGCATTCCTCGACCATGGCTAATTCGGTAGGGCACCAAGATATTCAGGTGGTCCCAGATTCAGGTACAGGAGAACTCACCGGGTTGCGTGGGACGATGACAATCGAAATTGCCGACGATGGTGCACACAATTACGTGTTCGAGTATGACATTATGGAATAGACGCCGAATTTGGTGTGAGGGTTAAGCGAAGTGATTTCGCGACTTTTTCGTTGGTTTCGGCGTCATACACATGTCCGGTTAAACGGGCCACCAGCGCTAGTCTTTGAACAACTAACGCAGGTGAGACTTTCCTGGACGTATCCCCCCGACCTGGTCGGGGGGATACGTTCTTTTGGCGCAAGGTTGAACTGGCCTACAGTTTGCTGAGAATCTCTGCGGTATGGTCTGCAGTTCTTGGACGCTTGAAAACGTGTTGAATAACGCCGTCTTCGTCTATCAGAAACGTTGTCCGTTGGAGACCCATATACGTTTTTCCGTAGTTTTTCTTCTCGCCCCACACACCGTATGCGTCAATTATTTGGCGGTCCGGGTCGGCGAGCAATGGAAACGTTAGCTCGTGTTTAGTTGAGAACTTTTCGTGGCTTGCATCGTCGTCGGGTGAAACCCCGATCACGGCGATGCCATTGTCGGTGAGTTCGGCCAAGTTATCTCGAAGGTTGCAGGCCTGTTTTGTGCATCCGGGCGTACTGTCCTTCGGGTAGAAATAGAGCACGACTTTCTGGCCTTTGAGGGCGGAGAGGCTGATGTCTTGACCATCGAAAGTTGTCACCTCGAAGTCGGGTGCAGTAGTTCCAACCTCTAAAGGACTAGGTTTTGCGGCCATCTTGGGTTCCTAACGTTCTCGAAGAATTCAAAAATCGAAGTCTAACCGCCGACTACGGGAACAACGGTGCCTGGACGGTAGGGTCCTTCGGCTCGGGGAGCGGGGCGAGCGAATCGACCGCCTCAGAGACTTGGCGGTGGAACTGACGGGCCAGGTCGGGTGCTCTCACATTGTCGGGGGTATGGATAAAGACATAGGGTTCACGGCCTTCCGAAATCCACTCGGCAACTTTCGGTACCCATGGGCGCCAAAATTCTTCGTTCGCATCGGGTGCTGTCTGTCCAATGAATCTCACGGTCGGTCGTTGGCTCAAAGCGACTGGCCGCACTCGTAACCGTGGCTTCTTCTCCCAGGCGTCTTTCTCTTCATCGGTTTCGCATGGGCCCGAGAACACGCACCTGCTATCGAAAATTACACGGTCGACGTTCGCTGCGAACAGAAGGTCGTTGGCAGCCCGTTCAGATGGACCTTCTGCTTCGAACGCCATGTGTCTGAGTTCGACCGCCCAATCAAACTCTTGCGGTAGCTGGCTGAGGAAACGTTGAAGCACGCCAAGATCATCCGGTCCGAAACTGGCGGGCAGTTGGATCCAGATCGGGCCGAAATTCTCATGTAAGGGAACCATTCGGGTCAAGAACTCGGAAAGCTCCGACGCGGCGTTGCGAAGCCTTCGCTGGTGCGTAATGGATTTGGGTAACTTGAAGCAAAACCGGAACTCCGGCGGAGCCATTTCAGCCCATTGAGCGACCGAAGACGCCGAAGGCACAGCATAGAACGTCGTATTGCCCTCAACGGCGTTGCACCACGTGCTGTACCACAGCAGCTCGTCCGATCGCTTACCCTTGCTCGGTGTGACGGTTCCGGCCCAACCGGGGAGACTCCAAACCGGTGCTCCGACTCGCAATACTGGTTGATCGTTCATGGACAAATCCGCAGGTCGTGATGGTTGTTGGCGCACAAGCTTGGCGTTAACAATAGTCCGGTGGAGTAGCTTTGCCCAGATCCTTTAGGTCCGTCAACTTGTTAGTTCATGGATCGACTAGAGTAACGTTGTCTTGTATGGTTCAAGTACTTGTTGCAGGAGCTCCGCGTTCGGGAACGACGTGGGTAGAACGTATTCTGGCCTCTGGGCCAACTACCAAACAGGTCCACGAACCTGATAACGACCTGAAAGATGCTTTTGCGTTGCGGGCAAAAGCGGGCATAGGTCGATTCCCGGTCCTGTTCTCTGGGGAGCTGCCAGAGCCTTACACTCGTCTTTGGGACGCTGCTCTTGCCGGTGGGCAGCCGATGAATACGCCTGCGGCGAGAGCCGGGCAAGTTCTTTTGCGGACGGCGAGACGCTCGAACCTCGACGGTGTCCTAGACCAAAAAACCGACCCGCTCAACAAAGCCTACGGTTGGGCGTTTAAACAGGTAGCTCGCCCTCGAAGGGGTGGCTTGAACAAAAACGCCGACGCTGCCGTGATCGCAAAGACTGTGCACGCCTCGTTTGCGTTGGAAGCGATAACCGAACGCTGGCCTGACACGAACGTTCTCATCGTCCGCCGTAACCCGCTTAACGCAGTCGGTAGTTGGCTCGAACTAGGTTGGGGGGCACTGAACCTAGCTGACGAACCGCTGATACGTGGGCATTGGATTGAGCCCTACGGTCTGCGAGCCCCAGGTAAAGACGCATCGGACCTTTATCGAATGGCTTGGGATTATTGCTTGCTTGATGACGCCTTGGTTCGAGCGGCCGAAAGAAACCCGGATTGGCTAGTCATAAGCCACGAAACGATTTGTCTCGATCCGGTCGAAGAATTTCGAGAGATGTTCGAACGTCTAGAAGTAGAGTTCACCGACGAGATTGAACAAAGTATTCGGGATGCCAATACTGCAGGCGATGGGTACCAAACCAACCGAGTGGCCGCAGACCAGATACATCGGTGGAAAAAGCGACTCAGCGAAAAGCAGATCGCCGAAATCAGGGCTGCTGCCTCATGTTTCGAGTCGCTGGACGGAGTCAGCGGTCCGTGACCGAAACAGCTGTGGCGTTCCCGAAGCTCGGCCCGTATTGCGGGACGGCTTCGGTCGGTACGTCTGTCAGTGCTCGAGGTAAGGGACTAGTAAAGTCAGGAATAAGAAGCTGGGCCACATCGACGGCCCCGTGGCGGGCGTTGCCAAATTTTCTGATTGTTGGCGCTAAGCGTGGTGGCACCACGTCGCTTTACAACTATCTCTTAGGCCATCCGCAGGTGTGGCCAATGGTGCCTGAGAAGCAGCGAGTAAAAGGCACGTACTACTTTGACGTGAACTTTTCCCAACGATCGCAATCCTGGTATCGATCGCATTTCGCCTTTGAGGCAACCTTGGCTCGAAACAAAGCCATCACAGGCGAGGCGACACCCTACTATCTGTATCATCCTCACGCCGCCCGCCGAGCGGCCGCCCTCGTCCCAGACGTTAAGATCATCATGATTTTGCGGGACCCGGTGGATCGGGCCTGGTCACATCACCGAGAACGGACCGGTCAAGGGTTCGAAAAACTGTCGTTTGAGGAAGCGTTAGATGCCGAGCAGGTACGGACTGCTGGGCAAGTCCAACGGATGAAGGCCGACCAAAAATACCAAAGTCTGGCCCACCAAATGTGGTCGTACGTTGACCAAGGTAGATATCTAGATGGGTTGTTGGAATGGGAACGGTGGTTTTCGAAACACCAGATTTTGGTTCTTCGAAGCGAGGATCTGTATCGAGACGCCGAAGAAGTTCGATCGTGTTCATCAATTTCTGGGGCTTGATCACTTCCGTCTGAACCACCACAAAGTCTGGAATTTGCAGCGCCGTTCGCCGCTGGAACCCGCTGTTCGTAAACGTCTTTCCGAAGAACTCGCTGCTGATGTTGATGCGTTGGAGCAGCATCTTGGACGCTCGATGGAGTGGAATAACTTTAGCTAGTGCTCAACAGCCCGAAGTCGTCCTCGAATCGCTCGGACCAGTTTTTTTGTTGTCAACTGCATTCACCTGTCGAAACGCGTTTTGTGAGCAGAACCCTAGCGAGTAAGTTGGTAGTAGACGAGAAGAGCTCGACGCGGTGGTATTGGCGATTGGAACAGCAATGTATCTAGGGTTAGATCTGGGAACAAGTTCGCTAAAGGCAACAATTCTTGACCATTCGTCGAATGCTCTTTGGGTCGGAACCCAGAACTATGAGACCATCGTCGATGGTGAGCGGGTAGAGATGGACCCGCTCGTCTGGTGGGCGGCTGCTGCCGGTGTGCTCAGCTCGGCTCCGTGCGAACTGTTGAGCGCAGTTGAGTCCGTCGGCTTGAGTGGGCAGATGCACGGAATCATTCCGATTGGCGAGTCGAACCAACCTATCCATAACGCAATTCTTTGGCTTGACCGGCGGGCTTTGGCCGAGGTAGACGTGTTTGCCGAAATAGATCACCATTCGTCAGCTAACCATGTAAACCCGATCGTTCCTGGAATGGCTGGGCCGATCTTGCTGTGGTTGCAACGACATGATGAAGCGACGTGGAACCAGATGCGTGGAGCGGTGGGTCCTAAAGACTGGCTTCGTTCAATGATTACTGACGAGTCGCCTATCTCCGCTGAGCCGAGTGATGCATCTGCGACGCTGTTGTACGATATTGATGCCGATGACTGGTCAGATTCCGTTTTGAAACGATTAGGTTTGGACGCCGGCTTCTTGCCAAACCTAATCCCAGCAGATAGTACCGCTGGTTATGTTAGTAGTGCCGCTAGTAGCCATTTGGGGATACCTGAAGGTATCCCTGTTGCTGCTGGTGCGGGTGATGTGGCGGCGGCCTTGTTGGGTTTGGGTATTGAAAAGCCCGGTAATCTCGCTCTCAATGTCGGGACTGGTGCCCAGGTCGCCGCCGTTATCGACTTGCCTGACCGTCGGTTCTCTGAACTCCAATTGCATCAGTATCGAACAGCGAGTTCTGCTTCGCCCTGGTATGTGATGGTCCCGGTACTAAACGCTGGTTTAGCTTTGGGCTGGGTTCGTTCGAATCTGGGTTTGACCTGGGAGCAGCTTTTTGCCCTGGCCGAAGATGCGCTAGCGGTTGCCGATGATCCGGTCTTTTTGCCGTTTGTTGGTGGTGAACGAGACCCCGAAGTTGGGCTTCATGCTCGTGGCTCGTGGACCGGGTTGTCGACGTCGCACGATAGATCAGCGATGGCTCGTAGTGCTTTGTTAGGTGTGGCGACATATTTGGCCAGAAGGGTTCGCCTAACGCTGGACCTGACCGGAAGTCACGACGTTATCTTGTCGGGAGGTTCATCTAAGAACCGGGAGTGGGTACAGCTGTTAGCAACGATGATTGGGCGTGATGTCGGATTAGTTTCTGATACGAATGCGTCTGCGAGGGGAGCGGCGATCCTGGCCGCTCGATCTATTGGTTCCGACGTGGGACCTGTTCCGGTAACCGGCACTGTAAGTCCCCAGATTGAGCTGGTTGCCCGAGCTAGTGAAATGTTAGCTCAGATGGACGCTGCGTTGTAGCTACGAGGCGCCGCCGGCGAGTTCAAGATTACTTCCGGTCATGTAGGACGACGCATCTGAAAGCAGAAACAGTACAGCGGTCGCCACTTCATCTAGTGTCCCGCCTCGACGCATTGGGATCTGTGTCAACATTTGCTGTTCTACTGTTTCGATGTCGTCTGCATAGTACTGGCTTGGGGTTTCGGCTTGGAGTTTTACTTGTCGGTCCCACATTGCCCCGGTGCCTATGAACCCTGGGCTTACTGCATTGACTCGGATTCCGGCTGGTGCGAGATCTTTGGCGGCGACTTTGGTCAGTCCAATAACTGCACTTTTTGACGCGCTGTAAGCTGCCATGTTGGGTCCGCCGCCGACTCCCGCCATCGATGCGGTGTTGACGATCGATCCGCCTATTCCGGCTCTGATTAGCTCCCGTGAACATTGTTGAACCAGATTGAATACGCCGACTACGTTGATGTCCATCACACGTTTGAAGTCTTGAGGGTCACAGTCGGATATGGGGGCGAACTGGCCCTGGTATCCAGCGTTGTTGAAGATCGCGTCTGGTGTTCCGATTACGGAGCTTATGGTGTTGATCGATGAAATGACTCTTTGAGTGTCGGTCACATCGAACGGGAATTGGTGAACTTGGGCGTCTGGGTTAGCTTGTTGGCATACTTCGGTTGTAAGGTCCAACCCATCTTTGGCTGATTCAAGGTCCGAGATTATGACTTGGGCTCCGGCGGCGGCTAGATGAACCGCCACGGTCCTGCCGATGTCTCCGCCGCCTCCGGTGATGAGTGCGATTCGTCCGATCATGGATGTAGCCACGTTGTGCTCCGATGGTATTGCTAGCTAGTTGTAGAAACCGACAACAGCAGACCCAAAGGATCTGCCGTTGTTGGAGAGGGAAATGTAGATGCTTATCTTCCCATTTATAGGTGGTGTTTTATTGTTTTGCAATCCATTCCCTCACAATAATAAAGAAAAATCCAAGTATAAGTTGGTTTTAATTGGGTTTACCTGATCGTGGGGATGCGGTCCAATCGAGGTCATTCCGTTCTAAACTCGGCACTATGAACCAATTTGGAGCGCCTGAACATCCCCACGCCCAGCAGCCTCCGGTGCCAGGTCAATGGGGTGCGACCGGAACTAACCCTCCGATGAACTACGGTGCGCCAGTCACGCGGCCTATCGGTTTTGCTCGGGCCTCGTTCGGTCAGCGATTCGGTGGATTACTGATCGATAGCATTGTTGTAGGGTTTGTGACGCTGATCTTTAGCGTGCCTCTCTTTATTGTGGGCATCAACGGATCCGAAACTGAACGTACGGCATGCACAGATGTTGATGGCGCCTCCTCAACGTGTACAGTCCCGACCTCAGACACAATCGTTCTTTGGTTTGTTCTTTTTGGTCTCTACTTTTTGGTCGCGATGGTGGTCACTTTCTTTCTCCATATCAGGCCCATTTATCGAACTGGTCAAACCATCGGGCGAAGAATCGTCGGAACAAAAGTAGTGGATATCAACGACGGTTCGTTACTCAGCGGCGGACGAGCCCTCGGACGGTACCTATTTGCGAACTTTATTTCAGGCAACATCATGTATCTGGGCTATTTGTGGATGCTTTGGGATGAGGAGAAACAAACACTACACGACAAGGTCACCAGCTCGACCGTCATCCAAACCTGACACGTTTAGCCAGGTAGGATTACCCCAGCAGAAATAGCAGGTGCAGCATATGCAGACGCCAAAGAATCCACCGTCTCATGAGCATTCAACCCACTAGGGTTTGGCACCACCCATAGTTCGGCTCCAGCGAGGACTCGCTCTTGTAAACCTGCGGAAGCCTTCCGATCTTTGAACGCGGTTCGATATGCGGTAATGCCCGCGATCGCAACAACAGCGGGTTCGATTCGGGCGACCAGCGAAGTTAGCTTTTCTGCCCCGATACGTAGTTCTTCAGCCGAAAGCTCACTGGCTTTAACCGTCGCCCGTTCGACAATATTGGTTATTCCAATGTGGCGCTGTAACAAATGCTGCCGGTCTTCTGGTGTAAACCCCGCCCGGCGATCGATATCGCGTGTGATTATTCCCGCTTTGGTCAAAGCCGGGTAAAACCGGTTCCCCGGATGAGCGAAATGAGTTTGTGTAGCCACGGTCCACAGGCCCGGGTTGATTCCGACAAAAAGAAGGTTTACGTCGTCGTCCAACAGGTCGGGTACCGTTCCATCACGGTGCGCCTCTAACTCTTCCCGACTAAAACCCATTCCCGCAATAGTAGCGTGTGGCGCTGTCAGTCGCCCCGGTCTTGCCGGCTCCATTGTTCGTATCGGCTAGTGTCAACCCACGCCCCTGTCTCCTTGGCGAAAGCTAGTGCCGCGTCGGTCATCATATGATGGCTGCCTGCTCGGGCGGCGGTTGAGGAAATATTCTGCACGTACTCTTGGGCGACCTCGAGACGTAACTCTTCCGGGATGTTGATATTCGATCGCGCCGCAATTGTGATAGCTGGAAGCATCGACAGTGCTCTTTCTCGGTCTTGGCTGTCCTCATACCAGCGAAGCTCTTGGATCTGAGCCCACTTGTCACCGCCTAGAACCAACAGGTCATACCCTTGGCTCATGTCGCTCAGTAGCTGCTTCTCGGTAACTTTGACCTCTATATTGTCGAACCGTTCGAACGAAGAGCGCAGCACCCGAATCCGGTCGGAGAGGCGGGGATGGGAGACGTCGTCTTTGCCCAGCGCCGACTCACTGACAACAATATCGAGTCGGGACAGACCATGACTATCCAATGCTGCTTCAGCGATAGCGGCATGAGCGAACGTTGGCGGGTTGAACGAACCGGGGTAGATCCCAATCTTTGACATCTCAATAAGCATAGTTAGTCGATCAGCCTGGCTCGTCTATTTCTCGACCGGCTAGAATCTGTCCGCATGGGAGAAGAGAAAATACCGCCAAGATTTCGCAAGACCAAAACCGGGAAATGGGCCGTGATGGCTCCTGTCGCCGATTTGGAAAAAGCTCTGGCCGAGGGTGGACAAATTGAGGTCCAGAAGAAATCGGGAGACTGGTCGTCGTTTACCGTAGGGTCTTTAGGGTCGGTCTTTGACGTTGACGGTGAGAAAATGTGCTACGGCTACGCTCCCGGAGATGAAGCCGAGAGCGGGGGATCCGCCCAGTCCCAGGGGACGAGTCAGTCGGCAGGTCAACGGTCGGCCAAGCCCGCACCGCCAGAACCTCGGTTTGACGCAACGATGGCTCCACCCAGAGACCCTTCTGAACCGCTGCCGGAGTTCCAAGGTGGGGAAGAAGAACAATGGGAGGGGTTCTAACGTCACCTGCATCGATCGGTCGTGAAGCTCTGCCGATCGTGGCTGCTGCGGTAATCGTTGCTAGTTGTTCCAACTCTGCACCGCCGTCGTCAACCTCGACAACTGCTGAGAGCGCAGACACTACCCAGGTCGACATCGTCGACGCCGCCGACTCGTCGCTTCCGCCTGCTACCCGAGCCGAGCCTAACCAAGCGGGTCCGGTTCAAGACTGGCAAATTGGCTGGGTCAGAATGGATGAACGAGCAGTCGAGGTCGAATGGCAGCCAGCAGACCCGAACGTTAACTACGAACTATTTCGGGTGGGTAGTGTCGGCGTTGACCCCAGCACCGTTCGTCTCGAAGACGCTAACGTGATCTATTCCGGCTTGGCCACAAGCTTCGTTGACGAAACTGTCGATCCAGACACCTTCTACACCTACATCGTGACCGCCGAATCGGATCGGTCAGATCGCCGATGGACCGACACATTAACGACGACCGACGTTACCGCCCCCAGCCCCATTCTTGGTCTAGACGCTGAGGAAACATCCGAAGGTTTGAAACTGAGTTGGCTACCGTCCTCAGATGACGTCGAGTTCGCATCCTACGCCGTGTCTATTGTTGGCAAAGACGACGAACTAACCTACATCGGGGGAGGCGCAGACGAACGGGTAACTACCTTTGTCGACAACGACTGGTCAGGAGCGACGACTACCTACGCCGTCCAAGCAGTCGACTTCCATAACAACCGAACCGTGCCAGCCGAAATTACGGTTGGCTAAACGGTAACCTCAAAACCCTAAAACGAAGACTCCCGACAGCTAGCGGCCGTCGGGAGTCACTCAGTCTTTGGTTACAGCAACCAGAACGCTTTAGTTGACTGTGAACTCAATTCGTCGGTTGACCGCTTTGTTCTCAGGAGTGTCGTTCTCAACCTTAGGGACCGTTTCGCCATAGCCTTTGGTTGTCATTCGACCAGCGTCAATGCCTTTGCCCTCAAGGTACGTCTTAACCGCATCAGCACGATTCTGGCTGAGAGTTAAGTTGCTGGCGTCTTCGCCGTCGCTGTCGGTGTGTCCACCAATCTCAAACGTAACGTCAGCGTTTGATTCGAAGTAGGCGGCTGCCTCGTCGAGAACGGCCTGACCTTCAGCAGTGATTACTGACTGATTAACCTCAAACGTAATCGGAGCCAAATCGAGCTGCTCATTCACCGTTTCGGTTGTGTCGCCAGCATCGTCGCCTATGGTCAGTTGGTTATCGACTGAGGTGACGCCTTCTACAGCTGCTGCTGCTTCTTCGGCTGCGGTTTTGGTTGCTTCGTCGGCTACTGCGCCGGTGAGTGTGACGACTCCGTCTGCGTCGACGCTGCCGGTTACTCCGTCGTAGTCTCCGAGTGCGGCGTCAACTGATGCTTGAAGATCTGCATCAGCGGCGTCGCCAGCATCGTCGCCTATGGTCAGTTGGTTATCGACTGAGGTGACGCCTTCTACAGCTGCTGCTGCTTCTTCGGCTGCGGTTTTGGTTGCTTCGTCGGCTACTGCGCCGGTGAGTGTGACGACTCCGTCTGCGTCGACGCTGCCGGTTACTCCGTCGTAGTCTCCGAGTGCGGCGTCAACTGATGCTTGAAGATCTGCATCAGCGGCGTCGCCAGCATCGTCGCTCTCGGCTGCAACGGTTGATTCCGCCGAGACACCAGCATCGTCATTGCTGCATTGTGTAAGTAGCCAAGCGAGGAAAATCAGGGCGGCAACAACCGCTATAGCAGGCCACAACCAGCTCAGGCCGCCTTTAGAGGTCTTGGCCGCAGTTGAACCTACCGAGCCAACAGCGTTCTTTGCGCCGACTGCACCAGCAGCTCCGACAGCGCCTGCGGTGCCAACGGCAGAGGCAGCGCCGGAGCGAGTCGTGCTAGCGGCATTTGAAACGCCAGCAAGCCGACCACTCCTCACCAAGTCGGCCTTCTCAGAAGACAGCAGGCTCGCTACTTGAGTGTTTGATAAGGCACCTTCGGTGCGTTTTTTAGCGATAATCCCAGTGATGATTGGGGCAAGTGCTGGAAGCGCCTTCGAAATGATAGACCCGCTCAAACCGGAAGAACTGGCAAGTTTCGCAACCATGCCATCTAGACCGTTACCGAAGATCGAGCTAACAAGTGAGCTGCCTGAAGTGTTACCAGACAAGGAACCGCCGATATTGCTGAGTACAGAACCGTCGGCGTTGTCCAACAGGTTCCCAACTTGATCGGCTCCACCTGGAGTGTTTGCTTTGTCGGCCAATCCTCCGATGAGTGCAGGGCCAGCTGCGCCGAGCGCCCGTGATGTATCGGTGCCGTCGGTGCCTAACGCTCCACCAAGTTTGGATAAGGAATCTCCTTGATTGAACAAGTCGATTGCTGTTTCGAATACGGAAGACATAGTCGCCCGACCTCTCTCGTATGTTTGCTACAGGCGGCGGAAGGTCCGCTACCTCCGACAAATTTCATCGGTTGCGTAGCACTAGCTTGACCACCAAATATTTCTCTGGTAGTTCAGCGTCCGTATAGTAGCTCCGGTGTGCACCTATATCCAGGTATTGAGCGAAAGCGTTATGTAGCTAAATCAAAGTTACAAACAAACGTCGGTTGGGTGCCGGAAGCGTCGAATGCGCGACTTAATGGCCGCAGTCTCTTGGTTGTTCGAAAACGTCGCATTCAGAGCACGTAAAAGCGTGGTGCCATTCGACATCGGCGATATTGAGTTGTCCATACAGATGGGGAAACATGTCGTTGTTGCGGCTGGCTTCAAACCGTAGAATCTGGCCCAGCTTGTCGGGGTCGACGGCCACGATCCAAAGATCGTTTTTGTCAGCGAAATGTTTAGCGACTGTTTCCGGTAGCTGTTTGCCGGTGGAAAAATGAATGTACCCATCGTCGATGTCGACCTTCGAGCCGTGAAAGGTGCCGGCATCGACCGCTTCCGCCCAATGATTTCGATCAACTATCTTATAGATCAGTTCGGCCATGTAAGTTCCTAACGGTTGACGTAGGCCTGGCCGATAAAGAACGCCATCGCAGCAGACATCAGGCCTATACCGATGAGTCCGGCCAGTATCCGGGTGCTTCGACCGGTATCTCCACGGGCCACCCAGCCAGCTAACAGGAATGTCCCAAGAGGGATAAGTCCCCCGACATAGTGAATATAGAGTTGGCTGATTCCTTGCCCCTGATCGAGGAGCTTTATTCCCATCAACACTTGGAGTGTTAAAACTATTTGGGTGAGCAGAATCGATATCCTCGACCATCGCGACAACGCCCGATTTTGAAGAGCATCCCAGCCGACAAGACCGACCGCCGCCGACAAAGTTATGAGTACAGCGACGCCGAGCGCAAGGTGAACCGAAGAATCGATGATGAAGTTGTCGATCCGGCCATCGCCAATGTTTCCCTGCAAAACGGTTGATTGTGTGTGATTCGAAATATGGGAGATGTCGATACTGGTCAGCACATAGTAAGTCTGCCTCGATCTTGGGTGACCGAGTTCTTCCTCGTCGAAATATCGTCCTGATTGCAACGACTTTGCCAGGAAATCGGTTGCCGTCGATCCGCCCGTGTCCTCGCTGCTATAATCCGAATTGGTGGAAGAATCGTCAACTGTAGATCTCGGCATAGATGGCATTGGCCCGGCCACCCCACTTGCTGCTGGTGGGTTTGCCCAGGTCTATACAGCCGAGCAAACAAGTTTTCGGCGGATGGTTGCGGTCAAAGTCTTGTTCGCCGCGCAGCACAATGAAGTAGCGTTTGGGCGGTTCGAACGAGAATGTCATGCAATCGGTGCCGTCTCGGACCATCCCAACATTGTTGTAGTCCACGACCGGGGAACCACCCAAGCGGGACATCCCTACATCACTATGGAGTTCCGGAACGCGGGATCTCTTAGCGATCGGTTGAAATCCCAAGGGACGATGACAAGTCACGAAATTATTGAGCTAGGAATCAAGATCGGCGAGGCGTTACGTGTCGCCCACAACGCCGGTGTCCTGCATCGAGACGTTAAACCAGCGAACATTTTGCTCTCATCGTACGGCGAGCCTGCTCTGGCCGACTTTGGCATCGCCAGAATTGAGGGCGGGGATAAAACGACCAGCGGGAAGTTCTCCGCCAGCGTTGCCCACGCCCCGAGGGAAGTTCTAGATGGGAAAGAACCAACCGAGCGATCGGATATCTACTCGTTGGGTTCGACGATGTTTGAGATGTTCGTCGGGCACCCTCCGTACACCGTTGAAGATAGCGATTCGGTGTGGCCTCTGATCAGCAAAATCATGACGGAGCCCGTGCCTGATCCTGCCATGTTTGGGATGCCCGATGCTTTGGCACAAATAGTCCAAAAAGCACTGAGCCACGATGCCGAAGCTCGGTATGGGTCGGCGGGTGAGATGATCGAGGCTCTGAACGGTCTCGTTCTTGATCACTCCAATGACGGGCAACAGACGGTTCAGCGTGGTCCCGCCGTCGGTGGATCTGCGACCGCACCTTCGTCGGCTCGTATCAACGATGCCGCTGATGGCGATTCGGCGGTCACGGTTGCCCAACCTCTTCAAGGATCTTCGTCATTTGTCCAAAGCGACCATTCTCCTAAGAAGCGTCGCGTCAGCCCGATGTCAGCGGTGTTTGCTCTGCTGGCTCTCGGCGGTGTATGTGTTGTGGCTGCGCTGATCATCTTCCGGCCGATTAGTCTGCCGTCAGAGCTGAAGTTAGAGGCAGCGTCTGAAGGCCCGTTAGAAGCGGGAGAGTCGTATTCGATGACGCTGACCAATGCCGATGAGGAGTCAGTATTACAACTGCTCGTCGATGGTGTTCCCGTCGGTGACGCTGCTCCTGGGCTTCCCAACTATCCCGCAGAACCAGGTCGGCATAAGTTGTCGATTGAAATAGACGGCGACGAGGTAACCAACACCGTTGACGTGTACGTTTCTTCTGGTTCAGCGGAAGGACAATATCGAGCTAATTTGGCTTCGGTCAGTCAACAACGTCAGAACTGGGTCGATGCCTTAACCGAATACGACAAACTCGTCGAAGCCGGGCATAGTTCAGTCGAGGTCCATGCGAGTTCTGATGGTGAATGGTGGCGGTTTTTTGTTGATGGTTTCGAGGAGCGAGATGAAGCGCAGAACTATTGCGACAGTTTCGACCTGCCGGTGAAGAAGTGTTTTGTGGGTGAGTTATAGCCCTGCTGGAGGATATGTCTCTCTTGCTTTTTGAGCGTGTCAAGAAAATCCCGATAATTGCCTAAAATATTGGGTCCAGACTCTGGACGGCAAGGTTGTGATCGAGTTAACATGGTTGTTCATGGGGCAATCTACTGCTAGGTCATTCAGTGGGGATACGGGATCCGGATATGAAGGATCTTTTGATACACCGAAAACATTAAGGTTACGTAATTCAGCTCCTGCTGTTTATTTGCCTCCAAGTATCGGGGATAGTCGAGGTCGTGCGGACTCGCTTGTTCGTCTTCCGAAAGTGATCCTTCTGATTGACGGAGATGAAGTGGCGGATGCTGGTTGGCCTGGCTACCCCATGCCGGTCCGACGAAAGTCTCTAGTCGATAATGTCGCTCAGCTTTGTTCTCGAACGGGTGCAGCCGCGCAGGTTGTTTTTGATGCGGGGGTAAGTCGCCGTTGCCCACATTCGAAACGGGACCAATCGGTTGAGGTGCGGCTGGCGGCGTCAATGGTTAGCCCGGCAGCAGCGTTGGGTGAACTGGTTGCTAGGCATTCCACGAACCGCCCTTTGGTTGTTGTTTCCTCCGACCCAAAGTTGGCACACGAAGGCAATCATCGGGCTGAACCGATGTTGGTTACGGACCTGCTAGACCTGTTTCTCCTGTAAGGCGCAGGTTCTGCAACAACCAGGCTTCTTTATGTCGTAGATTATTGGCGATGACTGGTGTGGCTGGCTTCAAATAGCTCTTGACTGTAGTACTGGCGCGGCCCAGTTTTTGGGTATAAAGTCCCGATATGTCATTCCAAACCGCCGCAATAACATCGGAGTTGACGCTGTTACAACAGACTGTCGATTCACAAGCTGAACGTATTCGATGCCTTGAGAACCTGGTTGATCATCTTCCCTTGGATGAGACAACGATGCGTCTCCACAAATCGCCTCCAATCGATGTCCCCGCTGCTTGTTCCACCGAACTGGAAGAAGCCGAATATTTAGTTAACGTCCCCGGTGTCGTTCTGATTCTTAGTGGTGATCCAATCGCCAGCGTAGGGTGGCCATCCATCGAAGTTGCCGAGCGTAGAGGTGCCCTGGTCTATAATGTGGCTCGACTCTGCTCTCGGACCTCGGCATCGGCCCAAATCGTCTTCGACGGTAACACCAGCGGGATTTGCCCGCCATCACTGTACGAATACAACGTCGAGGTTCGGTTAAGTAACCAGCCGGTGTCTTCGGACCAAGCTGTCCACGAGTTGGTGCAGACCTACCCCAAAAAGAAACCTGTTGTGTTGGTGACCAACAACGAAGCGTTAAAGTCGGTTTCAGTCGGGCGAGCGAATTGCCTTGATACCGAATTCTTCCTCGACCTGTTCTTGAGCTAAGGGGCCTGCAGAGCGAAGATCTGCTCTGTGGCATCTGAGTTGAGGAACCAAACGCTGGGCGAGCGTCGGTATGGTTAGAACGTGTCTGTAGTGCTTGCCATAGAAACGAGTTGTGACGAGACCGCCGTATCGGTGGTACGAAACGGGGTCGAGGTCCTGTCGAACGTCGTTTCTAGCCAAATCGATCTCCACGCCAAGTTTGGGGGAGTCGTGCCTGAAGTTGCGAGTAGAGCTCATCTCGAGTCACTTGAACTTGTGGTGAACCAGGCAATAACCGACGCTGGAATCGCGGTGGAAGAAATCGGCGCTGTTGCTGCGACCCATGGGCCGGGCCTGATCGGAGCGCTACTGGTCGGAGTGAGCGCGGCGAAAGCTCTGGCTCTGGCCTGGGGAGTCCCCTATGTTGGGGTGAACCATATGGAAGGTCACCTCTTCGCTGCGCTTCTTCAGGAACCGAATTTGCCGTTGCCAGCCGTTGTTTTACTTGTATCGGGCGGGCATACCATGATTGTCCATATGAAACAGCTTGGTTCGTACGAGATCGTCGGCTCGACTATCGACGATGCGGCTGGGGAAGCGTTTGATAAGGTCGCCCGATATTTGGGTCTTGGGTACCCCGGTGGACCCATTATCGATCGCTTAGCAGTTGATGGTGATCCGGCTGCGATCAGTTTTCCTCGTGCGATGCCGGGAGAACTCGACTTTTCGTTTAGTGGGTTAAAGACTGCGGTCGTTAACTATGTCAGAAAAGAACCTTCGACGTCGAATGAAGATATTGCCGCTAGTTTTCAGCAGGCGGTTGTCGACGTTCTGGTCGACAAAACGTTATCTGCCGCCCGTCAGGTGGGGGCTGCGAGCGCGTGTTTAGGTGGGGGAGTGGCAGCAAATTCTGCGCTGCGATCTCGATTTGTCGAAGCATGCAACGAAGCCGAAATTAGTTACCTGGTTCCCGAGCGAGAATTCTGTACTGACAATGCGGCCATGATTGCCTCTGCCGCCCAGTGGCGGCTGGACAATGATGGGTCAACCCCGCTTGATGCAGGGGCCAACCCGTCATTGAAGTTGGTGTGACAGGCTTCGGGCTAGCTCATAGCTTCACGGGCATGATCTCCGTGCCCGTGATGGTCGACGATAATGGCGGCCCCAGGCGAGGTGCTGTCGTCGAGAACGTTTTGTCCAAAGGTTTGGCGAAGAGCATCGGCAGTTAACGTCTGTTCGGTTGGGCCGGCAGCAATCACCCGGTTGGCCAGCAGCATCACGTCGGTGCAGTTTCTGGCTTCGTCTAGATGGTGGGTTGACAGTACGACGCAGGTTCCCTCAGCCGTTAGCTCATCGATAAGTTCAATAATGCGTCTTTGGCTAGGCGGGTCTAGTCCCGTTATCGGCTCATCTAGGAGAAGGAGAGAGGGCTTTGCGGCTATTGCTGAAGCGACGAGGACGCGTTGGCGTTGCCCGCCCGATAGCGAACCGAACGAATCGGAAAGTAGATTGTCGACCTCGAGCCGTTCGGCCGACTCTTGCAGGAGTTGCCGGTCAGCTGCGGTTAGCCGCCGAAGAAATCCGAGTCGCTTGTACAGCGACATACTCAGAACTTCACGGGCCGATATCGGCATCCAGCTGTGGTGGTGTTGGTGCTGGCCGATATAGGAAACAGCCGTGGTGCCTGGTTTGTTGACTTGACCTTTGGTTGGTTTTGTTAGCCCCGCCAGAAGGTTCAGTAGCGTTGTTTTGCCTGAGCCGTTACTGCCGACTAGGGCGGTTGACGTTCCCGGGGTGCATACGCAGTCGACGTCGATCAATGCTTGGGTGGAACCGTATGTGACGCTGGCATTCAGTACTTTGCAGATCGACATTTCGCCCTAAGCTAGTTGCGGTACCCGTCGCGGGTGAGAACTATTCTCAGTATAAGGCTCTTTGGTGTAAGTCGCCGTCTGGTCAGGTTCCGAGCGGGTTGGACGGTTTGTCCTGATTGACCCATTCCATAAAACGATCGTGGCTCCACGTGTTGACCACAAGGTCTTTAGGCGCCCATCCTCGTTGAGCCGTTAGCACTCCATATTCGATACGACCTACCTCTGAAACGTGGTGACTGTCAGTATTGATAACTAGTTTGACGCCTCGTTGTACCGCTCTGCGTACCACCTCGGCCGCCGCGTCGAGCCGTTTCAATGCGCCGTTAATCTCTAACGCTACGTCGAAGGCAACGAGGGCTTCAAGCACGATATCAATGTCGATCTCGATGCCGGGACGCCGTCCGATATAGCGGCCGGTTAGATGCCCAATCGAGTTAACCGACGGGTCTGCTATCGCTTTTACGAGGCGTTCAGTTTGTTTCTCTACCGGTTGATCAAAGTGGGAGTGAACCGATGCCACCGTGTAATCGAACAGCTCTCGGAAGGCTGGGGTGTAGTCGAGGTTGCCGTCGCCGTCGATGTTTAGTTCACATCCAAACAGCAGGGTCATGTCGGGGTGTTCTTTTTGTAGCGCAGCGATATTTTCTCGGTGTTCCAGCATCTGTTCTTGGTTGACACCATTGATGGATAGGTCTTCACCATGGTCGGTGATCGCTAGGTAGCTGTAGCCCTGGGCGGCGGCTGCGCCCACCATCTCAGCGAGGGTCGACTTGCCGTCACCTGAACGGTCGGTGTGGTAGTGAAGGTCGCCTTTGATATCGGCCACCTGGACCAGGTCGGGCATGGTATCGTCGGCGGAAGCTGCTACTTCGCCGGTGCCTTCCCTCATGGGTGGGGGAACATATGCGAGGCCGAGGTGTTGGTAAATTTCTTCTTCAGTGGCGCTGGCGATCGGTGTTTCTTTGTCGTCTTCGGCGAAAAGTCCGTATTCGTTAAGGAGTAATCCTTGGTCGATGGCTCGTTGTCGCAGAGCGATATTGTGAGCCTTGGATCCGGTGAAATATAGTGTGGCTGCCCCGAACTGGTCGGGAGTTACTGCACGTACATCGACTTGGAGGCCTGTGCTGGTCAGGAACGAAGTTTTTGTGTCGCCGCTGACAACGATTTCTACCGCTTGGTGATGGTTCACGACGTGATCCATGACCGTCTTTGGGGTTGTGGAGGCGACGGTTATGTCGATGTCGCCAATGGTTTCAGACATTCGACGTAGGCTTCCGCAGTATGCGACATCGACGACGCCGTCGAGTTGTCGTAGATCTTCCTCCAGGCGCTTTGCTAGTGGGAGCGCGTCGTCGATCGGGGTTCGACGGTCCTTGCCTGACAAACCTAACCGTTCGATCGCTTTAGCGATTTTGTTTTCGCTTGCCTCACCCATGCGGGGCAGTTTGCGCAGTTCTTTTGCGTCTATGGCGGCTCGTAGGTCTTCAACGTTTTCTACCCCAATTTTTGAACGGACCAGTTTTAGGGTTTTGGGGCCTAGACCGGGAATACGGCTTAGTTCAATAAATTCGGGTGGATACTTTTCGCGCAGCGTTTCTATTTTGTCTACGCTGCCGGTTTCGATGAACTCACGCATTTTGTTGGCAGTTGCTTTGCCGACGCCGTCGAGTTTGGTTAGCTGCGAGACAGATAGTTCGAGGAGGTCGTCTTCTTGGTACGCCTGAATACCTAGTTTGGCCTTCTCGTAGGCCCGTACCTTGAACGACTGTGGGCTCTCCTCTTCGAGCGTAGTGAGAGTTATGAGTTCGTCGAGCATTGCGAGCACGTCAGCTTTAGAGGCCATAGACCATATCGTATTAGTGTTTCGTGCGTTCCGCTGTTTCGTTTACTCACCAAGATCGAGATAGGTGCTCCATTGAGCGAAGTGCAAGCGCAGCGATAGTCAACGCTGGGTTGCAGGCGGCTGAGGATGGGAAAACCGAGGAATCGACAACATAGCCATTCGAAACGGAATGGATTTTTCCGTATTGATCGACAACCGAATTAGTTTCATTTGTCCCCATTCGAAGCGTTCCACATTGATGTGAGTTGGTGGCGATTCCGAGAGTTTCACTAAGAATAATTGGGTACCCGGCCTTTCGCATCATTCGTCGTGTCTCTTTTAGCAGCTGCTTGTGAGCCTTGAGATTGTTAGGCGTCCAATCGACTTGTATTGAGCCGTCCGAGGTTACCCGAATTCTGTTATCGGGGTCCGGTAGATCTTCCGACATTACCCACCATTCGACGGAATGGTCGGCAATCCATGACAACATTTGCTTTGGAGCACGAGGCCTGGCCGCACTAAGAGTCCCCTTGTTTAGCTTGCCTAGCAGTTGAAGATTCCCGAGAGGGTAGTTGTGTTCAGACGTGGCGTGGTAAAAGTCGTTCACCGCCAATGTCTTCTGAAAAGTTGTCGAGTTCTTCTGAAACGGGTTGACGGCGAGTAGTGCCGAATTGTTGTGCACCATATAATGCCGCCCGACGAGATCATGGTTGTTGGCGAGGCCCTCAGGAAAGCGCTGACTGCTTGAACGCAGAAGCAGCGCTGCTGAGTTGACTGCTCCACAAGCGAGTACGACGTGACGGGCTTTAATGGAGAACATCTCCCCGTTCACTGAACCTTCAACTGATTCGATCTGTTTTCCTCTGCTATCAAGCGTGAGGGTTCGGGCGTAGGCGTTGGTCCAAAGCTCCACGTTTGGGGACCTGAGTGCCGGGATGACGGCGCAAACTTCGGCGTCACTTTTGGCTTTCACTTTGCACGGGTATCCGTCGCAAGTTGCACAACGAATGCATCCGCCGTCTGTGGTGAGATCGACTCCGAGTGGAATATGAAACGGTGTTAGTCCTTGTTTTTGCAGAGAATCTGCGAGCTGTTCGATAACTGGCTCGTGTGATACGGGAGGGAACGGGAAATCGGATGTACGTGCTGGGTCTGTAGGGTCTTCGTGGCGGAGGCCATGGACACGGTAGATTTGTTCGGCCTTTGTGTAGTACGGCTCCAGGTCTTGATAGATAATGGGCCAAGCAGGTGAGACTCCATCAAAATGTTCAATTTGTTGGAAGTCTTCGGTTCTGAATCTAGGAAGTGCTGCTCCGAATACTTTGGTATTGCCTCCCACGTAGTAATGGACGCCCGGTTTAAAACTTTGACCAGACGGTGTCTTCCAATTTTCGGCGTTTTTGTAGCGTTGTTCTGAGAAGTTTGCTTCTGGTGACCAGTTCTGATCTTCGGTGGGAAGGAAATCGCCTCGCTCGAGAACTAGTACCGACGCACCAGTTGATGCGAGGTGGTACATTGCGGTTCCACCGCCCATTCCCGAGCCGATTACCACTACGTCGACGGTCTTGTCTCGCACATATCCCCCTACTTGTCGAATAGTCGCACAAGTCAAAGGTAACAAGAGATATGCAAATGTTCAACTATTGAACATTTGCACGTCAAGTCTATGTGGAGTACTTTTGGGGTAGATTGTTCGCTCAATACTTCAATTCCGAGATTTTGAAAGTAGACACCAGTGGTTGATTTGGGGCACGATCGTCATGAGCTTCTCGCCCGGCTAGCGAGCTTGTATTACGGAAAACAGATGACCCAAAATGCCATCGCTGACGAATTGGGGTTGTCCCGGGTTAAGGTGCACCGACTTTTGAAAGAGGCACTGGAGGTTGGGGTGGTCGACATTGCTATCAACTGGCCGATCGAACGTCGCGAGGATTTAGAGGAGAAACTCAAGTCCCGTTTCGGTCTAACTGACGCAGTTGTGGTCTCTCGGGGTTCGGCTTCCGGTATCTCTGGTTTGGGGCGACTTGGGATAGTTGGGGCCAGGCGGGTTGAAGAAGAACTGTCTCCTGGCTGTGTCATGGCGATATGTTTAGGTGCGACAACTCATGCCGTCGTCGATGCTATGTACTCCAACGCGCTGGCCGGAGTCAGGATCGTTCAGGGGATGGGAAGCGTTCCGCTGTTACATCATGAGCACGACAGTAGTGCGTTAGTGTTGAAATTGGCGGACAAACTAGGCGGCGCTGCCACCCTGCTGCGGTCGCCGCCCGTAGCGGACACGGTTGAAGATGCAAAAAGGTTCGCCTCTCAGCGCGATATTCATGCCAGCTTGGAATTGGCCCGATCGGCTGATGTGGCGCTAGTCGGCATCGGTTCTGTTGATCCCGCTTCTTCTGCAATGTGTCAGTCGGGGGTTGTTACCGAAAAGGAACTTGCTGAGGCGCGAGTCGCCGGTGCCACCGGTGACATAGCTTGGCGGTTGATTGATGAAAACGGTGACCTCGTGGATTGTGAGTTGAATCATCGAGTCATTGGACTTTCGATGGACGACCTTCGCTCCGTCCCGACGATGATCGCCGCCGTAATGGGTGACGAAAAGGTTCGGCCCACGATTTCTGCACTAAACGGTGGCGTGGTTGGCATTCTTTGCACTGATGCCGAGACGTCCGAACTTATTCTCGCCCAGGCGGACGAGTAGATAACGGGTCGCATTCCGAGTTTCTCGGTTTCGACTCCTAGTTCACATGGCTCATAGTTTGTTGCGCTTTTGGGGTTTCTTTTGTCGCGTTCGGGGCTGGTCTCTATGGCCTCTGAACTGGGATTACTGTCGGGTAAGGGCATTGTTTTGGGGTTGTCGCATCGCCGTTTGAGCGGTGGGCTCTCTGGGAGCGTCCCGTTTCCAATCACCCACAAATGTGATAATGTGCAATATGTGTGCAAATGCACGCCAGGGGTATGATCGATGGCGATGGAGATGTGAGATGAAAAAGAGTTACTCGTATGTGGTCGTGGGGGCTGGTGCAGCAGGCTGTGTAGTCGCCAACCGGCTTAGTGAAGATCCGTCCAATAAAGTTCTTCTACTCGAAGCCGGTGGACGAGACTGGAACCCGCTGATCCACATACCAGTTGGATTTACGAAACTCACGACACCGGACGTCAACTGGGGATTTTCGACAGCACCACAAAAACAGATGAACGACCGAGAAATGTGGTACCCACAGGGCCGGACCTTAGGTGGGTCGACATCCATCAACGCCATGATCTACATACGAGGTCACCGCGCCGACTATGAAGGATGGGAAGCACTAGGCAACGAGGGGTGGGGGTATGACGGTGTCTTGCCGTACTTCAGGAAATCTGAAGACAACACAAGACTAAAAAACGAATTCCACGGGGTCGGTGGCGATATGGGGGTAACGCAGCAGATCCAACATAACAAACTCAGTAAAGCGTTTGTTATGGCTGGTCAGGAACTCGGGTTGCCGTTCAACTCAGACGTGAACGGGGCCGAACAAGATGGTATTACGTTCTACGATGTGACACAACGCAACGCCCGTCGGGAAAGTGCCTCAACGGCTTTTCTTCGACCGGCAATGGAACGCCCCAACTTGTCCGTAATCACTGGGGCACGTACTACACGAGTCTTGGTTGAAGATGGTCGTGCAGTCGGCGTCGAATATCGACATAAGAAAAAGGCCAAAACGGTCTACGTTGACGGTGAAGTGATATTAAGCAGTGGGGCAGTCAACTCGCCAAGACTTCTGCTTCTCTCCGGTATCGGACCGGCCCAACATCTCACCGATGTTGGCGTGGATGTAACTCATGAGCTACCTGGGGTTGGTCAGAATTTCCAGGACCATATGGACGTGTATCTGACGGCCGAAACTGCACCGGTATCCTACAACCGGGAGGACCGTCCAGATCGGGCGATTCGTCATATGATCCAGTACCTGTTGTATAAGACAGGTCCGATGACGGCATGTGTGGCCGAAGCAGGTGCCTTTATTCGAAGTACTGCCAATGTCGTTTCCCCAGATATCCAGATCCACTGCCTTCCGGCATATGTGATAGATCACGGCAGGCAGCGTAGAAAGGGTCATGGCGTCACGATCAACACCTGTAATCTCCGCCCAAAGAGCGTTGGCTCTGTGACGTTGCGGTCGGCGGACCCCGAAGATCCTCCTGTAATAGACCCAAACTTTTGTGGTGACGAGGAAGGCTATGACTGGGGCGTTTCGATGGAAGGTTTCCGCTGGGGGCGTGAGCTTCTTCAGTCCGAAGCATTCAGGCCGTACATTAAGCACGAATTTATGCCGGGTCGCGACATAAGGACCGACGACGAAATCAAAGACTACATCCGTAAGTGGTCTAAGACGGACTACCACCCAGTTGGATCGTGCTCGATGGGGGTCAACGACGATGCTGTGGTTGATACACAGCTCCGAGTTCGGGGATTAGATGGTTTGCGCGTGATTGACGCATCGGTTATGCCGAAACTAATCAGCGGAAATACGCAGGCCCCATCCATCATGATTGGTGAAAAAGGGGCTGCGATCATTAAAGAAGGCAAGCTCGTATGATCCGGGTCTTGGCCATGAAATCTGACGATCACGGAGGCATGAAATGACAAAGAAACCGTTGTGTTGGGGTTTGATAGGGGCCAGCGATATCGCAGCAACCCGTATAATCCCGGCCATCAAACGGCGTGGAGATGCTGTCGCTGCTGTGCAAAGCACAACGGCTGAGTGGGCAACCGAGTTTGCTGCAACACATGCGATCGGCCGTGGAGTAACAGATGTTGACGTTATCTGTGAAGATGCATCGGTCGACGCTGTTTACATCAGTAGCGCAAACCAGCGTCACGCAAGTCAGGCTTTAGCAGCAATAGCGGCAGGAAAACATGTTCTTTGCGAAAAACCGCTCGCCACATCAATGGCGGACGGAGTTGAAATGGTCGAAGCGGCCAAAAAGAAGAATGTGGTATTTGCCGTCAACCATCATTTACCCGGTGCGGCCGCACACCGGACCCTGCAAAAGTCAGTTGCTAACGGAAACCTAGGTCGTCCCTTAGCGATTAGGGTCGGGCATGCGGTCATGCTGCCTCCAAGACTTCAGAAATGGAGGCTTGATGACCCAACTGGAGGGGGCATCGTGCTCGATGTGACCATTCATGATATTTCCGCTGTGCAGGCCATTCTCGGCACCGTTGCTACTGAGGTGACAGCAATCGGTACTCGGCAAGGAGAGTGGGGTAGCGATAGTAACTCGCAGTTGCCCGATGCGGTGATGGCCAATCTTTTTTTCGGAGCAACTCCGGTGCAGCTGCATGATGCATTTACGGTTGAGCATTTCCCGACCAGTCTTACGATTATCGGGTCTGAGGCATCGATTCACGCCGAAAACGTGATGACTCAGGATCCGATTGGTCAACTTTGGAGAACGGCCGGTACTGACGTCAGCGAAGTTGACGTAGGTGAGCGTCGAGACCTCTATGACGTCGCTCTAGAGCAGTTCCAAGCGGCCATTCTAGGTGAAGGTGAACCCGTCGTTACCGGGACAGCAGGGCTGTCGGCGCTCGCTACTTCACTTGCAATCCAAGAGTCTATCGACAGTCGCAAACTAGTTTCGGTTCAAAGTAAAGGAATTCAGGGATGATTCGCCACTGTGTATTCGTACGGTTTAGATCTGAAATTTCGAGGGATCATCGAGGGCAGATCTACCGGGAGCTAGCTGAGTGCGTTGATTACCTCGATGGAGTTCAAGCTATTCATGTTGGAGTGAACGTAAGCCCGGAAGTTGGGATGGACAAAGGTTTCAGTGAGGGATTTATTGTCGACTTCGACAGCTATGCAGACTTGGAGGCCTATCTGGCGGACTCCCGGCACCAAGCTGTAGGAGCAAAACTCGTCGAGGCCGCCGTAGGTGGTTTGGAAGGGATTCTCGTTTTTGATCTCGAGCTTGAACAGCCAGTGGGGTAAGAGGGGAATTCTTATTTGTGTCGAAGCTCTTTTGTAATGAAACGAAGGGCTTCGACAACTCCCCCACAGTCGTGGTGTGCCACTATGTGATCGGCCAGTTTCTGAATTCGCTCGGAAGCGTTCATGGGGGCAAACGACGTCCCTACTTCCTGAAACATTGAACTGTCATTGTCTCCGTCACCAACCGCGAACGCTGCGTGATGCGGGATGTTATGTTCCGCCAGGAACCACGCAACGGCTGCACCTTTCGAAACGCCTGTAGGCATGATTTCGAAAAGATTTGCGTACGTAAAGAAGCAGTCGAATGCTGACAGCTCGGGTAGGTCCCTGAGTTGTTGAAGGATCTCAGGTTGTCCGCTGCTGACCAGAATCTTAATGATGGGTTCCTCGATATCGTTGTGGCTGGTTACGGTTTTGGCGGGACCGTCATAGCGTTCTAGCTGGGTGCTGAGGTCGGTGTGTTGGGCGGTTACATACCAACGTGTTGGGGTGTAGAACCCAATCTGAATGTTTGGGTATTTCCCCACTAGTTTGACGAGGGCAGACACTTCGCTTGGCCGAAATTGTCCACCTACGTGAGTGACCTCGCCGGTTTGATTCATGATTACTCCGCCGTTGCACGCGATGATATCACCTCGGCTCGGGTCGAGTTCAACGGCCATCTTCCGTGCTGATGCAGAGGACCTACCGGTGCAGATAACCACCCGTGAACCATGTGGTAGAGCTCTGGTCTGAAGTTTTGATTCAGTGGGAATCGTCAGTTTGCTGGTCAACAGCGTTCCATCGAGGTCTAGAAAGATCGCGGAATTTGGCATTGGGTCTCCGTCCTATTTGTTGTACTATTGTACAGGTGCTGAAATTTATTTCAGCACGAAGCGGTCGTTGCCGACGTCACGACATTGCCTGCGGGTGGTTGTCTGATGGTTGGTCTCGTCGAACTTTAAGTCGTTTGGTAAAGGGGGAAAATGTTAACTCGTTCTCGGGTCGCAGTAACACTGGCTAACACGGGGGTGGTGCCGGTTTTTTCTGTCGGCGACCTTGAAGTGGCTAAGAGAGTTTTGGAAGCGTTGGTAGTGGCGGGTATTCCGGTATTGGAATTCACGTTGCGTTTCCCTGGGAGTTCCGACGTAGCCCTTAAGCTCATCGAATGGGCGAGAGGGGAGTACCCGGGCGTTGTTGTGGGTGTGGGCTCGGTCGTGGATACAACAACAGCTTCGATATTCGTCGAAGAGGGAGCGGCGTTTGTGTTTGCTCCGACTTTTTCCTCGGACGTGGCAAAAGTGTGTCACCGTCGGGGCGTCTTATATGTTCCTGGATGTGCGACGGTCAGTGAAATCCAGACTGCATACGAGAGTGGGTGTGGAATGGTTAAGTTATTCCCAGCAGGAGCCGTGGGTGGTCCTGCCTACTTATCCGCCATACGGCAGGCCTGTCCATGGCTTCAAGTGATCCCAACAGGGGGCGTTGAGCCGACTGTTGCATCGCTAACCGAATGGTATGGTGCTGGCGCTCCTGCAGTTGGGATCGGGTCCAAATTGTTTGACCAGGACGTTATTCGTTCAGATGAATGGGAAACCTTGCAAGCATCGTTAGTGGCAGTCGCTCAGATGGTTCAACAGGTTAGGTCCTCGGTGGACTGATGGAAGCACTGGAAATCAGGGGTAAAGAAGACACTCGTTGGGATTGTTTAGCGTTGGGTGAAGTGATGCTGCGGCTTGACCCTGGACCGAGTCGAGTACGTACAGCGAGAGCGTTCTCTGTCTGTGAGGGGGGCGGTGAATACAACGTTGCTCGGGCTTTACAGAAAGTGTTCGAGCTCAGGACAGCTGTCGTGACCAGTTTGGTGGACAGCGAAGTCGGACACCTACTTGAAGACCTTATGATGGCTGGCGGCGTCGACATGCGGCACTGCGTATGGTTGCCTCATGACGGCCTTGGTGCGTCGGCGCGGGTCGGGCTCAATTTTACGGAACGAGGATACGGTCAGCGACCTCCACTAGGGGTTAGCGATCGAGCGCGCTCGGCTGCATCACAGTTAAAGCCAGGGGATATCGACTGGCATCGGATTTTCTTCGACGAAGGTGTCCGGTGGTTTCACACGGGAGGCATTTTCGCTAGTCTCTCCGATACCACGGCAGAACTTGTCGCCGAGGCGATGTCAGTCGCCAGGTCCGCTGGGACTGTTGTTTCCTACGATCTGAACTATCGCCCTTCTCTTTGGGTGGGGCGAGGAGGGCAGCAAGCCGCGATCGCAACGAATAAGCGGTTGGCACCCCTGGTTGATGTAATGATTGGGAATGAAGGCGACTTTAACAAAGCGCTTGGATTCGAAATTCCTGGAAGGGAAGAGGAAGTCGTTTCCTTGGACCCGTCGGCGTTCGCCGCAATAGTCGGCGAGGTTTTTGATCGGTATCCAAATTTTTCTATAGTCGCAACGACGTTGCGTAACGCTAGAACCGCCAATGCTCATGACTGGAGTGCTGTGGCCTATTCGCCTAACGATTCTTGTCAGGCACGGGTCCGGGAGCGGCTTGGTGTTTTTGACCGTGTCGGCGGCGGTGACGGGTTCGCTTCCGGTCTGATCTGGGCCCTTTTGGATAGTTGTAATCTTCAGTACGCAGTCGAAGCAGGCGCAGCGCATGGCGCCCTAGCGATGTCTACCCCGGGTGATAACTCGATGGCTACGGCACAAGAGGTGCAACATGCTATTGAAGCTAAGAGCGTCCGAGCGGTCCGATGAATGGTCTTGGGCTTTGTGACGAACGGAACACAATGCTAACAACGACCTTTGCTTTCGATTTGGATCGATCTAATATTGTTGAAGGGAGGCGGTTAGAAGTGGCTAAAGAGGATAAATCAGCTCCGGGTCGTCCGTCCCGTGTGCGTCTAGCAGACGTTGCTGCTGCAGTTGGTGTGTCTCGTTCGACTGCCAGTCTTGTGCAGCGAGATAGTCCTCTGGTCTCTGACGCCACCCGCGAGAAAGTGCTAGCGGCATTTGACGAAATGGGCTACGTCTATAATCGCGCTGCCTCCAGTTTGCGTTCCGATAAGACCGGACTAGTTGGCGTCGTCGTGACAACTATCGGCAACCCGTTCTTTGCGGAAGTCGTGGACGGGATTGAATCAACACTTGCCGGTACCGGACACACAGCTATTTTGGGTCAACATTCTGAGAGCGTTGATTCCCAAACCGACCTTTTGAATCGGTTTATGGAAGCCGGGGTAGACGGGGTGATCATTACTGCGGCAAGTGGGTCCACCGCCTCATCGTTTAAGCGTCTATTGAACGCCGGTGTAGCTACGGTTTTTTGTGTCCGTCGGGTTGAAAGCCTCGCCGTCAACTATGTAGGCGCCGACGCTGAGACAGCGGCCGTCGATCTGACCAGGCATGTGCTGTCAAAAAACACACCCTCTACGATTGCGTTTATTGGGGGAAGCTCAAAAAGTTCGCCATATAAAGCTCGTATCTCAGGATTGCGTGCAGTTGCTGCCGAAAATGATTTTGCTGTCGATGATATTGTTGAGCTGCCAGGTATGGTCTCAAGGGCCGCTGCCTACGAGGTTTCAAAAGAATTCTTCGAACGTTCGCCAGCGTACCCGGTCGCGGTATTTTCATACAACGATGTCGTTGCCCTTGGGGTGTACGCCGCAGCCCGTGAATTAGGGCTTCGCATAGGTCGCGATGTTCTCGTAACCGGTTTTGACGACATAGAGGCAGCGCGATACGAACAGCCTCCGCTTACAACTGTAAACCTCGGGGCGAAGCAGATCGGTGAAACAGCAGCTCGGGTACTGAATGAAATAGCTGGTGGTAACGAGCAGCCAGTTGAACACATCATCCCTACCTCGCTTCAAATCAGACGGAGTTGTGGTAGTGGTGAGCGGTTTGAAGACAAAGGAGTCAATCATGGCTAGGAGATTAAACCGTTCGACCAAGGCCGTTCCGGTGCTTGAGTTGGAAGAGATCGCTGCGCTATTCGCAGATAACGACGTGGTTTCAGTAAGCTCGTCGTCTGGTCTAGCGTGTCCAGATGCCGTCCTTGAAGCGATCGGTAACTCGTTTAAGAACACAGGGTCTCCTCGTAATTTGACTACCCTCCATCCAATTGCCGCCGGTGACATGTTTGGTATTAAGGGCATTGATCACCTAGCACAAGACGGACTCTTGGAGAAGATCATCGCCGGGTCGTACCCCAGTGGCCCGTCGTCGGTCCGCCCACCAGAGATACGGAAGATGATCGATGAAGACCGAATTCAAGCATGGAATTTGCCGAGCGGGGTTTTGTTCCAAATGCACGTAGCCGGTGCCACCCATCAACCAGGTGTGTTTTCCAAGGTGGGATTGAACACATTCATCGATCCTCGTCGTCAAGGGGGTGCATTGAACTCGGTAACCGAGAACTCACTGGTCAAGCTTCATGAAATCGACGGTGAGGACTGGCTGAGATACCCATCGCTACGCCCGGATGTTGCGATCATACGAGGGACGACCGCCGACTCTCACGGCAACATTACAACCGAACACGAAGGTGCTCCTCTCGGCATTCTGGATCAGGCGTACGCTGCTCACAACAACGGTGGTATTGTCATTGCGCAAGTGAAGCGCATGGCCAAGGCTGGAACCCTGCGCCCACAGCAAGTCAGAGTGCCAGGTGCGATCGTTGATGCTGTTGTCGTTGTACCCGATCAGATGCAGGCTACCCAAACTGACTACGACCCTGTGCTTTCAGGTGAGATCTCGGCGGTGGATGGCGAGATAGCTACCCTCGAATGGGGATTGCCGAAGGTAATGGCTCGTCGGGCAGCCATCGAGCTCCAGCCCGGTTGGATAGTAAATCTTGGGTTCGGCGTATGTGCTGGTATCCCGCGACTCTTCCTCGAAGAAGGCTGGGGTGATGAAATAACGTGGGTTACCGAACAAGGGGCCGTCGGAGGTTTCCCTCTAACGGGTCTGGCCTTTGGTTGTGCAAGAAACCCAGGAGCAGTTATTGCCTCACCCGATCAGTTTAAACTCTTGCAGGGTGCTGGTTTCGATATGGCCTGCCTGTCTTTTATGCAGGTTGATTCCGACGGAAACGTCAACGTCTCCTATCTTCCCGGTCGGTCGCATGTATCTGCCGGTGTGGGGGGATTCGTGGACATCACATCGGCGGCGAAACGTCTGGCATTTGTTGGCACATTCACCGCCGGACGAAGTGACATTGTTGCTGGCAACGGCGAGTTGACGATCAACTCGAACGGGAAAGCATCTAAGTTTGTCAACGAAGTCGCTCAGGTTTCGTTTAGTGGACAACGCGCCCTTGAGCGAGGTCAGAAGGTCACCTTTATTACCGAGCGATGTGTGCTGGAGCTGCGGGAAGCCGGTCTGTGTATCACCGAGGTGGCTCCTGGTGTTGATCTTAAGGCTGACATCCTGGAGGTTGCCGAATTCGACTTGTCCGTTGCCTCGGAAGTGCGGACGATGGATTCCCGCTTGTTTAACGAGCAGTCTTTGGGCTCAGAATTTGGATCGATCCAATGACGATAAAGACGGATATTTCTGACGACGGAAGGGTAGCAACGCTAGCCCTCAGCCGCCCCGAGAAACTTAATGCCCTGACCCTAGAAATGCTGCGAGACCTGGAGTCTGAACTAGAACGACTAGCAATGGATGAAAATATCCGATGCCTAGTGCTGACAGGCATAGGTAAGGCCTTCTCAGTTGGAGCAGACATATCACAATTCTCGAACCAAAGTCGAGAACAAGTGCGCACCCGCTGGGTTCGCACCGGGCATCGAGTTTTCAATCAAGTCGCCAACTTTCCGAGGCCGACACTAGCGGCACTTAACGGCAGCGCATTCGGGGGAGGACTCGAGCTGGCGCTGAGCTGTGACCTACGAATCGGTTACGAGAACATCAAACTAGGGCAGCCGGAAGTTCTGCTCGGAACCCTCCCAGGATGGGGAGGAACCCGTCGACTCATATCGGCAGTCGGCCTCACAAAGGCTCGAGAGCTGATCCTCACCGGAACTGCCATCGACGGTGTTCGCTCCCACGAATGGGGCCTACTCAACGAGATTGTCAGTTCAACAGATGATCTAGCTATCACGACAGGTCGCATTTGTGCCCAACTATGCGAACCGGCCCCCATCGCACAAGAGTTAGCAAAACGTGTCCTCAACACACTCGCAGGAGAAATGAGTGAGACAGAAGCACTCGAAGCATTAGCAGGTTCGCTAAGCGCAACGACTGAAGATTTGCGCTGCGGAATTGAAGCGTTCTATTCGAAAGAAAAACCGGAGTTTAAAGGTACATGACTAAACAAGCACTTCCTTCCCTCGTTAAGGAATACAAAATCCTGCTCAACGGCCGTCTCGAAGATTCTTCGGATGGCGAACGTTTTGATCGGAAAAGTCCTGCCCATGATGTGCAGGTTGGAACATATCCAGCAGCAACACCGGAAGACATGGACAGCGCCGTCGAAGCAGCGAAGGCAGCATTCGACAGCGGCGTGTGGTCCGAAGCTCCAGGTACAGATCGAGCCCGTGCGCTTCGAAAAGTAGCTGAACTAATCGAGCGAGATCTTGAACAGCTTGCACTGATTGAGACACTCGAAAGTGGCAAACCGATCACCCAGTCTAGATCAGAGATGGAGGCCGTAGCTGAGCTGTGGTGGTATGCAGCCACCCTGTCACAACACGCAGAAGGTTCAGTCAACACAGACCTCGGCTCCGAGTACCTCGGCCTATCGGTGCGAGAGCCGGTTGGGGTCGTCGGCATGATTACGCCCTGGAACTTCCCACTCCTCATCGCATCTCAAAAACTTCCGTTTGCATTGGCAGTCGGCTGTACGGCTGTGCTTAAACCAAGCCAGTTAACTCCAGGAACCAGTCTTCACCTCGGTGAACTTATCAACGAAGCAGGTTTGCCGGACGGTGTAGTAAACGTCATCTCCGGCCAAGGCAAAATCGGAGCCCGCCTGACAGCACACAAAAAAGTCGACATGGTGAGCTTTACTGGTTCAACCCAAGTTGGTCACGCCGTTGCTTCCTCCGCACTAGCCGACTTTAAACGTGTATCGCTCGAACTCGGCGGGAAAAACCCAATGGTGGTGATGGCCGACGCCGATTTCGAAGCGGCAGCGGATGCTGCGGTGTTTGGATTCACGTTTAACCAAGGAGAGTGCTGCAACAGTGCTAGTCGTCTCCTCATCCACGAAGACATCGCCGATGCATTTGAACAGCGCGTCGTCGAACTTGTCGGCCAAGTCCCAGTCGGTGACCCCCTTGATCCAGAGACCAAGATCGGAGCGATCGCTAGTGAGGAACAGCTTGCCCGAATTGAGGAAATGGTTCAATCCGGAATCGATAGTGGCGCAGCCTTACGATGCGGTGGGGAACGTCTCAGCACAGACGTGGGGCGCTTCTACAACACCACTGTATTTACTGGCGTAGAGCGAGACGCAGAAATCGCACACGAAGAAATATTCGGGCCGGTACTGTCGACCATCAGATTCAAAGATCTCGATGACGCTCTGAAACTTACCAACAATAGCCAATATGGCCTATCAGCCGGAATATGGACTAGCGATCTAGACGCAGGATGGGCCTTTGCTAGAAAAGCGAAAGTAGGAACCGTCTGGTTGAACTGCTGGATGGATGGCTTCCCCGAACTCAGCTTTGGAGGACGTAAACACAGCGGCATCGGACGCGAACTTGGCAAACACGCAATTGAAGAATTCACCGAACTCAAGACTGTGACTGCCCGCTTTGGGCAACGAGAAATGTGGGTGCCAAACTCATGAACGCCATACAACAACTAGTTACGGACGAAACAAAGGCCATCGCCGCCGATGCGCTAAAAGTAGCTGAACAAAAGCTGAATTCGCTGATCACGAACCATCCTGACCTTTTGCCTCTCTATACAAAGAACGGCAAATGGTCACACGGCGACCCGGCTTGGACGAACTGGTGCGAAGGATTCCTAGGCGGTCAACTTTGGATCTTGGCCGAACGAACCGGAGAAACGTCTTGGCGGGAAGCCGCCGAAAGCTACACACGTAAACTTCGAGGTCGGGAATTCGACACCGAGGTGCATGACCTAGGGTTCACGTTCTGGCCAACTTGGCGACGGTGGTACCGTCTTAACGGACAGGTCGAAGCAAAAGACATAGTCGTGCAGGCGGGTCGTACTATGGGACTTCGCTTCAACGAACGAGCCGGATTCCTGCGATCGTTCTTAGCGGAAGACTCGACCTTTATCGACATCATGATGAACGTCGGCATTATCCAGTACGCCGCTGAACAAGACAACGATGACAATTTGCGAAGAGTCGTTGAGCGACACTGTATGAATACCCGGAAGTACATGGTTCGTGGAGATGGAAGCACCTCACACGAAGGCATCTTTGACCTTGAAACCGGCGAATTTCTACGGCAAACGACCCAGCAAGGTTGGCGCGCCGATTCAAGCTGGGCACGGGGACAAGCATGGGCATTGTACGGATTCGGAACAATGTACGCGTTTACTAAAAATCCGGCCTATTTGGAGACCACCAAACTATGTGCCGATTTCTATATCCGCAGTACAGGCGATCGGCTTGTCCCGCCCAACGACTGGGATGAACCATCACCAGATTTACCGTTCGAATCGTCGGCAGCAGCTATAGCCGCTTCAGGTTTGATGCAGCTCGCAGCGATTATGGATGATGCTGGTCAGGCCGAACAATACGCCGCATATGCGCTCGACACAGTGAAGCGCCTTTGCCAGCCAGACTTCCTAGCGTCGGAGAACGCTCACTGGGAAGGGCTCCTCCAGCAGGGTTCGTATCACGAAACAAAATCTCTTGGGGTCAACGAGAGCGTCATGTGGGGAGACTACTTTTTCATGGAAAGTCTCGACAAATGCCTTGGCGCTAGCTGGGTGACTACCGATATCTGAAATACAGAGCGAGGATCGTCACGGCTACGTTGCCTGGCGACCTCAACAACACTAAGGGGGAAACTACGTGAGTAGTTCTAGGAAATATCTATCGAAACATCGCAGAATGAATCTGCGTTATTGGATGGCGTTGTTTGCGGCGTTGAGTTTGGTGGCGTCTGCGTGTGGTTCAAGCAGTTCGGATGAGGCCAGTGGTACTACCGGCTCTGACGCTGACAGTGGCAGCGAAAGCTCCGACGGCAACGGCAGCTCTGAGGTGGAAGTGTTTAGTTGGTGGACGTCTGGTGGTGAGGCGAAGGCGTTGTCGG
>JAHDCC010000025.1:0-8899 GCA_020630065.1 Acidimicrobiales bacterium
CCTGAACGAACAGGGTCGGATCTTCAATAAGAGTCCGATCAAACCCGACCTCAGCCTGAAAGTTCGAACCACAAGCCGAAAGAAGCAAGAGAAAACAGAAAACGGAGCTTAGGTTCTTCATCGCCCTACTCCTGCTTCTCTGCTTCGGAATTCTGAACGTTGAATTGTCTAAGTCTGTTGTCCCAGTCCAGGGCTGTCACAGGCTCCCCGTTCTTGTCAAGTGGTTCGCCATGGTTGTCAAGGACAGGAATCTCTGATAGGTGGTATTCACGGTTCATTACGTCATCGACGGTAACGCCTGGCGGTAAGTCCAGCCGGTTGTTTTTGTCGAGTGTTTCTAGAAGTTGATATCTCTGTACTAGCTCTTCGGAGTTTTCGTCGTTCCAGCGTTGTTTCCAGGCCTCGAGTTCGTTGTTTGAGGGTAGTAGAGTTTCTAGTTGTGTTCCGATGAGTTCGCCGGTGGCGTCTCCGATAATGGGGGTGCCAAGTCCAGGAACTCCGGCTAGGTAGCTTCCGGCGACGGTGTTTAGTACAGCTTGTGATCGGGCGTTTCTGGCGTCGAGGTCGGATGCTTCGACTATTTTGGCTCTGGACATCCCTCCGTCGATACGTCCATCTATCTCTCCAAGCCATTCGGTGTCCGCCATCGCGTCCGGGTTACCGTTTCCGGCGTCGAGGCCTTCAGCTATAGCTGTGGGGATGAGGAGTTCTTTGAGGGCCATGAGTTCGTCTCCTTCGCCGCTGAGGAATACGGCTTCTAATGCGTTGTCGACTGTCGCTTCGTTCAGCTTGGAGTCTATTCGTCCTGACTCTCGATCGGCGTTGTCTAGCATGACTTCACGCAGTGGGTCTTGGACCATGGCGGTTGGGTTGTCGATAAAGACTTTTTCGATCGTGTCGCCGGTGGCTGCGTTAACGGCCAGGTCGTGTCGGTCGCCGGGGTTCCCGGCTGATTCGACCAACCACACGGCTGCGTTATCGGCGTCGGTTTGTGAAACACCATCACCAGGTTTGGTGGTTTCATACAAGATCTCGGACAGCCGATAGGTGGTGGTTCCGTCCGGGTTTTTGGTTTCCCACCCAACCGGTGGTGTGCCGTGCCCGTTATCGCGTCGGGTGATAAGGTCAGCGTTTTCTGGGCCGAGTTCTTCCATCAAATCGATGGTGGTAGCGGCTCCATCATCGCCAATAAGGTCTAACATGACGAGGCTGGGGTCATCGGTCGGGCGTCCGTAGCTTCCTGGTTCGGTCTGGCCACGATAGTTACCAACCTCTAACGTGTCGTTTGTGCCGGGTTCGGGGTAGAAACTCACATCGTCTGGAACATCGTCGTAGGGGCCACCTTCGCCCATCGTGTTGTAAGCTTCACCCTGAGAGTTTTCGGACAAGCGTAACGATTCGGCAGTCGCCTCGACCATAAACTCCGGCGGAATGTTCTCCGAAACAGCGAGCAACTGGACCGGCGATACCCGCATCGGGCCGTGACCCCGCACATACTCGGCACCATCAAAATTGAGATCACCGGATGCGGCCGCTAACCCTAAACCGTCGCCTAACTGAACATAGGTTTCGCGCATGCCGTCTTCATAGGTTCCGGCGATGTGGGCCGAATCTTTAGGGCCTAGCTGGTTATAAAACGCAACCGCTGTTTCCTCGTCACCAGCGATGTGTGGGGCCATATAGTCAAACCCCACCTGTGAGCCTTTGTTATCGTCCCAATCATTTTCCTGGAGGTTCGTAGCGAACCGTTCACCCCAAAAACCGCCAGCCCCGGAATGATCAATCATCACAGCTGACGCTGAGCCTATAGTCAGCTCACCATTCGACCCGATACCAGGATCGCCATCAATACCCAGGGCTTCACGCAACTCGGCCTGGCGGGCCACGTTAGCGTCGATCTTCGCTTCAGCGGCGGCTCTCGCGTCACCATCGTCCTCTGAATCGATAAGGTCCGGTAGCCAAACCCAACCCGAAGCGTCATCCAACTCGCGGCGCAGATCGCCTTCCAACTCGGCTTCGAGCTCTTGAAGTTCAACATAGTCTTCGGGGAACAACTCGTCCGGTAAAGCCACCTGTTTTGGTGTGCTACCTTCAACCATCGCGGTTTCGATTTCAACCAGAATCTCTTCAACCGACCGGCCCCCGTTTTTCGGGTTTTGTTCGTCTTCAGCGACCTCGATCAATGTGGCAACAAAACCAAGATCACCCGTTCATGCCAAGGTAGCGGCTGAATCTTCGTCGGTCTCTAACTCCAACAGTTCGGCGTGTAAGCGTTCGCGTTTCGCCAGTTCGATAGTCGACATATCGAAGTCGGAATCTTCTACGTAATCGGCTAACAGCATTTCAGCAGATGTCACATCAAAACTAACGTCGGTGTCTTTCACCGCATCAACCAGACGGCCAATAACGTCAGCGACAGCCGGACCGTCCAATACAACATCGCTACCTGTCGGGGCTTGTTCGATCACGTCAGCCAACGTCGACATCGCCCGTTCTTCAGCCTCACGAATATCGTCAAAACGGGCCGAAAAATCAGAAACCTGTTCCGTCGTTAACTCACCATCAACACGCCCAACCTCGGTCCACAAATCGTCCGACGGAAACCGACGACCGGAAACCCTCCACCAACACCTCAGCCGATGCCAAAAAACGTCAACATCAGGGCCTTCCTGCACCGACCGGTACCCCTCGATCAGCGACTCCAACGCACCGATAGCCGACGTTGCCTCCGACCATCTGTTTTCTAGCCCGGTCGCCACGGCCGAAAAATCTGTCGGATCAACCCGCAACGCCCGCTGATTCTCAAACAACACTGCTACTTACCTGACGTTGAATCGGTTTCGATAAGACGTTGATGAACCCCCACAACCATCGCGTCGACCAAACCACCAACACGGCCCTGCTCAACCAGGCGGCCATCAACCGCTTCCTGAAACGCCGTAAAACTCGCCCGCATCCGATCAAACGACGCGCCACCCGAATGCCCAAACCGTCCAGCCGACGCCCCAACCGTCCCAGCAGAAACGATCGCCGTTACACCAGCAGCGAACCCCTCAACCACCTCACCACCCACCACCGTGTCATACGTGACAACATCATCCGCCATCAAACAAACCCCTTGTAATGTAACCCCCGCTCGTTCCACACAAGCCTAACCAGACAGACCTCAGAAACGACAGTAAACAACAAGAAATATGAGCAAAAGTCAGGCGAAACCAAGGAGGAAACAAACCCCAGAAGGGTTCGAGTAGCGTTCCAAAACCAGGGAAAGTGCAGCAATAGACGAGAACCAAAAATCGGTTGACCGTCGAGCCTGTAGAGACAAACCCGACGGTCAAACAGCATCTGAAGTTTCGTGATCGAAAGGCTAGTAGCTGGAAGACGAAGCGGGCCTTTGATCAGACGAAGCATCAGACGAAGAAGCGGGTGCAGACTCTGCGCCGTCTTTGATCAACGACCCGTCGGGGGCGACCACAAACCAGACGTCACCGGAACCTTGACCGTTGACGTCACCCGGGTTCTGGTCGGCGGCAAACGTGTACAGCGGCCACTTGCCTGCCTTCAACTGGAACGTACCGTCGGGGCGTTCAATAACCGAATACGTTTCGGCGTCTAAACCGGCCGGGAGTTCAGCACTGTCAACGATCAGCGGCGGCCACGCGTCGGCGCAATCGTCGACGCAGGTCGTTTCGCCGTCGGTATCGTTCGTAAACCCGTAGAGCGTCAACCCGTCTTCGTCGACGAGTGTGTCACCAAGTTCAGTGTTGGCGCTCGACACCGGCCCGCCGGTCGAAGGCGTTTCGGTAGCGGCCGCTTCTTTAACCAGCGACCCGTCGGCGGCGACAACAAACCAAACATCGCCCGAACCTTGACCGCTGACATCACCCGGCTTGGTGTCGGCCGCATAATAATAGAGCGGCCATTTACCTGCGACCAGTTGGAGGCTTCCGTCGTCGCGGGTTGTGGTTGCGAAGATGCCAACGTCAAGCCCGGGAGCAACCGCCCAGTCTTTGTCAACTATCACTGGAGGCCACGCGTCGGCGCACGCGTCGTAACAGGTCGAAGCGGCCTCGGTGTCGTTTGTGAATCCGTATAGTGTGCGACCGTCGGGGCCGACCATAACCGAACCTAGTTCGGTGTCGCTCAGCGCTGCGGCCACCCCGTCTGAGCTGGGTGGAGCTGCGGGTGCCGGTTCGTTGGCCGTTGGTGGGTTCGTTTCGGTTGGGGCTGCGTTTAACGGTGCGTCGCTCGCCCCGCAGGCAGAAGCGACGAGAGCGCTTGCGAATAGTACTGGCAGGTAGATGGGTGAGATTTTCATAGTTCTTTCTTTCGTGTCGTTAGATAGTTGACTGGTTGAATAGTTTCTGTTCGGATGGTTCAGGCTTCGACAATCAGCGTTCCCCTCATGGACGGGTGGACCAGGCAGGAAAACTCGTAGCTGCCGGGTGTGGTCGGGGCGACGAAACTGCTTGAGGCCCCAGCATCGAACACCCCGGTGTCGAACGAACCGTTGTCGGCGGTCAGCGAATGTGCTACGCCGTCGACGTTGTTGACGGTCACGGTTTGCCCGGCAGAAACTCGAAGCGAACCGTCGAACGTGAACTCTGAAATCGTGATGACTGGGTTTCCGGTTACCGGAGGCGCGGCTTGCGGGTTTGGGGTTCGGTATCCGGGGGCCGCCGACTGCTCACCAACCTCGGGTGAGACAGCGACTTGCGAGCCCGGCTGGGGTGGCCCGGGGCGGGGTGGCCCGGGGCGGGCCAGGCCGATCCCGGCTGCGGTTCCCGCCGCTATACAAACCGCGAGAGCCACCGATGGGCGTCGCTTCGAACGAGTAGAGCTAGACATGTGAGGTTCTCCGTTTCAACGTTTGATCGATGGGTTAGACGCCGGGAAACCCGATGGTGGTGAAGAACCACCACGACGAGGTCCACCACAGCCCGACAAGAACAGCGAACAGAACGCCACCAGCAATCGGGACCGCCCACGACGGCGCCCGGTCGGCGCGTAACGTCAACATCTTCGCCACAAAAACCCCGTAGAAGGCGCAACCCAAAACCGAATGTACGGCGACCCGAGTGGTGGCGGTTTGAAACCCGAGCGACCAAAGACAGTGATACGCCGCCGGTAACGACAGAACAAACGCGGCGGTCCCCGACCAGCGGTGAGCAGCCGGAACCCACCTAGGCGTCGACGAAACGCCGGGAAGTTTTCGATACATCCACAACGCTGAAACAACTTGCAAAATGGCGAGGCCAAACGCGGCTGTCGTAGACCACGCTTTCATAGGCAGCACCGCCGGGAACCCGAACGTAAAGATCCCCACCCCGGTTGGGGTGTGTGTCTGCCCGTAGACACCGAGCGAAACTGCTACTGCTGCACCGACACTTGCCGGGAGAAGCAGCCAAAGAGGCGACGTTGTTGGGGCGGGGGTTGACGTTTGAGAAGTCATGTTTTAGAGGGCAATCTTGGTTGGGGTCAGGAACGCTACACCTGCCTCTACGGCGTCAACTTCTAAACGGTTCTCGAAACTTCAAAAGAAATCGACCAACCCTTGGGGTGGAAGCTACGATGGCTTCGTGAAACACCCGAGGTCGGTATGAGTCCGCACGACACCGCTGCCTCGGCGTCGACTCGCTTCGGGATCGAACTCGCAGCTTGGGTGGTCGGGCCGTGGGCGGTTTTTGATCTGACAGGGTTTTGGTTAGCGGCGCTACTGTCTCTGATACTGCTGGTTGGTTTGCCTGCGGTGTTTAACACGCCAGGCGACAAGAACATCACTGGGGTTGCTGTTCCTGGAACGGTTAGGGTTCTAATCGAAGCGTTGTTAACCGTTACGGCTTTAGTTGGCGCTTGGATTGTTTGGCCGTTGTGGGGTTTTATTCTGGTCGCGGTTGCGGCGGCTGCCCTTGTGGCGTTCGGTCTTCGAAGATACCGGTGGCTTCTAGCTGGGGCACATTAAGCAGGCGCTGATCGGCGACCTGAATAGTTCAGCCAACCGTTGCGTAAGCTCTGACAGTGAACGTTCCGGCACCTTCTATTTTGGGTGGCACAGCGGTGAACGTCATGCCGTCACTTGGAAGGTGTTCGAGGTTGTTCAAATGTTCGATGATGGGAATGCCTGCACCTAACAAAACGGTATGGACTGGCCGGTCTCCGGTTTCGGTCGAGTCGATGTTGAGGCTGTCTATTCCGACACAAGCTACGTTGGCTTCAACCAACCGGTGAGCTGACGCTTCGGTTAAATATGGATGGTTTTCGAAATAGTTGTCGCTGCCCCACAAGGCCGAATGCCCGGTTTGAACAAGCACGGCTTGCCCTTCGCAGCCTTCTAGGTCGTTGGCTGACAGTTCAATCGCGCAGCCTCTGTCGGTTCGGTCGAAACATACCGCCGGCACGTCGGCCACCCGTTCGAGAGCTAGTCCGGTTAGGTCGTGGCCGTCGGCGAAACGGTGGAACGGCACATCGAGATACGTTCCGGTGTTGGTGCATAGTTCAACCATTCCGATTTGGAACGTCAGCCCGGGGCCGTACACCTCTTCAGCGGCTTGCCTCGAAAGGCGAGTTCCGATCGATGGCACAGGCAGCCCTGGGTAGGTGGTCATGCCGTCGGTTATTGTGTGGCTAAGGTCTACTAGTCGCCGGTTTGAGCTTGTGGGCATCGAAAAATATCCTTGCTGAGTCGACTGGACGCTAGTGAAATCGTCGTCTTGTTGAGTTATCGGGGTGGTTTGAATATGAGGGTCGGTGTAGTCGCTTTGTAGGTTTCGTACTGCTCGGAGCCGCCCCATCGATCGTCGGCTCGCTGTTCGAGCATCGGCAGCCCACTGATTCTTGTCAGCAGGACATACACAAAAACTGGGGATAGTAGTGTCACCGTTTGCCACCCTTGCAGGACGGGAACAGCCAAGATGGCGATTCCTACCCAAAGAAGGATCTCGCCGAAATAGTTAGGGTGACGAGACCAGGCCCACAGCCCGGTCGAGATGAACTTGCCTCGGTTCGCTGGGTCTGAACGAAACGTTGATTTCTGCCAGTCAGCCACAACTTCGATACCAAAACCGGTGAGCCAAACCACCGAACCGACAAACCCTGCTACCCCGAATGGTTGACTTGACGTCGACGTGATAGCGGCGATGGCGGCCGCTTGGGTGAAGACAACCCATAACCCTTGCATGGTCCACGCAAAAAGATAGCGGGCGAAACTTTTCTTAATATCGTCGAACCGTCCGTCTTTGCCAACAACTTTGACCCGCCTAAATAGAAACCATCCAAGCCTGGCGCCCCATACCCCAACCATTACAGCCAACACAATGCGACGCATATCGATCGTGTCGCTCAACACGACAGCGCAGCCGATTACAGCCACGTTAGCAATCGAGCCGGCAAGGTCGTAATAGTGTTCGGTTTGAGCTAGCCACGACGGCACGAACACCACCCAATTGACTGCGAACGCCAGCAAAACACATACCGTAAAAACGCTAACCCCGCCGACCGTTTGACCTCCGGTTCCCCCAGCTGCCGCCAACAGCAAACCTACAAGCACAGTCGCTAGTGACGCCAGCAAAGCCCGGGGAGTAGACATATCAGAATGTATAGCGCAGATTCAGATCACATCGACAATCGTCTAGTTCTCGCATAGTGATCAACTGTGACGGAGGCTCAGAATGAGACGATAAAAGCAGACAGCCATCACAAACGTCACCGGGGTAAAGACGATCGCTTCAAAAAACTGTGGCCGAAAACACGACTTTTTTCGCTAAAACCTATTTAAATTGTCCTGGCGCGACCTAACTGCGACTGAGTTGAAGGTAAGGTTTGAAGCGGTCAACATAATAAAGGCGGAAATAGTATGCAAAAGGGAATGGTCGTTGTTCTGGCGTTTTGTGCCGTACTGTCGGCGTGCGGAGGGAGTTCAACCGACGAGGCTTCTGAGGCGTCGACTGAGCTGCAGGCCGAAACGACACTCGACGCACCAACGCCGGTAGCTGAAGTCGATTTCGATACCCTGTACCGAGAACTTGACGCCGTGAGAGAGCAGGCGTACGCCAAAAACGACCCGGACATACTCGCCGAGGCTTCCGGCAACAAACAAGCTATCGCTGATCTCCAACGGCGCGTCGATGCCGGAGAGTCGACCACCAAATCCGATGACCACAATTACACCATTGATGCAGTCTCAGTTTTTCAGGTCGTCAACGAAGACCGGGTCACCCTACGGGTGACCGACACCGTGGTTGGTGAAACTATCAAACTTGACGCCGAAGGAAACGAGGTCGATCGTTGGAGCCGAGAGACACCGACCAGGACTTATATCGTTGTTCTCAACCGGGTTGACAACAACGATTGGCGAATCGACCTCGACCACGAGGTTTCGAATGATCTACCAGCTTCAGCTGAGGCATTCACTGAACAAAAGACGTTTCCGCTAGGTGATCAGATTATTTCATTCAAAACCGCTGACGCCGGTGACTCACAATGTAATTTTTTGGTTTCTGAGACGGAGGTAGCCCTACCGTTTTGTTTGACAACCGAAGAAGCCGATTACACACACTATTTCTATTATCAACTGAGTTTCAACGAATCGTTCGAAGCATTTGTTTCGCTGACCCTTAAGGCCGAACACGGTTTCTTCAGTGAGGTTGACGGTGAGCGGCTTGAAGTCTTTGGCGACCGTTTCGCGTATTCTGTTGCGGTCGCTGAACCCGGCACGCTAAACAAGGCGGACAATTATGTCGCACCCGACGATGCGGCCTCATACGATATCGCCGCTCAACGAGACGCAACTAACCAGCGACGCTCAGGCACATTTGTCCCTCCTGAAACTGAGCGGGCGTTAACTCCTGAAGAAAAGGCCAAAGTCAGAGAGTTACTAGCCGAGGGGAAGACGGTAGAAGAA
>JAHDCC010000025.1:8999-46007 GCA_020630065.1 Acidimicrobiales bacterium
TGAAGAAAAGGCCAAAGTCAGAGAGTTACTAGCCGAGGGGAAGACGGTAGAAGAAGTAGTCGAAGAGATGGTTATCGAGGACGAGACCATCGATGCGGTACTAGTTACCGAAGAAGCGATTATTGCCGAGGCTGAGAGGGAGGAACCATCAGCTCCACCGGCCGACCCAAGCCCGAAAGCTCCGGCCCCCGACAACACCCCTACTCCGTCACCTGAAGCCAACCCGTCAGGTGAACCAAACATTGAGATCGGACCGGACGGTGAGATCATCGTAAGCGTCGGCGGTTGATGCTGCAGAACAAAGGGCCCGGCTGGCGTCGTCCTACCATCCGGACCCTTACTCAGCGCAGCATAACTGGCGGCTAGGTCGATTGAGCTTGGAGTTCCTGAGCGGTCGTGTTGGTGTAGTCCTGAACCAAATCGGCCAACGGAACCCGTTGACCACTGTCCAACTTTGCCTGAACCGAATCAACGAACCGATAGCCGATGCGACCAAACGCGTTCGCTATCGGACCGTCGATGTACAACGTGTTGCCGCTCAGCGTCGGTGACATGATGCCATCTCCGGTGTGTCCAACCCCGAACGTGTGGAACACTTCGTGAACGAACACGGCACAGACACCGTATTGGTTATCTAAATCGTCGTCTAACGACAGAGATAGACCTTGACGAACCGCCGCATCATAGAAATTTGGGGGAGGCGTCGTCGCCACACCGGCAGCTGACCCACCCAATTCTCGGACATCCACCCCGATGGTGTGGGTTGAAGATCCCGCATTGTCATCTCGTTCGAGAATCGATTCGAGCAACCCCTCACAGGTTGTTATCCCCGGCAAATAGTTCGCAAGGTTGTTGTTGTTTCCGGCCAGCTCCAACTGCAAGTTAGAGAATCCGGCGCTAGGAGGCGGCGGTGGAGTGACTGTTGACGGGGACGCAGGCGCCGGGTTTGCAGGTGTCGGTGCCTTCGGTTCGACTTGCGGAACCTGCGGCTCCGGGATAGCGGGAACAGGTGTTTCAACTTCAGGCGCCAACTCGTTTTGATCTCCCATCTCGACGGGAGGTTCCGGTGGGGCTTCGATTTTGGGTGCCGCGGACGGATCAGAAACCTCAGGAACCTTACCGAGATCGGGGACAGCAGGCTCCGACGGGAGGACCGGTTCGGCTATCTCTGGAGCCGCAGGCGCTGGTGGAGGGTCGGCCACTGTTTCGATTTCGTCCACCGGAGGCGGGGCCGCTTGTGAGTCGCCGGCAGGCACCAACCCGTCACAGGCCGTCAACACCATCAGCATCGCCGTCGTCGCCGATAAAGCCAGCTTCGAATGAGATGTAGATAGCTCAATGAATCGCATACAGGCTCCGCCTAACTAGAAAGAACATCTGGGGCCTGCTGACCAAACCACATGTCGTCCGCTTCCGCCGACAATCATCCACGCTCGCCGCCCGCCGTGGACAGTTAGGTAGTTTGACCTACACCTGTTTTATCAATGATTCACAGCAATTTCAATGCGAACAACACCCAGATCACCGTCGAACGAGCGACCAGACGCCGAATCGCGACCAGTTTTACCTGCTCAAAGCACCCGCACCTATTTACCGGGATCTTCACCAATTTCTTTTAATCCATCAGCGATCGCTGCCCGTAAACGCCGAGCGATGTCCGGGCTCATGTCCGCCACCAAACCCTCACCTGGACTGCCGACCTCTTCGACGGTCAAAACTATTCGAGGAATCACGTCTTCGTAGTCGTCACAGATAGCGACCGCCCAACTGATTGGAATAAGTTCGTCCTCTTTCCAACCTGGCGGCATGTCGGCTTCATCAAATGGGTAATCATCGATCGATCTGCGCATAGCTACCAACCCTACCGTTGCCTCATCAACCAAGCCGGATGAGTCTCAGTCACATGTTGCGAGCCGCAACACCTCTAACCCATCGCGCTGCACGGTCTCGACTGTTCGACCAGGGTCCCGCTCCTGCCAGCCTTGAGCCCCGTCCACCATCTGCGCTAACTCGGTCGACGATTCAGCGGCCACGTGAACGGTTATACAGGAACGATCGCTTTCGTTCCACGCCACGAAACGGTCTCCGTCCCATCCGGCGGCGGCGTCGACACCCAGCACAAAACTTAGTTGCAGCTCGCCGAGTTGCCCTTCATATTCGGCCTCGACCTCTGTCGGGGCTTCAACCTCAACCACAGGATCATCTTGATCATCCACATCGGGATGCAAAAGCCGTTCGATCGTGTCCGGAGGGTCCGTGATTAGCTGGTCGATTTCTTCGTTGCCTTCAGCTGCCTGCTCGACAATTCCCGGCCCAGAAACATACGGGTACCCCTGGAGGAGGAACCACACGTCGAGCGAGTCACTGTCCGATGCGGCAAAGGGGGCAACCGCTACACCGGTCGACGGTTCAGATCCGTAGCGTTGTTCGATGATGCGATCGTATTCTTCTTTAACATCGTCGGGTTGGGCATCAAGCCACTTTTTAGCGACCAGCTCGGCCATCCCCTCTTCCACGACGAGACGGACAAACCCCTGAGAGTCGGTCTCGAACGCCCATGTGGGAGGCGTGAACGGCACAGTGGAACTTGTCAACCACTGGTCGTCGTAGGCGTGGCTGAGCTCATGCACCAGCGTTTCGAGCGTAAACGGATTAAGTTCAGGGCCACGAATTGTTATTGTCTGATCGCCCAAGCTGTAGTAGCCGAGAATCGAAGCGATACCTTGCGTCCGTTCAACTTCGACCAGATCGACGTCGTCGCCGATCAACCCAAGTGCGGTGTATACGGTGTCGTTGTAGCCGAGCCATGCTTCATCCACCCAGTCATCGGCCAAACTCTCATCGAACTCGTCGGACCCGATAACACGAACTTCCGGGAATGTTCTGAAACTACGCCCTCGAAGCACTTGAACAAATTCGGCGGCGTCACAAATCTGTTCATCAACGTCAGCCGGGCAGTCAAGAACGTTACCGGCTGCGTTGTCATACGCCCGTTGACGCCGCCAAGACCCCGTAAGAAAATACGCAGCTGGCAGAACCACACCGAGAAGAAGCATTGCGACCACCATGAACATGAACGCCTTAAACCTCTTCGACACCCCGACCGATTCGGGGATCGGCTCAGAAGGCATTTGAATCAAAGCATGCTCCGTCCGCAAAGTATTTCAGCCACCACTACGCAAACAATACTAGTTCGGAATGTAGTTGCACCTATCGCGGTTACTAACAGTAGCTTTGTAAGACACATTTATTTAGACAGAGGCAGGCGCACCTAATGGCGACAGTAAATATAACAACCGAACAGTTCGAAGAAACCGTTACCGGCGACGGCATAGTCCTCGTCGATTTTTGGGCCAGCTGGTGCGGACCGTGCCGCTCATTCGGTCCTATCTTCGAAGAGGCATCCGAAAAGCACACAGAAATAACATTCGCCAAAGTCGACACCGAAGCCGAACAAGAACTGGCCGGCGGCCTCGGAATCAAATCCATACCAACGATCATGGCGTTCCGTGACGGCATACAAGTGTACTCGCAGCCTGGTGCGCTACCGGAGTCCTCTCTGGAAGACTTAATCACCCAAATCGAAGCTCTCGACATGGATGTTGTACGAGCCGAAGCAACCCAGCCGAGCTAACAACACAGCCCACCTAACAACACAGATTCTCACCGGTCAAGGGTCGACGCTTACCAAGGTCGGCCCTTGACTAGTTTTTGCGGGCCACAGCCGCGAATACTCAAATTTTTACACCTACAGTCGACACTGATAGTGTTATCTAACCAGAGCTCACCCAACCCCCACTAGGGTGAAGGGTCTTGTCAACCGGTAGGGATCAGGACATGTCGACAATTTGGCGAGGCGAGTTCGAACCATTAGGCGCTACATTCGACGGGGCTGGCACCAACTTCGCGATATTCTCAGAATGCGCGGAACGAATCGATCTTTGCCTATTCGACGACGACGGCAACGAAACCCGTCATCGGCTACCCGAAATAAAAGCCTACGTCCACCACGGATACATGCCCGGCATCATGCCCGGACAGCGCTACGGCTACCGGGTGCACGGACCATGGGAGCCTAAACACGGGCTGCGATGCAACCCCAACAAACTTCTTATCGACCCCTACGCCAAAGCAATAGAAGGCTCGGTCGACTGGGACGACTCCATCTATGGCCATGTGCCGAAACGTCCCGACGAAATGAACACTATCGACAACGCGACTCGCATGCCGAAATCTGTTGTCGTCAACCCGTTTTTCGATTGGGCAGGAGACCGACCGCCACGCACCCCTCGATCCGAGTCCATCATCTATGAAGTTCATGTTGAAGGTTTCACCAAAAACCATGTCGGCGTACCCGAAAAACTGCGGGGCACCTACGCCGGGCTAGGCCATCAAGCCATGATCGAATACCTCGTCGACCTTGGTGTTACCGCCGTCGAACTTCTCCCAGTGCATCAATTCGTCGACGACCATTTCTTAGTCGAAAAGAACCTCACAAACTATTGGGGATACAGCTCGATTGGTTTCCTCGCCCCACACAATCGATACAGTTCCAGCGGCCAACGAGGCCAACAAGTATCAGAATTCAAATCGATGGTTCGCTCCCTTCACCAAGCGGGCATCGAGGTAATACTCGACGTCGTCTACAATCACACAGCCGAAGGCAACCATCTTGGACCCTGCCTGTCGTTCAAAGGTCTAGATAACGCCTCGTACTATCGGCTAGCGGACGACAAACAGTACTACATCGACTACACGGGAACCGGCAACACGCTCGACGCCCGATCACCCGATGTTCTCAAGCTTGTGATGGACAGCTTGCGGTACTGGGTTACCGAAATGCATGTGGACGGGTTCCGGTTCGACTTGGCTTCGACATTGGCGCGAGAAGATCACGCCGTAGACCGCCTATCCGGGTTTTTCGACCTTATTCACCAAGACCCAATCATTAACCGAACGAAACTCATCGCCGAACCTTGGGACGTCGGTGAAGGCGGATACCAGCTCGGAAACTTCCCGCCTTTATGGTCGGAATGGAACGGCCAGTACCGAGACACGGTCCGCAACTTCTGGCGCGGAAGCCCGGACACGCTAGCTAACTTTGCGTGGAGGTTTACTGGCAGTTCCGACCTGTACGGCTCGACCGGACGCAAAACCACTGCGAGCATCAACTTCATCACCGCCCACGATGGTTTTACGTTAGCCGACCTGGTCGCATACGACGAAAAACATAATCTGGCCAACGGTGAAGAAAACCGGGACGGCGACAGCCACAACAACTCGTGGAACTCAGGCGCTGAAGGACCGACCGACGACGAAACTATTCTGAAGACTCGCCGCAACCGGCAACGGTCGATGATGGCAACGTTGATGTTAAGCCAAGGCGTTCCCATGATTCTGGGCGGCGACGAGCTCGGAAGATCCCAAGGAGGGAACAACAACGCCTACTGCCAGGCAAACGACATCTCGTGGATCGACTGGCAAAACATCGACAAAGACCTACTCGACCTGACCAAACAGCTAATCGCATTCCGAAAAGCTCACCCCGTTTTCCGTCGAATCAACTGGTTCAGCGGAGCGACTGAGAACAGCACCGACCCGGTAGATGTCTCTTGGTTTAACACCGACGGCTCAGCGATGGAACCACACGACTGGACCGGTGGCTATCAGCACACACTCGGGGTCCATTTAAACGGCCAAGCGCTTCAAGCCAGAGGCGAACGGGGCGAACCTATCGTCGACAACAGTTTTATTGTCCTGTTCAACACTCATTGGGCTTCGGTGCTGTTCCAAGTACCTGAAGGGTTCAGTTCTTCCAGTTGGAGAGTTGTTGTGGATACAAACAACAGCGATGCTTCCACGATGGTCTACTCTACTCTTGACGGAGTATCGGTAGCCGCTTGGTCGGTTTTGGTTCTCGAAGGTATCTGAACTCCTCAACCGACTACCCAAGGATCGGAGCAACGTTGAAAATTTTGTTGGCGTCGGCTGAAATAGCCCCAATAGCTCGGGTGGGTGGCATGGCAGAGGCGGTCGCCGGACTGGTCAAACAACTCCGCCAAAACAACATCGACGTCTCGGTGGTCTTACCTGACTATGGCGGAGTAGAGCTAACCAACGAAGTCGTGTCTGAACTACCGATGCCTGCATGGGCCTCGCCCGGCAGCGTTCGTTCCGGCGAAGTTGAAGGTGTAGGCGCAATCCATCTCATCGATGTTCCCTGGATCGAGAAAGCCCACCCATACAACGACGCCAATGGTGTGGCGTTTGAAGATAATGATCTCCGGTTCCTTGGCTTCTCTGCCGCTGTCGCCGCGCTGACTGTAAAAGAATCCCCCGACGTTCTCCATCTCAATGACTGGCATACCGCGGCGACGTTAGGGTTCTTGAACGAGCCGCCTCCCTCTGTGCTGAGCATTCACAATTTGGGTTATCAAGGCATTGCTAACCCGGGCTGGCTCGACGAAATCACCAACCGCCCCCACTACTTTGCGTGGCACAACACGATCAACCCGCTACTAGGCGGACTCCGACTCGCTGACCGTGTCGTGACCGTTAGCCCGAACTACAGCAAAGAAATTTTGAGCGAAGAAGACGGGATGGGCCTCCACGAATATCTGATCGATTTGGGCGACAGACTGGTCGGAATCGTCAACGGAATCGACACCGCCGAATGGAATCCGCACACAGACTCGTTTCTCGAAAAGAAGTTTTCGATCAAAAACAAGGCGGGTAAATCGGCAAACAAAAAGAAGTTGTTGACAGAGTTCGGGTTAGACCATGACTCTTCTGTCCCCGTCATCGGCATGGTTTCTCGTCTCGTCGAACAAAAAGGCATCGACTTGATCACCGAACTCGCCCGGTTCATTCCTAATCTGCCAGCAAAACTCGTGATTCTAGGATCAGGAGATATACGACTGGTAAACGAGATCCAGCAACAAGTCGCCCAAAACCACGAACACATTTCTTTTCGCAACGACTACGACCTAAAGCTTGGACACCAAGTTTTTGCTGGTTCGGATCTTCTGTTGATGCCTTCACGATTTGAACCGTGTGGGCTAGCCCAAATGCAGGCAATGGCCTACGGCACCATTCCGGTCACCACAAACGTCGGCGGATTGGCCGACACTGTTATCGACGCCGATCTGTTTCCCGAAACCGGCAACGGGTTCGTTAGCCAATCGATCGACTCGATCGGCCTCTTAGACGCACTGTACCGGGCTACGAGGGCGTGGAGAAACCGGAGCCAACGCGCAGCTATCCAACGAAGAGGGATGGAAACGGACTGGAGTTGGACAGAGCCAGCGAAACAGTATTTGCAGCTGTACAACGAACTAGCCACCAACTCAGACCGCTAACACACGCGCTACCACACGGCTTGACGTTTCGAGCCGCTCAAAGAACAGCTATTCCATCGACCTACTCGATGACGGTTCCTTTGGCGACGACAACAATTCCACCGGCGGTCACCGTGAACCGTTTTCGGTCTTCTTCTATGTCAACACCGATTTTGAATCCGGGTGGAATGACAACATTCTTATCGACGATTGCGCTTCGAACAACGGCGCCTGCCCCAACCACCACGTCGTCCAGAAGAATCGACTTGCTCACCTCGGCTTGGGCTTCGACCCGCACACCGGGAGACAAAACCGAGTTGTGTACTGCCCCACCCGAAACGATTACACCCCGACTGATCATGGCGTTAGAGACACTGCATTCGTGTGGGCCGTCCAACACAAATTTCGCTGGCGGAATTTCGCGCCCAATCGTGTGAATCGGCCAGAGTTCGTTGTAGAGATTGAACTTTGGTTCCGGCGCTACGAGGTCCATGTGGGCGTAGTAGTAACTGTCGACTGTTCCGACGTCACGCCAGTAGTGTTGGTCGCTGATGGCGCCCGGAATGCGGTTGTGGGTGAAGTCATAGACATGGGCTTCGCCTGCGTCGACAAGCTGCGGAATAAGGTTCCCTCCGATGTCGTGTTTAGAACCGTCATCCATGGCGTCGGAGTCTAAGATTTCCTCTAGAACTTCCCGGCTGAAAATATAGTTGCCCATCGAGGCGAGGACTTGGGTGGGGTCCTCTTCCAAACCTTTTACCGTGGTCGGTTTTTCGGTGAATTTGGTGACCTTCGAACCCCCATCGGTTTCGATTATTCCGAACTGGTCCGATTCTTCTACCGGTACCCGTATCGCTGCGATCGAAACGCCGGCACCGCTGTCCATGTGATGGTCGAGGAACTGGCGGGGGTCGATGCGGTAAATGTGGTCTGCACCAAAAACGATGACGTAGTCCGGGTTCTCGTCGTCTATGAGGTGCATGTTCTGGTAGAGCGCGTCGGCGGAACCGGCGAACCATCGTGGCCCTCGACGCATTTGGGCTGGCACGGTTGTGACGTAGCTACCGAGCAGAGTCGACATACGCCAGGTGCGACTTATATGAACGTCGAGACTGTGGCTTTTGTATTGGGTGAGTACCACAATTTTCCGGTAGCCGCCGTTGACCAGATTCGATAACGCAAAGTCGATTAGACGGTACTGTCCCCCAAACGGAACCGCGGGTTTGGCGCGTTGCAACGTGAGCGGCGCTAGTCGTGAACCTTGCCCTCCGGCTAGGACTACAGACAATGTACGTGGGCGCTCAACAGATTCCATATGCCAATTCATAGCCGCTCCCAGACAAAAAGGCCAATTATGACCGTTGTCACATTCCAGTGTTTTCGGGGTTCTTCAAAAATTGTCACATGAATTTGGTTTCCCTCATTCGAGAATGTGCGTAAGTGCGTCATCTGGTCTACAGTTTGGCGGATGAGGATCACCGATGAAGACCGTCGAAAATTCAGCTCCGGCGACCACGTCGACCTAGGTGATCTACTCGGCGCCCACTTAACCGACGACGGTGTCTGGTTTGCGGTTTGGGCCCCAAACGCTGACCAAGTCTCGGTGATCGGTGACTGGAACGGCTGGACCGACGGCTTAACAACACTCCACCCTGATCATTCCGGAATTTGGCACGGCACCTTCCCAGAACCCGAAGTTGGACACCGCTACAAATACAAGATCCGAAACGGCACCACCAACACCGAAGTGGACAAAGCTGACCCGGTTGCGTTCTCGGCCGAAGAAGCACCCAACACCTCTTCGGTCATCACCGACCTCACCTACGAATGGTCAGACCAAACCTGGATGTCTAATCGACACGACCAGGCAAACCTTCAAAAACCGATCTCGATCTACGAACTGCATTTAGGCTCGTGGCGATACGAACCCGGCGGCTACCGGGCACTCGCGGAACAGCTTGCCGACTACCTCGACGAAACCCAGTTCACCCACGTCGAATTTCTACCCGTAATGGAACACCCGTTCTACCCGTCGTGGGGGTATCAAACCCTCGGCTACTTCGCTCCGACCGCCCGGTACGGCAGCCCCCAAGATTTTAAGTTCATGATCGACCTGCTTCACCAACGCGGGTTTGGGGTCATCCTCGATTGGGTTCCGTCGCATTTCCCCGTCGACTCCCATGGTCTGGCCCAGTTCGATGGCACCCATCTGTTCGAACATGCCGACGAACGCCTCGGGTTTCACCCGGACTGGAAGAGCAGCATCTTTAACTACGACCGCCACGAGGTTCGAAGCTTCCTGATGTCGAGTGCCATGTGGTGGCTCGACGAATACCACGCCGACGGCATCCGAGTCGACGCTGTCGCTTCCATGTTGTATCGAGACTATTCCCGCAAAAGCGACGAATGGATTCCCAACAAATACGGTGGCCGAGAAAATCTTGGCGCCGTTCAGCTCCTCCGCCAACTAAACCAGTCGGTCTATAACCGCCACCCCGATATTCATATGATCGCGGAAGAATCAACAGCGTGGCCTGGGGTTTCTCGCCCAACCGAAACCGGCGGTTTGGGTTTCGGCATGAAATGGGACATGGGCTGGATGCATGACACGCTCAAATATTTGGAACGAGACCCCATCCACCGACAATACCATCACGACGAAATCACGTTCCGAATGTTGTACGCCTTCAACGAAAATTTCGTGCTTCCGCTTTCTCACGACGAAGTAGTTCACGGCAAAGGTTCCTTGATCGACAAAATGCCAGGCGACCGTTGGCAACAGCTAGCAAACCTGCGTTTGCTCTACGGATATCAATGGGCTGTTCCTGGCAAAAAACTACTTTTCATGGGCTGCGAGTTTGCGGTGCCTGATGAATGGGACCACACCCAAGAGCTGCGATGGGACCTGCTCCAATACGACGAACACAAAGGTGTGCAACTCCTCATAGGAGACCTGAACCGACTCATTCGAGATGAGGCTTCGCTCTACGCCGCAGATTTCTCGGCCAAAAACTTTTCGTGGAACGTAACCGACAGCACCAACAATGTGTTGGTGTTCTCCCGTCGAGTTGACGGACACCGTCCGATACTGGTGGCGATCAACTTCGCTCCGGTTGCCCTTCACGACTACCGGATCGGCGTCGACGATGCCGGAACCTGGACAGAGCTTTTGTCGACCGACAACAAACGGTACGGGGGCTCTGGCGTGTCAAACCCTACGTCGATTACGACCGACCCGGAAGGCCAACACGGGCGGGCCAACTCAATATCGTTGTCACTGCCGCCTTTAGGGGTCGCATTCTTTGGACTAACGTAGGAACGCTACAGACTAATGGCATCCAACGCCACAGTCGGGCAACTGCGGTGTTTGACATTTACTAGAGTCACATCGAAATTCAAGATAACGAAGCCGACTCACGATATTGTCCTATGATGAGCCTAAACACCGAACCAACGCCCTGGTGGCGAAACGCCGTCGTCTACCAGGTCTATGTTCGCTCGTTCGCAGACGGCAACGGCGACGGCATCGGCGACATAGCGGGTCTTAGATCTCGACTCGACTATTTGAACGACCTTGGCGTAGACGCCATCTGGATCAACCCGTGGTACAAATCGCCACTGGCCGACGGCGGCTATGACGTGTCCGACTACCGGCAAATCGAACCTCGATACGGGTCGATCGAAGAAGCCCAAGCCCTTATCAGCGAAGCCAACGAACTCGGGATCCGGGTCATCGTCGACATGGTTCCGAACCACACCTCAGAGGAACACAAATGGTTCCAAGAGGCCAAAGATTCCCCCATTGGTCATCCGAGCCGTAGCCGATACCACATCAGACCAGGCCAAGGTAAAGACGGTTCGGAACCTCCAACCGACTGGTCAAGTATCTTCGGAGGCCCAGCCTGGAGCCGGCTCCCAGACGGCGAATGGTATCTGCATATTTTTGCTCCCGAACAGCCGGACCTCAACTGGGAACATCCTGAAGTTCTTGAAGAGTTCGAATCTGTTTTACGGTTCTGGCTCGACTTAGATGTCGACGGTTTCCGCATAGACGTTGCCCACGGCATGATTAAAGACCCCGAGTTTCCGGATATCGGGGATCAGGACCACGATCTTTTAAGTTCGTCTCGGATGGCTGACCATCCCTTTTGGGACCGCGACGGCATTCATGAGATCGTCCGGGCGTGGCGTAAGGTTCTCGACGAGTACGGCGAAGACCGGATGATGGTAGCCGAAGCCTGGGTGCCTCGTGATCGACTTCCCCTCTATTTACGACCAGACGAGTATCACCAGTCGTTTAACTTCGACCTGCTCGCCGCCCCGTGGGATGCAGGCACCTTCGCTGACGTGATAGCGAACGCTTCAGCTGCGGCTGCGTCAGTCGGATCAAGTCCGACTTGGGTGCTATCGAATCACGACATTATGCGCGAAGCTACACGATACGGCTTGAGCGACGACGCCGACTGGCGTACGTGGCCGGTCACAGGACCGGTAAACAAGCTCAACGCAGAACTTGGTGTTCAACGAGCTCGAGCCGCCGCGTTGATCCTGCTCGGCTTGCCCGGCTCGTCCTACATCTACCAAGGCGAAGAGCTTGGGTTGCCGGAAGTGTGGGATCTTCCAGCCGAAGTGTTGGACGACCCGGTTTGGGAACGTTCTAACGGGGAACAAAAAGGGCGCGACGGATGCCGCGTACCGTTGCCATGGACGGCTGACGGGCCATCGTATGGTTTCGGGGCCGGGTCTGCATGGCTGCCTCAGCCAGACGAATGGGCGAAATTAGCGGCCAGTGTGCAAGCCGTCGACGACGGTTCGATGCTCAACCTCTTTCGGGAAACGATCAAGTTACGCAAGCAGTGGGCTACCGCGGATGAAACCATCACGGTTGGTTTAGTGGATCGCAGCGGAAGGCTAACGTATGCCCGAGGCAGCGGGCTGGTTTGTGTCGCCAACATGGGTACGAAACCGGTCAAGCTACCGGAACATAAACGAGTTCTTATCCAAAGCGAAACCGATGCCGTCATGGCTGGCAGACTTGTACCGAACTGCGCCGTCTGGTTAGACGTCAGCTAGTTCTCGGTTATGCAGGCCAAGAGTTCAACTACCTGGTCGGGTTCTTGAGCCCACGCCATAGCGGCGGCGTCTACTTCTTTCAACGGATGAACGATGTCTGCGTCGTGCAACGTGATGTACGGTGTCGCTGTAGCGGCGCAATAACCGGCGTCGAGATAGGCAGACTCTTTTCGGCGCAACCGTCTGACGTGGCCCCGTTTTTAGGTCCGGGTGTTTGAGAGTTTCTGTTGGCTGGCGTGGACCCAGTTTAGGGCGTAGCTGGTTGAGATATTTCCGCTGAGGGCCGAGTGCCGCCGGTTGTGACTGTTATCGTTTCTCTGGTCTTCGGTTAATACCTGAGCTTCGAGGAGCGAGTCGAAGTACCATGCGTTGAAATGTTCGTCTCGGAGTTTCCCGTTGAACGACTCAATCCAAGCGTTCCACGAGGGCGAACCCGGATCGATAAATTTCGGTGCCGCTAGTATGACACCAATCAGCAACGGCGTGGGCAACAAATTCTAGGCCATTATCAAACCTGACGAAATCGGGAACCCTACCACGTTCGTGTGCGACCTGGTCGAGTGTTTGAACGACGTCGCCTGCCGAGACTCGGAGTCCTTCATCGAACCAGAGACGACGAACCCGTTTACGCTTCACCCGCCAACCGCTTCACCACAGCTCAGCAACGACCTCGCCAGCACCCCCAGCGAGGTCGTTGTCTCGCGAACTGACATAACCATTCCCATAACCTAGTTGCTTCGTCAAAGACCTGACTGGTGCCGACACGTCAAACGATTGATGCTCAACACATTGCAGGCGTTTCGTTGCGATACCCCAAACTCATCAACCACCGTTTTCACGACTGGCGTTGACCGTTCAGGCATGCACACACGGGAACCATTCTTTTCTCGACCACCTGTTTCAACATAGCCTTACCCAACTCGGCCTTAGCAAGAAGCTTCTTGAGTTGTTCATTCTCAGATCTCAGCAAGCGAAACTCTTTCGCATCGTCAGCCGACATGTTGCCATACCAGTTCAACCAGCGATGCCACATCGGTTCCGAAATCTGAAGCTGACGACAAACCTCCGCAACGTCAAAACCTTCAGCAAGCAGTTTCCGACCGTCAGCGATCTTACGGATAATCTGTTTGGGTGTGTGTTTACGTCGCTTACTTCTCGCCAATCGATGCGGATTTCCCCTGAAAGATATACAGACTGTTGTTTGCTCATAGTTTGCCTCTCGCACCAAACAGGGGGCAGCCCCTGGTCTTAATGGAACATTCTCCAGTTGTAAAGTTTTCTTAAACTACGTTTCAAACCACAATTCATCTTATGCATGCTTGTTCATACACAATGAACACAGATTCACGAAAGGCGGGAAAGTGAAGAAAATTATAGCAAGTCTGGTTTTGACGCTCGTTTTTGGAGGGCTGTTTAGCGTCGCACCTTCTGGAAGTATTGCAGGCCCTGCGCCTGCAGAAGCTTCCACTTGTCTGTGGTACAAGGCAAAATGGGGCACCAAAACAAATACAGGATGGCAGGCGTATTCAAACTACGTCGTTGAGAGTTCAGGAGGCGGTAAAAACTTCTACGCAGTAAAACGAAAAGAAACCCAACGAAAAACCTCATACCAGCGGGTACAAGTTCCTTGTGGACAAAACACGCAGAAACACTACTCCGTGAAAACTTACAGCGATCGGTACCGACACTGTACCTACACGTACGTACCTCCTAAGGCACCTACGACAAGCTGCACGGGCTGGACTTACGTTTGGAGCGCAGGCGGCCCTACCTACACATACCTCTATTCAACCTATGGCCCTAACTACTAATAAAGCACGGTTGCAGGTCAAACCGTAAGAGTTGCAGGTCAAACCGTAAGAGAGGTACCTGCTCGAGTCCTCGGGCAGGTACCTCTCACTGTATTGCTCGAACGGGGCTGCCCTTGGTTTGGTTGACTCTTCTAAATAAATTAGGAGAATACAGATTACGGGAAAAGATATCCGAAAGAGTTCCGTGCTGATGTCGTGGCGGTTGCCCGCCAGGGCGACCTGTCTTTGAAACAGGTCGCCAAAGATTTAGGGGTGTCACAAACGTCGTGACAAACTGGATCCGCCAGGCCGATATCGATGAAGGCCGCAAGGACGGGGTCACGTCCGCTGAGGTTGAGGAAATGCGGGCGTTGAAGAAACGAAACCGGGTGCACACAAGGGTTTTACCGTTGGAAAAACAAGCCGTGCTCTGAACGTAACCACGCTGATGCTGTCACCATCAACCAAATCGTTCAAACGAAACTTCACCACTGGCGACCCGAACCGGGTTTGGGTAGGCGACATCACCGAACACCCAACCGGCGAGGGGAAACTGTACATATGTTCGTTTAAAGACCTGTGGTCCAATCGGCTCGTTGGTTACTCGATCGGTGACCGGATGACAGCCGACCTGGCGGTCGCAGCGCTCCAAAACACCGTCACGCAACGGCCAAGCCATCAAAGTGTGATAGTACACACCGACCGCGGCGGCCAGTTCCGTTCCGACGATTTTCAGCAGAAAGTCGCCGAACACAAACTTCAGGGTTCGATGGGAAAAGTCGGCACCGCGGCCGATAACGCCGCGGCCGAGTCGTTCTTCTCCCTGTTGCAACTTAACGTGTTGAACCGGCAACGCTGGGACACCAGAGATGAGCTACGCTCGGCGATCGTGTATTGGATCGAAGCCGTCTATCACCGACGCCGCCGACAGCGACGACTCGGGAAACGAACACCAGTACAATACGAACAACAAGCCGCCTAGCAATTCAAACCAACGAGTCAACCAAACTAGGGGCAGGCCCAACCTCGTAAACTCAGTTCGTTATCTGAGCGCTGTCGCCCTACTACGTATCTTCAGAATCACAGCACCAACCAAGACCGCCAATCCGCTAGCTCCGAAGATCACCAATTCAACTTCTGGTGAGCGTCAGCTGACCGCTGAATCCTCGTCTTCTTCGCCTCCCCGGCTGATATCAGCTAGTGAATCCAGCCCATATTTCAAAGGTCGATGTTTCCCACAGAATCCTTGGGAACGGAAGAATCTTCTCAAACAAAACCGAGGTTGACGCACTACCTAAACTTCGCCGGCCATGGGCCGAAAGGTTCAGGACCACCTATGCCCTGATTCCCATGGAGAAAAAAGATGGCGAAAACATCAAGCCAAACAGAAACCCGCCAAACAAAGCGATCTTCCCCCAAAAAAGCTGCCACGGCTACTGAGGCGGCAGCGTCATTCGCCGAAGGCGACCTAGGTAAGATCCAATCGATCCTGTTCGGGGAGCAAAGCCACAAGTTCGAGACTCAGCTTACGGAAATGACCGCCCGGTTCGATCGGCTTATCAACCAAACAAATAGCGAGTTCACCGCTCGTATCAATGCGCTCGAGGCCGAACATCAACAACGACTTAACGCCCTCAACCAGGACCTAAACGACAAAGCTTCCGCACTCGACGCTGCGAAACTCGACAGTAAGGCTGCTGGGCAGATACTTGCCGCCGCAGCCGAAAAAATAACTAAAAGCTAGTAATGACTGCCTCCGCCGAAATTGAGGAGTTGCGAGATCTTCTCGACGTCGTTGAGAGGAGAAAGCTCGACTTGCTCGAGCTACGCATTCGCGAACTCGAACAAGAAGTTGAACAACTAACCAAAGATAAAGGGTTCCGAACAGAATTTGTGGCCGACATATTGCCATCAGCGATAAGTCAACGTGGTGAAGCAGACCGTTTCTTCACCACGTCGGTTCAGCCCCACGTCGTGGAGTCGATCAGCTTGTCGTCGAGAAACCAACCCGACGATATGGCCGCCGCCCTCTACCCAGTGTTGGGGCCAGCCATCAGAAAGATGGTGGCCAGCTATTTCACTCTCGATCGATCCAAAGCAACCTTTACACCCGAGCAGGTATTTCTGATCGAACCTGACTCGGGGCTAGTTGTCCGACATATTTCCGCTGGACCCTCTGATGGGTCTGCGGATGAGACCGGCGAGGCCGACGTCATATCTGGGATGCTCGAAGCGATACGTTCGTTCGTGCAAGATTCGTTCGAGGCCGACAGCCACGACGGCATGCGCGAACTATCTGTTGGCGATATCACGGTGATGGTCGAATGGGGACCAGCCGCAATTCTCGCTTGTGTCGTTCGAGGCATCGGCACAGAAGAGTACCGAACGGTCATACAAGACACCCTACAAACCGTGCATCGCGAGTTCGGTAAAGAACTAGCGGCCTACGAAGGCGACCCGGAGTCGATGGCTCCGGTCGAGCCAGCGTTGATGTCCCTGCTTCAGTACGAATCCGACCCAAAGAAGTCGAAACCAGCTGATTCCTCAAACCTAAACGCCGTGTGGGGTACAATCGCTTTGGTCGCTTTTGTCTGTTTTGTACTCTTCCTGATCGGTATGTAGCCGTATGCTCAACAAGAAAATTTGCCTTCTCGGGCGCTCTAGTGTCGGCAAGACAAGTCTTGTGCAACGGTTCATCTCGAATACGTTCTCTGAGGAATATCTCAGCACAATCGGGGTCAGGATCGAACGTAAGCGTGTAGCCGTGAACGATACCGACGTGAACCTTCTCGTTTGGGATATTCATGGCGAGGGTGATTCGTTGGTAGTGACCCCACAGTTTCTTCAAGGCGCAGCCGCCTATCTATTGGTTGTCGACTGCACCCGCCCCGAAACTGCCGACGCGGTTCACGACTTCGAAGAAAGACTGACCCAGGTCTCTCCCGCTCCAACGATCGTAGCGATCAACAAGACCGACCTTCAAGAAGGCACCGAGTTAGACGACCGCCTAACGAACTTTCCATCGTTTGTTTCAGGTGTTGTTTCAACGAGCGCTAAAGATGGAAGCGGCGTCGAGGAAGCATTTTCGAGGGTTGCCGAGTTGGTTCTACCCAACTAAACAGCCAGCTCCAACCGAGCGTTTACGGCTGAGGAAGTTTGACCGTGAACTGGGCGCCTTCACCGAGTTCTGAGTCGACCAACAGTTCGGCACCCAATCGCTCAAGCAGTTTAGTACACAGCGACAACCCAAGGCCGAGACCTTCAGCCGATTCGTCTAACCGGTCGAACGGACCAAAGATGCGGTCATGATGCTGCTCGTCGATACCGATTCCGTTGTCACTAATCGAAAGCAAGACTCCGGAATCGTATCGTTCAGACGATATCTGGATACGCAACCGACGGTCAGGTGAACGGAACCGTATTGCGTTTGCTATCAGGTTACTTAGGACAATCGACATGAATTGGCCGTTTGAGCAGACTGTTGGCATCAAACCAAAGTCCACTGAAGCACCCACCTCGGCGATGTCACTGCGATGCCGGTATAACGTGTCGGCAACGAGCTCTGCCATATCGATCATCTCCATCAACGGAGATTTGTTGTCAGAACGAGCGACAACAAGCAAGTGATCGAGCTGGGTCGCGAGGTACGAAGTTTGGTCGTAGATTCGTTGAACAAACGTCGACATTTCAGCCACGGTTGCCGCCGGTAGTGACACCATCTTGCCGGTAGGTGTAGAAACCGTTTCTCCGCCATTCTTGACTTGGTTCAGCCGAAATGCCAAATATTCAGCATCGAACATCACCGAACGCAGAGGTGTCCTGAACTCGTGGGCGGCGTAGGATGCCATCCGATCAAGCTCACTATTTGCGGTCTTCAGGTCGGTAACTCGACGCTGCCACTTGGTTTCCCGGTCTCGAAGAGCGACACTTGTAGCGTGGGTGAACCTTCTTTGTGTATCGGCGTCGAAGGAGGTTTCGATCTGCTCTATATAGTGTTGACAAGCCAGCAGGTGGTCCTCAGACGGGGTCTCTTCCATACCGACCGAGACGAAGATCGCTAACCGATCTCCGTTGGCGTCTACCAAGTCCGAAACTATGGCATGTCGGGCTTCGAATCCAGCCAGTTGGGAGAAAACAGGAGGAACTTCACCGCCGGTCAGGACCGTGCAATACCCAAAGGTAGTCGCAGCTACTACCGACAGAAGTTCCGTCAATAGCGGAGAAGAAACGCCGTCGGATAAGAAGCCGGTAACGGCCAAAATCGACGGTCTATTCGTGTCGCAATCTACCAGCAACGACATCGTTGATAGATCATCAGTCGGCGGATTCGGATTCGATGAGAGCGCGCTGGCTGACCTAGACACACCTTAACAATCGGCAATAAACCCCCTGTTCTAAAGGGCAGTGAACGTAAAGCCTGTTCGCTAGTTATCGACTCGCTTGACCTCAGCCAGATTATTCCCTCGACACCATCTGCACATTGCAGTAAAATACGGTCTAGTCAGATCAAATATAGACGCTAAATGATGTAAGGTTCCTCCCCCCGAACCTAGGAAACCTGCAGGTTATAGAGACGAATAAGCCCGCGACTACTAGCGGGCGACAGTTGGAGTACCGTAGAACTAATTGAATACGCCGGGTTGCTGCGGCAACAGACAACCCGGCTTCGTCTAAACCCCTTGGAGGTGATTCGACGTGACCGTCATACTACATGATGTTGTCCTGTCCAGTCGAAATATCGCGGCAGTTGCAGCGGAAATATCAACAAACAACCCAGCCTCCCAAACGGACAGCACGTTCGGGGTGCTGGCAATCGTGCTCGCAGCGTTTGGCTTCTCACTGTTCCTCACTTCACGGATCCGAAAAAGAGGGACGCGACCTAGGGTTCAGACAAACCAAGACCAAAATGTTGACACCTACTTTGATCGGATACGAAACGGCCAGGACACTAACGGTCCGTTCGGAATTCACCCAGACGCATATCTGGATGATTCGAACCCCAGGTAGCTGCTGCCCCATCTAACGCCAATTTGCGGTACTAGTATTTCTCCATGGATCGGGTAGAACTTGACGCAGATGCCATCATCTCAACCGCCGAAGAACTAGAACGCCGTATCGTAAACCGGTTCCCCAAGGCAGGTTTGGCTGCTCAGGCCGGGTTCTTAGTTCAGCTTGCGAAACGGGCTCAAGTAAGGTCAATCGAGATAGCGAAACCGATTTGGTGGATACGTGCCCTTTATATAACGCTTTTCTGTCTCGTCATTTTTGGGATGATTGCTATCCCCATCGCGTTCGATATTGGATCTTCTCAAGAGCGGGACTTTGGCGACTGGATCGAACTTTTAGAAGCCGGAATCAACGAGTTAGTGTTACTTGGAGCCGGAATTCTCTTTCTGGTCTCAACCGAAGGTCGGGTAAAGCGAAATCGAACCTTGAAAGAGTTGCATCAGATCCGTTCGTTTGCACACGTAATCGACATGCATCAACTCAACAAAGACCCCCAAAAAATGCTGGGGCTAAGTGATTCTGACTCTCTTATCGGTGAGCAACAAATGACCGCCAAAAATTTGGGCCGCTATTTGGATTACTGCTCAGAACTATTAGCCATTTCCAGCAAGGTCGGGGCGCTCTATGCCCAAAATTTTGATGATGCGACCACGCTTGAAACGGTGACCGAAATCGAGACCCTCACGTCTGGTCTTTCCCAAAAAATTTGGCAGAAACTGACCGTTCTAATCGAAATAGTTCCAGAATCTGTCCAAGCCGACGCACGAATTCAAATTACTCAAAAAACTCCGAAGCCGTAGACTCCACGCCGAGGCGTGCCCCCATGGTCTTGTTTGACATCTAGAATGAGCGCTAGATGACTGACCACATGCGGAAGAGACCGGTCGATATTTCTAGAGATGATGCTCGTGAGGTGGCGACCGTTGCCCTGCTCTTAGCTGCCGGGTTCCGGATAGGCGCGGGTTTCTTTAAGGCAATCCAGGAAGCCTCGGGTGTACATACCTGGCAAAGCGTTCTCGGACAACTTCTGGTGCCGGTCGGCTCGTCGTTGGGTTTGATGGCTATCGCGGCGGTATTGCTGGTTGTGTTGTCGCCGAATGGGAGCATAACGCCGCAGCTGCATCGGGCGACCAGACTTGTTGCACTGATAGTTATGGTCCTCGGCGCAGGTTCGACGGTTTATTCGTTAACGAACCAAGCCACATTGTTGACGGGGCTGTGGATTTCGTTGATGAACGGTATGTCAGCTACCACTTTAGGCGGCGGCGGTTGGTGGATCATGCGTCATTTTAATAGCGAGCGCTAATCTTACGAAGCGTTGTCCCACCAGCTGCGATCAATGGTGATCACTTCAAGTTCAGGTTTTGACCACACTAACCTATCAACTGCGTCAGCTACCGATTCGACATGCCCGACGTCGCCCCCAACGACTGTTGCCCCAATTGTGGAGCGTTGCCAGACGTCGAGGTGATCCACTTCGGCTGCACCGACTCCGTGCATCTGGTCGAGTTGACGGACTAACGATAAAACAACGGATCGTTTACTTTTCAGCGATTGCGCCGCCGGGATATGAATTTCGATGCTGAGAACCAAAACATGCATAACGTTGAGCCTAGCCGTTGAGATTCGGCTGCTTCACGCGGCTCGCGTCCACACAATATGGTGTTCGCTGTAGGAAGACGAGTCACAACCAGCGACAATAAAGCCTATGGTTTCGCCCCAGCCAGTAGACGCTGCGATTCAAGGACCAATCCAACCCGGATGGTATAACGACCCGTGGCACGTCGCCCAATGGCGTTGGTACGACGGCCATATGTGGACGTCCTATCAGCACTCTGGAAACCAAACTAAGAAACCATTCTTACCTTCCTGGCTGAGTGTCCCGCTGATTCCGGCGATGATAATCACATTTCTGGCGGTCATGTACACCGCTGTTACCCAACCGATTGTTATCGCCCTAGGTCTGGTGCCTATGATTTTCGTGCTACCGGCGATGGCTTGGCTTGACCGGGTCGAGCCTGAACCGCGGTCGTCACAGATACACGCCATTTTGTGGGGGGCATGTGTCGCCGCTCTCGTCTCTGGGGTTGTCAACACAATTGCGGCCTCGGCGATAAGCGATGACTTCGCTGCGGTCGTCTCGGCTCCCCTGATCGAAGAGTTAACTAAAGGTCTCGGCATCTACTGGGCTGTTCGACGACGTGAAGTCGACGGCGTCATGGACGGCATCGTTTATGCCGGGTGGACGGCACTCGGGTTTGCCGTTGTCGAAGATTTCCTCTATTTCTCTAACGCGTTAGCGGCCGGCAACTTGGGCGGCGTGTTTATCCTCCGAGCGCTTCTCACTCCGTTTGCTCACCCTCTGTTCACGATGTGGATTGGGCTTGGCATCGGATGGGCTGTGTCACGAAACAAGCCGGTGTTTCCTTTTGCGTTGTTGGGGTATGTCCTGGCTGCGGCCAGTCACGCTTTTTGGAACGGCTCGCTCGTGTTTTCTGCTCAGATGGAAAGTCAGGCAGGACTTCTAGTGGCCGTGATTTGTTTTATCCTACTTTTCTTCTCATCTGTGATCGCAGTTATTATTATTCGGCAACGAACAGTCAACGAGTTCGTGGCCGCGATCCCGCTCATAGCGCAACGCTACGGCATGTCACAACAAGAAGTTATGGTGTTTGGGAATTGGCGACAGCTACTCCACACTCGTCGTTCTCTCCCCCGCAGTCATCGCAAAAATTTTGACAAAGTCCACCGAGCTTTGGCTCGACTTGGTTGTTTCCATTCCCGACCTGGGTCCCACGACGCTACCGAGGAACAAATTCTCGTCAACCAGCTCCAGGCAGCCCGACAAGGAAACTAAGTTCATGAAAAACGCCGTAAACGCCGACATCGACCTCACCGAATGTGGCGTGGTTGACGACCCCGACTCTCCAGCCCAACCATTCTTTCAAGACATCGAAAAACCCGCGCACATCGACACCAGTGGGTTCTTTAATCCCACCAAACCCGGCGCTGAAATCGAGATAGTGCTCGAACGGTTTGAACGCGACGGCAAAGAAGTTTTCCGTCTACGTGAACCAATCGGCTACTGGGATAGCCACATTGGCGGAATCGTGGTTCCGCACAACATGGCCCAGTTCGCAACCGATCTCATCTCGGTGCCTCAACTTCTGACGTGGCTGGTTCCTCGAACAGGCACACCGTTAGCGGCCGCTCTCATTCATGACGGTCTAATTCCCGATCCGCAAGAATCACAGACCTACATCGCCCGTGAACCGATTTCCTGGGTGACCGCCGACCGGATCTTTCGTGACTCGATGAGAGACTTAGGCGCCACCTTGGTTACCCGATGGCTTCTATGGGCGGCAGTCGCCGCTGCCAGCAAAGTGAGGAAAAGCACCAACCCACAAACCACTCAGGACGCGGCCGACAGCACAGCTTTGACGCGACGACTTTGGGGGTGGTTCGTTGTGTTGTCCACCGTGATCACGGTGGCCGTTCTGGGCACCATCGCCACCCTCGAAATCGCTGACTGCATAACGATCGTTCCCGGAATGGCTGGCCAAACCAAACCAGTCGAGTTGACGGTCGGTTTTGCCGCCGCTATCGCCACACCCTCATTGCTGTCTGTGCTGTGGGGCTCTCAGTGGCGGGCCGGAATTATCGCCGGTGTCGCAATGTCTCTTCTTCTGCACATCATGGCGGCGCTTGTTGTTGTGTTCGGATTGTTCAAAACCGCAGACTACCTCAGCGCTGGCCGTGTCGGTCAGGCCGCACTCTGGTTTGGGGCATCGGCGTCCATCGTTGGTTCCGTGGCCGCCATCATCGCCGTGTTCTGCAACTAGACGTACCCCGCAACGGAGCGTTCCACCGCCGACGCGTAACCGCCACCAAATTTGATGGCGTGAACCAGCAACGTCGCGAGCTGATGAAACGGGATTCGTTCCCGCCACCCGTCCGCCAGGCGACACTGTTCGTGATAGGCATCAAAGGACCGTTGAGAAAACCCGCCAAAGAGTTTCATAAGTGCCAAGTCAAACTCTCGGTGACCGCCGAACGCTGCGGGATCAACCATCCAACTTTGACCTTCGGCATCGACCATTCGATTACCGGCCCAAAGGTCGCCATGAAGACATGACGGCGGCTCAACAGGTCCAACCAGGTCATCGATCTTGCTGACCAGAACATCTAATTTCGAAGCCGTCGTCGAGTCTATAGCACCAAGGTTGACCGCTTTAGCGGTAAGTGGGACGATTCGCCGTTCGGCATAGAACTCGGCCCAGGTTGCAGTCACCCGGTTATCCATTGCTTGACTACTGGTTGTTCGTTGATCGGGTCGCCCAAAAACCTCGAACGGAACGCTGTGATGTTGAGCCAAACTTCGACCAAATTCGTCGTCTGTTCTGTCGTTTGCGGGTCCGGGCTCGATCCATTCCAAAGCCAGAAATGGTGGCGTGTCACTAACCGCAATCACTTCAGGTACGAGGACCGTGCCGGTTGAGCGCAGCCACCCAAGCCCCGCTGCTTCGGTGGTGAAAAACCCTGGTGGAGGGTTCTGATGGGTTTTAACAAAAATAGTTCGCCCATCGTCGAGCTGGGCTTTGAACGACGAAGCGAAGTCGCCTCCACCAACCGGGCTAAGACGGACAATCGTGCGCCTCAGTCGGGTCTCAATCTCTTGTTTCCACGGACTGGCCGGTTCCTGGTTCATGGTGTTCGAGGTCTTTCCGCTTCTAGCACAACGAACTTTCGGTTGGACGCAGCGACCCCGGTCGACACAAACAGACGTTTAAGGATGGGCAGGTAGCGCAGATGCCGGTTAGCTACAACTACGAGACGTCCCGTCTCGGACAGTACTTGAGCAGCTTGGCTAAACATTTTGGTCGCGGTTTCTTCCCCCATCACAAAGTTGTCGTGAAACGGCGGGTTGCACAGCACAAGATCCGCCGATGCTGACGGAATGACGAGCTGAGAGGGGTCCTCAACCGATGCCAGGGCGTCACTTATCACAAATCGATGCTGCTCATCATCCGGAAACCATCGTCGAACGTTTCGTTCAGCGGAATCGACCGCCAGGTAGGAGCGGTCGGCAAACACACACGTAGCGTCGCTGTTCTGTTTGATAGCTTGTAGCCCCAACAGGCCGTTTCCGCACCCAACGTCGACGATGGTTGTGGCGTCTTTAACCCACGCGTGAGACTTCATTTGTTCCAACAAAAACCTCGTTCCCTGATCAAGCTTTCGATGCGAGAACACCCCGGCATGCCCTAAAACTAGGTGACCGTCGTAGTCGAACGATGTAGGCCACGGACTCGGGAAGGCCGTGTCATTGTCAGGCACACAAAACAGAAGTCGAGCTTTTTGTTTAGCTAGCGAGGTCGAGGTTGTACCCAAATACTTCTCAAAGAGTTTCAGCGTCGATGTGTGCATGTGTTTAGCTTTAGTTGCCCCGATAACAGCTGTTTCGGCGGTCAGCCTTGGGGAAAGTCGGGCCAGCTGATCTTCGAGAAACGTCAAACTCTTCGGTATCTTCATCACAACCAGCGAAATTGGTTTACCCGTGTTTGGGAGTTCGTCGCTACTTTTGACCGGTGTCCAAGATTGTGTCAATTGGTTGGCCTCGAAGTTTCGAACTATTGCCGCATGGGCGAGCGCCGAATCGTTCCAAACTAGCGGGCTATAACGGTGTAAGGCGGTAGCCAGGGCCCCAAATTCGTCGTTACACAGTACAACTTCGCCATCAAACAGTGTCGTCGGTTCGTCGGACAGATAGGTGAGCGCGTACCGATCTGCCGCCTCCCACGCTTGCAGGTTTGGGTCCGAAGTCCTTGGATAGCGGGCGAGCTGGTAGTCGCCAAATGGTGAAGAAAAGGTAGTCAAGCCTTCAACGTATCCGGTGTCTGAACGCATGACGTTATGAACCTGACGCATGCGGATAGCCGAAGTTGCTTCGCTAGCATTGATGTAATCGAAACGTTGCCGGTAGTCCTCGCTTCACTCTTGATGACTTCTCTAGCTATGGGCGCGTCGTGGGTACTCGGGCTACGACTCACAAAATCGTTAGTAACCGCAGTTATTCGAGCGACTATTCAGTTACTCGTCGTAGGGTTGGCTCTCTCGGCGCTACTCACCCGAGACGGCGTGTTCTGGGCCTGGTTGTGGGTCTTGGGAATGATTGTGATGGCGTCGGTTGTCTTAGTGCGCCGCTCTCCAAAAGGTTTTGGTTCGGGGCTGTATATTTTTGCTGTCGGCGTCGGCCTTTTTAGCTGCTGCACGGTCATGACTATGGCAGTGTTTTTTGGTCTCGGAGCGTTCGAATATCAACCAATCACGATGCTGGTACTGGTCGGTTTGACCATCGGGAATGCAATGCCTGGAGCTGTGCTGGCAATAAAACAAACCCATGCGATTGCACTTGAGAAGCAGGGCGAACTCGAAGCGATTCTGGCGTTCGGATCGACTCGACGACAAACTATTTCGTTCCTGGCTCAGCAACCGGCAAAGTTATCGCTGATACCGCAAATCGAGCGGACAAAGGTAGTCGGATTGATTGCGCTTCCCGGAGCGATGTCGGGGCTTTTGTTGGCAGGCACAGACCCTATAGAAGCGGTGGCGACCCAGCTGTTGGTTATGTTCATGGTTTTGGGGTCGGTGGCGTTATCTGTTTTGGTTCTTACCTTGGCGATGAGCCTGCTGATCGTGACACCTGATCTTCGGGTTGCCTCTTGGCTTAGCCAGACTCGATCAGAACAATAAGCGGGCGGTACCCCCTGAAACCAAATCTGTCAAGAAGTAACATATAATTTGGGTACATTGTCCCCCAAAGACATGTGTCTAGGCGTTTTACTTTATATCGTTTCCGCCAGTTAGCCCAAGGCGTACCCAATGTCGATGATTCTCAGTACTACATTCCTACATTTGGCAAAAGTTCCTACAACAAACAACCGAGCTGACGCCGACCCCATAGCGCACGTAATGCCTAACTCCGCCCCTACTTCCAACCATAATCGACCCTATCCATCGTTTGGCGTCCGATCGGTTCACCGCGGCAAATCTTCACTACGAGATATCACTATCGGACTAGTTAAGGCTGCTCGCCCAGGTTTCAACCGCTCGGGGCGAGGCCGCAGCCACGCCCACACAGTTTGGGTTAGCGGAAACCAACTTTTTGCCATTACCGGTTTTGACACCGAAACATTCGATCTTGATCAGGTTTCAATCGTCGCAAAAGGGACAACCGCCCAGCTCAAGACGCCCGAGGGAAACGCTATTTCGATCAAACCTTCCGGACCGTCGTGGCGCAAGTTCTTCGACCATCTGAGCGAACGACACCCACAGGTTACGATAGGTCGCCGGGTTTGGGCGCTAACCAACCGGGCCGACAGCGAATACGAATACTTTGAACGCCAGTAACCCGACACCGGGCCGCCGCCCCGAACACACAGCGATTTGCTACGCTCAACCAGCATGGAAAGCCCAATAGTTCAGCCCGACCGTCCGGCGATTCGAATATCTGGACTCACCAAATACTTCGGGCAGAAACTGGCGGTAGCCGGCATCGACTTGCTGGTTCCCCGAGGGTCGTTCTACGGTCTGCTGGGGCCAAACGGTGCCGGTAAATCGACTACACTCGCGATGGTTACCGGCCTTCTCCGGCCCGACGCCGGCGCTATCGAAGTTGCCGGAATCGATGCTATTGCCGACCCACTCACACTGAAACAGCACATCGGCGTGGTACCTGAATCTTTGCTCCTATTCGAGCGTCTCACCGGGGCTGAACTACTCGAATATGTTGGACTGATCCGCGGCATCAGTCCAACGGTTACGTCCGAACGAGCCTCCGAACTTCTAACAGTTTTCGACCTTGACGCCGAGCCGGGAAAATTGATCGTTGACTACAGCCAGGGCATGAGAAAGAAAATATCGCTAGCGGCCGCCCTTATCCATGCTCCCGAAGTTCTCCTCCTCGACGAACCGTTCGAATCCGTTGACCCTGTAAGTGTCCGAACCATCAAACAGGTGCTGCAAGAACTAGTCAGTTCGGGAGCGACCGTAATTTTTTCAAGCCACGTGATGGAAACGGTTGAAGATTTATGCGACCACGTGTCGATCATGAACCACGGCTACGTTATGGCGGCCGGCCCGCTCGCTGAAATCAGTCAAGGACGGCGTCTAGAACAAGTCTTCGCCGAAGTGGTTGGTGCAACAGCGCCAGAAGCCGGGCAGTTGACGTGGCTTCGAGATAACCAATGAGTATCTCGATGGCAAAAAGTCCCGCAGTAGGACAACTACCAAACCGGGCGTCGCTGGTCCGAACAATTCTGCGGCTGAAACTGAAGTTATATTTCCGTGGACACACAGGCATCAGTCAACTATTTTTCGTTCTCGGCGCCGCCCTCGTCGCAGCTCTAACTATCGGTTTCGTCGGAGCGATCATCTTTTTCCGGAACCACGACAGCGCGGCTGACGCACTCGCAGTAGGAGGAAGCGTGCTGGGGCTCGGCTGGATCTTGATGCCGATCCTCGGAGGCGGGGAACGGTTCTTGAACCCCCGACCTTTTAGCCTTCTTCCCATACCGTTAGGAAACCTCCTGGTCGCATTTCTAGTTGCGTCCACGGTCGGGATTTTCGCCACCGCCAGTGCCGTCATCGTGTTAGCGAGTGTCAGCCAGGCCTCGACAGTTCTCCAATTCATCCTGATGGTCGCGTCTTCAGCGACTATGTGGATCACTATGGTTCTGTTTGGACGGCTTTCGGTCGCGATTTCTAATACGCTCCAAAGCCGTCGACGAGGGCGAGACGCGGCGACAGTAATTTCAGCAATCGCTGGCATCAGCTTGGCCGTGTTAAGCCAGTCGTTTGTCGCCGTCGCTGAACTTGTCACGGCTGAACGGCTGACCGCAGCCCGAGGTGTGACCCGGTGGCTGCCTTGGGGTTGGGCGGCTGAAACGTCGGCGCTGTTGTCCGACGGTCAACTACTACGAGCCCTACTCTGGTTTGTACCCTCAATCCTGTTACCTGTAGGTTTATTTATTCTCTGGCGTCGGCTCTTCGCGTCGCTACTTTCAGTGAAGGCAGAACAAGTCAAACCGACAGTCAGTTCTAGCCTTGTTCTGAAACCACTTCGAGGCCTTCAAGACACTACGCTGGCTGCATCGTTTTCTCGTGGTGTACTGCAGTTACGGCGTGACCCGCGGGAGAAATTACAACTCGCTTCTATGCTCCCACTGTTGTTTGTGGCGGCGTTTCCCGTTCGCGACCTTGTTCAATCCGGAGACGATCGGCTCGTTTTGACCACGATTGCTTGGGGTGCCTCAACCGGGTTTATCGCCGCCAACTTATTTGGGGCTGACGGGCCAAATGTCGGAGTGGAGTTGCTCACAACCCGGAACAGTAAGTCCATTTTGATCGGCAAGGCTCTGGTACGAGTCGCTATCGTTTTTCCGATGGTCGTGGTTTTCTCGATTGGGCTCGCAGTGTTGACCGGCGGGTGGGGTTATCTCCCTGCGTCCATTTTTATGGCGACCAGCCTTTCGGTTTGTAGCGTCGGTTTCGGAATGAACTTATCTGTCCGTCACCCGTACCCGTTGCCCGACAATCTCGGATTCACGTCCAACAATATGTCCAATGGGCTGTTACCTGGACTGCTTCTTTTTGTGGTTATCGGAGCGGCGCTTGTTGTGACCGCCCCCTTTGTTGTTTCGTCAATCCTGGTGTCGCTGTTTTGGTCGCAGTTAGCGGGGGCTGTCCTGGCCTTCGCCGGTTTGGTTTGGTCCGTCGCAGTGTTTTGTGGTCGGCGTCGAAAGCGGCGACATGGCTTGACGCTCACCATCCAGAGTTCTTTATTGCGCTTTCTCGCCCTTCAAGTTAAAGGCCGTTTAGTTAACGCAGTTATCTGAACCGGAGTCGAGAATATTCTTGTCGACGTCAACAAAGCTCCAGGAATACGAATCAGGTCGAAGGTCCAAGGCGAGCACGCCGAATTCGCCGACAATGATTTTTTGGGACACGGAGAGAATGTCATCGGGGTGGGGGGTGCGAGGTCCGATGCCTCCGGTTCCGACCGTGAATTGCCGAAAGCCGCTGGTTGTGTTGACCTGCTGGTTTGGGTCTACCCGGTCAAGGCGTTCGTAGTGATGGGCATGACCGGTCAAGACAATGTCGGTGCCAGCGTCATAGAACAGCTGTGTCAGATCTCCTAGGTTGTTTGCGCTGGCGTACGGTCCATACGACGACCATCGTGGATGATGCATCACAACAGCTCGGCAAACGTTCGGCCTGGCTTCTAGCTGTGCTTGTAGCCATTGGTACTGCTGGCTTCCTTGGTTACAGGCAACCTGGCCGCAGTTGGTATTCAAAAACAGCACCTGCCAGTTCCCGTGGTCCTGACTGTAATACCCTTTTGTTGGGTCACCGGCAAGGGAACCAAAGTAGCCGAAATACCCGGTAGCCCCAGGCGTGTTGTATTCATGGTTGCCTACTACGGGGCTAAACCGTTGCTTGTGACGGCCTAGTTTCGGATCGAAACAGTTGTTGAACTGTTCTGGCGTTCCGTCTGGGTAGGCATAGTCGCCGAGCCCCCATATCGGTTGGGGAAGATCGTCGAGTAGGTTCCCTACTTCGGTAGCACCATCAGGGTTACATCGGGCGAAGTCACCGACTGCAAGAAAGTCAGCGTCTGGAACCGGGTTAGTCCTATCAGCATCATCGTCGGAGGTGCAAGTCACCCGATCAGACCGAACAGCACCAAACTTCGACGCAACCCTTATACACAATCGAACCAGAACGATTCGAATCAACAAACCCCAACCCAGAAACCCGACCACGCCAATAATCCGGCGAACCATTCACCGACCGATACACCACATACTCATCAGCCCCAACAACCCCAGGCCACGAAACCTCAACCGAACCACCATCAACCGACACCACACACAAAACCGGCGGAACCGGGGCGGCTTCAACGGCTGTGGGCACTGACAGTCCGTAACCGACAACGAGTACTACCGCGAGCAGACTATAGATCGCCTTGTGTTTAAACCGATCCGCGCAAAGAAAAACCATTAAAGAACCGTCGCCTTGGTAGCTGGAATCAACCCGAGAATACTGGGCAAAAGCTGCCCGAAAGTTAACGGTACTAAACCCGCACCTTAACTATGCAAGAAATGATTCGGATGAACTACACAGCTTCAACGGAGACAACCACGCCTTTAAAGGCTGGGGTCCGGCTTTGTTTGTCGACCGAGCGGGGAACCAAAACGTTGGCTTCTGGGTAGTACATGAGCGAATTCCCGGGTCGGATCTTGTCGTAGCTTCGGGCAAAGACCTCAATGGTGCCGGTCTGGTTATGAACGGTCACCCGCTGATCGTGTCGGAGCCCTAGTTGGCTGAGATCGTCTGGGTGGATAAGGATTATGTCTCGACGTTGCTGGTTGCGGTAGAGGTCTTCCTCTTCGTACACGACGGTGTTGAATTGGCCTTCGCTACGGACCGTCATGAGACGCAGTTCCGGTGCATTCCCGCCCAGTTCAGGCAGATCATGCACAAACAGTTGGGCTTTCCCGGTTTCGGTGGCGAACCGCGGCTCGTGGAACGTTCGGCCGTCGATCTGAAATTCTTCTTTGGTTTGATCGATATCGGCGAGTCTCTGGTATCCGGGCACGACCTTGGCGATCCAGTCGCGAATGGTTGAGGTTTCACCCATCGATGACCAGTCGATTGCTGAGTCTTCGACATCGAACAGTCGACGACCAAGTTCAGCGATGACGTCGATTTCGCTACGAGGCCCGGGGAAACGACGCGGCCCCCCGTCGCTCAGCCGAACATAGTTAAACATAGATTCTTGAGTGGTTGGTTGCGGTTCTTCGTCCCGAGCCAACACGGGCAGAATAATGGATTGGTCCGCTAGTCCGTTGACGTGTCCGGTGTTTAACGTCGTACTCAAATAGACGTTCATGTCGAGATTCGCTAAAGCCTGCTCAGCAAAGTTGGAATCCGGATTGGAACCGAACAAGTTACCTCCGAGGTTAAACCCGAATTTGACTGTTCCGTTATCGGCTGCTTCCATGCACGCCATCGTGTCCATACCAGCCGATTGAGGCAGTGAGAGACCGTAGGAGCTTTGAAGGTTATCGAAGATCTGTTTCTTCAACGTTGGGGTGACTCCGACCGATCCGATACCTTGCACATTGCTGTGGCCACGTATCGGCATCAGACCAGACCCAGGTCGACCAACCATGCCACGTGACATCGCTAACGCGGTAATCGCCTGAACATTGTCGACTCCGTGGAGGTGATGGGTGATTCCCATCGTCCAGGAGAAAACGGTTTTCTCGGCGTTTGCGTACACCGAAGCGATCTCTTTGATCTGGGTTGTAGAGACCCCCGACTTTGCTTCGATTTCTTCCCAGCTGAGCGTTTCGACGGCGGCTAACCAATCTTCGGTTCCTTCGCAGAACGAATCTATAAACGGTTGATCTAGGGAGCCGTTTTCCACTACCGCTTTGGCCAGCCCCCATAACAAGGCAAGGTCTCCGCCGATGTGGGGTTGAATGTAGTGGGTGGCCACGCTCGTCGCTACCGCTAACGAGGAGGGGCTGCTCGGCACTCTGAACTTCTTCATCCCGGTTTCGATCACCGGGTTGATGACAATGACATTCCCACCGTTGCGACGAACCTTCATGAGGCTTGTCATCAAACGGGGATGGTTACTGGCCGGGTTTCCGCCTATCACAAATACGGTGTCGGCTTTTTCGAGGTCTTCTAACACGATGGTGGCGGTGCCTGAACCTACCGTTGATGACAGTCCGACACCGCTGGCCTGGTGGCAGTAGTAGCTGCAGTTGTTGACGTTGTTCGTTCCGTACTGGCGGGCTAACAGTTGAAGCAGAAATCCGGCTTCGTTGCTGCTTCGTCCACTGAAATACCAGAAACTCTCGTCGGGTTTGATCTCGGCTAGTTTTGAGCTGATCGTTTCTAACGCTTCGTCCCACGAAACCGGTTCGTAGCGGTCGGAGCCTTTGCGGTAACGTACCGGTTCGGCAAGCCGCCCGACGTGTTCAAGTTCTCGCGGTGTCAGTTTCTGAAGTTCACCAATGGTGTTTGTGTGCCAAAATTTGGTGGGAATAGCTGGCTGCATATCGGCCACCATGGCCTGAAGGCTTTTCTTACACACCTCGGGAAACGATCCGGCCTCGTTAACCATGCCACCGTGTTGGCCACCCATGCCGAGGGCACACGTTTTGCACGCATTTTTGGTTCGTAGTGCACGGTAGAGACGCAGCGGACCACGTAGAGGACCGCCAACTTCTCGACCTTTCTGGTACGTGTACCAGATGGCTCGAAATCCTCCACCAGAGTCGACGTTCATCTCTTCAAGATAGTCGATTCAGCTCCGAACTGCGGTATAAGAATCATCTTGACGGTGAAGGTGTCGATCGGATTATTAGGACGTAAGCCTAAATACTTCGTCTAGCCCTAGCGGCCAGACCCTCGTTGAGGGTCTCGGGTTGATAGCTAAATGGCATGGTTTGGAGCGGGCCTTTTCGACGGCAGTCTATTCAACCGGACCAGGGTCAGGTTACTTGAAGCTCTTTTTGCCGGAGAGAGGCTGCTTGTGTTAGATTTCCGGGTATCGTCGTAGTCTTCTTACGTAGGCGATGGTGGTTATGGTTAAAGTATCGTATGATACGGTGTCGGGGGAAGCCAGTATCGAATCTGTGGAATCGGTGTGTTCCGACTTCAGTTCCAAAGCTCGTCCGGTTAAGTCGGTCTACTTTTCTGGGACGGCGGCGCAAGACGAGGTACAAGAAAAATATTCATCGTTTGCCAACCGAGTCAACCTTCAGTTCGACGAAGATCAGACCCTAGCTGATGTTTTGGTGGTGATGATGCGTGCACTGGGTAGCCGCATCCTTCAAACCGACTCGGGACACGATGTCGGTGAATGAGCTTGACCTTCCAGCGGGTGCCGCTCTGCTAAGTAATCCGATGCAATTTCATCGGTTAGCCGACGATTTCGAAGCCAGGTGGGAAACCGGCCGTAATTTGGTTGAGAGCCTACGGGAGCACGGTACCGGCTACAGCAGCCATGAAGGCCCCGACATTGATGTCGTCGTCTCCGGCATAGATGCGGTCGCTGACGGGTTTATTTCTCGGATTGTCGGATACAGCGAACTATCTCGTTCGTTCCGGTCCGCATACAATCGGTTGGTTTCGTTAGAGGAACGTTCCGACACGTTAGGTTACCAACTTTCGAGGTTGCGTGAACAGTCGCCCGATGACTCGAACGCTGCTGTTCAGGCCGAAACTGCCCGGACAGAGTTCGACGCAATCCGAAGCGAAGAACGACTGATATTACAATCGTTAGCCACAGATATCGAAACGACTCAGTCCGGTGAGGATATTGCGGTCGACCATGCCGCATGGCAGAACGTGATTACCCGGATTGTCGACCGGGGTGTCAACCCAGAGATGAAAGTGGATCTTCAGGTCGGTTGGGTTGTGTTGGCTGACCACGCCGACGGTGCCGACGTTAAAGGTTCGCAGCATATCGAGATGTTGTTGACCGAACGCGAGTTGACGATGGACCAGGCAGCAAAGGTCGTCAACGGCGACCTGTCAAAACCGGTCGAGCAAGGTGTGCTAGATGGTTCGTTAGCGTTTCCCAGCCCGGAAATTTCCAACAAGGTTGCCACCGCCCGAATAACCGAACAAACATCGGACGAAGCCAACATAGATGCCCGATACTTTCCGCCCGGATACGACGACGATATTGAAGAGCTACGTGAAATAGAATCACAAGGCTGGTTCGGGATCGGCGCCGCTGACAACGATGAACAAAAACGGGCGACCGAGATCCGGGGGCGTTTAGGTATCGACGGTTCCGACGACGACGTACAGCGAATAACTATTGTTTCTGACGTCGCCGACGATCACGCTGCTGACGAGTGGAAAGGCCGAGCGTTATCGAACGAATACGAACGCGACTACCAACCCCCTGGCGACCCCGGAAATCTGCCTGGCCGCAGTGGAACCGATACACTGCCCAAATCTCACCTATCCGAAGAAGCACTGCTTTTGTTGACCCAAGAAATCGGCGAATCGTCTGACACTGCCGTTAGCTTCTACAACGGGATAGGGGTCGAAAAAACGGCTCATATCCCAATGTTTCTGTCGGAGCAACCCAAGGCGCTTGAAGGGTTCGGGACTGCACTAGCCCTCGCTAGCAATGAAAAAGACGCTGCCGGTAAACCTGCCCTTTCGTTCGGGGGCGACGATGTCATAAACGTTGACGACCCGCAAGATATAAGCCATTTCGTGTACCCGCCTCCCGATTCGCTGTTTTTGCACGGCGACTACGACGAAGGGTTCATTGTCGACGCGACCGAAGCGTCGATCATCCATCCAAGGCGACGGTGGCTAGAGTCACGGTTTGACGCCGACGGGGTAGACCCGACTAACATTTTGCTAGAACAGTCGACGAAATATCCGGGGGTACCTGAACTGGTCGTTGCCCGGTTGGACGAATCGGACCAGCTTGATATGTTACTAAACCCCGAGTTCGGTTTTATACCAGAGTCCAATGTCGGCAACCCGTATGAAGCGTCCTATCCAGTGGCGGACTTTATAGCGGCAGCTGGCGACGACAAACAAACAGCCGGAACGTTGTTTGTAGCAGCAGCGAACGAACCCGGGTTTTCCGACCCAGGTGTTGCATCCGGGTTCGACCAAGTATTGGGGAACCACGCCACGGTCGGCTACGAAGAGAAATATATTGAAGGTCACGGCATTGACGTGTCGAATCGTTTGACCCGCCAAGACTGGCTTGAGTTGGGGTTAGGGCAAACCGAATGGGAGCAATTCCAGATCAACGTGTTGGAATACGGCCAAGGTGGCGGCTTTGTGACCGGTAATGGTCTACTTATTCAGGAAGCTATCGCTAACGACTTGGAAGACGACGGTGTTCTAGACGGAGACTATTCCAAGTTTGGGGTCACCACAGGGGTCGCTGAACGTAACTATGTTGAAGCGTCGCTCAAGGTTCAAGCTCAGCTTGACGCGGACGCCGAATATGAAAACAAATGGGCGGCCGCTACCGGCAGCACGGTGTTGGCGTTTTCCGGCATGATGCCTGGAGTTGGCCTTGTTGGAGCAACCGGTCTTTCAGCGTTGGACGTTGCGTTAGGATGGACCGGGTGGGCAGCACCAGACGAAACCGGCAATGAAGAGCGTAAACTCAACGAACTGTTAAAGCGGTACTTGTCAGCTCCGGCTGGGCAACGGTGGGCCGAGATGGCAGCAGTTGAAGGGATGAAAGCAGCCCAACAGCGAGGCGAAACTGTTTATGACACTTACGGTAACGAGATCCGAATCACCAACCCTCCAGCGGACAGCAACAAAACCTACCAACTTCAGATCTTAGAAGATGGCAAGTGGGTGGCTGTCGATATTAGCGACGTGAAGTTCGATTCCAATGACCATCTCGATGAAGGTTCGGGCGTTGGGCAGGCCAGATCAACCGCTCAAACCGAACTCGACGACTACCACACACAGGGCGTAAATGCAGCAGATCCGGGTAATAACAAAGCTTCCGAGAGGGATGCGGAAGAAATAAACGAGAGCGCACTATGGGTTCCGCTACCAACAGGTGGTCAGCTGGAAGCAGAACAACCAGGTCCCGAGTTCGGCGCCCCAACCGAAGGTGATTAAGATGAAACAAGCATGTGCGCTACTTGTGGCCTGCCTCATAATTGGTGCTAGCTGCTCAAATAGCCGGTCGCACGATGTTGTTAAAGAGATTGCTATCGAACATTCAATTGATAGCGGTAATTTTGTTTCCGACGACGAATCAGTCTGGTACGTGGAAGAAGCTGGCAAGTCAAGTCGTAACCACAACGCCCCTGTCTTCTTAAATAGGGTCGATGCTTCTTCTGGAGAAGAGATCTGGTCCGAACAAATTGGTTTCTTTAGCCTGGGAGGTCTGGTCCTACATGAAGGTTTTTTGTGGTTCCAAGTTGCTTCGTTAGAACCACAAAATGTCCCAGGAAAGAGCTTCTGGCTTCAGGTTGATGCCGAGTCAGGTGAGTTACTAACTCAGCTTGAAATCGAAGGCGGTCTTACAAGCAGCACGATAGCTGGTACCACATTGTGGTCGTCCGACCTAAATGGGTTGTCGATTTCTGTCATTGACACTGAATCAGCAGACGTCGTAGAAACCCTAGATTTCCTACCCTTCGATTTCAGTACGGAACGACCCAAAGACTCTGTTGTGGTAGATGACGTTGTTTGGGTTCTCGGTGGATCGTTCATAAACGGCTACAATGCCGAAACACGCGAATTCGTGAAACAACTCGAAACTACTGGTTTAGCGTTAATACATCTCGACACCTGGGACGGTTTTCTATGGGCTGGAAATTGGACGCCAAATCCCAGGTTTGGCGAACCAGAAGACGACGGTAGAGCCTACAGAATAGACACAGAAACAGGTGAAGTGGCCGAGTTTGGGTTCTTCGAATCACCCATAGGGTCCATCGAGTTCGACGGATACGAGTTCGACCTCGTCGGGGCTGACAAGATCGAACAAATCGACATAGAAACCGGCGACAAAGTAGCCAGCTACGAAGGCATCAACCCGTTAACGATGGTGATAACCGACGGCTACCTATGGGGCCACAACGAAAAAGAAATCCGCCGATACAAAACCATCACCCGAACAGATTAACTTTCTCCCCACAGACGCCCTTCAACGTCACGGCAATCAAGCGGAGAATCGGATGCTCCCGACGTCTCTCTACGCTTTTTTC
>JAHDCC010000044.1 GCA_020630065.1 Acidimicrobiales bacterium
AAGACCGTGACCAGTTTTACGAAGACATGGAAACCCTGTGCACTGACTTGAAAAACGAGGACCTTTAAGATGAAAAGATTCACACGAACAGAGGCGCTTGCAGTAGCTGTTGAGACAGACCCAGAAGGTTTTGCTAAGTGGGTAGCAGCACTACGCTCAGGTAAGTATGAGCAGATCCAGCGCAAGATGTCTCACAGGGGTCGAGAAACTGAATGTGGGTGCTGCCTACACATCCTGCAACTAGCGCAAGGTGTGGATCCTAAATTGTCTACGAAGTCCCCTGACCTAGGACTTCCTGTGGGAGAATTAGGACACGTAGTTAATTTAGGAGGGTTTGATGTGGGCTATGGACAAGCTGCTGTGTTAAAGGGGTCCAAATCCAGTAAGCCGGGGAGAGGTCAAAGATTCTCCATGTTAAACGATAAGTACGATCTCAATTTCGAGCAAATAGCTGACATTATTGAAGGTAAGATTGTGGAGTTAGGCTCATGAAAACATTCACACGAACAGAGGCGCTTGCAGAGGCTGTTACAAAAGACCCAGAAGGTTTTGCTAAGTGGGTAGCAGCACTACGCTCAGGTAAGTATGAGCAGATCCAGCGTAAGATGACGGTCCCAGGTAAGGAAGAGACCTGCGGGTGCTGCCTACACATACTGCAGCTAGCTCATGGGCTAGAGGGCAAGGCTTCAATACTGCCGAGTGAGGAGGAGCCGTCCTCTGCAAGATGGCCTGACGTGGCTAGAGGTCAAATCAGCACTCTGGCAGGCTTTGACGTAAGCAGAGACACGGTCGTTCGAGTTGTTGAAGAAGACGGGCACTGGAGAATGCGTGCGACTTTTTCAGGTTTAAACGATAAGTACGATCTCAATTTCGACCAAATAGCTGACATTATTGAAGGTAAGGTAGTCACACTATGATCACACAATTTAGAATATTTCAAGCCTCCACTGATGAGGGAGTACCGTTGTTCGAGGCGCTCGTCTCCTTAGGCAATAAGCCGTTAATGTGGGTGGAGAATATCACGGTAGGAGATAAGCTGACCTTTCATAGCGTAGGTACTGTAGGTCCTGAACAATTGCAGCAGTTTGACGAGTTTCTGCAAAGCTTGGCCGAACAGGACCTGTACGAGCATTTGAAAATTCGAGCAGAGCAGGCCATGGCGAAGCGCTTGAATGAGGTAGGGGACTCGCCCATTAAATACCGAAACTCCCGATACTTTATCGAGGACATGCGACGACTGGCAACCCCGGCCTACCCGAAGCTGGTGGAACGCCTTGTCGCCTTCGCCAGTGACGATATCCAAATCGTTAGCCACGTGCATGTTGCCAATGTAGGCCCGAGTAACCTGCCTAAGATCCAAGCCATGATCCGTGCGGCGTTGTCCTTGAAAGCGTACCCGTTTGACTTGTTCTACCAAACAGACCTCCCCATCAAGGCTCGGGAAGTACTGGCTAAAGATCTTATCCGCGCAAAACGCGGGTACCGCAAACGCCGAGCAGCTAAGCCCGACAGTGCGCTGGAGTACTTGATCGAGGTGACAGGGTTGTATACCACCAACACCGAGACGTCGTATCCGTTTAACCTTGTGGTGGACTGTCCGTTAAAGGGCTTCACCTTGCAGAGCTTCCAAGCACTGGAGCCGTGGGATCAGGACTCGGTGCTTAAGAACACTCAGCTGTGGTATGAGTGCTCAGGGTTCTTAAATCTATCCAAGGCACTGGGTACCCATACGGCGGCTAGTTGGATGCAGCATTTCCCGAAGATTAATGAACTGTTACAATTCGATCCAACCCAAGCTAAATGTGATAAGCTGGTTACCAAGATCTTAGGACGTCATGGACTTCAGGCTAAGCCCACTAAGGTGTACCTGCAGTCTCCCAACTACGAAGAACGCCACGTTCCCTTTAAACAGGACATATTGACATTATGAAAAAGACTATTCGACTTATAGGTGTGAGTGCATTACTGCTACTCGTGACCGGATGCACAGACCCTGAGAATGCTTCTCGGATTCTTAAAGCCCAAGGCATGACCCAGGTTGAGATAACCGGATTCCGCTACTTTACTTGCGGAGAGGGGGATACGTACAGCACAGGCTTTAAAGCCAAGACTCAGGCAGGACATAAAGTAAGCGGAACGGTTTGCTCAGGGTTTATCGCTAAGAACTCCACTATTAGGTACGATTGAGATGAACACCGTAACAAACCTACGTAAACTAGCTGACTATATTGAGCAGCATGTGCCGCAAGAGAAGTTGAACATGGGATTTTTTCGACTCGACGACGAGGGGTACCTTATACCTTTTAAATCTCATACAGACTGCGGTACTTCTGGTTGTGCCTTAGGCTGGGGGCCATTCGTAGAAGGACTAGAACCTCAGGAACAGGACTTCCACAATCAACCTCCCTTCGAAGAAGACCCGAGGTTAGATTGGGTAAAATACTCAGATAGGCTATTTCCCTCGTTACCTTTTTTCACTTTTGAGTGGGATGAAGTATTCTCAGAGGAGCTATCCTCAGACAAGATTGAAGTGATTGCCCGACTACGTAATAAAGCTAATGATCTGGAGAGTATACAATGAACACGGTAGAAAACTTACGTAAACTAGCCAACTACATTGAGCAGCATGTGCCACAAGAGCGTCTGTACATGCGCAGTTATCGATCAGGCCCTGAGGGAGGCGGGGCTGTAGAGTTTAAATCTTTAAACGACTGTGGTACTTCTGGATGTGCCTTAGGCTGGGGTCCGTTTGTTGAAGGCTTGGAGCCTGTTGAAGGGGACTACTATAGCCACAGTAATAAGGTCTTGGCTTGGGGTAGTTACTCTGAGCGGGTGCTTCCTCAGTTAGGGTTTTTCACGGAAGACTGGTGTGAGGTGTTTGATCCAGAGCTGTCTTCAGAGAAATCTGAAGTACTCAAACGACTGCGTAGTAAAGCTAACCAACTGGAGAATAGAGATGCAAGTTAATCGATTTAGAGCTTTAATGGCCGCTATGGCTTCAAGTCTATCAGGCACTAAGGTATCCAGGCCTGCGTTGAACTACGGGCCGGTAAGCTGCGATCCGAATAACGTGCTGGCAAGTAAAGGGGTGCGATCTCGACGACGTCGTGCGGCTAAAGCCCGTGCCCGATTACTTGAGCAGGAGAAACGACTATGAACACAGTAGAGAACCTACGTAAACTAGCTGACTATATTGAGCAGCATGTACCTCAGGATAAGCTGGAGATGAGTTGGTATCGAAGCTCTGAGGGTGAAGGAGAGGTAAGATTCAAATCCTTAGAGGACTGTGGTACCTCTGGGTGCGCCTTAGGCTGGGCGCCGTTTGTTGAAGGGCTTGAACTAATTCCTGATGAACGGTACTTAATGCTCCCCGGGGTGTACTGGCTTAGATACTCGGCCCGAATATTTCCAGATCTGAATAACTACACATGGAACCTTGTATTCTCGTCCACGTTGAGCTCTCGAAAATCCGAAGTAGTAGGTCGACTAAGAAATATGGCCCACACCCTGGAGAAACGATCATGAACACCGCTAACAATTTAATCAAGCTAGCCAATTACATCGAGATGAACGTGCCTCAAGAGAAGCTGGATATGAGTTCGTTCAGAGCCAAATTCTTCATCAATAAGCATGATTGTGGTACTTCGGGTTGCGCCTTAGGATGGGCTCCTTTTGTCGAAGGGTTAGAACCGGTGGAATCGGATTTTGATGGGCCTTACGTAGGACTCGACTTTTGGCAGTACTCTGAGAGAGTGTTTCCTGCTCTAGGTAGCCATATGTCCGCTGACTGGGAAGAAGTGTTCGACTCTGATTTAAGCTCAGATAAAACACAGGTAGTCTACAGACTGCGCAAGAAAGCTCGGCAACTTAAACGGCGTACGCTCATCAAGAAGGTTTTGACAGGAATAGCGTTAACGGCGCTAATAGGAGTCGCCATACTCATGTCAGGATGTACCTCAGGAGACGGAGTACCGTACCAAACGCAGCCTCAAGGAATTGAGATACTCGACGAGCGGGGGACAGCCTTGCAGAATCTAGACTCCCCCGTTGTCAATGCAAACGTTGTGTGGACACTGGATCGCTGGACAGCAGGTTCGACTTACTCCCGACCGCAGCCTTACCAGAACACACGCGTCGATATCAGTTGTAATCGTGTTGAAGGTGCTGAAGGGTTCGATTTTTTCGCAGACGGAGAGTTGATCGGCGTGCGGACCACGTGCAACCATCACTTAGACATTGAAACACCGGGACACAACCGAGCCGATATCGTGTATCCCGAAATTCGAGTACGGGTCTGGAATGAAGACGGACGCGAGACCTTATCACAACCTGCTTACTGGATATAGAATTATGTTAGGATATTCAGCGCTAGGCGCATTACTACTAGTCACCCTGCTAGCAACTTACTATGAATGGAGGTTTTGGACAATGATTAAAGACAGTTCCCGCTACCAAATCATCGATGAGTCGGGCAAGAGCGTCGGTAAACACGACGAGTGGTCACATGTTGTCACGTGGGCAACGGCTTGGGAAGAAGAACAAGACGAGACCTTTGTCATCTGGGACAATGCTGAAATGACCTACTTCGATCTTAAAGGTAACGAATTGGACGAGGTGGATTTCGGGAGGCAGTTTCGATGAATAACCAAGCGATTGTAGAACTGTGTCGTGATATGGAAGAGAGATCTAACATGGCGGGGGTAGGTACCGATGCCAAGAACCATTGGGAGCAAGGTTTTCGCTCTGCCTGCCGTACAATTAGACGCGAGATTGAAAAATCCGAGGACACAAATGAGACTACGACAGAGAACGATTAAATTTGCAGAAGGGGGCCAGTTAGACACTGAACTCCAAGTACAATACGCTAACACATTAGACTGGGAGACAGTTCCCCACGTTATCCAGGAGATACCTTATGCTCAATACAAGTCAGACCCTTATGGCACGATTGCTAGCTTAAATAAGGAGGTAAGGGATGTATCCGATTAAAAAACTCCCCGATTGGGAGGAACTAGTGGACAGGTTTGAGTACCTGCCTCATACAGGACAGTTAATACATAAACCTTGCGAGCTTAAGTACTTTAAAAATCAGCGAGTTTGTACTAGGCACAATAATCATATTGCAGGCACGGAGGCTGGGTATTTGGAAACTAGAGGCAAGCACCCTAATAACCAAACTATTAGATGTGTGAAAATTTCCAACAAGGTTTACCTTGCGCATAGACTCATTTGGAAGTGGGTGACAGGAGAAGATCCGGGCAGGCTTATAGACCATTTAGACGGTGATACCTTGAATAATAAGTTTTCTAATTTTAGGAACACGTCTGCTACAATTAATCAGAGAAATAGGGTTAAGAATAGTAATAATACGTCAGGGCACACGGGCGTAAGAAAAGTAGGCAACCGCTGGAGGGCCTCAGCAAGTAAGTACGGCACAGCGGTACATCTAGGCTATTTCGACACTCCTGAAGAGGCTGCCTATGCCCGTAAGCAATGGCAAACAACTAATAACTATACCGATAGACACGGTCAAGAGGAACGTAAATATGTTAAACACAGATCAAACTTTACTCGCGAGGTTGCAGTGGCCAACCGCCCCGACCGAGAAGACCGACGCCCGAGCCCACAAGAGAGTACTCACGGCTGCTCGGAGATGTTTGCATGCCTCAGCACCAGTTAATCTGGTCGGTACCGGCTTCCAGCTACTCAGGCAATCTAGATTACTGGAGGTGCAGCACTGTATTAACTCATTACTCACGGAGATAGACCTAAGCTGTGATGATGTGTTAGTGTTGTTACCGATGCCTGAGCGAACGGAGGTAACCGAGAAGGTCTTCATCTCCACGGAGGCGCACATGATGTTGAGGATCGCGGATGAGCTAACTCAGGTCGTTCAGCGCGTCGATGAGGGGAAGCTAACCTCTCGACTATTTAACCGAGCCTACCTTGCAGTAGACGAGGCGGCAGAGCACGCATTACCGAATAAGTTAGTGAAGTTAACTAAGCACGTGGACAAGCTCACTGAGCATGACTACGAAACAGACGCAGCCGGAGGTCGAGTGACCATCATGAAACTGGTTGCCTTTCTAGAGAAGAAATACGGAGAATATCGATGAGTACGATTATGATGAAAACAGTTGCGCTTAACGAATCTGAAGCTAGGTTAGAGATCACAGACCTAGAGCCAGAAGGGTATCGGTTTCACAAAGGCCAGCGAGTTAAATTCACAGGACTACTCGATCACCCTGAGTATAACGGGCAGGAAGTTGTTATTAGGGATTACAGGCCGTGCAATCGCAGCAACTATTGCCCTAGTGGGAAGGCCTACTATCTCGTAGGAGGTACTCCGTGGGGAGACGATTGGGTGTACCAAGAACGATTGACGGCAGTGCCTGAGGAGAACAAGCAATGACTTATCACCATCCTTCAGTACCCTTAACGCAGTTTGACAATCGGATAGGCTCGTTAGAAGAGTTCTTAGATTGCGTCGTTGACCAGTGTATTGATAATGGAGCTAGTCGCAGAGTCTACTCAACGCCGTTGCAGTTCGAGGGCAAGGACGTGGTTATCAAAGTCGAGACAGGTGACATGGCTAACTCTCAGAACATCGAAGAGATTCGAGTTTGGGAGGAGCTGGTCGGTACTCGATGGGAGGGATGGCTAGCACCCATATTCAAACACAGTCGAGACGGACGCGTGTTGATTATGCAGAAAACCCAACCCGTAATCATGGCGACATTGCCCGACAGGGTCCCCAGATTCTTTACTGACTGTAAACGGACTAACTTCGGTACTATTGAAGGGCGTACAGTGTGTCACGACTATGGGCTAAATAACCTGTCTGTGGACGGACAAGGTAAGTATTGGAAACAACCTGAGTGGAGAGATGAATGATTACACTATTTGTATTTTGGATTGACCGTAAGCATCCCCAAAACAAGCCAAAATACCTGGTAGATTCTGAGTTCGACCCTGAGTTTTCGGAAGGAGGAATTTATTGGGGAACAGTGACCATTGATGTAATCGGTTTAATTGTTCTAGGCAGTTGGCTTGGAGTATGTTAAGAGATGATACAACTCACAGCGTATAAAGTACTCTTGAACTTACTCAAGGAATCTTTAACGACCGAAGAAATTTCAATGCTCTTGGAGGATTATGATTATTCTGACACCAGTGTTCGAAGTTTGATGAGACGCCTAATCAGCGCAGGGTATGCTGAACTGAGTGGGACAACAGCCAATGGTACCGGCGAGGCAGGTCGGCCGTTGAATATTTATGCCATAACGGCCAACGGTAAGAACTACATTCAAGAACTTAAACAGTGGGTGGAAGCATGAAACTAAGAAAGCATTGGCAGCAGTGGGTACCTTTTTATGGCGCGTATTACACGCTGCTTAAAATACCTCTTAAAGATTTCTATGAGTACAGCTGGGCTCATACGGCGCCGTTCTTAGGACCTTTTTGGCAATCGTTCGCAGCCCCTCTCATTCTTATACTGATATCATACTTCTTACTGTCATGACCAAACGACTGGTAGCGTGGGATACGGAGACGTTCCTGCTCAACACGGAGTATCCTGAACCTTATGGGTACCAGGGGCAGGCGCCTATCCCGGTCTGCTTGAGCTGGAGACGTTCAGACCGTAAGCGCAACGAGATCTCTAACCGCCCGGGGTTCATGACAGACTTTCTCATGAAGTGGCTAAATGATGATCAGTGCGTGATGGTTGGACATAATATCGCCTATGACTTCGGAGTTGTTGCCAAGCATCTGGACATTCCCCTACAGCTCGTGTTTGATAAGTACAACAAGGGACTGGTCCGAGACACGATGCTACGAGAGATCTTACTGGACTTAGCGACAGGGGAAGCTGTTAAAAACCCGGGGAAGCAGTACTCTCTCCAGGCGCTGACTCAGCAGTATTTAGGTAAAGATACTTCAGCCGACAAAGGAGAGGATGCGTGGCGGATGCGCTATTCAGAACTCTATGGAGTGCCCCTCAAGGATTGGCCAGAAGATGCTGTGCGCTATCCGAAGGATGATGCGGAACACACCTTGAAGGTCTTCGCGCACCAGCAAAAGCACAAGCAGTGGTTCCAAGCTAACGAGCTTGCTCAAACACGGGCAGCGATGGATCTGCACTTACTGGCCATGAACACCCCTCGGGTAAACGCTGAGCAAATCGATATCTTTGAGCAAGCTCATATTGGGTTTGTACAAAAAGCTCAGGCGCCGTTTATTGCAAAAGGGATCTTAAAACCTAACAAGCATCGCTACAAGCAGTTTGAAAAGGGGGACCCTCGACGAGAAGGCTACTCCATGGACACCAAGACGCTGGCTAAGGTCGTACAACGAGACTATGAGCGACAGGGCCTAGAGGTCCCTAAAACCCCTAAAGGAGCTGTCTCGCTAGCAGGGGACACGTTACTGGCCTGCTCTAACCGACTGCTCAGAGAGTACGGAGAGGCTGCAGGAGACATTAAGCTGGTAGATGCCTTCATCCCAGGGCTTCGTAAAGCGGCAGGCTCTCATGGCAGCAGGGCGACGACTCGATACGGGGTTATTCTGAAGACGGGTCGTACGAGTTGCGTGAAGTTCGATACTCCTGTATTGACTGAACAGGGCTACAAGCCTATTTGGCAGCTTAAAGTAGGGGATAAGGTGTGGACCCATAAACGCAGATGGAGACCCGTGACGGAGACCTACATCTACGAGCCTCAGACGATGTATAGGGTTAAGTTTTCAACAGGTGCCGAAATAACGTGCACAAGTGGCCATAAAATGTATACTACTGATGATACGTGGATAACAGTAGAGGACCTTTTAAATGACCGTAAGCAAACGCTGGACAAGCGACCCGAAGAATATCGAAGATGTAGTGAGACTTTACAGACAGG
>JAHDCC010000068.1 GCA_020630065.1 Acidimicrobiales bacterium
TTATAGTTACGGCCGCCGTTTACTTGGGCTTCAATTCGGAGCTTGCACTCCTCCTCTTAACCTTCAAGCACCGGGCAGGCGTCAGACCCTATACGTCGTCTTGAAGCCGACTTAGCAGAGTCCTGTGTTTTTGATAAACAGTCGCTACCCCCTGGCCTGTGCCCCCTGATAAGAGTTGCCTCGAATCAGGGCCTCCTTCTTCCGAAGGTACGGAGGCAATTTGCCGAGTTCCTTCAGGATACTTCTCTCAAGCGCCTTGGTATACTCTACCTGACCACCTGTGTCGGTTTCGGGTACGGTCTATATGAAGAGGCTATTTCCTGGATCTGCTTGGCAGCCTGCCCAATCCAATAAGGACAAACTACTTCCACAAACCGTCACACATCTTCAGGCCCACGAATATTAACGTGGTTCCCATCGACTACCCCCTTCGGGCTCGTCTTAGGGGCCGGCTTACCCTACGCTGATTAGCATTGCGTAGGAACCCTTGGTCTTTCGGCGAAAGGGTATCTCACCCTTTTTATCGCTACTCATGTCAGCATTCGCACTTCCGATATCTCCACCGTCGGTTACCCTTCGGCTTCATCCACTTACGGAACGCTCCGCTACCGCTCATAGTAAACTATGAACCCTAAGCTTCGGTGCATATCTTTAGCCCCGTTACATCTTCGCCGCAGGAACCCTTATTTAGACCAGTGAGCTGTTACGCTTTCTTTAAAGGATGGCTGCTTCTAAGCCAACCTCCTGGTTGTTTTGGGATTCCCACATGCTTTCCCACTTAGATATGACTTGGGGACCTTAGCTGTAGGTTAGGGCTGTTTCCCTTTTGACGACGGACCTTAGCACCCGCCGTCTGTCTGCTGGACAAGACTCGATGGTATTCGGAGTTTGGTTAGGTTTGGTACCGCTCGCGCAGCCCTAGCCCATCCAGTGCTCTACCCCCATCGGCATACATCCAACGCTCTACCTCAATAGATTTCGCGGAGAACCAGCTATTTCCCGGCTTGATTGGCCTTTCACCCCTAAACACAACTCATCCGAGCATTTTTCAACATGCAACGGTTCGGTCCTCCAGTGCGTGTTACCGCACCTTCAACCTGGTCATGCCTAGATCGCCGGGGTTCGGGTCTAATCCAACATACTCATTCGCCCTATTCAGACTCGCTTTCGCTGCGCCTACACCTAACGGCTTAAGCTTGCATGTTAGATTAAGTCACTGACCCATTATGCAAGAGGTACGCTGTCACTCCCTATGGAGCTCCAACTGCTTGTAAGCATTCGGTTTCAGGTACTATTTCACTCCCCTAATCGGGGTGCTTTTCACCTTTCCCTCACGGTACTTGTTCGCTATCGGTCACATACGAGTATTTAGGCTTGGAGGGTGGTCCCCCCATGTTCAGACAGAATTTCACGTGTTCCGCCCTACTCGA
>JAHDCC010000069.1 GCA_020630065.1 Acidimicrobiales bacterium
AATGCGAACACACACACATTCTAAACCTTTCCAGTTGACCATTATGGCTTTTCTTGAAATTAAATTTGCTCTGTAACCTTGATATCTGCCTTTGAACAAAATTTAATATTGCTTTCCATGAAAGCGGGCTCTAGTGCGGTTGTAGTCCAATTTCGCTTGAATGTGTTTGTCTAGATCAATCTTTAACCCTGCTGCCATATCGAGTAGTCGAATGGTGGCATCTGCCAGCTCGTCTTCAAAGCTATCTTTGAGGTGCTTTTTAAAAGACAAAGGAGCTGTTTTTATCGTAGAAATTTCATTGGAATACGCCTCCCAATCCGCAAACTTACCCTTTCGATGCGCTTCCATCGCTTCTCCTAGCTCTGAGGTCACCAGCATCAACATTTCGCCGACATTGCGCTCTTTATCCCAAAAACCTTTCTCTCGATTGACTTGGTGAATTTGCTGGGCTAAATCATTGATTGTTCGATACGGTGGATTTGGGGTAGAAGGCGCTTGAGCTTGTCGGTAAGCTTTTCTAAGGTCCATCAATAAACTCAAGGCTTTTAAACCGATCCCCAAATAGCTAACGGACGATTCTTCGGGCGCTGCCTCTGTTTCTGTTGCCTCTTTTTCCTCCATTCTTACCAACGTAAGGTCCTCATCATACTCCAAGCCCAAAGCTGCCCGATTTTCAGCCGTGTTGTACACACCAATTCCTGACTGGGCTTCTAAATCCACGCTAAGCGCCTCCATTCTTTCTTTTTTTAGAAACAGGTACTTAAAATCCTCAGCGTATACGGTGGTCAATTTTGCCTGGCGTAGGTTCTTGGTAATGCATTCATCTTCTTCTTGAGTTTTGTGCAAAAAGTAAAAGGTGCTGTCTTCCTCTTTGTTATAGTCGGTTGGAAGTACGTAATATTGCTGCATTGGAACCAAGACGCCTTCTTCCTCCTGCAAGCCCAATTGCTCCAAGTTCTCTGGCGTATTAAAAACAACTTCATCGCCTTGTTCAAAAACGGTTATTTCTCGTTCCAAGTCCTCTATTAAGTAGGTGGGAACCGCTAAAAAGCCTTCTTTTTCTTCTTTGTCAAAAAGAACACAAGCTTTGTTGACATTAACAGAAACACCATTCTCGGCTTCATCATTGACTAAAAAGTATAAATACCTTGCTCCTTGGCTGTGTTGGAGGGATAAGTGATAATATTTTGTTTTGGACATTGTTCTTATTTTTAGTTCATTTGTCGTTTATACTCCACGAATTTGCTCATCACTTCTCCTGCTTTTTCTTTGTCTAAGGAAGGGTATGATGTTATACTGACCAAGGTAGAGCCTCGACCAGAAGGAGAAGCGTCTAAACTTCCTTGATATACCTTGTCCTTATCTTGTGCTCTGAACTCGTGTTTGTTCGATCTTATTTTTCTAAAGGTTACTA
>JAHDCC010000026.1 GCA_020630065.1 Acidimicrobiales bacterium
AAGGGCATCATAGATCCTCAACCCCGAACTGGTACCGTCTCAGGGGGTCATTCCAAGGTCACTTGAGTTTGATCCGTTGACTAGAAACGTCGTAGCGAAAGTCTGTGATTGTCTCAGCTTCGATCAATCGAACAGCTTCATCGATTACTTCAAGAGGTACATCGAACCATTCGTGCGCTGCAACGACATTTTTCCCATTGCGTTCAAACCAGACATCTAATCGTGCTTGAGCAAAGAAATCGTGAAGCATCCTCTCAACGGTTAAGGCAATGGCAGCTGGCACTTCGTATTCAGCCAGAACCTCGACTGGAGCACTTAGGAAAGTCGGATGCCTGTGGGCATTCGCCAGCCGCTGTTCAACAGTTTGTGTTGTCGCCCCGATCTTGTGTAGAGATTCAACGTTTCCCACTTGCGAGCTTTCGCTAAGCGATTTCAATACATAAATCGACCCCATCTCAGTTTCAGGGCTAAGGCCCATCCGTTCAGCGATTACGTCATCTGGTACTGTTACGATCCGACCTTCTTCGTAGAGTAATCTAGCTAAAGAGCGGAGTAGTAAGTCTGCTTCTGTGCCGTTCTCATAGATGCAACGGGTTCGGCCGTCTTGACCTGATCCCCGTTGTTGTAACTCGCCGACTTCGGCTACATAAACTAGCACGCCTGATTGGACGAAGAACTTCCCCTTTTCGATGAATGATGGGTTGCGGAAAGGTAGCAGCTTTCGTGTGCCTTTTTTCAGGTCCCGGTGGCATTGAGCGAAGAGATCTTTGAATTGGTCGAAGTCATCACATGGTTCGCGTCGGGCTACTCTTTCAGGAGCGGCCTGAGCCTGAGGGACATGGTTTAAGGTAAATAGATCTGTGTCGTCGTTGAGTAACCCCATGTCGTCGTCAGCTAGCACTTCGGCTAGAGATCGAGGAGGTTCAGGTTCGATGAGTAAACCTAAAGAGTCGTGATCTTTCAGAGCTTGCCGATGCTCATCGTTTTCAAGAATAGCTTTGAGCCTCATAGCTAATTTACTCTCAGCTATATCTCCCCGATTCTTCTCAGGTTCACGTCCATTGGCGACAACGAAATCCACAATTTCGTTGAATTTTGCTAGGAGACGTTCGTCGCTGCTCATCGGTGTTGGTTTGATAGGTACAGTCAACAGGCCAAAATCATCTTCGGCTACCATTGCGCGCAGCCGTGGCGCATCCAGAGTCATACCCCAACCTCACGACGCTTCTTCTGCAGAAATAGAAGAGCTTCGGCCATACGGCGTTCTAAAGGATCATTGGAACGCACACTTGGTTTCTCACCATGTTCGACAGCGAAACGCCGAGCTTTCGGCCATAAGATCAACGCCTCTTCCTCGGTGATCTCGATTCGCGTCGAATCAATAGTGTCCTGGATTACCTTAAGCACCTGCTTAGTGACCGATTTAGAGAGAATCTCGAACGCTTTTTGAAACGGGTTGACCTGATCAATCAGATCAATATTAAGTTCATCGATATTGATAAACCGGTTCGCCATCAGTACGAACTTCTTATCGTCGACTTCTTTAATCTCTCCGTTCTTGACAACCGAATCGACCACAACATGCTGTCGAACCTCTTCGACTTCACCTTCGTTAATTTCTGGGTAACGAGTCCGAATAATTTTCGGTATCAAGACTTTGTTCATTACCTCAGGATCGAGGTTGCCCGGCATAGCTTTCAACATGGTTTGGTCTTGTAAGATCTGCGCCTTCAGATCGTTCAGATCAGTCTCGACGATCTCTCTGGCCCGATCAGTCGACGGTTCCTTAAAACCTTTGATATGCAGCTCGTCAGGGTTAGAGGCCTCTTCTCCAGTTCGCTTAGTTCTGAACTTGAAGTTCGGCGCTACGACCTGCTCCATCAGAAGCGAAGCCGTGATAGCTTTGAGCATATTATTGACCGCTACTTTAACTTCACCATCACCCGCATCGGGCTGAGCGATCAGGTTGGTGAACTGGGCATGAGATTTGTTATCACTATCACGTGTACATCGACCAATGATCTGAATAATCTCCGTTAGAGAACCTCGATAGCCGACAGTCAAGGCATGCTCACAGTAAGGCCAGTCAAAACCTTCTTTCGCCATCCCTAAAGCGATAATTAGGTCGAGATCGTCGACCGATTCCATTGTTCGTAGATACTCAACGACCTTCGCCCGCTGCTGGGGTTCATCCATAACAAGGTCGACAACTTTTATGAGCTTGCCATCGCTGGCTCGCTTCACATAGATAACACCTGTATCTTGGTCTTGACTGACTACCGAACCGATGCTGTCAATAATCTCGTCAACCTCACGATGTTTATCCTTGGTAGACTCGCCTGATTGCACGCTAGGAATATGCAGAATCGTCTTTAGGTCAGTATCAAGGACTTCATGTACCGTGTCGGTGTATTTGCCTTGATAGAAGTGGTAACCGATACCTAGCGATTTCAAATGGGTGTAGCCGTTCAACTGTTGATAGTAGTTGTACGTCACTTTGGCGAATTTCGATTCGTCGTTCGGATCGAGCACAGGTACCGCATCCCCACGAAAATATGAACCAGTCATCGCCACAATATGGGCGTTAGTGTTTTTCATCACCGACCGAAGTAGCTCTCCCAGTCGGCTATCTTCAGACGCGGACACGTGATGAAACTCATCGATTGCCAAAAGAACATTATCAAAAGAGGTCTCGTCGATAGCATCGTGAGCGAATCGCAGAGTAGCGTGCGTGCAAACCAAAATCGACCCAGATCCATCCAGGAACTGCTTTAACGCATCGACCTTGGAATCGTCACCGCCAGGCGTGCAAAGGTTATTTTTCTCGTCGACTTCCCAATCAGCGAAGAAGCCATGCTCGGTCAGATTAGTGTTAGCGAAGGACGCTCCGATCGACCTCTCCGGAACAGCGACAATAACTTTCTTAACTCCTTGGTTGAACAACTTGTCCAACGCCAGAAACATCAAAGCCCGAGACTTTCCTGACGCTGGCGGCGCCTTAATCAGTAAGTACTGGCTTTGACGAGCTTTGAACGCTTCTTCCTGCATCTCCCGCATGCCGAAACTGTCTGTCGCTGTCGATTCCCCGGTTTGGGTGTACTCGACATCAATCAAATTAGGCATGAGCCAACTCCTGCGTTCTAGTCGCCGCCTCGTACAGCGATAACAATAGTTCGACACGTTCGGCATCGGAATTGAACGGTCGCTTGCGATACAGCGAATCCACATAGTCATCGAGCGATTGATGCGTCTTCTTTAAGGCTTTGGGCATCTTGTCCGGGTCATACAAATCAGCCAAAGTCCTGTCGGGAAAACGCTCCCGACACTCAAGCACGCTAAAAGCGAGATCAGCAATACAACTCTGTTCAGGAGTTTCCATTTCTGGAAATGGAAACGTATTGTAGACTAATGAGTTTGAGTAGCGATAATCACTCTTCATCCGCCCGCCCACAACTTCGAGCCACGCCATGTGCATACGAGACTGGAGCAGCCCAAACAACCAAGGCTCTGCTCCATAAACTGCATACAGCTGGTCTGATGCGACCGTGCCAGCTGGCAAAAAACCCATTGGTATGTACTCGCGCCGCTGGGACGAAACACGCGGCACCACGATGGCCTGAGTCTCTTGGTAGGCCCGCTGGACGAACCGGTGCGGTTCATGTGCTAGCTGTTTGGTGCTTTGCGCCTTACTCCCATTTCTGAAGATTTCCACTTGATGGAGCCGTGCACTAATCGGAGGTATCTTTTGTGCCTGTGCTGCTTCGTTATCATTAATCCAAATGCAGAAGCGCTGAACGCCACGAATAAACTCACTCGCCCCAAGGTACGGACGAACAAACTTTGCAGAGTCAGGGTAGTCGTCCAGAAGCTTATCTCGCTCTAGTTTAGTAAGGCTCAGTGCTCCACCATCACGAGGCATGCTGCCAAAACCCATCGCCGGACGTTGCGAAATAGCCACCTTGCTTTTGTGCACGATTGTGTCGTTATCTGTCGCCAGAAGGTAAGGGCTGATCCGCTGCGGATGTCGTTCCATCTTATCTTCGAAGAGGGCCTTGGGCTTGGAATTTGGCTGACTAAGACCGACTATAATACAATTAACACCAGCTTTACCCTTTGCATTATTTGACCAAGGGAAAGATTTTCGTGCAAAGCTAATCTCGATATCCTTTTCGAAAAGAGCAGGCCACAGAAGAGCTACATTTGCACCTTGACAGATTGAATTCGTCGAAACAAAGCCAAGACTCGCGCCATTGTTTTGGATGTAGTCTGCACCTTTCAAGAACCAAAGACTAATATAGTCCAGATAACGGTCATAATGAGCCGTTCCGAAATAGCTTTCAAAGTCGGCTTTATGTTCAGACCCTTGGATATTTGCACCCAAATACGGCGGATTGCCTAGTATGAACACGTTGCCGTCAACATCACTTGGACATACCGCCTCCCAATCAACCTGGGTTGCATTATCGCGTACGATCTTGCCCGTATCTCTCAAAGGAATTAGCGAAATCTCAACGCCAAAAAGCTCTTCGAACTCAAGGTTCATCTGATGCTTCGCCAGCCATAAAGAAAGAGTTGCCATCTCATGAGCGAAGTCATCAATTTCGATGCCGTAAAAGTGTTCTAATTTAATTCCCGATAACTTGAACAGACTACGCTTTGAGGGGTCGAGGTCGGCCATCTGTTGAAGAATTCTGTGTTCAAGTCGACGGAGCTCTTTGTAAGCGACTACTAGGAAGTTCCCTGACCCGCATGCCGGGTCGAACACCTTAATGCCGCAAATGTCATCTAGTAAGTGTTGCAATTTGTTTATCGTCTTCGCATTATTGAGTCTGAGATGTAAGTCGTCGAGAAAAAGCGGCCTTATAACTCGCATGATGTTCTCAACGCTGGTGTAGTGCATACCCAAGCCCTCTCGTTGGCTGGGACGCACGACTGCTTGGATCATCGAACCAAAGATGTCTGGGTTTATTTTGGACCAGTCGAGAGTCCCGCAGTCAAGCAGAGTCTCCCTTGCTTTAGACGTGAAAGACGGAACTGGTAACGGGGTGGCGAAAAGGCTACCGTTCACGTATCCAAATTCAGTGAAGTACCTTGGTAGGTTTTTTCGCTCCACCATTTCAGTATTCAGAACTACGAACAAGTCTTCTAGAAATTTGGCTGTGTCAGTGCCGTCGGTCTTCGTGAGAGATCCCACTGCGTTGGTGAAACTTTTCTTTTGGAAGACCTCGGTGTCTTGGGCGAAGAAGCAAAATAGAAGCCGAGAGAAAAAGACATTGAGGTTACGAACATGTTGATCGCTCTCAATCGCATTGTGCTTGTTGATCTCGTCGTAGAGGCGAGCCATCTTTTTTGCTGCTTTGACATCGTCATGGTTAGTGTTTTCTACCTCAACCTTTTCGATACCTGCCCAAGGCAAGAAAAACGAAGTGTTGGCTGCAAGCTCTTCAATCGGAATGTCAAGCGTCGACTTAGTCCGAGTATCGATAGCAAGAAGGTGAGTTCTGTTCCTGACAAGTAGGAAACGCGGTTTATATCGAGCTATTGTTTCGTCATTTTGGGCCGAGTCGATAAGTGAGTGAAGGTCTTCGTCAAACTCGACAAACCGATAGTACAGCTTGCCTTTCCAGAGGTGCTCCAGTTCAGAGTCCAACTGGTCATACGATCCATTCCTCAACCGAGTTATCGACGACCTCGGCAGCCCATAGGCAGTCAGCAATTCGTAGACAAGATCAAAACCTTTGGTTAAATCTAATCGTGAGACTTTTTCTTCGATTTCATTCAGGTTCACAGGGGCCTCAGCGGTTGTCTAAACAGAAGACGCCGCCGAGCGTTGCCACAGCTCCAAAGCCTTCCACTAGCAGATCCTAGTCCCACCAAATTTCGCGATGGGTGATGGTAATGCACCCCAACAACGTGAATCGAATAGGCCAGAAGATCATGTGTCCGAGCCATGGCCGATAACCCCCCCCCAACGCAGGCAAATCGAAACTACAATTCCCGTTGTGGCAAGACCCGATTACGAAACCATGACAGGACAATTCCCAGACAACAGGACTGGTAATCTGCTGGTCCTCCAAAGTCACGCCTTCTTGCACTTTACGAACAGGTGCAGCGGAACGATTCCTAACCCACCCCTAAGCTGCGACCGACAAATGGCGTGTCCGATCTGCGGCAAAGTCAAGGGATTCAACAAGTTCACCGAAGATCATTGCCCCCAGCGTGGAGGACAATCGCGCTTCGGAACAAAAAAATGCGTAGTTCTAACGTGCAGCGAATGTAACAGCGAAAGGTCAGGCGATACTTTCGAGAGGCAATCAGCGGCGGTACAGAACGGTCTTAAGGCTGCATCACTTGATGCCATTACGGCGTTAGAGCGACCTTCTGGGCTTTGGGTAGCGCAAGATAGATATGACTCGACACAACTATTGACTGACCTAAAAGCTGCGTTCTTGATTGCGTTCGCGACTCTGGGGTATGCCTTTGCGTTTCACTCCACGATGGACGCTACAAGAGACGCTCTCTACCGGGGTCTCATACCTCCGAATGGAGGTCCTGGTCCACCTGGAGAACAACCATTCACTGTCACAGAAACCGATACTACTGTGGCCGTTGAAGGAGAGGACCTGGTATGGAATTTTAAACTTAAAGAATCTGATGAGTCAATAAGTCAACTCGGCAAGTCATATGCATGGCCAGAAAATGCTTACCAAGGTTCCACCTACCACCATGACAGTCTTCGTGATGACGGAAACTTGTTTCATGCTGATTTTTGCAACAAGCCTAGCCACCATCGGTGGCAGTAGGAAAATGAGAAGTTCGCATGCTTGCCTCAATGGTGTTGGACATCTTGAGTCGAGCAAAAAATCGTCGACTTTTCGCGAGTCACGTGTTGCGGTAAACAGCATCGGAGATCACAAACATCGGTCCAACTGAATAATTCGGGTGAGTCACCCGCATGTCACCCGCAAAATCAGACAAAAAGACCCAATTCGGGCCGACTCAACGCAACTAGGTGAAAACCCACCCTGAACGTTTTCCCTGTTCAGGGCTTGTTTTTGCTGGTGTTGAGGGGTGAATCGAACCTGCGCTCATGGTTTAGGAATGTTTTTGTGTGGCGAAAAGAATTAGCGGGGTTGGACTGGTGACCAGCTGGTTTTCTAGCTTCTTCCGGAGTCTGCTAAGGGTGCTGGCTGCGTCGTCTATTTGTTTTCGAGTCGCTCCGCCTTCCATCATGTGATTCACTATCTGAGGTTTTTCGAATTCGGATTGAATTGTCTGTATCGTTTCGTCGGGTTGACCGATCCGGATAGTCTCCGTTTGGAAAGCGTTGATGCTGGTTAGATCTGGGTGGTTCCTGAGCAGAGTCGGGAGGGTAGCGGCTATGTTTTCGTCGCCATACCCAGCTATCTGTCTCGCTCTGTTGTAGTAAGCCCATACCTTCCAGAGGCTTGTTGTGTCGATTTCGGAAGCGGCGAGACAGGAAGATAGCAATACTCTGTTGACATAGTTCATCGGTTCGGCAATAAATAGTGACCCGCCTGGTTTAGTGACTCGGACCATCTCGTTTACGACTTGTCTCGGAGTATGGCAGTGCATAAGTAGCGTTTGACATGTGGCGAGGTCGAACTGTCTGTCGTCAAATGGCAGATGGTGGGCATCACCTTTGCTGGCTGTGTAACAGTGCTGCGGAACCTGTTCTTTATAAGCGTATTCAGATTGGGTGACCCAATGCTGTTCAACATCGACCCCAGCTATCTCGATCCGATCAGTGTAGAGAGATGCGAGGAGGGTTCCCCAGTGCCCACCGCCGACTCCGACGTCAAGCATCGACGAAACAGCACCGATTTCGAGCCGGTTGACAATCGATTCGAGATGCGGTTTTGACCACCATTGGTAGCGTTCATCGTCGATATAGTCGATTGAGTGAGGTCGGGACGTGTTCATAGAATTCTACGCTAGCTTACGTGACTGCCAGATCGGTTGAGGGGACAGAAAGATGACGCAGTGACGTGCCGACTAAATCGAGCAGTTCAATAAGGCGAGGTTGAACTATCCGCATGTTATCGCATGCCTGCTTGAGACTGTCTAGACATGCAAGAGACGACCGGTGAAGTTCGATACTGGGCGGGTGAACTTTCGGGTCTGCGGGTTGGCCCACGACGCTACGGTGAGTCAAGATTTCGTTAGCGACGATTAGACTATGCAAACACTTATCTAAAGGTCGTCGTTTCTTCAACACAGCCGATACGGCCCAGTTGTTTGTATCAGCAAGGTCGTCAAATGACGTGAAGTACTGGTGTCGACGTTCGTCAAGAAAGATAAGGTTATGAGTGAACTCGTGAAGCAGAAACTCAGCTGCGTCAACGTTAGTCCATGACCGTTTCGGGCTGCACCATATCACGCCCAAAGCGCTAGACACTGAACCGCCAGATGATTGCGAGGAGCGGTGGTAAAACATCGTGTGAATTACCAAATCGAACAAAGAACCAAGAGTGGGATCTTGGAGACGTAACAGTCGATGCCCCTTGCGCACATGACTCATAGCTTCTTTGCGTGATGAGTCAGAGGTGGCAAGGAAATCGGTTTCGATGTCCGTAATCACTGAGTCATCTTGGAAGTGTTTCACAAGACCTTCTATCCTTCCCGGTTCATAGCAATACTGCCCGTCGCTTGGCTGTAAATCAGAGACGCCGGTTTTGACAGCAAGATCGACAAGCCGTGATCTCAGCTCGTCAACAGTAGCAGGTATGCTATCGCCTGCTAGGAGGGTAGATACATCTCGTAAAACAGTTTCGCAACCCAGTAAATAAAACATCTATTTTCCTTTCTTTAGAACATGTCCGATTGCATCGTTGGGTGAGTGTTCATAACAAGTGGTTTACAGGCCCCGTTGGAATACATCGCTTCGACAGCGTCATTGGCAGTCGCAGCGTTAGCGATTTCTTCCTCGGTTATTGCCGATGTGATATCAAATAGTTTGTCGGCTAAAAGGTTGACCATCAGAAATTTCTCCTTTTTAGGTGGATTTAGTTATACGCAAAGGACGTCAAGGTGATGTTCGCCGTAGAGGTCACTTCACAGGTTTGATCATCGCGCCAAACTGGTCTGGTTGTGAACCGCAACTCAAAGACATCTCAAGACATGCCCAAGATGTAGATATGACCCAAGATGTCTGGCCAGCTGTTTGCGGAAGTGGAGGTCGACTGCCCTATAGGGTTACCCTAGATATGGTTCTGAACGGTTTAAGTAATGCTCGATACGTAGCCGCTGACTCGTAGTCATAGCCAGGACATCAATTTTGGCCGGGTCAACCCAAACCACTTCAGGCGATTCGATGCTTGTCATAGCATCCCCGGCAAGCAAAACAGCGCTGTAGACGATAGCGAACTCCTGGCGCACCTCACCGTTGCTGGTGTACTCAATGCGATGCTTCGGGTTTGTATAGATCCCTACAAGCCCAACAACAGTGATTTCATAGCCAGTTTCCTCTTTGCACTCTCGGATGGCCGTATCGACCAGTGACTCGCCGAATTCTTGTGTGCCGCCTGGTAAAGCATAAAAATTATTGTCACTTCTACGAATAAGAAGTAAACGGCCCTTGTCGTTCGTAACCGCTACTGCCGCTGCCGGGACAATACTATTCACACCAGGAGCGTCTGGGTTATCTATGTGGTCGATACGTCTGGGGCGCATACTATTGCTCCTCAGATCGGACAGCCGCCGCCCACACTTTTTCGTAGGACTCTGCATACAGCCTAAATATGTTATCTGCGTCGCAGCTTCTCAAATGTAAAGTCGGAGCGTTGGCTGCGACAAGCCCATAGACATGTGTGTTTACGATCATCTCGTCATCAAATCTATAGATCGAATTGTATAGAACCGTATCATGCAGCCGAATCTCAAAACAGGTCAAACCACATTCAGTCGCATGACTATTGGGGTTGCTATAAACCTTGAAGGCGTGGCTAGCGCGACCGGCGACAGGGCCGCTAATCTGTTCATCATCACCACGTTGCCGAACAGCATCACCAGTGGGTTCACCAAGAAGTACGCGAACCCGCACGCCGTTCCGGCCTAGTTCGCATAACCCTAATACGTAACCAGGGAGCTGTTCGTAGAGAAACCCACCTGCATACACCAAAATATCGATTTGAGAACGAGCATCTAGGATTCGTCGCCACAAATCAATTGGAACTGAAGTTCGATGAGGAAACATCTCGACAAGCGATTCAGGAACGATAGAAGCTGCTGATTTCCGACCTATGGAAGGCCAAAGGGAAGCACTGTCACAGCCCAACGTTCTCGCAGCCAGTGAACGATGTCGCTTGTAAGGCACCCGCCCCTCATACACCCAACGCTGAACTGTTTTGGGATCTACTCCAACAGCAGCAGCTAGATCATAGATTGAGATACCGGAATCATCGATAGCGGATTTTAAATTCTGATTCGAAGCCAAATGAAAGTTTCACTCCCATTCAAATCTACGGAATATCAAACTTTATTAGGATTAGATCTTCCCAGGCTACATCGATGCCTCCGTTTCTAGCTCATGCTCGACCGCTCGTCGTATCCATGAGGAGACTGATCGGTCGTCGGCGTTGGCTGCGTTTCGGATTTGTTCTAGGGTGTCTGGTTCGAAGCGGACGGGTACGAGTTCAGTCAAGCGGTTTTTGCGTCGTCGTGGTTTGCCTTGTGGTTTTTGGTTTTCGGGTTTGTTGTAGAATTCGTGTTCTTCATTCCTGTCCATAATCATTGATCCTTTCTGTATTGATCAGCTAAATATTTCGAAGCGTAGTAACAGCCGATAGGTCTGCACCGTGTCAGGTTGCCAGAGTTTGGCGGAGCGAGAGCGACCATCAAAACTTTCCCTTCGATTTCTGCGACCATCAGCCAGTGGGCTGGCGGTTTTGCAGGGTAGAAGATCGGGTCTGATTGCCACACCTCAAAAACATCCTCCACACCCAACGGTGCGTGTTTGAATAGATGAGCTGCCTGAGTGTCGATCTCAAACGGATCTACCTGATCCAACAGATCGATATCAAACAGTTCAACCACAACCCGAATTGTATTACAAGCGAATACGAAAGTCAAAAACTGAAGATACAGGCACGTTGTTCATCTACTTCAAAACCCTGAAAAGACGTGTTATATCAGGGTGTGCATAGTGTTCTCTTAGGCCCCCTTTAGAGAACACCATGCACACCCAGACATAAAGCGCCTTATCAGGGTTTTGGGGCAGGTATCAGCGTTGGTTGGACGGTCTACATCGAAACCTTGCGTGGAGTTGGCTTGTTATTCGGTGGCTTTGGGGAGTCCAACGGATGCGTCGACCATCCAGATGATCTTTTTGTTTTCGTCGATGCAGTGCCAGATTCTGCCGCCTGCAGTGACTTCGTATTGCCATTGTTCCATCTCTACCCCACCGACACTCCTGTAAGCGAGTGTTCCTTTGAGCGGGTGTTGACGGCTGTCTCGGTTTTTGGGGTTGGATGTTATTTTCTCCCACGCTACCCGAGCGTTCGCCGTGGCTGCTGAGCAGATCTGTTCCCAACCTTTGACGGCGTCGCTGGTTGCGTAGCGAAAATCCCAGCCGTCTTTCGGTGGTGGCGGGGCGACTCGGTCTTTGCGTTTCGGCACGCTCAGCCCTCCACAGTGACAGCGCCGCCGTCGGGATCGTCTATAGTTTTATTGAGTCGGTTAGCAAGTTTCGGGTCGGCGTGTATCTCGGCGGTGGCTTTCCACTCACGTAATAGCTGAGCTACAGGGCTGTAGTTATTCAGCGACGCAGCCCCAACCAGCATCTTCGTCAGCTCGTCAACGAACAGTTTTATATCGTTGTCGGGAAGGAAAACGGTCCATTCAAAAACGTCTACTACAACAGATTCGACGATCTGTGGGCTATGTGCTGCGAGGTTACGCAGAAGCTTCGCCAACGTTTCAAACGCTACGATCCGGTCATCGTCACGATCAGCCTGACTCAACCGCAGTGCGGGGGCGTTCCGGCGGCGCAACACGACATCGCTATCGGCCAACCCAGCGACGACGTCGTTCGGTTTGCGAAGAAACTCAGAAAAGGAATGCTCGACAACAACCATACAGCCCAGCATATCTGAACTAGTTCAGAAGTCAAGATTCAGGCGAGGTCCGACTCTCCCCTACCACCACAAACTACATTAATGTAATTTGTGGACGCAAAACTAAATTTTGGGGTTTTATACACTTGGTATTCGTCCTTGAATTTGGCCACTAGTTCCTTTTCTTCGATTGGTATCACAATAGAGTTGAGGACGACGAAGGCATCTAGTGGCGGGATCAGACCTAGGGTGTTTCTAAAGGCAGACTTACTCCCAATGAAGTCAGAAGGTAGGCCAGGTAGACCGGGTTTCTCGAAAACCTGTAGATGTCATTTCGGACGAGCTTGTTTGATGTAACGTGACGTTTGTTTAAGCGCTTTGTTTGCGTAGAAGCCTCAGTGCGGCGATCGCCAAGAAGCCACCAGTTAGGGCGACCCCGATACCTGCAAACCTGAATGCCTTCGGGAGTGGCGGAAATTGTGGCCATCTGAGTTTAAAAAGCAATGTCGCCGCAATCGATGTAATTAGGGTTCCATCTGGGATGTAGTTGGCAATGGGTTTCACAAGCGCAAATTTTTCGCTCAGCTAGCGTTAGCTTGTAGTTCCTGTTCGACGGCTCTGCGTATCCATGAGGAGACTGATCGGTCATCGGCGTTGGCTGCGTTGCGGATTTGTTCAAGGGTGTCTGGTTCGAAGCGGACTGGTACGAGTTCGGTGAGTCGGTTTTTGCGTCGGCGTGGTTTGCCTTGAGGTTTCTGGTTTTCGGGTTTGTCGTAGAATTCGTGTTCTTCGTTTCTGTCCATGTTCATTTGTCCTTTCTGTAATGTTGGGCTAAATATTTGGAGGCGTAGTAGCAGTCGATCGGTCTACACCGTGTCGGGTCACCGGAGTTTGGCGGAGCGAGAGCGACCATCACAACCTTCCCTTTGATTTCTGCGACCATCAACCAATGAGCTGGCGGTTTCGCAGGGTAGAAGATCGGGTCGGATTGCCAGACCTCAAAAACATCATCCACACCCAACGGAGCGTGCTTAAACAAGTGAGCTGCCTGCGTGTCGATCTCAAACGGATCTACCTGGTCTAACAAATCGATGTCAAACAGTTCAACCACGACCCGAATTGTATTACAAACGAATACGAAAATCAAAACCTGGAAGAGTGAGGATGTTGTTGGTTTACTTCAAAATCCTGGCAAAAAGCGTCATATGGGCGTGTATAGTGGGTTTTAACGCCCACAAGTTGCATTAATATAATTTGTGGTGGGTCTGGATATTGATCGGGCGTGTTGGGCCTGTTGATTGCACGTAATATTTGTACTGTTGGATTCAGCATTGCGTGCGCCTCAGGCGAGTTTCGGTGGGGAAGAGTTCTAGCCGAATCTGTTGGACAAGGCGGCTGTTTTGGTCGTTCAGATAGCTCGCAATCATCCTCTATCCGACGGCAACAAACGCCTTGCTTGGATGTGCCTGAACATGTTCTGCCATCTCAACAACCACGCGATACCTTGCAGCGAAGACGAGGCAGTCAAATTTATGTTGCGGGTCGCTGCTGGCGAGCACGACGAAGAATCTACGGCAAAACAGTTCTTTTCCATGGCCTGTGTGGTTTTTTGTTTGTTGGTTCTATTAATGTGGGCTCGACTGGGGCCGTGGACCGCCGTCTGGGAACCGACGGGGTCAAGACACTATTGAAGAATTCAAGAAAGCGACCTTGAACTCGTAGCTGCTGAACCTGGGGCCGTCAAACAGTGAGAAGCTGGGGGATTAACGATGGTGGTTAGAATGCCTCTATGGCGGAGAGAAACTTCAAGAAGACTCATCTCTTTCTTTTGGTTGGAGCGATAGCAGTCGGTTGGGTCGGGTTGAATGGCTATCAGCGAGCAAAAGAAAACGCTGATGATAGCGTTCGGTTTGCGTACACGCGGAGCATGGGCGGTGATACAGGAATAAGCAATTTGTTATACCGCGAAGAGCTTGATCGTGCTGTGGAGGCTGGTTCGATCAACGTGGTCCTGCACGGGCGTGAACGAAAGGCCGAGGTCCGTTTGCAGGACGGTATCTACCAGGTTTGGGACGACGATATCGATATGTTTGTGGACTTGCCATTACAGATATCGAGCGACGATTATCAGAGCGTTATTCCTGACGAAACGCGGGGTGATATCGCCACAAAGCGGCGCCGTCTTTTCCAGCATTGTGAGGACATTGTCCTGGCCAGCCTTGATGAGGAGCAACGCGAGTACGCTATCCAGAGTAGGACGAGTGCTTTCCTTAGTGGCCCTTTCGGACCCATCGATGATTCAGAGGAAGAGTCTAGGGAGCGGATCGCTTCTGCTGTAGGCCACGTAGGTGAGAATCCTGAATTCGATGAGCGGTGTATCGGTTTCAGCCCTGTTCCGGAAGCGAAAGGGTTGTGGCCCTTCTGATCGGCACTGCCTTGGCCGTCTGTATTGCGTCGTTAGTAACCGAAACTGAGCTTAACGGCGAGCACAGCATATTGGCTGGCTTGCTTTCTGGTGAAGTGGCTGTCTAGTTTTGGAGTTAATGAGTTTGGTGTGCCGGGCCACCCACGGGGCCTGAGGGTGTTCGATACGATGGGCCTCAATACATTGACGTAATTTGCCCTGGGATGTCTGGCTAGTGCTAGCCGTAGTTGGTGCAGATCCTTACGGGGAAGCCGAGTATCTCCGATATCGAGCGAAGTCGACAACATTCTTCCTTAGTCATAGCTCTCCGAATCGAAATGAAGGCTCACGAAAGATCATCTAGGGTATTGTCGAATTCTCTACTTATCCCGAAACGGGGCTTTGGACAGTACGTCCGTCAATTCTGTTTCCAATTTCTCCGTCCACCCGAAATTTCCAAATTTCGCCATTAGCTCACGGTCTCTTTTGAACCAGTAGCGTCGCTTGTCGAGCCCGGCATGCTCAGCTCCGATCGCTTCACCAGCTCGCATAGATCGAATTACTTCTCTGAAAATCCAATACAGAGCCTCATCTGGATTTCGCGTGGAGATGTACTCGCTAACAGTGCCGCGCTCTTGGTAGACGACGTTTATCTGGCCGTCATTAACCATCACGACCAACTCATCTTCTGTCATATGCCTAGCAAAAGGTAAGTCGGGTGCTGAATTGCATCTGGCTTTAGTGTAGAACTTTGACGTAGCCGAACATCGCCGATGGCGGCTCGATATGGGTTCGCCATGTATTGATATTCAGCAGTTCGGTCGATAACGTCGTTGGCAGCAGCGGCACGGTCACTGTTCCACCGTCGATCGAAACGTCGACCAACGTGTGGGTCACTATCTCGGGGCGTACGTGTTCTTTCTTGGTTTCATATTTGTGATCTTCTACACGTCTGTTCTCGGTGTGCGAGGTACGTTAACGAAGAAGGCGCAAGACGACCTGGTCGAGGACCGACCTATTGACTCGGTCATGTCTCAGCTATCAATTGCCTTTATCGGGTTGGTGGTTTTGACGATTGTTGGCTGGTTGGCTGGTCTAGTGTCGTTCTTTTTCTTCGAAGTGTTCGCGCTGCTCAACTTTGCTCTCTACTATGTCCAGACGCTAATTCACCCGTTTCCGTACAACGACTACGAGTTCAAAAGCCCGATGGTCAACTCGATTTGCCGGTTCTTGCAGCTGATGGCGAGTGATCGATCTTAAACTGCGTGGCCGCTTTGGCCTTTGGTGGCAGTTACACCGCTAGCCCGGTCTTCGGTCGACGGGCGCCACGGCAATCGTTGTGTTGAACTTTGTGTTGAACTTTGTGTTGAGCGCTGCGTTGATCGTTGTGTTGAACGCCGCGGCGATTGTGTTCACCCGGAACCATTGGATATGGCGGGCGCATTGTTCGGCGCTGTAGCTGGTTGGGTTCGTGATCCACCAGTCCATCATCGACATCTGTGATTGAATAACGTGTCGGGCCAAGATATCAATGGGTACAGCGGGTTCGCTGTCGGGGAAGGCTTTTTTGAGCCCGACGACTAGCCATTCCGCGGCGTTCGATGTGATTCTTCGTCGGATTAGGCTGGCGTCTTTTGAAGTGGTGAACGCAGCGTACACGGCGGGATGATCTTTAAGCTGGCTCAGCATCATCATGATTCCCGGTTGCGGCTCCGGGCTGAGTAAGGCGTGGGGCGAAACGTCACCCAGGTTGATTTCTTTGGCGACTTGGTCGTGATGATCAACCAAAAGGTCGTCTTTGCTTTGATAGTGAAGATAGAACGTGGTGCGACCCAGGTTCGCTCGTTCTGTGATGTCCTCTATGGTTACTTTGTCGTAGCCCTTTTCAATCGTGAGTTCCATCAGGGCTTTGTTGAGCAGCGCCCTGGTCCTTATAACGCGACGGTTGGTTGGCTGTTCAGTCATCGCCTCAACTGTACTACCGGCGTCCAAACCTATGTTGCTCTAGTGAACAACCTGGGCGCGGGTTTGTCTATTGGCGGCGGCGGGTCGGCGTTTTATGTTCAAAGCATGAACTCTACATCGAATCGTTTCCGGCTCTTGAAAACCAAATTCGGATTGGCGACGCTCGCAGTTTTTGTTGCCGGAATGGTTGTGTTGCAGCTGAATCAGTGGACGTCAGTGTTTTCGTTCAGCGCTGGGGAAGCTCTCGCGGCACATCTGGTCACGTTCGGGGCGGGTGCCGTTGTGGTGATGCATGTGGTCGCTTTCGGTGCCTCTGTGTCTTTTGTGAGGGCCGCGTTTTCTCGAACATCGAATGGGGCTGAGGGCAAGTAATGGACAGATCTGGCGAACACGAACCGACTGGTTTCTCGACGATTGTGGACCTTTCTCGGGTGACGAAAAACTATGAAACACCGGCAGGCGAATTCGTCGCTCTTGACGATCTTGATCTGCAGATCGTCGAAGGCGAACTGGTCGCCATCGTCGGAAAATCCGGCAGTGGAAAGTCGACGCTGCTTAATCTGATGACGGCGATAGATCATCCGAGCAGAGGCGATGTCACTGTCGCCGGTACAGAGCTGCATGAGTTGACTGAAAACGAAGCGGCTCGATGGAGAGGACGTAACGTTGGTTTGATTTTCCAGTTCTTTCAACTGTTGCCAACCCTGACTGCGGTCGAAAACATTTTGTTGCCGATGGACTTTGTCGGCCGGTTTTCGAAGTCGGAGCGGCGCGGCCGGGCGTTGGAACTTTTACGCCGAGTAGGTATTGAGGACCAAGCCGACAAGTTGCCGACACAGCTATCGGGTGGTCAGCAGCAGCGGGTGGCGATAGCTCGTTCGCTGGCCAACGATCCGCCGCTTATTGTGGCTGACGAACCCACCGGTAATCTTGATTCGAAAACGTCGGACGCCATCGTCTCGCTTTTTGAACAGTTAGCTGAGGCTGGGTCGACGGTGGTTATGGTCACTCACGACCATGACATAGCTGACCGGATGCCTCGTCGAGTTGAACTAGCTGATGGCGTAATTGTCGCCGATTCAATGGTCGGCGCCCGACCGGTAGGGAACTAGTTGAAATGGCTGGTTTATTTTCTCCTTTGCGTCTCAAAAAAGTGTGGGCCGATTTGTGGGCCAACGAACTGCGAACGTTGATGTCGGTTTTGGCTGTCACAGTAGGCTTGTTCGGTGCTGGGTCGGTACTTTCGGCTTACGCCATTCTGGATCGAGAGATCGATGCCAACTATTCGGGCACGAACCCACCGTCGTTTGTTCTTGGTGTGGATGACATCGACGACGGGCTTAAACCGTTGCTCGTTGACGACCTGAACTTCGCAGCTGTTGAACTGCGACGTACCGAACCGGTACGAATCGAGACGTCGGATGGTCAAGCCGAGGCCGCTCAACTGCGGGTCGTCGAAGATTTCGAATCGTTAGAGGTCGCTACGTTCGAACCGGAGCGGGGGGAGTGGCCTCCTTTGCCTGGCCAACTCGTTTTGGAACGGTCGTCGGCCGACCTTGAAGAATTGGAACACGCCGGCCCGTTGTGGCTGGAACGTTCCGCCGGTGGTGTTGAACTTTCTGTCGCCGGTGTCGTGCATGACCCGGGCCGGGCCCCGGGGTGGCAGGACGATCTCAACTATGTTTACGTTTCGGCGGAAACGTTCGCCCAGTTCGTTGCAGACTCACCCAACAGTTCTGTGTTCAACGAAGTCTATGTGGTGGTCGATGGAGACACGGCCGACATTGTTCGTAACGCCGAACTTGCATCTACGGCAAGGCAGCGTCTAGAAAGCGCAGGCTATTCGGTGTCGAGTGTGGCTGTGCCCCCACCGGGCGAACACCCGCACAACGATCAAATGACGGCTGTACTGTTCTTGTTGCAAGCATTTGGTGTGCTCACGTTGCTGCTCGCTGCGGTGCTGGTGGCTGTCATCGTCGGCAACATCGTCAACCAGCAGCGTCGACAACTCGGAGCGATGAAGGCCATCGGCGCTACCGGCGGTCAGATCACCGGGATTTATCTAATGCTAGTTCTGGCTATTTCGGCGGTGGCGGTGTTGCCCGGTGTGTTTCTGGCCTCGGCTGCGGGGCGGGGTATAGCGGGGTTTGTGGCGACGCTGCTGAACTTTGACGTCACCGACAACGGCATCCCGGCGTCGATATATGTTGTGCAAATTTTGCTCGGGTTTGCGGTTCCCGTTTTGGCGGCAGCGGCTCCGATCTGGATTGGTGTCCGTATGAGTGTGCGTGACGCGATGGACGATTCCCCGGCTGGGTCAGCTAAACGAAACCCGTCAGCACATGTTGTTTCGGCGCAGCGCGTTGTCGGTCGCGTAACGATGCTGGCGGTAGGCAATGTGTTACGACGTCGAACTCGGCTGGCCGCCACGATCCTCATTTTGGGCTTGGCTGGTGCGACGTTTACTAGCGCCATCAATCTGACTAGCTCTTGGTTAGCGACTATTGACGCCGCATCCGACACTAGCCAATTCGATTTCGACGTTAACCTCAGCGAACCCTATCAGCAACAACGAGTGGAAGAGGCACTCGTCGAACTTAGTGAGGTGAACGCCGTTGAGGGATGGACCGAAACGGTTGTTTCCGAGGTTGCTACCCAGTCGGCGAATGCCGATGAACTGTTGCTGGGTTTCTTGAACGGCGTCCCGGCGGAGACGACGATGGTCGACTATCCGGTTCTTGACGGCCGCTGGTTACAACCGGGCGATACCAACGCGATAGTTATCAACCACGAGATCGCACAAGACCCCCATATCGATATTGGCGTTGGTGACTCGATCATATTGGATACGGCTGGGTTGGGTGCCGACAAAAACGTTGAATGGGAAGTCGTAGGAGTGGTTAAACAGGTCGGGGCTCCTCGGCGAGGCCTCGACGCTCCGTTTCACATGTTTGTCAACGTCGACTACCTGAACGAACTCACCGGCAACAACAACTATGTCACCTCGATGAAGGTACGCACCGATTCGCCTTCGGCGGACGCCCAGGCCGTTCTGGCGCCACGGCTTGACGAGGCGCTATCGGACGCCGACATCGGTGTTTCAGCGTTGTCGTCGACCGGTGATCGGTTGCAGATTCTGCGCGATCATGTGGTGGTAATTGTTGCGTTTCTTGGGTTGATGGCGGTGTTGGCGATCGTGGTTGGTTCTCTGGCGCTGACGTCCCTCATGAGTATCAATGTTCTGGAACGTCGTCGAGAGATCGGAATGATGCGGGCGGTCGGGGCTACGGGTGGGATAATCCAACGTCTCGTATTGTCTGAGGCGCTCATTGTCGGTTTGTTGGCGTGGGTAGTCACGATGGTGATTACCCGTCCGGTTAGCGTACTGCTTGGAGACGCCGCCGGTCAGCTGTTTCTTCGCAGCGATCTGGAAAACGTCTTTTCGTGGTATGCGGCGCTCGTCTGGTTAGTGGTTGTCCTGTTCGTGAGTTTGGTTGCTGCGTTTTACCCGGCACGCCAAGCAAGCAGGTTGGCCGTCAACGCTGTGTTGGCGTTTGACTAGTTGATCTCGATCGACGTTATATGCGTAGTTCATTTATCAAAGGAGTATGTATGACTCGGAATGGAAAAAGGTTGACAGTGCTGGCGGTCATCGCTGGCATAGTAGGGCTTGGTTTCTTTGCTGGCCCACTTGTTCTCGACGCGTTTCTAGAGTTGCATGGCCTTTAGTTGCGTCTGTGGGTTTGGCATCATTGACTGATTCGTTTTGCGTTAGCTTTGCGGCTAGCGACGTAGGCTGCGTGTTTTTTCGCTGCGGATCTTCTATACGACGGTTTAGCTAGGGGGTTTAACGACGCAGTGATTTGGTCGAGCTGAATTCCGCCGAGAGATGGCTGTTGTTGGTTTCGAATCGGTTGGAGGAAGTCCCGGTTTGAGGTTTCGCCCGCTTTCCGGTCACTTGGTTTAAGCAGCTTTTAGGGCTGCGGTTTGTTGGTTTGGTCGTACGCTACCGGTGTTTGATAACGAGGCTTGAGTGGAGCCTTCGGTGGTTGTATCGGTTGATGCATTCAAAGATCTTTCGTCTACTGCTAACTCTATCAGTAAATCGGTGACGGTGAACGAGTTCTCGTTTCAACGAGGAGAAAAACGATTCAGCTGCCGAGTTATCCCAACACACCTCGGTCCTATCAGCCGATTGTTTGATCTGATTCTCCCGGATTTGGGCACCGAAATTTGCGGATAGATACTGACTGCATGTGTCCGAATGGAACACCATTCTTATTCGCTAGACAGAATCTCCCCGGGTATTGCGCAGGCTGCTTCGGCTTTCTTCGCTGCCGAGCTCGACGGCCCTCGACGATGATCAAGTTTATTGATGCGTAATCTTGGTCTTAGAGGCGTTGTCCGAGGTAAACCCAAACGAACCACAGTAGCTGATGATACCGCTGATCGGCCATTAGATTTGGTTGATCGCCAATTCACAGCGGCCGTCCGAACCGTTTATGGGTCGCTGATCTAACTTATGTTCAGGCCTGGTCAGGGTTCGTCTAAGTAGCATTCGTGACCGATGTTTTCTCTCGCCGGATTGTCGGCTGGCAAGCATCACGATCATTGAAAACGGATCTGCGTTGAACGCGTTAGGAGAAGCGGTCTGGGATCGCAGCCGAGACGGTGACGATCTTGATGGGCTGGTTCACCACAGCGACAGAGGCGTTCAATATCTGGCTATTCGCTACACCGAACGACTCGCCGCTAACGGCGTAGTCAACTCGGTCGGGTCAAAAGATTCCTACGACAACGCAATGGCTGAAACAATGTTCGGCTTGTACAAAACCGAACTTGTCAGGAACAAAGGACCGTGGCGAGGACTCGACGATTTGGAACTCGCGACGCTGGAATGGGTCGACTGGTTTAACCACCGACGCATCCACCATCAACTGGGCCGGATCGCACCAGCCGAACACGAAGTCAACTACTACAATCGAATCAACTCAGGCCAACAGCCCAAGACTCAAACCAAAACGCCTGCATAAAACCCGGGGAGATTCACCCCCGGTACACAATCAATCGGACATACCCAACCAGGGGCCCAACTCAAAGACAAGAACCCTCTAGAAACCCAGGCCAGTTCAGTTCCTTGAGCGACTACGAATCGGGACTAGGAAGTCGTAAGACCTGTTGAGGGAAAGGTATTTCGATTTCGTGAGCGGTGAAGGCAGAGTGAACAGCTGAAGCCACCTCGTGTTGCGTATGCCAGTGATCTGCGATTGAAGGCTTGTGCCAGTACCTAATTGAGATGTTAACGCTTGATTCGCCGAACGTATGAACTAACACCTCGGGTTTTGGTTGGTCAAACACGTCGTCTATGCCACTGAGTGCGTCGAACACAACGCGTGAGACATTTTCAAGATCTGACCCGTACGCAACGCCGACTTCGAGGCTGCTTCTTCGACGGTTCTTTATATTGTGGTTCACTATCGGGTTCTTGATTACCTCCGCGCTAGGGATGATGATCGTTTCGCCATCAGGTGACTCGATCGTGATGGTTCTAACGTCCACTGAGCGAATCGCCCCTTCGTGACCAGCTGCAATTATTTCATCGCCGCTCGAAAATGGGCGTTGGATTTGCAAGATGACTCCTGCAACAAAATTCTCGAGAATATTCTGAAAGGCGAAAGCAACCGCAATGCCTGCGATTCCTAACGCCCCGAGGACAGGTCCGATTGCTACGCCCAGCTTATCGAGCGAGTAGATGATACCGAAGGTGACCAAGAGGTAGTTAGTTGTACGTCCGATCAAGCTACCGAGCAGGCTGTCAGCGTCGGTTTTGTTGATCAGCCTTTTTGTTAAGATCTGAATCATCCGCCCGAGTAAAAGGAAGGTAGCGAATATTCCAATCGCAATAAGGTAATCCAACGGTGATCGTCCTTGGTTATTCACGGCGTCGGTGAGTTGGCTTAGGTCTGGCTCCACAGCAAGCATTGTTTTACATCGCTCTCATATAGGGTTCTTAATTGTTATATCCGTAAGCGGCGATACCGAATGTCTACTGCCTCCAGAATGTCTGGATCCCGCTGCTTAGGTGCAAGAGGAATTGAGTGTCTGGAGAGACTATTCGGGAACCAAAACGCTGGCGTACAGTTGCCAAGCCAACGCACTTTTCGCTACGAGACTTAACATGATATAGGCGCATTTGGAAGGCCCCCGGTTTTGGTGTCAGTTGATATGTGCCTCTGAAAGTGTGCTGGGTTTATTCGAGTGAGGTGGTGTGAGAGGAATCAAACGGCACCTAAAGGTACCGGCGTATCAAAGCGGAACTGTTCGAGGTCTATCATCAGCGAGTAAACAACAAACTCATCCGTTCGATCATGGCAGAACACGACATGGCTGGTTTGGCCGAACGTCGAATATATCGACCGAACAAGGCTCATGAGTTGATAACAGTTGATTTGGTTGACCGAAACTTTCGACGTGACCGTCCGGATGCGTTGTGGATGACTGATATTTCTTCAACACCTTCGCAACCAACCAATGGCTCCAGTATCGTCGGACAGGCAAGTGGGCCGACTACATCCACGGCGAAACCGCCTCTAACGTCCCTAGCCTGGTCGCCAAGGGCATCCTGGCGTGGCAGATCTTCGCCAACACCCTTATCTAATACAACCGACCAACAACGAGAAAGCAGCCGATCATGGCTCGATACCAAACAACCGTCCGCAGTCCATGGCCTGCCGAGAAGGCCTTTGACTTTATGGCTGATCTTCGCAATTTTGAGAAGTGGGACCCGAGCGTCGACTACTCCAAAGTCCTCAGCGGGGAAGCCCCGGGACCGAACGCAGTCTACGAGGTGAAGGTGATGGCTGCGGTGCTGAAGTACAAAACACCGGAGTACGACGCTCCACGGCGAGTCGTTGCCGAAGCTAAAACCAAGTGGCTGTACAGCTACGACATCATCGAGGTCACGCCGACCGACACCGGTTGCGACGTGCTGTATGATGCGACGTTCGAAGTGAACGGCATCCTCGGCAAAATCGCCAACCCGCTCGTCGGATTGTTTTTTAACCGTATTGGCGACAAGGCGGCTGCGGGAATGGAATCCACACTTGAGGGTCGCAAAGTCGCATGAGGAAGGTGCTGGCAGAGGTCGCAGACAGTCTTCTCGAGGGCACAATCGTGGGGAGTTTCACCAAGGTCGGCCATCATGCGAGAGCTGCGCTGTTCGACTGGGATGACTTCGACGGTGATCTGCGAGGTCAGGTAGCGCTCGTCACCGGCGGGACCAGCGGCATTGGCAAAGCCACCGCCGTCGGGCTGCTTCGCCTCGGCGCAGACGTACATATCACGTCCCGCAGTCAAGATCGAGCAGACGACGTTGCCGCTGAGATGAATGAGCGCCCGGACGTTACGGGTCGCGCTATCGGCCAGGCAGTCGACACCGGCGACGCCGAGTCAATCCACCAGCTCGTCCGAACGCTTAGAGCCAGTAGTGTCCGTCTGGACGTGCTCATTAGCAACGCTGGTGCGCTGACGAGTGAACGCCGAACTGACGATCGCGGCGTCGAACTCACACTTTCGTCGCATCTGATCGGGCCCTATCTGCTTATGAACGAGCTACGAACTTCTTTGAATTCGGGTGCCCGGGTGCTCTTCATGTCGTCTGGTGGCATGTATACACAGAAACTCGACGTTGACAGCATCGAGCTGGGGCCATCTGAATACAAGGGTGCCGTGGCCTACGCCAAGGCCAAACGCGGCCAGGTCGAGATGGTTTCGCTGCTCGGACCGGAATGGGCGCCCCAGGTGATCATGCATTCGGTTCACCCCGGCTGGGTCGCAACCGCCGGGGTGGATGCTAGCCTTCCCGGATTTAGCAAAGTCATGAGCCCGCTGCTCCGATCGGCCGAGCAGGGAGCCGACACGATGATATGGTTAGCGGCAACCGGCGGAAACGGTGAGGCACCCGGCCAGTTCTGGCTAGATCGGCAGCCCCGTCGAACTTCATACATACCAGGCACGGGGACCGATGACGCCGAGCGACGGAAGTTGGTCGCATGGCTCGACGAGATGGCCGTTCGGTAGTTGCCTCAGTTCAGGGTTCGTTTGAGTACTACCGGCTGACGACTTCGAACCCTTCGACCCATGGAAGAACTGGATCGGGTTACTTGCCGTGGGCCTCACGATTGAGATTGCCACATCGACCTACGCCGGCACCAGCGTCTGGCTCGCCGTGCCTTCGGCGACCAAAGAAGATGCAGCGCGAATGATTGGACCGGATGGCCATGACTGGGTTCGGTAAAGGTTTGACTGGTATAACGGTAGTCATGACTGAAGATCTCCTCCGTACCGCTCGCCACACGATCACGATCGGAGCGCAACACTTACGGCTCTCTGAGGCCGAGACGCAGCGGTTGCTCGCCGCCGACCGTCAGCTTGCCGTTGCGTTCACGATCGAGTTCGAGGATGGGCCGGAACTCGTGCATGCCTGGCGGGTTCAGCATGACCTGGCACGCGGTCCGGGTAAAGGAGGCATGCGGTACGCCAGCGATGTCAACCTCGAGGAGGTTACCGGACTCGCATCGATCATGAGCTTAAAAAACTCGTTGGCTGGGCTGCCGTTCGGGGGAGCCAAAGGCGGTGTCTCCGTCGATGTCGGACGTTTGCCCGATGGTGGTCGAGCACAGCTGGCGGAACGGCTAGGGCGAGCTTTCGGCGGCTTCGTCGGCCCTCGGACCGACATCCTCGGACCTGACGTTGGTACGGGGCCCAACGATATGGCAGCGTTCACGAAGGCGTGGCAAGAGTCCATGGGCTCCGACAGTAACGCCGTTGCGACCGGCAAACCGATGGACGCTGGTGGCATTGAGGTTCGAACCGGTGCGACCGCACTCGGCTGTGCTCAAGCTATTAGGGTTGCGCTTGAACGAACCGATCTCGACAGCGGCGCTAGCGTCGCTATCCAGGGTTTCGGATCCTTGGGCGCCGAGCTGGCTCGTTTACTCTCCGACGACGGTCATCCCATCGTTGCGGTCTCCGATTCGGGCGGCGGCATTCACGACCCGGACGGACTCGATATTGAGGCGGTGGCTGAAGCGAAAAAGAGCGACGGCTCGGTCACCGACGCCGATGGCGAAAAGATGGGCAGCATCGACGTACTCACAGTCGAGGCCGACATCGTCGTGCCAGCGGCACTCCAGGCTGTGATTGATGCCGACCTTGCCGATGCGTTGCAAACCAAAATTGTGGTGGAGGGCTCAAACGCTCCGTCGACGGTTCTCGGTGTCGAGCGCATGACCGCTCGTGGTATCACGGTCGTGCCGGACTTCGCAGCGAACGCAGGCGGTGTGATCGGCTCTTTTCACGAGTGGAAAACCAACCTCGGCGAGGCCTACGACGACCCTCGTCAGGACATGATCGATCGCACTCGAACGCTGAATGAGTCGATTTGGGATCGAGCGGAGAAGGACCAGGTCGATCTTCGGACCGCAGCTGCCGCTATCGCCATCGAAGGTATCCTCGGCGCGTGACGCTGGTTGAGTCGCCCACGGACGGGTCGAGGATTGGACGCCGGTTCCCTGATGTGGTCGAAGACGGCTAGCGCACCAGGTCTGATCTCTGTTGTGATTCCATTGCGATAAACACATGTCGATAGGGATATGTCGACCGATGGGGAGCAGGCTTGCGAGGCAGTTCGGGGCCGGCAGGATGATGATGAACTCACGTTAGCGAGATAACCGAAGCAGCGGGCGTCTTTAGTCGCTACATCATAGGGGTTCAAGTCGGTAGATGCCGCTGCCCCGTTAGCCGAACCGGCGACGGTTTTGGCGGGCGTGGCTCTAATTTTGAGTCGATGTCTACACGGTTCAGAAGAAAGCCAAGCGTCTTTCTTCTGAACCGGTTCGACTCTAAATTGGCCCGTACCCTCACCACAGAAATATGGCGGCTTCAAACACATAGTCCGCTCTTTGAATAGCGACTCTGTAGAACTAGTGCGGTCGACGGGCATTCGAAGATGGGGATGGTAGGAGAGCAGACGTATGAACTAGTAACATCTGTCGCTTTTCGTATTGAGTTGCGACAAGATTTTGGTCTCGCTGCGGGCGGAACAGATTCTTAGTTTGAAGCCTACGCGTCAACCCTGGAGTTTGGTGCACGGCATAGACGATAAAACTTTCTTTGCGGGTCCGCCGAGGTCGGAAGGGGTACTAGAACAAGAAGTCAGATAGCCAAATCGAGGTCCATGTGCCGAAGCCCAACCAAAAAACCAAGTTAGTTCTACCTTTCGTTGACCGAATCGAGCATGTAATTGTAGTAGTTCCGGCACGCAACGAGCACCAGCGAATAGAACAAACGTTACGCTCCATACGCACGTCAGCTTCCCAGGTCGCCGATCGTGTATCGTGTTCAATCGTGGTCGTTGCAGATTGTTGCACCGATAGCACTGCAGCCAGGGCGAAACTGCAATTAGCGAACAGCTCACACATCGTCGTCGAGGCCAGTATTGGAACGGCAGGAGGTGCCCGACGAGTTGGGGCGCGGGTTGGGTTAGCCTGCGATCGACATCGCATCAACCAGACGTGGATCGCGAGTACCGATGCCGACACAGTCGTGCCGAAAAATTGGCTGACTCGTCATCTAGCCGCGGCGGAAAGCGGGCTGGATGCGATCGCCGGTATCGTGTCGCTCGCAGACGACGAGGATCTAGATGAAAGGCTAAAAGCACGTTTCGACTCGTACTACAAGATTAATGCCGATGGCACACATTCTCATGTTCATGGCGCAAACATGGGAGTACGAGCAAACGCATACGCGAGCGTAGGCGGATGGCCAGCAATAGCCACCGGTGAAGACCATTATCTTTGGAGTAAACTCTGCGGCGACGGCTGGCGAGTCGGAAGCAGCGCGAAGTTAACCGTTACAACAAGTGCCAGACGCGAGGCGCGTGCGCCGGCCGGATTCGCAGCCGACATGGTTGCGTTAGACGAGTCGCGTGGCGCCGCATAACTTGCTTATCGAAACGTAGTTGATTACGTGATGTAATGTGGATTAGAACCTCATCTAAATTTCGTCCCACTTTGTGCAGTGAAATTCCTTTCAATATCAAGCTACCGACCCGCCCACACGAGGTTATGCCGTGAATAAAGTGAAGACATCAGTTATATGGGTGATTCCGTGAACCGGACACCTGATGGCCGATACATCATTGTCGACGGTCGCCGTTGGCGGGCGACCGATCCGAATATACCAGAACGTCTCAGAACAGAAATCGTCGCTGAGTTGATGGACGCTCGGCGCTCGGTGAAAGCCTCGAGAGGCGAACTCGACTTACTCACAGCGGCGCGAGCGCGTGTTCAAAATGCAAAGGTCGCTCTAGGGGAGCGGGGCGAAGCTTGGTGGGAGGAGCCGAGTACCGGAGGAAGGTCCGCCCGTATTCGGGCAGCGATACTCAGCTTGCTTTCCAAGCGCGGACCCGACAGTTCTATCTGCCCATCTGAGGCGGCTCGCATTGCCTCTTCACCGGATTGGCGCCCAGCTGTCGCCCAGGCCAGAGTGGAAGGTGCTGAACTTGCTCGTCTCGGTCAGATTCAAGTTACCCAAGGAGAAACCGTTATTACGGATCCGATAGCTGCACAGGGTCCCCTTCGTTTTCGGCTTCTGTCGGAGCAAACGCTGGATCAAGAATAGGCTACGAAAGCGAATCACTTCTGTCTGGATCGGGTACTGACCTACGTATACGATCGAGACGAGAGATGGTCCGTAGCATGGCGAAAAAATCCAAGAAGTCAGACAAACGCTCCAGACCGACAACGCAGGCTGAAGCTCCGACCCACTCACGCTCGGAGGCGGTATACGGCGAGGTCAAAATAGAGCGAGGGTCCGGAGGCGAGACCCATCAGACTGACGCCCAAGCACCGTCTACATTGACGACTCAACAAGGTGTTCCTATCTCCGACGGCCAGAATACTCTTGCAGGTGGGGAGCGGGGTCCACAGATGCTCGAAGACTTCGTGATGCGAGAAAAGATTTTTCACTTCGATCACGAACGAATACCCGAGCGTGTCGTTCACGCTCGCGGTTACGGAGCAAAGGGCACGTTCGAAACCTACGACGCGATCGGGGAACTTACGTGTGCTGATCTTTTCCAACGCGCGGGAGAAAAGACAGATGTATTCACTCGGTTCTCGACGGTTGCAGGTAGCGCCGGAAGCCCAGACTTGGCACGCGATGTTCGTGGCTTCGCGGTAAAGTTCTACACCCGAGAAGGCAATTGGGACCTGGTTGGCAACAACATGCCAGTGTTCTTCATTCAAGACGCTATAAAGTTCCCAGACCTTATCCACTCAGTGAAACCTGAGCCTGATCGCGGGTTTCCCCAGGCGCAGTCTGCTCACGATAACTTCTGGGACTTTGTGTCGTTGATGCCTGAAGCCACTCACATGCTGTTGTGGGCCATGTCAGATCGGGCGATACCTCGATCGCTGCGATTTATGGAAGGTTTCGGTGTTCACACGTTTCGGTTCGTAAACAGCAACGGTGAATCTAAATATGTGAAGTTCCACTGGAAGCCGCTTCAGGGTGTGCAATCGGTTATTTGGGACGAAGCAGTGAAGATCAACGGAGTTGACCCGGATTTCCATCGACGAGACATGTGGGACTCGATCGAACGCGGCGATTTCCCCGAGTGGGAACTCGGGGTTCAGGTTTTTGATGACGACTTCGCCGATTCGTTCCCATTCGACATTCTTGACGCGACGAAACTAATCCCAGAAGAAGATGTCCCTGTTCGGATTGTAGGGAAGATGACCCTTAATCGGAACGTGGACAATTTCTTCGCCGAGACCGAGCAGGTTGCTTTCTGTACGAGCAACATAGTGCGCGGTATTGACTTCACTAATGACCCTCTTCTTCAGGGTCGGAACTTCTCGTACCTCGACACACAGCTCAAACGACTCGGATCACCGAATTTTGCTCACATTCCAGTAAATGCTCCGCGTTGTCCTGTGATGAACTTTCAACGAGACGGTCACATGACGACGTCGAGTCCAACGGGAAGAGCTAACTACGAACCCAACTCATGGGGCGACGATGGTGGACCTCGAGAGAACCCAAGGAGCGGGTTTGTGAGTGTTCCCGCTAACCAGGCGGGAGAAAAGCGTCGGGTCCGACCTGAATTGTTCGCCGATCATTACAGCCAAGCCCGCCAATTCTACAACTCTCAGAACTCGATTGAGCGATCTCACATATCAGAAGCGTTTGCATTTGAACTGTCGAAGGTTGATAAAACACCCATCGTGAAACGCATGATTGCTGGTTTGAGAAACGTCGATGAAGGTTTAGCCCAGACCGTGGCCGAAGGTCTTGGACTCAATGAGCTCCCTGATGCCCTACCAGCGGCGCGAGAGATTGTCGGAGACCTTAAACCCTCAAAGGCCTTGGATATCCTAGCCCTAGGACCGGACAACTTCGGTGGTCGCAAGATTGGTGTCCTCGTGGCAGAGGGGTCAGATGCAAAAACGATTCGGTCGATCGACAAAGCCGCTAAATCCGTAGGAGCAGTAGTCGAACTGGTAGCTCCAACCCGACACGGCGTATCTGATTCAGACGGCAAAGGCTTTGAGGTGGCCGAAAAGATTGATGGCGGCCCGTCAGTCCTCTTCGACGCAATCGCTGTCGTGCTGACCGAAGAAAAAGCAGAAGAACTCGGAGAACTTCCTGCTGCTAGAGACTTCGTGGCCGACGCTCACGCTCACAGTAAGTTCGTTGCCTATGGATCAACCTCCATCAGCTTGCTCGAGGCGGCGGGCGTTGACGAGAAGGCTCGAAGTGGTGGCTATCACTTGCTTGACGGCAAGAAAGCATCAGCGGCGTCGTTTATCGATGCATGTGTTGCGCTTCGATATTGGAACCGTCACGTCAATGCTGCCAGTGTCAGCTAGCGACGGCCGAGGCGGAACTTCACGAATGACAACGGAGAGTCAGTTTGACCCGTGGCTGCAGCACCGTCAACACGCCGAGAGTTGGACGCCCTCTCCAGGCTTAGTCGTGTTCGTAGTTCCCCACCCGGACGACGAGGTACTAATGATGGGCGGCCTCCTTCAGAACGTCCTCAGTAACCACCATCTCTACTCTGTCATAGTTCTGGCCGTTACTGATGGTGAGGCGGCCTACCCGCTCACGAATGGAGACGATCTGGCATCGACGCGACGTCACGAGCAAGACGTAGCGCTGAGACACCTAGCGTTAGCGCAAGTTCCCCCGGTGGTTCGGTTGGGACTTCCTGACTCTGGGGTCCATCTGCACACGCAGACCCTCGTCGATGCTATTGCTGAAATTGCCGAATCAGACAGCGTGATTGTTGCACCGTGGCGCCGCGATTATCACTCTGATCACGAAGCCTGCGGCCAAGCAGCCCACACGGCGGCTCAAAATCTGGGGTGCAGTATAGCTGAAGGTCTATTCTGGGCTTGGAGCCATCTTTCCCCCAACGACAAATGTCAGCTATCTAAGCTTGATCTCACCTCCGATCAGGTGTACCGCCGACGAGCTGCACTTGAGGCGCATTCTAGTCAGCTCAGACCTCCGCCTCCTTTTCAGCCTGTTTTGACAGGCGCAGATCTGGAGCCGTTGCATTGGAATGAAGAGTTTTATTTCGTCAGCGGTGGAACTACATAATGGATGTCCGCCGCAAGCTTGAAGCGCTTTTACGTCAGCCGATACCTATCCTAGCTGAAGGCGACACCGCCGTCCGATGGGCGACCTTGTATCGATGGGCCCGAACTGGGTCGGTGAGCGTGGCTCGCTTGGCCGAAGCTCACCTTGACGCTATCTCAATTTTTCTCGACGCCAATCAGACCCCCGAACCCGACTGTATCTACGGGGTGTGGGCCTCGGGCGGGCCGTCCGACACGACGCTCTACAATTCGGAAGACAAATCGCTGACCGGCGGAAAGCCGTTCGCTTCGGGTGTTGGAGTTGTTGATCGTGCCCTCGTGACAGCTCGAGACCTAGACGGTGCTAATTGGCTACTCGATGTTGACGTGTCTGATCTCCCGCTACCTGAACCTTGGGCGACCCCGGCACTGGTCGATACATGTACCGGTCACGTCGCTCTAGAAACCCGGCGAGCCAAGCCGGTAGGAAAGCCGGACTTTTACCTAGATCGGGTCAACTTTTGGCACGGAGCGGTCGGGCCTGCGGCATGCTGGGCGGGAGCGGCAAGCGGAATTGTCGATTTCGTCACTGAAGAGCTTGCTGAGGATCCGTACCGGCGAGCGGCTCAGGGTAAAATGCTTGCACAACAATGGCTTCTTGAAGCTATGCTGCGACAGAACGGTGAATTCATAGACGCAGATTCAGCCAGCGCTCACGTGGCAAGGGCCCAAGCTCACACCGTCCGCCACCTGATTGAACGTAGCTGCGCCACGATCGTCGATAGTTTGTCGCAGGCGTTTGGGCCCAGGCCCTTTACCTCCGACCCAGAGTTGGCGCAGCGAGTGATGGACGTCCAGCTCTACTGCCGTCAGCAGCACGGGGACAGGGATCTGGCGGCGCTTGCAAAAGCAGCCTACGATGGTGCTTTGCTGTGAACAAAAAGCCAGTTAGCGCAACCCCAAAAGGTTACTTCGAAGATATGTACCGCGCAGACCCAGACCCGTGGGGTTTCGACTCGTCTCACTACGAGGCTCGCAAACATGCTCTTACGGTTTCGGTTTTGCCTGAAAGCCGGTACCGCTATGCGGTCGAGCCCGGTTGCGCTAATGGCAACTTAACTGCAAGGCTTGCGGAACGTTGTGATCAAGTCCATGCCTTCGACTTCATCGATGATGTCGTCGATCAGGCCCAGCGTCGGTTAAGTCATCTGGACCATGTGAAAGTCTCAGTACAGGAATTTCCGGCGTTCTGGCCGCCTGGCAATGGTGATCTCGTGGTCTGGTCCGAGGTTATTTATTACCTGGGCAGTCATGGCCGTTCCTCCGTGAAGCGGCGACTTTTTGACTGGCTTGAGCCCGGCGGAGTCGTTGTGTCTTGCCATTACACCGGCACCACCGACTATCCAATGTCGGGGCAAGAGGTCGCCACGTGGATAGATTCGTTTGGTGGCTTGCAGCGAATATGTACCCTCGTTGATGAAATGTTTGAGCTGGCGGTATGGAGAAGGCGGTAAGAGACACAACACGGCGCCGGTGAATTTAACGACCCTTCACGGTTTGTTCTTTTTCTGGATGTCGGAGGTGAGTAGTTTGAGCAACGCTCGGTTACCACGGCTCATCGTTGCCGATTGTCGAGACCGGCGCCACACTTCATCGATGACTGATGCGCTAGAAGCGATGACGGCAGGGTGTATGTAAGAGGAACGGGCTACCGTCCGCGTGTTGCCAAGCGCAGCGGCAGCGAGATCAACGGACTCTACGATCTCTCGACCCTGCACTCGCGCCTCAATCGCCTGACGGGAGCCGCCCCATGTGCGAAAGTCTTTGGCGCTGAACGACGGCCCAGCCACCGTTGCGATAACCGAGTTCACATCTGATGCACTTACCGTCGTAGTCTCAGAGTCCGGGCCGTCGTAGGTGAACAGGCGTTCCTCATCGTGGTCGGCCAAAATTTCTAGAATGTCGCCCAGCTGTTCGTCTTCGATAACTACGGAGCGGTGCTTGCCGCCTTTCGCTACATAGGTCAGTGCGACGTACCCGTCTTCGTCAACGTGATCAGCTGCGAGGGTGGTAGCACCGTAGTGGCCTGTACGAGCTGATCGTTCGTTTCCAACTCGCACAAGTCCAGCATCGATCATACGAAGAGCAGCGCCTACCGCTAGCGTCTTCGATCCGGCTTGAGACCGTAGCATCTCAGCGACGTGAGCGCGTAGGTCGGGAATCGCCCGACCGAAATAGGAGAGTCGCTGAAATTTACGCGCTTCGCGCAACGCCCTATACTTGGCGTGATATCTATACTGCTTTCGACCAGCCCCATCAACTCCGGTAGCCTGCAAGTAGCCGTCTGGGATTGGAGCGAACCATACGTTCTCCCAAGCTGGAGGAACGGCAAGACCTCGCAAGCGATCTCGTTCTTCTCCTCGAATAATATTGCCCTCATTGTCAAGAAAACTAAAGCCTCGGCCACATCGCCGACGAGTCCAACCTGGCGTTGTGGGCGCCAGGTAACGGAGATCGGCGAGTGGGGCGACGAATTTAGGGTCCCGGACAGAAAGCGCTTTTGGTACTCGTACGTTCATGCTGCTTCCTTGTTCCCAGCGGTCGATTGCGCTGCTATTCTATTTTCTGTTAAGCGTTCAACGATAAAGTCGGACCTCGGAGGTGGCCTCTTTCCGCCACGTGTTTTCATGACTAAGGCGGGTTGCTGAGAGCCAGCCACGCAGGTTGTCGTTACCACTTCGATAGGAGTGTAGTACCCAGATTACTTTGCCCTGATACTTCCGAAACCTCGAAGGACCGTGGGCGTTGAGAAAAGTTCCTGCTCCAACACACACTGCCGCTTGGGTAGCGCCTAGACCGGGTCACATGCGTAAATACGGGTACTGCCTGATCGTGGATTGGAGCGAGTTATGAGTGATCAAGAACGAACCCAGCTGGTGTGGTTCAAGCGCGACCTGCGCATAGTTGATCATGAGCCTCTTACCGCCGCTATCGCAGCCGGGCCTGTACTTGCGCTTTATGTATACGAACCCAGCCATTGGTCCCAGCCCACAGCGGATGCGCGCCATCTCAACTTCATAAACGAGTCTTTGAGTGAACTAGACGGCTGCCTTGCCGAACTCGGAGTCCAACTAATTTATCGTACCGGTGAGATCACCGAAGTTGTTGACGCCCTTCATAGCGAGGTTAGCATTGACACGATCTGGGCCCACGAAGAAACAACTGACCTGATAGGTTATCGGCGCGACCTCGATACACACGCCTGGGCCCGTACTAACGCTGTGCGGTTTGTCGAGCTCAAGGGCCGGGGAGTAGTCCGTCGCCTCGCAGACCGCAACGGATGGTCGAAGAAGTGGCAAGAATACATGGATCAAAAGGTTATCCCTCGTCCAGACAAGGCGACTCCTGTAACTGTTGACCGTGGGAAACAGTGCTCGACTCGAGATCTCGGCCTAGCCGTCAGTGCGTGCACTTCTCCGCAGAGGGGTGGGCGAACCGCTGCTTTGGACGTGCTGTCAACTTTTCTTGATCGCCGCGCCGAGCCATATGTGAAAGCAATGTCAAGCCCAGTAACTGCATTTGACCACTCGTCTCGGCTATCGCCTTATCTAGCCTACGGATGCGTGTCCGTTCGGGAGTGCTATCAGGCTAGTAAGCTCCGCCGAGAGGAGATCGCCACCTGGAATAGCCGAGGCTCGTGGCTCAAATCGCTTCGCGCTTTCGAGACACGACTTCGGTGGCGCGACCACTTTACCCAGAAGCTTGAAGATCAACCAACGCTCCAGATCCACGCCATGCACCCGATGTTCGAGTCGATCCGGTCCGACTTCGACCTTGCTCGATACGAGGCCTTCGTCGCTGGACAGACCGGCTTTCCTATGGTCGATGCCTGTATGCGTGCGACGACGGCTACTGGATGGCTAAATTTCCGCATGCGAGCTATGCTCGTTTCGTTTGCGTCTTATCATCTGTGGCTCGACTGGAGGCCCGTTGCAGACCTTTTCGCTAGGCTCTGGGTCGACTACGAACCCGGTATCCACTACCTGCAACATCAGATGCAATCGGGTGTAACAGGTATCAACGCTATCCGTATCTATTCACCCACGAAACAGGTCCACGACCACGATCCAGACGGCACGTTTATCAAAGAGTGGGTCCCCGAACTCGCAGAAGTAGATCCGGTGCACATCGCCGAGCCGTCGCTAATGTCACCGCTTGAACAGCAATGGTCTGGTTGCATTATTGGCGAGGATTATCCGGCCCCGATCGTCGACCACCTACGTGCATATAGACAGGCGCACGACACCATTCGACTGATTAAGAACCAGCCCAACGCAAAACGCATCTCGGCTGAAATTCTCGAACGGCACGGGTCTCGCAAAAAGCCATCAAGAAGGCGTAAAAAATCGTAGTCCTAGGCAACGAACGTGTTGTGCTGGAGGTATCGGATCAGTTCTAGAAGCGTTTTTGTTTGGAACGGCTCGAGTAACGCCGGATTTTAGTGCGCTAACTTGGGTACCCGTTACCCATGAAGCGTTTTAGTAGTATTAGCGGGAAACCTGGATTTACCAGGAATCGAGTGTCCGGTATTTTTCCTATCCCAAGCGGTACGAGGCCTTGATCGGATTTTATGTTCACCACCACGGCCGCGGACATTTCAACCGCACAACTGCCATCGTAAGAGAACTTTCCAACCAGGCGGCGATGTTCACGAGTTTGATGGTGAACGCCGCCGATCTCGGACCAGCCAAACTTATCAAGTTAGGACCCGACGCTGACCCCGGCGAGACCGAAGTCGACCCGACAGCGAACGGGGCGCTGCACTGGGCACCGCATCAGAGCAAACTGCTGCGAGATCGATCGGCTATCTTAATCGAAGCATTCCGCTGTCTTGAGTTGTCGCTACTCGTCGTTGACGTCTCGGTCGAGGTATCGCTCTTGGCTCGATTATGTGGTGTGCCGGTGGTGACGGTTCGCAGTCACGGCGACCGCTCCGATCGTGCCCACCGTCTTGGATACGACGTGTCCCACCGGCTCTTCGCCCCGTTTCCCGAGGAACTCGAATGTCCAAACACCCCCATCGACATTCGGAAACGCACCTTTTATTCTGGGTTCGTAACTGCGGGTCGACCATCCCAAACGGCAACTGGCCTACAAGAAATGCGGTGCGAACTTGGGTTGTCCCCGGAAGCAAAGCTGCTAGTCGTTTGCGTTGGCGGCGGCGGGCATTCGCTCAACGTTAAGGAGCTTCAACAGGCGGGTGAGTCTCTGGCAGACTGGACTATCGCCGTGGTGGGTGTTGAATCGTCCGGCTCCGATTCTTCCAATGTACTGTGTCTCGGATGGCGAGAAGATGTTTCGTCTTTGATGTCAGCGGCGACGGTTGTTGCATGTCATGGTGGAGCAAACCTGGTGGCCGAAGCCGCATCTGTCGGACGACCGCTTATCTGCGTCGCCGAAGATCGGCCTTTCGACGAACAATTAAGCCGGGTGCGTCGACTCGGCGAGCTAGGGGCAGCCGTTTCTCTAGATTCGTGGCCGTCAGTTGAGGAATGGTCAAAGACTTTGGAAGAAGCCTTAGACCTAGGAGCCCAAACGCTTCGCACACTAGCGTCAGCTACAGGTGCATCGGCTGCAGCTTCCTGGCTCGATGCGGTACATGACAGACTGCAGTAGCTCTGACGCCAGCCGGATTTATTGATATAGGGTCTCAGATTGACGGGTGAGCCGCCATATTTCGCAGGCGCACGTGGTGGGTTTCTGTACTACGAGGGTTAGTCATACACCTCTCCTCCGAGCATGTTTACAAAGAAGCGAGAATTGCAGCGAGCGTCATTGATCGCCTCAGTATCGCCTTGTTTGCCTCAACTAAAAGCCGCTGACTTCCTAGTTCGAGGTTTCTTGAACTTTTTCCTCGGCGTCGTTAGCCGGACGATCGGGCGGCGACCCCTTTTGGTGCTAGTGAAAGTGGACGGCGTAATCGGTTATTGCTGGGTGCTCAGCATTGAGGCTAGTTCAGCAGGATTGGCGACGGTGACGGTCAGCCCTGGGTGCTTCCAAGGTCCGAGTACCGGCGGAATAGGACGGTGGAATTCAATACAGACACCCTCGGCAATCGTTGTTCCAAATGTGAGTCCGTGGTCAGCTGCGGAGAGCCGGGGGCCGATCGCCTTGTACCACTTATACGGTCCGGTGACGGTCGCAGATTTTATGTTAGCGAGATCAAAGACGGTGGTAAACGGCCCGAACGAGGCGAAGACCCGTTGATCGTCAATGGTCACCCCGTCGCTAGCGGCCCGAACTCCGATGAGTCGGAGAGGTAGTCGTAATTTATTAAATCGGTAAGCGAAGAACATGATCTTCCAGACTGTTTGAGTTCGTCGTATCAACTCCAACCAAGTCCCGACGCCGGTTCGATGTACGACACCGTCGAGTGTTGTCCAGGTCTTTAGATCCAAGCTCGAGTCCGGAAGGGTTGGCGATCAGACGTTCATAGAGTTGCTCGTAGCGACGTACCATCAGGTCTTCGTCGAGGACGGCTGCGGCGTGGCTTCGACAGTCGCTTCGTTTCAGTACTGCCGTCTCAGCCATTAGTTCGGCGAGATGGTCGACGTCGTTGGGCCGGGCGAGTCGGCCGGTTCGGGCAGTAAGTATTTCTCGCGTGGCGCCTCGGTCGAATCCGGCTACGGGAAGTCCAATCGCAGACATTTCTGCGGTAGTTAACCCGAAAGGTTCGTCCCAACATGGCGTTACCAGGCCGACGTTGGATTGTTTCATAGCCGCACGCAGACGATCCTGATCTCGATGTCCGTGCCATTGTGCCGTAGGTCCAAGGCGCGGCTCGACTTTTGAAGAGAAGTAGTCTTTATGTTGGGCGGGCCCGTACAGGTTGATGTGAAACCCGGCTTGTCGAGCAGCGTCGATGGCTAAATGTGGGGCTTTCTCCGGAACGAGTCGCCCGACCCATATTGCTTGTCGCCTAGCGTGCAGTGTACTCGAGTGCTTTGCCTCGGAAGGAATGGGGACGCCGTTGAGTATGACTAGGTCAGCAAGACCGTTCCACTGTCGAGCGAGCGATTGGGATATAGCGACAACAACACCCTTAGAGTTGTTTTGGGCACGGCGGACGTGAGCATCTCGAAGCCACGCGAAAGGAGGAGTGTGCAGAGTGTGCACCACGGGGATGTCAAGTAAATGGTCCAGGCCGGGGACTAAATAATGAAGCGAGTTGTTGTGAATGATGTCAAAGTGGCTGCTGTCGAGTGTGTAGATCAGCCGCCTATAGCCGTTGTCCTCCCGAGTGCAGCGCCCGGGCGGCATTGCATTGTCACAGCGTGCGCTTTGCGAAAAGTCGATTGGTTGGTCGAGAATGGGGTGCACACGAAGGTTAGGCGGGCGCCGGGCGGTGCGCGGACCGGCGAAAACCGTTACGTCGTGTCCGAACAGGCGAAGACCCTTGGCCAGGTTATATGTGTGAGCCTCAAGGCCGCCAGCGAACGGCTCCGCGATGCCGTAGTGTGCGGGTCCAACAATGGCGATTTTCATTTGGACGCCGATGTTGCTCGTGGCCGCCTGGGGTGCAGGTAACCTGCGGTCCGCTTGAACGGGGCTGAATATAAAACCATAACCGTAGCCTTTCGCAGCATTGGATTGATACGGTACCCGGCCGTCTGCGATACGATTCGTGGAGCTCTCTATCTCTTCGCAATGTAAGTTGCGGATTTGGCTTTATCGTGAGGCGAGCGGGGTTTCTTCTAGTGGACGTTTGTGGTCGAGATGTCTCATAATCCAAGGCGCGCTCAGTCCGTGACCCGCCATCGAGCCGACCATGACAAGCACGACCACAGCCCACAGCGAGGCGAGCGAGCTTTGTTCGAATGTGCCGTTTGCAGTAGCGTAAGCGAGGTAGTACACGCTCCCGATACCTTTGATTCCGAGAAAGGAAATTGCCCCGCGTTCTCGGCGCGGTATTGAGGATCCGATCAGAGACAGCCAGCCTGCGATCGGTCTCACCAAAAGTAAAAGTATGACTGCACACACCACTTCTCGCACACCTACAGGCGCCAAAATGCCTTCGGCTATAGCTCCGCCGACTGCGATTAACGCAAAGGCAACTAGCATCGACTCGAACTGTTCTGAGAAATCATGCAGCTTCTTGCGAAGCCCTTCGATGCCGTCGTGGCGAGTTAGCGCTGCAATAAAGACAGCCAGAAACCCGTACCCCTCAACTAGTTCGGTCGCTCCGTAGACCACTAATGTGGCGCCTAGGATGAAAACGCCAACACCACCCGAGGACGTGATAGTTGTCTGCCATCGCCGGGCGAATTGTGTCAAAAGACGCCCAGCGACAAACCCCACAACTGTCCCGACGGCCACTCGATACATAACATCAACTACTAGCCATTTGTCCCACACATCCGAGAACGATGCTGCCGCAGCAGCGATTGCCAGATAAGTGACCGGAAAAGCGAAGCTATCATTGAGACCGGCTTCGGCGGTTAGGGTGAAACGTACTTCATCTCTGTAGTGGTCCTCGCCAGGAGCTGGGACCTGTATATCGTCAGCGAGCACCGGGTCGGTAGGGGCAAGTACCGCGCCGAGAAGCAGAGCTGCCGGAGCGCCGAGCGAGAGAAGCCACCAACCGAGGCCCATCGCAGCCAGAACGCTCAGCGGCATTGCCACGACGAGCAGTCGCCAAACGGACGACCAAGATACCAGGCCGACCCGTCGTTCGATACTCAGCCCGACAGTGGACAGAGAGACGATGACAACAACCTCAGACCCGTAAAGCACAACGGGGTTGTCGATGCCGGAACTGAGCGGATCCACGCCTTTCAAGGGTTCGACAACGGTAAAGGCAGCCCATCCGAAGGCCACATAAATAGTGGGAAGTGATAGCGGGCGACCCTTCAGAACGTGCGGAAGGACGGCCATCGCCAGGAGTGAGGTGCCGATAACTAGGATCCAACCTAAATGCATTTCAGTTCTCCTTCTGGGCGCTGAGTTCAGCCGCCGAATAGCGTCGGAAGTTCTCGCCAGCCGCACACCAGTTTATAGGGGGCAAGCCACGTGTACGAGGTGGCTCACAGTCGATCGCTAAATTAATCGAAGATCGCAGCGATCGTGTCGCAACGTAGTAACCGCAACTCACAAACTAGGGCACCCGGTAGGTAGCCCATGATCTGCACAGTCAACAATTGTCGTCTGTGGTGGATGGGTGGGGTGGTCCGCGCCCGTTGCTGCCTGATGCCGGACTACTAAGCGATCATCGCCCACGGTGCCTTGGTTAGCATAACCTGTCGGATCTAAATGGCTCGGCACGGTCACAATGAGAAGCGAGGATCTCGACTTGGGTCGGATTGCGTCGCGTCACGATGGTTTCGCTACCAGCGTGCCATTCGATGAGACCCATCGACGCCATCTGAGCCAGCCAGCCCTGCATCGGCCAACGTTTCCACTTCCGGTAGAAATATTCTGCGTTGCCAATAAGCGCCTCGGCGTGTGGCAGCGGCGGCTCGTGCGATTCGTGATGCTGGTGGAAAACTGTCGCTCCGCCAACAAGCCCGGCAGGCACACCCTGACAATGAGCGGCCCAGGTTAGATCAGTATCTTCAGCCCCGTAGCCACGGTAACCGGTATCGAACCGTCCGACCCGCTCGAAAGTTGATTTCAACATTGCGAGGGTAACGCTCCACATAAGGTTGGGATCTGCTCCAAACGCAACGCCAGTCACCGGTGGCTCGGGGCGGGCCGGGTGCGGGCGCGCCAGTTCACGCAAAGCGTGGTCCGAGCTAGGATAGACGTCGTTTGGCGGCAACGGCGGAAGATAGCAAACCTCTCCGGTCAAGATGGCCTCTTTCGGTGACAGCGCATTTGCGAAGGCTTTAATAGTGCCCACCGCTGGAATGGTGTCGGCATCCAGAAAAAGCAGGACCTCACCACGAGCGGCAGCGGCCCCAACGTTGCGCGCTTTTGCGTAAGGGAACATGCTTTCGGCCTTGCTCTGCATTGGTTGGATTGTCACATCGAGATCAGGAAATCGCCGCACGACGCAATCGGGGCGTTCGGTACCTCCAGCATCTACCACGACGACCTCGAATATGCTGAGATCGGGCTGACGATCCAGACCTGCTAGTAGCAATTGAAGTGGACGGTTACGGTTCCGAACGATGGTGATAACACTTAACATGACCGTTCAGTACCCATTGGTAGCTGGATGTATGTAACACGGGCTCGCTTGTCGCAGGGCGACCAGCGGATACCTTCTTCGACCACCTTGATTGGGTCAAGTCGGCCAAGTTAGCTTCATCGTGTCTGGGGGTTCGCCGGAGGTAGAGGGTTTTAGCGCTGGCGGGTGAGTGCAGTTTCGAACACAGTTTCCAACTTTGGGTGTGATCGAGCCCGGCGAGTTCGAGCTTGAGAGATTCTTGCTCGGGCTGCTCCATGGGTATAACTAAAGTGAGCAACGTTATTGCGAAACCAGGGTCCGTTCGTAACGTCGTACGCAAGGTCGGCATGACGACGAAGAAGACGTCGACAAAATCTGGACATTGCGATCCGTCGAGCAGCTCGCTCGAATGTGTATTCGCTCTGGCGAAGCGGCGATGCTACTACTTGATTAGCTATCCGCCCGCTGGGTAAAGGGAGCTCAGCGGTATAGGCGAAGTGTACGTCGCCTGAGAGTACGGTAACTGATCCTCGTTGACAGTCGTCTGCCTGGAAAGTATCAAGAACGGCAGCTAGTCGTCTGGCCGAGTTCCCGAAGGCCGCCCAGTGTTCGAGGTCGACTGCTTGACGTAGAAATTCGCCGACTCGAGAAATAAAACCTCGATCGCTATTGATGAGCGATGAGACCCGCCGTTCAAGGCGCTGGATTCCGTCGGGTAACAGCCATGGAACACTGGTGACGACGAGAAGATGTTCGGCTGGTGTCGTTTTGACCAGTTGCTCTAGCCAGCGCCAATCGTAGGGCGACAGCACTGATCGGCTATCCGGGTCGAGTACCCGCCCGCATCGCGAATCGACAACGGCAATACAGAGTCGGTCATCGAGCGTGTGGGAGTACGACCATGAGGCGCCCTTGGGGGCGTCGTTTCTGGTCATTAAATCGCAGAACGTTTCGAGTACTTCGGCGCCGTCATCAGCGGCAGATATTGCGGCAAACAGAGGGTCGTCCGAGCGTTGCGCCGAAGAAAGGTTCCCAACGTGCTGATAAACCCAGTAGGCCATCAAACCGGAGATAACTCGGTCGGACCACCAGTTTTTCTCGGACATCTCAGCAGCCCAGGATTGGCTAGTGTTCCAGTCATCGATGATGTCGTGATCATCGAAAACCATGAGACTCGGAACTGTGGCAAGCAGACGTCGAATTTTCGGGTGGGCCCATGTGTGCTGGTAGAGCCATGTGTACTCTTCGAAACTCGTCACGTCTGGGCGCCCAAATTCTGGTGGGCCGCCCCGTCGAATAGCTAGTCGGCATTCGACAGACTCGTGTTTTTCATCGGCATAGACCTGATCGCCGGTGAGGAGAATAAGGTGCGGTGCCGGGCGGACACCCGACTCGATCTCGTGGGCCAGTGTTGCGAGGGCATCCGGGCCTAAATCTCCGTAAGACGATGACTTCCGGCGGAACCAGAGTGGCTCAGGAGCTTGCTGACGGCACGAACCTCCTGCGATCTGAATGGCTGAATTTACTACTGGTAAAGCGATGGTGGCCGCCGATGGGCCTATCTCGGGCGGAGGCCAGAGCAAGGAGCCGTCAGCAATCACACTGTAAGATATCGAAATTACGTCTGGTGTCACTGGACGGAGCGGCACCAAAGCGTAGTGATGTCCGGCAATGCAGAACGTTGACACCCGTGTGCCGTTGACGTCTACCTTACAAGGTCGATCTAGCTCGACCCATACCGTCAGGTCCTTGGGAGCGGTACCTCGAACGATCGGTCCAAGAAGCAATTTGGGCGCAGCGGTCACTACGTAATTATATCTATAGTCTAGTCGTCCGAGTCCTGTCGGTGAAGACAACGTGGGACGATCAGGAAGCGTGCACTATCGATACTCAGGATTTTGATCCGCAGCATTTGTTACTTGGTACCACTCGTCGATCTTGTTGCCGTCGGTTGGGTACCCTCCGGCCTCTTTTAAAAGCTTCGCAGCGTGCATTAGGTTCCAAGTCATTACCGTCGTGTTCTTGTTCGTGAATTCACTGTCATACCCAGTAGGAGTGTCCACATCCTCGACGATGTCTCCGTAACTCGGGCCGGGTCCTATTTTGCCAAGCCAGCCGCAGTCCGCCGCTGGCGGCACGACATAGCCAACATGTTGCATTGCATACAGAACGTCGCGGGCGACCGCCTTTACCCCGTCTTCGTCGCCGGTTACTATACAACCGGCGGTCTTGCCGTAATAAACGTACTGACCTTTATCCTTCGTTGTACCGCTGTACGCGTACATGCGTTCAATGACGAGCGTTGCCACACTTGATTTAGCACCCAACCAAATGGGAGAGCCGATTACTAAATATCGGCGGCCTCAATTTTTGCTTGAATAGTCGGCCAGTCGTCGATCTCAACGCCATGTTCAGTCATATCCCGTTGCATTCCGAAAGCGATGTCATAGTCCAAGACGTGCTCTACTGAGACCGCAATCCCTGCAGACCGCATTACACCGGCGGCTCGTTTTATCAGACGCATCGTATGTGAGGCGTCCGCATTGGCGTTGAGCGAACGTTTAAGAATAGTGAGGTGACCCCATAGATTCGGTCCGGGTGTTGTGCGGTTCTGTTGGCTCGTCC
>JAHDCC010000045.1 GCA_020630065.1 Acidimicrobiales bacterium
ATCGAGACCTTGCAGATCTTCCTCGTCAGACTCGTACCAATTCCTCATCCAGTGCAGGCTCTCAAGGCGATCCGGCTCAGGTAGTGGGTGAAGACGGTCTGACAGACGCCGATCGATTTGGCCTAGCCACAATAGACGATCTCTACAAAGGCTTTGAGTTAAGCAACGATCAAGCCTACGCTTCGAGACTATCAGGGGAGCTTGAGGCGACAATTGATTATCAAATTGCAAACAGGTTACGAGACGCTCAACTCGCTTCCGGCGGAGAATTAACTCCCGAGGTAGCGGGGTTGACTCGTGCCCGAGAGATCTTAGCTCAACAGGCAGATGAATTCCGTGCAACCGCTCCAGAGGCCGTCGACTTTCGAACTATTCCTGAGGAGCGACGTAAGGACTTAGCCTCTCCGGATGGGTTCAAGGGCAACTTACTTAAAGCAGGTGCTACTGCTCTGGCAGGTATTCCTGGCCTTGCAGGCATCGCAGCCTCAGCCCTCGGTTTTGAGGATACAGGCCAAGCCTTAGGAGGAATTGCTTCAGAAATTCGAGAAGCTGCCCCTACAGACATTGGCTCCAGTGCAGCCTCCCAACTATCCTCTGATATTATCCGCCGAGCAGGCTTGGAAGAAGACGATCCTGAGCGCATGTCTCTGGGAGAAGCTTCTCGAGAAATTGCAAAACTGGCCCTAACTGACGGCGACTTCGCAGCTGACCTACTGGGTAGTACGGTAGGCGCCACAGCCGGCGGAGGTGTTGTTCGTGCAGGCGCTTCAGGTGCTGCCAGACTAACCGGTCTTGCAGGAACTCGAGCAGGTCAAGCCGCGGGTAGGGCAGCTGGAACTTCGGCAGGTCAGGCGGCTCCCGCGATTGGAGTAGGCTTAGGCTCAGGCGTTGACGAGAACTTAACAACCGAGCAAGCTCGATTACTGGCTGGAACCGGTGCCGCCTCTGCAGGTATCGCAGGACTTACAGGTGCCTTAGGAGGTCAGGTAGCGGAATCTGCGCTGGGCAACTTAGGTAGAGCTGTGACGGGTCGTGGAGCTCAGGCAACTGCCCAAGCCGCGGATGATCTAACCGTCGCGACAGGTCGACAAATTGCAGGCAACGCTGCGCGGCAACTACCTGCCTCAGCTGCGGGTGAAGCTGCTCAAGAATTCGTGGAATCGGGTGGTGAGGCTTTGGGAGAATTTTCCCAAGAGCAGGGTACCGGCGTTCTGGAAACCTTAGCCAGCCCGGATGCTCGTCGACAAGGACTAGCCGCAGGTGCTACAGGTGCTGCCATTGGCGGAATCGTGGGCGCTGGAGCCAGTGCTCCTAGTTCGGTTGCAGGTGACTTACGCTCGAATCGAGTAAACCGGGCCGAGACTGCCCGCCGAGCCGATAATGCTGCAGCCTTAGATCAACAACGTCAGAGCTCCATCGCGGCTAATCGTCAGGCAGAAGTTGACCGTATTCAAGCTCAGAACGATGAGCTAAACGCCGCCGCTCAGTTCGCAGACGCCGCTAACCAGAACGTGGTGAATCAAGCCGAAGCGAGAGAGGCTGCTCGGGTTGCCCGAGAGGAAGCTATCGAATCTCGACGTGAACAACTGCGTGCCCCAGTGGCCCCAGATCCTAGTATCGACAGAGAAGCTTTAAGTATCGCTGAGCTGAATCGGTTAGAGCAGGCTGAAGCTGAGGGAGTTCCTCAAACCCTAGAAGATTTCATTACTAACACGGCCGCGGCCTCGAGTACCTTACGGGAGTTCTTGTCTGATGGAGATTTAGAGACTGACTTCAGAGCCCTGTATCGGAATCAAGTAGCTCAGAACGGCGCCGAGTTAGATCCGGACCAAGAAGAGGCTTTTATTAACGCCTTAGCGGATGTCGACTTCGAGCAATTAGCGCCAGCGGATATTGGACCGGTGATTGAGCAAGCCGCTCAAGATGCTCAACTGACTGAGAACATTGAAGCGGTTAGAACTCAGCGTCAGCAGGAGCAGGAAGCCGCGGATCTAGAGCGCGTAGAGCAAGCCCGATTAGCTAGCGAGACCGCTGCCCAAGAGGCCGCTAATGCTGAAACGGAAGCCAATCTGACCAGCCGTAATGAGGCAGAGCAAGCCCGAGTCGCTCAGGAAGAGGCAGATACTCAAGCCGCTCAATCGATCATTAGCGAGGCCTTTACTAACAGTGTTGCTTCAATACCGGCTGTGACCGGGCTGGACACGTCTCCAGCTCAGCGCAACTCCGCACGGTTACCTACCATTGACAACACCTTAGTGGCTGCCAGAGAGCAGGGAGACGGTAGTACTCAAGCCTCGGACGTGATAGATCTTCAAAACCAACTAGTGAGGCAGGCTAACACCGGCGTTCCTCGTCAAGTATTTAAGCAACTGGCTACAAACTCCGGCTTTAACGATTCTCAGTCGACCGCGTTTGGTATGCGCATGGCCTTGGCTTTGCGAGATAATCAGACGACTGCCCAGCTCATTGAAACCGCTGAGAGATACCAAAGCGTTCTTAGGGACGGTACCTTATCCGTTGGGCCGATCACCGGTGCAGATATTCGGGAACAGTTTCTAAACGTTATCCGAAGTTTTCCGGGAGCTCGGGATACCTTTCGACAAGAAGGGGATAGAGGCCTGCTAGTCAAAGACAGTGAGCGAGATGCCTTGGTTCAAGAGGCCACCCAAGCCCGCATTCAAAGGGGTTTAAACCTGGACCCTGAGGTCAGTACTGCGATTCAAGAATCCATCAGTTTACTGGAAACTGCCAGCACTCAGACAGATCCTTTGAGCGCCGAACAGGCTGCCGAGGTACTCAATGCCCGGGACTTACTGCAGTACGAGGTAGAGCAGGCTCGATCAGAAGCGACGATTCGCCGACAAGCCAGCGCAAGGCAGGGAGTTAACACTCGGGCTAGGAACGCGGCTGCTCGTGAAGAGCGAAACACTGACACGGATTTCTCAGACGATTTAGATATCTTGGATCGTGCGTTAGATCCTGCTTCTGAGATAGAATCCTCGTCCTCTCAGACTCGTGGAGACAGGTTCTTCACAGGTGCCGGAGACGGGAATGTGACCGTCCGTGAAGACCAGGCTGAGACACTGCAGAACTACACCAGCAATCGTAGTCCGCTATTCCAAGAGCTAACTCCTAGTGAGCGCCAGTCGTTCTCCGGAACAGTCACTCGCGCCCGTACTAAAATTCGAAACGCGTTAAAGAAGGAAGGTCCTCTAACCCCTGATGAGGCTAAGGGGGTCTTAGACGCGGTCGAGAAAATTGACGGGGCCATCGCTGCAAAAAAGCCCAGCGCCCTCGCTGAAGGGCAGACAAACTCAGCAGTCGTTAATCCTTACGAAGGGAAGGAAGGCGAGCACCTACAAGGACTGCCTGATACTGTCCAAGTGGACGGCCGGGAAGTCCGATTCACAGGTCTTCGCAGCGCCGAGATAGCCGCCGAGCAGTACATGGCCAGTGTAGGTAGAGAGTACACGCCTCCTAAAACCTACGCAGCAGTAGACGTTGCTAGAGCGACCCGGATCGCTAAGGCGTACGAGGAAATGGAGCACGCTCCAGATGATCCTGAAGTCAAAGCCGCTTACGCAGCCTTAAGAGATGAGACTTACGCCCAGTACCAGGCCATGTTGGATCAAGGTGTCGTTGTGGAATTCAACAATGGGTCAGATCCTTATGGCAACCCTCGGAACGCTATCCTGGATGTGGTTGAAAATAATCACATGTTTGTGTTCCCAACAGATGAAGGCTTTGGCTCTACAGACACTGAGTTCCCTAACCACCCTCTGCTAGAGAAGGCGCCATTCAAGTTTGGAGATCGAGACACTGTAGCTAATGACATCTTCCGAGCAGTGCACGACTACTTTGGCCATATTAAAAGTGGCGTAGGCTTCCGTGCCCGAGGAGAAGAGAACGCGTGGCGAAACCATGCTGCTATGTACTCACCGCTAGCTAGACGTGCGATCACCGCTGAGACTCGAGGTCAAAACTCTTGGGTTAACTTCGGACCTCTAGGTGAGCAGAACAGAACCGCCAGTGGGGCCGATACTGTATTCGCTGATCCAAAAGTAGGTCTGATGCCTGACTGGACACTAGAGGATGGGGAGATAGACTTCCTGTCCGAACCTACTCGTTACAAAAATCCACCGTCGGGAGGCCGCACCCGGTCCTCTCGCACGACACCAGTTACTGTCGGGGTAGCCCGAACGCCGACTTCGCAAGGTCTCCTCCCTAGGGCGAGTCAGAGCGAGGCTCCTCGACAGTTCTCTACTAGTGACGTTGATGGCGTTGTTAATGAAATCATGAGCAACTGGGGCAAGAAGCCTCGGGTTGTCATCGTCGAGTCAACGTCCGACCTCCCTCCCGAGCTGCAAACCGGGGCTACCGTGGCAGGGATCACAGATGGATCCACCGCGTATTTGGTAGCCGATCAGTTTGTAGATAACGATCACATCGCGGCCACGCTAGGCGAGGAGCTGTTTCACAAAGGGCTAAGTAAGTCTTTAGGACTGAACTACAACTCCCGTTTAGATTCGGTATTCCGAGCTCGAGGAAGAGTGCCAGGACTACTGAAACTGGCTAGAGACTACGGCGCCTCTGATACGTTCGAGATTAATTACGCAGATGTGATAGCGGCTGCTCAAGCTGGCAATAAGGAGGCTCAGCGAGAACTCACTGATGAGGTGTTGGCACGCATCGCGCAGTCTCCTGATTTACCTACAGGAATTGTTGCTCAGCTCAAGCAGATCCAATCCAGAATAAAGCAGTACGTTCAGCGATTCTTCCCTCAAGCCTGGCAGGACTCAGTAACCCTTGCTGATATTCACTTGATGATCCGGGAAGCCAATAACGCAGGACGTGACAACGACTATCAAGGACCTGTCCGAGTCCGAGCTGCCCGCTCCTCAAAGCCGGGAGACTATTACGTGCTCGACAAGGACGGTAACAAGCAAGTCAAGCATTTCTACACGGGTGAGACTAGCCCCGCACCTGAGCTCGTACGCGATACCAAGGAACTGGCTACTAACGCGTGGACCTCGCTATCTGATAAGGTACGCTCCAAAACCCTTCGGGATGCTGTGTACAAATCAACGCCGTGGGAGAAGTTGATGATCGGCATGGCCAACGGCAAGTTTCTGATCGAGCGAGTTGAGACCGAGCTACGTCGAGCTACCTCTGAGCAGGTGAATAAGATGATGGGCGATCTTCGATCTGAAGAGGTGCCTGAGCTCGTGTCGAAAATATTTGCAAAGTATACAAACGAGTCTCAAGATCGAGCGTTGATGTCTGTCAATTCTGCGATCACTCGCTACGCCTCCTCAGGTCAGTACAAGGCTCGAGCTGGAGGACTGGCTGTTAACGAGAACGGGGACAGCATGGCTGAGGTAATCGGCCGAGTAGGAGAATCCTTAACTGCTATTCAGGCGTACTTCGACCTAAGCCCTGAACAGGCCCAATCTCAATTGAGTCGCTACTCGAATGCCCTACACGCGTCAGAGCGAAACGACATTGGCTGGCTGATGAATGCTGACCTACAGGACAGTGAGTCCACCGCAGAGCGTAGATTGCTGCGGGCCGAAGCTGCTCGAGAAGGATGGTCTCCAGCGCTACTGAACGAACTTAGAACTCTGGTGGAAGAGAATGCGATAGACGCTCGAGAAGACTACGTAGGCTCCGGGATGTCAGATGCTCAGGCGGCTGAAGTACTGTCTGACCTACGCCAGAATGAGCAGGGGGCAGCCTTACTGCAAGAAGCCCACGAAAAGATTCAGGAACTGATTCAAGCCACTAACGAGGTGAAACGTCAGACAGGCTCATTCAGTAATTCCTACCAAGCGGCGATTGATACCTTCGGATGGAAGAACTACGTACCGTTGAGAGGGCGAGGCATTGATCCGGACGAGGATATAGGTTCAGACTTCGCCTCTGCAGGATTCAACAATGTACACTCTGAAACTTTCCGCGCTTTTCAAGGCCGTGAATCCCTTGTTGAGGATGTGGTAGAAACTGTGCAGCGTCAGGCTATTTCCGCTATCGAGCAGAACGCGTTCCAAGACGTGATGGAATCGGTCGTTGCACACAATGTTGGGACAGGTCTAGATAGTTACACTGAAGTATTTCAGAGAGACGGATCGGGAGGCAAGCGCTTTGAAGGGGAGATCCAGCAAATGGAAATCAACTCTGCAGCGTTTAAGAATCTCATGGCTCAAAAAGACCCTCGTCGTCTGGTGTACTACAACTCTGACAACCAAGGCGCTCGACTGCAGAACGCGTTAGTGGTGACCTTCGCTCGTAAGGAAGACGCTGAAGCTTTAGCGGGAATAAAGAATGATACCGCGGATAAGCTAGAAGCTATGCTCCACGAGTTCAAGCCGTTTGCGGGATATAGCGTACCTCAAGCGACTCAGTTCATGGCCTCTTTAAAAACGTCGCGAAATCCTCCGTTCATCCCGTTCGATGCGTTGAGAAACATGCTGACGTTAGGCTATGTCGCCAGTACTGAAGAAGGTCTTACGGGCCTGAACGCATACATTAGGCAGTTCACTCAGCCTGGGCTAGGTAACTACACTCGAGACATTGCTAAGTACGTCCGTCGATATCAAAACGGAGACAGGAAAGGGTTGCAGGATCTTGTAGCTAATGACGGTCCAGGCTCTACCGTTGCTGAATTAGATGAATTTTTTAGGCTGGGAGGACCTACCTCATTCTTAGCTGCTCTAAGAGATAACGATCCTAACGCTTTATCTAATTTAACAGGACTTGCTTCTCGCGCCAACAGAGCTGAAGTGGCACTCAAGAAACTAGATAACGCCTTAATCACTGCCAACGTTGTAGCTGATACGCTGTCTCGATTTGCCTTCTACAAGGCGCTGAAAGACCAAGGGGTCGATCCTCGAGTGGCTGCTGCGCGTGCGAAAAACACTGCTAACTTTGAACAACGAGGCTCGTTCTCGGGACCTCTTGGCGGAGTACTGGAATTTTTCAGACCGACTGCCACAGGTGCTTCCGCTTTGATCAATTCAACATTGACGGGGGAATATGGACCTCAAACCATGGCAGCCGGGTTCGGTGCCGGTATTGCCTTATATACCATGGCTAGTCTAATGGCAGGGGTTGATGACGAGGGTGAGGATGTACTGGCTAACGTCAACGGTAAGCTCTACAACAATAACTTTGTGTTCCAGTACGGAGATGAGCCTGGGGATCGTGTTCAGGTAGGTATCGGTTTTGGTCCCGTAGCGTCTGCGATATCCTCAGGAGCTCAAGTCGCTCGTTTCATGTTAGGCCATCAATCAATCAACGATACCGTGGACAATGTGACAGGCGCTATTGCCGGACAGGCTGCCCTAGTTCCGCTATCTCAGATCTCTCCAACGGAGAATCCCACGGGCTTTGTTGCTAACTCAGTGACGCCTAGTTTATTGAAGCCTATCTTTGAAGTAGGTAGGAACTTAAACTCTCTAGGTATTCCTATCCGTTCTGAGTTCCCGGGCTCGGATGCCGGAGGACTGACAGGCTCGTTCGAAGGTCGCTTAGGTAGCGAACAGGAAATGTACGACGCTGTCACTCAGTCGCTGAGGAACGCAGGTATCATAGACATCAACCCGGACAACTTCAAGCATGTCATGCGCTCGTACGCCTCAGGCATCACTTACATGATGGAGACAATGTACGAGAACGCTAAGTATGCAGCCTCTGACGAAGAATTTATCTACAACAAAAAGGCAGGGCTCTACCCGTTCAGACAGTTCATCGGGTCGGAGTTCTCTCAGACACCTCAAGATTTTTACAATCACTACAATCGTGTAGGAGCGTTGAAGACGTTAATCAAACGTTATGAGCAAGCCGGAAGGGAAGACAAAGCGGAGGAGATTAGGCAGTTACCTATCTATGCTGAGAATATCAGTGATTACGACGCGGCCTTTAAAGCCTTAAGGAATGTCAACAAGCCGTACCGACCTACCCTGAAGTTGGATGAGACCAGTACGGCTGAAGCTCGACGTGCGAATAGACAACGCAATAAGGACCGAGACGCTATCTTTAAGAAGTATTTGAAAGCGGTCGAGAAGAGCTAGGATCAGTCATTACTAATGTACCCCGACAGTTGCGTGTAATCCATAGGTTCCGAGTGATTGAGCATAAAAGACTCCCCGTTACGTAGGCGTTTCAAAGTCTCCTCGTTCAGGATCCAGTGAGGATTGTCGTCCATCCAGATATCCGCAGCATAGCAGTCCTGCTTAGGACGTCCTTCACAGAATACGATATCGATACCCAGTCGAGTAGCATCTCCCGTGATGTCTAAGTTATTCCAATTACTCTCCCCTCGAGCAGTAACGAATTTAACTTCGTGCCCCGCTTCTACGAGAGCTCGAATGAAGATAGAGGTTTCTACCCGAGCCGCGGTGAACGTGTCGTCATAGTCAATGGCGTACTTCTTTAAGTATCTCATAATAGAAAATCTACGTAGCGACCTTCACTTAG
>JAHDCC010000027.1 GCA_020630065.1 Acidimicrobiales bacterium
TCACCACGAACCGAATCTAGCTCCGTTCGCAGCCCGCCTAGTTCATTGTTGAGCGTGTCAACTTCACTCGCACGGTTTTGGGCGTCCTCAAGTTCTCCACGCAGGCTGGACGCTTCAGCTGCCTCGCCCTTAGCTACCTCAAGCTCGGCCTCTAACTGTTCAGAGCGTTCTCTCGCATCTCGAAGTTCAATACCTAGCGCGTCTTTATCTTCGACCTGGCTCGACAACGAGGCAAGTTCGATGTCAAGCTCGTCAGCTCGTTCAGCCTTTGAGCGGAGAAGTACGATCTCGCCCTCTAGCGAGTCAGCTGCGCTTGCCTTACTCCGAAGTTCGACCAATTCGGATTCGAGATCAGAGATCTGAGTCTCTAGCTGCGGCACCTTTCCAGATACCGATCGAGCGCTTTCGAGCTCGGCCATTAATTTCTTAGACCTGTTCTTACTGGCCCGCAATTCGGTGACTTCGGTTCGAAGTTTACTCATCTCCTGGTCGGATTGACCCTTGAGAGTCGATGAGTAGAGGCGGTGTTGCCGTTTCCACCACCACCATGCCAGAGCTGCTCCCATGAGGAAACACAGCAGCAAAAATAGAAGGCAAAGAAAAAATAATGCCAATGCACCCATTTCAGATTCCCTTTCTTACAACACTAATAGTAGAAAAAATTGATATTTCTTCGTGGCGAGAGTTCGTGGACACCTGCATCACACCAACTCCCACTCGATGCGACGATTCTGTTGGCGATCTTCCGCTGACTCTTCGGGAGTTACCTTCAACTCCGATTCGCCACGGCCCTCAGCTTCAAGCCGAGCTTCCTCGACTCCCCCAGTTCCGGTCAGATACTCGACGACTGCCTGGGCTCTCGCCTCACTCAGCAACTGGTTCTGTGTTTCGTCACCGTCGCTGTCTGTGTGCCCGACAACTCTAAAGTTACCGGCGTCTGGGTTGGCGGCGATTAGTTGTGCTGCCTCGTCAAGGGTTACCTGAGACTCTGGCCTGATTGTTGCCTGGCCGGTATCGAACTCGATCGGCGCAAGTTCAAACAATGCGTTCAGGTCCTCCACTGTGTCTTCCTCGACAGTGTCTTCTTCGACAGGCTCTTCGGCCTCGTCAATCTGAACATCGTCTATGACAGTGAAACCATTCGCCGAAGCCACCGCAGTTGCTGCTGCAATCCAATCAGCTTTTTCGCCTTCGTCGGCGGCGAGCCCATTTACGGCAACTTCACCTGTTCCTTCAGCAACCGCATCGGAGTCGACTCTGACTTCATCGATGACCTCGCGGTCGGGTTCGAACTCTGTCCTTGCGGCCTCAACAAGCTGGTTTCGCTCATCATTGCTAGCAACGACTCCACTCAAAACCACCCTGCCGCTTTCGGCAGCGAGGACCACACTGGCAGGCGCTACCGCTTCTCCAGCCACTGGGGCTTCGGCTGAACCATCAACGATCGTGTCGACGTCGGCGGTCCATGCCACGTCGTCTCGCGCAACAAGTTCAGCTGCGTCGGCGTCTGCCTGGGAACTGAACCCGTCGATGGTTACGTTTCGGCCATTGACCGAAATCCGTTCGGCCGCGACACCTGTCGCAGAAGCGACGTTGTCTTTGATGATGCCCGAAATGAACATCGACATCATTAGCGCCTTTAGCCCTAGCAATAAAAGCAGTGGCAGAAACCACTTAAGCCTGGGGAATTTTTTCATAGAAGTGCTCCCACTAAATTTGTCTGATCAGCACCAACTCGATGGCAACGCATACAAGAAAGTTATGCAGGTGATACCGGGTCATTGGCGAATCAGGTTTGTCTGATTTGCCTATGTCACTGCGCCGCCCTGGTTACTGCCAAAACCTTGATCAACATGCTAGCACTTCAATGATCACCGAAGAAAGGGTATGTTGTCAGAAAGTGGCGTCTGTAATTGGGATAACACAATGGAAGCTGTTGTTGGAATGAGTCGAACCAAATTCTCGACGCAGAAGCCCCACTTGTAACAGAATCGTTCGCGACTTTCTTGTCAGTTTCGAAGTAAGAACTCCAAACTCCCAGGGTTGAAGTGACCTTGTTGTTTGTCTCATAGAAAAACGACGACAGCCCAAACCTTGTGGTTGGGCCGTCGAACGGAAACTATTTACATGCCGATGTCGCTGTTAGTCGCGGAACGAACTTACTATTCGCAGCACGTACCAGAACATAAGCATGAGCGAGGCGAACAACGCAACGGACGCACCCACGTATGCTCCTGCCGGATACTGCTTCACGATTTGTTGAGTCTTGTAGAGAATCATGGCTCCAGCCAATGCCACCATAAGAACAGAGAACAACAAACCAAGATTGAACCCGATGAAGATAGAGATGCCGATCGCCACCATCGCGGCGATACCGCCCCACATGATAATCGGGCGAAGGAACGAGAAGTCTTTACGGGAGGTGTAGGCGACAACCGACAGGACCCCAAATCCAAGAAGGGTAATTACGGCCGACCATCCAACAGTGCCTACCGCTCCTTCTGATTGGAATATGATGTAGAGGAACGGCGCGAAGATGACGGCTTGAAGGGCTGCCTCACCAAATAGTCCTGCGTATTGAAGACTCGTATTGTTGAGGTTGTGGGCCGACTGCGACGCGATTGTGCTTCCGAGCCCGACACCTAGAAGAAGCCCTATCCACGCGAATCTACTTCCTCCGAAGAAGAAGTCCGCCATCGCCTCAGCGATGCCAGTGGCGAACAGAACGTATTCAATTGCAACAAATGCAACTATCGCCAACCCGATGTGTTGATACACGCGGGTAATGAACTGGGCTCGGGTGTCTTCATCACTATGAATTACGGGGATTGAGACAGCTTGTGCATAGGCCATATAGGTTTAGCCCTTTCTTAAAAGCCGGATACCTTCTCATTTTGGCATGGATTGGGGCTATTCAGACAAATCGACACCATGACGAAGTAAACAGAGAAGGTACTCTTCCGAAACCAAATGATCAAAACAGACCTATTCCCACGTATTCTCGATGCTAAGATGAGAACTTCTCCATGACCATTGACGAAACAACAGCAGCCGAGACCGCCCAGAATATTGATGTTCACCAGCTTGCGGCTAGCCGACTTGCGGTCACAGACCAGCGCTACACCAAGACAAGGCGCACGATTGTTGATGCGTTACATGCAAGTGAGGGGCCGTTAACTATCGCAGGAATCCTAGTGTTTTCTGATGAGCTTGCCCAGAGCTCGACCTACAGGAACCTGGCGGTACTCGAAGAGGCGGCAGTGGTTCAACGAATTGTTGTGTCCGACGACTTTGCCCGCTTTGAACTCACCGAGGACGTAACCGGCTACCACCACCATCACTTAATCTGTGAAGGCTGCGGGGCAATAATAGATATCAATCTGCCCAGGTCGCTTGAACAACAGCTTGACAAGGCCCTGTCTGACCAGGCCCGAAACGTCGACTTCACGGGAACCCATCACCGGGTTGATCTGGTAGGTCTCTGCTCAGATTGCCACTAGTCGCTGGTTTAAAAAGCCGAACTTGGAAGGTCTGTTTGTCCTTCAGCTATGCCATCGACTATCACCGTCGCCACATGTTGTGGACTCATACCGGTCGGGAATTTTGGAGCGGACCCGGCAAGAGCACGATCGGCTAAACCGGTTTCGGTGTGACCGGGTCGTGCATTGAGAACCTGGATTTTGGATCGACGGGCCTCTCTGCGGAATCCATCGTCCCACGCTTTCAGCGCCGCTTTTGATGCCCCGTAAGCCGCCATGTTCGGAAGGTTCTGTTCGGCTATGACACCTGAAATGTTGGCGATAAGGCCACCCGGTCGAAGGTGGTTTAGAGCAGCTTTAGCAACAAAGATCGGGACGAACGTGTTAGTGAGGAAAAGCTCTTCGAGAACGTCTACTTCAAGCTCTGCTGCCGGGCCGAAGGCGACGACACCAACGGCGTTGACCACGATGTCGAGGCCGCCGTGAGCGTCTATTGCGGTCTGCATCGCTTTACTTGCAGCTTCTGGGTAGCGCAGATCCGCCTCGATACGGGGACCTTCGGCGTCCACGTCGGCGAGGCGAGAAAACCGACGGCCTACCAGAGAGACGTTAGCACCACGGGCGGCGAGCTGTTCGGTGATAGGACGACCGAGGCCGCCGCTCGCTCCGAAAATCAGACATGACGATGAAGATATATCAACCATTACTGTTATTGGTAGTCGAAGTTGGCAGTCAAGTCATAGTCGAACGGGAAACTTTTCTTGTCACCACGGTCTAACTCCGGTCCCCCAATGATGTAGACGGAGCAAGTCTCTGCGGTGTGAAACGGCTTGTGTAGTCGCTGACACGCAAAAGGCCGCAGGGTCCAACGACTCCCTGCGGCCTTGTCCTTGTAGGGCTTGGTGCCCTATTCTCCGTGCGCTCCGTGTTCGTATTCTTCGAGGAACTGCAGAACCTGTTGCCGATAATCATAGAATTTCGGATCTTCAAGCACTGCTTTACGATCACGAGGTCTTGGGAGATCAACCTCGAGAACCTTTCCAATTCGAGCATCAGGACCGTTGGTCATCATCACCACTCGATCAGCTAACAAGATCGCTTCGTCAACATCGTGGGTGACACAAACCGTCGTTACCTTGGTTCGGTTCCAAACCTCGATCAACACGTCTTGCAGGTCCCAACGGGTCAAGCTATCGAGCATGCCAAACGGTTCATCAAGCAACAGTAGTTTCGGGCTTAGAGCGAAAGCCCTTGCAAGACCAACTCGCTGCTTCATGCCGTTCGACATTTCGCCAGCTCGCTTATCCATCGCGTCACCCAAACCAACTCGGTTCAGGTAATACTCGACGACTTCCTCACGTTCCTTTTTTGAGGCCTTCGGGTAGACACGGTCCACGCCGAGCGCCACGTTCTGCTTGGCCGATAACCACGGCATAATCGACGGGGCCTGGAACACTACTGCTTTGTCGGGGCCTGCGACGTCGATTTCTCTACCGTCGAGAACGATACCCCCATCGGTGATTTCGTTGAGTCCGGCCGCCATTGTCAGGACGGTAGATTTACCGCAACCTGAATGGCCGATCAACGATATGAAGTCGCCTTTGTCCATCAAAAGGTTGATGTCATCAACTACTGTCAGCGGCCCATCCGGGGTTGGGTAGACCTTCTTCAAGTTGAAGAACTCTAGGTAACGCCGCTGATTTCTAGAAGACGAAGCTTCGACGTACGCTTTAGGCAACAAGTCAACCGGTTTAACGTCGGGCAGTTCGGTTTGTCCGGTTAAGTCAATGGTCGGCTTTTCTTTGTTGAGGCGATCCAGGTACTCAACGATCTCCCGCCGAAGTTCCTGATAGCCAGGATCTTGGTTCATGGCAGTTCGATCTCGAGGACGATCGATAGCAACGTCGAAGACGCGACCTATCTTAGCTGCTGGCCCCTGCTCGAGAATTGCAACTCGGTCCGCCAACAATAACGCCTCATCGACGTCGTTAGTGATCAACAGAATTGTTCTTTTCTCCTGGCCACGAATCCGTTCGATCTCGTCTTGGAGTTTGGCTCGGGTCAACGCATCAAGTGCAGACAGCGGTTCGTCGAGCAGAAGAATTTCTGGTTTGATCGACAGCGCCCGGGCGACGTTGACTCGTTGCCGCATACCGCCCGAAAGCTCCGACGGTTTACGATCTTTGGCATGGCCAAGACCGACTAGTTCAAGGGTTTCGTCTACTCGTTGTTGCCGTTCCGCTTTAGGCATGTCCTTCAATACGGAGTCGACTGCCAGCGCCACATTTTGTTCAGCAGTCAGCCACGGCATCAGAGAGTAACTTTGGAAAACCACTCCCCGATCAGGGCCTGGACCCGTGCTGGGTTCACCCCGAACAAGAATTTCACCTTCATCTACTTCGATGAGGCCGGCGATGGCTGATACCAACGTGGTTTTACCTGAGCCGGAGAATCCTAGAACAGCGACAAACTCTCCGTCGGCTACTTCAAGGTCCAGGTCGTCGAGGACGCTGGTGACGACACCGTTTTGGTCTGTGTAGCTTTTTGATATGCCTCGTAGCGACAGAATTGGATTGTCAACAGTTGAGCTCGGTGTTTCTTCGGTTATGTCGAGAGTAGTCATGTTAGACACCTTGGCTAGCTCGGACGAATTTCTCTGCTACACCCATCAATCGGTCAAGAATGAAACCGATGAATCCGATCACGAATACAGAGAACATGATGCGGGCAATCGATTCTGAGCTTCCGCCCTGGAATTCATCCCACACGAACTTTCCAAGACCGGGGTTTTGGGCGAGAAGTTCGGCTGCGATAAGAACCATCCAACCAATACCGAGCGAGATCCGCATTCCGGTGAAGATGTATGGAAGCGCCGAAGGCAATATGAGCTGACGTAGTTTTTGGATAGGTGTAAGACGGAGCACTTCACCTACGTTCAGCAGGTCTTTGTCCACCGATTGAGCACCAACCGCAGTGTTGAGCAGCGTGGGCCACAGCGAGCAGAGCGTTACCACCATCGCGGCGTTAATGAAACTCTTAGCTAGGAACGGGTCGTCTCCGGTGACTACAGCCGAAACGATGTACGTTACGATCGGCAACCAAGCTACGGGGCTGACCGGGCGAAAGATCTGTACTAGCGGATTAATCGCTCTTTGGAATGTGTCTGACAAACCACTTAACAGCCCGACGGGAACAGCGATGAGGGTGGCGATAAGAAACCCGAATCCTACTGTGCGGAGCGAAGTGAGAATCTGATCTAAGAAGGTTGGCGGCCCCGTGTAGATGGTTCCCGCCGGAGCTGTCCGAACAAATTCGGCTTTTGCCTCATTCGATGCCTGGTACTCATCGTACAGATCACCGCCAGCTTGTAGCACCTCTACCGGACCAGGCAACTCCCCTAAAGAAGTTTCAACCCGTGGAGCCAGAACCGCCCACAGCACAAGAAACACCACAATACCAAGGACTGGCGGCCAAAAAGCCTTCAAAAAGTTCTTCGGCGTGTCTTTGGTTGGTTTTTTACTCTCGATAAATCGCTGAACGAAGTTGGGTTTCGACTCGGGAGCCTCGTCGCTCTCGGGTTCGACTTCATCAAACGACGGGGATATTCCCACCGATTCATCTGCGATTTCTTCGGGCACTGTTTCGAGTGACATGGTGTTCTTCCTCACTAATTTGGGTCGTTGGGTCCGGTAGAGGTTTACTACGTGGCTTGGTTAGCCCTGAATGCCTTGGGCGGTTACGGTCTGTCCTTCTTGAAGGCCGACGTCGAATTTCGCAAGGTATTCGTTTGGCTTCGAGCCGTCGAACACGATGCCGTCGATGAACCCGTCTTGTTCGCCTTTGAAGCCGTCGGTGTCAGGAACGTCGGCTGCCTCGATTACTCCGTCTTCGACAAGAGAGTCGGCGGCGATCTTGTACAGGTCGGGACGGTAAACAGATTCGGCCGTGGTTACGTACCATTCGTCGGTTTGGTCTTCAGGAATTTGTCCCCATCGACGCATTTGACTCAGGTACCAGATGCAGTCTGAATAGAACGGATAGCCTGCGAATTCCCGGAAGAAAATGTTGAAGTCTGGGGCGTCACGAGTGTCGCCTTCTTCGAACGTGAACTTACCGGTCATAGAAGCGGCGATTACTTCAGCGTCTGCGCCAACGTAGTTAGGCTTGGCGAGAATCTCTACCGCTTCTTCGCGGTTGCCGTTGTCGTCGGCGTCCAGCCATTGCTGAGCTTTAATGATCGCTCGGAGTAGTGCCTTGGTGGTCTCGGGGTTGGTTTCAGCAAAGTCTTTACGAAGACCAAAGACCTTCTCTGGGTTGAGACGCCAGATCTGATCGTCGGTTACGACCGGTACACCGATCTTCTTTTGTACCGCTGCCTGGTTCCACGGTTCACCAACACAGTAACCTTCGATGGTTCCGGCTTCCATGGTGGCTGGCATCTGAGGAGGCGGTGTGACCGACAGCGGGATTTCAGCATCGATGGTGCCGTCCACGTCGTTGTAGCCGGTGTAGTAGCCGGGGATGATTCCGCCAGCGGCAAGCCAGTAGCGGAATTCGTAGTTGTGGGTAGATACTGGGAAGACCATTCCCATGTTCAGAGGTTTACCTTCGCTCTTGAACTGTTCTACTACAGGTCGTAGAGCTTCAGCAGAAATTGGGTGTTCTGGATTACCGTCAGCGTTTTTAGGTAGATCATCAACAATCATGTCCCACACTTTGTTGGACAATGTGATGGCGTTACCGTTTAGGTCTAGACTCAACGGTGCGATAAGTTCGGCTTCGGTACCGTAACCAATGGTGGCCGCTATGGGCTGACCTGCCAGCATATGTGCGCCGTCGAGCTGGCCGTCGATGACACCATCGAGAAGAACTTTCCAGTTGGCCTGAGCTTCAAGCTCAACACCGAGGCCTTCCTCTGCGAAGTAGCCCTTCTCTTTAGCGATGGCTAGAGGAGCCATATCGGTAAGTTTGATGAAACCAAACTTTAGGTTTGCTTTCTCAAGGTTGCCAGATCCACTCGAGCCTGATTCGCTAGAGGCGCTTCCGTCTCCTTCGGCTACGGTCTCTCCTCCGCAAGCCGACAGGAAAGCTGCTCCGGCAGAAGCTGCGATGCCGCCAAGAATAAGTTCACGCCGTGAAATGTTTGTTGGTTTATCCATAGGGACTTAGTCAATCCAACGGATGTTTCGACGCTGTAGGTCTTGTGTGAACACGAGAGCAAGCTAACCTCACGTGAGCGATGTGGCTCTGTAAGGTTTGAGTAATAGACGGGTCATCTAACCGTCGCCAGACAGCTTGAATAGTGGATTTGCACGCTTACGATAACCGCGCCTCAGTTCACCCATGTGACGGTTGATACGCCTAATGTTCGTCTGTGACGGGCGACTCTAACGTGCGGGTTGGCAGTTCGGGCACCACCAAATGTTCCTGCTATCGATCTTGTTCATTTGAATCAGAGTTCCGCATCGACGGCAGCCTCGACCGTCGCGATGGTAGGTGTACAGAGATTCGTTGCGTTCAAGTTTTGACCGTGGTGTGTCTCCGGCATCCTCTGGTGTGATGGTGACGATTTTGCCTGAACGTTCTGCCGATTTGAGCGCGTCCACTATGGTTCGCCAAAGCTGGTCTACTTGATCTTCAGGAAGTTCATTGCTTGCGGTATGTGGGTTGATGCCGGTGAGGAATAGAAGTTCAGAGCGGAAAACATTCCCTAGACCCGCGGCGACTTTCTGGTCCATCAACGCTCGACCTACCGGAATCTTGCGTTTTGATACCGCGGTCTGAAAGCGTTCAAGGCCGTTCATTCCCTCCGCTATCGGGTCAGGGCCCAGTTTGGATAGGACTTTTTCGATCTCTGTAGGCACTAACAGCTCGCAGGTGTTTGGTCCGGTCAGCTGCATTTCGTGATCGTCGGTCCAGATCAGAACACGAGCGTTTTCCGACGGTTCAGGAAACGGGCTTTTACTTAGGCGAAACTTTCCGAACAGCCCGAGATGGATGTGTACAGCTTCTCCTGTCGAAAACCAGTAGAAGATGTGTTTACCTCGAGCCTCGATTTTCTCGACAACGCTGCCATCGACTTTTTGGGCAGAGTCGGAAAATCGACCTTGTGGCGAACTTACATTGACAGATTTCTTACCGAATCTCTTTGTGTGTAGGCGGGCTGCTCGATGGGTTACGTGTCCTTCAGGCATAGGTTCGCATCTCCGAGACCTTACAATCGTGGCTTAGGTTCACAATCTATAAGGTGTAGGGGCTAAATCAGCTGGTTGCACAGGTGGCCAGTTTGACGATATGGCTAGTCGGGGGCCGAATCGTCTTCTTTGGTATGTAGCATTAGTTTGGGGTGTATGAATGTTTGAGGCTTCATACAGGGAAGAAAGTAGGCGGAAACCATGAGCGATGTTCCAGCGGGATGGCATCAAGATCCTTCAAATCCGAATCAGGAACGTTGGTGGGACGGAACCCAGTGGTCTCCTAATCAGGTACGCCCGAAACCGCTGGCCGGACCAGCATCAAACCAATTTCCGCAGCAACCGCCTGGCGCCCCGGGCCCATATTCTGGACCAACCAATCAACAATTTGGACCTTCTTCTAACTTCCAAACCCAGTCTTATGGAGCAACCCCTAAACAAGGCGGCAATGGCACTCTTTTGCTGATCATTGGTGGCAGCATCGTCCTGTTTGCCGTCGTGGCGCTAGTCGGCGTCGCCCTGTTACGCAGCAGTGGTAACGACGAAGTAGCAGCCTCACGATCCACAAGTCCACAACAGCCAATCGCTGACTTACCGGTTTCACCAACCCCTGAACCACCGGGAGACCGGCCGCTTTCACCGCCGCCGGTAAACCAGGAACCTACCGATGGGTTAGAAGACGTCTCTAATTGTGCACTTGCCGGTGAGGAAAGATTAAGTGTCGACATAACGAACAGCACAAGCGCAGTAAATGACTATTTTGTCGACTTAGCCTATTTGGACGATGCCGGAAATCGTGTCGATGACGGTTCGTACTATGTTCCAGCTTTACGACCTGGCGAAGTCGCTCAAGAACAACAGCTACGAATTGACCCCGAACTGGGCGTGGCCAGCTGCGAGATTTTGGAAGTTTCTCGGCGGGCAGTCGAGTTCGATCAGGCCTTAGTCGATCAGGTCTCCGAATGTGAGATGAGTTTCGAGCGGTACAGCACAAAGTCAGCAATGACGATAACTAACCCGGACGAAGGCACCTACGATTACACTATTGTGGTCGCAATCACTGGACCCGATGGCGTCCGTCGCTCAACTGACCTGGCTTATGTCGACAACGTGAGGACAAACGAACCCACTGCCGCCGACGCTTCACTCTACGGACTCGATGAAGAGGAATATCAGGGCCTAACGTGTGAGGTTGTTCACGTAACCAGGCGAGACAAATAGCAGCGGCTAGGTACCTTCGGTATCGGATTTTCGGAGCGGGAACCAAGCCCCGGGAGACGCCGAAACGCTGACACTATCCCCCACCGCGTGGGATTCGTTCACCGCAGTCTGCGTTCTTAAACACGAACCATCCAGCAATTCTACAGTCACGTCAAAATGCGCACCGCGGTAGCGTAGGTCGGCGATTACGCCCTGGATTCCATCCAAGCCCTTCGCCGTCGACGCCGTTACGTTCACGTGCTCGGGTCGAGCGGCAACCACACAACCAGAATCTGTTGGCTCTTCGTCCACCTCGACCGTGCCCCACGGTCCAGAAAAGCGAAGACCATGCCACTCTCCCTCTAACCAATGTTCGACCCCAACTAAGTGAGCGGCACCGGTGGTCGACGGCCGCTGATACACATCTACAGGCGTGTCTACCATCTCGATACGACCGTCGACAAGGCATGCCACCCGGTCGCCCAAAGCCATCGCTTCGTCGAGCTGGTGAGTCACAAACATTGTTGTCAGTTTCTGCCGCTCGTGCAGTTCTCGAAAGACACCCTGCAATTCGGATCGTATCGGTGTGTCAAGATTACTGAACGGCTCGTCCATCAGCAGGACAGTCGGGTCAGCGGCCAGTGCTCTCGCCAATGCAACACGCTGCGCTTCACCCCCCGAAAGTTCGTTTGGCATTCTAGATTCGAACCCCGACAGCCCGACAAGGTCGAGCAACTCAGCGACGCGACGTGCACGTTCCCGTTTTGACTGCCCACGTAGACGGGGCGAAAAAGCCACGTTTCCTTCAACCGAGGTAAACGGGAACAACAATGCTTTCTGGGACAGCAAAATAATTTGTCGCTTGTGGGACGGCACCCCAGACATTGGTTTATCGTCAACCAATATTCGACCTTTTGAAGGCTCAAATAAGCCGGTGAGAAGATGCAAAAGCGTGGACTTCCCCGAACCGGATGTTCCCAGGACACAGAGCAGCTCACCTGAAGATACTTCTAGCGAAACATCCGCCAAGACGTCGCCGCCCCCACGTTCATAGCGGTAGCCGACGGCGTCAATCGTTACGTCACTCATAGAATCCGATCCAGCACTACGAATTGTTTATACACCTTGGGGACCTCTTCGAACAAGGAGAAACAGCCCTATCGGGACGATCGACATCAAAAACGCTAGCGCCGAGAATAACGACAGATTAGAACCAGAACCTGAACTAAGAACCAGCATAGGCAACGAAACGACCCGGCCCCCACCGACGAATAGGGTGAGGAGATACTGTGACCAGCTGATCACAAACCCTACGTAAGCCGCCAAACCGATACCCATTCGGCTTAGTGGCCAGATGATACGTCTCCAAACTTCTACCGGTCGAAGGCCTAAGCCTCTACCTACCAGTATGTAGCCCTGCTCTAGGCGAGAGAAGGTAACCGAGGCAATACCGATCACAAACGGAAGGACTGGCACCAAATGAGCGATCACGACGGGAATCAGACCACCACTAATGCCAACTTTTAGGAACGATATGTTCAGTCCCATACTTGCGGTGAGTGGTGGTAAAAGTTGGGGGCTAACCAGAAGACCGATTATGACTGAACGTCCGGGTAGTCGTTTAGTGGCCAGAACCCATGCGGCAGGCAGTCCGACGAGTAAAGACACTGCAGTGGCCATCGCTGCGATTACCGTCGAGGTCCAAAGCGCAGACCGGACTTCGTTCCGGTTTAGGACATCGAAAGTCATTTCCAGCTGCCATTCGGCAGGAATCAGCTGAGGAAAAAACCATCTCAAAGCGACCGACTGGACGGCGAGAACGGCGAGTGGTATCAGAAACAGAAACCCAAACGTGTTCCAAATCCATCGTGATCTGTCGACAGCAGAAAACATTACGACCGCCGCCTACGGATAAACAACGCCCCGACGCCGCCGAAGAAAGCGGCCACTAACGCCAGCAGAACTCCGAGCGCGGCAGCGGTTGAACGGCGGTCGATCGAAGGTTCTGAAAAGAGTTCCGCTGCCACTACCGACAACATCCGCGGCTGAGAAGCCCCTAAAACTAGTGGGGCTTCAACCGAATGGAGCACAAATCCGAAACTGATCAGCATCGAGCCGAGCATGGCTGGCCGCACAACCGGCCACGTGACATAACGAACTCTCCGTAACCATCCCGCTCCGAGGCTGGCGGCAACGTCGTTTAAACCGGGAGGCTGAGTCGACAATGCGGCGACGGCGGCAACCACAATGAACGGGGTTTCTTTCGTTACGTAGTGAACAATAAGTCCAAGCCCAGACGAATCAGCTACCAGTTCTGGGAACCCGGACGGCTCGCTGATCATCCCAATTGAGAAGGCAAAACGAGCCAGAATTCCGGACTGCGATATCAGCAAAAAAAGGGCGGCAGCCCACCCAAGATGAGGGATGCTCACCACCAGCGAATAGAAGAACAGTGACGGCGAGTTAGATCGCGAGACCGGCCGATGCTGATGCCACCAGCTAACCAGAAACAGCGATAGCAGGCCGGCAATGAGCGTTGACGCCACCCCAACGGCAAATGAGAACCCAACCGACTGCCAGAACTCGGTGACCTGACTCTCCCCCACAAGCAACCGCCGATAAACATCAACCCCGGCGGAACCGTTCATACTCTCGATCAGGGTGAACGCCACCGAAGCCACTGTCGGCAAAACAACTATTAACACCGCCGGAACGACCGCCAACATAGGTTTGGCCGTCGAAGCGGGCTGGCGTCGTCCACCTCTTCCCACACCCGTCGACCTTGACCGGCCAAACAGGGTTGGGAGAGAGGTGATACGTTTCAACCTTAAACCGGCCTTCCTATGCTTCTAGAACGTTTGGACGCCAGTCTTCACCCAACTTGGTTTGGTAGTCGGCTCCAGCTACTGGAGCCACCGAACCCGCCAAATCTTCGGGGGCCACAGACCCTTCGGGTAGTTCTGCCAACGCTTGTTCCAACGCCTTCTTTATGGATTCATCTTCAATTAGGTTGGCGTCGATAGCGAAACCTGAACCACCGGCCTCCGGCGATATCTGTTGTGCCTGGAGTGCTGGTTCAAGTAAAACGTTCGCGAGCACAGCGGCACCCGCCGGGTTTGACGCATTTGACGGGATTGCGACATAGCTGCTGTCGCCGACCATCCAGTCGTCAAATACGAATGCTCTGGCTGTTTCTGGGAGGGTGCCGTCAGCGATCTTTGCTGCTGCTCCGGCGGATTCGAGTGTTATCGAAAAGTCGACCTCACCGTTCGCGAGGAGCCCATGTAACGCTGCGTCGTCTTCGGGGTATGTTTGACCGTCGCGCCAGAGGCATGATTCCCATTCGTTGAGCCAATCCCAAAGGGCTGGGCTTTGTTCTGACCAAACCTGCTCATCGAACTCTATGAACTGTTCGGTGCCGCCAGCTAGTTCATAAAGCGCTCCGTTTAGAAACCTAGCGCCGTGGAAGTCATTGGGGTCGACGTAGGTGACTCGACCAGGGTTATCACAGGCATAAGTTGCTAGCTCTTCGTAGCTTCGAGGAAGATCAGCTTCGTCAAGGTTGGCGGAGTCATACACGAGCTGAGTCTGGGCGGACGCCCACGGGCTTTGAGCGGTTCCGATGTCTCTGCCGAAATCTAACGAGACCGCTTCACTATCGAAGTTGACGAACTGCGTGTTGGGTAACGAACGGGCCCAATCGGTCAGGAGTAAGCCTTGATCGGCGAGATTCGCCGAGTTCGCACCGTTGATCCAGATCAGATCAACCGAACCCTCTTCAGTATTGGCTTCAGTTTCAGCAATCACGGTTGCGACTGCGTCCTTAGTGTTGCCGAGCGGCACGCGTTCGAGATTGACTCCAAGCTTTTCTAACTCGGCGCCGTATACGTCATCGACGAACGTGTTGAGGCTGTCGTTGCCTCCCCACATGTGCCAGCGGACGGTCGTTCCGTCAGCGGCGGCGAGTACAGAGTCCCAATCCGAAAAGTCGATATCAGAACTATCAGTATCTGTCGGTGCGGCTGCAGTCTCGGTATCTGCAGCAGTCTCCGATGACTGCCCACAAGATGCTGCGACAACGGCAAGCGCTAGTAACATTGCCATCAGGCCAAAAGATTTCTGCACTACAAAGTCCTCCTAGATACATGCACGGGGCCACACAAAGTACTGACCCACCAGCACACCAACACTATGTGTGTCCTTCGAATTCCAAAACGAGCGTTACGGAACCACTACGTTGAATACGACTACTCATATTCTGCTCGCCGAGGCCGTTTTTCGGCGAAAAAGTCTTAGCCGGTCCGGTTGGGCTGTCGCCGCTGGCGGGATCCTGCCCGATGCCTTTATTGGCGTGTTTCTTGTCAGTTCAGCTGTTCGCAATGTGCCGCGTAACAAACTTTGGGACGTTGAATATTTCCGTGAACCTTGGTCGACTATGGGGGCTATTTCAAATTCTTTTGTTTTGTGGGGTTTGTTTACTGTTGTCTCTGTAGCTCTCGTAAAGTTATCTACTTCAGACAAGGTGGCTACGGCCTCAAAGTTGTCGATGGCTTTCGCCTTCAGCGGCCTTAGCCACGTTGCCCTAGATTTCCTTACCCACGCCGACGATGCTCACCGACACTTTTGGCCGGTCAGTAATTGGCGTTTCTTCTCCCCTATTTCGTATTGGGACCCAGCTCACCATTCCCGCTGGCTCATGCCGGTCGAAGGTTTATTGGTCCTGGCCTGTGTTGTTGTGTTGTGGCGGCAGACGAAGTCAACGCTTCTTCGAGTTGTTTTGGGGTTGATGGCGTTGATGGGTGTCGCGTTGATTATAGGAAGCCTTCTCAGATAAGGAATATATTCCCGCTAGTCGACGGTTATCATCTCAACTCTCACCATTAGGAGACCTCGTGGCCGAAGCACGAAATGCCGCAAACGAAGCAGACCACCAATTGGGCGAAGGTTTCGCTGCCCGAGTTTTGGAACCCTCCCCTCCTGCCGTTGTCGACGAATATTTTGCTGACGATCCAACTCGGAGAGCCGTCGCTGGCGCAGTTCACGTTGGACCTGTATTGAGCGATAAGACATGGGAGGCTGAAGTGATCGAACGGCCCGATATCGCTGACTGGGCTAGGCAACGCTGGCTGATCCCGTCTAAGCTCGCCGCGGTTCCGGCGGGTCTGAGTGAACAACGAGAAGCCTTGCATCGGTTAGCGACCTATGTTGTAGCGCCGGCACGCCATCAAGTAACCGAAAAATTTGGTCTTCGTTGGACCAAAGGCGGTTTTGGAACTCCGTTCTTTGGTAACGACAAACAAGTACGGGTCGAAGGTACTTCTCTTGTTGTGCAGGAAGCGTCAGAAGTAAAATCAACCGAGATAACTACATTAGCGGCGGCCGCAGAATTCATCGGATCACAGATTGATGAGCAGGTCGCTGCTGAACATGATTCTCCACCTGTCGGCGACATCAACACAGATTTGGGGATAACGGCTGACGTTGTCGACTTTCTCGACCGATGGTGGGGTTTGGGAACCGCAGCGTTAGAACAGGTCAGGGCGGAAGAATCTTCGATAGATCCGTCGCGAGTACAGTTATGGCCTGGCCATTTCGACCCGGCAATCGAAGTAGGAGACGAGGACCGACGTTCCTCATATGGCGCATCTCCGGGTGACGCTGACTCTGCCGAACCCTACCTTTACATAAGCGTTTGGTGGCCGGACAAACTGAATCTCGATCGGTCGGACGACTATTGGAACGCCAGTGGTTTTGTCGGAGCTCGCCTTCAGTATGAGGAACTAGCTGAGGCGTCAAACCCGATTGAGCGCGCCGTTTCGTTCTTCAGAGAAGGACGAAAGCGGCTAATCGAAGCGTAGGATCTCAACAAACGTTCACCAAGATCTCTCTAGAGAAAGATGCCAATAGATGAAGCCTGTTGCTGTTGCCAGTTGGAACGACCTCGAAGATCGAAAACCTGTAGCGGCCTTTGTGTCCGATGTGGATTTGGTGATAGTCAGATTTGATGACAACCATTCTGTACTTTACGGGCGCTGTCAACACCGGGGTGCTTTGATGGCCGACGGCTACATTGACGGGGACAACATACTGTGTGGTGTCCATAAATGGGATTTCGGCTATCGGACCGGGATCAGTGAGTACGACAACTCTGAACGGCTTCACAAGTTCTCGTCCTGGGTTGAAGATGACCAGCTTTTTGTTGATGCCGACGAGGTCGCGGCATGGGCGATCGAAAATCCTCAACCATATGACCTTGACGCGTACCAAGGTAAATATCAGGATCATCACGGATCCGCTGACGAACCCCATGTTCAGCTGATACGCCAACTAGCCAACGATGGTCTATCTAAGCTCGGCCATCACGGGCCGGTTGGCGCTATGGGCGTAAGCCGAAACGATGTTCCGAAGTGGGACGATATCCAGGTTGTCACCGCTCAGCTTGCTCGACGCCCGCTGCTAGATGATGCGCAAGTCGCTACCGAGACGGTTATTGGCCCAAACGCCAAGAAGCCGCTTCGTCTCGATATTCCCCTGTTTGTGAGCGACATGAGTTTTGGAGCTCTCAGCGAGGAAGCAAAGATCTCGTTGTCAAAGGGCGCCGAGTTGGCGGGAACCGGCATTTGTTCGGGTGAAGGGGGCATGTTGCCGGAAGAGAAAGCCGAAAACAGCCGCTATTTTTACGAGTTAGCGAGCGGCAAATTCGGCTGGGATGTTTCCAAAGTTGCCGACGTCGGAGCGTTTCATTTCAAGTTCGGCCAGGGAGCAAAAACGGGAACAGGCGGACACTTGCCCGGCAACAAGGTGGTCGGCAAGATCGCTGAGGTTCGTGGTCTCGCTGAAGGACAAGATGCCGTATCTCCTGCAACTTTTCCTGATCTGACCGAACCTGAACACTACCGGGAACTTATCGAAGAGGTCCGATCCGTGTCCGGTGGTGTGCCGATCGGGGCGAAGCTTTCAGCTCAACATATCGAAGCCGATATTGACGCTGCGATCGACCTTGGCGTCGACTACATAATTCTCGACGGAAGAGGTGGCGGAACAGGAGCGGCCCCCAAAGTTTTCCGTGACCATATTTCAATTCCCACGATCCCGGCTCTGGCACGGGCCCGACATCATCTCGACAAGCTCGGTTCTAACGTCACACTTGTCATTACCGGCGGGTTGAGAACACACACAGACTTTTTTAAGGCGATGGCTTTAGGAGCGGACGCTGTAGCGTTGTCCAATGCCCCGATGCAGGCGATTGGGTGTATCGGAATGCGGGCATGCAACACCGATGCGTGTCCTGTTGGTATAGCTACGCAACGACAAGACTTACGTTCCCGCCTTATCATAGATGATGCCGCTCAGCGGCTAGCCCGTTGGTTCGGCGCCTCCGTTGAGCTGATGGAGGTGCTGGCGAGAGCGACCGGTCACGATCGACTCAGTGATCTGTCCCCTACTGATTTGACGACATTTGACCGTTCGATGGCTGACCTCACTGGCATCAGGTTCGGCGGAGTTCTCGGTTCTTAACTCTGCCTAACCCTTGCCCTGGCGATATCTTCACCAACATGAAGAAATAGGCTCCTATTAGCTACCTTATTAACATTGAAGGTTACTAACCCTTCTTGAGATACAATCATTAGTTGGATTGGTAGATATCTACCATCTGTCTGAGGAAGACGAAGGCTAGCTCCACGAAGGCGTACTACATGAGTGGCGGAAACAGTATTTCGAGACCGGCTACCACCGAACCTGGAAACAAGTCGGCTACCCAGTGGAAACGAATCGTATTGGCGTTGGGTGCAGCCATGTTGTTGGTGGTCGGGCTAAACGTGTGGAAGCTCACTTCCTCTACTAGCGACGAGCCCCAAGTGGCCGCCGACCAGGACGCCACGGCAGCAGACCAGGCGGATACAAGCGCTCCCAAGATCTCATTGGATGACCTGGTCGCACGCGCATCTGAAGTCGACGGATCGTGGATCGCTGCTGTTCAGGACGATTTCGCCTTCACACTTGAAGGCGTTGTCAACACCGAAGCCGCTAGGCAAGGCATCGAAGCTTCGCTGGCAGAAACCTACGGTGAGTTCGCGACAAGCGATATAGCCGTCGACGCCAACGCTGGAACCGATCTCTGGCCTTCGAGACTCCCCGCTCTTATTCAGGAAGGCGCCGCCCAGTTCATAGACGGCGGATTCGCAGTCAACGACCAAGAAACCTATATTGTCGGCACCGTACCTAAAGGCGAGAACATTGACCGCCTCAGAGAAACCGCAATCGAGGTCAGCCTGCCCAAGGTCGAAGAAGACGTAGAGATCGTAGATCTGCTCCCCCCTCGAGTCGTTGCGATCTCACGAAACGGAAAGCTCGTCATCGATGGAAATGTTCCTGACCAAAAGCTGATCAATTCCATTGGGTCCGCCAGCGCTGAGCTCTATGGCGGCCAAAACGTCGATAACAACTTGTCTGTTAACACGAACACGTTCGCCCGATTTGCCTTTATACGTTGGGGCGAAAATCTCGAAACGTTCTTGCCGTTCAAGGATTTCACGTTGGCGGTAGAGAACGAACAGCTCAGTAGTGAGGTTTCAGGCGGAGTGGTGTTTGAAACCAACTCCTCTGTTCTTAGTGAAGAAGGTAAACGGCTTTTGGCTGGCGTGCCGGATTTGGTTAGAAGAGCGAATGGCAGTGTAGATATTTTGGGCCATACCGACAACCGCGGCAGCCCAATCCAGAACCTGGACCTTAGCCGGGAGCGGGCTCAAGCGGTCAAAGATTTCTTTGTTGAAGAGGGTCTTGACCCCGAAATTATTGGGGTTATCCCTAAAGGTGATCGAGTTCCGATAGCGAGCAACGACACGCCTGAGGGCCAAGAACGAAACCGACGTGTTCAGATCGTGATTCTGCCAAGAGGCTAATAGCGTCTCCACGAGATCGAAATTAGGTTTACGAGACTCCAGCGGTGTCGTACGGTTAGTTCCGGCGCGATCATGCAAAGGAGGACGCGATCATGTCAAATCTAATCCCGACTGAAAAGAACGACGTTCGTTCTTGGGCAACCGACTTAGACCAGAACACCATTGAGCAGGCCGAACGGACCGCATCCCTCGACTTTGTGCATAAACCGTTGGCGTTGATGGCCGACGCTCACCTCGGTATCGGCGCAACCGTCGGGTCTGTAGTCGCAACTAAAGATTCGATTATCCCCGCCGCGGTCGGTGTCGACATCGGGTGTGGGATGATCGCCCAGCGCACCACGTTCACACATGAACAGATCAACCCGAAACTATCCAAGATTCATTCGAAGATAGCCAAAGCTGTGCCCTCTGGGCAGCCGCGTTCCAAGAACCGTTCTGCCGGATCTCACAACAAAACAATTCGGTCAAAGAAACTGGACCGCCTTGTTCGAGATGCACCTTCGGTGAAGAGCGACAAATTCAACGCCGGTAAAATAGCGGCCCAGTTCGGCACGCTTGGAGGCGGCAACCATTTCATCGAGCTTGCTACAGATGAACAAAATCGAGTTTGGGTGGTGCTGCATTCTGGTTCTAGAGGCCCGGGTAACCTGTTCGCCCAAGAACATATCGGCCGAGCCCGGAACCTTATGAAGAAGGTGTTGGACAAGCCGTTGGATGATCCTGATCTTGCACATTTTGTCCAAGGTACAGATGAGTTCTCGGCTTACATTAGTGGCATGCTGTGGGCACAGGACTACGCTCTAGAAAACCGGTCCCAAATGATGACCGCTGTTGTGGACGTCATTTCGTCTGAGATGGCTGACGCTGGTTTCAAAGTCAACGGTGGGGTCACCGAAGGCGCCTCAATCCAGTGCCATCACAACTATGCGTCGTGTGAAATACATGAAGGCGTCGAGTTATGGGTTACTCGAAAAGGCGCTATCGATGCTTCGGTTGGCCGATGGGGAATCATTCCAGGGTCGATGGCGACAGGATCATTCATTGTGTCCGGATTGGGCAACCCGGCTGCGTATCGGTCGGCGTCTCATGGGGCTGGTCGCAGAATGTCTCGGCGGGCGGCTCGACGTCAGCTGAGTGCTGGTTCCCTTAAGGAACGAATGCGCAATATCGCATGGAATGACCGGGCTGACGCGCTTCTTGACGAACACCCCGATGCCTACAAAGATATTGGCGAGGTGATGAACAATCAGCGCGATTTGGTCTCGATTGAACACAAGTTGGAGACCATTCTCAACTATAAAGGCACCTGATTACAGACAGGGCGTGTCCGTCGTTCTTTAACCGACGGGCACGCCCTGAACCCCGACCAAGATGCCACGGAGCCTGGCCGGTCTCGATTCGGTTTAGTCGACGTCTCGTCGCTGAAACCGCAAGAACGAACCAGCGAGCAAGACAAGCCCCCAAGCGGCGAGAATTCCGCCGGCTGTCAAATAGCCGTGATGGACCCAAGGTTCCACTTCTGAATCGAATGGGCCCGGGAACAAAAGCATGTCTGACCCATCGGTGAATACGGTGGCGTTGAACATCGGCAGCCATGCTCCCAGTTTTGGGAGGATACTTCCGATGATCACTTCAACAACAAACGTGTAGATAAGGAACCCGACGATAGATCCGATCGAGCTGTTGATGAGTACCGTGAAACCTAAACCTATAAGAAAAAACAACGAGCCGGTTAACCCTGACCGAACGACCGCACCGCCTACATCTACCCACAGATCGGTTGTCATTCCGTCAGTTGTGCCTGCGACGGCCGACAACACCCATAACACAGCGACGAAGAAGCTGGACAGAACGGTGGCGATAACAAAGATTCCTGAAACTCCTGCTATTGTCCGCGCTAGCAGGAGTCGCCATCGTCTAGGTTCCCAGGTGAGTAGATGCTCGATCATCCCGGCCTTTTCGTCGGCCCCGTAGTACGACGCGGCGATAACAAACGCCATGATCGGGATCAAGAAACCTAACGGACCCAGAATCGCCGTACCGCTGTCGCCGGTGTCGAGGTCGTCTGGAAAGTCCGGATTAGCCCCCATAAGGTCGCGAACGAAGTCGACTGAAGCGTCGTTTGCTGTGATGATCACAACTGCGAGTACACCGCCGACCAGCATCAACATAGCCAGGATCAATGGGAAGAACCGGGTCATACGGCGAGAAAATAGACGTTGTTGTTCAGCTAATACTAGATCGACCATTAGTGACCTCCATCGGTTGGCGGCATAGGCGGAGCTGACGGATTCGGGTTTGGCGGCGGATAGTTACCCGGGGTGTGCTGGGGTGGATAGCCAGGCTGTGGGAACTGTTCGACTTGTGGTGGGTGGCCCATCTGGTTCGGGGCTTGTGGATGATTCGCCGGAGACCCGGTGAGGTTAAGAAACGCAGCTTCAAGCGTCGCCCGTTCTACTCTCAAACCGCGTAAGTATCGTCCGCTGTTGGCAAGGACACGGGTTATTTCTGCGTTCCGTTCCTCTCCTACCTCAACCAACAGTTCGTCAGGATTCGGCAGTGCCGACGTCATGATTCCTGCGGCTTGGAGCACTGCGGCAGCCGATGCTCTATCGTCGATCGTCAGAATCACTGAGTCCGATGCCGCTTGTGACCGAATCGTGTCGAGAGACCCAGTCTGAACTAAAGCTCCGTTACTGATGATGGTGACTTCATCACAGACTTGTTCAATCTCGGCTAGCTGGTGGCTCGAAACCAGAACGGCCCGTCCCTCATCTGCGATGGACCGTATCAGAACCCGCATTTCGGCGATGCCGGCTGGGTCGAGACCATTGGCCGGTTCGTCAAGGATCAAAAGCTCAGGGTTTTTCAGCAACGCTGCGGCGATCGCTAGACGTTGTTTCATTCCAAGCGAATAGCTTTCGAAGCTATCACCACCGCGATCGGATAGGCCAACGACGTGTAGGACTCGATCGATCTCTGAACTTGGAATGTTCGATATCCGAGCTAGGAGCTTTAAGTTCTTGTATCCAGAGAACTTGGGAAACATTTTCGGATTTTCAACGATTGCACCCACCCGGCTTGCCACTTGGGCAAAATTTCGGCTGTCGACCCCAAATACTCTGGTCGACCCACCAGAAGGTTTCACGAGGCCAAGCAGGCAACGAATAGTCGTGGTTTTGCCTGACCCGTTTGGGCCAAGGAATCCGTGCACTGTTCCGGGTGTTCCTATGGTCAGATCAAGCCCTTGAACAGCGACGACTTCACCCCCGGTCATACGTTTGTAGACTTTACGTAAGCCGTCCACCTCAACAATTGCGCTCATACCCGCGACTGTAGTCGATCAAGATACAGATAAATCGTCACGACGTTTTCCACTATGTAGCGGCAGGCGGACTTTCTTTAAACGAGTTCTCAATCGTCCACCCTATTTTGACGATAGAACAACCATGAAGGGGACCAACGACAGCGGCTCTGGAGCGGTGTACCTCTGGCTCGAACGCTCGGACAGGCCGCTTTCGCAGTTCCTTACCAGAATTTTTGTGCTGATTGCTTTGGCATGCATAGTCGGCTTTGTTGACTCGTTAGGGCCGTCCCGCATTATCCTTGTCGTCGCTCTGCTCAGCGCAGTAGTTACATCTTTTCTTATTGAGAATCACGCTCCGGTTCACCTCGTCGACCCGTTACTTGTGTTCGGAGATTTCTTTCTCGCAATCGGGGCTTCGTATATCGTCCCAAGCTTGTACTATCCGTCGTTTCTCGTTTCCGTCGTCGGGTTAGTCGCAGTCGGCCCATATGTAGGGAGACTGGTCGTCGTTGGGCTTGTCCCGTTATTCGCTGGATTTTCCTATGTTGGGTTTGTGCACGATATCGAATATTGGTATCTCGCCGTTGTGGCTGTTGGGCTGTCGTACACCTCAGGAATGCAGTACGGGTCGTGGATGCGGCTTCGCAGCGAGGTGATCTCTCGACGGATCGCTCTCCTGTCCCAAGGTTCGAACGCGTTGTTGTGGGAGTATGACGTCGACCAAAACCGATTCACCAAGATTCAAGGAGCGGTTGAACGACTTCTTGGCATGACAACCGACGAATGTTCGACCCTCTTCAACTCATCCGGTTCGATAGTTGAATTCATCCAGGTGTTGGCTACCGAAGATCGTCAAGAGCAAGTCTTACGGCTGAATTTCGGCGACGGGCGGAAACGCTGGTTCCGGTTTTCTGGAGAGCGGCGTCTGCGTTCTGACGGAACCGTGATGGTCCACGGCGTCGCGTTTGACGTCACCGAGTTGGAGGAGTCACGGGAGCAACTCAAAGAGCAGGCTCGTCAAGATCCACTTACCGGCCTTTCGAACCGTGATGGACTGAACCAGTTTATTGTCGACGCCCAGTCCGAACTTCAACACAACCAGAACGACACCCTGGCCCTACTTCTCCTCGATCTCAACAAGTTCAAAGACGTAAACGACAACTTGGGGCATCACATAGGTGACAAAGTCCTACAAATAATGGCAAACCGGCTAGTGTCGTTCTCGTCTTCTGAAGTTTGTACTGCAAGAGTCGGTGGAGACGAGTTCGCTATCGCCATAGTTGCCGATTCGACTGAAACCGCGGATCAGAAGGCCCGCGAAATCGCTTCCGCATTAACTGAACGCAACGATCAACCGATCGTGGTCGAAGGATTCAGAATGCCGATGTCTATTTCGATAGGCATTTCGGTTGGCTTGATCGCGGACTGGATCATGTTGTTACGTGAAGCCGACAGCTCGATGTATCAGGCCAAACGGTCCGGGAAAGGTTTTGTTGTCCACAGCGAAACAGAACTACTCGATCAGCTACGCCAAACCTCAAAAGACCAGAGCTGGCCTCGTTGGACAGATCATCCGGATAATCGTCTTAGTAGTTGAGATATACGGCTTGAGTTCCGGCCTCTGGATACGATTCGAGGCTTTCAACGAATTGCTGATGTGCCGCCGACACGGCCGGAAGTTCCAGGTTTTCGCTGGCCGCTCCCTGTAACGCCAATCGTAGATCTTTGTCTAGGTCTCGGGTCCGGAAACCGGGGTCAAAATCTCCTGACAAGATTCGTGGCCCTAACTTTTCCAGAGACCATGAACCTCCTGCACCGGTTCCGCATACATCGGTGACTAGTGACAGGTCCAATCCGTGAAGATCGGCAAGAGCCATTGCTTCTGCAACCGCGACAGTACTTAATGCACAAAGAACTTGATTGACCATTTTCAACGATTGTCCGGAGCCGACGGGTCCGCAGTGTGTGGTTGATCCGCCAATCGTGTCGAATACCGGCGCAGCCTTTTCCATATGTTGAGCCGATCCGCCTGCCATGATCGTCAACGTGCCGTTCTTGGCTCCGACGTCTCCACCACTGACCGGAGCGTCGACGAAACCTACTCCAGAGTCGGCGAGTTTCTGACCGAACCTGTCGGCGTTCTTGGGGCCGATAGTGCTGGTATCGATCACGATCGTGCCAGGTTGAAGCGATTCGAGCAGTTCGTCGGTGAAGATACTTTCCAACGCTGCTATATCGGTCAAACAGGTCAGCACCAGGTCCGACCCGCTTGCTGCCTCCGACGGCGAGGAGCAACGCGCTTTTGCTGTCACCCCACGAAAGCTACATGTTTGGCAGGGCGCCTAGTTGATGGAGGCTAGATCCGAGGTTGTGTTGAATATCTGTCCACGCCTTGTTGTTTTTGTGGGCGCCGATCGCTCCGGCCATCCAACCCGAGTTTTCTTTTGATATTCGCAGAACCGTCTGTCCTGGAACCCCAGCAGCGATTTGAAGGTTGAGTTTCATGTGAGGCTCAGCGAACGCGCCGATTAGCAGCGTCTTGATTTTGCTTCCCCGTTCAGCAGCGGCGTCCCAATCCGAGTTCCAACGTAGTTGATACCTGTGATGGGCGAAAAACCCTTCTACGTGTTCGCGTAGCGCTGTCGGTTCCATCGAAGTGAAATATTCTTGGGATTCCATTACCGTTTCCTCGTTGTCGTAACCTAGCTAAATATATCGTCCGGGACTTTCAACGTCGTCAAACCGGAGCTTGTGGTTATGTCAACGCGTTGGCTAACTCGGCGACTACCTGGTCGGCATCGCTCGTGATTGGGTCGCCGTGGCCGACCAGCAATGTGTCGAAACGTAGGGCAGCCAGTTCACGAATCGAATCCCGTGACTGTTCAACATCTTCGAAGAACCGTTTTGGTCCTTCGACGACGCTCGTCCCTTCTTCAGCCCACAACGCGTCGCCCGCAACTACCAGCCCGGCATCGTGGTCGATAACAGAAATATGACCAGCCGTATGTCCTGGTGTTGCTAACACTTCGAACCCGAAAATGTCTTCACCACCGCTAACCCCTGAGATCGTGTCGTAGTCGATCTCAGCGAGATCGGCATCGCCCGCCCAGACGGTAGCGTTTACTGCCTGGTCCATCACTGCACCGGTCGAGCCTGCGTGGTCGCCGTGGTGATGGGTGAGGATTAAGTGTTCGACATCGTTGTAAGTCAGGCCGATATCTTTCAGGGTTTGACCGATAGCGTCTGCGCTTCCCTTCGTGCCAGTGTCGACAATGGCTGCCCGGCTGCCGCGGGCTAGAACATACGCCGAAACGAAATCGAGGTTGGTGCGGGCCCACATCAAGTCGGTTGTTGTTTCGCCGGTCAACGTGGTCGACGGTTGTTCTGTTTCTTGACCGTTGTCGCCGTCGTCGTCTTGCGCCGCAGGTTCGCCCGTGCTGCTACATGATGCCAGCACGGCTGGGGTTAGAACAGCTAACGCTAATGATCCTCGACCGAATTCGCCGAGGAATTTCCGTCGACTGCGAAGCTGCGGGACTCTCTGAAGCCGTTTCGATGGCCGCCTGTTCGGACCGTGAGTGTTCGTTCCGGATGAATGATCACCGCACATGTTGTTCACCTCGTGACAAAGTTGGTTGTTAAACCAACCTAGCCACTTACTGCGGTGTCAGCCACCGTCAGGCGGAACCAGCACGCGACCGTGGGGATGTTTTAGTCCAAGATGTTACTGAAATATCGATGCCTTGATCGGCGACAAGTGTCGCCGTTTTAGTGAGGTCTTCGGCGAATCGCTGTTGCAAGATGTTCCGTGTCTCGGAACTGTACGTGGTTTTGTCTGCCGCCGGGAGGTACCTCAGCAACCTGTTATGTGTCGAATCGATTACGCCGTGGGCTCCAACTCGTCGCAAGGTCGCGACGACCGGTTTCGCCAATTCGGTTAGTTTATTCGCTCGTAGCTGACCGGTGGCGTAAACCTCGTCTTGACTGTTCGCCGGGATGTACGAATCGTCGACATTCAAAAATCGGTAGACCTGCTTCAGTGTTGAAGTCGGGCTAGTTTTTATTTCGTCAAAATCGACAAGGTGAATGTTGTCAGGTTCGAACACTGAATAGACGTCGTTCAGGTGGCGACTGTAGCTGTATTTGTTGAGCAAATAGTCGCTGTTGTCGAATTCGTCGATGATGTCGTCTGCGAAATCCGTCGCTCGTAAAGAATTTTTGATGTACCTGTGGTTACTTATCGCAGCATCGACCGGGTTTCGAATACAAACGATAATTTTCGCGTCAGCATTGTATTGTCTAATGTTTTGCAACGTCTCGATTTCGTAGACGTAGTAGACGCTGAACTCGCCAGTCACCAAATCCTTGTTGGTGAACTGGCGGTGGTAACCTGCCTGGGAGTCGAGTCGCCGCATAGTTTCGAAATCGTCAGGGAACATTTTTACCAGTTGACCAGTCGCAAAATAGTTGGTTTCTTTGATGTTCGAGAAACCGATTTCGGGGTGAGCGTCTAGGTGATGGCTAACCCACGTCGTGCCACATTTGGGAAACCCGATCCCGAAGAAGTCAACCCGGAACTGTTCCTCGGCCTGCCGGTTCTTAGACACTATCTGTTCCTTTCTGAATCGCCGTTAACGTTCGTTTAGCTCGAATTAGACGCATGACGACAAAGTTTGCTGCCAAAAACACGATGACGGCTAGACTCGCTTTTTGGGCCCAGGCCACGAAGAGAGAAGGCCTGTAAACCATCGTCAACGTACCGCGACCGTCGCCGGTCACGAACCAAGCATTCGCATATCCGTTGGCTACGACGTGCTCGCTTTTCCAACCTTGCGGAATGGTTAGTTGCCATCCCGGATCGTGGGATTCCGGTAGCACCACCAACAGTTTCTCACCGGTTGCTTCAAGCTCGGCCCTATAACGGTCGGACGATTCTTTTGTAGACGTATACGACGGTTGTTGGCCCTGTTTCTGCGTTGGTGTTATGTGGACCCGTGGCGTTGTATCCCGTATGACTCTGACGTTCCGGTAACTCATTTTGGTGGCGGCGTTGTTGGTGTCGGCGTAGAAGAACAGCAACGCGTCGCCTGACTCTTCCCGCAGCTCAACTTTCGCTTCATACCGGTTGTCTGTATGGTCTTTGCTCCGCAAAATCTCTGTCGCTACACATTCGTTGGCAACTTCTTGCCATACACAGAACCTCGGTTTGGCGGTTCCCACGAGCGTATCGAACTCAAATGCGAGGTCTAAGGTCGCTCCCGGAGGAGCAGATATTGGGGCCGCAACACAAGCAGAATGGTCGTTGGCCCCGAGGGTCACACCACTGGGATGGTACGTAACTTCAAGTCCAGCTTCTTCGAGTGTTTTACTGGTTCGTTTGTTGCAGTCTTGCAGGTAGCCAAAGTCCTCTAGCAGGTTCGGGGCCACTGAGGTGGACGTCAACGTCACTTCCCCATTAGGGGAATCAACGATGTAGTCCGACGTCGCATCGATTGAGATCGTTCGTTCGTTTCTTGACACCGTTGACGTTCGCGGCAAACTATACGATGCCACGGTCTGTCGACCGTCCGAACCTTCCTCATAGCTGGCATGAAAGTAAAGGCTCCGTTTACTTGTACTCGCATCGGCCAGGATTGTTACCGGCCGGTCCATAGTTGATGCGGTGAACCGCTGATCGATCTCGCAAACAGATTTGCTGTGGTCCCACAAACATACGCGACCTAGCCCGTCCCGAATCTCTTCTACCGAAAAAACTATAACCGTCTTATGGCTGCTTTCAGGAACACTAAAGATAGTGCAGGCAGTGTGTTCGGCTGCGGTCAGCTCGATCGACTCTTCAGATATCACGCTGCTTAGTTTCACCTCGGCGAGAGGTCGCTGATCGACGTTGTTGCAGTCGTCGAGTTCTCTCACTAACGGCAGCGGCGTCGAACCAGACGCCTCGAGTAACGTTATTTCCCCATCACCAATTTCGAGGTCTTGGCTATCTCGTAACGGCTGAACCACGCCCCCACTCTTCACATAGGTCGTAGTTTCAACATTTTTAGGAACCTCAGAGACGAGTGTGTCCTCAAGCTCTATTTCATCGATGGAAATATCGGGACGGATCAGGAAGTTCCACGAACTCTCGGTTTCTTCGACCGCTATGTGGTTACTGGCTACTTGTGCCCGCACTTCGCCTGACGCGACGTTGGCTCGAATCTGGTCACCGGTTGGTTTGGGTTTCCAAAAGAATCCGTTGGGGTGCGACGGTCCACTCGTTTCGGAGTCGACTACGTCGTTACCTGTCCAGGCAACCGCGTCGGTTGCGTCTTCTGGCCGAGAGGTTGACCAGTCACTCACCACCTCCACAGACTCGAATCGGTCTTCGGTCTCGACTTCGTAAACGTCGGCGATCGCAGACGAGTAGATCGGATTCAAAATATCGAGCTGCCGAGCTTGACTATCCAGCTCTTTGAAGTCGTGAGACGTATCTTTACGAACAATAATATGACTTACGCCGAGCGCTCGACTCAGGTGGTTGACAGCCGCAGGGTCTGCGTCGACGATAGAAGCGTGGAGCGATTGAAACTGGCCGCTAAACGCCTGGTTCGCTTCGAAGTAGCCTCCGGGGTATGCCTGAATGATCGGCCGGCTAAAGAACTGATTCGCTAAATCAACACCGTGATAACCCCATGTTGTGGTCACCTGGTAGTAGTCGTTGATCGGGAAAATCGCCACTTTACCTTGGTCGGACGTTTGCTGTAGGACTCCTTCGATTTCTTCCCATTCCTTTGGCACTTCGACTCGGCTTGGAGGTAGAACCCCACGATTCTGAGTTGGGATAACTTCGCCGGTCAGGATCGGGTACGGATGCACAAAACTGACGACCGCCAACGATAAGCCGAGGGCAACAAAGGATGGCCTGACGATTCGGGCAGCCACACGCCGCATCTTAGTTGGGCGACTCTTCCAAAGCGCTTCCAACATCACGGCAAACAGTACGACGTAGAGCAGTGTTAGAAGCGGCCCGAACTTGCTTGCAGGGTCCCGAAAAAGCCACCAGCCCGGGATGTTCTCGATCAAGAACAAGTTGACTTGTTCGAATGTTCCATGTATTCCCTGAGCAATAACGATCAGGACAACACCACTGCATGCGAGTGCGGCACCTAGCAGGCGACGCTGCGAAGATTTGGAACGAAGCAGAACTATCAACCCAGCCAACGCTCCCAACGGGAGAACCCAGCGCATAAATATCCAGGGTGACGAGTCGAGCGTGCCTGAATAGGGCTTGTACTGTTCCCACCCCCAGTGAGCGGTAAGAGTAACTATCCGATGTAAATCGTTTTGAGCGTTTACCCAACTCCATCCAGTATCACTCGTGTCGGCGGTGAACGACACGCCAGCCGGGCCGCCCGACATGAACAGGTGGGCGGTTGGGACAACCCACCACATATGAAAGATCGCCACCGGCAATACTGAAGTAGCTGCAAACCGAACGAATGAACGACGTTCCGTTTTCTGAAATATTGCGATGACGGTGACTACCAGAAGAGTCGAAGTGACAGTCACCACCACAAGCGGCGGGTTGACTGAGAGATATGCGATAGGAAAGCTACATAGCGCCATTCTGAGAACCGAATGGGGACGGCCAAGTAGACAGCCGCCGAGTTCACCGATCAACAAACCGACAGTCCCTAAAGCCAACGGGAAGATCAGGTTCGGAACGTAAAGCATCACAAACGGGTTCACGAATGCGAGCACACCAGCAAACGCCATCGACCATTTGTTGTCAACCACGAGGCGCACAAGATGGACCGCCCCTATCGCACAGACAGACGCGACGACGGCAAAGAGCACTCGTTGGGCAACCAAGGTGTCGCCTCCCACCGACTCGACGACACGAACCAATAGAGTTTCGGTTGATCGCCCAGCGTTACTTCGGGTTCCCCCAGCACCGGTCAGTTGATGTCCCCACGTTGTAAATGCCTCTGCTCGGAGGCTGTTACGAATCAGCGGCGACACGTCTCCGGCTCCGATGTAGCGTCCGGGGTCGAACCATCGTAAAACCAGTGCCGAATTGACCAGCACCGGCAAGATGTAGTGCCACTGGCGTTCAAACGACTGTCGGCACCTTCGAACGGAGCAGGATACGGCCGCTAAGAGGATGTCTCCGAATTTCATCGACGCACCAATACAACCGATTTTGAAGCGGTACTCAGATTAGTTTTGTTGGTTACAGCCATCACTAGCATCCCTCAATGCAAACTCTGGGAGAGCCCTACGAGGTATCTAATCGGCTGATTAGGTTCAGAACTTACGCAAAGGCGGGATTAGATTCCTAAGTTCGATGACACACGAGCGGCGATGATGGTCCCGACTATTTTAGATGTACAGGCGCTGTTGCAGCGGGGCTTCAGGCGGCACGGGAGTTTCTGTTTGTCGCCGAGGTTAAAGACAAGTTTCGTCTCATGTTGGATAGTAGAGTTTGCGAGCTTTCTGACCCGGCTCTGTCCGAACAGCTCCCGTTTCTTCCAGGTGATCTAAAATGTCCGGTAACCGAAGAGACGGATGTAAACGCGGCACGTAGACCGCTTGGTCGATGGAATAAATCGTCCGGCCAGGAGCGTGGTTCACAACCGCAAGAACCGCATCAGCAGATTCCTGTCTATTCAAATATGTGTCCCACTGGCCAGCTGACTCGATAGTTTCGACCCAATCAACCCGCTGAGCCAACCGAGATTTCGGAGTAGGCACGTTCTGTTCCCACTGAGAAATATCTTTCGGAAGCCTAAACTTGTTACGGGAATGGTCACGAAACTTAAACTTCCTACGACTTACCTCTTCGAGCAACATCGAGCCGGGAAGACGACTAACAAAGTCATGATCCACAAGCACATGGAGTCCGGTATCGTCCCACACGATAGAAGGCCGTTTGCCGACCCACACGGCTCCGAAAGCAACATCGTCCCATTTCGCTAGTCGAAGAGCTTGATCGAACAACTCCGAATAGGACCGCTCATCCATATCAGAGCTATCCCAAAGAACCTGAATGGCGTCTTCAGCGAACCCATCAAAAAACACTGGATCCGGCAGATCTTTCACTCGTTGAACGTCAACCTCTATCGAAACCGACTCGTCATTTCTGTTCCTATCGAGAAACGCTTTAACTTCTCGAGGTGAAACAGCGGTCTCTAGAAACGCCGAGAACTCATTACCAACACCAAACACTCCATCGAAGAGCCGCTTACGCCAATACTGCTCCTCGGAAATAGCCCGACTCGGATCAGCGGAAACGGCCACAAAATCGGCATCATCCGACGCAAGCTTACGCTCATGTTCAGAACCAAATCGCCGAACCAAAACCGTACCATCAGCCATCCGACGAAAAACCCGCCTCGACTCGGCCTGCTCAAACCAACGATCATCAACACTCCGCCGATAAACCGTGTGATAGTCAGACGCGTCGTCTGATCGATGAGCGTACTCGAAATGAATCATGTACCCTTCGACAAGCTTCCTGTTTAACGCATCCGGATCAGCCAACCGTTCACGAAAATAGTCAGGAATTTTCACAGGATTAGTTGGCCCCATGAAAGTCTTCGCCGTTTGGGAATCGGTAAAAGTTTTCAAAAGCGTGATCCGCACTTTAGATTCATCCGGCTCTAGTCGAAGCTCAAATTCAGTGGCCCCCACCCGGTCAGGAGTAAACGTCGCCGAATACGCCACCGGCAACGAATCTACCCATCCAGCAACACTCACAAACTCCAGAGCCTGCTCAAACAGCCCACGCAACTCACGCACATCAACATTCATCGCTTCAACCTTTCCGTTGAAGTCTCTGACGTGTTGTTAGAGATCCCAAATCGGAGGACCAGTATGTGTCGGTAGATAAGTTCGAGTAGTTCCATAATCCCACATGTTGGCGTTATCAATACTCAGATATCTCAGCTGATCACACAGCTCGACCAAATCATCGACGCGATACGTTTGAGCACCTACATTTCCGTGAAGTGGTTCGACCCACCGCTCCGGGATCTCGTCGAGACCGTAAATCACACCGGCTAACCCTCCAGCTACAGCTGCGACCGTGTCGGTATCACCGCCGACATCACAGGCGTTGTACATCGCCTCTTCAAACGAATCGCTTCTCTTAACTGCCCAATACGCATCGCTAAAACAACCCCACACTGTCCCATTCGGCATGGTAGTTCCTCTTGGTGAAGCAACAATTCGTTCATACGGTTCACGTAAACCATCTTTCAAGAAACCCAGAAACCGATCCATCCGAGCATCCAGGTCACGAAACCCGCTAGCTTGGCTGCAAAGCATATGAAATAGTGCTCTACCTTCCCCCGCTGCCGGATCTGCGTGGGTCACTGACGAAAGATATCTCGCTACCTCAGCAGAGCCCTCACCAACTAACGCCCAACGAGCCGCAGCGAAACTGGAGCGCATCAAAGAACCATTGCCGGCCGAGCCATTCGGATGCTGCTCGAAATACTGCTTCGGAGCTCGGGGCCATCCAGGAGAGCTGGTTAACACAGCACGAGTTGAAATCCCAACATCTTTCGGCCCCGACGCTACCCACTGACCGAACCGACGAAACATATCGGCACGGTCCGGCCAACCAACGTCAACAATCGACTCAGCTTCAATAATCGCCATCTGGGTGTCGTCGGTAAACTCACCTGGATCCCACAAACTACTACCAACCATTTCATTACTGGTCGACCCAGCAGGAAAACGATCACGAAACGCTCCAGCAGGCCCAAACTCGAACGGAGCACCCAAAGCGTCACCAACCGCAGCGCCAACCACCAAACCTCGTAAATGCTGATGACGATCGGAGCTCATATGTTGACGGTTAATAGAGTTCATGTTCCCGTGCACAACCGGCTCTGTATAAGTACTTATCGTTCCGTCAGCAACACCATCGGCCCAGGCCTGATTCGAAGTCTCTTCCATCTCAACTCGCTGGTCGAAATTTCGCCTCATCTCAGAACCAAGGCTTCTTCTATACCTATCCGGGTCCTTTTCGTGCTCCGCCTGCCATGCACGGCTCTTCTCGCTCTCGCGTTCCAGAACAGCCAAATATTCCGGGGTGTAAATTTCTTTGCTCCGCTTTAACGGATTGTCAACCACAGGACACCTCCCTTTACTTAAGACTCAACCATCGTCACTACCGGGATTGAGCCACTGGTATCGATTCGTACAATTTCGAACTTCGTCCCAGGTCTAAACAGAATTTCACTTTCCACTGGATAGCTGGACGCGTTCCCGACGACTCGACCGTTATCTGAAGCCTCTATCTTAAAGATAACTGGATTCGGCTTATGTCTGCTAGCAAATCCATCAGCAACCGCTCTGTTAGTTGACGAACTCAAGAATGCCCCGTCGGAGTAGGTTTCTGCTCCTCCTATCAATTCTAAGTAGACATCATCCGGCAAATTTGTTCCGCGGTATAGCGGCGCTGAATGGCCGTACACTGGCAACTGGTCAAGACCATGGATAGCGTCATCAACAACACGTTGAAGCTCAGATGACAATCCATCTGGGTCTACACGAAGACCGGTATTGATATCGCCATAGTAGTCATCCTTTGTGTAATCCACGATTCCTTGGCGGCCTTGATCGTCGAGAAGAGAAACTGTATCAAGGCTAGAGAAATCCGGAGAACCATCGGAGTTGAAATCAGGAATATCCAAGTCAGTCGATTTTGACACAACGGGAGGTATCGCATCAGCATCTGTTGTCAAGGGTTCTCGGGCACCCGATTCTACATCCGCCTCGTCAAGACGAGAAACGCGTTGACTCTCAGAGAACGTTTCTACATCGGGTTTAAACTTGAGCCTCGACTTGTTGAGTATCGTGCCTAACCCGTCCGAGGTGGCGCTAAAAACTCTGCTCGGAGCGGTCACCCACGCCCTAGTGCCATTGCCGACAAGTTTCAACGCATGCCGCGCCCCTGCCCTCACACCCTGCTGAACGGTTACACGAGCCACACTCGCAGTCGCGCTTGAACCAAACGTAAAGGCCGCTAAAACCACTTCAGGGGCGACTTGACCAGCGAACCGGCCCGGTTCGTAAACAAACGTATCGAAGTCGACCATCGAAGACGCCAGATCACGGGCATCACTTATCTTCGACGTTCCGAGGCGACGCCTCTGCTCTTCTGCCTGATCGTAGTCGTCGGTCCAAGGCATGAAAGTTTGGGCAGTGTCGGCCATCGCTCCCATACCTTCCCACGTTGCTACTCCCCGATGTTGATAATCACCGTCACCGAACTGGTCATCAAACTGTTCACGGGCGCGTTCAATATGAAACGCCGGCGATAGTGGAACCGCAGCCGACAGGTCGTAAATACCGACCGCGAAATCGCCGACGCCTTTACCAAAGTCAGTGACGTAGCCGACCGGGTTGTTAGTCAACCTCCGACCGTTTGTCGGATCGTCATCATGAAAACCGGCAAGCTCCCAACCGACACCAAGCACACCACCGTGTGAAGCGATACCGTCGCCTAACTTGTTCCACCCGCTACGATTATCAAGCCAATGGTTTTCGAGTGTGACGTCGATGGCGACCGCAAGCTTTTCCTCGTCAGTGACTGGACCGTCTTCTCCCGGACTTGTAAGGTTCGCCCGGACATCGGCCAAAGCTTGTTCCGAGTAGGTTCCGTCCGAACGGTCGGGGTCACCTATCAAACCGTTCTCTCGACCTGTGTTTAACGTGGTGAAAATTGATCTGTTCAGTTGGAACTGTTGAACCTCTTGCCGGGTGATCGTTCCGTCACCGTCCCCCGCTGTGATGTACTCTCCGTCACCTAAACCAGATAGGAACCGACCGTCGTTGGCAACGTCGATGTGGTTCATGGCGTCCGGGTTGTCGTTCAAAAACTGTGCGACTGCACGGGCCCCTACGGTGGCATCGGGGTCGGCGAGTATCGCGTCGATATCTTCTTGGCTCATCTTGCCGTCGCGGAACTCTTTGTCGCCTTGTTTAGCGGTTTCGATTTCGGTGAACACGTCGCTGTCGTCGTAATTTTCGATCGATAGTATTGCTGCTGCTTCATCACCGCCAGTTATTGGGAGGTCGAGGAAGCCGGGTGGAGCTTCCTGGTAGATCTCGGGACGATTCGCCGGGTCGGCGCCTTGAATGTAGGCGACCATCGTGTTGTAAGAGACGTCGTTGTGTTCAGCCAATGCCAACAAGCCCAGGTCGACGTCGCCGAAATCTGGGCCTTCGTTGTCATCGAAATCTGTGTCTAACGCTTCTTCAGTTTTTTCGTATAACTGTTCCTGCAGAGCAAACGTAAACACCGTTGCGTTGTATTCTTTGCCGTACGCTAGACCCGTGCCCTCCAACGTTTCGATATAGCTGGCATCACCGTACTCTTCTCTAACTGCAGCGCCGACCGCATCATCAACCGAGACCCCATCGTTAAGCAGGGCGGTAAATTCTCGTGCCAGTCCCCTATCGCCGTTGGTTAGAAGGTCGATGCGTCTGTTTCGTTCCACCCACAGCTTGGTTTTTGTGTATGGTTCATCGCCTTCGTAGTTGTCGATCTCGTATTGCAGCTGTTCGATCTCGGTTCCCAGAACGGCGTATTCGGCTTCTCCGTACGCAATCTGATGTTCGAGCGCTACGTCGACGGCTCGAGGTAACAACCCGTCTTCGTAGATTCTGTCGGTCCACAGCGTCGAGTATTCGCCGTCGACGACTTTCGCTGCCCCTTCAGCTGTAGCACCGTTTCCGATGAGGGTTTCGAAGTTTTCTTTTGTGCCATCAATTTCACCGTCGGAACCGTCAACCAAAACTGCTTGGCCGATGGTGAGGCCCAGGAGCAGGTCTGGGTCGGTCACTTCGAGAACGAGTCTCCCCAAGATGTCCTGCACCGCGGCGTCGTTGACTTCGATGTCGTCGCCTGTGCTCGCGGCGCCGATAGTTTCAGCCAGGGTTTTTAGTGCCGCGTCTTCGGCCGCCCGGATGGAGTTGTATTCGGCTTGAGCATCGACGGCTTGTTGCCGTTCGGCGGCGGTCGTGTCAACTGCTCCGCCATAGGAATACGCCGACCCGGTGTACATGGCGAGTACGTCGCTATCGATGTTAGAGATTTTTGTGCGTAGTGCTGATTCTCGTTCGTTGAGTTCGCCGATCGTGTCGGCTGCAGCATGAAACGCGTCTGCGACACTGGCATATGCGTCGACCGTTGTTTTCATTCCGGCGGTGACCGCGTCAGCTAACCCGGCGATAGTGGTGATATCGGGGCCTTTGTTGTCGGTGCGGTATTGCGACGTGAACTCAGACAGTGTCGTTAGCTGATTGACAGCACCGGTTCTTTTTTCTTCGAAATCGTTGGCGATACTGCGCAGCTGAAAGCTCGAGGACTCAACGGCATTACCCGACCACCAATCACCCACCGCCAAGGTTCCTCTCCGCCGCAATCCGCTTTGCTAGCCGAGCATATCTTCAAAAGTCGGTGGAATACAAGTACGGTGCATTGCTTCTGGCAGCCGAGGTTTGTCTTTAACGGGGTCCGTTTTCGCTGAGGTTTCGATCAGCTTTTTTCATAGAGCTATCCAACGCCCCCATCAGACTGATCACGATATCGGCCACCAGTTTTTGGTCATCGAGATGGTCGACCACATCGTCTTTGTACTTGTTGAGTGACGACTGGACGATTGTGTCGGCGGCGTCACCGATCAGGTTCCAGCTGTCAGGTTTCGCGGCGGATACAACCTCTGCGTAACCGTCTTCGAGCTCGTCCCGAACCGTCATTGCTTTGTCTGTTTGGTATTCGACTACAGTCATTCTGAACTACCTAACGTTTCGACTAGCGGCTGGCGACCTTAGACAAGTTAAAGCCTAGCAGTCATCATAGAACCCCCACAGCGCTCACCAGAGCCCGCATTCTCTGACCGGTTTTACCTGACACTAGTTAACCGTCTGCGGTGTAACCAGAGATCAGTAGATCAAGATTATATGGGGCGATGGCTTGGATCGCTTTGTCTTCGATGTACGTATTCAATTGAGTGTTGTCTGAAAATAGTCCGCAAATAAGGTCGGCCCCGCAGTCTTCTAATTGCAGGAAACGGTCATGACAACCCCGCAAAAGCTCAGCGATCATCAGTATGTGTTCCGAAAGCTCTTCTTCTTCGGGGAGTGTGCTTTTCTTCAGCCACAAGTGCTGCTCACGGTAAGTCGGTTTCTTGCTTCGCTTGCTGACTACGTCACCTTTCAGAAAGGAGCGATCAGGTGTGATGCCCAGCATTTCTGAGATGGCGGTTGGTGTAGTCGAAGGGCTGTAGATTCTTAACTTGACTTGGGTTTTAATTATCAATTTGGTCTGCTCTCTTTGCTATCTGGTAACACCTTCGTTGTCATCGTCGAAAGCCTTTGAAATTGATAGGTGGAGGAGGTTTCGGAACGCCAGTTCGTACTGAATGATTTCGACGGGGTCGATCATTCCGAGTTTCAGCCAGATTTTTTCAGGGTGAATATTGACGTCGTTGATTCAGAAATATTCAGCGTTGCTGGGTAGCTGGATTCGTCTTTGGGTCGGGTTGCAATGATGGTTCTTTGATTGCTGGTGCCGATACTGGATGTTTACTACTACAAGGTTGACAGGGAGACGGCTCGAGTTTGGCCTCACCGGGGTCTGGTTATTGGTGGTCGTCGGAGTTCGGGTAGGGGAAGTATATTTCTGGGTCGACTCCAACCGATACAGATCGTATAGTCCAATCTAGTTCTATAAAGACTAGAAGGTCGAGTTCATCACAGTCAGCGAGAAAGAAGGACACTTCGTCGGTGAGGGTGAATTCACAGCCAAATAGGTGTGTGACCTCTCTGAAGTCAGCGGACACGCATTCGGTTCCTTTTTGGAAGAATGATCTGTCTGAGTTGACTGTAATGAGTTTGTTGTTCCAGAATCCGAGTTCGGTATGTTCGTCAATCGTGGTCCGATAATCGATTGCGTTGTCGTCGCTTCCCATGTTTTGCCGGGATATTTCTTGGCCTACGTGAGGGGTGTTTGTGAGGTGGGTTCCGAAGGTGAATGGTCCGTAGCTGGTGTTGGGAGTCCAGATCCAGGTTGATTTATCAGTTTTGTTGTCCGCGTGGCCCTCGGCCATGTGTTTCTCCATTGGCAGCACGTTCAGCTGCCTATCGTAGATTGGCTACTGAGTGGCTTCGTGTGCCGCGATTTCTAAACGGTTGAGATAACCAAATAGGGCTTCGGCATCGAGTTCATCGAACACCCGTCAGTCAGCAGGGTTGGTCGGTGACTATTTAGGTAGCGGTTTGTTGGTCGGGTTTGGGGCGAAAATCGGGGCGGTGGTCAATTTTGATTTCTCTGTAGGGGTCGCGGTTTTGGTACGAGTCGATGATGCCTGGGTGTTTGGGCATACGGCGTGCGAACCAGTAGGCGGGAACGAGGCGTCCTCTGCTAACTACTCGGTGTTCTGTATCTGGGTATGAGTGTCCTCGAAATATCTCGTCGAGTTGGTCGATGATAGGCAGCGCCCAGTGTAGGAGCTCAACCAGGTTGTGTTGTTCGGCGGCTTGTAGCATTTCTGCGAGTTTGACTCGACGCGCTAGGTCGTTCTGGTATTCGTCGGAAAAGTATTTCGGGCTTCGATTGGTTACGATTCCTTCGATGACGAATGCCCAGCGGCTAAGTTCGTTTTCTATTCCGCCGTAGGGGCGGTCTTTCCATCGTCGGTAGTGTTTACGCATCAGGTCCTCGACGAACAGAGCGTCGGCGTCAAGATGCTCAGGGACCGTATATTTGGGGTTAGGTTCTCTCATAAAGTGTCCTTAGAAATCATCGTTAAGTTTGGCGGGTCGAGGCTGGTTTGGCTAGTCGAGGTAGCTTCCTGTGTTATCAGGGTTATAAACGCTGCCCTCACCGTTCGGGTTTTTGATGACTAGTCGGTCGGTTACTTCGTCATACCAAAACGTGCTTCCATCCGGTTTTCGGACACGAGACGTGTCCGTCAAATCCCGGGCAGCTCAGGTGATATCTAGCTCCCAGACACGCCCCAAGGGATTTACTCAGCCGACCCGAAGCTGTCGAATGGAATTTCCTCGACCTTTCCTAACAGAATCATGGAACCTGCAGCGACGAATTGAAGCGATTGTTCTCCGGTACCAGGACTTCTGAATGCGATTTGCACGCCGTCTACGTATCCGTTTTGGTTACTGAACAGCCATTTCCAGGTCATTCGAGATCCAATAGAATAAGCAAACGGATCAAGCTGCGACATGTCGACCGAAAGTGGGTCAATTTGGTTAGGGTAGGTGAGTTGGATCTGATCGGTTTCAGGCTCGACTCCAATTTGGACAATGCCTCCCTCAAAACAAAACCAATAGGCGCTTGCCCACTTAGGGTATTCGAAAAGAGCCGAAACAGATCGGAGTGTTCCGAAATCACGTGTCGTTAGTGTTTCAAACATCAGGTCACTTTCCTCCCTTGCCTTGGGATCCAGCTTGCTTGATCATTTTTAGTGCCTTCTGTGCTTCTTTGTCGCCCTTGGCCGCCAGTCTAGCAATCTCCTCTAGGGTCAATTCTCCATAGCCTGTCTCCAGCCCGTTTACCTGCACTGCACCCACAAACCTTGGGGCATATGGGTTTTCTGACAGGCCGCTAAATTAAAGGGCACAACCGAAACGGCATACCACCTGTTCGACATCGAAGCCTTGGAAAACCCAGGAACCGACTTAATCGCAGCCGTAGCACTCGTAGCCAACGACGTTCACCAACTATTTGGATGACCCCAATCCCATGTGTTTAAACTGGGCAGACGATGACCGATATCGAGCTCCGTTACGGTGTTGACCGAACAACCGTGCGGCGGTATCTGATGGTGTTTGGAATGCTTGCAAGCTAAGACCAAGGCCCTTGTCTTAAGATTATTCGTCGCTAGAACTCGGGCGTCGATTAGGTCCAATGACCTGATACATCTTGAGAATTAGCGCGTGGTTAGGAAGCCGTCTCAAAAACCAATACTCAGGTCGTTCCCGATCTCGAGCTGCCACATACCCGTCTGGGTCTGGTGTTGTGTTTAGTTGAAATGTCTCGTCAATTTCTTTGACGAGCGGCACAACCCATGCCAACAAATCGGACTTTTCCTCGTCGTTGGCGATCTGAAGGAATTCGTCCAGCACGATGCGCTTTGCAAGAATATGCTCATACTCATCACAAGATATTTTGGGATTGACTTCTACAAACAACTGCGACACACTCGATGCCCAGCAGCGGAGGAAATGTTCCATCGTCCCAGCACGAGAACCCTGCGGATATTTCTGCCATTTTTGGATACCGCCGACGCATCAAATGCTCGACGTGCTCAAGGCTGGTCCGGAGCATCTCAGGGGTCGCATATTTTGGATCATCCCAAGCGTTCATCGTGTGCCTCCATTCCCAGGGCTCCATGTGCTTCCGCCGATGCCGGGAAGGTTCTTGACTACTACGGTATCGGTCAGTTCGTCGTACCAGAATTGGGAGCCGTCAGTCCTTGTCCCCCATTCGGGGGGAGCGTCGGCATCTGATCATATCAGGGCTACTTGGCTAGGACAGTTTGAGTCGTCGACTTTATGACTGTGATGGTGGATAAATACGTGGTTTGAAAGGCGAGTCTTTGTTTGCTACTTGGACCAGGTCAAATTGAGTGGCTACAACTTGAATGAACAAATCGCCATCAGATTTCAGGTAGTAGTAGTCGTGTCGGGGTAGTTGACTGACAAAGCTGTATCCAAGCTGGTTTAGTATAGGTCGAGGGTCTGTTGTCTTGATAACTTGGATTCCCATAATTTGATAGATGCCTTCGTGGTCCTCGTCGACCGCTCTCGAAATCGACAGATGTGCCAGGTTTCGAAATTTGAGTTCATACTGTACTTCTTCGACGACGTCGGCCATTCCGAGTGTGAGCCATAGTTGTTCCGGGTGCACCTTGACATCATTGATTTCGAATGAGTCTGCGTTGTCGGGTAGCTGGATGGGGGTCATCTGATTACTATTTCTCCGGTGTTGTGTGGGGCTCCTGGGTTGCCGTGCTGGTCGAGTCTAGTTGTTCGGCCTTTCACGTTGGGGTCAGGGTTTCTGACTTTAGGGCCGGCCCGGACGATTTCTCCGTTCGGACGAATAAGGACTTTGCTGCCGTCGGGGTGATAGAACTTATCGTAGCCTCCTGCAGTTGTGCCTTTGTCCTCGAATCCTGCTTCTTCGAGTGTTCCTTTGGTTTCTTCGAATGTTTTACCGGTTTGGTCGTCGAGGTGCCCGGCGGCGGTGTCGGCTGATTCTTCGACGGAGTCTACAGCTTTAGTGGTGTTGTAGTCGTTGGTTTGTTCGGTTCGATCGCGGTTTGTGTTTTGGTCGGGTTGGTAACGGTCGGCTCGTTCTTCAGCGTAGTTGGAGATTTGGTGTGACGCATAGGCTGATGCAAAGGCGGCGGCTAGGAGTCCGAAGAATCCT
>JAHDCC010000070.1 GCA_020630065.1 Acidimicrobiales bacterium
CAACCCGGCCTCGTGTAATTCGGGGGTCTGACCCTCACATTACATACCCCACAACATTGCAGAGCGAACACCTGTTCGATACTCTGACCCTCATGGCATTGGGTTCCGATATCGACGCACTCGAGGACGCTCTCGACGTGTGCGCCGACACCGCGTTGGGATGCCTGTCCGCATCCGAGCGCTCTGATCGGGTCGCTGCGCTCACCCGGTTGACCGCCAAGCTCGACGCGTTACGGGTCGCGGCGGTGATGGCTGCCGATGCTGTGGATGTTGGGTCGTTGAACGATCAACGCAACACCGCCAACCATGTCGCATCACGCACTCACGCCGATCCGGCCGACACCCGATTCGACATGCGACTCGGTCGATGGCTCGCGGATTTCCCGGTCATCGCCGATGCCTATGCGGCCGGTGTGTTGACAACAGCCCATGTCGACAAGATCCGCCACGCCCACAACCCCCGGGTTCATGTGCAGATGGTCGAACACCAGCAGTTGTTCGTTACCTGGTGTGAGTCCTGTCATTTCCGGGACCTCGACGCCGTGATTACCGAATGGCTACTTGGTGCTGACCCTGATGGTGCCGAACCACGCCATCAACAAGCCGCGACCGGTCTCACCGCCACCAAACTTCCCGATGGGCGCACCAAAATCTCTGGTGTTCTCGACCCGTTACAAGCCGCCGCGTTGATGGGACCCGTCAACGACGAAATCGCCCGCCTCAAAACAGCCGAAGACGATGCTGGCGTGTCCAACACAGTCCGTCGACGCACCCTGCACGCCGTGTTGAACCTGGTCGGTCGTGGTGCTGCACGCCCGAACGGGACGTTCGCTCGGCCCCGCGTCAACATCGTGATGAGTCAACACGTCTACGAAACCACGCTCGCATGGCTCGCCGATCCAACAGTCAACGATTTCCCGCATCTCGACCGCAACCATGTTGATTCGAAATGCCAGTTGATCGACGGAACCCCAATCCATCCGATCTACGCCCTCGCTGCGACGGCGACCGCACAGTTCCGAAGACTCGTGTATGACCCGGAAGGACGGGCGATCGAGGTGTCGATCGATTCGCGGCGGGTCCCGGATTGGATGCGAGACGCCACCCTTGTCGCCACAAACGGGAGATGCGCCAATCCGGTGTGTGACGCCCCGTTCGAATGGTTGCACGCCGATCACATCGACCCGTACTCCCACACGCAACAGACACGACTCGATTCGGTGCGACCCGCGTGTGGGGCCGACAACGGATGGCGTGGCAACGACACCAGCCGCGGCCAATGGGAAACAGTCGTCGATTGGGAACCCGACGACGATTTCGACCC
>JAHDCC010000071.1 GCA_020630065.1 Acidimicrobiales bacterium
AAAGCCGCAAAGGAATTAGTCGTAATCGTTTTCCAGATTCGATCAGACGAGAAGTCACTATTATTGAACCAGATGATATTGAAGGTAAAACTCTAATAGGGGAAGATGTCACAGAAACCTTGGCTTACCAGCCGGCAGTGCTTTTTGTCAAGCAAATTAAACGTCCTAAGTATGCCGATCCTAAAAATCCTGATGAAGGTATTTTACAAGCCCCGATCCCAGCACGAACGGTGCCTAAAGGGATGGTTGATGAAAGCTTAATCGCACAGATCATTGTAGAGAAAATCCAATTCCATACGCCGGTCTATCGCTTCGCTAAAAAACTCAAACAGATTGGAATTGATTTTATTGGTCCGAATAATCTTAATAATTGGTTCCATAAAGGGGCAGAAAGTCTGCTACCCATTTATGAATTGATGAAAAGCCAAGTTTTAAAGCAAGCTTATATACAAGCAGATGAAACCCCTATTCTTGTATTAACTAAAAACAAAAAAGGGGCTACTCATAGAGGTTATGTATGGGCCTATCATTCCCCTGAAATTAAAACAGTATTCTTTAATTACAATGCCAGTAGAGGAAAAAAAGCGGCTGATGCTATTTTAGCTAAATATAAGGGGGATTTACAAGTAGATGGCTATAATGTTTACGAACTCATTGCTAAAAACAAACCGATTCGACTCCATTATTGTATGGCCCATGCTCGACGCAAGTTCTTTGAGGCTAAAGAAATAGCCCCTGATATTGCCCACCATTTTTTAGAACAAGTCCAACAGCTTTATCAAATAGAACGGCAAGCCAAAGAGCAAGAATTAGACTATGAACAAAGAAAAAAACGAAGACAAGAATTAGCCGTTCCCATTTTAGAAAAATTAGGAGAGTGGCTAAAGGAAAAACAGCAAGATCCGAGTATCTTACCGTCTACTCCCATTAGAAAGGCGATTGACTATGCCTACACAAGATGGAAGGGATTAAGTAGCTATGCCCATAATGGAAAAATAGAAATTGATAACAATCTAATTGAAAATACTATCCGTCCTATTGCATTAGGACGCAAAAATTATATGTTTGCTGGTTCACATAATGCCGCACAAAACTTAGCCGTACTATATTCTATTGTCGGAACTTGTGAGAAAAATAACATAAATCCTTTTAAATACTTAAAATGGTTGCTAAAAAAAGTAGCGACTAATAAAGTCAACGACCAAGCCATTGAATGGCTACCTCACCGTATTGATCCAACAATAATCGAAAAATAAGACCAACCCCATAAAGATAAGCAAACTAAGTTGTGATTAAAATATGGTGATCGGTGGTCGCTTAC
>JAHDCC010000072.1 GCA_020630065.1 Acidimicrobiales bacterium
CTGTGGTCTTGGACGAACCGGAAGCGGGTCACCGGGTCGTCTCCCTGGCGAAATAGGCGGCCCTGGGTTCAACGGGTCAGCGCAACGGGATGGTCTTGTTGGCGTGACCGTTGGAGGTGACGATGGCCAGGCTGGGTCGTCCGGGGATGTCGGACGAGAAGAAAGACGAGCTTTGGGAGCGTTGGCACGCTGGCGAGTCGATCAGTGAGATCTCCCGAGCGATGGGGAAGCCAGCGGGGTCGGTGTACACGATCCTGCGAACGAGGGGCGGCGTGTATTCGCCACCTCGGCGTGCCCGGTCGACTCATCTGATGTTGACCGAGCGAGAAGAGATCTCACGAGGTTTGGCGCGAGGCGAATCGATCCGCCAGATCGCCGCACGGCTCGGTCGAGCGCCCTCGACGGTCTCGAGAGAGATCAAGCGGAACAAGGGCTGCGCGAAGTACCGGGCGATCGATGCTCACGATCGTGCCTGGTATCGGGCGAAGAGACCGAAGCCGTGCCGGCTCGATCAGAACCCGGTACTCGCCGATTTCGTTCGAGACCGGCTCACCGAAGACTGGTCACCCGAGCAGATCGCTGGGTTCCTCGCCGTGATGCACCCGAACGATCCGGCGATGCGGGTCAGCCATGAGACGATCTACAAGACCATCTTCATCCAGGGCCGCAGCGTCCTGTCCCGCGATCTCACCAAGCATCTGCGGACCCGTCGGCCGATCCGCAAGCACAAGCATCACACTGTGAAGGGCCAAGTCCGGAGCCAGATCGCCGGCGCTGTTTCGATCCATGACCGGCCACTCGAGGTTCGGGACCGGAAGATCGCGGGCCATTGGGAAGGCGATCTCGTCCTCGGGCGTGGCCTCACCCAGATCGCGACGCTCGTCGAGCGCACCACCCGATTTACGGTCCTCGTTCAGCTCGACGGTCGCGACATGATGACCGTTGCCGAACGGCTCGCCGAGCAGATGGCCGACATCCCGGCGGTCCTGCTGAAGTCGCTCACATGGGACCGGGGCATGGAACTCGCCCGGCATGGCGACATCACCCGCTCCACCGGCATCGAGATCTACTTCGCTGACCCCCGGAGCCCATGGCAGCGGGGCACGAACGAGAACACCAACGGGCTGCTTCGCCAGTACTTCCCGAAAGGGACATCGATGGCGGAGCTCACCCAGGCCGACCTCGATCGTGTCGCAGCGAAGCTCAACGCACGACCACGAAAGACACTCGGCTACCGCACACCCGCCACCGCCCTCGCCGAGGTGTTGCACTGACCCGTTGAATCTGCTGCAGCCTT
>JAHDCC010000028.1:0-12245 GCA_020630065.1 Acidimicrobiales bacterium
CGTGGTGAGTTGGATGCTGCGAATGCTCGGGCCGCTGAGCTTGAAGGATTACGGGCTGAGTTAGAAGCAGCAAACCTCGAAGCGCAAAAGGTGTCGGCGTTACGCATCGATCTAACTAAGGCCGATGCTGAAGTCAAACGTCTATCAGCGCTCGAAGACGACCTTCAGAAGGCACAGTCCGAAGCGCAACAGATAGCGCCGCTTCGAGCGTCGTTGAATGAATACGAAACACAAGCCAAACTGCTCCCAGAGCGAGACCAGACAATTCTTGATCTCCGATCACAACTCAAAGTTGCGAAGGAAGAGAAAGAAGCTGTCGACATTGACCTAACCAAAGTTGAAAAAGAACGAATAAGGTTTGAGAAATCAGCAGCCGTAGTCCCAAGTCGTGACGCTAGGATCGTCGAACTTGAGGCTGAGCTAGCGAAGATCAAAAAGGATCTGAAATCTCAAGCAGCCGTTCAAAAATCTGCAAAGGCAGATGCCAAAGTCAAGAAGACCAAGAAAAAAGCCAAGAAACGACCGGCATGGCAGAAAGGCACAACAAAGCTCGGCACGCCGGGTGCCTCTCACGTCGATGACCTAACCGTTGTTTCTGGTATCGGTCCGGTGATGGAAAAGACGTTGAAGTCGTTTGGTATCCAAACGTGGGAACAGCTCTCTGATTTCACTAAAGATGATATTGCGAAGGTGACCGAAGCGATTGATGCGTTCCCAGGTCGTATCGAACGCGATGAATGGGTCAAACAAGCAAAGGCGTTATGTAAGAACCATGACCCTTCAGCCCTGGCGAAACCAGCGAAGAAAAAGCCTGCGAAAAAGACCAAACCTAAGAAGGCTAAAAAGCCAAGTAGGTCTTCATGGCAGCAGGGCACAACAAAGTTAGGTACTCCTGGTGCCGCTCATGTGGACGACCTGAAAGTTGTTTCTGGTATCGGTCCGGTGATGGAAAAGACGTTGAAGTCGTTTGGTATCCAAACGTGGGAACAGCTCTCTGATTTCACTAAAGATGATATTGCGAAGGTGACCGAAGCGATTGATGCGTTCCCAGGTCGTATCGAACGCGATGAATGGGTCAAACAGGCCGGACAACTCGTGGTCAAGTATCCAGATCGAGACGATAGGCCAACTACGAAGACAAGGAAGAAGTAGCAGGCAACTTCTAACAAGCTAGTATCCAAGGGGCCGGCGCGAGCCGGTCCCTTCTACGTTCAACGACCATATCGCCACCAGGTAGTGACAACCTTGATAAAAATGATTGCCACCGACATTGACGGTACGATGCTTCGCAGCGACCATTCCCTGTCAGACAACGTACGACGTTCGTTATGGACGGCCAAAGAAGCAGGAATCCATGTCGTCCCAGCCACCGGGCGTCCTATAACTGTTGCACAAGAAGTGCTGGACGCCTTAGGTTTGCCTGACTACTGGGTGTTCTCTAACGGAGCGATCACCTACCACGCCGAAGCCGACGCAGTAATCCGGGGATACTGGATTGATCATTCCGTCACCTCATGGTTGATAACAACGCTTCGGGCCGCAATCCCGGGAATAGAGTTTGCGCTTGAAGGTGAACGGACAGCCGTGCACGAATCAAAGTTTCGATCGGTTGTTCCACGAATTTCAGATTCTTACGTCGCTCACCAAGTAGATGACATAGCGTCACATCTCCCGGACCGGATCCAAAAAATCTTGGCTTTTCAGCCAGAGATAAAACTAGACAGCCTCTACCAACAAATCAACAGAGCGGTCGATGGTCGAGTAGTCGCAAGCTATTCAGGTATGGAATTTATCGAACTGTCCGCCTCATTGGTGACCAAAGCTCGAGCACTCGACGAGCTCGCCGTTCAGCTTGAAGTGGACCCGTCTGAAGTGGCGGTATTCGGAGATAACCACAACGACATACCTATGTTGAACTGGGCGGGGCAAAGCTACGCCATGGGCAACGCCAGTGAAGACGCGAAAGAAGCCGCAGACGAAGTCATCGGGACCAACGATGATGACGGTCTAGCTCACGCGATAACCAAGATTCTCGCCAACAACTAGCAAAACTCAGCCCAATCCCAGTTACTTATAGCCAGAAGAAGAATTGGGAAGATCCGAACGCTCGAAGCGTCAGATCCAAACCAACAAAAGACCCAACGTTTTCCACCATGTCGAAGAAAACATCGCGAACCGGGGGAATGAAAAATAGGGCGCCGATCATGATCCAAATACCGTATTGCCGGTATGGCTGAATCTGTGCCCGTAGTTCGTGTGAAAGATGTGGTTCGATCGCCCCGTAACCGTCAAGCCCCGGCACCGGAAGCATATTGAGAACAAACGCCAGAATCTGAAAATATGCGAGAAGAGATATAGCGCCAGCGAGAACTGGCTGAGAAGCCGCAAGGCCAAGAACCGATACCGAATAGATAAGTGCTACACCGAACGCCAGGTTGCTGAACGGCCCGGCAAGCGACATCAACGACTCAGTAGCACGAGAACGAATCGCGCCTCGATTGATCCACACCGCACCTCCAGGTAACGCGATGCCACCCATGAGAATAAATAGACAAGGTAGAAGAAGCGACGTTAGCGGATCGGCATATTTTCGAGGGTCGAGCGTCAGGTAACCTTTGGAAGCCACCGATCGGTCACCACCCTTGTAGGCCGTGTACGCGTGGGCGAACTCGTGGAAGACAAGTGACAGGATCCAGCCCGAAACGACGAATATAAAAACTGCTAACTCCGAGGGAACGAACGACGCGGTACAAAGATACGCGGCCAACCCCACGAGGGCAAGTAGCCCAAAAAAGATTGGGCTAGGTCGAACACCGGTTGACTGAATAGGGCTTGCCATGCCCTCGAACATACCTTCGTGGGGCCAGAGAACCCCATCTCTCAGAAGTATCTTAAGCATAATTATTGGTCGACAACACTGTGGTAATAGGTCTGCTATGTCACCTGTATGCGTCTAAAGACTCTAGATATAGCCATTCTGGTCTACATATCTAACGCAGATGGTTCTAGTTGTAGGCCGTCGTTTGTATTTGCATCTACTCGGAGGATAAACTAAGACATTAGTGTTACAACCGGTCTGGCGGGGCCCGATCAAACGGATGGCGGAGAATGATAATACAACTTGGAATTGGCATAGTGATCGGTGTGCTCTTCGGCGCAGCAGCTGTGTGGATACTCGACCGCAGACATCAGAAAACGGTTGAGAAACTGATCGAAAGTCGCCGCAAGATAGAGCGGCAACGGACTCAGGCTGTGAACGATCTGTTCGCATTCCGAGCCGAAGCGGGCAATCTTTCCGCCGCAACCTCGGGAATGGACGCTGCAGCCCAGCGTGAGCAGCCAAATCCAGAGTTGCTCGCTGAGATGGAGAACCTTCGGGCCTTGGTCGGTCGGGCAGACGCCGCTCTTGCATCAGCGCGTGTCCGACGGGACGAACAGGACACCGAGATTTCCCGTCTTCGAAACCAAATAGAAGTTCTTACCGAAGACCGAGCCGAAGTAATCGACCTTCATCCCGAGCCGCCTCGGCACGGCGGCTACAACATGAACTATGGGCGAGTCTGAAACCAGCCTAGTTGTTGTATGAAAGCCCCGACTCGGTCGGGGCTTTTTAATTTTTGGCGACACCCGACCAGGACGTGTCGCCTAGCTATCTAAGACAAAGACGGCGACTACCGTGCAGATGGTGACGACCGCGGCGATGAAATCCGGTAGACCCCAAGAAGATTCGGTCACCGGTGCTTCAGTCGAACCTTTGGCCCGCATCGCTCGTCCAATCTCGGTTGATCGTCTCACCGCAGACGTGGTTGATGTCGCTGCGATGGCAATAACATCGTTGATTGTGCGTTCCATCAGGTCAGCTCGTTGGCTGGCTGGTCCGGGTGTCGAAGGAACATTTTTAGTACCGGCCTCCGGTGACGCCGGTATCGAAGCGGATCGTGTTCGGAGATTCTGGGCGTCTCTCCGAGCTTTCCAAAGGGTGAAAGTAGAAGCCAGCTCATCCATAAGTAGTGGCATTACTCGTACCGCTAGTGCCAGCCCGGTGACGACATCGTCGACAGGAAGGCGCACCGCTCTAAATGGGCGCAGAATGAAACGCACGGCTCCGGGAAGCTCACTAGGTGGGGTAGTCCATCCGAGAAGCAGAGACAGAAAGAGTAGACCTAGCGTTACTAGAGAAAACCTGATCTGGATTACTAAACCACCGGCACCAAACACCCAAGATCCGATGTTTACATTCGGTTCGCCGCCGCTTATTGCCCCGAGTACAAGGCCGGACAAAAGTCCGTAGCTGACGATTTTTGGGAATCTGGGAATGCACCCAACGGGAAGTCGTGCCGCGATGAACGTGACGGCGCCTAACGACCAGATACCGGCAACCGCTATCCAGCCGGGCCGGAACGCCAAACATAACGCCATAGCCGACATGCTAAGAATTTTGGTTCTCGCATTCGTGCGGTGAACAATCGAGTCCCGGTCCACGTATCTCAGCAGATGAAACGCCGATTTCATAGTGACCACACCTTGCTGACTGAACCGCCGGTGAGTTCTATCGCATCGGTCGCCAACGGCGCTGACGCCTCAAAATCGTGGGTCACGGTGACCACCGTTGTTTGGTGAGGTAACGCATTTACGGCTTCAGCTATTCGGGTCTGCCCTTGGCGATCTAGCCCGGCGAGGGGTTCATCCAAAATGATCACAGGGCACTCTCGGGCGAAAAGGACAGCGAGGCCTACTCGGCGCTGCTGCCCGACAGAAAGGTTCTCAAGTCGGGTGCTGAGATGAATATTGGTGATACCCATCGACCTCATAGCGGTCTGGGCATCCGAGCCTGTTATGCCGAACGTCGAGAATTCTTGGCCGACCGTAGGGCTTAAAAGCTGTAGTCGAGTGTGTTGAATCAAGAAGCCGAGATTCGGTGTTTGTTCAACTAACGGCTTGTCTGCTCGGATCGCTTGCCCGATTGTAGGTTTGTACAACCCGGCGAGAATCCACGCCAGAGTCGACTTGCCAGATCCGTTCTCGCCGACGATCAGTATTCTCGAACCTGGGTCGATCGTGAACGAGATGTTCTCTAGAGCCTGATGGGCCCAAGGAGTCTTATCGTCGTAGACGTATCCGACATTGTCGAGAAGTATTCCGCCGGTGGTCGGCATCGACGAAACAGCTGCAGGTTTGGCGTCAGTCATTGTTCGACCAGCATGTTGTTTTCAATTCTGAGCACTCTGTCGGCGTATTCAAGTTCGGTTTCGATATGGGTGATGTGGACTACAGCACTGCCGCTGTCAGCGAAGCTTCTCAACAGCTCCATCACCCGGACTCGGCCGTCGGGGCTGAGCATCGATGTCGATTCGTCAGATAACACAAGCTTCGGGTTGCGAAGTATCGCCCCAGCAATCACAAGCCGTTGCAGTTCCCCGCCAGAAAGGGTTGATGTTTCTCGTAGCTCAAATCCGGAAAGACCGGCGAGCGTGAGAGCTTCCGACTCGGCTGTGCTTGGTTTGTTGCCGTTGCCGTTTTCTGCTTGAAGACCCCAGCGTAGGTCGTCGATGACTCGAGCTCCGAGTACTTGACTTTCGGGCCGCTGCCCGATTAGCGCCGTGCCTGATTGCTCCCCAAGTCCAGCATCCCCCGGTCTGGTTAGGGTCGGATAGTTGTCGATCCCGGCCAAGATCTTCAACAAGGTAGATTTTCCGGCCCCGTTTGCCCCAGTCAACACAACGAACTCTCCAGGATCGATACGCAGATCATCGATCTCGTAAAGATCTATGTCGCCGGTGCGTACCATAGTTGGCGCAAGCGATATTGGTACCGGGTTTGGGGTTGACGACGGTTTGTCGATACTGTCCGAAGTGTCTGCGGGTCCGAAGGTTCGTTGGATTTGGTTTCCTACCGGGGTCCCTAAACGTCGAACGATATGGGTCATCCAAAGACCGAACACAAATTCGGCGACTGGTACGCTGATCCACCATTTGTCGATTCCCGTTTCCACAACCGTGTCGAGAGTCGATATCCAGTTAGCTGGAATAGTGGGAGCAAAAAACGCTGCTGCCGCTATGACCAAAACGGTCACTACGAGCAGGACTGGGCGTTTGGATTCTCTCCACTGGGATACGACGACGGCCGTCGAGACACCGACAAGTAAGAGAGGATTGGTTTGAAAAAAGCCGGTGGCGCTATTTGCCAGATCGACGATAAGACTCAGAATTTGAGAGATGCCTTCCCACTGGTTACCTATCACCTCTAACCAGAGTTCCCGGAACCGGCTGAGTGAATACACGAGTCCCAACGTGATGATTGATGTAGTCGCCCAGCCGAGAGTCATCGACCACAACAGCGTTCGCCCCCACCCCCATTTATTTCGTATCGACCGGCCAACAATCGAACCCCATACCACCATCACTATGACCTTAAGCGCCTGCCCGTAGCCGGCGAGCAAGAATGTCAGGATGAACGCGATCCAGAAACCGACCCCAACAACTTTTAGTCGATGACGCATCGCCAAAATAGCGAATGGAAGGCATCCGAGCACTTGTGTAAACGCGGAGAGAGGAGTGAGTCGAGTGACGACCACAACAACTAGCGCCAGATCGGCGAGAATCGCGGCTTCAGCCAGTTCTGAAGGTTTAAGCGTTTCCCGCTCGGGTCGACGTTGCCAGCCGTTGCTTACCATCGAATGGGGTCAACGTTACATCCCCGCATACAAGGTGGAAGAAGTCGTAGATCTAGAAGCTGAGAAACGAGAACGCGTAGCGACATTTCTGGTCGAATCGAGGTAGACACAGAACTTCCAGACTACTGGGCTTTTATGCCATAGCGCACTGCTTATGGCTGGCATACTTTGCGTGGCGTATGCCAGCCGAGCTCTCATCGACTAGCGGATATTTGTTTGTTTGACCGGGGCGAGAAGGAAACGATCACGGTAACTCGTCAACGTGGCTCCGAGTATCAGCAGAAGGGCACCTGAAACTGCGATGTCTTCGGTTTCAGTTCCCGTGAACGCAAGTGTTTTGGTTCCAGGTGAGGTTGTTACTACTGCGGCCGCCGACTTTGTCGTGGCAGCCTTTTGGTTAGACGAGTCGACTGCTGACGCTGAGGCCGAGGCCTGGAAACGTTGAGTGTCGGTAGCCGGTGTTACCGTGACTGCGACCTTGACCGAACAGCGTTCGGTTGGTGCTAAATCGACGGTATCGACAAGTAGTTCAGCATTGGTGGCGCCGTCATAGGTCTCGGAGGCGATACACGCTCCGTCGACTGCGGAAACGTTATCGATCTTCCAAGATTCAGCGTCACCTAGTGAGCTTTGGAGATCATGAAATAGTTGGACTGATTCGAGAGGGATTGATTCGTTGTTTACCGCGGTAATGGTGTAGCCGAAACTGTAGGAGTCTCCACCGTTACTTACCGGCTCTGAGGCCGTTGTCGTCACGTCTACTGAACCCTGCGAACCTTCGGTGCTTGGAGGGGGTGTCGTTTGAGGTGCTGAGGTAGTCGGATCGACTGGCTCGGAGGGGACCGTTGTGCTCTCTGGGACCTGAGTCGTCGTTGTGCTTTCAGGAACCGAGGTAGTTGTCGTCTCCTGTTCGGTAGTTGTTGTGTCCTGTTCTGTTGTGCTCGTCGACTCACCCACTAAAGCGTCGTCGGCGTCAGCTTCGGGAGATACAACAGTGGTTGACTCAGGAGTCGTAGTTGTTGCGCCGGATTCGGACGGTACACAGACCGTCACAGAAGAAATTCCAATGGCGTGCCGTTCCGGACTTGCGGCTGACCGAGGCCCATCACTATAGGTAACCCCGGCAGAAAAAAGAGTACCGGTGGCAGAAACGGTGACGTTGCCAGCGGGCGACTCGTTTGGTGTTTTTGCTTTGCCATCAGCGGCCCACGCCGAACTGCCGTCGACGGTCACCACAGACGGGTCGGTCGCGATCATTCCGATTGAAACGTTCTCACCGTTAGCGACCCCCGTAATCTTGTCATGCCACCCGATAGAACTACCTTCAGCTGACTTGGCGTCGACATCGATAGTTACAACAGAGAAGCTGTCGACGGGGCTTGAAAACTCGAATAGAAGGGTGGAACTGGCGGCGTCGGCGAGCGAAGTTGTATCGAGATTCCACACCAATGCGCCAGCGGTCCCAGGAGACGCCTGAGCCAGAAGGCCGCTATTTAACAGAGTCGAGGCTTCGTCCATCGGGCCAGAGTCGACGAGAGAGGCAGTAACGGTCAAACCTTCGCCCAGCTCGAACTGGTTGATTCCCGACGCCCAGACGGCCCCATTGCCGGGGTTAGAGTTCTCTGACCATTCCAACACTCGTTCTTCTGCCCCAGTAGCGCAATGGCCTTGCTGTGCGGCGACAGGGGACTGCAAACTGAAGCTAGTTACGGCGAGTGCTGCTATTGAACTAGTAGCAATAACAGGTCGCAAAAGTCGTTTCGTGGCGGTTCGAAAGGTCGGCATGACCACCCCGTCGGACCTTTGGTAGTAATTTTTAAGGAGAACAAGTGCAAATTCTCAATTGGCACAATGTGGCGCATGTCGCCATATGCTGGAATCTGACGAATCCGGGTGCCAGGATGGAGTTACGGTATGAAGAACACAGTGGCGGTGCTTAACCAAAAAGGTGGCGTAGGTAAAACTACGGTTACCCTCGGGCTTGCTTCGGCCGCCTGGTCAAGTGGCGTGAAGACATTGGTTGTTGATATGGACGCTCAGGCTAACGCCACGTGGGCTCTCGGGGTCGATCCGTCACTCGACAACTATGGTACCGGCGACGCATTAGAGGCTCGTAAGCCTGGCGCTGCCGCCGAGATGATCGTTGCCTCCGGCTGGAGTGACGATGTATGGCTTTTGCCGGCCGCCGCAGACCTAACTATGCGAGAGACCGATGTTTCCCGCAAGGACGCCTCGACGAGGCTGGCCAGGTCGTTAGAAGGCGTGGTGAAGGGGTTTGACCTTGTTTTGATTGACTGCGCTCCGTCGCTGGGGCTGAATACCGTCAACGGTCTAGCAGCCGCCGATCGGGCGTTGCTCGTAGCCGAACCCACAGTATTTGGGCTTCGTGGAATTAGTCCTGTGTTGGACCTAATCGAAACCGTGTGGGAAGAGCACAACAAGAAGCTTGATTTGGCTGGTGTCGTTCTCAACCGGGTCCCGGCGGTTTCAGCTGACGCCCAAGATCGTATCGCCGAGCTAAAAAAGATGGTCGGTGCCAGGACTGTATGGAAGCCGCCAATTCCGCATCGAGTGTTGATCAACCAGGCCCACCAAGAACGGGCACCAATCCACGCGTTTGGTAGCCGTGCCACCGAATTAGCGTCGGCTTTTGATGGGCTGTTAAAGAAGCTGCTCGCTTCACTCGAGTAAGTCTGGAATTTGCCAGTTAACTGGTTCGCGTCCTGCTGCTTCAAGTGCTGCGTTGGCGGCAGAAAACGGTTTCGAGCCGAGAAAACCTCGGTGAGCTGAAAGAGGCGACGGGTGAGCGGACCGCAACACCGTGTGATGCTGACGGTCGATCAAGGTAGTTTTCTTACCCGCTGACGCCCCCCACAAAATAAAGACCACCGGTTCGGGCTTATCGTTGACGGCTTTGATGACCTCGTCTGTAAACGTTTCCCAACCCTTTTTCTGGTGTGAAGCAGCCTGCCCACCCCGAACCGTCAACGTGGTATTAAGAAGCAGAACTCCTTGTTTAGCCCACGCCTCGAGTGAACCATGGTTTGGTCGATCACACCCGATATCGGAGCTTAGTTCTTTGAAGATGTTGGCCAACGAGGGTGGGGGCTTGACTGGAGGTTTAACAGAAAAACAAAGACCATGAGCCTGTTTCGGGCCGTGGTACGGGTCTTGGCCTAAGATCACGACTTTCACATCGCTATATGCCGTCAAATGCAAGGCAGCAAAGACCTCATCATGAGGCGGATAGACAGGATGCTGTTGGCGTTCGGCGTGAACAAATTCTTGGAGTTCTGACCAGTACGGCTTGTTGAATTCGGTTCGAAGAATCGGGTTCCAGTCAGTCATCGTGGTCATATCCCGATGATGGTATCTAAAACGAATCATCGATTCACCCGTCGTCGGCTCCGAGAGGCGTTCTGTATACTGGCTCAGTGTCTGAGCCTGAAATCCATGTTGAAGATGGCGAGGCCGGTATTTCATGGCGGTTCGATTCGACGTTCCTTAGTTCGAACTGGACGTGTATCTGGGGGCAAGGCTGCAAAGGTATTCTGGATGAACCTGCTGAAGATCTTCAGCAGGGCTGTTGTAGCGTAGGTGCAGAACTTTTAGACGACGATGAAGCTCGGAAAATTTTGGCGTTAGCTGCGACAGCGAACCCTGAACGGTTCCAGTACGCGAAAGCGGCCGCCGACGGCATCTTTTCGGACGAGTCCCGCCGACACACAAAAGTCATCGACGGGGCTTGCATTTTTCTAAATCGTCCTGGATTTGAAGGAGGAGCCGGCTGCGCCCTTCATTTAGCCGCTGATGATGACAATTGCTCACCGATCGAATACAAACCATCTGTATGTTGGCAGCTACCTATTAGAGTCGAATGGAATCAAGGTTCAGGCGGTCAACGAGTTGCCAACGTGCGGGCATGGCAACGAAAAGACTGGGGTAGCGGCGGAACGTCAATGGCGTGGTGCTGCACAGAGAGCCAAGAAGCCTATTGCGGTGATGAAAGAGTAGTAGATTCGTTGAGACCCGAACTAGAAGCGCTGGTTGGCCGTGAGGTCTACGTCAAGTTACGTTCAAAGGTTGCCCGATGAAACGGCGCCTCGCAGCTATCTTTGCGTTCGCTCTCGCCGTTTCCGCATGCTCGAGCTCAGGGGCAACAGTTAGAGGTGTCGATGATCGTCCCTTGCTACGGGCACAGCTTGAAGGTTCTGACGGTGTCGAGGGAACACCCGTCGCCCTCGACAATGCTCAGCAGCTTCTCGACGAAATGTCGTTAGAACAAAAAATTGGTCAACTGTTTATACCGGTCGTCGCCGGTTCGCATCCAACCGAGTTGTCAGCGAAGGAACGGGCACAGAACGCAGCCGTTTTCGGGCTTGAAACACCAGCGGAAATCGTCGAGAAATATCAACTCGGTGGCGTGATGTATTTGGCGCCCAATGTCGACGGAGCCGAACAAGTAAAAGAGTTCACCGCGGAACTTCAAACAATCGCTCAACGATCAACTGTTCCACTTCTTATCGCTATCGATCAAGAAGGTGGCCGAGTCAACAGAATCACTGATGGTGTCACCGTTGCTCCTTCCGCCGCTGAACTGTCCGGCGACGCTGAAGCGGTACGATCCGCCTCGAGCACGACGGGAACTCAAGTCAAGGACCTTGGAGTAAATGTGGTACTGGCTCCAGTCGCCGACCTTAGCAAAGCGACAGATCCGGGTGTGATCGGAAACAGGTCGTTTGGTGAAAACCCAGAGCAAACAGCAGAGATGGTCACTGCGGCTGTAGACGGTTTGCAGGAGTCGGGTGTCGCGGCGGCTGTGAAACATTGGCCGGGGCACGGGGCGACCAATATCGACAGTCATAAGAGCAAACCTTCAGTTGTGGTTTCGAAACCTGACTGGGAAGTACGCGAACGGATTCCCTTCGAGGCGGCAATCGAAGAAGAAGTCGAAATTGTCCTAGTTGGCCACTTGTCGTTTCCTGAGTTCGCTCCCGACGATCGGGTCGCGACCGTCTCGGACTATTTGGTTGACGATCTACTCAGGGCTGAACTGGGCTATGACCGGATCGTGATGACCGACGCTTTAAACATGGGGGCGGTGGAAGACATCGCCCAATCAGAGCTTGGTACTCTGTCGATCGAGGCCGGTATCGACATGTTGCTGTACCCGGAAAACATGGAGTCGATGTATCAGGGTGTACTCGACGCGATTGAATCGGAACGTATAAGTCAGCAACGCTTGGACAAGTCCGTACTGCGAATATTGCGGCTCAAGAGTTCTCTTGGTTTGCTCGACGATTTCGAGTTACCACCTAGCGAAGCGGAAACCGGCGATTCCCCAACCGAACCTGCTCCTGAACCGAATGGTCAAGCGGCAGCTCCACCAGCAGAAACCATTCCCGTCGCCGAACCGACCACAACACTGCCAGCGGCTCCCGATCCAACTACGACAACAACTACAGTCGTAGCTGAAGAACCCGAAGCGTAAGTTTCTGCCAGCGGCTCCCGATCCAGCTACGACAACAACTACAGTTGTCGCTGAAGAACCCGAAGCGTAAGTTTCTGCCAG
>JAHDCC010000028.1:12345-33412 GCA_020630065.1 Acidimicrobiales bacterium
CTACGACAACAACTACAGTTGTCGCTGAAGAACCCGAAGCGTAAGTTTCTGCCAGCGGCTCCCGATCCAGCTACGACAACAACTACAGTTGTCGCTGAAGAACCCGAAGCGTAAGTTTCTGCCAGAATTCTTCGTTAGTTGATCGAGGTTTGAGAAGAACTATCGGCGACAGTCGTCGTCGGATCAACAACTGTTGTAGACGGCGCAACTACCGTTGTCGAAGGCGCCGGTGTAGTCACCGTCTGTTCAGGCTCTGGCGGAGCTGGTTGCTCCTGAGTGGGGCTTGCTGGCGCCGAAGGCCTTGGAGAAGCTTTCTTGGGCTCAGTTTCGCCGATTCGACCAACTTCAGACTCGTCGATACCCAACGAAGGAAGGGGACGAGTGTCGTCGGTTGATGTTTCAGGAGCACCTGGTTCGACGGTTGGTTCGCTAGTCGAACGAAGCATAACAATAAGGAACGGCGCAGCGACGAGCAACGCCGTCGCCGTCGATAACATCAAGGCAAGGACGAATCTGCTAGTTTCAGTTGATCTGTTGAGATCCAGTTTCATTGGTTCCTAGCTGTATCCACTTCTCGATCATACGGTAAAAATGCGGTCGAATGCGTTTGTATAGGCATTTCTTAGGGGAGTAATATCCCACATGCAAGAGAGGACTTTGGACTATGGAATCGAAAGAGCTTTGGCGGGCGTACGCACGTGAGAAGTTCAGCGGAGAAAAAGTAGCCCACAGCCAATTCGTAGACGGTATCGTCGAATTCCTCACTGAGAACTGTCCACGTGGCTTGATCGTGTCCTACGACGCGATGAACGATGAAGTCGACTTGGGTTCATTGATAGACCAGGTTGACCCAGCTCGCCTCTGTTTGACGCGCACACCCGAAGCAGATATGCATCTAACCGTTCACCGGTTTGAGCAATCAACTCTTGAACGGCACAAATACGGTTTTATGCAGCCCACAGCATCGAGTCCTCAGATCCGTGACAGCGACGTGGTAGCCGTCCTAGTACCTGGACTGCTTTTCGACCAGTTCGGCACCAGGTTAGGTCACGGTCAGGGCTACTACGATCGGTTCCTGTCCCGGCTGAACCAGTCCACCAAAATTGTTGGGATAACCAAAGATATTGTTTTGGCCGAAAAGCTTCCATCCGAACGCCATGATGTACAGATGACTCACCTGGCTACCTCAAACGGAGTGAAGCCGGTTCACGCCTGCCCGTAAGGACAGAACGTGCGACGATCTAGCCGAAGGGTCTTATGCCCCAAGCTGTGTGGTGTCGATTGGCAATTCGGCATCCGCCCACGCAGTGAAACCGCCTTCTAAATCGTGGAGAGAAGTAAAGCCCATGCTAGTCATTTGCTCAACTGCCTTAGCGCTACGTCCACCTAGCTTGCAGTAGACCAAATATTCAGCCGATGAGTCGAGTTCAGAAATCTTGTCTGTGAAACCGTCGTCGGTGACATCAACCAGATTTGCGCCCTCTAAATGGCCTTCGTTGTATTCATCTGGCTTACGGACATCCAGGACGATCACGGATCGGGTTTGGTCGGCCAGTAATGCCTGTGCTTCGGTAAGTCCAATAATGGTCATCGTTGAGCTGCCTTCAGATCGGTCAAGACCGCAGCGGCGTGTCCGCTGGGATCGGTAACTTCGTAGTTTTGTACGATATATCCTTCAGGATCAATTAGGTAACTGATGCGTTGAGCAAATTTGGAGTACCCGCTTGATTGAGGCCTAGCGACATCGTATAAATCGCCGATTGTCCGGTCGGGGTCTGACAGCAGCATAAAAGGAAAACCGTTTTCTTGGCGGAACAGCTGGTTGTCTTCGACCGAATCAAAAGAGATTCCAACTATCGTGCAATCGTTTGACTCGAAGTCGTTGGCGGCGAAAGTAAATGCAGCTCCTTCATCTCGTGACCCGGGCTCGTGAGCCGCCGGATACCACCAGAGCAACAGCCAGCTTGGAGCTATTGTTGAACGTTCTACGACCTCGCCGTCGTGACTAGTAGCCGTGAAGTTCGGGGCAGGTGTCCCAATATCAAGCATCTGGTTTCTCCTCGCTTGTCTGCGGTCTTACTCTAGCTTCTTCGAAGCGATGGTTGGGTCTGATCGGGTGGTTCAAAAACCGTTGTAGACCCGCTCTTTGCCGAGCGGGCCTACAAACTCAAGTCAATACAGAACAGACTTTTCGGAAAAGTTTGACTAGATCGTTGAACGTTTCCGTCCACCGAGGATTTTCAGGCCAAACCCTGCAGCTAACAGAAGCAAGGCAAATGCGGCAAGTCCAAAGGAGTTGACGCCGGTGTACGGAAGCGTGCCAGTGGTTTTCGACTGGTTAGTCTTAGCTGTCGTAGCAGTTGACTTTTTAGCGGTCGATGTTTCTGGCGTCGATCCCGAATCGCCGTTCGACGTTCCGGTGCCTGAGTTTGTTGTATCTGTGCCTGTAGTTTCGGTACTTGTAAGTGCCGCAACCACAGTCACATCTATCGGGCCTGACGTCGACACACTATTTGACGAATCGCCTGAGAACACCGCCGTGATTACGCTGTCTCCAGCGGTCAACGAATCGGTTGTTAGAGTCGCCTCTCCGTCTTCTACCGGAGCCGTTCCCAAGCTGGTTGGCGTGGTAGAAAAGGCGGCATTGAGGTTCGAGCCGGTCGTAGTATCTGTAGCTGCCGTAGCGCTAAAGAATTCGACGATGCCGGTCGGATTGTCGCCGATAATCGTTGCGGTGAAGGTAACTTCCTCACCTTCAGATAGCGAGGTTTTCGACGCCGCTATCTCGATTGAGGTCTTGGTGAGGACGGCTACATCAGACGGGCTAGACGTGGAGCCGACGTTAGACGAATCGCCCGAGAATTCGGCGGTGATCGCATGTGTGCCGAGCGTCAACGAATCAACGGTGATTGTAGCTTCCCCATCGACTATGGTCGCTGTCCCAAGACTGGTAGTTCCGTTAAAGAACTCGACGGTACCGGTCGGGTTGTCGCCTGTCACGGTTGCGGTGAAGGTGACCTCGTCACCTTCGGCTGGTGTTTCTGTTGAGGCCGTTACCTCAACGGAAGTGACGGTACGAACTAGAACAGAGACCACGGGCGATGTCGAGGGATCGTAGGTGCCGTCGCCGGAGTAGGTGGCGGTGATGTTTCGTGAGCCACTAGGCAGCGCGTCGGTGTTTAACTCTGCCACGCCAGCCGTAACGGTTGCGGTGCCCAGGCTGGTAGACCCATCGAAGAACTCGACGGTTCCCGTAGCTGATGCGTCGGTAACCTCAGCTGTCAAGGTGACCGAGTCTCCTGCATCGATTGGGTTCGCAGAAACCGAAAGGGCTGTACTTGTGGCTTCTTTCAGCGTCAGCATCACTGGACTACTTTCAGGGCTATCGCCTATGGCGTTGGTGGCCCGAACGGTAAACGTGTACGGCGTGTGTAAGGCGAGACCCAAGATGGTGCAGCTTGTGCCTGTGGTGGTGCAGGAGCCTCCACCGGGGGAAGACGAAACCGTGAACTCAGTGATTGGTGAACCACCGTCGTTCGCTGGAACGTCCCAGGAAATAAGCGCTCGGCCTGATCCTGGGGTTGCCACCACAGAAGTCGGAGCTTCAGGCGCCCCAACCGGTGTCGCAGCGTTCGAAGGTAACGACGGGGTTCCTGGTCCGGAAGCCGTAGTCGGTGTGACCACGAATGTGTACGGGGTCCCATTGGTGAGGCCGGTAACAACACATGTTGTTGTGTTGGCGCTGGCGGTCGAACAGGTCGCTCCTCCTGGTGAAGCTACGACGTCGAAGCCGGTTATTCCAGTAACATCATCTGGCGCGTCCCACGAGACTGTTACTTCGCTGTCTCCAGCTACACCGGATACGTTTCGGGGTGCAGGTGGAAGTAGAATTCCGAGCGTCAGTGTGGCGTTTCCGCTGTCGGCACCGTCGTTTGCCGCCAAGGTAAAGGCTTCGCTTGCCGGAGTTCCGGCAACGGCTTCAACCGCCGCGTCGTTGGCCACGAGCCGGTAGTCTCCGGTAGCTGCGACCAGGTAGAGGGTTGCGTAGGTTCCAGTGAACGCGTGGTCGTACATGACGCCACCGACGTCGTAGGCGCCTTGCGTTCCTCCAACAATTGAATGTGTGAGAAGGCTATCGTCCGGATCGGTATAGGTGGCTGTGCCTGTGATATCCGCGAATGTGTCATCTCCTGGTTCGTTCTGCCACGCCGCGGTTAGATCGTCGCCAACCGGAATATCGTTCTCTGGAGTGATATTCACAATGATGGTTCCGTTGTCGCTGCCATCGGCCACGCTTTGAGCCGTCATCGTTACGGTTCGTGTGGCTTCGGGATCGTCACTAGTGTTGACGTACGTGAGGAGCTCAGCCACGCCAGAAACCATGGCGTCGTCGACCAAATTACTTGAAACGACCTGGAAGTTGTCAATGTAGAGACTGGCTCCTGCGGCTAGCCCACAGGTGGCGTCGTAGGTTCCTGATACAAACACAAATCGGTAGGTGCCAGCGGCAGGGACGATCACACTTTCTGTTGCCCAGGGGCTGGTGCCTGAAGGGTTGGTGGAGTAAGTATCCAATACTTCGGTTTGTGCGCCGGTTGAAGTGTTGAGTAGGTAACCGAACACTGCGTAGGCGTCGCTTCCGGCGAATGCCCGCCAGTCAAATGTCAGTGTTTGGCCGCTGACGGCGTCGAACGGGGCGCTGTATGCTGCGGGGCCATGGACTACGTCGCATCCACCCGCTGTGGTCATGCCGCTACTGGTGAGGCTAAGAGCGTAGGAACCTTCGGTCGGGCCAGGGGGGTTAGAAGATGTTGTGGCGACTGTGTTTGTTCCAGGTCGGCTCGGAGTAGCGTCGTCGTTGCCGGCGTTGGCTGGGTAAGTCGAGGTGTCTTGACTGACAAAACCAGCGATGGTGGTTACACCAAGGTCGACTCGTTCGTTGATGGCGGTCCATGGGGCGATTGAACCGGTTTCGAATCCGGCATTTCTGAAGTCGGATCCGAAGTTGATGCGGAGCTTGTTTCCGTCTTTGCCGTTCTCGACGGAATCTATCGAACCGATTGGTATGGCTGAGGTGCCGTCACCTACGTATACGGCTGTTCCGACAACTGACACGACACCGTCAGTGATTACGGGGGTTGCTACGTCTTGAAGGGCGAGCGTTTCGGCGGCGTTTGCTGAGTCAATTTCGAATTCGACGTATTGTCCGTCGTAGAACATGCCTCCGGCGACGGATGTTCCCGTGCCTATATTGAGGGGTGGGTCTTGTTCGTCGTAGACGAATGGTCCGCCGGTCGAAACGGAAGTAGCGGCTGCGGCTACGTTGGGAATAGACACGGTTACTGCGGCCATGACGATCACGGCCAGCACGAGTTTAACCACGTGCGTGGTCAATCGGATAGTTTTCATCTTGGGCTCCTTGTTCCTGATCCGAGTCGGCGCGCTCGTTCAAGAATTAAGGAAATCTATATGACAACTTGACGATGGCAGCCCGCTGTACGATACATCTATGACCAACATTGAGACGCTCGACAAAGTTGACCCAGTTCTAGATGATGGTGGCGACCATGACCGGTTTGCGCATTATGTTAAGAGCGACAAAATTTTGCCTAGCGCCGTCGAGGGAACACCGCTTGAAGCGTTATGTGGAAAGATTTGGATACCTAGTCGAGATCCAAAAAAGTATCCTGTCTGCCCAGAATGTAAAGAAATATATGAGGGATTCGAAGCCTAGCGCTGGCAGGCTGTTCAGCTAGTCCTCGTCGCCGACTACGGTAAACGCGTCGTCAAGTTCGTCAGATTCTTTGTCCGATTGTTCGGCGTCGACCTTTAGTTCATCTTCGGTCGAGTCGTCATCGAGGTCGATGTCTTCTTCTTTGGACATGTCGTCGTCTTGTTCGTCTTGTTCGTCTTGTTCGTCTTGTTCGTCTTCGGATGATTCGACCTCGGACGTGTCGTTGTTGTCTTGTTCGTCTTCGGTCTGACTAGCAGTAACGGGTTCGGAGCCCGATTCTTTCGGGCTGCTGGCAGAACGCTGGGCCCAGATCAACCCGGCGAGGCCTACTAGTACTGCTAGACCACTCACCCAATGGTTCACTCGAACTCCCCATACCAGCGAGGCTGGGTCGATTCGGAGAGATTCCACTAAGAAGCGACCGACTCCGTAGCCGGCAATCCAAAGGAATATACTTTGGCCAGGTTTCAGGTATTTACGATTGGTGACAAAGACCAAAAGCCCGGCCAACATCAGATTCCAAACCGCTTCGTAAGCGAATGTTGGATGGAAGGTTTCTGAGGCTAGGTACTCCTGAGGGATGCTGGCCCGCTCTCGGTAAATAGAATCGATTTCGACCGCCCACGGGACTGTAGTAGGTTTGCCGAACAGTTCTTGGTTGAACCAGTTGCCGAGTCGTCCGATGGCCTGAGCGATAGGAATGCCTGGCAAAGCAGCGTCGATGAATCGGGGAGTGTCGATATTTAGTCGACGCATTGCTATATATCCGAACAGGATTCCAAGAAGTAGGCCTCCTGGGATACCTAAACCACCGTTCGTGATCTTTAAGGTGTTGATCCAGCCGGTATCGGCGTATGTTTTCCAGTCGGTGATCACGTGGTAGAGGCGGGCGCCTATTATTCCCGCCGGGACTCCCCAAGTGGCGACTTGTACAACGGCGTCTGGGGAACCGCCTCTTGCGGTCCAACGCCGGGTGGCGACACTCACGCCAGCGATCATGCCTAGACCAATCATCAGACCATAAGCGTGAACCGTTAGAGGGCCTATCTGGATGCTGTTGCGTGGGGGACTCGGAATAGCGAGCTGTACATCAAAAAGGGCCGCTAGGAAAGCCGACTGAAGAATCTCGAACATACCTCACCTTAACCTTTATTTAGAGCCAGGCCGCGACCCTTCGAGGTCATGTGTGGCTAATGTCCTCATAAAGTCGGGCAATTTTTACCATGACGGTGGCGACTGGGTAATTTTCCCGGTAGTGTACGTGATGTTGTTGCAAAGCTAGGTTCTTGGCTGAACCGGAGCAGGCGGCTTGATACAACGTGTATATATAGAGTATTCAGGGAAAACCACGAACCGACCGCAGGCGGGTTGGAAGGGAACGGTTGTAAATATGACGCGTGACGTCACTATTGAGCAGGAAGCTAGTGGTACAGCTACTGCGGCCTTAAATCGACGAGCTGTGCTTGGAGCACTCTCGCTTGGTTTGGTAGCTGCAGCTTGTAGCTCAGGGGGCAGCAGTACTGCCTCCGGGGAAGCTGTGAAGAAGACAGTTAAGTCGGGTGATTCAGCAGCAGGTGACGAGATTAAAGTTGCGCTGCCATCCCGTGAGCCGGCTGAAAATCCGGCGGAAAAGACAGAGGCTCCAGCCGATGGGGTAAGTTCCATCGACGAGTCTGGTAGCGGTTCCGGCTCCACTACGGGTGGTACGGCTATGCCAAGCGGCGGTCGTGTTCCCAGCATCGGTGAAGTGAAAGCTCCGCCGAAGGTTGAGACGCCAGCTCCAGCAGCGCCCGCACCGGCAGCACCAGCTCCGGGAGCGCCTGCACCAGCACCAGCTCCGGGTGCTGAAAATCCAAAGGTTACGCCTGCGGCGCCGCAGCCAAAGCCTGCTCCAGCTCCTGGCCTTCCAAAGCCAGAAGTTCCACTTTCACTCGGTACTGGTGTTGAGGCAGTACGAGTAGCCAACCGACTTACGTTCGGTACAACGCCTGCAGTGCAAGCAGACATCCTCGATCGAGGAACCGCTGGTTTCATCGAGAACCAACTTGCACTTAACACCCCAGATCCGGTTGTTGAAGCGAAACTGGCTGGTTTCAGCACAATCGGTCAAACCCGTCAAGCTCAGTTTGCGGCCGTAACTAACGGCAAAGACAACGAAGTTGGACGTATCGAACTGACGATGGCTAACGCTTTGCGAGCCACCGAAAGCGAAAACCAACTCTTCGAAGTTATGTGCCAGCTCTGGATGGATCACTTAAACGTGAGCCTCCACGACAAAGAGTTTGAATCTCTGGTAACCGCTTACCAAGAAGAGGTCATCCGACCTCACGCCATGGGCAACTTCTCTGACATGCTTCAAGCATCAGCGGAACACCCAGCGATGCTTATCTATCTTGACGCAGCGACCAACGATGCCAACAACCCAGAAGGCATCAACGAAAACTACGGTCGTGAGATTCTCGAATTGCACACCCTCGGTAAGAGCCCTCAGATTTACGATGAGGACGACGTCCGAGCAGCAGCATTTGCGTTCACTGGCTGGACATTCGACATGAACCAGAACAGTGACACCTTCCTCGAATTCCAGTTCGACGAGGGACGTCACTTCACCGAAGACATCTCACTCCTTGACGGTGCCTTCACCCGTGGAGCGACAACCGGGAAAGATACCGCAGATGCGCTTATCTCATTCCTGGTTAACCATCCACAAACAGCGCAAACAATTGCCCGGAAGCTTTGCATCCGATTCGTAGACGACACACCTTCGGATGAGCTTGTTAACTCAACCGCAGCTGTATTTGCGGCAAACAACACGGCGATTATTCCTACCTTGGTTCACATCTTCAACAGCCAAGAATTCGCTGACTCAGACGGTGAAAAGTTCCGCCGTCCGTACGAAGGCACCATCGCTACCTTGCGAGCCATGGGAACAGCATTGCCTACCGATCCAGCCTCAGAAGGTGCAAAAGCTCTTCGAGACCAGATCGCATCTATGGGCAACGAGCCTTGGATGAAAGATACACCAGACGGATACTCCGACCAGGCCACCGCTTGGTTGTCGACAGCTAACGCTCTCGACTTCTGGAACAGCTCAGCTGCATTGGTTATCGGAACCTTGTCAGCTGAAATTACCTCTGACAACACAGTATTACGTGGTGGCTCAGCCACTGCGGGAGAATTAGTGCTTGGAATGGCAAGTCAGTTTGGACTCGGTGTTATACCGGCCGAAACTCAAACTGCTGTCTTGACGGCTGTCGGTGCTAACGCCGCTACGCCTGTTGCTGACCTGAGCGATGCGCAAGTAGAAGACATTGCATCGCTGTTATGTGCCCACCCACTATTCTGCATCCGATAGCGAGATAAATATGAGCTTACTTTCAAGAAGGAAATTCCTAATCGCCAGCGGCGCTACTGCGGTAGGTGCAGCTGCAATCGGTGGACCACGGTACGTATTTGCGGCTCCTGGTTCTCCAAACACCGGTGACTCGATCATCGTAATCCACCTTCGTGGTGGAGCCGACGGCATCCAAATGGCAGGGCCGACCCAAACCAACGCCTACCAACAGCTCCGTAAAGGTGCTGCGGTCAATAACGGTTTGGCTCTCAACGCTGGCAGCGCCCCAGGCGCCACGTTCAGCAACGAGACCCTTTCACTTCACCCAGCAATGGACGCTCTTTACAACGGTCTTTGGGCCGAAGGTAAGATGGCGATCATTCCTGCGTGTGGTATCCCAGAGAACAGCATCAACGAAGGTCGTCGTGGCAACCTAAAGAGCCACTTTGACGCCGAGCGATTCAACGCCAACACCCAAAGCAGCACCTCAGACGGTGCAGCTGGCTGGCTTGGCCGCATGGTTGAAGCTCAAGGTTCAGCGAGCGCTGTTGGAGCCATCAGCAAAGGCAAGCACTACCTGAACGGTACAGCAACCGTAGACATCAACGATCTCGAATCTCTCTCCACCGACGGTGGTCTTGACGGATTCCGCGACGGTGAAGTTGCTCGGGTAGCTATCGCCCAGATGGTTTCTGGCGAAGATTCAATCTCTATGAACGGACAACGGGCGCTGGAATCTATCACCAGCCTCGAAGACCTTGACCCAAGCGTTCTCCGACCAAACTATCCAAACAGCGGCTTTGGTCGTTCGATGGCAGAAATAGCGACCGTCTTGAGCGCCAACATCGGTCTTCAAGCAGCACAGATCGACTTCGGCGGCTGGGACCATCACGGCAACATCGGACCTCAGTTCGGTGACAAGATCCGAGAAGTCTCTGACGCTATCCAACAGCTTTCGGCTGACACCAACGGCCTCGAAGAGATCACCGTTATCGTCACAACCGAATTCGGTCGAACCGTTGAAGTTAACGGCGGCGGAGGAACCGACCACGGACGTGCTCGTACCGAGCTTGTCATGGGTGCAGGAATCACCGGCGGTGTCTTCGGAGACTACCCAGACCAGTTGACTCGAGACTCAAACGGTCTCGACCGCAACGCACTTCCAGTGGCAGTAGATTACCGACAGGTAATCGCAGACATCGTCACCGCCCGTGGCGACGTTGCTGACCCAACCGCAGTTATCCCAGGGTTCACCCCAGGAAACGCTCTCGGGTTCGCATAACACGAATCTAGATTTAACGTAAATCGACATCCCGGCTATCTCGTCTCACGGCGTGATGGCTGGGATGTTTCGTTTTTAGTTAGATAGGATTCTCAACAATGCGGTACTTCACAAAGAACACAGTAGATTTCTGGCGAGGACTTGCAGCCAACAACACGAAGTCTTGGTTCGACGACAACCGGCAAAAGTACGAAGAACACTTACGGGAACCCTACCGTCGACTAGCCGCCGACCTAGTCCACGAGATTCGTGACCGAGAACCCGAATACGAGATAGAACCAAAACAGGCCACATACCGAATAAACCGGGACGTTCGCTTCTCCGAGGACAAAACCCCCTACAAAACAGAACTCGGCATAACTATCGGGCGGACCCAAAAGCATGATCCCTCATACCCCGCATACACGGTCCGTCTCAGCGTAGAAGGCGTGTCGATTGCCGGTGGCATGTATGCGCCCGCCCCGGCGCTGAGAGACCATCTACGCCGCCACGTTGCCCATAACTCGGCCGAGCTGCAGGAAATAGCGACATCGGAACCTTTCGTAGGATACTTCGGCAGTATCCAAGGAGACAAAGGTAAACGGATTCCCAAAGAACTCGTCGAACATGGGCAACGAGAGCCGCTAACCTACAACAAACAGTGGGTGTATTGGGCCGGATACGATGACCCCGAAATGCTGCTATCGGAAGATCTCGGCGGAGTAATCCTCGACCATTGGGAAGCGGCTCGTCCAGTAAACGAATACTTTAAGACTGCGGTGGCAACATATGAACACGATTGAATTAGGCCCAGGCGTCTACGGGTTTACCCACCCTGACCCGGCTTTTGGTAACAGCAATTCCGGATTGATCATCGACAGCGACGGTCTAACAATTATCGACTCAACCGCCACGCCCAAACAGGCCGAAGCCGTTTTTGACGAGATCAAACGAATCACCGAACCACTCACAACCCGCCTCAAACGGGTAGTACTATCATCTAGCCGAATCCCGTTCTCCGGCGGGTCGTCGGTGTACTGGCAAGCCGCATTCTACGGCTCTCAAGCGACCAGCGAACAGCTAGACCTGCCATCCAACCCAGAAGCGTTCAGGCGGCTCCTGCCCGCATACGCCGAACACTATCACGACCGATACGACACAAGGCCGATAACCCATCTGGTGACAGAACCGTCCCCGATCAGCGCCGCCGGATACGGGTTGACACTGTCAGGAGAGTCAACGACAAATGTGGCCACCTACGTCGAGTCCGTCGATACGGTATTCGCCGGAGCGCTTGGATCCTTTGGAGTCGTACCACTCGCATACGACGGTGACCTGCTTGCATGGGCCAACAGCCTCGACCAAATCGCAGAACTCGCCAAAACCGTCATCCCGGGCCACGGGCCCGTAGGAGGTGCCGCCGACCTCACCGACCAGGCCAACTACCTACGAGCCTGTGTAGAAGCTGACGGAGACGAATCTAGCCTCAGACCAGGACCATGGAACGAATGGGCCAACCAGGAATTCCACCCAATAAACATCGAACGCGCAGCACGACTGCAAAGAGGGGACACATCAGTCCCTGACTCCATGTTCGCCCTGCTCGGTTTCGATCCACCCGAGCCACCTAACTAGCAGCGGCCGGGGCGACGGCCCCTAAACTAGCTGTTCCTCAACCTGATCCATAGCAGTGTCCTCAGACACGTCAAGGGCGAACGAAAGCTCAGAAACTAGCACCTTACGGGCTTTTGTGTACATATTTTTTTCACCAGCAGAAAGCCCTTTGCTCTTATCTCGAAGAGCTAGATTACGGACAACCTCAGCAACCTGGTACACATCGCCAGACTTCAGCTTTTCCTGATGGTTCTTGAACCGTCGACTCCAGTTAGCAGGCTCACGAACATCCTTCTTAGACAGAAGAGCGAACAGATCCTCCACGTCTTCAAGGCTGATCGGAGGTCGCATGCCGACGTCGTCCACACGATCGACGGGAACTCGAACGGTCAGGTCATCATGGGCGGTCTTTAAGACGAAGTATTCTTTCTCTTCACCATTGAACTCGACCACTTCGGTCTTCTCGATGATTGCAGCCCCATGGTGGGGATAAACCACTCGGTCTCCCAGCTTGAACGACATATAACTCCTCGATCTGGTTGGGCACCGCGAATTCACAGAACCTCTATACCTATGATGGCCTGTTATTCGCTAGAAAGCACCGATTATGCCCGCAATTGTGCTGGAAAGCATAGCAAAAATGGCCAATACCAGTACCCAGAACGTCAAAGGACTTCTTTTGCGGAGGCTGGGCCGCCGATTGGGAGTCGACGGCGATGCTGGTTTAGCCTTGGCGGTTACACGCTGCGAATTCGATGGTCTAGCCACAACGTTGATCCTACCGTCACCAGAATAAGTCCAAACGGTGCCCTCAGCGGCGCGTAAAACCAGCTAACGCCGTGTTTTGACTACGACCGATTTCGACAACCGATCCCAAACCGTTCTACGCTGAGGGTCAACAAGCACAAGGACCATCCCGCTAAGGGTTAAACCACCAAGCGCCAACAATGCGAAAGGACGAACAACCGGTATCCAAACCAGGCAGCCCAACACCAGCATCGGGCCAGTCCGAAGCGCCGCAACTGCCAAACCCGGCGCGAACCCGTCAACGGTTTCAACATGGACCTGCAGGGCACGTTTACCTAACGTGGCGGTACCGATTCCCGTGAACGCAAACTCATACACGGCAATACACCCGACCGTCAGAAGTCCGGTTCCGACCAGCCGCCACTCACTCAAACCGTCAAAAAGACCACTAATAGCGGAAACTGCAGTTCCGTTGATCACCCAGAACGCCGCCCAGATAGTAAAGTCGATTATCCGAGCAAAAATTCGGGCCGACGGTTCTGCGATGGTTGGGGGTTTCATTCTTGTTTGTCACGTCCCGATTTGTTAATTCGAGCATAACTGTCGTCACCCCAATCCAAACCCAAGCCTATGTCTACACCCACTCCCAACACCACCCCCAACAACGGTTCCGTTGACGGCTGGCCTATCAGTCAAACCGTAAAAGACATAGGCGTCCGTTTCCGCTCGGACCTAGGTTTGATCATCGAAACCCCCTCCAACAGAGGTTTAGTTGCGGTAGGCCTCAGCATCGGAGTGTTCCTGATCTGGATGATTCCGTTGCTGACAACAGATCACGACAACTTTGGGACACAAAACTTCGATATCGGAATATTTGATCAAGCGACCTACCAACTATCGAACTTCGACCACTTCATGACTACCAGAGGCCTAAACGTCTTTGGACATCACCTCAATATCGGCCTGTACTTCTTTGTTCCCCTCTACTGGATAGGTTTAGGAGGAGTCGACACGCTCAACATCGCAGCCGCTATTTCGCTCGCCATAGCAGCTATTCCCGTCTACATGATCGGAATGCGCCAAACCAAAAATGTTTGGGTCGCAGCAGCAATAGCGGTGGCATACCTAATGAACTTCAGCGTCTCTGCGATGGTCAACGAAGGGTTCCACCCCGAGAAAATGGCGGTCCCAGCCCTTTTCCTAGCCATCTACTTCGCTATGGAACAACGCTGGCGACTATTCGTCTCCAGCGTCGCTTACGCAATCATCTGGAAAGAAGACATCTCACTATTCATCATCATGCTGGGGGTATACGTCTTTTTCGCCCAGTCACGCAAAATCGGCTTATGGACATCGATCACAGGCGCCGTCTACTTCCTGCTGGCAACCCAAATTATCCTCCCCAAATACAACGACGCTGACGAAACGTTTTACGGCTCCCAATACGGTGAACTAGGCAACGGGGCAACAGAGGTCGCCGCCAACGCCTTAATCTTCAAACAAGACTACGCCCTCGAACTGCTGCAACGAAACGACGCCGTCGGCTACCTATTCGCTATCGGCCAGCCATTCGGAATGTTGTCATACCTGTCCCCACACTGGTTGTTCTTAAGCCTGCCGCATTTCGCCGTCAACCTTCTCAATATCCACGGACTAGCCGCAAACCCCGAAGCCCATTACGTAGCCATTCCCCTCATCGCCACCACGCTGGCGGTAATCGCAAGCATGACTCGGATACGAGCCTCAGGACTTCGCTACACCCTCTGCATATGGATGCTAGTTGCGGGCACCATCAGCATGGTTAGCCAAGGGTTTACCCCGATTTCAAACAACTATGAAAGTGGCGTTTGGCAGATCTACGACAATCAACGAAGCGAAGACCTACGGGGAGCGCTCGTACATGTTCCCGACGATGCAGTAGTGATGGCAACCTACGACCTAATTCCCCACATGAGCCACCGCAGCCACATCTACATGTATCCAAACCCCTACAAAATCGAATACTGGGGGATCGGAGACGCTAAAACAGACGACCCGGAAAACCTCGAATACGTAGCGTTAAACCGCGCGTCGATTGGTGAAGACAACCCTCTACATCTAGCGTTCGATACATCCGACTCGTTTGAGCTACTGTACTCAGCCGGTGACGTCGTGGTTTTCAAAAGGACCGCGCCAGGGCTATAACTAAAGTTCGAGTTACGTCAGCGTCGTTAGGAGCCGTAATGAAGCGAACCATTCTTGTAACCGGAGGCACCGGATACATCGGAAGCCACACCTGTGTAGCGTTAGCCGAACACGGATACGACGTCGTAATCGTCGATAACCTTTCTAACAGCTCATCCAAAGTTGTTGATGTCATCAAACAACTCAGCGGTCAGAACATAACATTCCACGAGCTTGACCTAACCGACACCGAAGCGTTAGGCGAAGTGTTCGACGCCCACCCAATCGAAGCAGTCGTCCATTTCGCCGGGCTGAAAGCGGTCGGCGAATCGGTAGAGAAACCGCTCTGGTACTATCAAACCAACCTCGTCTCAACCATGAACCTCCTCGAACAGATGGAAAAACACGGCGTATGGGATCTTGTGTTCTCTTCGTCGGCGACAGTTTACGGCGACCCAGAACAGCTCCCGATCCCAGAAACAGCTTCAACTGGTGCCACGAACCCGTACGGTCAAACCAAGTTGATGATCGAAAATATCTGCAAAGACGTTGCCGCCTCTAACCCAAACTGGCGTCTCGCCATGCTGCGGTACTTCAACCCGATTGGCGCCCATGCCAGCGGAGACCTTGGAGAGGACCCGACAGGTATACCCAACAACCTGGTCCCATTCGTCATGCAAGTAGCGGTCGGTCGACGGGAGAAACTAAACGTCTTCGGCGACGACTGGGACACCCCCGACGGCACCGGCGTCCGCGACTACATCCACGTCGTTGACCTCGCAGCAGGACATCTCGCAGCGTTAGAGAACCTAAAAGAAGGATGGGACGCGTACAACCTGGGAACAGGCACCGGGGCTTCTGTTCTCGAAGTAGTAAAAACAACGGAGCTTGTAACCGGCAAACCGGTCAACTATTCGATCGCACCTCGACGATCCGGCGACATCGCCACATCGCTCGCTGACCCGACAAAGGCAAACAACGAACTAGATTGGCGAGCCGACCGCAACATTCGCACCATGATTGTTGATGCCTGGAACTGGCAGTCAAAAAACCCTGAAGGATTTGGCGACTAGCGGCCAACACGTGTCTCCAACACATGTCTCCAACACATGTCTCCAACACATGTCTCCAACACATGTCTCCAACACGTGGCATTAAACAAATTGTTTGCCATCATCGCCAGATCACGTCAAACTTAGAACATGTGCTACGACCCCGACCTGGGCTTTGTTGTGCTTCGGCAAGTCTTCACCTCCGCCGAAATCGACGCCGTACTTGAACGGTGCGACACCATTAGGAATGGGCCCGAATCGGACCTCATGCCAGGAGACAAACTGCATGGGGGTACCGTACACCTCGAACGTCTGGCGCAACGGATAGATCAAGTCCAGACGTTAGTGGCAAACCCAAAAGTGGCGAACGCCGTGCGCAGCATAGTCGGCCAACGACATAACCTCGTCCAGTCGTCTCTTCGAAGCCCTCGGCCCGGGTTTGGCCAACAACAACTCCACACAGACGACGCCCCTAAAGAACACCGAGGCCCATGCCGAGTGGCCACCGCCATCGTCGCCTTAGTCCCATTCACCAAACTAAACGGAGCGACACGCATAGTGCCCGGAAGTCACAGCCGTATCGACTTGCAGCGGAACCCCGGCAACGTCAACCACAGCCCCGAAAAACTACAAGAACAAATCATGGTGACCGATGCCGGATCGATGATCCTGTTCTCCGGTCACCTGATTCACTCCGGCCGCAAAAACAATTCAACCCACGAGCGACCAGCCTTGCAGCTGATATGGCATCGCCAGGGTTAACTGACGACGCCGGATCACTAAGAGTTAGTCGGAGGCTGAGGTGGGGTAGTACCCGCTGGTGCAAACGCAGAAGGGTCACCGGTCGGCACAGGAGTAGACGAAGTAGCCGCAGTAGCTACCGGTGAACCAGGAGCGACCGGCACCGGCTGCTGCGGAGCTGGAGGTGCCTGAGGCTGGCTAGCCAGAGGCTCAGTTCCACTCATTCGTTTAATGTCGAGGCCTAAACCTTGGAAATTCTCGATTGGTCGGTTGTAACCACGGTCCAAGTGATGTGTATTGGTGATAGTCGTCGTGCCGGTTGCCGCCGCAGCCGCTAGCACATATGCGAAACCGCCACGAATATCGGGAACAACAACCTCGGTCCCATGAAGCGGAGCGCCACCCCGAACAACAACCGAACAAGGAGTAGAGGAACCTACGAACCGGCTTTCGCCACTACCCAACGGCGTGTTGTACGCCTCGATCTGGGCACCCATCTTATTCAGAGCAGGCACATACGTGAATCGGTTTTCATAGACCGTTTCGTGCATCACCGACAGGCCGTCACACTGGGTAAACAACGCAACCATAGGTGACTGCCAGTCAGTCATAAACCCCGGGTGAGTGTTGGTTTCGACCGCAGCAGGAGAGAGATGGTCAGCGCGAGCCGACACCGAAGAATCGGTAATATCGAACTGCGCCCCCATACGGTTAAGGGTCGAAATTGCGGTCACCAGTCGATCCTGGCTACAACCATGGACCCGAACTTCACCACCGGTGATAAGACCGGCAACAAGATAAGAGAACGCTTCGATACGGTCACCTTTAAGCTTCTGAGAAGCGCCCGTCATTTTCTCGACACCATCGATGATGTAGCGACGGTTTGGCCGCATCTCGATCCGTGCACCCATACGTTGCAGGAACAAAGCCAGTTCAATAATCTCCGGTTCCAAGGCGCCGTTGTCTAAAACAGTTCTACCCTCAGCCTTCGAAGCAGCCATCAAGACAGTCTCAGTAGCACCAACCGACGGATACGGAAGCTCGATATGTGCGCCGCGGAGCCGGTCGGCCTTCGCCTCCAGCCCTTCACTCGTGATTTCGATTTGGGCACCCATCTTCGTTAACGCATCGACGTGAAAGTCGAGAGGGCGGGCCCCAATGTCATCGCCGCCAACCAGAGGAACAAACGCCTCACCTGTTCGATGGAGCAACGGGCTCAACATCAGAATAGGGATACGGTTCATGCCACTAAATCGAAGAGGTACACGACTCGAGTTGAGGGGGCGAGGGTCGACGGTTGCGTTGACACCATCCAACGAGATTTCGCAGCCAAGCGCAGAAATCATGCCGCCAGTGATGTGAACGTCACCTACGTCAGGGCAGTTACTGATCGTTGAGGGTGAATCCCCCAACATCGCCGCGACGAGGTGTTTTGTTACGCCGTTCTTAGACCCACGTACGGCTACATCGCCGACGAGAGGGCCCACTGGATTGACTACCCACGAGGTCGTGGATTGATGAGGTATTGCTGCTGGCTGTGTCACCCAATCTAATTTAGTCGCCGAGCGCGCCTTAGGTGTGACGGATACAAAACTAAATTGAACTCAGTGCCCGTTTTTGGTGAATCAGCTCAGAGCCGAGTCGAATTTTCGGTCGCTTCTGATAACACACGCTCCGAAACGACAGGCCAAGCTTCTTTAGCCCAGGGGCCAAAATCTTTATCGGCCAAAGAAACGAAACCGACTCGTTTGATCGGGTCGACCCATAGAAGGCTCCCAGCCCGGCCGAAATGTCCAAACGTGGCCACGGAGTTCGTAGACGCCGACCAGTGAGGCGACTTGTTTGACCGGATTTCGAACCCAAGCCCCCACGTGTTGGGGGACTGTTGGCCGTAACCCGGCAGAATACCTTCAAGCTCAATAAAGTGCGGGGTCACCGCTAAATCTAACGTTTCGAGGCTTATGAGGGTGGGGTTCAGTAGTTCGTCGACAAATAGTAAGAGGTCGTCAACGGTGCTGCGGGCCCCGTAGGCGGCTGAACCATAGAACTTAGTATTTGACATTCCTAACGGCTCAAACACTGCCTCAGTAATGTAGGTGTGGATGTCGATCCCGCTCGACTCGGCGATCAGCTCACCTAATAGTTCAAATCCGGCATTCGAATATATTCGTCGTTGCGATGGGCCACGTGCCGGTTCGGATCGTTCAAATCCGAGACCAGACGCGTGAGCGAGGACGTGACGAACCGTAGAGCCTTGAGGCCCTAACGGCGTGTCGAGACTCACGGTGCGTTCTTCGATAGCCACTAACGTTCCGTACGCGACCAAGATCTTTGTGACAGATGCCAGTTCGAAAAGTTGGGTCACTGGTCCTGTCTTGGCACCGTCGCCACTGTTGGTTCTCCACCCAGCAGCGGCGTGTTCGACTGGCCATGTAGCGACAATATCGAGTGCTGCTTGTTGCATAGTCACAAAAAGACCGTACCCGGAATTTCGCCGTACGACGCCTTCATGTCGATACCCTTCTACCTACACCGTGTTGACGGGGACTTCACTCCATCACTCCCAGGGGACGGCCTCTTCCTTGGTGACCAGCGGTTTCGATAGAAAGATTTCATGTGAGTAAGCTATTTACCGAGTTGGGTATTTCCCAGCCGATCGCATCTGCATTGTCGGCTAAAGGGATTAGCTCGGCGTTCCCAATTCAGGAACTCACGATTCCCGACGCTCTGGCCGGTCGGGATGTGTCGGGAAAAGCGAAGACCGGTTCGGGTAAAACGTTGGCTTTCGGGCTTCCAACTATCCAGCAACTGGGCACATACCGGAAAGAGAATCCGGATTCCAAAACACTGGGTGCGTTGATTCTTGTTCCGACGAGAGAACTCGCAACTCAGGTCGCAGACGAGATGAAACCACTGGTAGAAGCAGTGAACGTGTCGAGTTTGGCGATTTACGGCGGTTCCGATATCGACAAACAAATACGCAAATTAAGCAAGGGTGTGGATCTGGTCGTAGCCACTCCAGGACGGATGATTGACTTACTGGAACGAGAGGCTGTTTCGGTAAGTGAGGTCCGCCACGTTGTTCTCGACGAAGCCGACCGGATGGCAGATATGGGATTCTTGCCACAGGTTGAATGGATCTTAAGACGAATCGAAAATGAGCACCAGACCTTACTATTTTCAGCCACGTTAGATGGGGCGATCAACGGTCTGGTCAAGCGATATCAAACCGACCCGATCAAGAAAGAACTGGAAGAAAGCGAAGTCACTGTCGAGCAAATGTCACACCGATTTGTGACTGTTCATGACATGGATCGGGACAAAGTCGTAGCCTCAATTGTTGGTTCAGCGACCCGAACGATGGTGTTTTGTAACACCAAACGTATGTGTGACAAGTTGGTGAAACAGCTCAATGCGCTCGATGTCAAAGTAACCGCTATCCACGGCGATCTTCGGCAGAGTCAACGCGAAAAGGCGTTAAAGAAATTCACTGACGGAACGCTTCAGGCGTTGGTGGCGACCGACGTCGCCGCCCGTGGTATCCACGTTGACGACGTCGATATTGTTGTTCATTTTGATCCGCCGGACGATCACAAAACGTATCTGCATCGTTCTGGCCGAACCGCTCGAGCCGGTGGTTCAGGTGTGGCGGTAACACTGGTGCTTTGGAACCAAGAGCTGGAGGTTAAACGCCTTCAGAAACGTTTGTCGCTTGATATGCCGATCGTCGAAATGTTCTCGAACGATAAACGGCTAACTGAGCTAGCGACTTGGGACCCAACGGAAGAATAGACGGATCTTGGGCCGTCAAAAGATTGAGGCCCGCTGGCGTTGGGCAAAGAAGTTCGTTGAAATTGACGGCAGCGTAGAGCCGGAGTCGTTACTGCGGTCGGTCTATGAGACGATGGCTTTGGTAGCCGACGGAAACCAACCGAAACTTCAGCATCAAGATATTGCCGAGCCTCCGCATGGGTGGAATGATCCGTGGCTGATCGGGGCGATTCACGAACAGGCGGTTTCGGCGGCGGAGCGTCGAGAGCGTGGGGCCTGGTATACCCCTCAAAAGCTGGTTGCCGGTCTTGTGCAGTTTGCTGGCGATGATCTGCAAATAACCGAGTCGACAAAGGTGGTCGATCCGACGTGTGGGGGCGGAGCCTTCTTGCTGGCGGCTGCCGACTTTTTGGTCGATCGGGGGTTCAAGCCAGCGACGGTTTACGGTTTGTTATGTGGCCAAGACGTTGATCGGTTAGCGGTTCAAGTTACTCGTTGGGCGTTGGCGATTTGGGCAGCCAATCACGGCATTGACGCCGCCTACTGTGACACCGCTGACTGTGACGTCGTTGACTGTGATACCACCGACTGTGACCAGGCGTACGGTGTCGGCGACGCTGGTCATGCTACTGCTCTTGATGCTGCTGCTC
>JAHDCC010000028.1:33512-41863 GCA_020630065.1 Acidimicrobiales bacterium
ATGATGATGTTGGCCATGATGCTGCTGGCCATGATGAAAGTGGTATTGGTGCAGCTCCGACACTTAGATGCGGTGACGCGCTGCAATCCTGGCCGGTAGAAGAGGGAAGTAACCAGTTCGTTGTTGGTAACCCACCGTTTGCTAGCCCGTTGCGTGCGGGGGCGTTACCGGAAGCCGCGATTCGGTTCCGCCAAGAAAACGAAGATCTTCTGGGCCCTTACGCTGACCTCGCTGCGATTCATCTTTTACGTGCAACCCAAATGGTTGGTGAGGGTTCGACCGTGGTGTTGGTTCAGCCCCAGTCGGTGCTGTCTAGTCGCGACATTGAACCGTTGCGTCGGCATCTTGCCGAAACGACTCCGTTGTCGGGTTTGTGGGTTGCTCGTGAAGCTGTGTTTGACGCTGGGGTTCGGGCGTGCGCTCCGGTATTACGAACCGGAGCCGTTCAGGCCGGGACTCGAACGTCAGATAAGGTTCGGTTGGCGTCAGGGCGCGATGTTGAACCTGTGTCTAGTTCTGAGAGGGCTTCGTGGCCACGTTTGGCGGCTGATGCGTTAGGGGCCCCGAAGTTGCCGGTAATGGAAGGCCAACTAGCTGATCTTGGGGTTTCAGCTACTGCGGGTTTTCGAGATGAATATTATGGGCTGGCTGAGGCCTGTGTGGAGCAACCTGCACTCAATAACACGGCATCTAACAGCACCGCGCTTAAATTGTTGACCGTCGGTTTGATTGATCCTCTTGAGTGTCGTTGGGGTGAGGTTCAGATACGTTTCGCCGGTCAGAAATGGGTGCGTCCTTCGGTGTCGATGGACGATTTGAACCCTAAGACGGCGTCGTGGACTGCTCGGCAGTTGCGCCCGAAACTGTTGGTTGCGACTCAGGCCAAGGTGTTGGAGCCGGTAATTGATCGAGACGGAACACTTGTGCCTGTCACTCCGGTGTTGGCTGTTCATTGCGGTGCGGGTGACCTTGATCGGGTGGCTGCCGTTTTGCTGGCCCCACCGGTGGTTGCTTGGGCGTGGCGGACCTGGTTTGGGGCGGCGTTGTCGGTCGACGCAGTCAAATTGTCGGCTAAGCAGCTTTTGCGTTTGCCGTTGCCGTCCGATGATGCGAAATGGGATAAGGCGTCGGAGTTGGTCGCCGAATCGGATGGGTTGGATCATCAGGCTACACAGGAGATTCTTGTCGAGATTGCGACGTTGATGACTGACGCTTACGGTGCTGATCGTGACGTTCTTGAATGGTGGCTTGATCGTCGTGGACGGTAATCTACGTTGCGTTACTCGTTATTGAAAGCAGCCGCAAGCCGGTATCGGTACCATGTAGTCCGTGAGTGAACGTCCTCTGCGAGTGCCCCAACCGCATACAGCTATTCCTTTGCCGGCTTCTGGAGCGTGGAAGCCGGGTGATCCGGTAGCTAATCGCAAGTTTTTTTTGTCAGGCAAAGGTCGAGAGCATGGACGCCCGTTTGCGTTGGAGGGGGGCGGCACACTCGATGAAGTGTCGATCAGTTATGAGACTTGGGGTGAACTTAACGCTGAAGCTTCTAACGCGATTTTGATTTGTCACGCGTTGACGGGTGATGCCCATGTCGCTGGTCAGTCGGGGCCGGGGCAGCCGACACCGGGATGGTGGGATCCGCTGGTTGGTCCTGGCAAAGCTATTGATACGTCTAAGTACTTTGTGGTGTGTAGCAATGTGCTTGGGGGCTGTCAGGGCACGACGGGGCCTGCTTCTCCTAATCCTGATGACGGCGATCCGTACGGGTCTCGTTTCCCGATTGTGACTATCCGCGATATGGTTCGGGCTCAGCAGCTTTTGTCGGATCATTTGGGTGTCGACCAGTGGTTTTCGGTGGTGGGTGGTTCGATGGGCGGGATGCTGGTTTTGGAATGGGCTGTCATGTTCCCTGAGCGGGTGCATTCGGCCGCGGTGATTTCGAGTGCCGCTGCTGCGAGTCCTATGCAGATCGGGTGGAGCGAAGTTGGCCGTTTGGCGGTCGCTCAGGATCCTCGTTGGAATGGTGGAGATTATTACGACGCCGCCGAGGGCGAGGGACCTCACGAGGGGTTTATGCTTGCTCGTCGTATCGCTCAAATTCATTATCGTAGTGATGAGTCGTTTGCTAGCCGGTTTGGCCGTTCGACGGTCGAAGCTTCCGTAAAGTTTGATTTGTGGGGTCGTTTCCAAGTTGAGAGTTATCTGGACTATCACGGTCAGAAGTTGGTTCGTCGTTTCGACGCGAACAGTTATCTGATTTTGAATAAGGCTTTGGATTTACACGATGTTGGGCGTGGTCGGGGCGGAGTAGATGAAGCGTTGAGTCGTATCTCGGCGTCTATTCTGGTTGGTTCGGTTGACACCGATATTTTGTATCCTCCCCGGCAGCAGTACGAACTGCGTGATGCGTTGGAGAATGTCGGGGTTGACACAGATTTTGCGATGATTGAATCTCCGCATGGGCACGACGGTTTTCTTGTTGAATGTAACCAGTTGACGCCGATCATCGAGAACTTTCTGACTAAACAGCAGCGCTGATAGGTTTCTTTTCGCTGCGCCGGTAATACATCATCGAGAGTCCGAAGATACACCAGGTGGACGATTACAGCTGGGCTGAGTTTCGCCAAGATTCTATGTGTAGAACATTGGCTAGTAAGGATTCTCAGATGGTTGTTCGCAAGATGGGTAAGAAACGACTTATGGCTGTTTTTAGTGCAGCGATGGTTGGGTCGGCAATTTACTTCGGTTTGTTTAACTACAAACCGTTTGTTGATTTTGTGTTTGAGTTTGGTGATGAGGTGGCGGACGACGAGTTTGATCCAGCCAACTCGGATGTGGCGTTTGATGGGTTTCTTTCCGAGAAGCGGCAGTTCACGTACGGTGAGCAGATTCTTCAACCTTCGGGCGTTGATAGTCGGGGCAGTCGGATGCTGATCACGACCGATACTTCGGATGTGTTTCTGACCGATGGTGACGGCACCGTTATCGATTCGGTTCGGATTAAGAACGGTCCGCTTCTGCTTCGGCAGGGTTTCAGCGAAGGTGTGGCTTGGGTGGGTGATTCGTCCGCGGTTGTTATAGCGGGTGAGGGAACGAAACTTATTGAGCTGTCGGTGGCGGAGAGTAGCATCTCGGTGGAGCGGACGATCAATATCGATTTGCCTAACCCGGCGGCGGCTGAGGTGGCCGCCATCGGGTATAACGATGCGGACGACACTATTTCGTTGACGTTGGCCGATAGCGGTGCTGTGCGAACGCTCCGGCTTGACCGAGACGGCGTTGTTGTTGACGAAGCTGTCGTTGAAGTGCCTGGTGTTGACCCTGAGGGCCAAGATGTAGTTGGTTCTGCTGTTGGAGATTCGGTTCATTATGTACTTCTTACACAGAATGTTGTGTTGGCAGTTGACGTGTTGACTGGTGAGTTGATCGGAACGTGGGCTCTTGCCTATGACGGTGATGTGTCGGGGATAGCGGTAACCGACGACGAGTTGTTGGTCGTGACGGACCACGAGTACTACGAAGCTTCACCGGCGCTCCGGTCTTTTGAACTGCCGTCTGACATATAAGACGCGCTATGTTCCAGCCGACGTCTCGCTGTTTCCATATTGACTGGGGTGGCGAGGCGTTGGTTGTGTTCGGTGTTGTTGTTTGGTTGTGGGGTGCGGTCGGGCGGTGAGTTGGCGTAGTGGTCGCCGCACGGCTTGAAGATTTCTAACGTCCGGTCGGGAGCTAGTTTGGTTGACCATTGCCCTTCGTGTACTCGGTGGTGATGTGTTGAACAGAGCGGCACGAGGTTATCTAGGTCGGTGGCTCCTCCATTTCGCCATTCGGTGATGTGGTGGAGTTGGCACCAGCTGAGAGGCCGGTCGCAGTCTTTCCAGGCACATGTTGAATACACAGCTCGCAGCGCGGTCCATTGGCTACTGGTTGCAGTTCGGTATTTGCGTCCAACGTTGATTGGCACGCCACGATCGTCGAGGGTGACTCGTTGCAGTACTGAGTCGCACGCCAACCGGTCGATGGTCTGTGGGGGCAGGTGATGTCCGTTGCCAGTTTCGCAACGTGAAGTGTTATGAGGTCCGGTTGTGAGGGTTCGCTCATCAACGACGACGGTGACGTGGGGTAGGTGTTGGGTGCGTTGCCCGGAGCTGCAGACAAGTTCAACGAGCGCTTGCACTGCCAGGTGTGGGTCTTTGGTTGATGGTTGATCGTCGGCGGCTGCGAGGCTGGCTGTGTGCTGGTCGATAGCCGTAGTGAGGGCTTCGTAGCGTTCGGGATCTAGTTGGCCGTGGAACTTGCCCATCCCGGTACGGTGATCGAACCAGTGGGTAAATTCGGACGCATTGCGTTTTTGTTGGGATTCGGTTAGTCCGTCGTCTTGACGTAGCTGGTCGACGGCTCGTTTCACTGCCCGGTCGAATGGTTTTGGCGCAAGTTTCGTCGCTTGTTCGAGCAGCCTGCCGGTGTTGAGCTGGCTCTGTTCGTTGGGGGAGAGTTTGTTGTATCTCTGACCCAGAATATCCACATGGTCGGAACTGATTTTGCCTGTCGAAACTGCACGCTCGAGACCAGTTATTGAACCGGTAGTCTTAGCCCGGGTGATGTCACGTTTAGCTGTCGAGGCGCGAACCTGATTGTCTGCCCGGAACAGCTCGTCTGCCGGTATCGCTAGACCTGAAGCCGCTAGACGGTCGACTTCAACCCCTATCTTTGAGATCAGCGCGTCGATGGCGTTTCGTGCTTTCCGAGCGTCTTGCAGGGCAGACCGAAGGCCAGACTCGTCGAGTCCGCCGACAGAAACGCTGAGCAGTTCATCAACGATTGGCAAAATATCGTGATGATACAAACGCTCTTTTTGTAGAGCTGAACGAGGCAAAACAACACTTTCGAGAAACCCGAACTGTGCGGGCAAGTAATGAAAGGAGAGCCAGGCTCGTCAAGAGTTCAACCGAATGAACTAAATAGAACTATATCGAACGTGTGTTCGATTGACAACGTTATGTGGAGTGAATCCAAACAAGTAGGCGGTCACGTCACCGCTACCTATTACTGGGCTTTGATTGAAAAAGAATGTAGGAATCGATCTGGGTCGACCTCTTTACCTCGTTCGCTAATGACCTGAAGAATGTAGGCTGTGGCGCCGTCGTAGCAAACCAAGATCGTGTTTTGCACGTGAGCGCTCTGGCCAGTCCCGGTGCCGAATCCCTTTTTGCAGCTATGGCCGTCTACTACGACATCTTCAACGATAGAAGGTGTGGTCGCTAGCCCGTCGCTGAATGCTCCATTCAGACCTCCAACGAGGTCGAAATGAGGGGTGCCGAATTTGGCAGCCGAATACACTACGTCGCTGTGCCTGGCGGCCTGAATTTCGAATGAGATACCTTGTGCAGAGGAAGTCCCGACTTCTGGCTTGCCCGGAAATTCAATCGAATAGTCAGGGTCGTCGAAAGCTCCCCACTCAGCCGATGTACCACAAGCAGCTAAGAAGATCACGGCCCCAAACGACACTGCAACTGACCTTAGGATATTCATCAAATTCGTTTCCCATATGGACGCAGAAATGCAAACAACCGCTCGTTGATACGGAGCTCCAATTCTTCTGGCTTGGACAGACACAATTAGCTAAACGGTGCGAAACAAAATAGTATGGTCGAGTAGAATCCGTAGCTTCCTAGGTCTTCGACGTATATGTCGGCAAATTTACGTATTCCTGTAGCAGGTTCCGGGCGGCGGGTCGGAATAGGAAAAGCCCCACCTTGGTGAAGATGGGGCTTGACCTGTTATATTCTGCGAGCGGACGACGAGATTCGAACCCGCGACCCTCACCTTGGCAAGGTGATGCTCTACCAGCTGAGCTACGTCCGCAGCGGTTATAGATGATAGCGGAATGTTGGAACTTCGGTCGCCAATTCTAAAGAATCCGCCGATTGTCCTCAAGTTGAGATGCTGTAAACAAAAGAAGATCGCTACGCGTCAGGGCGCAGGTCGATTCGTAACGTTAACACACCGTCGACAAGTTCTGGTTTGGCATCGGCGATCATCGAAAAGTCCATGAAATCCTCTTCAGCCTGCTTAATGAACATTTGCCGCTCATCGCCCCCGACCGGCGGAAGGTTTCGTTTTCGCACTGCTTTGGCCCGTTCGCTAAACCGAGCGATCATTACATCTGGATCGAATGAAGACATAACATCACCCTAGAAGCAGCACAGAAAATATGCCATCACTTCAAACAGGAAGATCAATAACGTTCAGGCTCATTATTTTGGGCACCCGTCATCGCCGCCCAAGCGTCGTCGGCTGAAGGCTCCGCAGCGGCAGCCTGACGGCCGGGACCCTGGCGAACCACTGGTCTTCGTCTGTCGTCGCCCTGATACACGTCACCTGGAAGGTGGGTAGGCCCTTCGTCATTGGCGTAGACCTGAGGATGCGCCCGATAACCGTCGTCGTAGTCGTCTTCTGCGTAGTAATCGTCAAAACCGGCGTTGTCGTATCGGGCAGAACCGCTAATAGTCGAATTGGACTTCGAAGGATCGGTCTGCTTCCAATACCACACGGTCAGTAGACCTAGAAGTGCAGCCACAATCAGCAGCGCAATGATGACGAACTGCATCGTCGTGCGGTCCTGTTCCAAAGCGGCGTCGGATTGAAGAAGTAAGTCCACCCTAAGAAACTACTACGACAGAACGCGATACGGAACTAGGGGCAGCGAGAATTGTCTACTTTTGATGGACGTCACAGTAGTAGGTGGTTCGGCCACCTATCTTTTCTCGACTGAGTTCGGTGCCGTCAGTGGGGCAATGGCCTGCCCGGTGCCGTTCAGACTGCAGTTCGCCGGTGTGTGAGCCGCCTTGTTTGAAGAGCGTTTCTACCGTCTGCAACAGTGTCGTGTGCAGGGTTGATTGTTCAGTCGGTGTTAACGAATTAGCGGCGCGATCGGGTCTGATTCCGCTTTGCCAGAGGGTCTCATCGCAGATAAGGTTTCCGATGCCGGCGACACGTTTCTGGTCAAGTAGCCGTGCCTTTAGCGCCACGGTCCCCACCAGTACCCGCTCTTGTAGGCGTTCTTGGGTGATGGAGAACATGTCGTCTCCGAGTTTGGATTCATCGGGGTCGAGTATGACGCCGCCCAAACGTCGCGGGTCGTGTAAGAACAGTTGACGTTTATTGTCGAACGACAACCGAAATCGAACCCATTCGTCCTTTGTTGCTTTGGGTCCGTATTCGAGTTCATCGATCGGGCCTGAATCGTCGACTAGAAGACGGCCCGTCATGCCGAACCTGAGCCCGACCGTCACCCCGTTTGAGAGGTCGACCAGCATCAACTTGCCGATACGTCTTGTCGTCTCAACACGCTGACCGACAACGGCGTCACTCACATGTTCAGCAGTTGCGCCTTCTTTTAAAAACCACTCGTCAGGACAATCAACCGAAGTTATCTGGTGCCCGACGATCGGGTCGGCGGCCTGACGGTAAATCTCGACTTCTATACCTTCAGGCATTGTGGCAACCCCGCACCTTCGACAGGTTAACGACCGCTAGATCGATATGCCTAAACGCTCGGCGTCAGATGGGCAGTAGAACGTCACTGCACCTTCATAGATGTCGCGGATGGCATCTTCGGTCAGAGGGGTTCCGACCGATGGGGGAGTGATGATTTGGGCCGTCGTGATAGCATCGACGATCGCCGTCAAATTCGTTTCCCATTCGGTTGAGTCGCTGGCTGACGCCGACGCGGTGCAGGCCTCGTCGCCGATCTGGTTTAGGTCTTCATCGGTCAAGCCGACAATGTTGATTCCAACCACGTAGGTGCGGAAGCCGTTAAGCGCCTCGTTCGGGTCGACGGGAGCTGTAGTGGTGGTCGGTTCGGCTGTCGTGGTTGTTTGGGCGACGGTTGTCGTGGTTGAAAGCTCGGTAGTGGTGGTTGTGCTAACGGCGGCGGTTTCTTCGCCGCCGCGGGTCAACGCAAAAATTCCGATGCCGAGAAGTGCGACTAATCCCACGACCCCGGCCAAGATGAGCGGAAGTTTGCTTCTGCCGCCACCTGACTGCGCCCCTGAGTTGTAAGGGGCCGGACCGGCACCGAACTGCTGAGGTTGTTGGGGTTGTTGGAACCCTTGGTTGCCTGCTGGGTTTGATCCGAACGGTGCCTGCGGGGCTTCCCCGAACTGTGGTTGCTGGAAACCGGGTGTCGGGTTCTGGTTAGGGGTTCCCCCGAATTGTGGTTGCTGGAAACCGGGTGTCGGGTTCTGGTTAGGGGTTCCCCCGAACTGTGGTTGTTGGAAACCGGGTGTCGGGTTCTGGTTAGGGGTTCCCCCGAACTGTGGCTGTTGGAAACCGGGTGTCGGGTTCTG
>JAHDCC010000073.1 GCA_020630065.1 Acidimicrobiales bacterium
CTGATTGACTGACAAATCTCATTTTAGAGATATGTTAGGGTAAACGAATTTTGCTGCAAGCGTTTTTCACGCTGACGTTTTGAAGCGAAAACAACTTCAGGGTCAGGTGTGTCAGATAACCAAAGGAAGTCAAGCAGCTTTTTTCCATTTGTGAGTGCATGCTTTATCCAGCGCAAACCAATTTGAAAATAGCTCAATCCGCGCGACCAATGTGGATCAACAATCTGACGATGTCCCATTTCAGTAATCGCAGTGCCAGTAGACACTAGATATTGTGTTGCAAACGCCATCACAAGTAACAATCGAGAAATAGCATTCTTATCACGAATTTTGCTACTTTCGAGTTGAAATCCGCCAGATTTTTCATCGAGAAATAGCTCTTCAATGTCGTAACGGAGACCATATTCTGTAAATGTTATGGCATCAGTTGGCTCACTACTAATGATAATCCAAGGATCTTCTTTTTCTGGTCTCGCAATGGCGGCATGAACTGGTCCAAAGCGTTTATTGGTCACAAACACATTATGAACGCAGACAGCTCTCCCTTTTGCTGGAACAAACGTTTGGAATTGCCGCTGGCTACTGCCTATATGACACCATGTATTACCTTTGGCTCTAATTCGAAAATGCCAGCCAAGATGACAGCACAACTTCATCAAGCAGGTATCCATGAAGCCCCGATCAGCAAGTAGTATGACACGTCGATTTCGCGGCAATAAATCAGCAATATCAATCAAAAGATGTTGGTAAGCCTCTAGTTTTACTGTTGGGCTACTACGTTCGAGCACAATCCAATGCAGCGGTATTCCTCTTCCTCGATACGTTAGTGAGAGTTTGACCACTACATAGGTGTCCCACAGAACCGTTGTATCTAACGCGATCAATAGCGGCTCTTTCCACTCTGCAAATAGTTGCCTAAGACTTGCTTGATAAACATCCCAAACTTGAATTCTTGGATTATGTAACCAGCGAGAGAAGCGCCGAATTTGGCTGGCTGCCTTTTGCTCTCCCTGCAAATATTCAATCCATCGTGGCAGATTTACCGATTTCCCAAGAATTACCCCATTAATTGCCCAGGCTAACGTCATCTTTGCACGAATATCGTGTAGCCTCACGCCTTGGCGCGTCAGAAATGTCAAAATTGTTGGTAAAAGTCGTGTACGATTCATCTGCTGTTGGTTTTGCGGTGTTAGTTTTCTTTCACACTAATTTTCACCGCTTTCCAACAGCATTACCACACTTCATTTCTTAGATTTGTCAGTCAATCAG
>JAHDCC010000008.1 GCA_020630065.1 Acidimicrobiales bacterium
TTGGTTGTGTCCCTCAAGTGTGTTTTTTGTTCGGTCCCGAAACCCGGAAACCATTATTGTGACCTGCTTAGTGAACGCCCTCAACTTGGGTCCTGAGTGTCTTACTCAGGACCCAAGTGTGCGGGTATCAATTTCTTATTCCCCAGCTTCGAATTCTGGGGTGACGTCGTCGGTAATTTCTGCGCTAACGGGAGCCGCTTCTGCGATAGCAAAGTCGGTCGGTTCCTCGAATACCGGTGTCTCGATTTCAAGGTCAACATCGAGGCTGTCAACGTTCTGCGTGACATCGCCGTCAGCGTTTGCCTGTTGGGTGTTGTTCTCAACCGTGTTGCCGCTGCCGCCGATAACGGTTTGGGTGTTAGCAGCGTTGGTGTTCACTTCAGCACCACTATCGTCGCCGGATCCAAATCCATCGTCGTCTTCGGAAGATCCTCCGCCGACCTTGGCATCAATGTCGATGCTGTCGATGTTCTGATCAACATTGCCGTCGGCGTTTGCCTGTTGGGTGTTGTTCTCAACGGTGTTGCCGTCGCCTTTAATGAAGGTTTGTGTATTGGCGGCATTGGTGTTGATCTCAAGGTCGTCCATTTCATACGGATCGTCCTTGTGCCCGTCGTGGTCCTCTTTGTCTTTGGTGTACATGCCGTCTGGGTTGATGCCGCCGTTGCCGCCCTCTTCCATAGGAGGAATGGTGGTTGTCTCTGGCCCGACTTCGACATCTACATCGAGGCTGTCGATGTTTTGGTCGACGTCGCCGTCGGCGTTAGCTTGCTGAGTGTTGCTCTCGACAGTGTTGTTGTCGCCGATGATCGTGGTTTCGGTGTTGCTGATGTTGGTGTTGACCTCGAGGTTATTGATGATGGTGGTATCACCCTCGTAGACGTTGTAAACGTAATGGTTGGTTGTGTGTTCAAGGGTTGCTACGGCGCTTGCTGATGCCGAAGCAGATGCGCTAGCGCTCGCTGAGGCAGAAGCGCTTGCAGACGCACTAGCTTTTGCGTAAACGGCTGGGCCGTTAGGTACGTGCTCACAGGCAGTTTCGAACGCCTGATCGTAGTCGACCTCGGAAAGGTCCATTTCGGTTACCCCACTGGCGGCCATGTAGTCGCTAGGGCCTTCTGAATAAGCGAGCGCTTCTTCAGGATCTCCGAGGATTTTTGCGATCATCTCGGATACAAACGTTGTTGCTTCATTCATTTCCATTTTGTATTTCCTCCTTGTGGTCGCCATCGGGGCGATCGGTTGATGTTTTCCAATTTAAAACACAGACCAAAGACGGCCATCGGGGAAACCCCCAGTCCCTAGGGGAAAGTTTAGGGGAGGGGTGGGGCATCAGTCACGTGAATGTTTGTTTATTGTTGTAGACGCAACTCTGGTTAAGGGCGGTATATAGATGCTGACCTGCCTTTTCGTGATAGGGCGTACCTTGATATTGGCATGATTGCCTCCGATATTGTTTCTTCTCTCGGGTATTTAGCCCCACCCCTACGTGAACTAGGGATAGCCCCTATGGGACTAAACAACGATCTGATCTAAGATGACAACTGTGAGTATCCGATCGATTTTGCGCAACGCAATAGAGTCCGGTGATGCGTCCTCGTTGGGCGAGTTGTTGGCGACTAACGGTTTCGCTGAAGTCGAGTCGGCGCAGATCGGTGAAGCACTTCTTCACTACGCCGATGCTGCGCCTTTAGATCACGCCGAAGCGTTACGTCCAGCCGTTACCTCGTATCACAGCCACACCCATGGTCTTGAGGTAGATGATGATGGTATAGCCGTTGACTCTTCGTTCTCTCTCCCAACAGTAATCGCCGCCGATGAAGCTGATCTAGAACAAGAAGCGTCTGATTCGGCCGAACCCACCGTCAACAGTGTCGATCTTGACGATCTTGAACCTGGCGGAATCGCCGATGCCGGAATGGCTGGTGACGCGCTGGACGATATCGACGAGCTAGACGATTCCGGGTTCGACATAGATGATATAGACGGTCCACTAGCGAACGCGGGAATCCAAGACGCCTCGTCTCCGCTCTCCGATGTAGGGGTGAGCGAAGCTGCAGTTTTTGGGGTCGGATCGACCGAGACAACAGCCAGCCTGACAGACGGGCAGGAACTAGACGCCTGGACTGCTTCGGTCGATGAGATCGACGACATTGACGATGTTCCTTTCGAAGCGATGCCACAGACTCCAGAACCCCCAGCATCGCCTTCTCTTCCAGTGGAAGATCCAGCAGATCTAGACTTCGATGACGATCTGCTGGACTTCGATTAGGAACCTTTGTTGTAGGCGAAACGTTTTCTCCGTCGGAGAAGTACTGCGCCGACGATAATCATCGCAACTGCGGCCCAAGCCATTGTCCGGGTTGAGGTCCCCGTGAGCGCCAGAGCAGTAAGGGTCGAATCCTTCTTTAAAGAAGTGGTCAGAACAACCGACGCCGTATCGCTTTCGTTGGTAGACATCGTTGCGTCAGGGTCAACGGTGCTGTCGGTGGTAGGAGGTAACCCGACAGGGGTCGAAGCTTCCACCGACGCTGTGTTCACAAACGCCTCGGTAATATCGGTGAGAGTACATGTCACTAGCCATGTTTCACCAACGGCCAGAGAAGGGCGGGTGGCGTCACAACCGGGTGCTATCGGGTCGTTCACGACCACATTGGTCAACGTGACGTTGCCAGTATTGGTAACCGCGATCCTAAACATAGCGCTTCCGCCAAGTTCGATGTCGGTCGAATCGACCCAACGGTTGTCAACAGTCGGATCACAATCAGATGGTTCGACTCCACAGACCGACTTAACCAGATTGACCGCCGGTTCAGAGCCGAAGTAATTAGCAGCGTCCTCATCGGTGACTGGCGAAACAGGTTCGAGAGTTTCTGGGTCGAGGACAGGCGTGTAGCCTCCCTCTCCATCGGGCTGAACCGGATCACCGGTGACAGAACCAATGTTGGTGTACTGGCCGAGTGTGGCATCTGCAGGCTCGCCGGTGCACGTCATAGCCTCACCGATCTGTAGCAAGTCGAGCGGGCACGTAACGACTACCCCCTGGTCATCAGAAACGGCAACGTTGTCGAGAACGGTGTCACCAATATTGGTTACAACATAAGTCCAGGCGACTTCTTCGCCAGTCAGAACAAAGATGCCGGGCGCTTCGTTGGCATCGTCATCATTGACGTACTTGACGATACTGATCGCCGGTCCGGCACCATAGTAGAAACCATCGTCGGTATCGCTAACAGGAGGAGGCGTAGTCGGATCGCCTTCAGGGTTGGTTTCCTCTGGAGGGGTTCCTTCCACCTCGGCCACATTGTGGTAGTCGCCTGCAGTTGCTACACCGGTAGCTTCGAATACCCAAATTTCGTCGACGTCAAGCAGGCCATCATCGTTGAGGTCTCCACTCACATAGACGGCGATCAGATCATCACTTGGGTCCGAAGGTGTTCCATTGTCATCGGTTACAGCTACATCGGTGAGCGCAACGTTTCCTTCGTTGGTCACCGTATAGGTCCACACGATAGGGGCACCAGCAACGATGAACTGGCCTGGGCCAACCTCGTCATCCGACCCATTAGTCACTTTGACAATACCGATGCCGGGTTCAGAACCGAAGTAGAAATCCGGGTCGTCATCTGTCACTGGATCTGGCTCGGTTGTTGTTCCATCAGGGTTATTGACCGTTGGAGGAGTGCCGGATGCTATCGCATTGTTTTCGTACTGGCCTTCGGTGGCGGTGCCGTCGATTTCGAAGGTCCAGGTTTCGTTGAGGTCGAGGAGGTTGTCGTTGTTGGTGTCGCCGGAGATGTAGGTGGCGGTTCCTTCTTGGTTGTCTTCGACGTTGATGTTGGCTAGTGGTACGTTGCCGGTGTTGGTAACGGTGTAGGTCCACGTGATCGGATCACCGACACGTACATGAGGCCCGGTTTCACTGTCACTATCGACAAGGTTTGTTGTCTTCACCACGTCGATGCCTGGTTCGGAGCCGTAGTAGTTGGATGGGTCGTTGGCGTTTACTTCTTCGCCTTCGACTGGGTTGCCTTCTTCGTCGGTGGTTTCTGGGGCGGTGCCGGTGGCGGTTCCTTCGTTGGTGTAGGTGCCTTCGGTGGCGGTGCCGTCGATTTCGAAGGTCCAGGTTTCGTTGAGGTCGAGGAGGTTGTCGTTGTTGGTGTCGCCGGAGATGTAGGTGGCGGTTCCTTCTTGGTTGTCTTCGACGTTGATGTTGGCTAGTGGTACGTTGCCGGTGTTGGTTACGGTGTAGGTCCAGGTCACCAGATCACCATTCGGGATGAACACATCATCGTCACCGTTTGTCACCTTGACAATCGCGATCGCCGGTTCGGTGCCATAGTAGTTAGCGTCGTCGTCGTCGGTTACTTCTTCGCCTTCTACCGGGTCGCCATTTTCATCAACTGTTGATGGTCCAGTCGCGTCGACGACCACATTGTTGGAATAGGCCCCTTCAACCACAGTACGATCCATTTCATACGACCAAGTTTCATCCGGATCTAACAGTCCGTCATCATTGGTATCGCCAGAAACGAACGTCGGGACAAAGTCATCGGAGAGATCTAGCGGAGTGCCCGCATCATCAACAATCGAGTCAATCGTTAGGGGGCTATTGCCAGTATTGGTAACTTCATAGGTAAACGCCGCAGTACCGTCGGCGTCGATAAGGGGGCCAGGTGCATCATTGGCATCCTCGCCTTGAACATACTTGGTTATGTCGATACCGACCGTGACACCGTAGTAGTTGGATGGGTCGTTGGCGTTTACTTCTTCGCCTTCGACTGGGTTGCCTTCTTCGTCGGTGGTTTCTGGGGCGGTGCCGGTGGCGGTTCCTTCGTTGGTGTAGGTGCCTTCGGTGGCGGTGCCGTCGATTTCGAAGGTCCAGGTTTCGTTGAGGTCGAGGAGGTTGTCGTTGTTGGTGTCGCCGGAGATGTAGGTGGCGGTTCCTTCTTGGTTGTCTTCGACGTTGATGTTGGCTAGTGGTACGTTGCCGGTGTTGGTTACGGTGTAGGTCCAGGTGATGTCGCTGCCTGCTTCGATGAGGAGTCCGTCATCGCCGTTGGTTACCTTGTCCACGTCGATGCCTGGTTCGGAGCCGTAGTAGTTGGATGGGTCGTTGGCGTTTACTTCTTCGCCTTCGACTGGGTTGCCTTCTTCGTCGGTGGTTTCTGGGGCGGTGCCGGTGGCGGTTCCTTCGTTGGTGTAGGTGCCTTCGGTGGCGGTGCCGTCGATTTCGAAGGTCCAGGTTTCGTTGAGGTCGAGGAGGTTGTCGTTGTTGGTGTCGCCGGAGATGTAGGTGGCGGTTCCTTCTTGGTTGTCTTCGACGTTGATGTTGGCTAGTGGTACGTTGCCGGTGTTGGTTACGGTGTAGGTCCAGGTGATGTCGCTGCCTGCTTCGATGAGGAGTCCGTCATCGCCGTTGGTTACCTTGTCCACATCGATACCCGGTTCGGAACCGTAGTAGTTGGCCGGATCGTCATCGGATAACTCGTTGTCGAAGATATCTTCAGCCGTCACAGAAGCATTATTAGAATACGGACCTGCAGTCGCCGTCGCTGTATAGGTGTACAACCAGGTTTCATTCGGATCGAGCAGGCCATCATCATCGGAGTCCCCTCCAACCAGCGTCGCAACCCAGTCGTCGGTAAGGTCCGAAGCTGTGCCCGCATCGTCTACCAGGTCTCCGACAGTGACTTCCCAATTGCCGGTGTTGACTAATTCGTAGGTGAACACCGCATCGTCGCCAGCGGCAATCAACGGACCAGGTGCACTATTAGCGTCCTCAGTATTGACGAACTTTGTTAGCTCTATCCCGCTGGTAACACCGTAGTAGTTAGCCGGGTCTGTAGCCGATAGCTCCTCTAGCCCGGGGGCCACCGGCTGTCCGGTAACCGTGCCAATATTCGAATACTGATCCGCAGCGGCGACAAATCCGGTTGCTTCATAGTTCCAGGTTTCGCCCGGATCGAGGCGGTCATCACCATCGGTGTCACCGCTGACATAGGTGGCAGTGAAATCGTCGGTCGCGTCCAAAGGTGTTCCGTTGTCGTCAGTTATCTCAACATCGGACAAAGGCATATTGCCAGTGCCGGTTGAAACCTGGTAGGTGAACGTCACCGGATCGCCCTCTTCCAGCACAACACCAGGAGCGGTTTGGGCATCATCCCCGTTGACGAATTTGGTGATTTCAAGATTCGGGTCACTAGTAGGTGTAACCGAATCAGCATCGTTGGTGTCATCCACTTCGATCCCCGAACCGATACCTTCAGCAGTCACATCGGCGGTATTAGTGATATCGGTAACTACAGTCGACGTTGTGCAGATCCACGACACATGGTCGCCGACGTTAATGTCGCCGAGCGCTGCCGCGTCACGATCACACGCGTCTTCGATATCATCGTCGACCACAACGTTGGTTAGCATCTCGAACCCGATGTTAATTACTGATATTCGCCAAACAACATCGTCGGTGAACTGAGTAGTCACGGTTTCAACCCAACCATCAGAAGCGTCAAGCGGATCAGTTGAAAGGTCACAACCACCGATCGACGGGTCACAAACCTCCTTTATGATCTGAACGTCGGGGTCACCACGGAACCCAAGATCTACAGTCAGGTTCGACAGGTTGTCAAAAGTAATCGGGTTTCCGAGATTAAAGATGTTCTCACCGGTTGGCTCTAAACCGAGTGGAGGGTCGATAGTTGTGTCAGCATTTAGGGTGACAATGCCAGAAGTGGTATATCCGTTGGTTGAGTCGTAGCCCTGCTGGTCGACGTCTTCGTTCGCGTCATCATTCGCCGGGGTGGGGAGAATCGTTTGAGTCCACGTGTCGAGCGTCCCTCCACTAAGCTCAGCGTCAGGAATACGAATCTCGTAGTCGCCTTCGATGAGTTCCTCAAATATGTAGCGGCCGTTGGAGTCCGTGGTCGTATCATCGACGAACGCCATAACACCGCCACCGGTATCGGTCCATAATTCGACAACGGTCCCCACCACCGGTTGATCGACGCCGGTCGTGAATTTACCGTCGACGTCGGTATCAAGAAAAACTAGATCTCCAAGATTCAATGACAGAACCTGAACCAGAACTTCGTTAGATCGGACAAGGTCATCCACACTGTCGGTGCGTGCGGCAAACCGGTTGACGTATCGATCAGCTGGTTCGTTCGGGTTGGTGACGGTTCCGGCTTGCATTTCAAACGAAACCACTACTGAAGACTGAGCAGCCAAAATATCAGATTGAACAAAACGGACGGCAGTAGCATCCGACAGTGTGAAGTCACACGGAGCAGCCGCCGTTGTCAACTCAGCTTGTGTGCACCAGGTGACCGTTCCTCCTGAAAGGGCATTTGCTGGGGCATCGGCATCGTGAGGAATAGTGTTCGGATCATCTGCGGAGTAATACCATGTACCGCCGGTGACTTCGGTTCCACCACCGTCAAGCAGGGTCGTTGGTTGAGCCATCCAGCCGGTCAAGAAATAGTCACCCGAATAGTTGGAATCAAATTCGGTTCGCTGGTTCAGCGGGTTTACCGCATCGCCGTTGTAGCCAAACACGTCGATAATGTCAGGCGGAGCGAAGTCAAAGTCGGTAGATAGATTACGCCAGCCCATCGTGAATTCTTGGGTATCTAACTGTAACTCGAGTGGAGCATCGACCTCTTTGAAAAGCTGCAGCTCGCCACTCGCTACTACCGTGACGGTACGTTCATCTTCGCGTGCAGACTCAGGTGAAACGTCGCTATCTGATTCGATAGTGACATGGTTTATCAGGTCAGTTCCAGGGTCCAAGAAATTGTCGATCGTGGTGCAGAGAGGTATCGGCCCAATCGGTTCGTTGGTTGGGCGAGTTCCTAGATCGAAGACGATAGTGGTGGTGCCGTCTGGGTTGACGGTTACCGAATCCAGTACCACGTTGGCGTCTGGGTAGGCCTGGCTCGCTTGGCAATACGAATCAAAGGAAACGCCTGCAGGTAACGTATCTGTGATCGTCACGCCGGTAGCTGGTGCGCCGGATGTAACCGCAGTTACCGCAGGTTGAAGCCACCAGACAACCGTCTCAGCGCCTTGAACATTGATAAGGTCATCGTCGGTAGGCGACAAAGGGTCGATCGAAGTAGTTTTGTTGATCCGTACTTGGTGACGGTTGAGGATGAGGCGGTCACCCCACGCCGAGTTGACGTAGTCTTCGGCCCCGAAATGGGTGGTGCTGTAATCGACCGAACCGTATTTGCGGTTGGCGTTATTGGCCAGAATGTTTCCGACATCAATAGATTCTCCGTCCCGGGGGCCACCGTTGTATATGTCGCGTATTTCGACCGGGAATGAGACCTGAAAGTACTGTGATGGTAGTACTTCGGCCACTACGGTCGGGTCGAGCCTGACCCGAATCATTCCCACTTTTTCTAACGACGTTGTCGGGTCGGTGTCAAAACTTAGTGGGTCGGTCGACCAATCGTTGTTAGGGGCGGTACAGGTCTGTACAGCCGCTACCTGATTGGTCCAGTCATTAGCTGAGGTGTCGTCGTTGAACCCTGCAGTGGCATATTCGATAATGTATGCGTTCGCCGGAAACGAGCCACGGATATAGAGAGGTTCTCCGCCGGTCCAGGTTGTCAGCGACATCGTAGAATTGTCGAACGCATCACAAAGCTCAGCGCTTTCAGCTGGCCACGGCGTCGTCCCATCGTTTCTCATCCAATACCAGAAGTGTGCTTTCTCTCCTGGTTGAACCGGAGCGTCTCCTTGCAAGCAGGCTTGGGTCTGACCGCTCATTAATGAGCCTGCGGCAATAGAGGAAGACCCGCACGGCCACACACCAGGACTGCCGGTGAGGGAACCATCAGGAATAATATTGTCTGCCCACTCATACGATCCGAGGTGTTTGCTGAATCCGCCACGTTCCTTAATAGGTACCGAAATTTGACGGTCGTTGTTCCCTGTTGGTTCAGTGCCGTCACCAAAGTTGCTTTGACCGGTTGCATCCGTAGGGTCAAAGTTCGTGATCTCGTTGACCAATGGGTAGTCGCCCTCAATAGGGTCGTCACCATATTCCCAGCTTGGGTCGATTCGTTGATAGAACTCGCTCAACGGATACCAAATAACGATTCGGCCTCCGAAAGCGACATAAGGGCCAGCGGCCAACGAAGTGCCGTTGTTGCCTTGGGTGGGGACAGGGTCGCCGTCGGTGTCGACCCCGGTCACTGTTACATCGATTTCGTTGTTGGCGTAGTCTTCAACACAACTCCATGTGCCGCGATCACCCCAGTCCTGAGGGCCAGCCGAATCATCAGGTAGACCACTACCGGATGGATAAGGCGTGTTGTGGCAGCTAACAAGATCCCAACCAGTAAAGTCAGCCGAGATTTTGTCAGAAAACGTTATCGGGTCGACCAGAGCGGTTTGCCCTTTAGCGTCACCGTCGTAAAGCACACTGACATCCCACGAATAGTTGACACCGTATTCGGACACGCCGGTGTTTGGGTTGAGCCGTTCAGTTGTCTGTAAATACACGACCCGGTTGTACGGGTTGGTTGAGTCATTGCCTTTGGTGATGTCGAACTTAGGTGAACCAGAAACGAATATCTCTTCTTCTTCAAGAATGCTACGTTCATCAACTTGGGCTCGATCGGTTCCCGAGTACACACGAGCTTCGACCGTGAACGATGAACCGTTTTCTGAGGCGCCATCGGTTCGGATATAAGTAGGGATAATCGAGGTGCCGTTATCTTTTGGTCCAAGATTACAGGTCACCGTGATCACGCCAGTCACCGGATCAACGACGATAGATGACGTTGGGTTCACTCCGGTGGTTAAACAGTTTGGGTGAAGAGAAGGAACTTCAACCACGGCTCCAGGGTTAGGGGTTATGGTTTGTTCGAGCACAACATCGTTAAGGGGGTTCGTTGAACCGTCGGGAACGTTATCGACCGTGACGGTATAACCGATCGTTGTGGCGTCGTTCGTCCGGATAACGTTGTCATAGGTTCCGCAGTCATCTCCAGGTGTTAGGGTCGGGCAGGTTCCTTCGGTGTCAAACGGGGCGGTCCCGGTCTCGATCATCGGGTCGCCGGTCGGGGTGATGAAATATCCGAGTCGCAGTTCAGGTAAACCAGAAACAGCGCCAGTGATTGACAGGTCATCGCCTGAGGCATAGGTAAACGAGTAGTCGGCGGTAAAAAGATCACCAGCGGTGGTTGGGGGAGGCCCTGGGGTGAAGGCGTTGTCTGTTCCCGGAGCAGACGAATAATACTCGGACGGAAACGTTGCCTCAATTTGGTAGTTGCCTGGAGCGAGACCAGCGAAGTCGAAACAGCCTGTTACTGGGTCGGTGGTAGTAGTCGCGACGGTGACGCCTCCAGAAGTTAAGACCAGGGTGATTGGTGCAGATACAAATGCAGTCTCGTCATTGACCGAAGTGTTCTGGGCATCACCTTGCACACTCGAGCCATTCAGATCCCGAAAAAAGCAGCCGTCGATGCCGGTTGGAGAAGCCGCCGCCGGTGTACCTGGAGCGATGAGCGTGAACGCGAGTAATGAGACACACGCTACCATCCGCACTACGTTCGAAATAGGTGACTGACCGTTTGCTTTACCCATAGAGGGTCTATCGACCCATTAGGCAGAAACCTGTGTCTCTTTAGTCGAACTGCCTTATAGAGAGGGGCAGAAGAGGTAACAAATGCCTCGAACACTAGGCCAGACGAACCAAGATTTCTTGATCTGAGACGCCAAACTCTGCAATTATCGACCAGGAAGAAACGTTGTTCGATGTGATAGACAGCCCCAGACGATCGGCACAGCGGCGGCCAGATGCATGATATTTAGCCACAACGCGGTCGCAGGTGTGTCTGCTTTGACGAATGCTAAGACGCCGTACCCTGCCAAACCAATCACCGCCCCGCCCAACAAAACCAAACGCGGGCGGGGCACAAAACGACCGACAAGACCAGCGACTACCAAACTCGACAATCCCAATGTGAGAGTTGCCCCGGCCACGGTCATGAACCCGGCGCTGCTGGCTGGTGCTGAACTAAATTCTGGTGTCACACGAAGCTGATCGCCGGTCGCCCGAGCGGCAACAAAAACTATGGTCACCGAAGCAATTGCAGTCAGCAAGATTAGGGCAGATGATTTCAAATACCCCGTTGGTGGAGTAGTGGTAACAGTTGAAGATCGTTGGTTGGTTTCAAAGGTCATACGTGGCAACGTACAACCTCGAGTCTCCTTGAGGTCAAGGAAAAAAAATCGGGTTCACTGAGTAGACGAAGAAGTTCCTTTGATTCGTTGATCGATCTCGTCACAGTCGAGGTCTTCAACATCTTGGGTGATGATCCACAGATGGCCAAACGGGTCACGGAGTCGACCATCACGGCGTCCATAGGGGCGGTCGTCGATCGGAATCAAAACAGTCGAACCTGCATCAACCATAGAGTTTGCGACGCCGTCGGCATCTGGAACTAGCAGCATGAGAATTACCGCCGACCCGTCCAAATGCTCAGGCGAAAAGTTATGGACGCCGTCCTCTTCAGCGAGGGCGAGCATCCCATCTCCAAGTTTGAGTTCTGCATGAACGATCGTGCCGGTACCGTCAACGAATTTAGCGACCTCAGTGGCACCGAGAACTGTCGAGTAAAACGTAAGAGCGTCGGCGGCGTTTCGAACCACGAGCCGAGTAGTAAGTTTAGAAGTAGTCATAGTTTCCTATTCTGCGGCGTCGATAACAGAATGTCTTGAACATTTTGTCAACGGATATGTACCGACTAGCCAGAGTTGCCCGGAAGTAGATGATGGGGGGAAGTGCTCGGCTGCGATCGCAGCACACCAGGGGTAACCCCACTGAACGCTTTAACCTCACGTGTCAGGTGCGCCTGGTCGGCATAGCCTAGCGACGCTGCGATCATCGACATGGACTCGTTCGAGGGTGTTCGTAGACGGGAAACGGCAGCCCGAAAACGGTAAAGTCGGCTATAGCTCTTCAGACCCAATCCCACCGTTTCAGAAAACGACTGGGCCAGTTTTCGTCGATCGGTCTGTAACGCTGACGGGATCTGCCCCGCACCGATGCCGTGCCTAATGGCTTGCTCCGCGGCGATGACGTTGGGATCAAAAACGTATTCGTGGGATAGGCGTTGTTGAAGAGCGGCGTCGAGTAGATCGAATAGTTGATCGGGGTCGGCGATGCAGCGAAGCTGGTCGATGAAGCCCGCTGCCTCCGGTCCCCAAATATCTTCTAGCTCGATTTCTTGGTCGACCAGATTCTTAGCGTTCTCCCGGCAAAAAACTGACGCCGCTCCCACTCGAAGGCTGATGCCGATCGCCCTACGCTGTTGGGTTGGGTCAATGGTTGACGGTTTGATCGACGGGCCAACCAAAACGCTCAGATCCGGTGAAGCTGGATGTAACCCGATGACGAGTTGGCCTTGCGCCGACGGAAATACAACCTCAACGTTGTGGGAAACGGAGAGCTGACAATACCAGTAACTCGACACGAATCTAGCCACTAGGCGAGATCGAGGTTGGCGAGTTGCGAGCATAAACTACAAGCTTAAACTATCGAACAGCTCAAGCCTAGAAAAATTGGTCGATGAGTATAGGGTTGCCGTCCGGGTCCTTCAGCGTCAACGAACCGGCTCCGGCACTGAGCATGTCCACTTTTGTGTCCAACTCCAAACCTTTGGCCTCGAGCATTGTTTGGATCTCGCGGATATCTGTAAAGCTTGACAGTTGTTCTTTCGAGTTGGTCAGACCAGGGTTGAACGTCAAAATATTCTTGTCGAACATGTCTTGGAACAGTCCGATAAGGGTGGTGCCGTTTGCCATGATGAGGTATCGGCCGTCGTCGCCTCCCGTCTTTGAGAACCCAAGTTTTTCGTAAAAAGCTCGAGAGACTTCAAGGTCTTTGACGGTCAGACTGATAGAAAATGCACCTAGTTCCATACCGACAGTCTGGTCGCTAGAAGTGACAATCACAAGACCGGGTTCTAGTTGCCCGGACACCGGTGTTTACTTGCGGTCAGCGCTGAGCCGGACCATCTCACCTTCGAGCGAGCGGACCGCTACATCGATAACGGTTTGCATATCGTGGCTGACCATCGGATTCCCAGCTAGCCGTTGCCACCGCTGATGCTGTTCTGCGGCCGCCGCACGTAGCTCTTCGTTCGATGATGACTCGTCCAAGCCCAGCCGTTGGGACGGTAACGTGCCGTTGACACCTAAGACCTGTTCGAGCGTCTCGAGATCATTGTCTCGTCCTTTAATCCAGCCGCTCCGTAGAGAAGCCAATGCAGATAGTTCTCGAAACGGATGAGCGCTGCTTACAATTCGCTCCAACTCCAGCGACAGTTCTGCCGAACCTGGATGGTCGGGATAGGCGGCACAGGTGCGATCAAGACGCCACAGTGCCGAGCGGGCCTTCAACACTTCCGACCGTCCCATAAACAGAGTCGACAGAATGTGATGAAGTTTGACGATACCTGAGCGTTCCTTCAAACCGGCTGCCAGTTCGCTGCTGGTCGAAACGTTGCCGGAGCGTACAAGAGCTAGCGATTGGCGAACCCCGAACAGTCCAAACCGGCCCAGAAGCTGCTCCCGTTCAATCGACGTCAACGGGGTCTCAGGAGTAGCTTCGATGAAACGGTCCGCCGAAAGTAGATACGGTCCGATCTCGTTGGACTTACGTTCCGCCAATTGTTGAAGCTGGCGAAATTCTGTTTCGGTGAGTGTGGTGGCGGTTTCAGCCAACAAACCAGCGACGGGAACGACCAGCTGAACGAGTCGTCTCAGACGTTTCTCCTCGCCGTACCGTTTCGATATTTTCTTGGCTGAAGCCATGGCGTCGATCCGCCCGCCTCCTACCTCATCAGCTCGCGAAAGGACAGCGATAGCGTTGATTGCGTTGGGATGCGAAGCCGTGTCGTCATGGAAAGCTTCCAACAGCGACATGTCCGATGAGTGGATGTGTTTCATCAGATATAGCACGGCGTCTGCCGGCGTGTCGGTGTCATCCGGGTCAAGAAAGTCGAAGGTCTTTTTCTCTGCCGCTGCGTTTAGCGTGTCAACGCCCGGAGTGTCGATCAGGGTGATACGCCGCAGACTTGAGGTCGGCCATGTCACCTCGAGTCGGTCAACATCTTCGGGCCCATACCCGCCCAAATCGACTTCTAACGCATCGTCGTCTCGGTTGAACTTAACCTGTTTTGGTTGATCCGACCCTGTCGGGAAAAGATCGACATTGTAGGTCACGCCGTCTTTGTACCAGGTGACGATCTTCGTGCACTCACCGGTATCGGTTGGCGCAAGGCGTTCACCAACTAAGGCGTTGAGTAGCGTCGACTTACCGGCCTTAACTTTCCCGGCGATAGCGACCCGGAGCGGTCCGTCGAGACGCTCACGAATAGCGTGGACTTCCACCAAGGCTTCAGTTCCGGCGAAAACCTGTTCGGCTTTTTCCAAAATAGCGTTTGTTCTAACCCCTACGTCACTCACGTTGATTACGCCTTACGTTCCGACTGAATCACGAGTTCACATTTCTTAGCTAAGTCGGCGACCCGACCGATTTCTGCCGTCAAGTTACGTACCTTCTGGTTGCGTTCGGCCTGCGATGTTTGCACGGTCGATGTAGCCGCCTTTAACGCTTCGGCTGTGGAACGGTTGAGTTCTTCGGCCCGCATCGTGTAATGGTCACGTAGTTGTCTGTGGACTTTGCGGCAGGTAGATCGGCTATCTTTACCCACCTGGAATTGGACCTCTTCGCAGTAGCGGCGCACCGAAACTTTTGCTTCAGATTTCCGTTGTTTCAACCCTCGGGCTTTCTCATCTTTCAGAGATTTGCGGCCCATCACTAGTCCTACTCCGACGGCGATTGGAGTCAACGGAGCGACTGCCACGAGTGACCCGAGCATCGTGCACATCAACATGCCAGAATACGATCCCTTTAGTAGGGTCATGCCTTTAGCCGCCGTTGTCGTCTCCTTCATTTCTAGCGCCAGATCTCCTTGGACTTTGGACATCGGATGATCACCGGTGTAGATGTTAAGTTCATGGAGGAGGTTTCCGCCGTCGTCGACGAAATGTTCGGCAACTTCATGGCTTAACGCCATCGACCGTTCAGTTAAATATCGGTAGTTGGAGACAACCTCTTGTGACACGATGTCGACCAGCCAAGGTTCGAACTCTTCCCAAATAGTTAACGGGTCACCATCTTCGATAGCGTTGTCGGCCTCTTGAGTGATAGTTCGGATACGTTGCCTGAAATCGTGATCGATATCGGCGTTGAGTTCTTGAATGCCGTCATTGAGTGTGATCTGCCAGCGCGACAGGTTGGATCGAAGCGATTCCGAACGGGTTTTCGCGTTCTCAAGTTCGCTCACCAACGCGTCGGTTCGTGTCGGATCTTCGTAGACGGATAGTTCGGCTTCCAGTTTTGACGACAACTGTTCACAAACCGATAGAACATCTTTGGCTGCGTTGGTCCAGACGTTCGATTCTCGCCGCTCAACGTAGGTTGTTCGCAGTTCCCGAACAAGGTGAGCACACCCCGACTCTTCGTTTATCTTCTTATCTGAAAGTCTCATTGCTTCGTCCCGCAGATACGACGAAACTGGGATGATTTCGATCTCGAGTCCAGCCCTAGCTAGATGAGCTTTGTTGAGTTCAACCACTTTACGCCACGCCGGGTAAAGGTCGATCTTGGTAGCGACAAAAACAAGATTGCTACATAGACCGTTGGCCTGTTGGAGGTAGTTGAGTTCAGCTAGAGTCAACTCTTGAGAAGTGTCGCTGACGAAGATGCCTATTTCGGCAACGGAAAGGGTTCCGAGACCGGCGGTAGCGTAGGCCGAACCTAGTCCCCCAACTCCTGGGGTGTCGATGAACGTAATTCCGTTTTGTAGAAGTTTGCGGGGAATTTCAACCTCAACCCCTTTTACTTCAAATGGGGCGTCGGGCAGTCCCCGCTCAGTAGTGTATGTTTCGAGCTGATCGACCGGGATGGGTTCTCGGCGCCCCTCAGGATTGTCATCGTCCGGGACCAGCGCCCAAGCGGCGTCGGTCTCCCCATATCGAACAAACGTCGGTACCGCGGTCGCTATGTCGTCGTCGACCGAACAGACCGTTGCGCCAACTAGCGAGTTGACTAACGAACTTTTTCCCTGCTTAAACTGCCCGAGTACAGCAATCGTGGTGTCGGGTTTTGCTGCTTTGACGGTTAGAGCTGAAAGTCGCGTCGCCAGGTCAGGCCGTTCGTAGGCCGTTGCGGCCTTAACACCAGAGTTGACCAGCGCTTGGATCTCTTGGCGTTTTTGTTCGCTCATGGCAGTTCCCTCAACCTACTATTTGACGAAAGTGGTACGATACACCTTCGATTATTCCATACGAGAGTTTATCTTCTTTAGCATGTCGGCCCTTGAACTAGCACCGAGCTTCTGGCGGATACGGGCGACGTGATGTTCGACAGTTTTCGGGGAAATATAGAGGCGTTCGCCGATTTTCTTGTAGGCGTGACCTTGACCGACGAGCATGGCTACTTCAGCCTCCCGGTCGGATAGGCCCAGGTCGCCGAAGTTATTGGTCACGACTTTGCCGACCTCGGTCACCACATCGCGAGCTTTCTCTAACAGCCTTCTCGCCGCCTTAGGGTCTTGTTCGTCTAACGCCGCTTGGCCCAAGAGTCGAGATGCCTGCCACGGGTCGGCGTCGGCGGCTACACGTTCGGCGCATTCGACTACGGCGCGTTCGTCGGCTGAGGCCTGTTCACCTCGTTGACTGGCGAGTATTTGTTGCCATAGCTGGCTAGCGGAGCAACGAGCGGCGGCCCGCTTCGCGACTGGTGTCGCCGTCGATAACAGACTCGCTATACGTTCCACTTCTTCGGGTTGGTTAGCGGCGAGCGCAACGTTGAGCTGAAGCCAGGACGCGGCGATGGCAACGTCACCACCAATGCGGTTGGCCTGTCGGACGAGTTCGTCGACTACGGGGCGTATCCGGTCGGCCTCTTCTAGTCTGGCTCCAGCAACGACAATATCGTGAAGTAGCTCTAGGTAAATCCAGCTAGGTGACACCTCTAAGATGACGGTTTCTGCGTTCGACCATGCTTCACGAAGACGTGTCGTGTCGCCGGACCGCCGAGCGAGTCCAGCATTGAGCGACGACCACAACAGCTGCTCTCTAAGCGTCCAGCCAGGTTCGGGTCCGGATTGGGGTCCCGTTGTTGCCGTCAACGCTTCTCGGTATTCGCCTACCACCAGATTGCAGTAGGCGGCAAGAAGTTCAAACGTTCTATGTTCGGCTGGTTCGATCGTCGGGCTGGCGATCGCCTTACGCACCAATATGCGAGACGCATCGATATCGCCTACAGCTGACGCGGCCAGAGCACCTATTCGATGAGGGTTAAAAGCTAACGAAAATGCGTCGGCTGGTTCGACGTGGTCTAGCCGATCGTAGTCGCTCGCCGCAATCGAAAAAAGGCTAAACGATTCGGGTTGCTTGCCGTCTACCAGATGGCGGAGAGCGATGGTAGTGTCACCTTCGATAGTGCCGGCTGGTTTGGTGGCTACCGGAGCTGTTTCTGCCAGCAGCAGTTCGATCATCGCCTGGCAGGTTCCGCTTACGTCAGCGGTTGAGATCGCCTGATGCCATCTCATGTTTCGTACCGCTAGGCCCAACTGGATCGACGTCGACGCCGACGACACGATGGGTGAGGTCTCTCCCAGCCTAAACGTCGCTGCCTGATCGATCTCGTTCGCCCGATCCGATGTCTCGTCGATTCGGAGGGCGGCACGGGTAAATTCGATTGACTGTCGAGGGTCGGACCACCAGCAAACTTCGGCTGCCGAAACCAACGTTTCGACAGTGCCTGACCCAGTAGAGGAACCTTGGAGAGCAAACGTTGCGGCTTTCACCGGGTCGGGTTCGGTCTCTGCTAGTCGGGTGAACAGTTCCGACTTGGTTGTGCTGGTAATGCTGGCCCGTATCGCTTCGGCGACTGGTTGTAGCAGTGTCAGCTCAGCGTCAGCAAACCCCGATGCCCGAAGACCGTGCTCGGCTTGTTGTGTGTCGTGTGATTCCCCTAGCGCGGCGACGGCGGCAGCAACCGAAAGGCCAGGGCTGATGGCCAAAAGTTGGGCCAAGGCTTCAGTGGATGAATGGCATTGTGCCACCCGCTGGTTAAGTAAATACACCAGCTGCTCGGGCATTGGGTCATCTGGGGTGAGGTGCCAACCAGTGCTTATGATGTCAGCGCAAAGGCCGACCGAACCGAAACTATGTTCGTGCAGCCAAGCGGTCAGCTCGGCCTTCACCGGTCCGTCAAGGATTTTGGCCGCAATCGGGCGTAACCCTTCCGGAGTTACCAGGCCGGTGGTGAACGCTGGGCTTGTGGCGGTTAGTAGCGACGAAACGTGATGTAGAAGATCTGAAGTAGGCCATGGACGTTTACTTGCCCATACCGGGACGGCGACGTCGTCGAGCCGATCAGCTAATGTTTCTAACGCTTCGTCACTAAACCATTGCAACTCATCCAGTACGACAACACCGTCGGCGTCGTTGAGGCATGTGACGAGTTTGTCTGCTGTGACTGGGCGTCGAGCGTACCCCGTGAGCCAGGTAGCTTTGTTGCCACCCATCTCGTCTACCCAGGTTCTCAGGAGTGTTGATTTGCCGGTACCGCCTACACCAACAAGGAGTCGATGGTTATCGTTGTCAACTCCCACAGGTTCCCTCTCACCGCAAGATCGTGTCAAATTCGATTCTACCGGCCCGGATTTATCCGAACTCAACGACGGCGAATGTGGCTTCTGTTGGTTCCCCGTTGGAGCTGAACGAAAGAGGACCTGAAATTCCGTTGTAGTCGATGTCGGTTTCGCCGCCATTGATCAGTTTCTTACATTGGGCAAACGAAGAACAACGAGCACCGCCGCTTGTAACCCCATTAATTCTCTTGGCGATTTCGGGTGCTGCGTCGGACTGGGCCAGTTCGGCGGCTAACGCAACGATGACGATGGCATCGTAGGTCTCGGGGCTAAAGCTGTAATCGACGATGTCTTCGTCTAGCTGGTTGAGTCGTCGTTTGAATGGAGACGGTGCCTCAGCTCCGGGAAGGACACCGCGAATACCGTCTAGCTCGTTGGGTGCGGTGAATTTTTCGCCTAGGGCGTTTCCGGCGTTGCCGTCCGACAAATATATTTTGTCGGTAGTGATGCCTCTTCTGAGCAGCTCTTTAAGGATCTGACTAGATTCTTCAAACCCGATGAGCACGATGGCGTCTGGGCTTGTCGCTGTGGCGGAGTCTGCGGCTGCGTTAAAATCGACTGCTGTAGGGTCATAGACCGTCTGGGCCACTTCGATGTTGGCATTTCCGAGGGCGGTAGTCGTGAACGCGGCGAGGGCTTGCCCGTACAGGCCGTCCTCGGCGATTATCGACACGTTAGTTGCCGCGCTCCGAGCAACGATGTCAGATAGGGCTTGACCTTGGAGTTCATCTGAGGCGGCGGTTCGGAAATACAGTTGGTTTTGTTCGAGGGGTGTGAATCCAGCGGCGGTGTTCGCACTCGAAATTTGGATACGGCAACTTCCGGTTATTTCGGATGTGACCTGTTTGGAAAGGACTGATGAAGGCGGCCCGAAAATGACATCAGCCCCTTCTTCAAGGTGGCGTTGGGCAGCGACTAGCGTCGATCCGCTACTTCCAGAGTCACCCGGAAGGTAAATTACGTCTCGCCCGGTGACTCCCTCAGCTCGATCGATGTCGTCTAGAGCTAGTTGGATGGCGGCTTGTTGTGCTGGTTCGAGATAGTCGAGTTTGCCGGTTTGGGGAAGTAGTCCGCCAATTATGAGACGATTATCGGACTCGTAGCTGCAATCGGGAGCCGCTTCGAGGGTGCTTGTTTCACTTTGGGAGACGTTGAAGTAGTCGGTTCGGTTGGGGTCGATCTCGTTGACCGCGTTCGTAGGCACGATTCGGGTGGCCGCCCGGTCCTCGGTTGTGCCTTGGGGGCTTTCGGCATTCGACGGATCGGAACCACTTGTACACGAAACAGCCAACAGAAGCGTAGCGATGACTATCGATGCTGCATTCCAAATCAAGGCTCTCACACGGTTCTCCTGCATCTTCAGCAATGTTTTTCCGCAGTTCCTACCTTACTCAGCTGGATTGCCGATCGCGTGTCTGTCGATCTCCCGATTCGTAGAGCCGGGGCGCATCTGTCAGTTCGCCGTAGCCTGAACCGTATATGTTACCGCGACGAGATATCTGGCCCCGAGACCGTGACCGGGTAGCCGGGGCAAAGATCGAGCGCCAGGCGGCGATCCGAGTTTGGAAGTTCGCTCGCCCTTACCGGCTTCCGATTGTGGCATTTTTGGCTAGCGGTATGGTTCAGGCCGCGTTGGCGATTGTGCCTCCGCTGTTGTTTGGTCGGATTATCGACTCGGCGATCCCTAATCAGGATCGAAGCCAGGTGGTTGTGTTGGCGGTAGCCGTTGTTGGTATCGCCATCGTGTCAGCGGTTGTTGGTTTGTTCGAGCGGTATTGGTCATCGAGGATCGGTGAGGGGGTGATTTACGATCTGCGAGTAGCCCTATTCGATCATGTTCAGCGACTGCCGTTGGCGTTCTTTACGCGGGTGCAAACGGGAACGCTCACCAGCCGGTTAAACAGCGACGTGTTAGGGGCCCAACGTGCGCTTACGGCAACTCTAGGAACGGTCGTAACCAACATCATTAGCCTGGTAGTGACCCTGTTGGCGATGTCGTTTCTTGAATGGCGGCTTACGTTACTCGCTTTGGTTCTAGCCCCGATCTTCATTTTGCCGTATCGAAAGGTCGGTGGTGTCCAGCAAGCGATTACCCGGGATGGCATGGACCACAACGCAGCGATGAACACAACGATGACAGAACGTTTCAACGTTTCTGGCGCTTTGTTGGTCAAGTTGTTTGGTCGTCAACAGGATGAACTTGATTTGTTTGAAGGGCGGGCGGCCGAAGTCCGCAAGATTGGTATTCGTTCTGCCTTATTTACCCGCGGCTTCCTGACCGTGTTGACCGTGCTTGGCGCAGTCGGCACAGCGCTCGTCTATGGCCTGGGAGGCTGGTTTGTTATCTCGGGGTCGTTTACGGTGGGTCAGCTAGCAGCCATGGGGTTGCTGGTTGGAAGAATCTACGCGCCGCTTACGGGTTTGACCAACGCGAGAATCGATGTGTTGACAGCGATGGTGTCGTTCGATCGTGTGTTCGAGATTCTCGATTCGGTTTCTCCGTTGACCGACGCAGAAGACGCAGTTGAACTAGTGGATGTGTCTGGGCGAATCGAATTCGACAACGTGAGTTTCCGCTACCCGAACGCGTCCGAATTGATTGTTCCGGCGTTAGAGGTCACGGCGAGAACCCGCCCCGATGATGATCCGGTTGAGGTCCCACACGATGATATTCAGATTCTTAGCGACGTGTCTTTTGTGGTGGAACCCGGGGAACTCGTGGCTGTGGTCGGCCCATCCGGGGCCGGTAAAACCACGTTGAGCGCGCTTGTTCCTCGTCTATACGACGCGGGAAGCGGAGTCGTGAAAGTCGACGATCACGATGTGCGGTCGATTACGCAAGAGTCGTTACGAGCCGCCATTGGGGTAGTGGCTCAAGACCCACATCTATTCCACGAGTCGATCCGAGACAACCTGCTATATGCCAAACCGGGAGCCTCCGACCAAGAACTTATTGAGGCCTGTCGCGCGGCCCAAATCTACGAAACTGTACGGTCGTTACCGAACGAGTTCGACACCATCGTTGGCGAACGCGGATATCGGATGTCGGGTGGTGAAAAGCAGCGGCTATCAATCGCTCGAATGTTGTTGAAGAACCCGGCGATCGTGATTCTGGACGAAGCCACATCTCACCTCGATTCCGAAAACGAGGCGCTTGTCCAACAAGCTCTTTCGAAGGTTCTTCTGAATCGAACTTCGTTGGTGATCGCCCACCGTCTCTCGACTATTGTTGGTGCTGATCGTATCATCGTCCTAGACGATGGTCGGCTAGTGGAGACTGGGACTCACACATCGCTGCTTTCCGACGGTGGGCTTTACGCCGAGTTGTATACACGGCTCGCCGGTAGCGGTTCGTAGTTGACGCCGCTCGCTGTGTACCTTTGTTTATCGGAATAGGTTGCGGGGCGTAGGCATCATATTGGTGTAATCCGTAATTCCGAAGCGTTAGATGACATGACAGGCGATATGACAGCAACGACACCAAGACAGACCTTCCACTATCTACGAACGAAAACGGCAGCGCTTGTTATTGGTGGCTGCCTAATCTTGTCGGGTTGTGTCAATGGTGAAGCGGGTACGCCGGTGGAAACTACGGTAGGCGACGATGCCGGTCCCGACATTGTTTCAGTTTCCTCGGGGGGTCCGGTAGCAGTTCCAGAATGCGGTGCGTATTGGGGAGCGTACGTGAACGCAAATATCCGTACCGGTCGTAATAGCGCACCAGCTCGTTTGGAGGCGTTGCAGACCGTCGAACAGGACCTGGACCGAACCTTCGATCTCGATCACCACTTCTATCGGTGGGACAATCTTTTAAGCGATTTCAGCACCGAAAATCATGTCAAGAAGTCGATTGAGGCAGGCCGAACACAGTTCCTTTCTTGGAAGCCGGTTTATGAAGACGGCACCAATATTGCGTGGGCGTCGATCGCTGATGGGGAACACGACGAGTTGATCAGAGAAAAAGCGGGCCGTGTCGCCGCTCTCGATGAGCCGGTGATGATGGTGTTTGGGCACGAAGCCAATGGGCGGGTCGGCGAGTTCGAACCGGGCCGACACACTGGTGGAGGTCATATAAATACCAAGGCTGGTTCGGCGGAGGACTTTGTCGCGGCGTGGCAACATATTCATGATTTGTTTGCTGAGCAGGATGTTTCGAACGTCAGCTGGGTGTGGATCATGACTCGAGGCCCCTTCGAAGGTGAGGCTAATCAGGCCGACCAGCTGTACCCGGGCGACGCCTACGTTGATTGGGTTGGCCTTGATCCGTACAACTTTTTCCATAACCAGCAGAATTGGCGAGAAATGGAAGATTTGATGACTGGGTTTACTGGCTGGGTGGAGACTCGAGATATCGACAAGCCCTGGCTTTTGGGTGAATGGGGGACAGTCGAAGACCCGAGTCAAGATGGCCGGAAAGCTGAATGGTTGCGTAACGCCGCCGACTATTTCGAATCTGAGTCTCGACTGAAAGCGATTGTTCATTTTGACTCGTCGCCTAAGAACAACTGGCTATATGATTCGAGCGAATCTTCAAGACAGAGCTTTATCGAGATTTCTAATCGCCCGTACTTTAACCAGCAGTGCTAGAAGTGTCACATCCACGTTCTGAGTGCAGTCGCACTCAATTGGTTCGTCTTTTGGCCTAGGATTAAGCGGTGAGCGACTCCAGTTCGAAAGCCGATCTATCCAGTGCCGGTGGCTTGGACCAACTTCGTAGACGGGTGTGGTGGCATCGTCACCTCGATCCGGAGGATCGTCGTCGTGTGATGGACGATCTGGCGATGCGTCGGGGAGACCGAAAGATCTTTCCGTTTGTGGTCATGTTGACGTTGTCCGTCGTCGTTGCCGTGATGGGGTTGGCCCTTAATTCGGCCGCCGTCGTCATTGGTGCCATGCTTATTGCTCCGCTGATGCAGCCGGTTTTGGCTACGGGGGCTTGTTTGTCATTGGCGTTGTACCGCAAGTCGCTATTTGCGTTTATTCGGGTGGTGATGGCGACGGTCTGGTGTATTGCTATCGGGTTTTTCCTATCGAAAGTGCTACCCGAGCAAGAGCTTACGGCCGAGGTCTTGGCGCGAACCCAGCCCGACATCAAAGATCTGGTTGTGGCGTTGGCGGCAGGTACAGCCGGTGCCTATGCTACCGTTCGGGAGGATGCGTCCAGTGGTTTGCCGGGGGTAGCGGTTGCCGTTGCCTTGGTTCCGCCGTTGGCTGCGGTCGGGGCGACGTTGGAAGCAGGGCAAAACACGTTGGCTTGGGGTGCCTTCTTGTTGTACACGACTAACCTTTCGGCGATCATTTTTGCCAGCATTTCTGTGTTTGTATTCACTGGGTTCGTTCCTCCGCGACGTATCGCGTCGACGATTAAGGGCGTGTCGATAGCGAAACTCGGGTTGGCGGCGTTGGTGGCTATTGTTGCCTACCCGCTGTATCAGGCTTCGAGACTGTCGGTCAGTGCTACTGAGAAGCAGCTGTCGGCTGAGGCCGAAGTTGCCGAATGGTTGGGTGAAGTTGATTTGCAGTCCCAGGTTTCTATCGGCGACGAAAAGATCGTAGTCGCCCTTCAAGGGTTCGAGCGTCCGCCGTCACAGGAGTTATTAGAAAACAACCTGGCCGCTCTTTTTCCCGAATCGAAGGTGTTGGTGGAGTGGGTTCGGACCGAACAGATCACAACAACGACAACTGCGTCGCCTGACCCAGACGCCGAGTTGGAGTCAGAGGTACTTCCAGTAGTTGTCGAATGGCTAGATTCTGGCGGGGCGGACTATGAAATCGAAGAGGTAAGTGTAGAGGGCGACGTGGTGCGAATCGATGTTGATGGAGCCGGTGAGCCGCCGTCGATTGATGACCTCGATTCTTTGCTCGATGAGCAGATAGACGAGACGTTGACGCCACGGTTGAACTGGACCCAGCGCGAAACGATACGGCCAGGTGACAACGACCCAACCCCAATCGACCAGATCCAAGACCAGATGATGCGTTTCGTAGACACCTGGGCCGACGAACAAGATGTCCAACTTCGCGAATTCATCTATGACGGTGAGTTGGTGGAAGCCGAGTTCGCCGGTGCTCGGTCTCCGTCGCAGACTGCGTTAGCCGAGCTAAATGAGGCGCTGGTTGAATTTCATGGTGATGAGACGTTGCCGATCGAATTCTATTTTCTGCAGCGTCAACCGTTGTCGGCTCCCTAGCTGAACTTCTTCAGGATTTCAGCGGCGATGGTGTTTGGGGCGTCTTCTTGGATGTAGTGACCGGCCTCTTTTAGTTCTACCACGGTGGCGTGGGGGAAGTCGTTCCTCCACCGTTTTTCGACTCGCTTAGTGCCCATGGCTGGATCTTTTCGTCCGAAGAATAGGAGGGTAGGTTTGGTGGCGAGGGCGGATTTGACGCGTTTGTCGAGTGCTTCCAAGAAAGGTTCGGCGTCGCGGATCTGTCGTGGGAAAACTGCGAATCCGGTTCTGGATTCAGGAGTGGGGTTGGTTTGAACGTAGTGATCAAAAGCTGGTTCGTCGATTCGTGACTTGATGGACATTCGCATCAATTTCTCGACAAAGAAGTTTCGCTGAAGGATCCGTTTTTGTATCGGCGCTGAGCTCATGACGGCGCTAAATATTCGCATCATTCGGTCGGGTGGTTGATAGAACGTGTTTCCGAGCGCGATGCCGCTGAAACGATTCGGCTGTTGTGACGCAACTTCTAGGCCTATGGGTCCGCCCCAGTCTTGTCCCATGAGAACGGTGTCTTGTAGGTCGAGATAGTCGACGAGTTCGGTGACGACGGCGGCATGTTCTGCAGCCGTGAAGCCATAACCCTCGGGGTGGTGGGATAATCCAAATCCAGGGTAGTCGAGGGCGACACACCGGAAGTGGCCTTTGAGTTGGCTAATGATCTGTCTGTAGAGGAAGCTCCAGTCGGGATTGCCGTGAAGTAACAGGATTGGGCGGCCTTGTCCTTCGTCGATGTAGTGAACGGGGCCGACTGAGGATTCGAACCATCTGGAGGTGAAGGGATAGTGGTTTGGGTCTGGGGTGAAATCAACGGTGCTGTCGGGTTTTGTGGTGCTGGACCGGTTGGTGGCTGACATGGCGTTCTTCCTTGGAGTGAATAATTTTTCTGGTGGTGGAATATTTGGGCTTGCATAACCATTCTATACTTCGTAGTATAAAAAGAAACTAGGAAGGTAGAACCTTGAAGGAACAATTTGGTCCATGGGCTGTTGTGACCGGAGCGTCGTCTGGAATTGGTGAAGAATTCGCTCACCAGCTGGCGTCGATGGGACTCAATCTGGTCTTGGTCGCCCGAAATGATGTGCTGCTCAAAGAGTTGGCGGATCTGCTTCAACAAAAACACAATGTGGATACCAAAGTGGTCAAGCTCGACCTTTCTGATCCGGGTTTCCTGCCTGTATTGCGAGACGTCACCGACCCACTCGACATCGGTCTGGTCGTATCAAACGCTGGCTTCGCCACGATGGGCGCGGTTTTGTCAGTGCCGGTCGCATCTCTGCAACAGAATCTTGCCTTGAATGCGTCAGCGCATCTCGCTCTAGCCCACCACTTTGGTGAGCGGCTACTGGCACGAGATAGTGGGGGCATTCTGTTGGTCGGCTCAACCACCGGACTGCAGGCAACCCCCTATGCTGGCAACTACGCTGGCGCTAAAGCCTACGTTCACGGGCTTGGGCAGGCAATGAATTACGAGTTACGCAAAACTGGCGTTCACGTCAGTGTCTTGGTTCCCGGGCCTACTCGAACCGATGCGATAACAACCAAGACCGATTTCGAACTCGATCGTCTCCCGGCACCGCTCATGTCGACAGAAAAGCTAGTCAATATCGGGCTCAAAGGTTTACGCAAAAATAAGCCGCTGGTGGTCGCAGGCGCTCCGAATCGAATGGTCGACTGGATGAATCGAAAACTCTTTGGCCACAAGGGAGGCCGGATGATGTTGGGCATGATGATGGAACGGGTAGCCCCACCAAACCGCACCGTCGCCGGTCGGCAAAGTTAGGGGCCGTCGACACGGGTAGGTCGCAGATATCCTCTAGCTAGGGCCTTGCACAGTATTGGTAGGTAGCGGAATATGAACAAACCACTTTCGGACCAGCTAGGCCGCCCGCTAACGTTCGATCCTGAAAGGGTCTTGTTCGAGATCCTCAATGTTTTCTGGGAAAAAGGGTATGACCATACCAGTGTCGGTGACCTCGAAACTGCTACTGGACTGACCAGACCGAGCCTCTACAACACCTTTGGCAACAAACGGGTCATGTATGAAAAATCAATCGAGTTGTATCTGGCAAAGATGGAGACCTTTATCGGGACCTCGTTGACCAATGGTTCGAACGGTTTAGAAGATTTGATCGGTTTTGTCGACACGTTGATTGAGAGTTTCCATGACGAAACCTACGCGGCAGGCTGCGCCATCCTAAACGCCATGGCCGCACACGGCGAACTAGATGTCTTTGCGGCCAATTCAGCTCGGGTATATCGCGAACAGCTCCTGGCCGGCATAACGGCAACGGTTGAACGTGCGGTTGCCGCAGGCGAGGTTCCCGAACGAGAGCTAGAAGTCTTAGTGGATCGGATGCACCTGTATCTGGTCGGGCTGAATATTCTCACTCGTCACAACGACACGTTCGAACGGATCGTCCTTAGCGCCGAGGCGATAAAGTCCGATATTCGGGCTTGGGCGCAAAAATGATGGTCCAGCGTGACGTCTCAACGGCAGGCCGGGCCCTCGACTACGGCGATCGTTCTCGTGGTTGTAATTTCGTTATTTGCCCGCGCTGAGATAGTGTAGTAACCCGGCTCGAAAGGAAATTCTAGCCGAGCACCTTCAGCAGACGGTTGGGTTATGCGCAGGGTTGGGGAATCCCAGAACACGGTTTCTACCGTCCCGGTTCTCGTCGTCACCGAATAGTCCACGGCGGATCCACAGACCACCTGCCCGGGGCCCGAAATGCTAGGTTTGGGCTGGTCTGGTTTGCCGCTGCAGCCTTCCGCTGATCGAACCTCTATTGTTTTGGTTGCCGATGCTGCGCCGCCGTTAACCTCGACGGTCACCGAGTACGTTCCGGGGTCTAGGTCGAACGAGAGGACTCCCTTGGGTCCGTCGTTCCATGGCGTTTGTACGCCGAGCTGGGTTGTGATCCAAACCCAGCTTGTGACTTCACTCCCAGTGTTGATGGCTTCGTATGTGTGGTTGTCTCCCCAGCAGTCAACGGCTGCCGGTCCCGAGATTGAAATGATAGGCGCTTGGGGTTGCTCCGTTGGTCCAGCAGGAGGCAACGTAGTGTCACTGTCGGCGGCTATATCCGGTTCGAGGCTTGAGGCTTCTGCTGTCTGGGTTAGCAGTTCAGGCTCTGACCAGACTCCTAGTTGGCGGGAGCCAGCAGCCCCAAGTGCTATGCCAGCAATGGCTGCCGCCGTCAACCTGAGCCAACCTCGTCCCGAAATCGAGGAGGAATCAGGTTCGAACCCTGGCCGATTCATCGTATCTGCCTGCAGATATGCGATTAGGTCGCCAGTCGACTGGTGCGGGCTCACTTCGATAGCCATCGAGTGAGGTACGAGACTTAACGAGGTCGAAGATTGTTTGATTCCAATTGGGTCGGTCTTCGCAGCATCGTCATCGGAGTTCTCAATCGAGGGGCGCAACGTCAGAGACGGACCTCGAAAGGTTAGAAGTGGCATCAGCTCAGGGCTGGCGTCTTGTTGGAGTTCGGTGAGGTCCCAACCTTTCCCTGCCAGTTCAAACATCACTGCCGTCATCGCGTTGTCGGTGTCAAGCGCCCGCAGTACGGCTCCAAGGCGTCTCCAGTCGCGAGGTCGAGAGTTGTTATATCGTCTAGTCCAGTTCTGGATCGTATGTTTATCTAGCGGTTTATATCCAGGTACTTCGACACCTATCTCGTTGGCGTCATGGGCCAGTCGACGATGGTTCCGTCCATCTAGGGTCATCATTTTCCGCAGTAAATCTCGGAACTTTCCAGAATCGTCGGCGGCGGCCAAAACTTTCCCTCTCTATAAGGTGAGTCTATTGAGCGACATGAATGCTGCTCAGTGTAGATTCTACCCGTTTTACTACACTTCGAGTTTTTAGTAACGGGTAGTGAAAGTCGGTTACCACATTTAGATAAGAAGTGAACCTATGGCAGCTATGGGTGGTCAGGTCGGTCGACGGGAACACAAGTCCGGTGCAGACCCCTTGGATGACGACCTCGCCGTAGATCGGCTCTCGGCGCCGCCGTTCCACCTAAAACCGGCTGGACGAGAGTCAGGGCCGGCAGGAGATCAGCCTCTCCTGCCGGCCCGCTTTGATGGGCTATCGGGTTTAGGGAACCCGCGGGTAGGTCAGGCCAGCGATGCTCTGCACGATCCGAGCAACCTGGTAGCTGTAGCCAGCTTCGTTGTCGTACCAGACGTATAAAACGCATTGCCGTCCGTTGGATATTGTGGCGGTGCTATCGATGATGCCGGCATGTTCTGACCCGACTAGGTCGCTCGAAACGAGTTCAGTCGAGGAAGTGTAGTCGATCTGTTCTCGTAGTTTGGAGCTGATAGATGCACCTCTAAGCGCTGAGTTAATGTCATCTGCGGAGGCATCACTAGACAGGTTCAGATTGAGGATGGCTAGCGACACGTTAGGGATCGGTACACGAATGGCGTTGCCGGTCAGTTTGCCTTCAAGTTCCGGTAGAGCCTTGACGGCGGCTTTGGCCGCCCCGGTCTCGGTTAGGACCATGTTGAGAGGTGCGCTGCGACCGCGTCGTTCCTTGGTGTGGAAATTGTCGGTCAGGTTCTGGTCATTGGTGTAGGCGTGCACGGTCTCGACATGGCCGGTTTCAATCCCGAACGTGTCGTTGATGACTTTGAGCGTCGGCACAATCGCATTCGTAGTGCAGCTTGCGGCAGATACGAGCGTGTCATCGGCGGTGATCGTATGGTCATTGACGCCGTAGATAATATTCTTGATCTTGCCTTTGGCCGGTGCGGTGAGCAGCACTTGTTTTACTCCAGGGGACTCAAGGTGTTGACCGAGAGCTTCTTCGTCCCGCCAAATGCCGGTGTTATCGATAATGATTGCGTTATCGATTCCGTAGCTCGTGTAGTCGATCGAGTCGGGGCTGTTGGCATAAATTACTTGGATAGGGTTGCCGTTGGCGATGATTCGTTTCTTATCCGAATCGACCTGGATGGTGCCGTCAAACGGCCCGTGGACTGAGTCTCGGCGTAGAAGGCTGGCTCGTTTCTCAAGATCATCGGTCTTGCCAGGACGAATTACGATAGCTCGGAGTCTGAGTTTGGCGCCACTGCCTGTCCGGTCGATGAGGATTCGAGCTAAGAGCCGCCCAATTCGGCCAAACCCGTAGAGGACGACATCGGTTGGCTCGGCAAGAAGATGTCCCCGTCCGGTGGTGATGGACTCGAGCGAAGACGCTAAAAATTCTTCGACGTTCTGATCTGAGGCGTCTGCATACTGTGAGGTCAACTGGCCGAGGTCGACCCGAGCGGCGTCGAGATTCATTTCAGCGAGTGCTTCCATAATCGGGTAACTATCTTGGACCGATAGATGCTCACCTGTGATCTGGCGGGCGAAACGGTGTGCGCGTAAAATGTCGATTGCTGATCGACGAACCAGCTTGCGACCATAGACATGAGTGATCACGTCACGCTCTCGGTATAGGCGTCCGATCAGGGGAATCATGGCTTCGGCCAGTTCCTCGTCCGCTCGCCATTCGGTCATCTGGGTTGGCTCAGAGTCTGTCATATGGGGGACAGTAACGCTAAAAAGTTCTGGCTGAGAATTCAGCGCCGAAAATTGCAAAGAATTTACGATCGTCTGTCATTCGTCCAGTGGTGGTGCATTCATCTCAGCAGCGTGGGTGTGCGACGCCCGCTGTTAATCCGATGTTGTCGTGAGTGCTATCCGATGCTTCTCTAACCGTAACCGTCGCCGCCTACGATAACGGACAGATGAGCAAGCACACCAGCGGTCTACTTGGCTAAATCGGTAACGATAGATGTAGCGAAGTAATGGATCTCTACCCATACACACCGACTTTGGGACCCCAATCATTTGAGGGTCCCGAAGCAGGTTTTGGTGGATCCGTTGAACGGGAACTGTTACCGCTTAACGTATTCGTCGATTTTGAGATCCGTAACCGACCCCCCACCGTTTACCATCTATAACGTGCTAGTTCTCTTCTTCCAGGTGGCGGTGTGAGTTTTCTCCTCCAGCCCTCACTCCCAGTCGCAGCTATTGAGATACTCGTTGGCCTGCTCCTTTTGACGTTTGCAGCCGACAAGTTCGTCGACGGAGCTGTAGGTATCGCCCGAGTAGCTCGGATATCGCCCGTCGTAGTCGGCGCAGTTATCGTTGGATTCGGAACAAGTGCTCCCGAACTGTTGGTGTCCGGTATCGCCGCATCGAACGGAGATCTCGACCTTGGTGTAGGCAACGTAGTTGGCTCTAACGTGGCGAACCTGACGCTTGTATTGGGAGCCGCCGCCTTCATCATCCCAGTGTTGGCGCTACGGCCGCTGCTGGTAAAAGAAGTCCCGATTTCGCTTGTATCAACCCTCCTCTTCGCCTTCTTCACTATCGGCGGTTTGGCCATCTGGGAAGGTGTGACCCTTCTAGTTGTTTTGGCCGCCATGCTCACCTGGACCGTAATGGGTTCACGCCAAACAGAAGAACAGGTTGCACCGGCCTCCGACGATAATGCGCCTGGCGATGATGCCGAGGAGGAGGACGGCTCGGTTGCCATGAACGCAGTAATTACTGTGGTCGGCCTCGCTGGGACAGTGCTTGGTGCTCAGTTCCTGGTGACAGGAGCGACTACTGTGGCCGACGAGTTTGGCCTCACCGGCGGCTTTGTTGGGTTCACTTTGGTGGCTTTGGGTACGTCGCTGCCCGAGTTGGTGACCGCCATAGTGGCTGCTCGAAAAGGTCAAACAGATCTGATCATGGGAAACTTGCTTGGATCTAACATGTTTAACAGTTTGGCGGTTGGTGGCGTTATCTCGATCCTGGGTCCAGGGTTAATTGGGGACGCCTCTATGCGGACCGTTGGGATATGGGCGATGGTGTTTGTGAGCAGCTTGGCTTCGGTCTTCATCGTGACTCGTCGTCGGCTCCACCGCGTCGAAGCAGTGATCTTGCTGAGTTCTTGGTTGGGTACCGTAGCTTTACTAGCTCAAGGGTCTACGTCTTAGCTCATAAGTCGTAGTCATGCATCTTCGGCAACGGATGAGAGTTGTTGGATGGTTATGCTGATCATGACCAAAGGAGATGGCCATGATCGTTCACGTCGTCGATGGAACGTACGAACTATTCAGACAGTTTTTTGCTCGCCCATCGCATGTGAACTCTAACGGTCTTGATGTCGGTGCTGCTCGGGCTGTCGTTCGTTCGATGGTGTCTTTGCTTGAAGAAGGTGCAACTCATATTGGGGTTGCCACGGATCATGTGGTTGAGTCGTTCCGTAACGACCTCTACGCCGGTTACAAAACCGGCGAAGATATGGATCCGGTGATCAAAGCCCAATTCGAACCGTTGGAAGATGGGCTGCGAGCTATCGGGGTCGCCACGTTCCCGATGGTCGAATACGAAGCCGACGATGCCATGGCTTCGATAGCGGCGGTGGCCTCCAACGACGAGCGAGTAAACAAGGTTCTGCTTTGTACCCCTGACAAAGATCTGGCTCAATGCGTCGATGGCGACCGGGTTGTACAGTTCGACCGGCGAAACAACAAAATTTTGAACGATGCAGCGGTGGTCAAGAAATACGGTGTTGAACCAGCATCGATTCCCGACTATTTGGCTCTAATGGGAGATTCAGCCGATGGCTTTCCCGGACTCTCTGGATGGGGAGCAAAAACGTCGTCTACCCTGCTCGCCCGCTACAAGACGATCGAACAGATCCCTACCGCAGCAGGTAAGTGGGATATCACGGTTCGAGGCAGTAGTCGTCTGGCGGAAACGTTGAAGGCCGATATCGAGGATGCGTTGCTGTTCAAAAAATTGGCGACTCTTGCGGCCGACGCCCCTACGGTTAACAGCGTCGATGAGCTGGCATGGGATGGGCCTAGTGAAGATTTAGCTTCGCTCGCCGCGATGTTCGATGCACCCGATCTGGTGACCAGAATAGAGAAGTTGACCAAGTCGCGAACATAGTATTCGGTTCGCCCGTCCGCTTTGTCAACTCGAGCTTCAGTTCGAAGTTCTTGCATCCGATACCTAACCGATGGCAGAGCGCAGGCTGGGGTTCGATCCTAAGCGTCAACTACGAGAAATCGTACCGCTATTCTTTTTGTGGATCGTCGGGTTTTGTGTGTTAGCCATCGCTGGATTTCAGGACGAAGCCCCACTTAAACAACTATTTCTAGATCCGGCCTCGTTGACAGGGAGTCCGTGGTACACGGGCCTGATCTCCAATATTGGTATTTTGTGTTGGTCGGTTGCAGCAACAGCGGCCGCAGGCGGAGCATGGGTTGCTAAACAGACTGGTCGACCGTCCGCCTCGAAATTCTTGCTTATGGGTGCGGTTGCCACTGTCGTGTTGTTGCTTGACGATCTTTTGCAGATTCACGCGACGTGGCTACCTAAGCTAGGAATGAACAAGTTCGGATCGCAGATACTGATTGTTCTTCCAACGGTGTTATGGCTTTTTGTGTTCTTCCGCGACCTGATACGAACCCGATGGTTGCTCGTGATCTGTGCTCTTGGTTCATTTGCCGTATCTCTAGTTATCGATTCGGGGCTGGGCTTAACCGGCACGACATCGTTGATGGTAGAAGACGGGGGAAAATTTCTCGGCGTCCTTGCATGGGCACTGTACTTCACGCTCACAGCCAAAGACATCACAGCGTCGACCATCCGGGCGGCGCAATGGAAACCGGGTCAGAAAGATCTACCGGTTATCGAATCGGCACGGATCGTTTCAGCCGAGCTAGTGCGCCAGTAACTCAGCTATCGTGGGCTGTCGGTTCGACCTGCCTGATCGTGATATTGAGTCGGGTGCCCGCTTGGAGTATCGGCGACCCGTCATGGTAGACGTTTGGGATGCCGTGGAAAGAGTACCGGCGGTCGCCGCCGAATACAAACAAGTCTCCGCTACGCAACTCGATGTCTTGCCACGGCTTGTTTCTGTTGATTGTGTTCCCAAAACGGAACACGCCGGTGGACCCGAGACTAATCGAAACCACCGGGGCGTCGCACTGCTCGTCGTTGTCTTGGTGCATACCTTGACGGGCATCGTTGGTATATCGGTTAATTAGGGCGGTGTCGGGGGCATAGCCGATATCTTCGTTGTAGGTATCAGCAATCGCCCGTGAGGCTAACGACCGAAGCTCATCAGGAAACGGTTTTACTGGCTGGGATTTAGCCTCGTCGACAAAACGAGAATAGCCGTAGGCGTACCAATGCCAGCCTAAACAAACCGTTTCTACACTCATCCATTTTTTGTTTGGCAGCTGGGTTCGCCCGAACCCGGCCGGAGGTTCCCCCCAGTTCTGTATCGACTCGACCAGTTCACGTTGTTCATCGGGGTCCAGCCAATCTGGATAGTGCCAAACCTGGTCGTCGAGTTGTTGAACCGATCTGCTGAAAAGTTGATTCACTCCTGTGATTCTAGGCGAACCGGCCGTTCGCTTTGCCTAGGCGCTAACGGCTGGGCTGATGCAAAGGATGCGTCGGTGCTGGCCGAGAAATGGTTCCGACCGCCGGCGGTGTTTCAATATTCGTTGTACGGTTAACCATGTGCCTACCGTTCATGCAGTTTCGGCGTTTGCTGCTCTGTCTTTCGCTCTTATCGTTGTGCCGGGCCCCAGCGTCATGTTTATCGTTGGGCGGGCAGTGGCCCTTGGCCGTCGAGCGGCCCTGTGGACAGTCATTGGGAACTCTGCTGGCGCTTATCTCCAAGTAGTTTTGGTTTCCTTGGGGGTTGGGGTGATAGTTGAACGGTCGATGATTGTATTTGCCACGTTAAAGATAGTCGGTGCGATATATCTGATGTGGCTGGGTGTACGTGCGTTCAGTCGCCCGATCACTCAATCAGGGTCTAAAAGTACTGTACGAACTAAAGGTTTTTCGAGGATAGTGCGGGAAGGATTTGTGGTCGGTTTTACTAACCCCAAATCGTTTGTGTTCTTCGCCGCGTTTCTTCCGCAATTCGCGAACACCGAAGGTCTGCCAATAGGTTTTCAGATGGCATTGTTTGGTCTGGTTTTCACCGTGATCGCCGTACTCTGTGATGCCATATATGGCTTGCTGGCCGGTACATTCCGAGACTGGTTTACCACTTCGACTAGCCGGCAGCGATGGATGAATCGCGGCTCCGGCGCCGTCATGATTGGCTTAGGCACTCGGCTTCTTACAACAGGACGGGCAACGTAACCCCATGGCTCTACCAACACCAACGTGTTTGATTTTTGACAACGACGGAACACTTGTCGACTCGGAGCTAGTTCAACATAGTGCGATGGCCGACGAGCTCAAACTGTTAGGTATCGACTCACAACCCGAAGTGCTTAGCGAACGTTTTCGTGGTTGGAAACTCGACCAACAACTTAGAACTATCGAGGCCGAATCAGGTGTCGCGATAGACGACGGCCTGGTAGGCCAGTTTCGTATCCGGCTCGCTCAGTACTTAGAAGCACAGCTTCTGCCTATCGCTAATATGGAGTCGTCGTTGACGCGGTTGCCGCAAACGAAATGTGTTGCCTCCAATGCGCCGGTCGAAAAAATTGAACTTTGCCTTCGAGTAACCGGTCTAAGCGGGTTCTTCGACGATCGACTTTACAGCGCATACGATATTGAACGATGGAAACCCGAACCCGACCTGTTCCTTCACGCAGCCAGTGACTTGGGATATGAACCGGCGCAATGTGTGGTTATCGAAGATTCAGCTGTTGGCGTAAAGGCCGCCGAAGCTGCCGGAATGCGGGCCGTCCTCTACAACCCGTTCTCGTTGCCGATCCCGGTAGCGTCAACGACGATTGAAATCTCCGACATGATTGACCTACCAGACGCTGTGGCTTCGTTATAGGAGAGCCAGCTAAGGGGGCGGACGTTTCGCCTCATTTAAGGTGCTGGCAATAAACGAGGAACGGTAACAGAATTTCCTCATTGAACCTCTTGACTCTCGGGTTACCCGAAGCTTTAAACTCAGTTTCAGGCAGCTATCGAGCCGCCCCTACGTTACATAGGTAAGGAAACCGTGTTCAAAATTGGCGAGTTCTCGAAGATAGCGCAGGTGTCGGTGCATCTTCTTAGGCATTACGACGAAATCGATCTCCTGAAACCTGCCACCACGGATGAATGGACTAACTATCGTTTCTACAGCGCTAAACAACTTCCTAGGTTAAACAGGATTTTGGTTCTCAAAGAAATGGGCCTGTCGTTACAGCAGATCAAGACCATCGTTGACCAGGAAACCTCTGCTGAAGAAGTGCGAGGCATGTTTGCGTTGAAGAAAGCGCAGCTTGAACAGTCGATTCAGGACGACATCAACCTGCTCAGAACCATCGAGGCTCGTCTGAAACGTATAGATGAAGGCGACCGTGGAATCGACTTTGACATCGTTGTCACATCGGTTCCGCGACATAGCGTTTTGACGTTTCGAAATACGTTTCATGATTTCTCGGTCGTGCAGCACATGATGGTTGAAATGGTCTCTGCGGTTCACAAGGCGAACATGGGCAACGTAGTCGGCGAGATGATTGCGGTTCTCCACGACGATGCCCTACAAGAAAAAGACCACGATATTGAAATCGGATTCTTTACTTCAGAACCCGTCGACCCCGTTCAGCTTTCTCATGGAAGATGGCTTGAGCCGACGCATTTGCCTGCAGTTGAAAAGATGGCGACTGCGATCAAGGTTGGACTCCCAACAACATCACACGTTTGCCGAGCAGACCTGGCGCTGTGGATCGAGGAAAACGGCTACGAATTAGCGGGCACGGGTAGAGAGATCTTTAAAGTCCCGCCTAGGCCCGGAAAAGAAGACGAGACGGTAATGGAAATTCAGTTCCCGATTCGCCTCACCGCTGAGTAGATCTAGTCCACGTCGGATCTAGTAATTACACAATGCAGTAGCAGCTCATAGGGCAGCAACCTCAACCAAGTTTCGGTAGAGCGTTATTGAGCGCGCCGCAAAACTAACAACAAGGAGAAACACATGACATCCATACGCCAACAAGTCACTATCAATGCAACAAAGGCACAGGTATGGGCCGTGCTTGCAGATTTTGGCAACGTCTATAAAACCAACCGGGCTATCGGCTCGTCTCATTTGACGTCAGTCCAGTCATCTGGAGTGGGTGCTACCCGTCAATGCGACATGACTATGTTGAACGCCAAAATGTTCGAACGAATAGTCGGCTGGGAAGAAGAGAAGCGGCTTGAGATAGACATCTACGACTGGAGAAATATGCCAGGGATTAAGTCGATGGGAGCGGTTTTCTCCGTTGAAGAAGTTGGCGACAAAACTCAGGTGACCGGAACTATGAACTATGAAATGAAATGGGGATTCGTCGGTAAATCGATGGACACAATGATGATGAAAAGTCAGAACAGCAAAGGGTGGGAACAGTTTCTAGCTGGAATCAAACATCATGTGGAAACTGGGCAAGTGGTTACCAAGGAAACCCGACTCGATACCGAACCTGTGACGGCGTTGGCGGCGAGATAAGGGGGCCTCGATGGAGAATTTAACTGAACGATACGGCAACTGGGCGTTAGTGACCGGCTCATCGTCGGGAATTGGGTCTGAATTTGCTCGGCTGCTCGCAGCCGAAGGGTTCAATCTTGTGGTAGCAGCTCGTCGTCAACATCGGCTAGACGAGCTGGCAAACCAACTAACCGCTACATACGGCATCGAGGTAAGGTCGGTGTCAGTTGACCTCACCTCGCCAGATCACCTTGACGTCATTTCGAAAGCGACCAGCGACATCGAGATCGGACTGACAGTACTAAACGCAGGGGCTGCTACCCCTGGAGCGTTTCTCAAACAACCGTTGGACGATCGGACCAGAAACATCCGCCTAAATATTGTTGCGCCAGTCGAGCTCGCATATCACTACGGTGAAGAGATGGCTCGGCGGGAAGCCGGAGGAATTATTTTTGTCGCAAGCATGGTCGGTTTCACCGGCTCTCCTTACATGGCATCCTATGCAGCGGCAAAGTCGTACATTCTCAACTTTGGTCAGGCGCTCGGTGAAGAACTGAAAGTCAACAACGTCGACGTTCTAGTTCTGTCACCTGGAGCGACTCGAACAGCTATGGCCGAACACGACGATGTTGACATGGGCGGATTGCCTATGCCCTGGATGGACGCCGAAACGGTGGCCAGAATCGGGTTGGCGTCTATTGGTAAAAAACCTTCTGTCATTACAGGAAAACGAAACAAACTGATGGTCTTCATGATGACTCGGCTCATGCCACGTCGCATGAGCTACAAAATGTTTGGTCAGATGATGAAACGTTCGATGGTCGAGCATCTCACATGAAGGGTCCCAACACCACAGAGTTAGGTGGCAATGTCTGCACTGACTACGACGTCATCATTATCGGCGGCGGCCTCGCCGGTCTGACGTTGGCAACAATCTTGGCTTCCAACAACACTTCGGTACTGGTTCTGGAAGCTAAGGAACACCCCCGGTTTGCTGTTGGCGAATCCATGATTCTCGAAACCAGCGAAATGATGAGAGCGGCCGCCCACTATTTCGATGTTGCTGAGGTGGCCCACCTCAGCTCTGAAAATTATCGCAAGGAGGTTGGGACAACACACGGTGTCAAGAAACATTTCGGTTTCTGCTATCACAAATCCGGGGACGAACACGACGCCGAAAATACGTTGCAGGCCGTCATTCCCAAAGACCCCTACGGCCACGAATTGCATATCTACCGACAAGACAGTGACCACGCAATGATGGTGAATGCCATTAACCGAGGCGCCGTGGTGAAACAGAACGTTGATGTATCCGACATCGAAATTAATGAACACCAAGCACGAGTCTTCGACCGTAACGGTCTGGCATATTCGTCGAGATTTGTGGTGGATGGCGGGGGCTATCGGTCGGTTATCGCCGACAAATATAATTTAAGAACCAACACCAGTGCCCACCGTTCTCGGGCACTGTTTACCCACATGATTGGTGTTGATGGGTACAACCCAGGACGGCTTCCATATCCGATGAAGGAAGGAACGTTGCACCATGTCTTCGATGGTGGGTGGCTTTGGATTATTCCGTTCGACAACTTCAAGGGCACAACCAACCATGTACAGAGTGTCGGTCTAGTTCTCGACCCCGACAAGCACCCCGAAGACCAATCCGTCACCCCGGAAGTCGAATTTGGGCGACTGATTCAGCAATTCCCGACAGTTGAACGCCAACTACGCTCTGCGAGGCCTATTCGCGACTGGGTCCGAACAGGAACCCTGCAATACGGATCTCGTCAGGTAGTAGGCGATCGTTGGGCCTTGCTAGGTCACGCTGCTGGTTTCGTCGACCCTCTCTATTCCAAAGGCTTGTACCTTTCGATGGCCTCGGTCGTGGTGCTCGCTCACTCGTTGCTAGATATGTTTGCCAGATCCGACTTTGACCGTTCAAACCTTTTGCCGTTGGAACGGATGGTTCTGCGGTACCTTCGACGCAACGACAGACTAATCAACACCAGTTTTTTGTCATGGTCGTCGCCTGAACTGTGGCGAACATACAGTGTTCTCTGGTTGCTTGGTGCCTACACGGAACTTCTGAAATTGGGGATGCTTCGGGTAGACGCTGGAGACGACCGAAATGCTTACGTGGCCGAGCTATCAAAACTTGAATTGGTTGGTGGGGGGTTTGGAGAGTTCTTCCAACTCTCTGACACAGTCGACCAAAAGATCGAGTCATCTGTCGGTGCGAACAAGAGGCAGCTTCTGGAAATCAACGAAGAGGTGTTGGCATCGATGAATGAGGTCGAGTGGATGCCAGACCCTTTTAGAAAAATTCTTTCCGGGGCGCCGAGTCTCCCCCGAAGAAAGGTTCGGCCCGAGCTATTTACCGGACGTTCTGGCGGGCCGCTCGGAACAGGAAACTATAGACAACACTTCTTTGGGTCTCGTTCGTTGTGGAACGTTGGGTTAGTGGCCATTCAACAAAAGCTGACCTACAGTACTTTTTCGCTTCCAGCACATCGAAAGTTGCGATGACAACTCCCTATCGGAAACTATTTAGATAGCAATCCTCCCCAACGAACTATGGAAACGCGATGCGGTTTGGGTTAGCGGCCGGAGGTGCCGACCTGCATGGATTTGTGTAGTTTCAAGATAGCTAGTCCCCCAGCTAGCGGGCCTGGTACCAGCACCATAAATGCCCATCCCCAGCCAACGATGTCACGTATGTAGGGCACCAGAAAGATGGTGACCGTAGTCAGCAGATAGCCGGATGCTATCTGGACCGTTAACGTCGTTCCGACATAGCGTTGGTCGGCGACTTCTGTGACGATGGCCGAGAACTGGGCGGAGTCGGCGATAGTCCAGAAACCCCAAATAAGGCATACGGCGACCACAAGTGTCGGGCTTTGAACCAGGAAGCCAGCGACTGCGGCCGATACGCCAGAGAACAGCAACGACAGTCCAGCTGCCGTCGTGCGAGAGGTTCGGTCGGACAAAACTCCACCGACCAAACAGCCGAAGAAACCGATGCCGACTACGCCGAACGCCATCCGAGCAGCCGAAATCGGGTCGTCGGCAAAGACATCGTTGGCAAATACCCCAATCCAAGCCCACAATGCATACAACTCCCACATGTGGCCGAGATAGCCGATGGTTGTCAACGCCACTTTGCGTTCGGTGAATGCGGTGACAATTTGGGTTGGGTTAAAGACAGCTGGCGGAAACTGATGAGGCCCATCTTTGGCGGCGAATTCAGCCACCAAACCGCCTGCCACGGTCAGTGCAGAGGTGGCGACGATGACAACTTGCCACGACGGGACACCGAAGCTTCTGATCAGATGAGGCGATGATGTTCCAAGCGTTATCGCCCCCACCATGGTGCCAAGAGCAAAACCGCGCCCGGTCACAAACCAAGCCGACATTGCCTTTAAGGCGGGAGGATAAACCAACGCCAGAAAGAAGCCGACCAGAAGTCGAGCGGTAACAGCGGTAACGATTTCTCCGGCAATAAGTAGCGCTGCGTTAGCGACAGCCGAGCCGATAGAGCCGAATAAAACTAGGCGTCTAGGGTTAACCCGGTCGGCCAGGTTGGTGACTGCTGAACCGACAGCGCCGACAACAAACCCAATCTGGACCGCAATGATAAGAACGCTAGTACTCGTGGTGGTTAAAGATAAACGTTGTTCGATCTGCGGCAGAATGGCGGCCGCCGAGAACCACACGCTCATCGATGCCACCATTGTCACCGCCAAGAGCAACAGTTGGAACCACTTATTGCTGGTCAAAAGAAAGGTACCTTCTACTTCTGGCGGTTAGAACGTTTGTTGATATAGATGAACCGAAGGTCGAGCACAAATATTTCGATCGCGGGTTTAGTCACCGTTACCGGGCGAACTCGAGGCTTCCGCTGCGGTAACGGCCCGCCCAAGTCAAGACGTTCTGTTGATATTCGACCGATTGGTTATAAGCCAGAATGACGTCGGTAGGGTCGCTGCCTTCCGGAAGAGTTTTTGAACAAAGCAGATTTGCTGCTGCCGCGACGGCGTCGTAAAGGTTGTGTGGATCTTGTATGCCGTCGTTGTTCCCGTCGGCCCCGTAGATCTCGAATGTATTGGGTAAAAACTGCATCGGGCCAACCGCCTGTAGCCACTGACCTTCGATTCCGTACTGTCCAGTCCATTCTCCCGCCGGCATTTCGGTAGTGTTGCCGCCAACCCCTGTCCCATCCAGTGGTGGCCCCAACACGATTGGAGCGACGGCCCCGTCGGGTGCCAGCGACCCTCCGAAGATACGTCCATGATCGGATTCGACTTTACCGATACCAGCGAGTAGTGCCCAGTCGACTCCCGGACATGGCGTGCCGAGACGGGCATAGGCATCTAACGCAATTGTCGGTATTTCGGGAGGCGGTGGCCGGGTTGTCGTCGTAACCGCAGTCTGGCCGTTAGAGCAAGCGGCGAGTAGTGATATTAGCGAAACAACTGTGGCGAGCGCCCGGCGAGAAGTGGCTTTCCGCTTATCCGTCACCTATGCGGCGCGGCGGGTAAATACCGGCTCGGTCGCCGTCGAGCGGTCGGCGTCATATCGATAACCCATCCGGTCAAATTCGGGTAGTGCTTTAATTGTGTCGACCCGTTCCTGGATAAGCCAACCGGCCATCGAGCCCCGTGCTTTCTTAGCAAAAAAACTTACGATCTTGTAGTCGCCGTCTGCCTTTGCATCAAGGAACACCGGGCTTATGACTGTGCCTTCGACGTCGGCGGCGGCGACTGCTCCGAAATATTCGTTTGATGCCAAGTTGACCAGGACGTTAGCGCCCGGGCTATTGGCGATAGCTTCGTTCAGGTGTTCGGTGATAACCGAACCCCAGTAGGCGTACAAATCTCGGCCAGCCGGATTGGTAAGTTTGGTGCCCATTTCGAGACGGTATGGCTGGATAAGATCCAGTGGTTTGAGAAGCCCGTAAAGGCCGGACAAGATACGAAGCGACTTTTGTGCTCGAGTGAAGTCCCTCTCGGAAAATGTGTTGGGTGCGTCCATCCCAGTGTAGACATCACCGCTGAACGCTAAGAGAGCGGCCCGTGCGTTTTCTGAGGTGAATGGGGTTTCCCAGTTTTGGAACCGTTCGAAATTGAGTTCCGCTAACTTGTCGGAGATCGACATCAGCTTTCCGATTTCGTCAGGTTTTTTGGCCGCCATAATGTCGACCAGATCAGACGCCTGGTCTAAAAGTTCCGGTTGGCTCGATTTCTTGGTAGCTAGAGGGGTTTCGTAGTCGAGCGACTTGGCTGGAGAGAGAACTGATAACACGTCTCAAGCCCTTTCGTGGTTGTTGATCTGTGCTTTAGGTCGAGTCTACTCGCTGTGAACCGTCACGGCTGAGTCAAACCTGACGACGTTGTCATCGTGAGTTGGTTTGGTGGCGCAGCCTTAAACATTGGTTTCTAAATGGTGGCTCTCATGATCTTCGTCTCGAAGATGTGCACCGCTGTGAAGCCAGTGGTTACTATGACGGTGCACGGGTTGCAGAACGCAGACCTTGTGAACGAGCCGAAGGAGAATCTAATGGCCCAAACAGCACTTCAAGGAAATCCGGTTTCGACGAGTGGGGACTTACCCGCGGTCGGGTCTGCGGCCCCTCAATTTACGCTGACAAACGTCGACCTAGGACCAGTATCATCGGCCGATTTTGCTGGCAAACGAGTTGTGCTAAATATTTTCCCGTCGATCGATACCGGCACCTGTGCCACCAGTGTTCGTACGTTTAACGAGCGAGCGTCCAGCCTCGACAACACCGCTGTTTTGTGTGTGTCAGCCGACCTGCCGTTTGCTCATGGTCGATTCTGTGGAGCTGAAGGAATCGAAAACGTTGCGACCGCTTCGACCTTTAAGAACCCAGAGTTTCTATCTGCTTTTGGTGTGGGAATGGTAGACGGCCCATTAGAAGGGCTTTGTGCTCGTGCGGTTGTTGTCTTGGATGAGTCGGGATCGGTTCTTCACCAACAACTAGTCGACGAAATCGTGGACGAGCCGGACTATGACGCCGCGATCGCTGCGCTCGGCTAGTCGATTACCGGGGTAGCTGATGCCACGGTAGCGAGTTGCTTTTGGATCTCGTGGGTTTGTTCGGTCAGAGTCGAAAGTTTGCCTGATGTTGATCGAACCGGCCCGCGAGTTTCGACGTCTTGAAGGTGGCGTTGGGTGTCCAGAAGAGAAGAAGCTGCCTGTTCGAGTTCGGTCAGGTCCTCTATCAATGAGCTGCCCTCGACCGCAAGTTCAACAAAAATGTGCTCTGAAGCGCAAGCACTAAACTGGTTATATGTTCGATTGATTTCGAGGTTTGCGGTTTCTGCCAATACCAGAAGATGATCTTGGACCGGTCCGGGCTGAGCTTTTTGTGCCAACACATGTAGGCGACGGTTGATAGTTGAAGCCTGATGCATCATCGAACCGATTTCGTGAGGAAACCCGGCCACGGATAAACGTGGATCTTGTACTGAACGATACTTCCATCTCAGTAACGGGTATCCGCCAATGGCAAAGGCGGTAGCGAGGAACCCGAGTCCATAGATCTGATCGTTGACCGAAAACGCGGCGGCTAAAAGCCCAGCGCCAAGTGACGATGTCAACGTCCAGATGAATGACTGCAGCAGAGCGTTGAACCGCTCGTCATCTGGGTTGTATGTTTCAACCGGAACAGTCATAGTTCCCTTATTTTAGTACAGCTGGTTGAACGAATCTAGTCTGTGGCTGCCGCCGCGACTTCGATTCGGTCTTGACGCCATTCGCGTGCGTTTTCCAATGCCTGCTCGGCGGCGGTAAGGATTTCGTCTGCGCCGAAAGCATGCGCCGGGTAGCAGGCCACACCAGCCCAAACGGTCACTTCAGGATTGGTTTCGCTGAGCTTGCGTCGGATGCGTTCTACCGTCCAAATAGCGCCATTTTCGGGTGTGTCTTCCAGAAGCGCAGCAAAGTAACCGTTTTTGAGGCGGCAGGCCGTGTCTGCACCACGAAGCGTTTCGGTGATACTGGGTGCCACCGAAGTCGGGTTAGCTTGCGTTGGGCTGTCATCTGGAAGCCCGTTGACGACATCGATGAGAGCGATGGCGACTGGACGTAAATGTCGGCGTGCTGCGGCAACCCGAGAATCAAGCGAGGCTCGAAAGAAACTCTCGCTGAATAGGCCAGTTTCCGGGTCGGTAAGCGGCTCTTCGTCTTCGAGTGTGCCGGAGGACCGGGTGAGCTTGTCGAGTTCGGCTTGAACTTTCTGTTCGGTGTCTTTAGCTGCTGCTCGTACGGTCTTGAGTTCTTCCTCGATCACAGACTGGACGGCTTTCTGGCGTACTAGCCGTTGAGCGATCTGTATGCAGGAAACCCCGGCGGCAAGCGCCAGAACACCTGCTACCACAGCAAATATTGGTCGTTCGGAACCAAATGAAATTCCGCCCGCGACCAAACCCAAAATGCCGGTTATTAAGCCTGGTAACGCAACTCTTGGTGTGCTCATCTAAATAACCATCGGCTTCTATTGGAGGATCTGAAGTAAGACCGATGTCTGGGTCTCATTGGAAAGGTCAACGTTGCGTGTGTGTTCTGTCTGATTCATCGAAAATAGGTGGAGCGTCTATTGCTTCTTGCAGTAACTGGGAGTAGGTGGCTCGTGGTAGTTCTTGGCCACCTAGACGTTTGAGGTGGGGCGTGAGCCATTGTACGTCAAGAAGGCTCTCCCGTCTGGTTTTTAGCCGGTTAGTCAGATGTAACAGAGCGACTTTAGATGCGTCAGTCCTGCGGTGAAACATCGATTCACCAGCAAAAAATGAGCCAATGGCTATTCCGTAAACGCCGCCGGCCAAACCTTGATCGTCCCATACTTCGACGCTGTGAGCCCACCCAAGCCGATGGAGTTCTAGGTACGCATCTTTGATGTTGGTGTCGATCCATCCGTTCGGGCGTCGGGGATGGGCGCATTCGTCTAGAACTTGTCCGAACGCCTCGTTTGATGTGGTGCGAAATCGTCGAGCCGATTTCTTGAGTGAACGACTGACGTGGAATGCTGAAGGGAGGATAACCCCTCGTGGGTCAGGGCTGAACCAGCCGATCGTGGTTTTGTCGACCGGCATCGGAAAGTACGTGGATCGGTACGCCTCAAGCAGCGTCGCCGGTTTTAGGTCTGCACCGCATGTAATGAGATCTTTTCGTGGCGGGAGAAGGGCCGGTGACGGAAACTCCCACGCCGAGATAGGTAGTTCGATACGTTCGATCTTCGAATCTTACGTCAACGAAACGCCGTGTCAAATCTGGTAGACACCCAGAACCTATTCGGCTTCGGTGCTCTCAGGTGACTCGTCGTCGGTGGTTTCGTCTTCGGTGGTTTCGTCTTCGGTGGTTTCGTCTTCGGCCGAGTCTGACTCCTCTGGTGCAGGGTCATTGGCGACGGTCGGAAGTGGCTGTTCTGGTACTGCAGGTTCTTCGGTAACCACTTCGGTGGGTTCGCTGTCGGCATCGTCTTGACCGAAAAAGAACCAAAGTCCAAGAGCGGCGACTACCGCCACCGCTATCAAACCGATAATTAGGCCCCTGTCTTTCGTGAGGTCGCGTTGTTCTTGTTTACGCTGTTCCTCCAGCTTTTGGGCTCGGTTTGCTTTTTGACGTTCTCTTTTTGGTGTACCCACACTCCAAAATTTATCAACCCTACGCCCCGGTTTGACAACGTAGGTCACATTAGCTGTTGGGGTCAGGTGTTGGTACCGTGTGAGCGTGGCTTTAGTAGTTCAGAAATTTGGAGGAACGTCGGTAGCGGATCCAGAACGGATGCGAAACGTGGCCGACCATGTTGCTCGCTGTAGGCGCAGGGGTGACTCTGTTGTCTTAGTTATCTCAGCGATGGGTAAGGAGACCGACGAGCTGCTCCGAATGGCTGAGCGGGTGTCGTCGACTCGTCCCGGCCGTGAGATGGACATGTTAATCACCGCAGGGGAACGCAAAGCGGTTGCCCTGCTATGTATGGCGCTAGCCGACCTTGGTGTAGCGGCCCATTCGTTTACCGGTAGTCAAGCCGGTTTTCTGACAGATACGAATCATCGAAACGCCCGAATCCTTGAAGTTAACCCCGATCGAATAGCGGATGCTATCGAAGAGGGGATCGTCCCGGTAGTGGCAGGTTCTCAGGGGGTTTCGACCGAACGAGACGTGACGTTTCTGGGTCGTGGCGGTTCGGATACGACCGCGGTGGCGTTGGCGAAAGCGCTTGATGCCGACATGTGTGAGCTTTACACCGATGTTTCCGGCGTCTTTACCTCGGACCCCCGGATTGTTACTGCAGCGACCAAAATCAGTTCGATCACGTTCGATGAGCTTTTGGAGATGACGGCCACCGGTTGTCCCAAGCCTGCGATGCGGTCAGTCGAAGTTGCACATAGTCATGACGTCGCCCTACATATTCGTTCAGCTTTCACGTGGGAAACAGGAACCCTCGTTACCAATACGGAGCAAGACATGGAACAGCCAATTATTCGAGCAGTCACACACGACTTGTCAGAGTCAAAGGTGACGGTAGCTAAGGTTCCGGACACCCCTGGTCTTGCTGCGACTCTGTTTCGAATGCTGGCCGACGAATCCATCGACGTCGACATGATCGTTCAGAACACCTCTGATGCTGGTGTGACCGATATTTCCTTCACCGTGCCTTCCGACCAGCTGAGTGCCGTAACCGCTGTTTTAGAAGATGATGCGATCAAACAGTTGGGTGCCGAATCCATTCGCACCGATGACTCGATTGGTCGGGTCTCCGTCGTTGGTGCAGGAATGAAGTCGAACCCGGGTGTTGCTGCCACGGTTTTCGAAGTTTTGGCAGCTCACGACATCAATATCCAGATGATCTCGACGTCGGCGATACGAATAAGTTGTGTGATCGATGCCCAACAATGTGAAGACGCGGTGCAGCTACTCCACACCGCTATGGGGCTAGACGGCTAAAAGCCCGTTCTGAAGCTAGGTCGGTCAGACTGTTCGCCATAAATTCGAGTTTCATCTTCGGAATTCCGTACTACCGTTAGACATATGCGTATTGGAATTTTTGGTGCAACTGGTCAAGTCGGCAATGTTATGCGGGCACTGCTTTCGGAGCGGGATGTTCCCGTTACCGAGATGCGATATTTTTCGTCTGCTCGTTCGGCTGGTAAGAAACTCGACTGGAATGGTGAAGATGTCACCGTTGAAGATGCCGCTACCGCTGACTATTCGGGCATCGACATAGCGCTATTCTCTGCTGGAGGGGCTGCGTCTAAAGAGCTTGCTCCGAAGGTCGCAGCCGCCGGTGCGGTAGTAATCGATAATTCGTCGGCCTGGCGCCGCGATCCGGACGTTCCACTAGTAGTTGCCGGTGTTAATGACGCCGACGCCGCTGACCGCCCCAAAGGTATTATCGCCAATCCGAACTGCACAACCATGGTGGCAATGCCGGTGCTTCAACCTTTGCATCAAGAAGCCGATCTGCGTGCGATTGTTGTCAGCACGTTCCAAGCTGTTTCGGGTTCCGGACTCGCCGGGGTTACCGAACTTTCACAGCAGGTGGCCAAAGTAGGAGAAGCTACCGCTCTTACCTACGACGGCGACGCCGTTGATTTTGGTCAACCAGAAACCTATGTCGAACCTATTGCCTATAACGTGTTGCCGTGGGCGGGTAATGATGCCGGGGATGGTTCTGGTGAAACCGACGAAGAGCAGAAGTTGCGATTCGAAAGCCGTAAGATATTAGGGATTCCTGCCCTAACGGTTTCTGGGACTTGTGTACGTGTCCCGGTTTTCTCTGGTCACTCGTTGGCTATCAACGCGAGATTTGACCGAGCTATTTCGGTGGAGCGAGCTACCGAGCTATTGGTTGAGGCGAATGGCGTCGTCTTAGATGACGTTCCTACACCACTTAAATCTGCTGGAATAGACCCTTCAATAGTGGGTCGTATTCGTCGGGATGAGACTGTCCTGCATGGGTTATCCATGTTTATTTCAGGTGATAACCTCCGAAAAGGGGCGGCCCTCAACGCCGTTCAGATAGCTGAACTTGTTGCTGTAGCTAACTCATAGTGATTCCATGTTGATACAAATGGAATTGTTCATTAGGGTTTAATAAGCGCCCGGCGTGATCGCGATCTTTCAGGTGCTGCATGGCGTCCGGTGACAATGCTCCTGTTGGAAGAGGTGTGAGCGGTATGGATCTTGGAATTCCCGGTATTGAGAACGTTGTCCCCGTCGGGCAGGGCGGGTCAGCTGTCGTCTACCGTGGTAAACAGGTCAAACTGGAACGTACCGTTGCGATTAAGGTTCTCCGCGAGTCATGGGACGAGGCGGGCAAGACAAGGTTCGATCGCGAACGTCGAGCTATGGGTCGCCTGTCCGAAGACGTCGGGATCGTTCCGATCTATGAAGCCGATGAAACCGCCAACGGCGATCCGTACTTTATCATGCCGTATTACGAGAACGGGTCACTTCAAGGACGTATCGATACGTTCGGTGCTGTCGGGTGGACCGAAGCGGTTGGTCTAATCGAAGCGGTCGGGGTGACCATATCCAAAGCCCATTCCGCCGACATCATCCACCGTGATATCAAACCTGCCAACCTCTTGATCGACAACGGAGGGCGACCGTTAGTTGGCGATTTTGGTATCGCCCGCATAGCGTCTGACCTCACCGGAATCAACACCCAGTCCGCCTATTTCACTCCAGCGTTCAGCCCGCCCGAACTTTTCAGCGCTGGCGGAACTACCCACCCGACCGTCGATGTGTACGGGCTTGGCGCCACCTTGTGGTCGCTGCTCGCCGGAGGGCCTCCATTTCTTGTCCCTGGCGAGACTATTAGTTCGGTTGCATTACTTTCCCGAGTTGTGAACGAACCTGTCGGCGACTTACGAGCCACTGTCCCATCAGAAATCTGTGACGTGGTTGAACAGGCGATGGCGAAAGATCCGCGGGACCGTCCTCAAACGGTTGACGCATTCTTGTTTGACCTCCGTCGAGCCCGGGGGATTCTCGATGGAACGGTTCCGCATCCACAGCAACTTGACGAGTCTGCCGAGTTTTATTCAGAGGACACCGCCCAGTTCGAATCGATTGGTTCAAGTATTCCTGACCCGATCTTGGGTCCAACATCGGAGCAGCGGGCGGGGCTCGCTCTTAAACCTTCATGGGCGATCTCCACAGGCGGAGGTGCAAGTTCAGCTATCGCCGCTATTCAGGAAGCGGAACGAGGTGAGCTGGAGACCACTGAACAGGCTGGCTCGCAGAGCTCTGGGCCAGGTCGAAACGCTTGGCTTGCCATTGCTGCTTCGGTAGTCGTTCTCGGAGGTTTGATAACTCTACTGGTCAACCGTGGGGGAGATGAATCCGCCGACGCTGATTCCAGCGATGGTGCCGCGGCCGCCGAAGCGCTTGACGAAGAAGACGATGTTGGCAAACCGGTTGAGAGCGCCGCCCCAGAGGACGTAATCTTCACCGAAGACGTCCCCGAGGTTGTCCTGCTCGAACAGTTCACGGGTCTTGGTGTGACCAGCCTGCTTCCTGACTCGTTTGCCTCTGCTCAGCGGTCGGTGCTCGACGGCACCGACTTGGGTTCTCCGATGAAGGTCCAGACGAACGTGTCTGAACTGACCTCTACGTCGGCTGTTGTTTGGGTGCATTCAGATAAGTGCTCGGTTGCTCGGTTTACCAGCAGCAGTGGTGTGTACGGTTCACCGGGTTGGCCAGATTTCAACGAGTGTGGAAACACGTTCAAACAAACGCTTTCCGACCTTGACCCTGGTCGCAAGTACGTATTCTCAATCAACTTGTACACCGAATCGTCGAAACCTGTTCGTGCGTTTGTCGAATTTGAAACCCCAACCGGTGACAACGAGCCTTTGATGATTGAAGGACTACGCATCGACCGAGAAGGGCCTGAAACGGTCGGTATTTCGTTCTCGACCACCAACTGTGCCGTGATAAAAGTCGAACGTCCATCGAACATATTTCGCGACGATGGCTGGCCGACCGCCACCGAAGAATCATGCCGAACCGAACACCGGTATCGGGGAAGTCTTCTAAGTCCGAACTCGATCTTTGATCTCCAGGTTACGGCCTTCGATGAAGCTCGACAGGTTGTCCGAATCGGAATCACCACAGCTACCGAACCGGTGGCAGGTGCCGTTCCTGAAATTACCGAAACTCGAGTCGAAACCCTCAGTGAAAATACGGTTGAGGTTTTCTTCGAAACCGATGTATGTGCGTCGCCGACCTTTGTGTTGCACACCGGAAAGGTCGTATTCCTCCAAGGGTGCCAGGTCGTTCACCGTTACATCGTGAGTTTGCTAGAACCAGGCCGTGACTATGAGATCCAAGTTCTGGCCCGCAACGAGAGCGGCCAAACGGCCACCGAGACGATCACGTTCAACACTCAACCGTAAGAAGAAGACCGAGACTACGGCGGGTTATCGACGTAGCGTTGAGCCGCGTCTTGGAGATCTAGATCTAACTGGTTGGCGATTGAACTTAACCAGGCCAACACGTCGCCCAGCTCATGGAGCTGCTGCTCTTTTGTTCCTTTTCTGATTGCTTGGGCCAGTTCGCCGGTCTCTTCACATAGCCATGCAACCGAAGCGGCAAGGCCTCGTTCCCGGTCGAGTTCTCCGTAGAGCTCTTCCATAAGGGCTTGGAAATCACGCAAGTCCATGGAGGGGCGTCTTACTTATCCGAATTGGCGAGTTTCTCGAGTTCCTCGATGAGAGCCTCTTCTGCTTCTTCAATCGATTCGGTGACTGGAACGATCCGGTTGAATCCGGTTGTGTGAAGCAGACGGGTCAAAGCCGGGCGGGAACACGCAACGGCGACAACGCCTTCGGCTTCTCTGGTTCGTCGTATACCACCGATGAGGGCTCCTAGGCCGGCCGAGTCCATAAATGGGACCTCTGATAGGTCGATGAGCAGGTGCGACTTTCCAGCGAGTTCTGTGAGCGTCTCACGAAATGCCCCAACCGTGTACGCATCTAATTCACCCGATGGGCGACAAAGTGTGTATTGTTCGGTCTCTTCGACTTCAATTTCGAGCATCAGATGAGTCCTTCCCTCAAACCCAAACCGAAGTATAAGGTTTGGGATGTGATAGTAGCGTCATATTACTCTATGAGTGGTTTGAACTGGCCGCGCTAGCATTTGATTGTGACCATTGTTTTGTTAGCAACCGATTCCGATGAACTGTTCCGTAGCGTCGACGCTGCGCTCGCTACAGACGAGGTGGAGGTGCAACGAATCACCGAAGGTGCCAATGTTGTGCCCACGATTCAGGCTATTCAGCCCGATTTTGTACTTCTCGATATGCAGATTGGCAATATGGGCGGCGTGGCGGCCTGTATCGCTGTGCGGCAAGAAGAAGGCGCTCAGCGGCTCGATGAGCGCCCCATCGCCCTCCTGCTCGATCGCAAAGATGACATCTTCATTGCACAACAGGCGAAGGCGGATGGTTGGCTGGTTAAGCCACTTGATTCGCTGCGGCTCCGTAAGTTGTTCTCGACGCTTTCCGATGGCGGAAACCTCTATGAGCAGCTTGCTGCTACATAGCCCATCGGGTACGACATATTAGGTAACTATCCCTAGTCGGCCCGATTTTGTGTAACTTTCTTCACGTACATAGCGTCTGATACTCCACATAAGGCCGCGCAATTAAGCGACGAACTGCGTTAGCTGATGCGGCCGGATAAGGGAGGCACAAAGAATGAATATGAAGGAGCTAGCTGCCGAATTCATCGGCACGTTCTGGCTAGTGCTCGGCGGAGTAGGGTCGGCGATTTTCGCTGCAACCTTCCTGGGCGGTGACACCGAAATCGGTATAGGGCTCTTGGGTGTAAGTTTGGCCTTTGGTTTGACCGTGGTAACCGGTGCATACGCGGTAGGGCACATCTCGGGTGGTCATTTCAACCCTGCAGTAACTTTGGGTGTTGCCGCTGGCGGACGTTTCGAATCTTCTAAGATTCCGGGATATATCATCGCTCAGGTTCTTGGAGCCATCGCAGCTGCAGGCCTGATGGGATTCATCATCCAAGAAGCCGACGGTGGCACCATCGGCACACTAGCATCCAACGGTTTCGGAAGCGACGCTGATTTCGGTTCCCCAGGCGGTTACAGCATGGCGGCTGTCCTCGTAGCAGAAGTCGTTCTGACCGCTATCTTCCTGATCGTCATTATGGGTGCGACCGCTAAACGAGCGGCTGCCGGATTTGGTGGATTGGCTATCGGTCTGTGTTTGACTCTGATCCACTTGATCTCGATTCCGATCAGCAACACCAGCGTCAACCCAGCTCGTTCAACTGGGCCGGCATTGATTGCCGCTGTGGACGGAACAAGCGCTCCGCTAGAACAGCTTTGGCTTTTCTGGGTGGCTCCGATCATCGGTGGCATCCTTGGAGGTCTTATCTACAAGTACCTTTTAGACGCTGACACTGACATAGCGTAATCGTAGAGATCAATACGAACAGCCTGTAATTGACGTAAGCCCCGGACACGTTTCAACCCGTGAGCCGGGGCTTATGGCATCCAAGGATGCGTTTTCTTTGTTAACGATCTTGGTGTAGGTGTTGTCAGTACAACAAATCTCGGTAAATGTAGGAGCGTGAGTAGCAGCGACTTCATCCGAGACAAGATCAAAGCCGATATCGAATCATCCAAGTTCGGTGGGCGAGTGCACACCAGGTTTCCTCCGGAACCCAACGGCTACCTCCACATAGGTCACGCTAAATCGATCTGCCTGAACTTCTCTATCGCTGACGAGTTCGGCGGCAGCTGCAACCTACGGTTCGACGATACGAATCCCGACGCTGAAGACGCTGACTTCGTTGACGCCATCCAGGAAGATCTCGCCTGGCTCGGGTTCGAACCTAATGGCGAAGCGAAGTACGCGTCCGACTACTTCGAACAGCTATACACCTGGGCAGAGGACCTCATCCAGAAAGGTCTCGCCTACGTCGACGACCAGGATGCGGAAACTATTTCAGCCAACCGAGGCGGATTCACGACCCCCGGGGTTGATAGTCCGTGGCGGGAACGGTCGGTCGAGGAGAACCTTGAACTATTTAGAGGGATGTGTGCTGGCGAGTTCGATGACGGCGCAAAAGTCCTGCGAGCCAAAATCGATATGCAGCATCCAAACATGCATATGAGAGACCCCGTTCTCTATCGCATTAAAAGGGCAGCCCACATTAGGACGGGCAACGATTGGGTTATATACCCGACCTATGACTTTGCTCATGGGCAAAGCGATGCCATCGAAGGGATCACCCATTCACTGTGCACGCTGGAATTCGACGACCACCGGCCTCTCTATAACTGGGTGCTGAATAACCTGGATCTGCCTCACGAGAAACCAGAACAAACCGAATTCGCTCGACTCAATTTGACCCATACCGTAATGTCGAAACGGATTCTGCGGCAGCTGGTAGAAGACGGTTCAGTAGACGGTTGGGATGATGCCCGAATGCCAACCTTGCGAGGTCTGCGTCGACGCGGTTATCCACCAGCCGCTATCCGTGAGTTCATCGACCATATTGGTTTAGCTAGGGTCGACGGTACCAACGAGATCGAACTTCTCGAATCGTTCGTACGGACCAGTTTAAACAAGACCGCCCTACGGCGAATGGCTGTTCTCGACCCAGTCAAGGTGATAATCACAAACTGGCCAGAAGGCAAGACAGACCTTCGCGAAGCGGTCAACAATCCCGAAGATGCCGACGCTGGTACTCGGAGCGTGCCGTTCACTGGAGAGCTATGGATAGAGCGTGAAGATTTCTCGCTGGACCCTCCACCCAAGTATTACCGACTCACAATTGGGCGTGAAGTTCGACTTCGCTCCGGCTACTTCATTACCGCTCAAGATGTTGTCACCGACGACGACGGAAAAGTCGTCGAAATTCACTGCACCTATGACCCTGAGACCGCTGGTGGTCAAGCCCCTGACGGTCGCAAAGTCAAAGCGACGATTCATTGGGTCTCTGCCGAGCATGCCCTCGATGCAAACGTTCACCTCTACGAGCGTTTGTTGACTGAAGCACTTCCTGGTAAAGACGGGCAAGAAATTTTGGCGTCGCTGAATCCCGAATCGCGCAAAACTGTTTCTGCCAAACTCGAACCGATTCTCGCTGATGTTGAACCTGGCCAGGTGGTTCAGTTCGAGCGCCTCGGATATTTCGCCGTTGACCTCGACGATACGTCGCTGTTTCATCGGACGGTTGGTCTCCGCGACGAATGGGCGAGAATCCAGAAACGTCAAAACAATCAGAACAAACAAAAGAATCAGAAGAAAAACAAGGGGCGTGCGCCGATCAGCTAGTCAACTGATTGTTGGCTAGACGGAACGGCAGGGTTTGTAGCCGGCTCTTGGTTGTCGCTTTGTTCTTCGGACGCATCCGAACGTTCGTCTGAAGAACCGTTCTCCTCGCCCTGTTCACTTGACGAAGTTTCGTTGTCCTCATCACCGTCATCGCCGGTCGATGATTCGCGACCCGAACTCGTACCCTGGCTCGAACTTTCCTCTTCTCGAGCGATAGTTGTTGCTGGTCGGCTTGGGCGCCGAACCTCTCTCGGAGTGGTTCGCCGGCGGGTAGTCGATGTCCGTATCGGTCGGTCAGGGTCGAGATACTCCGTTTCAGTCCGACTAGCTGAAACCGGTGGCGCCGTCGAAGACTCGATATAGATTACTTCCGACGTGGACTCTGTAGTCCAGGTAATCGCAATGAAACTATAGATTGACGCGCCGATCCCGCACAGCAGTAAAAAGCCACCGACGGTTAGTGCGGCCCAAGGGCGTCGGCCAGAGTTTGGTTGGGGATCGGATTGTGGTTGGTCAGGTTTCACCGAAGATCCTCGCCAGTGCCGGAATGACTCCGAGAGAATCCCTACACGGTAGTTCTCCTCACCGTCTCGTTGAGGGACCCCTGACATAATCCTTCAGTTTTTAGCTACCTTCGACGACCTGAGCTAACCGTTCAAGGGTCGCCTTGATGCCAGCCAAATTTTTCTCTGGATAGTTGACGAGCTCATAGAGGGCAGCGGGAAAGCGGGCCTTACCCCAGTCGAATGATTCGGTCACTTCGGTGGTGTTGTCGTCGATTGGTCGTAACTCGTAGCGCCACTCATGATGTCCCAAATGCCGCCAAGCGATTACTCGGCCTTCTTCAAAGTCGACAACTTCGTTCGAGATCCTATACGGAACAAACATCCGCATATCCATAGAAAATTTGGAACCGAGTTCAAGCCTCGTGGGGTTTGACCGGCGTCCCCCATTGACGGTTCCAGATCCGTCAAACATGTGATGTCGTGCCGGGTCAGCCACAAGGTCAAAGATCGTGGCGGCAGAAGCCCCGATTACACGAGTAGCAGAAACGACCTTATGGTGCTGTCGATTTTTGCCCGTCATCCGATTCCGTCCTGTTGAGTCACCCCAGAATCGTATACGTCTGAGACAGTGAACCGGAAACCGAAGAACTCGGTAATACGAAGAATTTAGAACTCGAATTCGAACGAATCCATCTCGCCGTGGTCGAGATCGTACATCGCGTGCCAGTAGCAGCGCCCATCGCTTTTGACCGTGGCAGACATTTCGGTTGGCCGGTCAGCACAATCGCCTTGAACAACGAGATGTCGTATGCCGTCAACATCTTCGTATCCGGCGTAAACCCGCCACCATTGAGTCACCTCTTCTTTGGGGTCAAATTCGAGATGACCGGTTGACTCCATAGCCACCTCGAATTTTTGTACCTCTGAAGATGTCGGTAGAAACACGTTGCCGTCTGCGTCAGCTGGCATGGCGGTTTCGTCTGCGACCAGGATGCCTTCAAAGTTTTGCTCGGTCACCATGTAGGCCTCGTCGATAGCAGCCTGATTCGAACAAGAACTGACTATGAAAGCTGCGGCTGCGAAGAGAAGAAGCGTTGTTCGTTGCATACTAGTTCTGACGATCCAGCGTGGATGGTTAGTTCCCTGAACGATAGAAATATGGTTTGAACGTCATCGTAGGGCCGACTGGTAGCTAACGTCGGAGGTGGCGTAGAAAGGCCGCTCCTAGCGTTACCGCCAACGTGTATGGGGCGAGTCGAGTTCCCCATCGAACCAGAGCTAAGCGGCGTCGAAGCGCTACCGAATCGTTCAAATGGGGGAAGGGCTCGTCCGGCACAGCTACATCGAGAAACTCACAAAGCGGCTCCCAACCCTGTGACACCTCAAAAACCAGTAGTCGATCTGGGTCACAATAGGCTTTTACTTCGGCGATGTGATCATTGAACACCTTTATAGCGTGCGCCTTATCGAGAAACCGGCCGTCAAAGAGTCCGAACCACACCAAATCATCCACCATGTCAAGCCATCGTTGGGTGAACGGAACCGCCTTTTTAAGCCAGTGTGGATACAACGTCCGAGCCGGATAGATCGTAGTTGCAGTGCTTTCCCACCACGATTCAGGGTCTCGAACCGTCAGGATCACCTTGGCATCGGGGTACGCATCGTAGAGTTCGCGCCAAGCGCATGAAGCCGGGTAGTCAACAGTCGAACTGTACTTTTTGAACAGATCGTCCCAGTCGGCGGTTCGCGTTGACCCGAAATCAAGCCACCGTTGAGCATGGGACGGGTTCTTGAACACGTCGTTCATATGGTACGTCGGGCCAAACCCAAGGTTGTCTAGGGCTTTTTGCATTGAAAGCGTGCCCGTTCGACCAAAGCCTGCGCCAATCACATGCAACGTCACGTCATGCCCTCCGTCCTCACGTTACCCGAATTACCAAACTCTGGTAAGTAACCAGACAGCGTCGAGTCTTCGATAACACTGCGCCGGAGTCAGCGATCCGGTTTGTGTCAAGGCCCCGCCGTCCGATATTTCACCGATCGCTCAAATAATCTATAGTTAAGCAGGTGAAACTCGTTCTAGATCGAATACAGCACCGAAGTAGCCAGGTAATAGCGAACGCCTTACTCGGTGATGCGCCACCGGTAGAGGACTTTGCCACGGAAGAGGACCCTGGCTTATTTGGTCCCGGTAGCGCCACATGGCAGATCCACAGCGATATATCGACTCTTATCGGGGGCTTTCGTGCCCTTCTATTACAGCCGCTTCAGCCTCTGGCTATGGCCGCTGTCGCCGACCATTCAGTGATGGAGCAAGACCCATTGGGCCGATTTCGGCGGACATCTAAATTTGTTCTTACCACCACCATGGGAAATACCGCCGCCGCAGAGCGAGACATCGCCATCGTGAACAAGATTCACTCAAAAATTTCGGGTTTCGCTCCCGATGGAAGACCATATGTTGCCAACGACCCGCACTTGATTCTCTGGGTCCATCTGACCGAAGTCGACAGCTTCCTCAATTCCTACCGGAGGTATGGGCCAGAAGAGTTGAGTGTCGCCAGACAAGATCAATACGTCGACGAAATGTCTCAACTAGCCATAAGGCTCGGAGCCAAAGCAGCCGACGTACCAACAACGGTTGCTGAGCTAACCGCAGCACTAGATTCGTTCGAAGAAGAATGTGTATACGGCAATCAGGCCCGCAACGGGGTCAAGTTTCTCTTAGAGGCTCCAATGTCGCCGATTGTGCGTGGCCCATACGCAGTCATTGGTGGCGCCGCGTTAGAATCTCTTCCAGAGTGGGCTAAGAAGATGATGAAGATCGACCCCAAACGAGGTGTCGGACCGCTACTGGTCACTCCAACAGCGAGTGCGGTGACTCAAACCTTACGATGGCTAGCAACAGACCCTTACATAGAAGCCTAAGATAGGGCGTCACTCTGGGCGGTCCACAACGGTTCAACATCTTGGAGCTGGCTAGCCAACGACACTAAGGCGTCTAGCGTGTGGACCGGTTTAGCTTGCTCAGCAATCTCGATAACAGTGGTTTCTGAGCCAATCGAAGACTCCATCATCTGCTCAAGGTCGGTGCGTTCGGTAGCGGCGACTCGGAACATTTCAGCGAAGTTCTGTTCCAATAAGTTGCTTGGTTTCTCGGCCCATCGAGTTGTGTCGACGTCTACGGTTATTGGAGTAGACCGGTTCACCAAAAGTGCATGCACCTGGCGTTGTCGTCGTTGTAAGGATTCAGCTATCCACCCGCTCTCACGGAGGGGTTCGCTTTTGGGGGAAGTAACCACCACATATCTGGAATCAGCAGATTGCAACAGCTCATCGATAGCGTGGGCGCGTTCACTGAACCCAATGTCTATCCCATCGAAGTCGGCAAAGAAATCTACTACATCGTTGACAAGCTCACTTCCCACAAGTGTCCCCAGTAGCCGAAGCAGGCGTTGCGCCGCGATGTTGAGAGACTTAAGGACCCCTTTTCTGGGGCGGAAGACACTGCGATACAACTGGTGATCAAGAAACCGGGTTAGCCGTTGTGGGCTGTCCAAAAAGTCAAAGGCGTGTTGAGCTGGGGGAGTGTCGACGATGATGTGATCAAACCGTTTGAGGTCGAATAACTGGTACAGGCGTTCGGTTGCCATGTACTCGTTGGTGCCTGATAGTGACGTAAGTAGGTTGTTGAAAATTCGGTTGGAAAGAATACGATCACGTTGTTCAACTGACGTTGCCTGCCGAGTGATCACGTCGGTGAACATTTCCGCCGGGTCCAGCATGGTCGCCCAAACTTCGCCCGACCAGTCGCCTTCAACGTTGGTTAGGCCGTGATTGAGCCCGTGGTTTTCGAGTCCGAGGGTGTTGGCCAGTCGGCGGGCCGGGTCGATGGTCAGAACAACACAGCGTTGTCCGCGGCTGGCGGCGGCCATTGCATAGGCCGCTGACATGGTTGTCTTGCCGACGCCTCCTGGGCCAAGACATAGCGTGATCTTCGTGTCTACTCGAGATTCCGTCGTCATGAATCGCCGACCTGTGCGGTTATCGAATGAGCTAGCGATGCTATGTCGCCCAAGTCGAGTTGTGAAGAGAAGATGGTGGGAAGAATAATTTGGTCTAACGGCAGTTCTGCTGCAAGTCGGTCGATCTGATCTTCCTGGGCCCGCTGTTTGTTGAGCCGAAACTGGGCGGCCGCTACTAGGGCGGTCATCTTCTTTGTTTGTCTACGCCGTTTAGCGTCAGAGACTTCGCTGGCGAGAGTCGATGTGGTTGAGCGTCCGGGTTGACCGTTGGGGTTTCCAACGACGTTGTTGATCACAATTGGTGCTAGCGCAAGGTCGACTTCCTCTTCCAAACGGAACGCGGTGTCGATTAACTCCGAAACCGGGGTCTCTTCTGCGAGGGTGACCAACATGGCTTGGCATCGGGCTGAGTCTGCGAGTAGTTCAAGTACTTGGTCCGCTTGTTGACGTACCGGACCTGACGCTACGGCATTCGCTAACCCAGTTGCCGACTGTAGAAAAGTGAGGGCATGTCCCGCCGCTGGGGCATCGACGATGATAAGGTCCGCATCGTTTGATTGTTCGAGTTGGCGGACCTTACCAAGAGCTAACACATCTCGTATGCCAGGGGCGGCGGTAGCCACTAGCTCAACCACACCTGACCGGGCAAGCCGGGTTGCAACCTTTCCTAACTCGCTGCCGTTGAGGTAATCGTGTAGCGCTTCGTCAGGAGTGATCTGCCGGCCACGGAGACGCCCCTTGACGATGCGTTGCCGTGTTATGTCGTCGGCCCGAGGTTGGCCAGTGGTTTGTGTCACATGGTCCGCCAGATTTGTTCCTCGTTCGAGCATCGTTTGTCCATCGTAGGACAGCTGATCAAGCCCGAATGGGGCCCCAAGATTGCTGTGGCCTTCCAGTTCTATGAGAAGCACGTCAAAACCGGCTTCAGCAGCCGCAACACCCATCGAAGCCCCTACCGTGGACTTACCAACGCCGCCTTTTCCGGCCACTATGAGGACCTTGGATGCAGCAAAGAAATCATAAGAGGACACAATCACGAAGGCTACCGCTTCGCGCTGGGCTGTTGTGTTTATGTTTGGCATTGTTGTCTGGCATATTTTCTGTTCTCGGTGTTGGCGCCGACGCAGCTGAGGCTCAAGAGGCAGAACCGGATCTCACAGCCCCGGCCGGAACCCCTGACTGTCCAGACGACATCAGCACTATCGCAGCGTCAGATTCCGAAGTACGCATCGTCAAAGTGTCTGGATTTATCGATCCGATTGTTAAATCGTTTATTCTCGAAGAGTTAGAGGAAGCGGAATCCAACGGATCTTTGGCTTTGGTGTTGTGGATCAACAGCAAAGGCACCGTGCTCGATGACACCGAATTCATCGATCTGGCCACCCGTCTACGAGATACCGATCTTACGGTAGCGATGTGGGTAGGTCAGGCAGGATCTTCTGCACTGGGAGGCACAGCGGAGTTGCTCGGTGTCGCCGATTTGGTGGCGGTCACCCCTCGCTCGAAAATTGGTAAAACCGGACCCGCCCGGTTGCCGTCAGATTTCGACCCAGCGTTCGGTGAGTTGACCCGCAAGCTTGAAACCGACGCGATTGGACCACAGGAAGCAATCGACGAAGGTCTCGCAGTCGGACCGCTTCAAAACGTGGCAACGATCGGACCATTCCTTACCGAAATCCCCGGCTACGAAATATTTGAATGTTCAACCGAAACCAAACAACTGGCGACGGTAGCAAAGACACGAAACCAGCTTGCTGGACTGTCGCTGCTCTCCCAGCTTTTTCATAGCGTCGCAAGCCTCGAAGTTACGTATCTATTTTTTGTAGCCGGCATGTGGCTGCTTCTTTTTGAACTGTTCACCGCAGGTATCGGGATCGCTGGTGTCTTAGGAGCCTCACTGGTTACATTAGGCAGCTTTGGGCTTTCGATGTTGCCAACGAACTGGTGGGCGATCGCGTTGTTGATACTGTCGGTCATCTTGTTTGCCGTCGATGTGCAAACCAACGTTCCTCGCGGTTATACGATTGCCGGGTTGGTGGCATTTGGCATCGGCACGATATTTCTCTACGACGGGTTAACGATGTCTTGGGTGACTGCGGCCTTGGTCGGAATCTCCGCGGTGTTGTACGCCTACGTCGGGATGCCGAGCATGGTTCGAACCCGGTTCTCGGCTCCAACTATTGGACGTAAATGGATGATTGGGACCATCGGTATCGCATCTGGTGATATTGAACCTGAAGGTATGGTCACAATTAATGGCGTGAACTGGCGAGCGGTCACTAACCGTGCAACGCCGATTAAATCGGGCGAGAACGCTCGGGTCATCGGACTTGACCGACTGCTCCTCGAAGTCGAACCCGAAGAGGGCGCAGCCGAAGACTATCGGGAACGGCGAAAGAAACCGAAGAACGACTAACTCGAAACTTGGTTGAGGTCTCAATACGTCCATGACATTGATCGGGCTATTGGACGTCTAGTTTGACCTTGAAAGCGGCCGTGACCGAAAAAAATTACTAGTCCAATTTTGGACGTAATTAGCGGTTTCGCAGGTCAGCATACGTGCTTGTTTAAACAGGTAGTTCTACCTAAAACTACCTCAAAAAGTTTCCCTTGTCATTGCTTGAAGGTCGTCCTATGGTGTCCCAAACAACAAGCACAAGGGGTCGCACATGGGTGTAGAACTTTTGAGTCGTGGTTGGCGTCATAAGGCGGCTTGTCGGGGGCCAAGCCAAGACATTTTCTTTCCGCCAGAACGAACCGAAAGGCGTCGCGATAAGCGACGAAGAGAGCAGCGAGCTAAAGAGATATGCGCAGAGTGTCCGGTCTTATATGCATGTCGAGAATATGCGATTCGGATCAACGAACCCTACGGAATCTGGGGCGGGCTTAATGAAAGTGAGCGGCGGCAAATTGCTGCCGGTCAAGCAAGTTAAAAGCCGAAATACTTCTAGAGATGACAAGAAACGACTAAGAACCTAGTCGCATCAACTGACAGCACATCGAAATCATGTGCTCGCTGAGGGGCAGAATTCAGTTGACGTTATTAGGAAGGCGAGGACCGGGGATTCGAATATTCTCCCGTCGACGCGTCATCCCAGTCGCATCCATTTCGGCCAGCAACGCTAACGCATATTTCCGAGAAGTAGACCACAGGTCACGAATTTCAGAAACCGTCATGCCGTCAGGGTTTGACAGGAACCCGCCAGCCAGTAAAACCGCAGCTTCTTCAACCGTGGAAGTTGCGAAAAAGATCCCATCTCGTTCAATGACAAGGTTCTGTTGAATGAGTTGTCGAATCTCCCCCCGATTGACCTCGTCGGCACCCGGTGGACTAAACCCAGCTGCTCGAAGCTGGGAAAGCCACGGGTGTCCGTCGAGGTCTGATGTCGGTTCACCTATTGTCACGGCGGTGCCGGTAACAACCATCTCTTGATCTAGCTCGACGAGGGCCCGCTGCTGTTCGCTTAGCGCCGCTATGTCGAACCCCAAGTCGCCGGCGGCCTCGATTATTCTGCGCAGTTCAGCTTCAGCGTCTGAACGAACCTTAGGGTCGACGACCCAGCGCCCGACAGTTGGTTCCACTAGTTCTCCGGCGATCTTCGAAAGGTGGGCGGCCTCGGCCCACCCCCGCTCCTTAACCAACCGTTCCGTGGAGATCTCGGGATTGGCTTTTGTCGTTGGGAGCAGCGGGTCAACGTCGAGAAAATGACCTCCACCTACGGTCTCATTTCGGCCACTCTCGCGAAGGATAAATCGGTCTCCCGGCTGGGCAGGGACAACCCGGTCAAGGTACAGGCGGATCTTTCCCGTAGACCCTGGTTCAAGTTCTTGACCGCCGAGTATTTGAATCTTGGCGGACAGTTCAGCTGAACCGATGTAGACAAAGTAGGCTCCTCGGCGATCAACGGAATGGTCGAGGCTGTCGAGAACCCGAATTTGGGCGTCGACTTTGGCGGACAAGTGCCACTGGCCGGACGTTATCAAACAATCGCCCCTCCGTATTTCGTTGTGGTCCACGCCGGTGAGGTTGACGGCTACTCTGTTTCCTGGGTCGACCGTCTCTTGCTTGGTATTGTGATTCTGCATTGACCGGATACGGGCCGACACGTTAGAAGGGGTGAACTCGATTTCGTCTCCGATCTTCAGTCGCCCTTCCGTCAGCGTTCCGGTGACAACGGCTCCAGCCCCTTTGGGTGAAAACGAACGGTCGACCCAAAGCCTTGGTCTACCCCGGTCTTGGTCGACGTCATCTGGGATGTGGGCGTCGAGCGCTGTTTGTAGTTCGGTAAACCCGATTCCCGTTTGTGTAGAAGTTCCAATGATGGGTGCATTCGCGAGAAACGTTCCGGCAACCCGATCTTCCGTTTCCATCTTTGCCAGTTCCAACAGATCATCATCTACGAGATCGGCTTTGGTGATGGCGATAATGCCCCGTTGGATTCCTAATAGTTCTAAGATTTGGAGGTGTTCTTCGGATTGGGGTTTCCATCCTTCAACTGCAGAAACAACAAAAACACAGCCGTCGATTGCTCCGACCCCGGACAGCATGTTCCGAAGAAACTTGATGTGGCCGGGAACGTCGATGAAAGATATGCGTCTTCCTGAAGGTAAGGTCGCTGACGCAAACCCGAGGTCGATAGTGAGTCCGCGTGCTTTCTCTTCTTTCCACCGGTCGGGATCTGTTCCAGTCAGATGCTGAACGAGGGTTGATTTGCCATGGTCAACGTGGCCGGCGGTCGCGACTACGGTCATGATACTGACTGGCTGAGGGCGGCGGAAAGCGAAGCGATTAGTTGCTGATCCGCATCAGGGTGGATGGTTCGAAGGTCCACAATTGTGGCGTTATCAACCACTCGGGCTATGAGCGGAGTTGGTTGAGCACGTAGTTCTCGGCTGAGGTCGCCGGAGATTTTTACACCAACGCTAGGGATGGTGACGGTTGGTAGCGTTCCTCCTCCCGGAACCGATTCGGTCGAGATCACTTCTATCTGGCTATCAGGGTTCCCGGCACGGAGAGACCCGACGACTGCGGTAGCTCGTTGCTGAATAGTTTGCGGGTCGATAGTCGCCATACGCCAAAACTCGATAGCTTGGCCATCTCGGTTGAGGTACGAAAGGGTTGTCGTCTGCAGTGCATGCAGGACGAGGCTTCCCGGGCGAGTCGCACGGGCAAGTGGATGGGCGGCGCATGCCGCGATGAGTTCCGCGCTGCCGGCCAGAATGCCGGCTTGGGGTCCGCCAAAAAGTTTGTCGCCGCTGAACAGCACTAGGTCGGCTCCCGCTTCAAGGGTTTGACGAGCCGCCGGTTCGTTTTCGAGCCAGGCCGGTGGCTTTATGTTGGGTAGCCACGGGCACGTGGAATCCAGTAGTCCCGACCCGATATCGGCGATAACGGGAATGTCAAGACTCGACAGTTCACGTATCGACACTTCTTCGGTGAACCCGACGATCGAGTAGTTGGATTGGTGAACTTTAAGCGCCAACGCTGCGGCGTCCCCGTCGACGGCTTTTTGGTAGTCACGTAGTCGGGTTCTGTTGGTTGTGCCTACCTCGATCAGTTCAGCACCCGACTGGCGCATCACATCGGGTACCCGGAAACCGCCACCGATTTCGACGAGTTCGCCTCTACTGACGGCTACCTTCTGACCGTTCGCCAGGGCGCCGAGCGCGAGCATGAGTGCACTTGCACAATTGTTTACCGCCATGGCGGCTTCTGCCCCACACGCGGTCGCCAACAGATTTCCGATCGTTTTTTGACGGCTGCCTCGTTGGCCGGTTTCTACATCGATCTCGAGGTTCGAAAACGATGCCGTTTGGTTTAAGGCGAGTGGAGCCCGACCCATGTTGGTGTGAAGCAACACGCCGGTCCCGTTGAGTACTGGGTTTAAGAGTTGACGGTACCTCTTTGTCGCTAGTACTTCAATGTCGTCGACCTGGTCGGTGGCTATCGCCTCTTGGGCGACCTCAACCAAAATTGGCCATGGTAGATCATGATGTTCAATCGAGCGGGCAAGTTTGTCAACCGAAGGGGGAAAGCTCACAAGTCGATGCTAGTGGGTGTAGTTGGCTTAGCACCGCTACATCTCTCGATGAAGTCTGCGGCATTTAAGCGGACTTCATTCGACGTATTGCCATTGCGGTTTGTTGCTTCTGACGCAAAGGAGTTTTACTGCCGTCAGACTGGTGTAAACTTATAAGTAATGTTTTCCCGGCCTGCTCTCGTTGTTTTTGGCGTCGCAGTAGTCGAGTTTTTCTTGTTCGTTTACCTGGTCAGGGCCTTTGGCGCTATTCCGATAACGCTGTTAGCGATATTGCTGAGTGTCGGTGGTTTGTACTATCTGGTCAGGTTTACGCCTAAGGCATTGCGTCGTGGATTTAGGCAGTTAGTTGACTCCGGTGGCGATGTATCCACAAAGGATGCAGGCGATCAAGCCGCTCGGGTTGTCGCTGGTTTGCTGTTGGCGGTCCCGGGAATTCTGACTGGAGTTGGTGGCTTGTTGCTTTTAGTAAAACCAATACGCAATCTCTTATCACCGGCTATCGGGATGCACGTTGTGCAATATGTTCCGACTGGTCCGATTCAAGCCATAACATCCTTTGGGCGTCGTGGACGTGGCAATATTATTGACGTCGACGTTGTCGACGTCGATGGCTATTCTTCGAAAACCGAACCTACTTCATCAAATCCCCCCGAACTACTCTGAGACGAGTTCAGGAGCCCCAGACCTCATGATTGACGAAACCGCACCCCTTCCGCCTATCACCCCTGGTGTAGCGCGGGCATTGAGTCCACTCGTTCGACGTATCGCTTGTGAATCAACCGACGGTGAACCCGGCCTAAATACGTATCTTGTTGGTATCGATGAGATTGTTATCATCGATCCCGGACCGGGGGACAGTAGTCATCTTGATGTCTTGTGCGGCTGCGGGGGCGACCGCATCAGATGGATCGTGCTAACCGACGCTCAGTCCGAATATTCTGCGGGAGCGATGAAGCTGAAGGAACTGACTGGCGCCGAACTGCTGGCTCCTGCGGGTTTTGACGGAGCCGACCAGATATTGGGGGATGGCTACAAGATTGATGCGACCGAATTTCGTATCACCGCTGTTGCCGTTACCGATGGTGATGACGGTCGATTCTCATTTGTCTTAGAGCAAGAACGGACCCTTCTTTCCGGCGACCATATAGGTCCTACGGAAGTCCCAGCCGAGTTCCCGGCGAAGGTCAAATCGTTTCGTATTAAGACCATTGCCCCAGGTCATGGGCAGTACATCGAAGACGCTAACTCTGTTCTCTAACTAACCGGTTTCGTCAAAAGATGAATTAACTGGCTTCCCTTCAACAAGGTTGTGGGATAAGGTTCTATGGAAGCAGGCGCCTGAGACGAACTAGTACATGTTGTTTCTACTAACGGGGGTAAGTAGTCGCAGCAGCTTAGGCAACTAGTGCTGCTTAGTACGGTTGGAGGCTGTATGGAACTGGTAGATGATGAAGCGCGTATCGGCGCGGCCATTGACGGATTTTTCGCAGGTTTGCGCGTTGTTGACCCTCAGGCAGGTTTTGGATGTTCGGCGCCATTTGATTCGGCAATCTGGAGTATTTTCTCTCTGCTCGAAGGTAATTCTGAACAGGCGGCCACCGTCGAATCCTTGACCAAACGAATTTCTATTATTTTGGAGTGTGAAGACCTCTCAGCCGAGTCACGTCGTCTCTTGGAAGATTTCCGGGTCTCGGGAAACCTGTGGGGCGGTGGGCCTTCCGAGCGAAGTGAGGTTTTGCCCCGGACACTCGGTGTGGCGTTATGCGAATCGGTGCGCGAGCGTAGAGTTGAGCGGGCCGCCGAAATAGTCGCTATCACTCATTTCTCTCCTTTGGTAGTGCAAGCTTCTATTGCTTTGGTCGAATTTCAGGCCTCCCTTCTTTTGGGTCATAGCGTCGATATGGCGGTTGGGTACTCATTAGAAGTTGTTGACCACCCTGAGATACGCCAGGCTTTGCAGATTGAAGCGTCGGTTGGGCGGGAATCGCTTTCGGCCGCCGATTCGGTGGTCGAGGTAGTGCGTTGGGTTGTTTGGGCGTCGCGACAAGACACTCAAACGATGCTTCTTCTCGAGAGCATCGCCGAAAGTTCTGGTAACAATCCAGTCGTCGCTTCGTTGTGTGGCGCAGTGCTTGGAAGTCAGGGGCGAGAGTTCCCGACTGCACCGTGTGTTGATTTGCGTTCAGCGGAAATAGCGGCTCAAATCGCCTACGTTCGTCAAAGCCTTAGTTCGCGGTAACCACGTGCCGACCTCAACCACACGTTCGTGCGTGTTGGTATCAAGTCGAACCGATGCGCTGGTCGTTTAGTGTGAAAACAACAGCAGCCCTGCCACCTCCGCCGAAAGTAGGTGACAGGGCGCTCTGTTGTGGGGGGAAACCTAGAAATTTTAGACTTGGCAATACTTGTTTCGTAAAGCTTTTTCTACCTGACGGCTACGGCGGTGATGCGTGGCTTTGCTTTGATCACTCGAACGAGCTAGATCTTGAAAGGACAGTCCGAAACCTCGGTGTAGAACAAAGCTCGCTGCGCAGAGCTTTGACGATCCGGACTCGCTTGAAATGTCGAGGGTGAGGAATTGCAAAGATTCCTGAATCTCATCGACCAGTTTCTCGGCGTCGTCGCGGCATTCGAGCGCCGTGGTCGGAAACGGGTCGACCTGACGCGTCCGTCGTTGTTGTGTTCGTAGCGAAGAAAGGGCACGGTTCGTGGCGTTCATGCGAACACAAGCGAGCGGATCTCGCCGGTGTGGTCCAACTTTTGACTGGTCGGACAGTTCGATGAACGCAAACATCATGACTTCAGACAGCGCAGACTCGGTTTCGAACGATCGGAATTTCAGCGGCCACCAGTAGCCGTCAACCGATACCAAGATCGCCTGCAAACTGATACGCATCGCTGTCTGATTTGACGCTGCCATATCAACGATGCAGCCAATACTGTGTCTACTCGTTTGGCTCAAATATCGCGACCCGTTGGAGCCACCCAGCTGGTCGACTAGGTCTGTAATCGCCAAGGTGTCTAGCTGGCTGCGGCGGAGTTGGTCTGTCGCCCCGATCAGTTGAGTTGTATCTCGTTTCCATCGTCTTGACCGTATGCGGCATTGCCAGTCTGAGTCTAACGATTGGTAAAGGTCAGTCGATCTAACGTTGAGCGCCATTTGAAGTGAAGTCTCCATGCCTGCTTGATGGGATGACAACAGACTTGTCCATAGGGCTAATCGAGCACTCATAACCTTGTATGACCAGAGCTGTCTAAGACCACTGATTGGACTCATAACCCCAGCTCAGGGCAGTATTTCAATATTTTTGGAAAGTTAGGTACACAAAAGCGGGCTTTGCCGATAGCAAAGCCCGCTTAGTCGAGTAGTAAACCCGGTCTTTTCGAATATGAGGTATTAACTATCGATCGCCGTCAACACCGCCATCTTCGCTGCACGGAATGCAGGCAATAGGGCGGCAACCAGACCGGATACCGAACCGAGTGCGACCAGAAGGAAGATTCTGCTCCAAGGCACAGCTAGTTCCGAAATGAAGCTATCGGGAATAGCTATAACAGCGACGACGCCGAGCGCAACACCAATGGTTGCTCCAAGTACCGCTCCGAGTCCGGATATCAGGCTCGCTTCGAGTCGGATCATTCGTCGAACTTGACGGCGAGACATTCCGACTGCACGAAGCAACCCGATCTCCTTGGTCCGTTCGAACACCGACAGCGCCAACGTGTTAGCGATACCGAGCAGTGCAATGAAGATTGCAAGCCCTAACAAAGCGGTCAGCGTATTCAAAATAGTGTCGATCTGAGAGGAGAACGATTCGCGGAACTCGGCAGCCGAATCAAACGTCAAGTTGGGGTACTCGGCTCCGACTGCGTCGAAAGCCATGTCGCCATCGACAACGGAAGTAGCTTCACCTCGTTTAGCTAATACCAGCTGCACTCCAACGGTGTCTGTGGCCTGTTCAAACTGGGTCGGTGATATGAGTGTGCTGCCTGCGATCTGACCGTCGGTGTAGATGGCGGCCACGCTCAGCTCAACCAGAGAGTCATCGTTCAGTGGCAGTTCGACAGTATCTCCAAGTTCGACATCAAGGTCTTCTGCGGCTGTGTCAAGCAGTGCGATACTTGTGTCATCGATCTCGTCCAACGAACCTTCGGTAACCCCGAAGTCGAGTAGACCATCGAGCGCTGAATAATCCGTCGTTGAAACCGTGATGTCGTAACCGCCGTCGCCGTTGGCGTCAGACGAATCAACCGGTTCGTTGGTCAACTCGGCGGTGCCGGCCCGAACCGAATTAACTTGAGCGAAGGCATCGTTGTCGTCGAGCACGTCGACCACCTCGAACGGAATATCGCTTCCTTGGCTAGTCACCAAATAGTCGGCTTGGACACTCGTATCGAGGATCCGATTGAACTCAGCCTTGAAAGATTCGCCCATTACCATCGCCATACTGACCAGAGAAAGCCCGATCATCAGCGCTGCTGCGGTTGTGGCGGTACGGCGAGGGTTCCGGGCGGCGTTCTCGGTCGAGAGTTCCCCAGTGATTCCAAACAGGGGCCTAAACGGAGCGCCTAACACTCGGCTGATACGGCCTGCGACCAACGGGCTCAGCATCGTAATGCCGATGAACAACACGGCAGCGCCGGCACCTAGAGGAGCGATAATGGCGGTCACGGTTTCGCCGCCACCGAACAGTCCGACTGCCAACAAAGCGAATCCGACGAGAAGAACCGCCGCTCCAGCGATGTAGCGGCCAATGGTACGGCCGTTTGAATCAGATGTTCCAGTGATCGCTGCGATAGGAGACGTACGAGACGCCGCTATGGCAGGGGATAGGGCAGACACAACCGTCACGATCGTGCCGACGGCCAGCGCAATAATTACCGTGGCCGGAGAAACAACTAGCTCGAACGGAGGCAACGATAGACCGACGGCGTCAAGGATTGCCGCCAAACCTACTGCGATGAGAACACCGACTCCGATTCCGATCAGCGATGTTACCAGACCGATCACGATCGACTCTACGAGGACCGAAAGCCGGATCTGGCCCGGTGTGGCTCCTACCGCTCGAAGTAGACCGAGTTCTCGAACCCGTTGAGCGGTAACGATAGAGAATGTGTTCGCAATGATGAAGATCGAGACGAACAATGAGACTAAGGCGAACCCGAGAAGAATGCCGCCGAAGATGTCGAGAGCGACATTGAACTGATCTTCAGATTCGGCGATCAGGTCGGTTTGATCCTGCACGATGACGTTTAAACCATCGAGGTCGTCGGCGTCATCAAACGATGCGTTCGCCGGGTTGCCCAACGCTACCGAAACCAGTTCTAGGACTTCGGCTACGTCAGCTTCGTCGGCGGTGCGAATCTGGATGGTGCTTAGATAATCGGCATCCAGATCGAGGTAGTCCCGCATGGTGTCATTCGTGAAACCGTAGAGGGTGGCACCGTTGGTGGTGTTGTCCTCACCGAACCGGAAGGTTCCGACCAATTCGCCCGATTGGCGACCGGTCGGAGTGATGAAGTCATAGGTCTCGCCGATCTCGAATTCGTGGGTGGCCGCTGCGTCAAGATCGACTATCCATTCGTTATCGGCCTCCGGGGCACGTCCGTCCTCGATACGACTTGAACCCAGTTCCGGTTGGTCCACCCAGCCGAACGCAATCTGAGGAGGCCCTTGCGTTGGGATGGTCGACCCGTCACTCTTGATGGCTTGGATAGCGTTCGGAGAAGAGTCTGATGCGGCGACGCTACCTTCGGCCAGATCTACGCCGTCGATTCCTCGAACGGTTTCTAAGTCGGCGACGCTCAGCGGGTTCTTTGTCTCGTCTGCGGCATCAACCTGGAGGTCGGTTTGTCCGACGATGTCTTCGGACAGGCTGGCGAAACTGTCCTTCAGGCCGTCTCGTAGAACGAGTGATGAGACGACAAATCCGACGCCCAGCACGATAGCGGTTGCGGTCAAGCTGAGTCGCAGCTTGTTATTGGCGAGGTTCTTTAAAGCCAATATCAACATGGGAGGTTCCTTTCTCGAGTATCGGTTTGGTTATGCCTGAGAGGCTGAGCTGAGGGCGGTCAAAATAGTTTCGGTTGTCGGTTCATGGATTTCGTCGACGATGTTTCCGTCGGCGAGAACGACTACCCGATCGGCATATGATGCAGCGACTGGGTCGTGGGTTACCATCACGATTGTCTGTCCGAATTCGGTCACCGCCCTGCGCATGAAGTCGAGAATTTCGGCTCCCGTCGTTGAGTCGAGGTTGCCGGTTGGTTCGTCGGCGAAGATCACGTCTGGTGCCGACGCGAGCGCCCGTGCTACCGCAACGCGTTGTTGCTGTCCGCCGGAAAGTTCGGTTGGGCGGTGGTCCAGTCGATCTCGCAGACCGACAGCTTCGATCACCTCGTTTAGAAGTTCGTCATTGGGTTTTTGTCGCCCTAGTTGCATTGGCAACTTGATGTTTTCGATGGCGGTGAGAGTCGGAATGAGGTTGAACCCTTGGAAGATGAACCCGACGCTTGTTCGGCGTAGCAGGGTTAGTTCTTTCTCGCTGAGTTCTGAAATGTTGATGTCGCCTATATGTGATGAACCGGAGCTAAGTCGGTCTAGCCCGGCCATGCAATGCATCAAGGTTGACTTGCCTGAACCGGATGGTCCCATGATGGCGGTGAATTGGCCAGTCGCGAATGAGATGTTCACGTTGTTGAGGGCCACGACTTCGGTTTCGCCCGCCCCGTATACTTTGACGGCGTCTACTGCTTGAGCAGCAGGTCGGTCCGTAGCTAAACCGATCGTTTGGTTAGATCCAATGGCTGAGCTGTTCGCCTGGGTAGACATGTTCTCTCCTGGTGGTAAGTGGCGGCTGGATTTGCCGTGTATTCAGCTTCCCTTTTATGGAGAGATGTAGCGTCGGCCTGTCGACGGTTTTAGTGTCGTCCTGAAGGAGGACATCGTGGTAGTACTAGCAGGTGAGGCAGGGCGCGGCGAAGACGGTGTCGGCGTAGATAGTTTGGCGTGGCCCTTGACGACGCCAGCGAATCTAGTTCGATGGCGGTGTGTTAGTTTTTGGAGCCGGGTTTGACCAGACCAGATTCGTAGGCTTTGATAACGGCCTGAACCCGGTCACGCACCCCAAGTTTGGTGAGTATGCGTCCAACGTGGGTTTTGACGGTGGTTTCTCCCACAAAGAGTTGCGTGGCGATTTCCGAGTTTGACATGCCGCTGGCCATAAGGAGAAGAACGTCGTTTTCACGTTGGGTTAGTTCGGCTAGCCCCGGTGAGGTTTCGAGTTCCCCAGGCATGTTTGCGAAGGTGGTGATTAGTCGGCGGGTGACACTTGGCGAGAGAAGTGATGCCCCGGCAGCGATCACGTGGACGGCGTTTACGAGCTCGTTAGGTTGTGTGTCTTTGAGGAGGAAGCCGGATGCGCCTGCCCGCAAGGCGGCATAGACGTTTTCGTCGGTGTCGAATGTGGTTAGGACCAGCACCGCAGTGTTGATTCCTAACGCTATTAGTTCTCGGGTTGCTTCGATTCCGTTCATGACCGGCATGCGGATATCCATCAGGACGACATCGGGTCGGTGTTCTCGGACGGCTTCTAGGGCCTCTCGCCCGTTACCCGCCTCGCCGACGAGTTCGATTGAGTCTTCCGCTGCCAGGATCATCGAAAATCCGGCCCGTATTAGAGGTTGGTCGTCGGCGATAATCACACGTACCGGTGTATCGTCATCGAATGTTTGGTCGGTGTCTGTCATGACGCTTCCACTGGTAGGACTGCTCGAACGGCGTAACCGCCACCCGGTTTGGGGCCGTGTTCAAATTCGCCACCGAATGCCTCTACCCGTTCTCGGATGCCGATTAGTCCAAATCCGCCGGTAGTTGGTTTCGTAGCTGCTGCCCCTCGCCCGCTATCTGAAACGTTGATCGAGATGGCGTGGGGTTGGTAACCGAGTTCAACAGTTGCCGATGCGCTCGGTCCTGCATGTTTGCGTGCGTTGGTTAATGATTCTTGGATAATGCGGAACGCCGAAAGTTCGATCATCATCGGCAGATCTCGTTTGTCGCCAGAAATAGTTAGTTCAGTCGGAACTCCAGCGTCGTTCGACGCTTGAATCAACTCTTCAAGCATCTCTAAACTCGGTGCTGGCTGGTGCTCATCGTTGTTTCTGAGCAATCCGACTATTCCTCTAATATCGGTTAACGTTTGGCGTCCGGTCGATTCGATAGCTTCCAGGGCGGTGTCGACCATCTCGTTGTTGCGTCCAACCATTCGTCTAGCGCCTTCGGCTTGAACGATCACAACCGACATGGAGTGGGCGACTACATCGTGTAGTTCGCGGGCGATTCGGTTCTGCTCTGAGATGACCGCCTGGTCGGCTAGTTCTTGCTGTCGGTCTTGTTCGACGAGAACTTGTTTTTCTAGTTCTGCGATGGCGTCACGGCGTCGGGCTGCTGTTTCGCCTGCAAGCCAAACCAGCTGGAACGCAACTAGGTTGACGATGATGACACCGATCGTGACGTCTTCTTCTTCGGCGTAGAAGTAGCCGCTAACCAGCACCAAAAAAAGAAGAAGGAAGAAGGCGATCTGAGTGTATGATGCTCGCCGTCGAGATTTGGCGTAGAGGGGGACAGCGTAGATCAGGACCATCGTCGTGGCGAAGGAGCCCGCGTTTGGATACCCGACAACCCAATATGCAAAGCCGGGAATTGCTACTATTGCAAGCATCAGGACCGGGTATTTCCGCCTGAAAACGATTGCGATATTGGGGATCGATATCAGTAGTATCGCCCAGAAGTCGATTGGTCTGCCAGATTCTGTGGCCGGGAATGTTAAGAACGACAGGTTCAAGACGAGAATGCTGATGGCTAGCAGTATGTCGAAGCGGTACGGATGGTCTCCGAACGTCTTTTGCCATCGCTGTTGCAAACTCATAGGTAGTACTCTACGGCACAACGGGTCGGTAATTAATCGAGCGGACGTTCGATATTCGCATCCTCCTAAAGGATGACCCGCCGAGTGAACTCAACGTGTCTAGATGTTGCACCCGTCGGTTGTGCAGCTGTGGCTCTCGGAACCATCGTCGGGCGTGGTGTTAGCGGCTTGAGCGTCCAGTAAAGCCTGTGCTATCACTTCTGGGGGCTGGGCTCCAGAAAGGGCTACTTGTGAGTCGACCAAGAAGAACGGCACACCTCTAACCCCCAGAGCTTGGGCGTCGGCTCTGTCCTTAAGTACCGAGTCAGCGTAGGCGTCGGAGGAAACGACCGTCTCGGCTTCTTGTGCGTCTAGCCCGACTTCGGTCGCCGCTTTAACGAGTACGGTGGGGTCGTTGAGTGACAAACCTTCGTGCAGATAGGTGCTAAACAGTTTCTCTTTCAGGGCGTTCTGTCGCCCGAGGGTGCGGGCCCAAGCCAGAAGACGGTGAGCGTTAAAGGTATTGCTTGGACTGATCCGATCAAACCGAAAATCGATGCCTTTAGACGCACCGGTTTGAGTCATGCGGTCGACCATGGCCTGTGCTTCTGGTGTCGACGTCCGGTACTTGGCGGCGAGCTTAGCGACGTAGTCAATACCATCTGAAATAGAGGTATCAGCGTTGGGATCTAGTTCGAACGACCGCCAGGTGATCGATACTTCTTCGTCGACGAGTTCTTGGGCCGCCTGCAGGTTCTTGAGGCCTACCCAACACCAAGGGCACGCAATGTCGGACCAGATTTCGAGTTCAACGGGTTTTGTTGCCATGTCGGCCTTTCTTGGATCTCTCAGGATTCGTTCCAGCGGGGTGCCGCTCAGCCTCACACCATGAAGAGGGTAGTGGTCAAGTAACAAGAGATCGCCGCTTGGTTATTCCCCAACGTAGTACGGGCCTTCTTCGAAAGATTGATCGAGTAGCGTCCACAGTTGCGGTGGGTGCTCTCATTCGGTTATTCTGGGATTCGGCGAGTTGCCTCGCCTAACCTTCGTCCGGCTCCCACGCAGCCGGTTCCGAGAAGGCAAAGGGGACTGTACGTGCCCGGCAACAAGCTACACAATGTTAGATCCTCTACTGACACATCTGGCGTGTCGGTGGCGTGGGGTGCCGGTACTTGTTCAGATGAGAAAGTAGTTTCAATGGTTACTCAAGAAGCGTTTAAACGCCGCGTTCGCGAACGGATGCGTACCACCGGCGAGCGATATACCGCCGCCCGACGACACTTGCTTGAACAGGCCAGCCCTAGGCGTCGTCGAACGTGGAAATCCGAACCAGAAGTACGTGATGAAGCAGTGCAAGCCGCCACCGGACGGGGATGGGAAGACTGGTGTGACTTTATCGAGGCATGGCCTGGACACAGTGACGGGCATACCGCCATTGCCGCATACCTGTTGTCGACCGGTGAAGTCGACGCCTGGTGGGCCCAAAGCGTAACCGGTGGGTATGAACGGATCGTCGGTTTGAGGCTGCCGTATCAACGCCCCGACGGCACCTTCACAGGTGGAAAGTCCCGAATCGTCGACGTCGATCGTGTCCAGTTGCGTGCGCTTCTGCTCGATGACGACGCAAGACGCAGCCTTTTCCCCGGTCATAACACCGAGTTATGTTCTCGCCCGATGTCGAAGGTCATTCGTATCAGAATCGGCCCAGGTGTCGCACACATTTCATTGACCGAAGCTTCGGGTGAGCGGTCGAGAGTCTCTATCGACCATCGACAGCTGCCGTCGGTCGAAGCGGTAGAAGAATGGAAATTCTTTTGGGCTGAATGGCTCGACGTGGTTGGGACTAGCTCGACGTAAACAACCACGGATCGGTCATGGGGGACCGGAATCCTTAGCCGCCTCTGTTGGCAGAGGCACCCAAGGTGTCGGTCCAAATGCTGGACCGGCATGGAAGGCGGAAGTAAACTCTGCCGCGAGTCGCCATCTTTCATCTTGGTGTTCGAACCACCGTCTCAGCGACGTGGACAGATGGGCGTCTTCATGTCACACCGTTCATCTTGAGGAGATCAAATGAGTCATTGGGTAGACGAGACAGTCGACGCTCGGGTCTGTGAGGTGCTTGAAGCTACGGAGCCGCTTCGCTCACAGATCGAACAGCACGACCTAAATAAGCAGTTGATTTCTGTTGAAGCTCTTCAGACATTTATGGAACATCACGTATACGCCGTCTGGGATTTTATGTCGTTGGTGACGTCGCTGCGGAATCATTTTTCGGGGGTGGCGGTTCCTTGGGTTCCCGTGGGTTCAGCTCAAACCCGTCGCTTTATTAACGAGATCATGTTGGGGGAGGAAAGTGATCACGTCTCCTCTGGTTACACATCGCACTACGAGATGTATCTGCAAGCTATGGAACAGGTGGGGGCCGACACCAGCCGGATTACAGCGTTGGTTTGGTCGGCTCAAAATCGGGTTATCTCGGGAGATGTCAGCATGGAGTCGGTGCTTTCAGAGGCTGATATTCCTGTAGCGGCCAGAGATTTTCTGCAAAGCACATGGCGGGTGGTAGCCGCTGACGATCCCGCTGAGCTGGTTGGAGCATTCGCATTCGGACGAGAGAGCCTCATCCCGCCGATGTTCCAAAGCCTTCTCATCCCTGAAATACGCCAGCTACGGGCAACACATTTTGTCGACTACATCGAGCGGCATATCGAACTCGACGGTGACGAGCACAGCGGACTTGCGTTCGACCTTGCCGTCGAGGTCTGCGGTGACGACCCATCGGCGTGGGCTCGTCTGCAACACGCCGCCCGAGATGCGCTTCAAGCCCGCATCGACCTGTGGGATAGTGTAAGCCTGCTCGTGTAACTATTCGTCTTGGGTTGGTCTTGGCGCGTCGAGTCGGGCCCGTTAGCGCCAACGGGGTTCGGCTGTTCCGAGCGGTGTGGGAGGAATATCCCAGCGTCCCGCCACCGGGGTAACAGACTCGAGTCGACCAAACGAAGAATCGGTATGTATCAGATAGTTCTCAACGTCGAACGTATCATTTGTTGTCGGAGCGTCTAAATCGCCATGGTTAAGCGACATGAGCCAATCACGAGTCCGCAGGAGTGACAATCGTGCTCGCCAGCTCCCGCCGTCATGTTGTTGATGGTCGAGTAGTCGCATTGCGGCAAAAGCTGCTAAGTAGCCCGTGGCATAGTCGAGGGCTTGGACAGGAAGATGTACGGGAGTGTCCGATCCGTTCCGCTCGGCTTCATTCATTGCTAGACCCGTGGTCGTCTGAAGAATCGAATCGAAACCTCTTCGACTCGCCCATGGGCCAATCCAATCAAACGCGCATATCTCGACCACAACGATTCCGGGTCGGATGGCAGAGACATCGGCCGCTGAGAACCCCCATTTAGCCAGAGCGCCCGGGCGGTAGGCGTCGATTAAGATATGGGCGTCGGCAAGCAGAGACCGGAAAGTTTCCGCCCCTTCGGTGGTCGACAGGTCGATAAACGTGTTGCGTTTCCCGAACCCGGTCGACAGAACTCCCGACTGGATCGAAGGTAGATGGGCTGCCCCGACGCGCAACACTTCGGCCCCATGAGCGGCTAGTGTTTGCCCGCAGGTCGGTCCGGCCAGCACACGAGTACAGTCGAGTACTTTGATTCCGTCGAGGGGGCGATCGGTGCTGTTATCAAGACGTAGCGGTTCACCTGATCCAAGTTTGTCCGTGTCCAACAACGCAAGGTCTTTTGTGGCGGTCGCATGAGGGTGGGTGTCCCATTCGCTTAGAGACCGGTAAACAGCGCAGATCATGCCTCGATCGATTAAGGCCGCCTCGACTTCAAACGCGTTGCGTTTAAGCAAGGCGGCTTCGAACTCGGACCGGTTCAACCCGACCCCGAGGTAGTCGGCGACGCCTTGTGCATGATGGGCAAAATTGCAGTGGAGCTGGACGAAGCGGCCATCTGCGGTGGAGTAACGACCGGAAAGGTCTGCCCATTGAGGAACCGGCTCGCCATCAACCTTGATGTGTCCTGCCCAGGAAGCGAGTGCATGATGAATGTCGATAACCGTTGGTTGAGGCGAGGGGCGAGAGTTCCGGGTCTGCCCGAACTGTTTAGCTGCGAGTGTTGCCACCCCGACACTCATGGCAGCCAGTTCGGCGATCGCCAGTGCAGAGTCGACTGACGGGACATGTCCGAACTCATAACTCTCTGATGGCAGGACGTTACCAGGAGCCAGCCTCCACAATCGGTTTAACTCGTTCAACGCCGGCATTCTCGATTCATCCGCCGGATGCTGCCGAATCGCCGGCTGCGTCCGCTAAGGCATCATCGAACGGGTCGTCGAGCCAGCGTTCGGGTAGCGAAACGGTTTGAGGGCCACGGGTGTGGCCACGGAAGACCCGATAGTTCTCTTCCGGTAGAATCACGTCTGGCAGGCCGTCGAGCAGCGTGGTGAGTTCTTCTAAACTGTCGATTCGGCCTAAGAGGCCTCGAACTTCGCCGCCGACCGGATATCCCTTCAAATACCATGCGGTGTGTTTGCGAAACTCACGGACACCCTTGTAGTCGCCAAACCATTCGACCAGTAGTCGGGCGTGTTCGGTCATGATTTCAGCTACTTCAGCGGTTGTAGGCGGTTTCGGGATAGGTTCGCCTCGAAAAGCCGCCGCTAGTTGACCAAATAGCCAAGGACGGCCCAAACATCCCCGTCCAATCACGACCCCATCACAACCGGTTTCATCAACCATTCGTAGCGCATCGGCGGCTTCCCAAATATCGCCGTTACCTAAAACCGGTATCGAAGTAACCGTCTCTTTCAGCCGGGCGATCGTCGACCAATCGGCTTCACCCGAGTACAGCTGTTCGACTGTTCGCCCGTGAAGGGCGACCGCTGCGGCCCCTAAGTCTTCAGCGATTTTGCCAGCGTCGAGGTAGGTGACGTGTTCGTCGTTGATTCCGACCCGAAATTTCACGGTGACTGGCACAGGTCCGGCCGCGTCGATCGCCGCTTTAACGATCGAGGTGTAGAGCTTTCTCTTATATGGCAACGCCCCTCCGCCACCGTGGCGGGTGACTTTTCGAACCGGGCAGCCGAAGTTTAAATCGAAATGATCGACTCGATCATCGTGTCTGAGACGACGAACTGCCTCGCCGATATACGTTGGGTTTACGCCCGCGAGTTGCAAGCTGCGCGGGTTTTCGTCGTCGGCGAAGCGCGCCAACATGTCAGTCTTGTTACTCCCTTCACAAAGTGCTCGAGCTGAAATCATCTCGCTGACGTACAGCCCAGCGCCGAATTGTTTACACAATCTTCGAAACGGAGCATTGGTCACGCCGGCCATCGGCGCCAACACAACCGGCAAAGGAACAGTAATAGAGCCGATATTTAGCGTTTTTGGTTCGACTGAAGGAGTCGAAACCGAAGAATAGGTAGTGGGATTTGACATGTGTGATTCACCCTAAAGGATTTTGCATTCAGCCATAACATGGCGATGAGCTTTGATTGCGGTCCAAAATCTCCACACCAAAGTCACAGGCCCGACTTTGGGTGAGGTGTGCCACCCCAGGTAGGATCGAACACCGTGTCCGCATTTCTTCGCGATTATCTCATTGTAATTTTATTTGCTCTGCTGGCGTGTGGAGTTGTTGGTGGATTTATTGGCCTTGGGGCGATCTTCCGGCCCAACCGCCCAACCGCCGGAAAAGTGCAAAACTATGAGAGTGGTGTAGACCCGGTAGGTGACGGATGGTCACAAAGCCAAATTCGGTACTACATCTTTGCGCTGTTGTTTGTAATGTTCGATGTGGAGGCAGTGTTCATCTTCCCGTGGGCGACCCAGTTGGAAACCTTCGGGTATTTCGGCTTGGTTGAAATGGTCATCTTCATCTTCATCCTTGCCCTCGGACTTGTGTATGCGTGGCGAAAGGGAGTTCTTCGCTGGGTATAGCTCTGAAATTCAGAGGTCAGTGGACAGATGTCAGTCGTTTAGGACAATCGTTGTGAGAAAGAAAGTCTGTAGATGGGTTTAGTTGAATCGGGGAAGGTCCCCAAAGGATTAACAAAGCTGCTCAACATGAGCCGCAAATATTCCCTATGGGTGTACCAGTGGGGTCTTGCCTGTTGCGCCATCGAGATGGCGGCGACGTTCGCTTCTCCCCGATACGACGTGATGCGTCTCGGTGTTATTCCTCTTCCCGCCAGCCCTCGCCAGGCCGACCTAGTCGTTATCTCTGGAACCGTTACCGACAAGATGGCCCCAGCTATCCGACGGTTGTACGAACAGATGCCAGAGCCTAAGTACGTTATCTCGATGGGTTCTTGCGCTAACTGTGGCGGCCCGTATTGGGACAGCTACTCGGTAACCAAAGGCGTCGACCAGATTATTCCCGTCGACGTATATGTTCCCGGTTGCCCACCCCGCCCAGAAGCACTTCTAGAAGGAATCGTTCTTCTGCAAGAGATCATTCAGAACGAAGACATGGTTGAAAAGTGGAAGGGAGACCCTCTTGCCTTCAGCAGCTGATACATCAGCAGACTCTGAACCGGTCAAAGACGAGGCTCGAGAGGCGCTACTCGAAAGTATCGTCGGTGATCTCGGCTCTGTCGTCGTTGAAACCAGGCTCGACCCTGGCCACGACCTGTGGGTTCGGGTCGCCCGCGAATCTTGGGCTGCGGTAGCCGAGTACTTCCACGAAGAGCAGCGCTGCCGATACTTTGATTGGCTGTCGGTTATGGACTGGAAACAGTCGCCGTTTGGTCGTTCGATGGACTCTGAAGTAGAGAACCAGCTCAACACCGAACCCGAAGAAGAAGCGGCTGAGTCTGATTACACCGAAACTGGCGCCGACGGCTACGCCGGGGGCGAAACCCGGTTCCAGATAATGGCTCGAGTTTCTAGCCTGTCGACTGGCCTTGGGGTTAATCTCAAAGCAGACCTCCCGGACGATGATTTGACGATCGACACCTGGATCAACAGCTATCCGGGCGCCAACTGGCATGAACGAGAAGCGTTCGAAATGTTTGGTGTCTCGTTCAACGGGCATCCGAAAATGCAGAACCTGTATTTGCCAACCGACTTCGAAGGTTTCCCACTCCGCAAGGACTACCCACTCGTGGCCCGAATGGTAAAACCATGGCCAGGAATCGTGGACGTTGAACCTATGCCCGAAGTTGAAGAACCGGCGAAGGAAACTCCGTTGGGTGCCACTACCTCGAACCCCCAAGATGGAGGTGTGCAGTGACCGCAATAAATGACCGCCGTCAACTCGCATACGCTGCTGCTCAGGCCACCGACGCTCGAGTCAATATCGAACTCGAAGCCGAGGGCATGACCCTTAACATCGGACCTCAACACCCGGCAACTCACGGAACGCTGCGTATCATTGTTCGCCTTGACGGTGAACAGGTCATCGAAGCCGACCCGGTCATGGGTTACATGCACCGAGGCTACGAAAAACTCACCGAGGTTCGTACCTACCCTCAGGTCACGACACTGATCAACCGCATCGACTGGGTGTCGAGCTTCGCCAACGAAGTTCCGTTCATTCTGGCAGCTGAAAAGCTGATGGAAGTCGAAGCCCCACCACGCGCCCAATGGATCCGAACAATACTGTTCGAACTCGGTCGTATCGCTAACGTTTCCATGTTCCTCGGTGATATGGGGGTTCAGCTTGGCGCTGTGACCCCGATGTTTTATGCGCTTCGAGATCGTGAATTCATTCTCAATCAAATCGAAGCCGCCACGGGGGGCCGTTTCCACCCCAACTTCGACCGCATCGGTGGCCTAAAAGACGACCTTCCTGCCGGGTGGATCGAAGATACCCGTCTTGCGCTCGACAAAATGGAATACTTCTGCCAGCAGGTTGAAGACTTGGTCATCGGAAACGAAATTTTCGAACAGCGAACCCGAGGAATCGGCATCATCCCCGCCGACGTCGGTTTGTCGTACGGCCTATCCGGTGCCAACATTCGGGCATCGGGCGTCGATTGGGACCTCCGTCGAGACAACCCCGTAGGATTAGCCTGGGACCAGGTTGACTGGCGGGTATGGACCCACCCAGACGGCGACTCGTTCGCCCGTTACTGGGTCAGGCTGCAAGAGGTACGAGAATCGTGCCACATCGTGCGTCAACTGTTAGATGGTCTTCCATCCGGGCCGATCATGGCCAAGGTGCCTCGGGTCGTTAAAGTGCCTGAAGGTGAAGCATACGTAGCGTGCGAAAACCCGCTAGGACAGATGGGTTACTACCTGGTTTCTCAAGGTGGACTAACCCCGTTCAGAGTCAAAGTTCGAACCGCTAGTTTCTCAAACATGTCGATCACGCCGTGGCTGCTAAAAGGCACCTACGTGGCTGACGTCATCACGATTCTGGCGTCGCTGTATTTCATTCTGGGGGACCTAGATCGATGATGTTGGCGGCAATAGAATTCGCCTACTGGCAGACCACAATCTTTAAACTCATCTTGGCCCTCGTGGTTGTTTTGGGTGCGGCTGGTCCGTCGGTTTATATTTACCTATTCAAGATGGTTAGCTTCATGCAAAGCCGTCTCGGGCCGATGGAAGCCGGACCGTACGGTTCGATGCAGCTTCTAGCTGAGGTCGGAAAGTCTGCGCAGAAAGAAGACATCGTTCCCGAACGGGCCGATCGGTTTGTCTTCAAAGCGGCTCCCTACGTTGTTCTGATCAGCACGTTCTTGCTTGCGCTGGTCGTTCCATTCGGGCCTGACGCAGTCTTCGTCGACCTCGACGTTGGCATCTTCTTTGCTCTGGCAGTTAGCTCGATTTCCGTTATCGGTATTTTGATGGCCGGTTGGGCATCAGCTAGTAAATACTCGCTGCTCGGTGGGCTTCGAGCCGCCGGTCAGCTCATCGCATACGAACTTCCGCTGGTTCTGGCCGTGGTCGGTGTCGTTATCCAAGCCGGTTCGCTAAACATGCAAAAGATCGTGGACGCCCAAATTCAGGGCGAGATCTTCGGGCAGTCAGTCATTGGCAACCCGTTCATTCTCACCCAAATCATCGGTTTCTTTATCTTCATGATCGCGGTTCAAGCCGAACTCACCCAGGTTCCGTTCGACATGCCGATCGCTGAATCCGAACTGGTTTCTGGTTACATGACCGAATATTCCGGTTTCCGGTTTCTGATGTTCTTCATCGGTGAATTCGCTACCGCCAACATTTTCGCTTTCATGGCATCAGTGCTGTTCCTCGGAGGTTGGGGAGTTCCTCAATCACTAATGGACGCTATCCCAGGTTTGGCCACCGAAATTGGGGTGGATGGCAACATCATCTACTCCAACGCATTCAACGTCATCGGGCCGATTATCATGCTGGCCAAAATGTTTGCCTTGACCTTCATTATCTACTGGGTGCGGTTCACGTTTCCCCGGTTCCGTGAAGACCAGCTGCAAAAATTTGCTTGGAAAGTTCTCATTCCGCTGGCCCTCGTCAATATCGCCATCACTGGTGTACTAAAGGTTGTCTTCTAACATGGCAAAGCTTGTTCCCGGCCTCGTAAAAGGTCTCGGCGTTACATTCAAAGAAATCACCAAAACGGTGACCAAGGGGGCTGAAACCGTTCAGTACCCGCACGTAAAAGAAGATCCAGCACCGCGGGCGCGTGGCGTCATCGCCTTACACGAAGACAACTGTACGTCGTGTATGTTGTGCGCTCGTGAATGCCCAGACTGGTGCATCTATATCGAAGGCCACAAAACACTGGCTCCTCCACGACGTGAAGGCGGCAAACCCCGAACGGTCAACAAACTAGACCGGTTCGACATCGACTACGGACTATGCATGTATTGCGGAATCTGTGTCGAAGTGTGCCCGTTCGAAGCCCTCTTTTGGTCACCGGAATACGAGTACTCCGAACCGAAGATCGCCGACCTGCTTCACGACAAGTCACGCCTGGGGCAGTGGATGGAAACCGTTCCCGAGTTCGAATCATACGAGCAGGGTTCTGAGGTCAAAGTGAAGAAGGTTCCTAGATGATCGCTTCTTTACTAGAAATCGGGCTTGCTCAAACCCAAGAGCTCAGCTCGGTTGGCTTCGATCTAGTAAACGTCTTTTTTGGGTTGATAGCGGTCGTAGCGATCGCGGCGGCACTCAAGATGGTTTCTACCGCCAACGTGGTCCACGCAGCACTTTACTTACTCGTTGTGCTGTCATCTGTCGCCGCCGTCTATGTCTTATTGGGTGCAGAGTTCGCAGCAGCCACACAGGTACTCGTATATCTCGGGGCCATCATGGTTCTTATGCTGTTCGGTGTCATGCTCACACGGGCGAAGATCGGCAAAGAAACCGACCTCGACTACGAACACCGATGGGTTGGTGTGCTGGTTGGCATCTTGATGTTTGCAGTGATGGGTTACTCACTTATCGAAGAATTCGGCGATCAAAAGATCCCTAACGATAACTACGCTCCCATTCAGACCGAAGCGGTCGCCAACGAGATTTTCAGCACCTACATTGTTCCGTTTGAAGCGCTATCGGTCTTGCTGCTCGCAGCCTTGATCGGCGCGGTCGTCGTGGCGAGAAAGGACTAGACCATGTATCTCAATCAGTTCCTGATTTTCTCTGCGATCTTGTTCTGCATCGGCGTTTACGGTGTGCTCGTTCGTAAGAACGGCGTGCTGGTGTTGATGTCGATCGAGCTGATCCTCAACGCTGTCAACATCAACTTGGTTGCGTTTGGCACGTTCCACGGACAAGCGGCGGGTCAAGTGTTCGCCCTGTTTGTCATTGCCGTCGCTGCAGCCGAAGTGGGTGTTGGCTTGGCCATTGTGTTACTTATTTACCGAAACCGTCGAAGTATCGACGTTTCCGAAGCAGATCTGTTGAAGGGTTAGTGGTAGTCGTATGTTCCTAGCAGCTGCCGAGGCCGCATCCGAAACCCCATGGATCTTTGAGAATATTTGGATTGTTCCAGCTATTCCGGCTCTGTCGTTCCTCCTAATTATCGCAATCGGAAAACGCCTCCCGATGAAGGGCTCCGAGATCGGTCTGGCCAGTATCGCCGCCGTGTTCGCGCTCTCTATGTTTGCGACCTACACCTGGGTCGATCAAATCGGTTTCACCGGCGGGCATTCGGAAGAATCAGCCGAAGGTGACACTGGCGACGCCGAATATTCCGAGACTGAAAGTCTTGGTGGCGGTGTCCAATCCGTAGTGCTCGACACGCCGGGCTTTGCTGCCGCTGAAGGCGACGAGAGCTCAGAAGAAAAGACGGAAAGTAAACCCGTCCCGAATGCTTGTTTCGCTGACGAAGATACAGGCGATTCCGACGATGCCGAATACGGGGACGATGTCGACTCAGCCGACAAAGACGCCGAAAGTCAGTCGTCTGACGAAACCGATTCCGGCACCGAAGCATCAGCGGGAATCCAGACCGTTTCACTAACTAACCCCAGCGGTTCGTCGGTGTATGCGGCCAGCGACGGCTACGAAACCCGTGGCGAAGCAATCATCACCGATACCTGCTGGTTTAAGACCGGAGCAGATTCTTCCACCGCCTCAGGAATCTCTGTCGGAACACTCGTAGACGGCCAGTCGATCATGATGCTCTTTGTAGTGTCGATCATCTCTGGTCTGGTTCACATCTATTCAACCGACTACGTAAACGGCGACCGACGATACACCCACTACTTTGCGTTCTTGTCTCTGTTCACCGCAGCCATGCTGTTTATGGTTCTATCGTCGTCAACCCTGCAACTGATCGTTGGCTGGGAACTCGTCGGCGTTTGTTCATTTGGGCTGATCGGCCACTGGTGGGAAGAGAAACCGAACTCAGACGCTGCCCTTAAAGCGTTCCTCACTAACCGTGTCGGCGATATCGGTCTGCTGATCGGCATGATCGTTCTGTACTTTGGCGCCGAACGAACCTTCGACATCGCCGAGATTAACCGGCAAGCGGTTGCGGGCGAAATCAACCAACTTCACCTCTCGGTCGCCGCCCTCTGTCTAATGACGGCGATTATGTCGAAGTCGGGCCAGTTCGTTCTCCACACCTGGCTGCCCGATGCGATGGCCGGGCCAACCCCTGTTTCAGCTTTGATTCACGCGGCGACCATGGTCGTGGCCGGGGTTTATATGATCGGGCGTCTCTACCCAGTCTTCTGGGAAGGGTTCATGATGCCGGGCACCAACCTTAACGCCATGGCATTTATCGGCGGTCTCACCACCGTAGGTGGCGGTTTGCTTGCCTTCGTTCAACGGGACATCAAAAAGGTTCTCGCCTATTCCACAGTTTCCCAGCTGGGTTATATGGTGCTCGCACTCGGAATGGGTGCCTACACCGCTGGCATGTTCCACCTCTTCACCCACGCATTCTTTAAGGCTTGCTTGTTCCTGGGAGCCGGATCGGTCAGCCACGCCTGCCACCACAGTTTCGACATGAAATCCGATATGGGTGGGCTACGTAAATACATGCCTAAAACATTCTGGACGTTTATGATCGGCACCGGTGCCCTGATGGGTATTCCACCGCTTGCCGGGTTCTGGTCAAAGGACGAGATTCTGGTCGGCGCTCAAGTGTGGCCGGGCACGTCATCGGAGAAACCAGGCGCCTTTGTTGACGACGGTGAAGGTTTCTGGCTGGCGGCCACCGGTGGTGGCGATGGTACATTCACCATTCCATTCATCTTCGGCTGCATCACGGCTGCGCTGACCGCCGCCTACATGACCCGAGTGATCATGCTGACCTTCTTTGGTGAATACCGAGGCGGAGGCGCACACGATGATCATGGTCATGACGATGCCCACGACACGCATGCGGCCGCTGATCATGACGATGCCCACGACACCCATGACGCTCACGGTCACGACGACGCCCACGGTCATGGCGGCCTTCCTCACGAATCTGGCAGCCGAATCACGATTCCGTTGATGATTCTGGCCTTTATGGCTTCGGTGGTCGGATTCTTGAACATGCCATCCGGTTTCGTAAAGGCTCTTGGCCTTCCCGAAGGTTGGGCTCACCGATTTGAAGACTGGGTTGAACCGGTCGGAACAGGCCAATTCCCGGCCATCGACCATGCCAAACCATCATTGTCATTGGCAGTCTTTGCTACCGGCCTGGGTCTGATATCGATCTTGGTCGTGCGGGGCTACTACATGAAGCTGTTCGCTAAAGACCCAATGGCTACTGAATACACCGATGGTCTTGCATCGAAGTTCCCGCCGCTACGGGCACTTCACAATGTGCTTGAAAACAAGTACTACCTAGATCATCTGTACAGCGGTGTCATCGCAGGCGGCACGACTGGTCCTTTGGCTAGGGCCGCCTACTGGGTGAACCAAAACATTCTTGACGGCATCATCAACACTGTTGGTAAAACCGGTGTTCTTCTTGGTCGTTTCATTTATCGCTTCTTTGATCAGGGTGTTGTTGACGGTGCCGTCAACTCCTCGGGTCAAGCCGCCGGATTGTCGGGCCAATTCCTCCGAGGGGTTCAGTCTGGTCAGGTCCGTAACTACGCCACGTTAATGTTTGGGGCAACAGCATTGATTGTTGCCGTGTTCATGTTCGCAGTTTGATTTGTTGTTAGATCGTTTGAGTAAGAGTCGAGGAAATTGTAAATGACTGAGTTTCTAAACGAGTGGGGCATCACCATCATGGTCTTCCTACCTCTCCTAGGGGTAGCAGCGATGATGCTAATCCCTAAAGAGGCAGAGGGAAGTCACAAGGCGATCGCCTTGGGGACAGCTTTGGTGACCGGTGGCTTCGGCGCATGGTTGCTGACCAAGTTCGATGACCTGAGCGTCGAAGAGTTGGCCGCTCTAAACGAGACGGGGAACGTCCCGCTTTATGAGTCCCGCCAATGGATTCCGACCATCAAGGCCAGCTTTGATGTCGCCATCGACGGTATGTCGCTGCCGCTGATCGCGTTAACCCTGTTGGTGACTCCGCTGGTGATCATCTACAGCTTGAATCACATTCCGAAGCCGGGCAACGCCAAGATGTTCCTCATTCTCATGCTGGTCCTCCACACCGGCATGCTGGGAACGTTTGTCGCTCAAGACCTTGTTCTCTTCTTTGTATTCTTTGAAGTTGTACTGCTCCCGATGTACTTCATGATCGGTGTATGGGGTGGCCCTGACCGTCTCTACGCTTCTATCAAGTTCTTCCTCTACACCCTGTTCGGATCAGCGTTAATGTTGGTCAGCTTCCTAGCTCTGTTCGCCCAGACCGGTCAAGAAACCTTTAACCTCGTGGGCCTCGCTGAAGCGGTCGCTAGCGGAGATATCCCACTTGGAACCCAGGTTCTTATCTTCGGTGGCATGTTCATGGGCTTTGGTATCAAAGTGCCGATGTTCCCGTTCCACACTTGGCTTCCAGACGCTCACACCCAGGCGCCAACTCAGGGTTCGGTAATCTTGGCTGCTGTTCTGTTGAAGCTCGGAACCTACGGGTTCATCCGAATCGCCCTCCCAATTTTGCCTGACGCAGCGGTTGAATGGGCGCCATGGATTGGTGGCCTCGCTGTCATCGGAATCATCTACGGTGCGCTTGGCTGTTTGGCTCAAACCGACATGAAACGATTGATTGCGTTCTCCTCTGTTGCTCACATGGGTTACGTGATGCTCGGTATCGCTACCCTCACCGACTTTGGTATCAACGCCGCCATCTTTGGTATGGTCGCTCACGGTCTTATCACCGGCATGTTGTTCTTCATCGCTGGTTCGATCAAAGACCGCTACCACACGCTGGAAATCAAACGACTTGGTGGTCTGCTCGTTCAAGCTCCACGTCTCGGGTGGATCTTGGGTCTTTGTACGATGGCGTCACTCGGTCTGCCTGGTTTGGCCGGTTTCTGGGGTGAATTCCCAGCGATCCTGGCTGCATACCAACCAGCTGAACCATTGAGTGAAGAACTCTTCCGGGTCTACATGGTGATAGCCGCTATCGGTACCGTCCTCGCGGCGGCGTACCTTCTGTGGCTTCTCCAACGAACCGCTTTCGGTACACCTTCTGACGAATTCAAAGACGACCCTGAGATCGTCGACGTCAAACTCACCGAATGGATTTCTTGGGTCCCTCTTCTCATCCTCATCCTCGTTCTTGGTTTCGTGCCAGGTCTGATCTTTGACATCACCGACAGCTCAGCTGTTGAGGCGTTGAAAAATATTGGAGTTAAGTAGTGTTAGCCCAAGCGGTTGAAGTAAGCGAATTTGTTCGGCCACACATCGACTGGCACGCGTTCGCTCCAGAGCTGATTCTTCTCGCTTGGGGCGCACTCGTGACCGTCATCGACTTGATCGGTCTCGAAAAGACTCGGCGGTATATTCCTGGCCTCACGGGCATCGGGTTTCTACTAGCTATGATTCCCGTTCTTACACTGTGGAACGACGGCTCGACGCGGGTCCTGTTTGACGGAGCCTATGTCGTCGACGAATACGCCTTGGTTCTTAAGGGCCTATTTCTGATCACAGGCTATGTGGTTGTGTTGTTTAGCACCTATTACATGGCCGACGGAGACTACTATGACTCCGAGTATTACCAGCTCATAGCGGCGTCGCTGCTGGGGATGTTGGTCATGACTTCAGCTCGGGATCTGATCTCGATCTTCGTAGCTCTCGAACTGATTTCCATTCCCGCATACCTTATGGCGGCCTGGCGAAAACGGGACCTCAAATCAAACGAGGCGGGGCTTAAATACATGCTGATGGGGGTATTCGCCTCGGCCATAATGCTCTACGGTATGTCGCTTCTCTACGGTGTTGCCGGAGATACTCGACTTTCAGTAATCGGCGAAGCGTTTACGGTCAGCGAATCAAAGCCGCTCTTCACGTTGGCGGTATTGTTCACCATCATCGGTTTTGCGTTCAAGATCTCTGCTGTTCCGTTCCACACCTGGGCACCTGACACCTATGAAGGTGCACCAACACCACTTACTGCGTTCTTAGCAGTTGCGTCAAAGACCGCTGGCTTCGTGGCCCTCGTGAGCATCATCCTTGAAGGCTTTAGCGGCCAGGCCGAAGTTGTTGAACCGTTTATGTGGATTCTCTCAGCGGTCACGATGACAGTCGGTAACCTCATTGCTCTTAAACAAACCAACATTGTTCGTATGTTGGCCTACTCCGGTATCGCCCAAGCGGGTTACATGATGGCCCCATTGGCCGTTTACGGAACGGTTAGCGACGCTGCTCGTTCATCGATCGTGACATACCTAGTCATCTACGCTGCGATGAACCTCGGTGCGTTCACCGTTGTTATCGCCGCAGCTCGACGAACCAAGTCAGGCGAAGTCGCAAGCTTCGGAGGCATGATCAACTGGTCGCCTGGTTTGATGGCCGCTATGACTGTATTCCTGTTCTCACTGGCCGGTATCCCCCCAATGGGCGGCTGGCTGGCCAAGTGGCAGATCTTTTCGGCTCTGCTCGAAGCAGACCGAAACACTGGTGTGGCGCTCGCTATCGTGGCGGCTGTCAACTCGGTGATCGCAGCCTACTATTACCTGAACATCGCTAAACAAATGTGGTTCTTGCCTTCTCCAGAAGGCGAGTTCCGACCGTTCAAAGTTCCAGCAGCATTGACAGCGGCGTTGGTGATCACGGTTGTTCTCACGATCGGGATGGGTGTTACCGGATTTGTCCCCGAAATCACCGAATTCGTAGCTGCACCCTAGGTAGGCGGTCAATCAGTGGCAGAGTCAACTAGGCCTGTGCCAGAAAGATTTGACCACTACATGGACCGTTGCCTCTACGACGAGGCGACGGGTTTTTACAACAGCGGAGGCGTAGCTGGCCGACGCGGTGATTTCATCACAAGCCCAGAAGTTGGCCCTCTATTTGGGCTGCTTCTCGGCCGGTTGCTTGATTCTTGGTGGGACGAACAGGGCCAGCCGGAACGCCTGAACGTCTTTGATGTCGGCAGTGGGCCGGGCACCCTGCTGCGAACGTTGGAAGCCGGAAAGCCTCGCTGCAGCGAAGCGTGGACCTTGGCTGGGGTTGATCGTTCTGGCCCGTACGCCGAAAACTCTCTGCCCCAAGAGTTGTCTGGTTCGATCGTTATTGCCAACGAGCTGTTAGATAACATGGCGTTTCGGATTGTGGAACGCAAAACCCAAGATGAATGGTTCGAAGTTTTTGTACACACAGATCCGAACGGCGATGGAACTAGACGGACCGAGAAACTAGTTGCCATCGACCCTCCCGGCTTTGAAATCCCGACTGGAAGTCGCGCCCCCTGGCACGAAACCGCAGTTAACTGGATACGAGATATTCGTGAGCGCGGAGCATCGAAGATACTGGTATTCGACTATGGGGCTCCCACCACAACCGAATTAGCTGCTCGTGGTGGCTGGCTACGCACCTACTCCAACCATTCAAGAGGGTCCGATCCTTACGTGACGCCCGGTTCGTGCGATATCACAACCGATATCGGGTTCGATCAGTTTCCTCAACCAGCGACCTTAACGACCCAAGCCGAGTTACTTAACTCCCTCGGAATTAAAGATCTGGTTGCAGAGGGTAAGACATATTGGAAAGCTAACGCCGCAAGACCAAACCTTGAAGCGATGAAGATGCGGAGCAGGGTCGCTGAAGCCGAAGCGCTATGCGACCCCGACGGGCTCGGCTCTTGGCAAGTCGCCATCTGGTGAGTCAGCTCGGGGAACCCGAAAAAACTGCGAGACGCCGTCAATCGAGCCTCGCGTTATAGGGCTCTTGGCACGTATTAGCCGATCGATGCTGCGGTAGCTGAGTGATTGGCTATCCTTTACGTGTTGTCTGAAGAGTCGAAGTCCCCCGAACTTGCCAGATTCCGCCCTCCCATTGACGAGGCGCGTCCCACATTGAAGGTGCATTCTGGGGTGACTCTACTTCTCGGCGGTGCCCGCAGCGGTAAAAGCGACCTTGCTGTGGAAACAGCGACCCAATGGGCGGGTCCAGTAGTTTTTGTGGCGACTGCGCAAGCCCACGATGATGATATGGCCGAGCGAATCTCGGCTCACCAACAAGACCGGCCTGATTCGTGGGGCTTGGTTGAACACCCCACATTTTCGGCGACGGACGTAGATGGCATTGACGAATCAGCGCTCATAATTATAGATTGTTTGACGCTTCTAGTAAGTAACTTGCTTCTATCTGGAAGTTCTGAGCACCAAACGGTTACCCACAGTGCCAAACTTGCATCAGCACTGGCGCAGCGCCGCACGCCAACGTTTATTATCAGTAACGAAGTCGGATTGGGTGTTCATCCAGCAACAACACTCGGTGCCCAATACCGAGACACACTCGGACGCGTTAACACTGCGGTTTCACGTCGAGCATCAACGGTTGCGATGGTCATAGCTGGCAGGGTATTACCGTTGGTTGACCTAGAACTGCAGGTTACCCCCGGCCCTAACCGGGCAGATGTTCAAACACCAGAAGGACCAGATGGCCATCTCTAGTGAAGCACTACGACAAGAGTTAACGACTTCGGCAGAACGAGATACTCTGTCGGAGCAAAAGGTGGCAGAACGTGCCGGATCTACCCTCCGCCCACCCGGCGCTCTGGCCCGTTTCGATCGGTTAGCCGTCTGGGTTGCCGGTTGGCACAAAACTCCAGAACCCGTTGTCGGTCGCCCGGCGATTATCGTTTTCGCCGGCGAACACGGAGTCGTTGCCGAAGGTATATCGTCTTTCGGTTCCGAAGTTAACGCCGAGATGATGAACGCCTTTCATCTGGACAGGGCATCTATTTCGGCTATCGGGCGGGCGGTCGGAGCTAAAGTGTTTGCTGTCGACGTTGGAGTCGGGCAGCCAACAGGCAATATTCGAATCGAGCCTGCACTCGACTCGGACCGTCTGGCTGAAGCTTTTATGGCTGGCAGGCAATCGGTTCGTGAACGTCAAGCCGACCTTTTAGTATTCGGTGAGATGGGGATCGGGAACACAACATCGGCTGCTGCTTTGTCGGCGGCGCTAACACTTGCGCCTGAGGATCGAACACACGAGAATATCGCCCCCTTTGTTGGGACCGGAGCTGGTTTGGATGAAACCCAACATAAGAACAAGGTTGACGTAGTAGTCGACGCTGTCGAGCGTGTCGGAAACCTGACCGATCCTATACAGTTGCTCGCTGAGCTGGGGGGAACCGAACTGGCCGCTATTTGTGGTGCGATGCTCGAGGCTCGGGTAAAGGGGATTCCCGTGTTGTTGGACGGGTATATTGCAACCGCTCCAGCGTTGGTTCTCCACGCTATTGACCCGAACCTGATCGCCCATACTCAGGCCGGTCACCGGTCGGCGGAGCCTGGTCATGCTAACGTTTTGGAAACGATAGAACGGGAACCTCTGCTCGATTTAGATATGCGGTTGGGTGAGGGTACAGGAGCTGCGGCGGCGATACCACTTGTTGCGATGGCCTGTCGACTAGTGACCGAAGTGCCCACCTTTGAAGAGTGGTTTTCGTCCGATAGCTCTGGCAGAGACCTCTGAGTCGCGGTTGTTATAGGTAACTGGTCCAACCTCTGTCTAGTGTTGATACGAATGTTTCGCCTGTTCCTGGTCGCTGTGAGTTTTCTCACTCGTCTACCCGTAAAAGTACGTGGCGATGTTTCCGAGCGCGATGTCGCCGACTCATCTACCTATTTTGGGTTAGTGGGAGCCGGCATTGGGGCAACCCAGGGTGTGATGTTCTGGGCGTTGTTTCCAGTGACGCCGTTAGTAGCCGCCGTTGGCTCAACTATTGTGGCCGTGCTCATCACGGGAGCGTTTCACCACGACGGGTTGGCTGACGCCTCCGACGCCTTTGTCGGCGGTTGGACGCCTGAACAGCGCCAGAAAATTCTGAAGGATTCCCGATTGGGGACTTATGGTGTGATGGCGTTGGTGTTGGTCGTCTTGTTCGAAGTAGCGCTGCTCGCCGCTCTAGAACCGATTGGAGCGATAGCCGGGCTGATTGGTGCCCATACGGTGAGCAGGACGGCGGCGGTGATGCTGGCGGCGTTCACCGACAAGCGAGGCTCTGGTCTTGGCGGTGTTATTTCTGATGGGGCCAGGTACCGGATGGTCGTCCTGGTGATGGTAACTGCCATGGTCGTTGGTTTGTGTTGGTGGACGGCGACCCCTGTCCGCAATATCGGGGAGTTGTCGGCTGCGCTTTTGGGAGTCGTTGGGTTGGGCCTCGTTGCGGGAACTACTGTCAGTGTTGGGATCTTCGCCAAAAGTAAGGTAGGCGCGGTAACCGGTGACACACTCGGCGCAGCTGAACGCATCAGCTTCAATATCTTTCTCCTCGGATGGGTACTATTGCATACTGCTTGACCATAATGTGTATGGCTTTGCGCCTACCATGTGGATCAAAGGACCACGTCCAACGAACAAGTTGAAAGAACCTTTATGTTGAAATATCGCTCACAAATGTCGCTGGCCTCGCTAGCAGCTGCCGCATGTCTAGCGGTGTCTGCTTGCTCGTTACCGGGCAGTGGTGATTCCGATGGTGGGGCGTCGGTGGTGCCTGAAACCACCGCCGGGAATTCAGAAGCGTCTCCTCCGCAGAGCGACGGCGTGTTTAAGGTTATAGGTAAAGACATCGTTGGGCCTGACGGCAATTTGTTCTTGCCGATCGGTGCAAACATCGGGGCACCTGTCCAAGATTCTGCTGGTGGTGAGGCCTGGATATTTCGGCTGAACGGCGACGACATCACGACGCCCGAATCGGTGGCTGCGATTGATGAATGGGGCTGGAACTTCCTCCGAGTTAACGCTGAATGTAGCGCTCGTCCAGCTAACGATAACAACGCTGCCTGGGGCAACGAAGAAATGTTCACCGCTCTCGACAAGGTGATAGACACCTACACGAGCAAGGGAATCGTGGTCATGGTTGACTGCCACGACTTTACCCCTAAGGGAACCGGTGATGAAACCACACCGACGATCGATGATCCCCAGTACGTCGAGATCGCCGAATTTTGGAAAGCGGCCGCCGACCGGTACGGCGACAATAGCTTTGTCTGGTTCAACCATCTGAACGAATTCCACCTTGGGGGAGACCCGGTTTCTGCATGGCAGTCTGTTGTGGACGACGGCTACAACATGTTTAAAGAAACCGGCGCCCAAAACCTTGTTGTTTTCGATCTGCCTAACCAAGGCCAGCAGCTTAAGATCATGACTGATCCGGTATTTCAGGACTGGTCGAAGACGATGTGTAACGTTGTCTGGGACTGGCATTCATACGGTGGCATCGTGCCAGAAGGCGGCGATGTGCGTAACCCAGAGCAGACTGCGTTTGAAGCCGAAGTGAACAACGTCGTTGCGGCCACGGTGGCTGCTGAAATTCCGGTCGTTGTCGGTGAGATCGGATTCGACTGGGACAGCGAACGTCAGTACACCAACTTCAACTACCCAGCTGAACGATTTGGGGCGTTGGCGGCATTGAAGATCGCCCCTCAGAACGGCTACGGAATAGCGGTTTGGCACGCAAACGGTGCCAGCCCGACGGCTATGTTCTTTGGTTTGAAAAACTCAGATCAAGAAACGTTCGCTCAGCCATCTCCGTCGGAGAACCTTTCGGAGTTAGGTGAACTGTTCTGGACACTTTCTCAGGAACAAAAAGCGGCTACACCTCAGGCCGGTCCAACCGACGAAAGCTGTAGCCGCTAAACGGGTTACCAAGACTTGTTGGGGGTGACGTTGCGCCAGCGTCTTAGAGACGCTGGCGGGACACGCCTTCATCGATAGCTGTTTGGGCTACGGCTTCGGCAACCCGTTGTGGGACCGACATATCAAAAACTGACGGCATAATGAAGTCGGCTGAGAGCTGATCTTCGGTAACCGAATCGGCGATGGCGTTGGCGGCGCTGAGTTTCATGCCTTCGGTTATGTCGCTGGCCATCGTGTCGAGGGCGCCTCGGAAAATTCCGGGAAACGCTAAAACATTGTTGATCTGGTTTGGGTAGTCGCTTCTTCCTGTTGCCACTACCGACGCGATGCCGGCTACTTTTTCTGGCTTGATTTCCGGGTCGGGGTTTGCCATCGCGAAAATAATCGGATCTGGAGCCATTGATTTGACGTCTTCGGTTTCAAGGAGGTCTGGTCCGCTGAGCCCGATGAAGACGTCGGCTCCTCGAAGTATCTCTTTTAGTGTGCCGGATCGTTTATCGGGGTTGGTATGGTCAGCAAACCATTGTTTACCGGCCGTCAAGTTTTCTTGTCCGCTATGGACGGCGCCTTTTCGGTCCGCTCCGATAATCTGGCCTGCTCCGGCTTGGGCCAGCATTTTTCCGACAGCGACACCGGCTGCGCCCAGTCCAGACATGACGATGGAAACGTCTGCTATGTCTTTGTCGATCACTTTGAGAGCGTTGCGTAGCCCGGCGAGGGTGACGACTGCGGTGCCGTGTTGGTCGTCGTGGAAGATCGGAATGTCGAGTCGTCGTTTTAGTTCGGCTTCGATTTCGAACGCTCCGGGAGCCTTGATGTCTTCTAGGTTGATTCCTCCGAATGTTGGGGCTAGCCGGACGACAGTTTCGATTACTTCTTCGGGGCTTTGAACGTCGAGGCAGATCGGGAAGGCGTCGACGCCGGCGAACTCTTTGAACAGTAGTGCTTTGCCTTCCATCACCGGCATTGCCGCTTTGGGGCCGATGTCGCCCAGTCCAAGAACGGCCGTTCCGTCGCTGACGATGGCGACGGTGTTTTTTCGTATCGTGTGGGTGTCGGCCACCGACGGGTCTTTGTGGATTGCTTTGCATACTCGGGCCACGCCAGGCGAGTAGGCCATCGATAGGTCGTCGGAGTCGCCGACTGGGCACAGCGACAGAACTTCGATCTTGCCGCCTTCATGCATTCGGAAGGTTCGGTCGTAGTGGTCGAGGAGTTGTACACCGTCTACTTCGGCGACCACTTTCGCCATTTCACTCATGTGTTCTTCGTCGCGGCAGTTGACGACGATATCTCGTTCTAGTGTTGGGCCTTTAGCCACGAACCCTTCGATGGCGAAAATATTGCCGCCAGCTTCACCTACAGCTGAGGCCAGGTTGCCGAGAACACCAGGCACATTATCTAGCTGAAGTCGTAGGTTTAACGAGTACTGGGCAAAGGTCTGTGCTTTCATAGTAAGAAGCTAGTGCAGCGTGTGACAAGTTTGTCAGATCGGGCAAGATTATTTACCAACAAATTACGTCGAGCGGCGCGTAGATGCTGGGCTAGCCTTCTAAAGCTTCGATTGCTAGCACGGTGAGAGTGTTCGCGCTGGCGTAGGTATCTTCCTCGTTAAGGGACGTGTAATTGATTCGAACCACGTCGCGCCCTCGACGAATCGAAACGCCGCGGGCAAATAATTTGATTCCGGTTGGAAGAGTAGTTTCGGAATCGATTTGGACTGTTTCATCTCCGAAGCGTTGTGGAGGTTCAGTCTGGCTAGCTTGAATTGTTGAGGGGCCTCCGTCAGAGATAACTTCGAGCCATTCGCCGCAGGACGAGGTTTCCACGTATGAAGCGACGTGGGAGCTAGCGGCGTCAGCGTCGGTGAATCTCATTACGCGCAGAGCGGCAACTCCTTGTATGCCGCCGTTTGGTTCATAAATTTCGGCCAGTGTTTCTTCTAACCCATCGATGGTTGGGCGGCGGTCGCAGAAGATTGTATTGTTTGCTGGGCCGTTATTGGGGATCAGTGCAGTGATGTCTCGGGGCAGGCCGGTTGCCGTTACGTACTGTTCGACTCCTAGTGGAAGAAAGAGCGGTAGCTCGGGGCTGGTCGACGAAGTGGTCGTAGACTCAGCGGTCGTGGGTTCGCTTGGAACGGGTTGTGTTGCCGTGCTGGCAGTCGAGTCGCCTGATAACTGATTAATGGTGAAGAGTGCGCCGGCGATCATGAGCATGACTATGGCAAGAACGGTTCCGATATACAGCCAAGGTTTGGGTTTGGGGTTCGTTGGCGGGATCGGTCTAAATGGTGTTGGTGCTGCGGGTAGCGGCGGTTGAGGCGCAATGTGGTGAACGTTTGAGCCCGGTGAGCCAGCAAAGTTGACGGTCCGTAGCTGGCTGCTATGGCCTTGCACGGGTTGGGTGAGTTGGTTATGGGGATGGACGTCTTTTGTGGAGACTTCGGCGACTGATGAGCGAAGGGTGTTCTGTAGCTGGTCGGCGCTGGAAATCCGTTGTGTCGGATCTTTTAGGGTTGCCCTGGTGAGGCAAGTTGCGACCGGAGTCGAGAAGTGGTTTGTGAGGTCGGGGATAGGTTCGGACAGGACCCGGTTCAGTAACGCAGGTATGGAGTCGTTGTCATCTACACGGAACGGGTTCCTTCCGAGTTTCGCAGTGATGATACTTATACCGATGCCGTATACGTCGGTCGCCGGTGTTGGGGCGTCGCCGGCCAGAGTTTCTGGAGCCGCGTAGGCGATCGTTGCCGGGATGGCTCCCGATGCAGTCACTCCTAGTTCGCTGAGTCGAGCGATACCGAAGTCGCCGACTACTACCTCGCCGTTTTGGCGTAGGAAGATGTTTTCGGGTTTAAGGTCGCGGTGCAGTACCCCTGCGTTGTGGGCGGCTTGTAGCCCGTCGCATAGTTGATCGGCGATGCGTAGAAGGTCGGTTTCGTCGAGGGTTCCGATTCGGTCTTTGAGGGTGCCGCCGTCAATGTATTCCATGACGATGAACGGCAGCTCGTCTTCGGTGAAACCAGAGGTGTGAACGTCGACGATGTTGCGGTGGTTGGTGAGCCGACCCAACGCTTTGCATTCGCGTTCGAATCGCTGTCGGCTGTCGGGTGACGACAGCGGGTTCAGGCCCACCTTAATGGCTACGTCGCGGTCAAGGTTTGTTTGACGCGCTAGCCAAACTTCGCCAAAACCACCCCGTCCGAGGAGTCGCTGTGGTTCGAAGCCACCTAGTGAAGATGGAAATGTGCCCACGTGGCCCCTTCGTACCCGAACGAATCTACTACCTAAAGATACCTGATTGTGGGCGGAACAGGGTCGTTGCAGGTCTAGGGTCTATCCGTGGTCAGTCAAGGTTGGGGCGATCAGGAAACGTGGGGTTCACTGTTCGGCTTCGTTTGAGTTCCCAGAATCCGTCCATGGTCGCCAACGTTTCCATCGCATCCCATAGGACGAGCGCGTCTTCTTTGGAAGGCAGTTCTGAAATTACGGGCCCGAATATGCCTCTAGTCTCGCCGGATTTAGTTGGGAATTCGATAATTGGGGTCCCTACGTCTTCGCCGACTAGAGCAAATGCTCGTTCCATTGCTTCTTCGATTACGGCGTCAAACGATTCGTCTTCGAATGCGGAAGCGTGGCTCAGATCGAGTCCGGCCATCGATAGGACATCCTCAGCTGACACCGAAGATTTCTTGTCATGGTGGATGGCGGTTCCGGCGGCCCAGTAAAAGCGGGTGACGCCTTCGTTTCCTTCGGTGGCTCTCACTGATTCCATAACCCGGAGAAGGCCGTGGGTGTGGGCCATGCGCTGATACCAGGGAGATTCTGGGTCTGGTTTGTTTTTTAGAAGCAGGGAGATTGGTTGCCAAACAATGTTTAGGTCCCGTTGTGGTTTTACTAGATCTACCGCCCATCGGGCTGTCATCCAGCACCATGGGCAAATTGGGTCTACCCAGAATTTGATTTCCATTTTTACCACTCGATCGTTGAAGGTTGATTGTTTTGAGGATAATCGATTCGGACCTCATCTGGCCTAACCGATGGGTAATGGTGGATTGAGAAGTGTTGGGTCGGGGCTGTCAAGTGGTGGACCCCGACCCAACACGGTCCTCAGGTGTGGATCACCTGAGGTGTCTACGTACCTGCGGGTTAGGCGTAGACAAATCCGCCGTCTACTTCGAGTTCGACGCCGTTTACATACGATGCGTCATCGCTGGCGAGGAAGGCTACGGCGCCAGCAACTTCTTCCGATGTGCCTACTCGTCCGGCCGTTGTTAGGGTGCCCATGGACTCGAAGTCGTTGGCGGTCATCCCTAGTTTGCCGACGATTGGGGTGTCGATTGGGCCCGGTGAAATAGCATTCACCCGTATTGATTTGTCTTGCAGTTCGAGAGATATGGATCGGAGAAGTCCTCGGAGAGCCGACTTGGTTGCGGAGTAGAGACTGGCGGCATCGAATGGGCGTTGTCCTGCGACTGAGGTGGTGGCGATGATACTGCCGCCTTCGCTGAGTAGTTCCTTGGCGTTCTTAATGGCGAGCCAAGGGCCTTTGACGTTGATGTTGAAGAGGTCGTCGAATTGTTTTTCGTCGGTGAGGTCGAGTGGAGAGAACCGGGCGATACCAGCGTTGAGGAACAAGACGTCGACTCGTCCATGAGTAGATCTGATGTGGTCAAAGAGGCTTTCAACCGATGAAGCGTCCGAAGCGTCAGAGGAGATAAATTCGGCTTCGGGCAGATTCTGGCGGGCGGTTTCGAGTGTTTCGGGGTTGGTGCCTGTGGCGACTACGTTGGCCCCTTCGGTTACGAATCGTTGGGCTGCGGCGAAACCAATCCCGGTAGTTCCACCAGTGATGACCACGACTTTGTTTTCAAATCTGTTGCTCATGAGACCCTCCGGTCATTAGTATCTTGGATGCGTACAGTTACTGTATGTGAATCAAATACGGTTGGCAACAGGGCTCCATGAGAACAACGTCATAGCAGACCCAAAGCGGTGACCGAACTGTGGGCGCGTCGAACTAGACCACTACGACGCCTAGGTCAGATGAACCCGAATGGTCTAGTTAGTTGAAGTGGCCTCTGTCGACGAAGATGCCAGGTCAGCGATGGTGATTTGATCAAGCTCACCGCTGATAGCCGAATCGATCCGGCTTGTTATATCGTCCATCACGGATGGAAAGTTGTCGCCTACCGGGCAGCCATTATCGGGCGGGCAGGTATGGGATGCCACTTGAGCTTTCCCTTCAATAGCGCGGTAAATATCGCCTACCGATATTTTTTCTGGAGGCCTCGCCAGATAGATCCCCCCGCCATTACCAACACGAGACTCAACTAGACCCGCAGTGCAAAGACGCCCGATAACCAGTCGAAGAAATGATGGGTTTGTGCCCGCCCCCTTGGCCAGTTCCTTCGAAGAAAGGCCAGGATCGCCGAAAACGGCGAGGGTCGTGAGCAGGTGGAGGCTCAAAGAGAAATGCGTATTCGAGAAAGCCATGCGTCTATAAGCGTACCGTCAACCCATCAAAGGCGGGAAATTGGCGAAACACCGGAATCGTCTGAAGTTACCGCCTGGTCTAGAGGTCGGATAGGATTAGGCATAGGCAGAAATAGTGTCTGAAGTAGGTACGGGCGACAGATCTTTGGGCCACGATCAACCGGTCAAAATGCCGGTCGAGGTTCGACGGAAGGTGACTTCTTATGAAAAACGGACTTAAAACTGGGGTATTGCTGGCGGCGTTAGCCGGCTTGATGATGCTCTTTGGCCAGTTCTTTGGTCGAGGTGGGTTGACGATTGCGTTCCTCATCTCGATGGTCATGATCGGCGGATCGTACTTTTTCAGTGACAAACTGGCTATCCGGGCAGCTAAAGCGGTCGAGGTTTCACCCGAGCAGCTTCCCGAGTACTACAACATCATGCATGAGTTGACTACTACGTCGGGTATGCCGATGCCGAAACTCTACGTCTCTCCAGAACAACAACCGAACGCGTTCGCCACTGGACGCGGTCCGAACCATGCTGCGGTCTGTGTTACCGAGGGTCTACTCAAAACTCTCAGCTGGGACGAGACTCGCGGGGTGTTAGCTCACGAATTGGCACACATAAAAAACCGTGACGTCTTGATCGGTTCTATAGCGGCGACCATAGCCACCACCATCAGCTACGCCGCAAACATGGCGATGTGGTCTTCGATGGGTGGGCGAGGTCGTCGAGACAACGGCAATCCGTTCATCCTGATTGGGTTCGCGTTGCTGGCCCCGATGGCAGCCTCGCTGATACGAATGGCGGTCAGTCGTAGCCGAGAATTCGAAGCCGACCGGGACGCCGCCCAAATGATCGGAACCGGCGAGCCGCTAGCTCGAGCGTTGGAGAAATTGAATGGATTTGCTCAACGAATCCCTTCTAGTGTTCCGCCACCTCAAGCTAGCCATTACATCGTAAACCCGTTGAAGAATCGGAAAGTTACGATGTCTAACTTGTTCTCTACACACCCTCCGGCCGAGGAACGCATCCGTCGACTACGAGCTGAGTATGCGGGTGGCCCAATTCAAGACGCTAGATGAAATACCGTTTGGTGACGGCCCTCGCAGCGTTGCTGATATGCGCTGGGTGTGTCGCCGACGAAAACCAATCGGTTGACGATGTCATCGTCGTCGATGGTTTCGCAGTGGCCGAAGTCTTCGACGGTCTTTTGGGTCCGACCCAAATCAACGTCGGACCCGACGGTTCTCTTCTGGTAGCTCAACTCAACGGTGGGGAGAATGACGAAACAGGTCAGATCCTTGTAGTGGACCTCGACGAAGGCTCAACAGAAGTGCTTTATGAAGGCCTTGACAAGCCGACTGGCGTGGCCCTACTGGATGACAGCGTTTATGTCATGGAACGCAACCGGTTGTCGGTCGGCACACTCGACGCCGACCCATTGCAGGTAGTGGTCGACGAGTTGCCCACGAACGGCCGATCCGAAGGTACCTTGACGGTCACTCCTCAACAGACATTGTTGTACAACACGTCGGGGTCAATTCGAAACGGTGAAGTGGTCGAAGATTCAGGACAGCTTTGGGAGTTGAGTCCAGGCGAAGATCCAGTCGTTTTCGCCGCTGGTTTCAAGAACGCGTACGCCCACTATCCCAGCGTTGGGAATCAGTTCTGGGTGACCGAAATAAGTGACGGCTCTTTTGATCGAGAACCAGCTAGCGACGAAGTTGTCGTTGTCGGGTTCGGTGACGATGGAGGCTGGCCGAGCTGTGTTGGCGATCAACGGCCAGTTGAAGAATTCGGCGGCAGCGCCCAATCATGCGCCAGTAGTGTCGAATCTGTAGCCGTTTTCGAATCAGGCGCAACCCCAACTTCGATCACGGTCGCTCCGTGGGATGATGGCCAGCTTTTGGTTGCTCTGTGGAATGAGAATCGGGTCGTCAGCCTAAATCTCGACGACACATCACCGGTAAACGTGGAAACGTTTCTTGAGGGGTTTGAACATCCACAACATGTTTTGACTAGTGGTGAGCTGCTGTTGGTCACCGATCCCGACCGGGGACGGATCCTGTCGGTCACCAAAACGTAGGTGAGCGAAGTTGCCTGCTGCTAAAAATCTTTTACCGATGTCTGGCATCCTGCAAAGGTGGCTCAGGTTCAACAAGAAGCGGTGGAGATTGTCGGCTTCAGTCGGGGAGTACTCGTACTGGAAAGAATGGCGATTCTGTCGGCTGGGTTTGGGTTTCTTTCTCCGCTTTGGATGAACAGTTATCTTTTGCTTGAGTACCCAAATCGGCGAGGTCTGGCCGTCTTGGTTTCGACGTTTCTTGTTGTGATAGCGGTGTGGGTTCTGGCCGGTCGACGGTTTCGGCTACCTCGGACGGGGAGCTGGTCGAAGTTGCTGCTTCGGTTTGGAATCGTTGGTGGGTTACACGCTTTTGCGTTCTTTCCTCTGCTGATCACATCCGATCGGCTACATGACAAGTCGGTGGGAATCGGCGTCAATTACGGCCTGGACGTGGCGTTGGCTGAAGTGTCGGCTGAGTTCTGGCGGTTGAGAATACTGGGTATAGCGGGTGTTGTCATCAGTGTCCTGCTTGCATTGATGTTAGTCAGAGATAGGCGGCTGTAAGTCGACGTTAGATCCGGACATTGCTGGTGTGCAATCGCTCAGAGGCTGACCGGCCTACGTTGAATAAAGGATTTGATAGTAATGAAGTTGCTAGGCGGGGCGTTTGTTGGATGTGCTGTGGTTGTGTTGGCTGGCTGCAGCGGGAGTGTATCTGTCGGAGGAAAATCCCTCGATCAAGGTTCTGTTGAGAGCGAAATTAGCTCCGACCTTACCGAGTCGGTAGGTGTAGCTCCTGAAAGTGTTGACTGTGAAGGTATATCCGATATCGAAGTTGAGGCCGATAACACCTTTGTCTGCACAGGAACGGCCCCTAACGGCGATGAGTTTGATATCAACGTGACGCTCACTAACGACGAGGGCGGATTCTCAGCAGTTGTGCCGGGATAGTTCAGTGGTTGTCGTTTGAGCCGCCGGTAGTCTCGATACGCCCAGCGTAGTTGGATGCCTGGTGTACTAGCGAGGAGAGACTCATGGCCGATTCGGCTCCACTTCTAAAAGATCAGTTTGGTATCGAGTTTGTTGAAGGGTGGGCCGAGCGGCTCGTTGAAGCTGGAAACGACATAGACGTCTCGACGTTTGTTTCTTCGACCATGGCCGGCTACGACGATCTTACGTTCACAAAACGTAGCGTTCGGCTTGCCGAATCTCTCCATCAACAACTTGGAGACGATTTCCCTCGCTCCGTTGACGCCGTACTTGGCGTGCTGCCTGGGCAGTCCCCGCCAACGGACGAAGGCACGATGGAAGAAGGCTTCTGGATGTGGCCAATCGGCGATTTCATCCGACTATTCGGTACGGCCCACTTTGACGAATCGATGGAAGCTTGTTACCAGCTGACGAAACGGTTCACCGCAGAGTTTGCAATCCGCCCGTTTTTGGCCGACGACTTCGAACGAGCATTACCTTATTTGCAGCGATGGGTTAACGACCCGAACGAACACGTCCGTCGACTGGTTTCTGAGGGCACACGTCCTCGGTTGCCTTGGGCGTCTCGACTGCAGTTGCCGGTAAACGACATCCTCGATGTATTGGCGGTTCTTCGGGCTGATGAGTCGTTGTACGTCCGCAGATCGGTTGCCAACCATCTAAATGACCTGGCGAAAGACCACTCAGACACGGTTCTTACGTTGTTAGAAAATTGGCACGCTGAGGGAAATGAGTACACGACGTGGATTGTGCGACATGCGTTGCGGAACCACTTTAAGAATGGTGATGTTCGGGCGCTGGCGATGATGGGGTACGAGGCTCCCGACGTCGAGGTGAAACAGTTCGATATTGAATCCGATGAGGTAGCGGTTGGGGACAACGTGGTCGTTACGTTCGATGTTGTCAATCGGGCTGATCGAGACCAAAAGCTGATGATCGATTTGGTGATGGGCTATCAGAAAGCGAACGGCTCGTTGCAGCCTAAGGTCTTTAAGTTTAAGGACGTGACGGTGGCCCGTGGGGAAACCATGAACTGTGTGAAGAAATTTCTGATGGTGCAGCGAAGCACAAGAAAGCTCTACCCGGGTGAACACAACGTCGCTATTCAGATCAACGGCGTCGACTATGGCGAACTCGGCTTTGTGCTTACGGGCTAACCGTTAAGGGCTCGACGTGGCTGTTGACAAACTTGGCTAGAAGTCCGAGTCGCCGAGTCGAAAAAAGTTAAGAAGAATGAACGGAAGTACTGGCGTCTGAAAACGGTCTAACGTCGTATGAACAGATCGCCACTCTCAAGTGGGGTAGGGGCACAGCCTAAACCCCACGCCGCACTGAACGACAAGATCGTCGCCGACTGGATCCGCCGATCGAAACAAACATCGACCAGCACCCTGGTAGACGTGCTCGACGGTATGGGCCACCTAGGAGTTCTGAGCCTCCGGTAAAAAGACTTGGCCAGTCCAAAAAAATATTTGCTGGACAAGCCTATTGTGTTCGCTGGGCGATGGTCCGCAAGACCTCTAATATCGTTGTCCCCCAGTCTTCGACATGGCAACAAGTCCACAAATTCTTGGTCCCGGAACTGCAAGAGGCTGTGGGACGAGTCTATGTAGCGGGCGCTGGACCGTTGGTCGAAGACGCAGCACTCGCCGGAGGTATCAGCGCAACCTATTTCGCTCAGCTCGGTTTCGAGGGCCTTGTTCTGGGTGGCGCGATTCGAGACCCGGCCACCCTCGCTGATTTAGATCTGCCGATCACGGCTACCGGTTTCGTCCCGTCCGATACGCAAGGTGCTTTTCAGGTAACCGAGACGGGGACTTCATGCATGATTGATCATATGACTGTGCACACTGGCGACTGGATTGTCAGTGACGAGGCTGGAACTGTGGTCATCCCTCAGGCGATCGTTGAAGACGTTCTGACCAAAGCCGAAGCGTTGGAAGTCGTCGAAGAGCGACTGCTGCAACAGCTTAAGGCAGGGGCCCGTCTTCCTGAGCTGGTCGAGAAAGCCGAACGGATTTAGTCAAACAACCTGGCCTCAGAAAATTGGTTGGGTTCACAGAGCTGCACAAAGAATGGAGAATTCATGGCCGCGTTCATGATTGCCGAAGTTCACGAAATCTTAGACCTCTCAACTTTTCGTGCATACAACAGCATCGTCCCAGGGATAGTTGCAAAATATGGAGGTCGTTTCCTCGTTCGAGGAAATGAAAACGAAACCGTCGAAGGAGATTGGGTTCCAGAGCGACTTGTCGTAGTTGAGTTCGACGATATGGCCGCTCTTCGTCGCTGGTACATGTCTGCTGAATATCAGCAGATTCAACCGCTCCGAGCCAGATCAGCGCGAAGTAACGTGGTATTCGCGGAGGGTTCGCGAGACGAAATAGGCACTGGCGGGCAAGCATGAAACGGTCGCCCTTGCTGACTCGTTCAGAAATGACGAGATCCGCTTCGTTCTCTGAACATATTGAGAGCGGTGCCGTCTCTTTCATCTGTCATGCGACGGCGGTTCACGAAGCGGCCGCTATCGACTATTTGAGCGTTCTGGGTCGGTCTGAAATTCCTGTTCAGATTCATGAAGGCTCGCTTGACTGGGCCGAAATTGCCGCCCACGACGATGACACTGTCGTTCCGTTGTTTTTCATAGCGGCCACGGACTCTGACGTGAGAGAACAATTCTTCGGGCGCCTTCCGTTGCGGTTCTTCGTCGATCATTTTTATCGTCCCGAGCCTGGGTATGTCTCCAATCGTCTCTTTGTTGTTGGGACAACCGACGCGGCGTGGCAGCGTTTAGGGTCACCGTCGGCGTTGGCGAGTCCTGAGTCTGTGGGGCGCCGTCTAGAGAAACTGAAGAGCCGGTTTGGGTCGGACTATTTTCACCCGGTGGAGATGGAACAGGCTTTGCAGAGCAAGTCCCTTCGAACCGTTCGATTGCATGCTCTGGGTTCTGCAGGCACCAATATTGCTCGTGCCAGTTACCGGTTTGTGAAAGCGCAGAGAATACGAGCTCGCACAGAAATCGTCGTCCATCCGGACAAGGTAGAACCGATGGAATATGCCCAGATCGCAGCGGAAGAACAACGCGACGGTGTGCTGTCGTTACACACCGAATGCGCCGTCTACTACGAACTTGACCGGCTATTTGAGACTCGGTCGACAGAGCTTGTCTTCGCCTCACACTACTATATGCCGTTGGACGGAATGCAGTTGGCGACACGGTCCGACAGTCCAGTTGTCACCCGACGAATCGCCTCGCATCCTTCGCCTCAAGGCTTGGTTGAACCATGGGTTCGTGATGGGGCTGAACTCGTCCACGCATCGTCAAACTCACATGCGGCGGCGATGGTCCTGTCGGGAGAAGCCGATATGTGTGTCACCACCGCTTCAGCTGCGCATTCGATGGACTTAAAAACCGTCGAGGATTTCGGTTCGCCCACAATGTTATTCACGTTGGGCACGCCGTTAGATGCAGAGCAGATGCGTCAACTTTTTTAACACCAATCGAAAGGGATGCCAATGGCCCGCATTAACTTTGCAAAGCAACGACTAGCAGATGGTAAACCGATCACGATTCTTGTCGTCACGATGCCCAGTGTCGCTCACGCCCAACTTTGGGCTAACTCCGGAGTTGACGTTCTTATCTTTGATATGGAACACGGCGTGATTGACATTTCGTCGCTTCACGCCATGATTGCGGCGACGGCGGGAACCGAAACGACCCCAATGGTTCGTGTACCGTGGAATGAACCTTGGTTGGTGAAACCGGTACTCGACGCTGGAGCCCTCGGAATAATGTTCCCGCTTGTCGCTACGGCCCAGGACGTAGAACGAGCTGTTTCGTCGATGTACTACCCGCCGAAAGGTGAACGAGGGTGGGGCCCGTTTATGACGCAGTACCGTTGGGGAATGCCGCACCACGAATACGTTGCTCAAGCCAACGAAGAGATGTTGACATTCATCCAGATAGAGCGGCCCGAAGCCGTCGAAAATTTGGACGAGATTATGCAAGTCCCCGATGTCGACATGTTTGTCATTTCGCGTCACGACATGAGCACGAGCATGGGCAAAATAGCCAGCCCCACCCATGATTTAGACCCCGAAGCGCAGGCGGCCGTCGACCAGATGGAAGCCAAACTCCTTGCCGCTGAGGCTCCAGTAGCGGGACTAACCCGAGACTTGAGGGCGGCTAAAAATCAGCGAGAAAAAAACTATCAAGGTCTCATCCTCGGGTTTGATTGGATGCTGCTGGAACGAAGCGCCGGGATCGCCACCCAAATACGCGAACACGTTAGTTGAACCCTGGTGTGGTTCGGAACCTCGTTGACGCTGCGACCCTGTCAGGGATAATAGAGCTTTTCGATTCAGAGTTTGTTGGTGCCGTTTTCCGCTACGGGCTACTTCTAGCAGGCGGCGTAGTTTCGGGCGTGGTTAACGCTGTGGCCGGTGGCGGGTCGATAGTGTTGGTGCCGATCTTGTTGGCATCGGGGCTCCCACCATCGGTTGCTAACGGCACGCTTCGGGTAAGTGTCCTGGCGCAGTCGGCTACGTCGGCATGGACGTTTCAGCGCCGAGGTGTGCGCTCTGATCGGTCGCTCATGTGGCTAGGCGTTCCGATCATTATCGGAGCAGGAGTGGGGAGTTTTACCGCTACGCAGGTTTCAGATCAGGCGCTGCGGGTAGTCTTCGGAGCATTGTTTGTGCTGTTGGGTTTGTACCTAGGGTTTCGCCGCGGTGCCCCGTTGGAACGGTCGGATGGTCCGCCATCGGGAGTCCAATGGAAGACGGTGCTCGGGGCGCTAGCGGTCGGCGGGTACGGTGGATTGATTCAGGCTGGGGTCGGGTTCCCGCTCATCGCTCTTCTGGTGGGAAGTGCCGGTTGTAGCATTGTGGAAGCCAACGCAGTCAAAGTTCGTTTTGTTGCCGCCTACTCGGCGGTGGCACTCATAATTTTTGCGTTGGCCGATTTGGTGGCTTGGACCGAAGGCTCAGTGGTTGCGGTCGGAGGGTTTATCGGTGGTTGGCTCGGGGTTCGCCTCCAGCTAAAAATATCGGCGCGTTGGTTGCAGCGGTTTATAATCGCTGCGTTGTTGGTTAGCGGGCTGGCCATGATCTTGCGAACATTTGTGTGAAGGGCATTGGAGCGGCAAGTTGTTATGGCACCAGAATGGTTGATCCGGTGGTGCTTCGGGATTCAAGCGCCCGGTGGGCGTCCACCGCGTCAGCCAATGCGAAACGCTGACCGATGTCGACGGTAATCACGTTTTGTCGAACGAGGTCAAACGCAGCGTTGGCGCTTCGACGTAAATCTTCGCTGCTGGCCACATAGTCGAACAGTCGAGGGCGGGTAACTTGTAGCGATCCGCCCTCGGCGAGCGCCCCAATATCGAAAGGGTCGGGTTTGCCTGATGAGTTACCGAAACTTACCAGTAGGCCGCGGGGCTGTAGACAGTTGAGGGACTGGGTAAACGTTGCTTTGCCAACCGAGTCATAGACAACGGGAACACCCTTGCCGTCAGTGATTTCTTCAACCCGTTCTACAAAGTCTTCTTCGGTGTAAATCACCGGGTAGGTGCATCCATTGGAACGAGCCAGGTCGGCCTTTGCCTGGCTGCTGACCGTCCCGATGACTGTCGCCCCAAGGTGGGCTAACCACTGGCAGGCTACAAGCCCTACGCCGCCGGCTGCTGCGTGGAGCAGAACTGTCATTCCTGACTCGACACGAAACGTTTGGCGGACAAGATATTCGACTGTCAGCGCCTTGAGTAACACGGCGGCGGCGACATCGTCGTCTATGTCGTCGGGCAACGGGACGAGGTGTTCAGCGTTGTGTGTGCGGCGTTCCGAATACGCTTCGGGTGGCCCGTGTATGTAGGCGACCCGGTCGCCTGGTTTGATTCTTTCGACGTTATTGCCTACCGCTTCGACTACGCCTGAAGCTTCGAGTCCGAGTCCGTGTGGGTGGGGGAGCGGGTAGAGGCCGCTGCGATGATAGGTGTCAATAAAGTTGATGCCGATAGCGGTATGGCGAACCACAGCTTCGCCATCTCCTGGGGTGGGATCGTCGACCTTTTCGAACCGCATAACGTCTGGACCGCCGGGTTCGTAAATCCTTATAGCGTGCGTCATACCTCAATGTATCTTCGTGCTGGCTGGCCTCACACTGCGTTGTGCTCACCCGGCCAGACACGGTTTCGTAAGAACCTCAGGGTCTAGTAGTTGTCGAGGAATTCGACTTCGATCTCTCCGTCGAGGATTTCGTCGAATATTGGGCCGACCTTTTTGACATGGTCAGTTTCTAGGTGGGCGTCGAACGCTGCCTCATCTGTATAGGCCTCGAAGTTGATGAATACGTTTGGGTTGTCGGGCGACTGGTAGGAGCGGTAGTCAACTACGCCTTCCTCTTTTCGGCTTTCCACGGTGTTCTCTTTCATGGCCTCGATGAATCGGTCAACCTCGCCGTCTTTGACGGTGAAGGTTGCGACGAGGGCGTAGCCTGCTTCATCAATTTGTGAAGACGCAGAGGCTTCTTCGGATGAGCTGGAACAGGAGGTGAAAAGTAAGAGCGCGCTAATGGCAAAAGCAATTTTGGTTAGATTCAACATGGATCCCCTTGATGTGTTATATGTAACTTTCAATGTGAACTATATAACATTGTTGGTGGTTGAGGCAACGTGACTGGGACCGGAGCCAGATAATTTGTCCGGGCGCGATAACCGTCCCCAGCGACGCAACGTCGTAGGGATTCAATGTTGGATAGTTACCGACTAGATGGTTGGCGGGGCGAATGGTTCGCGGAACGTGAACGCTTCAGAGGTCGGGCCGTTGTCCCTCAAATGAAGCAGTTTCGTTCGCGCCTGTTCTAGGGTCGGGATCGTTCCCGCTGGCGTCCACCACAAAACCAGAACCGGAAGGTCTTCCACAGGCTCAAACCATTCTCGACGTCGTTTCAGAAACTGGACGTGGTCAGTCTTGTACGTGTAGTTCTGTAACGATTCGACAGACTCCCAAATGGTGTAGTTGATGAGGATGAGCGGATCTTCGAACATACGCACACTGGTTGAATCTCCGTCATCGGTGCTGTGACGCCAGACGGCTCCCGGAGACTCGTCACCGAGTTTATTGATCCGTTCAAGAGCGTTCATGAACGGCGCCATCCGGTCATCGTCGGTTTCGAATTTGGCTCGAGCGATATTGAACGCTGCTAGATGCCAGTCCGTTTGTGGGCCCCTTAAGGTTGAGCCGTCGGATACGGTCATTCCGAAACGGAATCAGTGAAACCGGCGTCTTTATGGGAGCCATCGCATAGCGGTTTGTTGGCGCTCGCTCCGCAGCGACATAACGTCACTCGGTTTCTGGGTTCTAAGACGTCGCCAGCCGAGTTCGTGATCTTCACCGATCCGGTTACCCAGAGCGGGCCATCGTCGACGATCCCGACTTGTTGCGGGTAGTCGGGTTCGGTGTCTTGAGTGTCGCCGTCAAATTTGTACGTCAGCGCCCCGGATGGGCACTTCTCAACCTCGTTGATAATCGCTAGGCGAACCATCGTGTCGTCAGAAGAGTCGACCTGTTTCCAAACGTTACTGTGTCGGTTCCCGCAGAAACCAGCGTGCATGCAAATACTTCGATCATCCGAGACAGTAATGCCAGTACCGCCCAACTCGGAAGAACGTTCCTCATACGTCGAATCCGAGAACGTGTCTACCCCTTCGAACCCGGCCCCAGTGTGGGCGCCGTCGCAAAACGGTTTGTTCTCGCTAGCTCCACACCGGCAAAGGGCGTAACTGGCTCGGTCAGTCACGGGTTCGGAGGTTTTCCATGCCAACGGCTCACCGTGTTCTGAATGGACAGGGGTTTTGCGGACAAGTGGAAGTTGCCCACTGACCATCAACGGTCCGCTGACGCGGCTTGTTATCTCTGGCTGCTCACTCATCGAAAAACCTACCTTATATCAGACGACACATCCGATAGTAGGCGAAAACCGTAAGTCGAAACCACTTAGCGGGCAGTATCGGGCGGTTAGTCCCGGAAATTCTCGAACTGTAGCGGAAGGTCGAAATCGGCTTCTTTAAGCGCAGCGATCACGTCTTGTAACGAGTCTCGTTTTTTACCGTTTACTCGTAACTGTTCACCTTGAGTTTGTGACTGGATGCCTTTGAGTTTGAGGTCTTTGATATGTTTGTTGATCTTCTTGGCCATATCTGATGAGATGCCCGCTTTGAGGGAAACTCCGAGACGGGCCCGACCGCCAGCGGCGTCGGTGATATCGCCGAACTCAACTGATTTGAGCGAGATTTTCCGTTTGATCAGTTTTTCTTCCAGGATCTGTTTAAACGCGGCGGTTCGATCAGTGCTGGCCGACTCTAACGTGATGGTCAGGTCTTTTTCGTTGAACTCGATGGTCGAGTTGGTGCCTTTGAAGTCGTACCGGTTTGTGACTTCACGGTCTGCTTGGTCCACCGCGTTACGTACTTCTTGGGTGTCTATCTGTGAAACAATATCGAACGATGCCATGGAAATAATGTAGCGCCCTCGTGCCACGTAGCGACGTTGTCCGGCGTGGGCGGGTCTCGGTGGAACGTTTGACGCATTCGTCGGTCAGTGAGCCTCTGCCGACGGGAATTGGTCTGGCTGCTACAACGACCGTTGAAGCGAAGCAGGCCTGCCGGACCAAATCGGCTTGAGTTCGTAAAGTTAATATGAGCGCAACTGGCTGTTGCTGGTGCTAGCCTTGCTAGCTGAACACGGGTCGGTGCCCGAGTGGCCAAAGGGAACGGACTGTAACTCCGCTGGCTTAGCCTTCGCAGGTTCAAATCCTGCCCGGCCCACGTGTTTAGACGTACTACGTCTTTAATATAAAACGTATAAGACCCCGCTGGGAAACCAGCGGGGTCTTATTGTGTTACTCGTTCTTGTTGTTAGGCGAAGAAGTTCTGGGTGGCGAACGAACCGCCGCCGTGCTGATGTTCGCCGACTCCGATAGCGGTGAAACTACCGTTCATCATGTTGCAGAAGTGGCCGTCGGACTGCCGCCATTGGGTGAAATGGAACATGGCCGGATCGCCCTTTGGGGGAGCGTGATGGGCGATGTTTTCGCCCCATGTGCGGGGTGAAATGCCGAGGCTTTGAAGAACAGCCTGTTGGTTCTGGCGATGTTTGAAGTTGTTGGGAGAAAGCTGGGCTGACCATGGGCGAGCCATTTCTACCGAAACCCTGTCGTCGAATCGTAGGGCAGGTACCGGTAGGGGTTGACCGGTTGCTGGATCGATTTTCACGTTTCCGTTGCAGGTCGGCACGTTCCCGGTCCGTTTTAGGGGGCCGTTAGGGTTCGTGCGAAGCTGGTTTGTGAGGTCGGCAATCCGGCGTTCGATATCGGAAGCGCTTCCTCCGCTTGGTGCCGGAGTGTTAGGTAACGCCGGGGCTGGGGCAGGTTTAGGTGCCGCCGTTGTCGCCGGTGGTTGCGTTTCTGTTGGTTTAGCTGGGGCGGCCGCCGCCTGCTGCTTGTCGCCACTCGGTTTCGGGACGACACCTCCGCCGGATGTTTCCTCTGCAGAGTCCAACGACTCGCTTGGGGTGCCCGCCTCGGCGTCAGGGTCAACGGATTCAGGCCCGTTCGGATCGGATTCTGAAGGGCCGGAAAGTTCGTCTTGAAGGTCGACCGTTGGGATGGTGACTTCTGGGATAGTGGGTTGTTCTTCCACCACCGTTGCGCCCTCGTTTGAGCTGCCCCCGCAGCTGGCTAACACCAGACAGGCGCTGCCAAACACACAAAAAAGCTTCGCTATTGTTTTTCTATTCCCGACCATGTACTCGACTTTCAGATCCGCACTAAAATTCTGATGCCTGCGAGCTCATCTGAGCATAACAACCTAGGGGCGGGATTTGTTGAATAACCTCTAATAATGTGGCCGCTTGTGGATAAACCTGTGGCTTGTTATGTCGAGGGTCGGTCGGTGAACAGCAGTTGCATGAGGCCGACATCGTGCCATTGCCCGAACTTTCGGCCCACTTGGCGTTCGATCCCTACCATTTCGAACCCGAACTTTTGGTGAAGACGTACGCTCGCTTCTTGCGGGCCGACTATGCGAGACATGATTGTATGGAAGCCGTGAGCTTCAGCCGTTTTAATCAGTTCAGTAAGTAACGCTGATCCGATTCCTTTGCCTTGGGCTTGGCGATCCACATAGACGGAATCCTCGACCGACCCGCGGTAGCCGGGTCGGTCGCGGTAGAAACTTAAACTAGCGAAGCCGACGACCCGTTCGTCGACTTCAGCTACGATCGCCCGTAGACCACCTGATCGGTCAGTTATCCACTGCCGTTGCTCGTCGAGTGTGCGGGGAACGAGGTCCAGCGTCGCCTTGGACTGGAGAACCTCGTAGTTGTATATTTCGCACATCGCTTCGGCATCAGCTGCAGCGGCTGAACGTATCTTCATACGACTCAGCTTAGCCTCATCGGGCGAGGCGGAAGCCTAACCAATATCGACGCAATTTATTTGAGGTGGTTCCTCGCCGGTGAAACCGACCGATACAACAAGTTCTCCTTCATTAGCCGAGTCGATTGCGACATGGTAGGTTTGCGGGTCGCTTTGAACGATCTGGGTCACGCTAAACGAACCGAATTCGTCTTGGATCGCAGGGCCTTGTTCAGCTACTTCGTCGCCGTTGGCGAACTCGTCAGAGATGCTGGTTTCGGCAAACTCTCGCCACGAAGGCTCGTCGCCGTCGGCCAGTAGTTCGAAGAACGCCGCCAGTGTCTGTTCGCTCGGGCTGTCACCGAATTCGTCAAGTGTCGTGAACGTCTCGATCTGTGCGTCATCGAACTGGCTGAATTGGCAGAGGCTTGGTACGTCGGTGAACTCGTCGGTGTCCAAAACGATATTGGCCAGATCGTAGGCCACCGTCTCGAAGTCGAGTTGCCCGTCGTTTGTGGCTGTAAAGATCATCACGTCCTCTTCGACGAATCGAAGAAAGTCAGCGAAGAAAACGCCGTTGCCGCCGTTGTGGGTTATCAGCGTGCCTGCCGATTCGGTTGGCACTATCGCCCATCCGTATCCAGAGGCGATCTCGCCGGATTCTTCTTCGATTATGTGAGGTTCGAAAAGTTTCTCTTTCGCTTCTTCGTCGAGAATTTCGTTGCCGTTGAGGGCTTCATGCCACAGCAGCATGTCTTCGGCTGACGAGAGAATCCCGCCGTTGCCTCGCAAATACCAGTATGGGCCGTCTTCAGCCCACGGGAGTTCGTTAGGGCGGGCGAATGTGGTGTTATTGATGGCGCCTTCGTAGCCGACGGCGATTACCGAGTCGCCCCAGTCGGGTAGCACATACCCGGTTAGGTTCATGCCAGCCGGGGTGAACAGTGCTTCGTTTAGGTACGCCTCGTAGGAGTCTTGGGTGACTCGTTCGATGGTGGCTGCTAGCAGACTGTATCCGGAGTTGGAGTAGGCGTATGTTTCTCCCGGAGTGGTTTTGAGTGGCTCGAGTTCGGCGACGAATGTGGGCAGATCTATGTCGTCGTAGTCCAATCCGTCGCCATCTCGGATGCCGGAGGAATGAGTGAGTAGGTGGTGCAGGGTCACGTCTTCGTAGCCATCGGGTAGTTCGTCGACGTAGTTGGTGATGGGGTCCTCAACGGTGAGAAGGCCGTCCATTTCTAGTCGAAGGATTCCGGCAGCCGTGAACTGTTTCGTAATCGAACCTATGTCAAATATGGTGTCCGCAGTGTTGACGGTTTCGGTGTCGCGGTCGGCTAACCCAAACCCTTTCGAGATCGTTTCATCCCCGTTTTGGATGAGGACTGTTCCGTCAAAGCCTCGTTCTTCGAGGTCGGCGAAGTAGGCGTCGAGGGAAACCGGTTGTTCTTCGGTAGGTGTGGGTGTTTCCGAAGTGGGCGAGACAGTGCTTTCTGACGTCGTTGGAGGGGCGACGTCGACATCTCCATTAGGCGAGCACGCGCTGGCTAGAAGTCCGAGGCAAACAGCCGAGGCGGCGAGCTTGTAGTTCATTATCTGTCCTTTCAAAGGGGTGAGGTTTGAAGGTACGTCAACGGGTGTTAACCGGTTGTGAACGAGGACCGGATGTTTGTCCGGTCTGACTCCGAATATAAATATTGGGCGTGAGGTGTCGGCGCTGAGCTAGCGTGGAAGTTCTGTGGCTACTACTCGTGTGACAATTCCGAAGCCTATATATCTGCTTTTTGTTGTTCAGTTCTTGACGATGGCGGCGAGTGTGGGTTTGACGACCATGCTCGGCAAACAGGTGTTTGACATCACGGGTCGCGAACTTGATCTTGGTTTGTTAGGTCTAGCCGAGTTTCTTCCCACCCTGGTGTTGGCGCCGCTGGGTGGGACGTTATCGGACAGGTTCGACCGGCGTTACCTTATTCTGGTTGGGCTTTTAGTCAATGCTTTAGCGGCGGTTGTTCTTGCGGTTTACGCCTCGACTGACCCGACAGCGGTCGGACCAATTTTTGGGTTGGTCGCCATGTTGGGTGCGGGGCAGGGGTTGTTGTTCGGTTCGATGCGGGCGTTGCCTGCCGACATGTCGCCGCCGGGTGTGCTTTCTCGGGTGATGGCGTTGCGTTCGGCGTCGTGGCAAAGCGGTGTGATTGTCGGCCCGGTCGTAGGCGGGTTTTTGTATGTGATTGCGGTTCCTGTTCCGTTGACGGTGGCGGCGGTCGTGTTGGCGTTCGCCGCCGGGTTGACCATTTTGTTGCCTCGTTCAACTATCGCTAAAACCGACGATGTTCTTGGTCCGAAGGCGATGATCGTCAGCGCCTATGAGGGGGCGAAGTTTATTCGTCGGACGCCGTTGCTGTACGGGGCCATCACGCTGGACTTGTTCGCGGTGTTGTTGGGTGGGGCGGTGGCTTTGCTGCCTGCTATCGCCGAGGAACGGCTTGGTGTTGGTGCGGTCGGGTTGGGGTGGATGCGGGCGGCTGTTGGGATTGGGGCGGCTGTGATGACGTTAGTTATTGCGTGGAAACCGATTGAGCGTCGTATTGGTGTGGTTTTGTTGTGGGCAGTTGCGGTGTTTGGGGTGGCGACGGTGGGTCTGGGTTTGACTCGTAGTTATGCGGTGGCGATTGGGTTGCTGGTTTTGATGTCGGCGGCGGACGCGATCAGTGTGTTTATTCGTTCAACGATTGTTCCGTTGGCGACGCCGGAATCTATGCGGGGTCGGGTTTTGTCGGTTGAGACCGTTTTTATTGGAGCGTCGAACGAGCTTGGTGCGTTCCAGTCGGGGGTGGCGGGCGCGATTCTTGGTGTGAGCGGCGCTGTCATCTTTGGTGGTGTCGGGACACTGGTGGTGGTCGGTTTATGGGCGGCGCTGTTTCCGCATTTACGTAACGCAGACCGGTTTAGCGACATTGTGGCGTCGGCGGGCAAGGCTGCGAGCCGGGACGCGTCAACCGCGTAGTTGGCTTGGCCTTCGTTGTTAGGGTTGGGCGATGCCGGGCCATACAGCGTCGACGATACGTCGAGCGTCGGCCGGTTTCATTGGTAGATGGCCGATCAGTAGGCGTAGCCAGAGTGGTCCGTAGATGGCGTCGAGTACGACTTCGTGGTCGATGTCGGAGCGGATTTGGCCTAGTTCGATTCCTCGTTGCAGTCTGGCTTGGGATAGGTCTCGTCGAGGTTGCCAGAAGCGGTTGCGGAACTCTTCGGCGATGGTTTCGTCGGCGTGTGATTCGGCGATGAGTTCTCGGATGATTTTGCCGGTGGGGGAGTTGAATAGACGGATGACGCCACGAAGGTGGCCTTCGAAATCGGATTGAAGGTTGTCTGTTTCTTTGAAGGGTGTGGCTTTCATCGTGCCGTGTACTAACGCGTCGAGTAATACGGCGGTTCGTGATGGCCACCAGCGGTAGATGGTTTGTTTAGCTACTTCGCCGGCGGCGGCGATTTCGTTGATGGTGACTTTGCCGGGGCTGTTGGCTCCGACGAGTTCGAATGTGGCGTCGAGAATTCTGATGCGGGCTTCTTCGTCTCGGGTGCGTCCTCTGGGCATGGTTTGAGTGTATGGGGCGTTCGGCTTAAATACGAGACTTCTAGTATTTATAGACTCTCGGTATTGTTATTTATAAACAAGACTTGTAGTCTACTTATTATGACTACGACAACCCCTTCACTCCCACTCGCCCCCGGCACCTGGACCCTAGACCCAGTGCACTGCACCGTCGAATTCACCGCCCGACACATGGCAATCTCAAAAGTTCGCGGCCGGTTCCACCACTTCGACGCCACCGTACAAATCGGCGAAAGTCTCGAAACCAGCCAAGTGAAAGCCACCGTCGACCTAAGCTCAGTCGACACCAACAACACAGACCGAGACAATCACCTCCGAAACTCCGATTTCTTCAACGTCGAACAAAACCCTCAAATGACGTTCACGTCAACCCAGATAACCGACGTCGGCGACGGCAACTACCAGATGGTCGGCGACCTAACCATCGGCTCGGTCACAGCGTCAGAAACATTTGACCTCACCTTCAACGGCACCGAAACGTTCCCCGGCGACGGATCGTTCCACGCCGGGTTCGAAGCGACCGCCACCATCAACCGAAACGACTACGGCGTCGACTTTAACGTCCCGCTCGGCGCCGGAGGCTTCGTCATATCCGACAAAATCGGCATCGAACTCGACATCCAACTCCTCGCCCCACAGGGATAACTAATGACATCTAAACAAACAATCACCGTACTCGGCGCCGGTGCGATGGGGTCACGCCTCGCCATCAACTACGCAGCAGCCGGGCATCCGGTAACGGTATGGAACCGAACCGCAGACCGGGCAAACACGCTCGCCCAAAACCATGACGTCACCGCTCAAGAAAGCCTGCACGAAGCGCTATCACAAGCCGACATTGTCGTGTCGATGCTGGCCGACGACGACGCAGCCACCTCGGTCTGGCTCGACCCGATGCTAGGTTCACTGGCGGCACTAAAACCCGACGCAGTGTGGATCGAATCCTCGACCCTGACCACAACGACAGTCAAAAAACTGTTCGATGCGGCAACCACCGCAGGCGTCGATTTTCTCGAAGCGCCAGTCGTCGGGACGCTACCCCAAGTCGAATCAGGATCACTGTTCTATCTGCTCGGAGGCGGCCCCGAACTTTGTGAACGGATGCAGCCAGTCATCGACGTAAACGCCGGAGCGGTCAAACGAATGGGAACCCCCGGCTCAGCCGCCGTCATGAAACTGGCCATCAACGGACTGTTGGCGATCCAGGTCGCGGCCTATGCCGAAATCGTTGGGCTGCTCGACCAAAGCGATCTTGATACCGGCGAATCAATCGAACTTTTAGCGAAGCTTCCTATCACGGCACCAAAGATCGGTGGCGTGTTAACCAAGTTTGCGGAACGATCATTCGAACCGAACTTCCCGGTCAGGCTGGTAGCGAAAGACCTCGACTATCTCGGCCGGTTGGCGGAGGGCTTCAACGCAGCCAACCCGGTAGGGGAAGTAACCGCCGACCTTTATAAACAAGCTATTGCTGCCGGTCTGGGCGAGCTGGACATTTCAGGCATTGCATCGGTTTACTTGGCGGACTAAACCTAGCGGGGGCTGTCAACGACGTCGACGAATCGCCCGGAGAGCCAGGTTCGTGCGGGGTAGCGTTTTGTCTGATCGTAACGGTGGGGCGGCGTTGGAGGTTGCAGAGGCGACCGCTGGGTGTGCCTGCCGTTGACGGTTTTGGGTGGGGTTTCGGAGGGTCTATCTTTTCACCTATGTATCGGGTGGAGGTTTCTCGGCTAATGGTGTTGGTTGATGACATCGAACGTGGCAGAATCAATAAGCCCGTTTCGGGTAGGTTACGCCTCCTTAGCTCAGTCGGTAGAGCGCTTCCATGGTAAGGAAGAGGTCAACAGTTCAATTCTGTTAGGAGGCTCTGCATAACACCTGGTAGAAGCCTTTTGCTAGGTTCCCAGGATTCGTTAGGGCGTCTGGCTTAGCCAAAGTTCTAGCCATCGAAAGAGAGCTAAGACTCCGTATGCGAATCAAGAACCGCTTCGAATTGATTGATGCAGGTGGTTTCAGGGAGACGGCTGAATGTCGGTCGGCTATCCAAGAGCTCTTTATTATCTCCCATATGGGAAGGTCCAAGTCTCTAAGCCTTCTTCAAGAACTAAGCTTTTCTAGCATGGCGGTTAACTTCTTGGAGTAGATTTTTTCTTTTTGAACGACGCCTTCGATGCGTGATAGGTCCGCATGCTCGGAAGTAGGGTTTGGTTCGTAGTAGATACCCTTTTCTTGCGTGGGACGAGATCTTCTTGGTACTCAAAAAGTCGATTGTAGAGTCTTGGCGAAATTCCAACGAAGGGGGTGAAGGTTACTTTATTGGACTCCTCGTTTTCTATGGAAACTGAATCGTCAAACAATTGATCTGCGAGGCTTTTGGGGAATGGCTGCATATATACAACTCGTTTGATACCTGCTCCAACGATCATCGGGGTACATTCATGGCAAGGGAATGTCGTCACAGTCAATTGTTTGTCTTGAGTTGAGACCCCACGTCTAGCAGCGTCGGTTAGTGCACTTTGTTCTGCATGCATTGAGCGAGAGAACTCGGGCACTACTTTTTTGGCTGCTGGGAGCATAGTAAATAAGAGGTCGGCAACTCTTTGAGATTGCAGTTCAATTCTGTTAGGAGGCTCCACGAATCCCACGTCAGAGACAGTCGCTCTCGCCGACTCAACCGACCAAACCTCCACTGCTTGCGTGAGGGTCGTTTAATTCATTTAATGGTTCTAAAGGTTCGATGTGTCCTGTAGAGTGGCGTTCGTATGGCGATGGCGTATATCGATGAGTCGCACCGTTCGGGTAAGTATCTGATCTCGGCGGTAGTCACGCTGGAAAGTAGACAACCTCAGCTTCGTGCTGATTTACGACGGTTGATCTTGCCAGGCCAGCAGCGGGTTCATTTTGTGAATGAATCAGACCGCAGGAAAAAGCAGATTTTGGACGTAGCGGCTGAGTCCTCAGTGAAGAACGAGATGTGGACAGCTACCGGGTTCAAACAGAACGCGGCGCGTATCGCAATTTTTGAGGCGATGATTCCGCTGCTCGTTCGGGATGGAGTCGACCGTTTCATTGTGGAGTCGGGCGGAGCGCAGGACAAGAAAGATAGGGCTGTTCTGGCGGGTACGTTGCGGACACATGGGCTTAGCGCTGCTTACCGCCATGCCCGACCACAGGAAGAACCGTTACTGTGGCTGCCGGATGCATTAGCGTGGTGTTTCGGGCGGAACAAACAATGGCGAAGCGAACTGTATCGGCGTGGGTTGGTCGCTAGCCACCAAAGAATCAGAGCCTAAAAAGCGCTAATCCTGACCTCAAACCGTCCGGAGAGGGGTCAGGACCACTTCAGGTAGCTATTGCCCCTGCTCTTTAAGTATCGCCGGTAAAACGGAAAATGTAAACCCCTTAAAATCGAGTAGGGGATGTTCACGACTTCTTGGAGCATCTGGCTGTTTGTTCTGATCCGGCGGTTCTAACATGTGTACCAGCGCTACTAGTGCATTCTACGAACGCCTGGAAAGGGCGCTGGCTTGAATAGTCTTGAGCTATGGCTGACAAGATTATTCCGATATTCAGGGTTAAGGATGGCGAGAAAACAGCGGAGTGGTACCAGCGTTTAGGTTTCGAAGTTGTGAGTGAGCACAGGTTCGCTCCAGGGATGCCGCTTTATCTCTTTCTTGAACGCAACGGCGAAGAGTTGCATCTGTCGGAACACAAAGGCGATGCCAAAGGGCCTGGCCTTATCTACTTTTGGATTGAAGAGGGCTTGGAGACGATCGCTGAAGAGTTTGGCGCAAGTATTGAGCAGCAGCCGTGGGCGAAAGAGCTAAAGATGAAAGACCCTGACGGCAATCGACTCAGAATAGCGTTGCGGCACTCAGGCGCGGAATGAACAAACGAAGGTCTAAGAAGGAAACATCCGGACACCGCTATGCCAGTTGTCCCTGACTAAGTTATGTCCTGACCCATGGTTCAGTTCGTAGAATTCGAAACCCGGTTTCTTTAGATCGTTCAGAGCTGATTCAACAACATCGCTGTTTACCCAAGTGTCGTCCCCAAAGCTTGCAGCAGGCTCAGTAACGCCAAGAGTGCAAGAAGTGCAAATACGATTATGTGAAAGCGTCTCATAGTGGGCTTTGCTGAGGCGTCCACCGGTGACGTTTCAATGCGTGACTCGAGCCCGAACACGAGCAGCTGGCCTTCTTCGTATGGCATCTTGTCGTGGCCGGAGATGTGAAGTCGTTCAAGGCCAGGTCGACGGTTTTGGTCGGTGGCTATCTCGGTCACTTCGGGGGCGTCGCATCCTGGGTTGTTTCGGATATTTAGAGTTTGGATTCGGTCGTGTTGAGATAGTGTTCGCAGTAAGGAAGGCATCCTGTCCGCTTCGATGTGGTTGCCTGCGAGGTCAAGGCGGACGAGGTTGTGAAGATGGCGGGCGATTGCGGCTGCCCCGCTGCCGCCGATTTGGTTGTACTCCAGATCTAGATCTGTGAGCAGGTTGAGCTGTTCGGCGATTTCGGTTGCCCCGATGTTTCCGATCATGTTGTAGCCAAGGTCGAGTTCGGCAAGGTTGTGGAGGTTAGATGCAATGGCTGCTGCTCCGTCATCTCTGATCGGGTTGTGCGCCATGTTTAGTTTGGTGAGGTTGTGGAGGTTGCTTTCGAAGGATCGTGTCCCATCATCTCCAATGTTGTTGTCGCTGAGATCTAGAGTTTTGAGTTGAGGTAACCCTTCAGCGATAGCGTTTGCCCCTTCGTTCCCGATGTGGTTGTAGTGGAGGTTGAGCTCTTCGAGGTTGTTAAGGTTGCTGGCAATCGCTGCAGCGCCGTGATGTCCGTCGTGGGTTTCGGTGAGGTCGAGTTGACTAGCCCAGTTAGTTGTTCAGCGAGTTCGACTACGCCAGCGCTCTCGATCTCGTTGCGGCCCAGGTCGAGGCTAGTGAGCTTGTGGAGGTTGTTGGCGATAGCTGCTGCACCCTCGTATCCGATGTCGTTGTACTCCAGGTGTAGGCTGGTGAGAGATGAAAGGTTATTGGCGATCGCCTGTGTGCCTTGGTCGCCTATGTTGTTGTATCGCAGTTCGAGTTCGGACAAGTTGGGGTTGCGTGCGATTGTTGCCGCACCGTCTGGTCCGATGTTGTTATAGCTGAGGTTGAGTGCGGTTAGTTGTGGGAATCTTTCAGCAATCACCTCAGCGCTGTACTCTCCAATGTTTAGACCGACCAACGCGAGCCTTTTGACGTGGTTGATGCCCGCCATTTGAACCAGATCATCGACGGCAAGACGATCTACACAAAAACAATGTGTGAACGTGCTTTGAAGCTGTCGTGAGCGGAACCCTCTATAAGAAGTCGAACTGAGAATAGCGATGGAGTCTGCTGGGCCGAACTCGTAGGAAACCTCTTTCAGCGAAGAGATTTTTGGTATCGACAGTTCGGCTTCTGGCATGTTCGCAATCGTAGTTCTTGCAGCGCCATCACTTGGTTAATCGCAAGAGTTGAGACACGCCGAGCGGGGGTAGTAGCTTTGTTGATTTGTTGTTCAAGTCTCACAACCGCGACTTTTACACAGTCTTGACGTGTCATGATACGTCAAGATATGTTGTTGGATATGGAAATGGTTAAGTTCAGCTCAAAGATTGAAAAGCAGAACCTCGACGACCTGCGTGCGTATGCTTCTGAGTCGAAGAAGAACATTTCTATTGTTCTTAACGAGGCAGTAGCCGAATATCTGGCATCAGTCAGAGTGCGTCCCACGTTCATCGAAGCGTCATCAGAAGTGCTTGATGAGCACGCTGAACTTCTAGACAAGCTCGCTCAATAGAAGCGTGGAAACGACTACATACCCAACGGTCGAAGAAGCCCTCTACCTGCATAAGGCTTTGATTGACCGGTTCGGCGGTGCGCACGGTGTGCGAGATAAAGGCTTGCTAGAAAGTGCGCTCATGCGTCCACGCTCTGGCTACTACGAAACCCTGTCACTTCAAGCAGCCGCACTACTGCATAGCCTTATCCTAAACCATTGTTTCGTGGACGGTAACAAACGAATCGGGTTCGCCTTAATGGCGACATTCCTAAAACTCAATGGTGATTCAATAGTCGTCGACGCTACCACCGCCGAGCGTTTCATTATCGACGACATCATTGTCGGAAAAAAAGACGTTGCTGATATAGCCGCATGGATAGAACTACACCTTCATGGACAGTCGAAGCGCTAGACGACCCAGCTAGTCTTCATCGAATCTCAGCCGCGATTGGGCCTGAAAATCAGCCACCCATCAAGATCGTTCAAAACCTAGATCGAGTCTAAATCACGCTGATCAGCGCAGCTCGACTCGCCCCCTTCGTGGGATGACGCGCTATGTTTTCGATCGGGTTCCGGTCTTGATCTTCTCGACCGAGGACCACACCTGTTCGGTCAGCTCTACCAGGTCCTTCGTAGGGTCTTGAAGCCATAGATAGAATGCGCCGTCGGTTCCTCCGACCAGGGCTCCAGCCATCACCGAACCTCGCAAAGCGCCAGCCACATCGCCATCCTCAACGTTCTCGGTAAGCAGCGACCGGTGAGCCTCGAGCCAGGCTCGGTTTAACGCGGCCTCAGTCGGCCGCATCGACGGTATGCTAGCCATAAATTTGAACGCGACCTCGATGCGGGCGCGGTCTGACTGAATAAACCGCGCCACGTCTATGATCGAACGACGGCAGACATCAAAGTCCGACTCTGAAGGGTCTCTCAGGTCGATCAACTTCAGGTAATGGGCCAGCCACTGTCGGGGGATTTCATAGGCGATTTCGTCTTTGCTGTGAAAGTGTCGGTACACGGTTCGACGAGAAACATCGGCCGCGTCGGCGATCTGTGACACGCTGGTCTTTGAGAAACCTTGTTTTAAAAAAAGCGACGCTGCAGCCTCGTAAATTTCCGCCCGTGTCTGCTCGTTCCGTCTGTCTTGTAATGTCACGATGACCTCTCCTCAAAGCACATACTGCACATTGTGCCATTCTGGCGCAGTGTTTCCTGGGTCTCCTTGTCCAGGTTACGATGGCACCAGTGTCCGAGAAGAACCGAAAGAACGAGGGATAGGGAATGAATCACCGACGATGGGTCCAAATCGCATTGGGGTACCTGGCAATTTCATCGGCGCCGCTCGGCATCTGGGGGCTCCTCGCTCCCCAGTCATTCTACGAGAATTTCCCCGGACTTGGGCGAGCATGGATTGCCCTGGACGGCCCCTACAACGAACACCTCATGCGCGACGTCGGCGCCTTGAATCTGGCCCTGATCGTACTGTTCGTGGGCGCCGCCATCTCAGTATCAAAACCCCTCGTGCTAACCGCGTGCGCCTCATCGTTAGCGTGGGGAATCCCCCACTTCCTCTACCACGTCTTTAACACCGACGGCCTGAGTAACGGCGACATCGCTGGGGTTCTCGGTGGACTTTCAGCCTTCGTCGCCCTGCCAATAGTCATAATCGTGGTTATGAACCGAAACGACATATCCCAGCCAGCCCTCGCGTAGGTACATACGTCTACCAATGGATCAACTCACAGGACCCACGTCACGGTGACAACTACCTGATTCGAGATAAGGGCATGGATGCGGTACCAGTATCGGCGCAACGCTAGATGTGGTCGGCTTTGGATCACAGATAGTAGGACTGAACTGACCGGTGTCGCCGTCGAAGGACAAGGCAAGCGGAGTCTGAACTCCGAAGACGACACCGGAAACCTATCTACCTGCTAAACCAGGTCTTCAACGCCGGCCTCTTCAGCCAACTCCACGATCTCATCGTCAGAAGGAGCTGGAGCCAACGACCCGGCATAGTCGATTGCCGGAAGCTCATCCACACACGATGTGTCGAGCACCGCGGTCGGGTTCTCAACAAACTCGGCGGCGATCGAAGCCGGGCACCCGTCGTTTAAGGCAACCACGTGACCTACCTGTTCAAACTCGACCAGCGTCGAATTGGGCAACGTTTCCGCCGCCTTACGGCTCCACTCCGGCCACGTCTGGAAATCGGTGTCACTAGCCAAAACCAGTGACGGAATGTCGCTTGTTACCGGCTCGGTCACGATCGGGTCTTCAGCCGCAACATCCCAAATGTCACACGTTGGGAAGAAATCGATGGTTGCTGCGTCCAACAATTCGGGAGACCAAACCGTGTCAGATGTTCGGGTGATCGCCGAGTTGTCCCGATACGGGAACTCTTCCGCACAGGTCACCGATAAATAGAAGCCGTCAGAGAAGAATGCGGCCACACTCGGCAAGCCTCGCTGCTCATAGGACCTTCTGCCTCGGGCGTCGGTTGGTGCCGCTTCCAGTTCTAAACCGAGAACGGTCTGAGCAAAGTTCTCAGCAGTAGCTGCCCGAACCGCCGGATCATTCGAGGCTAGCCCGTTGATCCACGCCGGTAGCGACGGGTTAGCTTCTTCGAAGATAAACATCAGTGAGAGAATGTTGATGTTTAATCCGCCGTCACCAAAAACGATCTCGGCGTTCTCTACCCCAAACGGAATAGGGTCCTGGGTTACGTTCGCTGCTGCGGCGTTAATGTCTGCCGCTAAGTTCGGGAACGCGGCACCACAGTCGGCGTCAGCGAGACACCGTGCGACGATTTCGTCTAGGTTGTTTTGGTAGCTGATGGAATTGTCTTTTCCAGCGGATATTTCGGGCTGGAAAACGGAGTCCAAAATGGCGCTGTTGACACCTTCTGGGTAGTCACGCATTACGCTCAACGCCAGATCGGTACCGTAAGATCCGCCGAACAGGTTCCATGTATCTACCCCTAGCCCTTGGCGAAGGTCGTCGATGTCGGCTGCGTTTTCAACTGTCGTGTAGGCCGACAAGTCAATGTTTTGGTCTACGAGTCGGTTCTTGCACTGTTGAACTTCTTGTCGGACAAGCTCTAAAATTTCTTCTTCGGTTGGTGGCTCCTCCAGAGGTTCTGAACTCTCATCAGATTCTTCGATTTCCTCATCTACGGTTTCATCGTCTTCGTCACCTGAGTCTTCAATCGCTGGGGTCGCAGATTCTTCGACTGAGTCTTCAATTGCTGGAGCCGCAGGTTCGTCGTCATTGTCCGAGTCGTCATTGCCCGATTCGTCGCTCTCCGGAGTTGCGGACTCGTCAACAGGATCGCTGACCGGAACCACGGCGCTTTCGTCAACCGGTTCTGTATCACCGCTGCCGTCATCGGAATCAGGGTCGGTAACTTCTTCAAACGGTGGTTCCTCGATAACCAAATCTTCGAGACGCACACACGTCAACGACGGCTGCGAAAACCCGGTACCTCGCTGATCAACATATACCACGTCACGTCCACCAGAGATTTCGTCGAACGCCAACTCCTGTAAAACCCCGCTAGCGGTAAGAGGCGCACCGCCCGGACCACCCTCCAAATAAACAACAGGTTCACCCACCGGTTGTTCACCAGGAACAACACCGAACGCAACGTTGATCAAACGAGAATTCGGGTTAGATCGTTCCTCAGGGACAGCCATAAACCCGCACCGCATATTCGGAGCGAACGCGAAGTCTTCGTTGCTGCACGTCAAAAACCGCACCAAATCAGATGGTGGGCTATCGTCGGAAACCGGGTCAATATTCAGACATCGAACCCGAAGCTTATTCGGAGAAGTCCCGTCACCGGCATGAACGATCTGAACCCCATATGCCGGGGCGCTCAGCTCAATACTTGGTTGAGCGAACGGTGCCCGAGTAGCGGTATCTGGTAGATCGGGAGTCGGCGATGTCTCGCCAACCGTCTCACCCTCTTTATCGACGAAACGTACAGCCACCCGTTCGCCGGTCTCGGTCAGAGTAGAGGTCCCATCCAACGAATCCTTCCGATGAGAGCGGTCTTTCGTGACGCCGCTCACCAGCACAGTCCCGGCCGGAATTGGTTCATCCAACTCCAAAATGTTGGTGGCGCCAACAGCCCGACGTTTATTCACCTTGCCCCAACGAACCTTGGACGGTTTCTTATCTGAACCTTCAGCGTCGATAATGTTTGTGCGTCTAAAGTCTTCGATATCGCATTGAGTCGCCGGTTCAGTTTCGGTAGGCGGGGGCGCCGCCGTACTTGGAGTGGAAGACAAACCGATTGAGAGTGCGGCGAATGGGGCGGCGGCAAGAGCGGCCCGCAACCTTCGCCAAGTGTTTGACTGCATAGGTTACATCAACTTTCATGTTGGGGAATATAGCTCTACTCCCTTTGATGTCGCAGAATCGCGTAAAGATACACCAAACAGGAGTGACCTATAACACAGGTTGATGTGGGGTTTGTGTATGTCCAGGTGGCGGCCTTTTCTGGTTCAACCCAAACCAACTAGTCCAAAATTTGTTTAAAGAACGTTCTGATGGAACGCGTTCGGATCGGCGAAGAAACGTCGCCACAAAACAGTTGATTCGAGCGATTCAAACGTCGCCTCCGATATTCCAGACGTCGCGTCCAGCTCGAAAACTTTGGCGTTCGCAAACGCCATCAACAAAGGTGAATGGGTTGAGATGATGAACTGGGACCCTTTTGCCAATGACTTGTTGATCACCCCGCACAACGACATCAGGCCCTGGACCGACAACGCCGACTCGGGTTCGTCCAGCAGATACAACCCAACTCCGGTAAACCGGCTCGTAGCCAGGTCCAGAAAGGACTCGCCGTGGGAGCGGTGGTGAAACTGGGGAAACGTCGGCGCCAAGTACTCGTCATTTTCGATGTGGCTTGCCATCCCATAAAACGTTTCGGCCCGAAGAAACCAACCCCAGCGTGGCTGTCGGCCCCATTCAAGAACCAAATGATCGGCTAGGTCGCTGTGCGTGTTGTGGGTCGAGAAGTTCAGGTTTCGACTCCCGCCTTCGGGGTTAAACCCAGCAGCAATCGCGATGGCTTCAAGCACCGTCGATTTACCGGCACCGTTATTTCCGGCCAGCACGGTCACCGACCCGAACCGAAGCTGGTCGAGTGTCTGAACCGCCGCTAACTCCAGCGCATAATTTTCGGCTTTGTCTTGATTGTCGCTGTCTTGGCTGTCTTGGCTGTCTTTGTCTTGGTCTGGGCTTTGGGTCGCTTCGTCGGGCGAAGGTTCGTTGTCGACCTTGTCCTGATACCACGCAGGGAAATCGTCTTTGTTCCAACCATCAACACTGTCGTCGGCTGTTCCAGATGCGGCGTCTTCGTTCCCGCCGTTTTCGCCTGGCGCATCATCTAACTCTGCGAGCCTGATCCGGCGAAGAAACGGAGCGTCATTTGTAGTAGCCACACTATTGAGCCTATTAGTAACTTGGCGGTCGTGGCAGCGTTGGTTATCTGCCTACTAGTCTCACATGGCTACGCAGGTGTCGTCGCCATCGAATGTGCCGGGCGGATGTCGTTGCAGGCTAAAGTGCTGGCATGGACTCCGAACATCTTGTACTAACAAGCGAACGGGCGACTGCGACTGTCTTGGCTGAAGGTGGGAGGTTGGCTTCACTGGTCGTCGACGGGATGGAGCTGTTGGTGACCGAAGGTTCCAAAGCGACACGCTACGGTTCGTTCCCTATGGTTCCATGGTGCGGGCGGCTAGCCTACGGCGATCTTCGGTGGCAAGGAAACGAATGGTCGTTCGCGTTGAATTCGCCGCCTCACGCCAACCACGGTTTAGTGTTCGATACTGCCTGGACGGTGGTTGATAAAACAAAGCTACAAATAGATCTTCCCGAAGCGTGGCCGTTCGGCGGCCATGTCGTTCAATCATTTGTCTTGGACACCGATTCGTTACTCGTAACGTTGGAACTCCATGCAGGAAGTCAACCCATGCCTGGCCAAGTAGGTTGGCATCCGTGGTTCCGGCGTCGGCTCGATCGCGGCGCCCCCGTCGAAGTCGACTTCACCGCCGAGTCGATCTATGAAGTAGACGACGACATGATCCCAACGGGCGCGTTCGGTGAAGTTCCGACGGGCCCCCTCAACGTGACGTTGGCGGGAACCACCGCACCGCCGGTGTTGTGCTGGCGTGATGCGTTAACGGTCCAAATGGAATCAAACCTTGACCATTGGGTGGTGTTTACCGAACCCGACCATGCGGTCGCTATCGAACCCCAGTCCGGTCCACCTAACGCCTTCAACACGACCCCACAACTGGTTGAGCCTGGTAAGCCGTTGATCGGTTGGATGAAACTGAGCTGGTAGAACTGTCAGCCCACACAGGGTCGCTAGTCGCTAGGGTTTTGAATAGCGTCGATAAAGGTGGGGTGAATACCTGTGAGCCTTACCGTCGAGCGGTCATTGGATGCTTGGATTTCTGCGGGAAGCGTCTCACCATCAGCCACCGGTAGAAAGCCTTCCACGAAGTCTCGAAGCATGCTGCCCGCATATTCAGAGTCCCAAAACAATTTGGAAAGGGCGCCTCGTCGTTCGAATCTGAACGTGGCAAGTTGGGTCGCTGGTCGACCGGAGAGAACGCTGACAGGTGGAAAGTCGCCTTGTTTAAACCGTTTCAGGTCGATCGTAATTTCGCTCAGGGTGACCCTACCTCCGCACGTGTATCGGCCTATTCTAGTTCGATAATGCGGTCGATATTTCGTCGGGTTTGAAATCGGTCCAACGTTGCTTCTCATTACCCGCAGAATCCAACAGGACTGTGGTGTGTTGACTTTGGACTCCGTAGTGACTCCAAGAAGTGAAATCCGGTGACCACAACAAGCGCATCTTGTTTACGCCCCCGGCTTGGCCAAGCGCTTCAGCTCGTTCTAACGTGCTTTGAATACCGACTCCAACGACCTGTACCGAACCGTTCTGTTGAGCAAACTGCTCAACGTCGCTCGACTGAGCGACACAGCGGCCTCACGTGGGGAGGTAGAACCAGAGGAGAATATCTCCTTGCCCCTCACCTAGTTGACTGATGTCGAACGCGTTGCCCGCTCCGACGTCGGTCATAGCGATGCTGGGTAACACAGACGGCCCTGCCGGTTCAACTTTTGGTTCGGGCTCCGTTGCCGGGGCTGGTTGGGTTTCGGCTTCCGGCACCGGATTGGGGGTAGCGTCCGACCTTGGGGTAGGTACCGAACCAAGGTCCGTGGAATCCGTTGGATGATCTGGTGCGGAGTCAGCGACAGATTGTTGCGTCGACTCAACAACCGACGATTCTGGCAGAGTGTCATTTGCCGTTGTTTGGCTCTGCCCGCATGACGCAGCAACGAAAGAGACGACGCTTGCGAAAACGACATATCGGTGGCGAATGGGCCTGGTAGTTCGATTGGGCTTCAATGAATCTCTCCGCTGAGTGAAAACTGCTACTGCCATTTAGTCGACAATAGTTGGACCACAATTAAGACAGAACCGCGTCGGGCATCCTAGACCCCACAGATGAGCGTTCCACACACCGGCTTTCTGGCCGCCAGTATCGGTGTCGCTAGAGTTTGATCATCGGTAGCGGGTTCCACGGTTGTTCCCTGATACCTTGCCTGAACGCACGCAGAAGCATCGGTCGAAACCCTTTAGCTGGGTATGTTCGCATGATGCTTTTGTAGTCTTGCCGGCTGATTCCTCTAATGGGTGGAAACCCAAAGAAGAGGTCGGTTCGGTCGGCTTTCCGAAACGCTTCGACGATCGGATGCTGATGCTTGGCCCGCCGGACTCGATGATGCTCAACGATTATGGCTTGGACGAGACCATCATGGCTGTGGTCGTCTACGAAACGTAAAGCGTGCCCGCATGAAGGTTCCAGATAGTCCCAGGTTTGGTCGAGCCAAATTCCGGCATCGTGGAAAAATGCGGCAACCCCTACCGGCTGGACTAGCTCTGCGGGGATCTCGACTTGAAGCGCCACGAGTCCGACAACTCGGTGGACGTGAGCACGGTAGATTTCGTAGTCGGGGCCGAACTGGTTTTCGTGTTCGCTGAATAAGGCGTCGACTACTTTTCGGACGTCTTCGACGGTGGTGCCTTGCCGGTTCGTATCGTGGGCCACGCGTGAAGGTTATCGTCGGCTACTCGACGATCGGCAATGTGATGGTTACTGCGGTTCCGGCGCCTGGTGTGCTGTCTAGGACGAGTGTTCCACGATGGGCGTCAACGACGCTGTCGACGATGGCAAGACCCAGTCCGCTTCCTCCCCGATGACGGCTCCGAGAAGGGTCTGCTCGATAAAATCGTTCGGTCACACGAGCCAGATCCTCGGCTGGCATGCCATCGCCGTCATCGGCGACGGTGACAATCGCCTGGTGCCGTTCTTGGCGAGCAAAAATAGTTACCGACGCGTCAGGCGATGTGTGGACAATCGCGTTGCCGACCAGGTTCGCAACGGCCTGTCGAAGCAGATCTTCGTCGCCTTCAACCGTCAAGGATTTCGACGAAATCACCGGCGTTGTTTTTCGATCTGGATGGGTTGCGGCTGCGTCGGCGGCGGCGTCTTGAGCGATGCTTGCGAGGTCCACGGGTTCGGTTTCGAGGTCGGGTTCGCGGTCGAGCTTAGCTAGGTTCAACATGTCAGTTATCAAGCGAGTCATGCGTTCGCTTTCCTGTTCTGTGCGGCGGAGGGCGTCACCCAGCTCGTCGGGGTCTTCCAGTCCACCGGCACGGTACAGCTCGGCGTACCCTCTGATTGTGGCGACCGGTGTTCGTAGCTCATGTGACGCGTCAGCGATGAACTGTCGGAGGCGTTGTTCGGCCAGTTGCCGTTCATCCATCGACGTTTCGATCTGACCGAGCATCGTGTTTAGGGCGTGTCCAAGTTGTCCGGCTTCGGTGTGGTCGTCGGGGCTGTCGATGCGTTCTGAAAGGTTGCCAGCGGCGATGGCTTCAGCGGTATTGGTCATGTCCTTGATCGGATTAATTCCGAGCCGTAAAACCCACCAGGTCGCGAGGGCGAGCACAGTAGTGATGGTAACAACCGCGATGATTATGACCGTAAGCATCCCGGATAACGTTTCGTCGACTTCGGTCAAAGGGGTAGCAGCGAGAAAGAAACTACCGTCGTTGATTGGGGTGGCGACGACCCGATACCTGTCCACCGAGTCGTCGGACGTGAACGGTTTGCCGTCGTAGCGGTCTACTTTCTGGATATCGATGTTGGGAGGAGGAAGGTCAACGCCGCCCTCGTTTGCTGGGAAAATCGTTTCGAGCGTTCCGTCAGCCTCAAGGACCCCTTCATAGATGTTGCCTAACCGTTTTGGAGGTGGTGGTGGCCGCTCAAGTCCATCCGGTAAGTCGCCCACCGGCGGGCGTGCCCCTGGAGATAGAGGTGGTGCCCCCGGTGGTGGGACTCGGTCTCCCGGTGGGGGTGGAGGTGCGCCCGGCGGCGGGAACGGGGCTCCTGGCGGCGGCGGAGGTGGGAACGCTCCGCTTCGGGAAGCGTTGAAACGGTCAGGCGACGCAATTGTCTTCAACTCATCGTCGAGCTGGCTATAAAGTTCGTTCTGCGTCGAGTTGTAGACAACAAACGCGACGAAGATTTGTAGAACGGCGATGAGGGCGATCACCGTCAGTAACCTGGCGCGTAAACTAATAGATTTCATTGGGCTGTGGTTCCTCAGGTGGGTTGTATCCGCATGGTGTACCCCGCGCCGCGGACGGTATGAATAAGTTTCGGTTCGTTCGTGTCGAGCTTTTTTCGGAGGTAACCGATGTAGGTTTCGACAACGCCGCCGTTTGTCTCGAAGTCATAGCCCCAAACCTGTCGCAGAATTTGGGGCTTCGACAATACCTTTCCTTGGTTCTCCAACAAATATTTCAGCAGTTCGTATTCGGTAGGGGACAGATGTACATGTTTGCCTGACTTCACTACCAGGTGAGCGTCGAGATCCATCTGAACGTCGTCGAGTTCGATGATTCGGTTTGATCCTGTCGAGCGGTTAGTTCGACGAAGGATCGAGTGAGTCCTCGCTACTAGTTCTTCTAAACTGAACGGCTTCTCCAAGTAGTCGTCGGCGCCGAGACGTAGGCCGCGGACTTTGTCTTGGGTCGAGTCGCTGGCAGTCAAAAACAAAACCGGTGTTTGGTCGTTCTCGGCCCGCATGCGTCGGCAAACCTCGAAGCCGTCAAGATCGGGCATCATCACGTCTAAAACCACAAGGTCGGGTTTGTGTTCGCTTATTGCAGCCAACCCTTCTCGCCCGTTGGTGGCTGAACTCACTTCAAACTCGTTGTGGCGTAACGCCGCACACAACATGGTCCGCAAATTCTCTTCGTCGTCGACTACTAGCAGGTGTTCACCAGGCATGGCAAAGACCGTTTATCGTCCAAATCGAAACACTCACAGCCAGTAAACTAACCCGGAAGAAAACTCTCAGCAAGTTCACAGCTAATTCTTTGATGGCTTTCAACTTCTAGTGTCATAGTTTTGCTTCTCGAACCAAAACTAGCTGAAACAAAAGCTGAGAACGGGTTGCTAGGTAGCCGAAGTTCTTAGCCGGTTGGGGCTGCTGCGGTGCGAGCACCCGCCGAGGTTCTCACACGGCAGCAGCGAATGAGCGTGACTCATTGCCTTTGTGGGGGGAGTGATCCCTCAATCGACCCCCCACAAAGCCCATACTGCACCATAGATACCATGGGTCGCAACGTCAATCTGAGGTTGTACCTGGTAGCAGCATGTACATATGCGTTCCGGAATCAAACGCTAAGGCAAGGTAAGAGGCGTCAAGACCGGGTGACAAGGTAAGTTCGTAGGTATTGTTACGCAGCTAGGGTAGTGGCCGCAAACCTCTAGCCAGAAAACTAAAGAACCCAGGTTCGATCGAACCTGGGTTCTTTAGTTAGTGACTGTGGTCAGTTAGCGACCCCGGCTTGTTCTAGTAGCAAGATCGGCGAACTCGCTGGCTTGTTCACTGTCGGTAAGCACATCGGAAGAAATGCGGTTTGCTTCCTTGGCGATCGCGTCCAGCGTCACAACCTCAGAGTTTTGAACGTACGGTGATTCCCGCAGAATCTCTCCCCACCAGGCAACGGTTGAAGTTAGCTGAAACTCGGGGGCCGTCCTGTCATATCCTGGGGCTAGATCTGCGGTCGAAACAGGTTCGGTCATTTCTTTACGTTCACCGGTTTCTGGGTCCTCCCACCTGAGCGAAATGACTGCCAGTTCGTCGGAAGCCGAGCGTGGGTTGACCAACTGAACTTCGTAGAGGGCGGTAACTGAGTGACCGGCTCCGATTTCGCCTGCATCAACTTGACGGTCGAAATCTTCGTCTCGAATCGCTCGGTTCTCGAACCCAATCAGGCGGTACTGTGTGACCGAGTTTGTGTCGAATTCGACTTGAATCTTCGCGTCGTTGGCGACGGTGAGAAGAGTTCCGGTTAGATCGTCGCGAAACAGGCGGACGGCTTCTTGTTCACCGTCGACATAGGCATAGAAGCCGTCGCCGGAATCAGCGAGTTGTTCCATCAAGGCGTCGTTGTATTGGCCGTCGCCGAAACCGACGGTGACGAGATTGATTCCTTCTCCCGCAGCATTTTCGATGGTCTCTAGGATTGCTTCAGGCCCGGTTGCGCCCACATTGGCTACACCGTCGGAAAGAAGGATGACTCGGTTGATCCCGTTCGGAAGGAACGCCTCATCAGCCTCGCGATATCCGAGTTCTAGTCCGGCTTCAGCGTTGGTTGAACCCTCGGTTTGAATCCGGTCGATAGCTGATCGGATGTCGGCGTTCTCTGAAACCGGGGTGTGGTCAAGAATGGTGTATGATTCGCTGCCGTATGCAACGATGGCGACTTCGTCGGTTGGTCGTAGCTCGTCGATCAACACGTTGAGCGCTTGTTTTACATCTTCGATAGGTTCAGCCATCGATCCTGAAACGTCAACCACGAATGTGAGGCGTGCCCCTGGTCGTTCGTCATCTTCAATAACTTGGCTTTGAAGGCCGATACGTAACAGTCGATAGCTGTCGTCTTCGAGGAACGGGGTAGGTCCGCCGTCGGTATGTATGGCGAAGGTTTCATCGGTCGGTGCTTCATAGCCCTGGTCGAAGTAGTTGACGTATTCTTCAACCCTGACGCTGTCGTACGTTGGGATCCGTCCCTCATTTATCCAACTTCTCGCCAACGTGTAGGAACCAGTGTCAACGTCTAAAGCGAAGGTCGACTGTGGATCTTCGCTGGGGTTAACTCGAGGGTTCACGCCTGGGTCTTCGAAATTTGAGTCCTCGCGGCCCTGGTTAGGGGTTTCAGGCAGCGGCGCTGGCGCCGACTCTTCGTAGTACTCGCCGTCGCTGGCGGCGTCCGTTGCCGATTCGTCGAGGCCTGCGTTTTCTGCCGAACATGCGCTGGCTACTACGACCAGTGAAAGGATAAGCGCTGCGGCTTTCGTAAGTTCTTTCGGTCGTTTGCTCCGGATTTTAGGTAGTCCCACGATGTGATGTCCTTATGATCTCGCTGCTAGTTGAATATCAGTTGATTGTCAGCTTTGACGAGTTGATTGTGCCGAGATGTTCCATGCTGCATCGAACGAAACCTATCCGTGTTCTAACCGACACATATCGTTTACTGGATATGTCGTTCTGAGACCCTAGAAAGTCGGTGGCCCGAGTACGGGCTATGTCTGGCGAGGAAGTTCAGCGTTTCCCCACCAGACACGCCGAAGCTAGGCCGGTACGACAATTACATGTTTAGTAGGGTGAGAGGTGACGTTCTCGTAGCTCTTTCTGCTTTCTTCCGAGATGTTGGTTTTGTCTGAGCTGATGATCTTAAATTGACCGTCAAGGGAGTACTCGATCGTCACGTTTTCGAGTCCACCATGTGCTTCTATGAAGTCTTCTTCATAGAACCCTTTTGTTGGATCAGCGCCGAAGTAGCGTGCCGCTATCTCATCTATGATCGATTGGATGCCGACCTCCACAGCGGGGTACTCTCTGCCATAGTCAATCAGCTCGCCAATATCTGAACTTCCATCGCCTTCGAGTTCCCGGTACAGGTCGTCGACAGTCTCGATGACGCCTTCTGAAATGAGGGTCTCAATTTCGTCGGACAGTTGCAGGTCATCAAACCCTTCCAGGTTTCCGGTTGCATCCAACTTCTCCATCAGCTCTTGGAGTTCTTCAGTGTTTCCCTCAGTGCCGATTTGTTGTACGTACCTCAACAGTGGTGGGGCGATATCGGCAAATCCGGGATTCTCCTCGACCCAACGTTCATAGGCTCGTCTCGACACGCCAAGTTCGTCTTGGATCGAATATTTCTGCTCACCGTTATCTGTTTCGATGGGTTTGATATCTTCAAAGTTGCCTTCGAAGATCTTCTTAGAGAAGTCTGAGATTCTTGCGTCAGCCGGAGAGCCGGGGGATGGGTAAATCTCAGGACGTTCGTTAACGATTATGTCGTTCGCTCGCCAGGCGATTCCACCTAACATGCCACTGTTCGAAGAAATCTGAGCCATTTCAGCGAACAATGGTGTGCCCGTCAAGTTATATAGTTCCATGTAATATTCGGGTCGACGGTTATTCTTCGCAAGTTCTTCCAGATTGTCGTACTGGGTTTGGTCTATTTCGAAGGTTCCGTCGTCACGTTCCTCTGCCGGAGGACGTATGCCGTGATCATCACGTGTTTGGTCTGCGATTTCGTCATTTTTCTTGGCACTCTCCTCGTACCCGGCGATCCTTTCTGACAAGTAGTCCCGTTTGTCTTGGTTGGTTTCGTCTTCTAGTAGTCCACGTAACCTTTCAGCCGCCCAACGATTTGACTTGGCCCACCGATCGTGTTGCTCGGCCTTGACCACAGCAGAGCGTTGGGCCGAGCTGAGTGTCGGGTAGCCAGGGCCGTCATATGTTTCTGATGTCGGGGTTTCTGGTTCTGGTTCGGGGTCTGCTGGTGTCGGGGTTTCTGGTTCTGGTTCGGGGTCTGCTGGTGTCGGGGTTTCTGGTGCTGGTTCGGGGTCTGCTGGTGTCGGGGTTTCGGGCGCTGGTTCGGGGTCTGCTGGTGTCGGGGTTTCGGGCGCTGGTGCTGGTGTTCCTGGTTCGGGTGCTGGGTCTTCTCGGTTTGGTAGTTGTGGCGGCACTGGCGCTGTGACGTCGTCGGGAACAGAATCGTCCGTGTTAGGTGGCGTGGTATCTGAAATCGGAGGTTCGGGCGGTGTCGGAGTTGATACCGGTGGAGGGGTTGGAGGTTGTGGAACGGCTGGTGCCGTCGGATTTTTCAACCCCTCGATCTCAGCATCGATTCGATTGACCTCGGAGACGTTGTCGGCAAGCTCTGCTTTCTCTTGCTGGAGCTTTTCCTCAAAGTGTTTGACACTGTCTTCGAACACGGTTTTCCCTCGCCCGAACCGATCTCGATAGTTCGGATCGTCGAACTTTGCCAACTCGTCTTTCGAAGCTTGCAACTGTTGTTCGAGCCGCTCGATTTCTCTTTCGTTGGTCCCAATCGCAGCACTGGGTTGGAACCGTTCGTCTTCTAATGCCTCAATCGCTTTTTGTGTCTCTAAACCGTCAGGTTGCGGCATATCTTGTAGCTCTTCAAGCCATTCTTCGGCTTCTTCTAGATCCTCTTCGGCATCAGCTGCACGTTGATCGTAGACTTCGATTGCAGTGTCGGCATATGTTCCTGGGTTGTCCTCCAGCAGTGCCCGTAGCTCGGCGGCCTTAGCTTTGTTTGCCTGGATGGATGCCTTTAGCTGTTCAATGCGGCCTTCGACCCGCTCGACACCGGCCGCTGGATCAGCGATGTCATCTTGGCGGCGGGTCTCTTCCCATGTCGTCAACTCATTCCGATAGGTTGCCTCTTCTTCAAGCCGTTCCTGTCGGGCTTCTTCCTGAGCCTCTTCGCGAGCCTCAGCCTCATCCTTCCAACGCTCAACCACTTCTGGGGTCACTAAATACGGGTACACATCGGGGTACCCGACGCCCTGTTCTCTAGCTTCTTGTCGTAGCTCTCGATCACGCGCTAGCTCCAGGCTTGCTGCCTCTGCCGGGTTGGAAGCCGTCGAGGGATCACTGCCTTCGCACGCAGGACAATCGTTTGTTTCTGTCGGGGAACCAGGTGTAGTTGGGTTAGTGCTTGGTGGGGGATCTCCTGGTTGCCAGTCTTCGGGTAAGCCAGTACCCGCCCCAGTCGATGATTCCTCACCGGTTTGGTCGGTAACAACAATGTTGATACACCCACAATTGATCTCGATCTGATTGTCCTTTTCCCCACCGCTATAGCCGAACCGGCTTCCAGGGTCTCCAGTTCTTGCTGACGGGTTGTACCAAAGCCCGTCAGAAGTTCTTGCAGTGCAGCCAGGACACGTGTAGTTGCTTTCCGGGTCGGAGTTGCTACCGCCGTTGGTCTCATCGGTGGTGCCGACGGTCCCTCCGCTGCCCGTGTTTATTGGGTTGCCATTGCCGTCGACAACTCCAGCTTCAGCGGGAGTGGAGCCTAGACCGAGGACAACCGGCAAAGCAAAGGCTGTAACCACAGCGGCCGCAGCGGCTTTGACTAACAAAGACCCAGCTAAAGCTGGATGTTTAGCTAACCGGCGTCTCGACACCGCCAAGTCACGGACAGTGGCTAACGTCTTCGCCTCTAGCATCTCGGATTTGGTGCCTTCGACGGGAACTACCCGCAGATATGAACGATCAAACCGATCTTCAAAAAAGTCGTAGCGAACATTTGTGGCCATTTTAAATCTCCTCCAAAGAGACGAACATCGAACTTCCACCCGCTCTGAAACGTCAGGAGCAGTAAAAGTTCCCGATTCGGAGATTTGCCATCGACACAGTCATGACGCCAGCTTTATGCCAGTTTCAAGGGTAATTCATAACCCGTTAAGGATGTTCTTATCGCATCCTGAACTGGGGACATTGCTGGTATCGAATGCGGCTGCGATGCGTTTGTGGACATATCGACCGACTCATTCCGGAACGTTTCCCGGGAGAGATATATAAGGGTCGGTCTACGAAATCTAAAAGGAGAATCAGAATGTCTATCGCAGGCAAGAAAACAAAAACCGCAGCATTGTTTACCGGCTTAGCCCTCGTGGCGGCAGCTTGTGGAGCGTCCACTTCAGAGGTCGCAGAGGCCCCGACCACCGAAGCGCAGCCAGCCCCTGCCGCAGAAACCGAAGAGGTCGAAACCGAGGATGTAGCAGTCGAGCTTGGAGATCCCGTCAACCTTTCGCTCACGTTCGACGGGCTAGAAACTCTTGGAGACACCCATAACTATGAAGCATGGGTCGTAGTTGACGGTTCCCCAGTCACAGCCGGAATATTCGACATCGACGAGGACGGAAACGCAATAGGCGTCGACGGTGAAGCAGCAGAGTATGTCAGCTATGAAGGCGCAACCGACGTCGTTATCTCGATCGAACCTGAGGTTGACGACGACCCGGCGCCAGCAGCCACCAAAGTTTTGGGTGGAGCAATCGATGACGCCGGAAACGTTGAGCTGACTATCGACCATCCAGCAGCCTTAGGTACCGATTTCTCAGAAGCCTCTGGCACGTTCGTGATCGCTACCCCGACGACCGAATCTACCGACGACGAGAACTCGGGTGTCTGGTTCCTCTCTAAGCCCGGTCCCGAAGCCTCGCTGGAAATCCCTGAACTTCCAGAAGGATGGCTGTATGAGGGTTGGGCGGTAGTTGACGGCACACCGATTTCGACCGGCACCTTCAGCTCTGCCGAAGGCGCCGACAATTTCGGTGACTTTAGCGGCGACCTAGATGCGCCCGCATACCCAGGTGAAGACTTCATCGTGAACGCTCCCGATGGGTTCGACTTCCCGCTAGACCTAACCGGAGCCACAATTGTTATAAGTGTCGAACCAGACACCGATAACAGCCCGGCACCATTTGCGCTTAAACCTCTCGTGGGTGAAGCCCCATCAGCTATGGGCGGAGATGCCGGACCGAACTTCCCGCTGTCTACAAACGCAGGCGGGATAACCGGTTCAGGAAGTGTCGGCTAGCAATATCTGACCCAGAAACATACAAGGTAGTCTCTCCCCAGTGTGTGGTTCCCGTTTCTTCGGGGCCGCACACTCGGGGTTTTGGTTGAGTTACCCGGAGACTCTTCGTCGCAAAGACTCTGTGTTTAGGTCGGACATTTGGGTGGCGCCTATCAGCGCCATGGTGCGTACAATCTCGTCATTGAGAAATCCGAGTGCTTTGTCCACCCCAGCCTCACCGGCAGCGCCCAACCCATACAGGTAGGCTCGCCCCGTCATGCAGGCCGTTGCCCCTAAGGCGATCGCTTTGACTACATCAGCGCCTCGCCGAATTCCGCCGTCGCAAATAATTTCGCATTGGTCGCCGATTGCTTGGACCGTCTCGGGGACCAGGTCGATTGGGGCTGGCGACGCATCGAGTTGTCGTCCTCCATGATTGGATAAGGCGATTGCCTCGATGCCGAGGTCCGCCGCTATTTTTGCGTCCTCAATGTCTTGGATGCCTTTGATCACGATCGGGCCGTCCCAGATGCTTCTAAACCACGCGATGTCATCCCAACTGAGGGTCGGGTCGAGCTGTTCCTTGACGTAGTCGGCGAGAGCGATAGCGTTGGTGCCGTCGGCGTTGTTTCTCCCTGTGACGTTGGCAAACAGGATGGGATCCGATGTAACGAAGTCCCACGTCCACGCTGGGTTGCGTACACCGTCGAGTATGGTGTCGAGCCCAATTTTGGGTGGCAAGGTGAAACCTCTTCTGACGTCTCGTTCCCGCCGACCAAGTGTTGCGAAGTCGACAGTGATGCAGATTGCTTCGTAACCGGAAGCAGCCGAACGTTGGACCATCTCTTTGACCAGACCTCGGTCGCGCCAAACGTAGACCTGAAACCATTTTGGTCCGTCGCATACTTCGGCTACCTCTTCGATTGAGCGGGTGCCAACCGAGGACAACGTGTACGGGATGCCCAGCCGGGCGGCGGCTCGAGAGGTTGCCAGCTCACCCTCCGAGTTCCCGATTCTGGTAAACCCGGTAGGCGCCATCACCAACGGAAGTGGCAGTTCGCGGCCAATCAAGCTGACGGAGGTGTCGACTTGTTCGACGTCTTTCAAAACGCGTGGTCGAAAATCGTAGTCGCTAAACCGAGCGCTGTTGTTGTGGAGCGTCTGTTCGTCTTCGGCTCCGCCGTCGATGTAATCGAAGACGCCTTCCGGCAGCCGTTTTTTTGCCATCGTGCGAAGGTCTTCGATGTTCGCTGCCCGATCGAGTTGAGCTTTGGTGCGGTTTAGGGTCGGAGTTCGAAATCTGATCGTAGAGCGGAGATTTTCTAACATTCCTCCAGCGTACATAGATTTTAGGATTATCCTACAATCCTAAAATCTGTTGGTTTGGAGGGCTGGGTCTACACTGCACCTATGTTAGATTTGCCGTCACTTACGACAGATGGACGCGTCTCACGGGTCGCTCAACTTCTTCGAGACGAAATTATTAGAGGTGCCGTCGCCCCGGGAACCCAGCTGCGAGTCGAGCCACTGGCAGAACAACTAGGTACATCAAAAGGCACGGTACGTGAAGCAATACGCGAACTCGTCAGCCAAGGCCTGCTCGAACATCAGCTACACCGAGGGACCTTCGTACGACAGTTCACGGCGCAAGACTGCCACGAACTTTATGTCGCCCGAGAAGTAATCGAAGTTTGGGCAGCGCAACAATTGGTCACCAAATCAGAAACCCCAGACTATTCCCGCCTCCGGTCTGCGGTAGACCGGATGTCGGAAACAGCCGACGAACAAGAGATCGTCGATGCCGACATGGACTTCCACCGGGGCATCGTTGCGTTGGCCGGCGTACAACGCCTCACCGATATGCATGAATCCATCATTGACGAAATCGTCGTTATGGTTCGATCCTTCCACCCCATGACTCAAGACAACAGTGAACGGGTTCACGCCGATTTGTTAAACAAGTTCGAATCAGGTGACCGGAACGTCGGCCACGACCTGGCAGAACACCTGCGGTCTGCCAGTAAAAAAATAGTGGCGACGCTGACAGAACACAACCCAACCTAGCTGCGCCCCGCCTCCCAAAAACTTCTCAGACGATTCTTAGGAACAATTTGGTTAACTCCTCACCATCAATGAGCTGACAAACAGCTCAAAGCGAAGGAGTAAACAGATGACTAGGACGGCAAGAAGGGCAGCCGGTTTCGGACCAAGCCACAAAAGTGTGAGCGCACTCTTGGTGACGGCAGCGATGTTGTTAAGTGCTTGCGGATCCACCCAAGCAGCCGACACACCGTCGGTCGCATCCCTCGACAATGGCGAAACAGAAACCACCGAAGGTAAAAACGACGGCGACAACGAAGAGCCGTCAGAAGCCGACGTCGAGAAAGCACAACTGAAATACGACCAATGCATGCTCGACAACGGCGTCGACCAAGACGAACTATTCGGAGACCTAGAAGAAGACGAAGACAGTGGTATCTCTTCAGGTCAGGTCGAATTTACCGAAGAAGACTTCGAAGAATTCGAAGCAGCGCAGGAAGAATGCCAGCCGATCCTGGACGACGCATTCGGTGAATTTACGCTCTCACCCGAAGACGAAGCGAAACAGGCTGATGTCGAGTTGAAGTTCAACCAATGTATGGCAGACAAAGGATTCGACTTCGAGGAATCCGAGGACGGCGTCGGCATTGAACTGCCTGAGGACGTCGATATCGACAAACTCGATGAAGCCTCCAAAGAATGCAACGAAATATTCGAAGACGCATTCGGTTCGGTTGATGCAATCGATGACGAGGACGCCGAATGATGAATCTCTCAAATCGAAAAACTCTCGTCGGAGCTGTCGCTGCTGGAGTAGTAGCGGTGACCGTATTTGGAGCCGGTGCGATAGCGGTAGCCAGTTCCGACGACACCTCCAACGAGGCAACAACAGAGACGGTTGTCAAAAGAGTATCGACCGAGAAAATAACTCGAGGAAACCTATCCGAGAAAAAGGAAGAGGTCGGAGTGATCGACCACGGCGACCCGTGGGTAGCCCCGATCCAGGCTCAAGGTGTGGTAACGAAAAGTTTGGCAAAAGGTACAGAAGTGGAAGCCGGTCAACCGCTGATCTGGGTAGCCAACAAGCCAGTCGTGTTAGCAATCGGAGAAACCCCTCTCTACCGCGACCTGGAACTGATGAGTAAACGACTAAAAGGAGACGACGTTAAACAGCTGCAGACCTTTCTCGTCGAGCAAGGGTTCAACGATAAGAAGCGACTAGTCGCAGACGGAACCTTCGGTACCCACACAAAAGCGGCAGTTAAAGCGTGGCAGAAAAGCGTCGGCCATGAGCAGAGCGGACGGATCGACCGAACACAACTGATCTTTCACGGCACCGCACTTCGAGTCGAATCGGAAGCACAAGTTGGGGTCGAATTCGCCGAACTATCGGTAACCGGAGCGGTGCAACAAGTGAAGGCCGACTTCGACACCAAAAGCCGTGCATTCCTCGATGTCGGCTCGACCGTCAAACTGGAATCGGATGAAGGTGAATCGGTTGACGGGACGATTACCGAAGTCACCTCAACCGTTGGTGACGACGGCACCCGCAAGCTCAACGTCACTATCGAACCTGGGTCACCCATCCCGAGCGAAGTCGAACGAGTCAACGTAATAGCCAGCCGAGAATTAGCCAACGATGCCCTACTCGTTCCAGTACGGGCCGTTCTGGCATTAGCTGGCGGAGGCTACGGGCTTGAAGTTCAAACCTCGAACGGAACCGAACTACGCGAAGTCGAGCTAGGGCAAGTAGTCGACGACGTAGCGGAGATTACCGGCGACTTTAACGAAGGTGACGCAGTTGTCGTCCCTGAAGACATCACAGGTGACGACTCATGATCTCTAAATCAAAACGCATCAACGGGGTCAGTCCACCCATCAACGATGAACGCTCCACCGTGTTAGAACTGCGCCGAGTAGTCCGACAATACGAAGGTACCCCGCCGGTTCGAGCAGTAGACAACGTCGACCTGCGAATAGCTACCGGCGAACTTGTCGCAATAGTCGGACCATCAGGGTCGGGTAAATCGACGCTACTCAACTTAATCGGCACCCTCGACCGGCCAACGTCGGGAAGGCTGTTCGTCGACGGAGTAGACACAAGTGAGCTATCAGACTCGGCCCTGGCTGGTTTGCGTTCAGCCCGAATCGGTTTCGTCTTCCAACAGTTCCATTTGCTGAGTGGGATGACTGCGGTGGAGAACGTCGCCGCAGGACTTTTATACAGAGGCATCTCGAGAACCGAGCGCCGCAAACGAAGCACCGAAGTGTTAAAGCGGGTAGGTCTCGGTCACCGGCTATCACACCTGCCCAACAAACTGTCCGGTGGTGAACGCCAACGGGTAGCGATCGCCCGTGCCCTCGTCGGCGACCCAGCGATAGTTTTAGCCGACGAACCCACAGGAAACTTGGACTCGAAAACGTCAAACGAAATCGTCGAGCTGATGCACAGGCTCCACGCTGACGGCTCAACGATCGTAGTGATCACACACGACAAAGAGCTGGCAGCTAACCTGCCACGACAAATATCGATCCGAGACGGCAAACTCGAAAGCGACAGCACAAACCGAACTCCACCCCTATCAGTAGTCCAAGGAGCGGGGCGATGAAGTCACCATTCACAAAAGGAAAAAGCGGTCCATGGAAATCGCAGCTACGACCCGGTGACGTTATCGGGACTGGGACTGTCGGACTGCGCACACGCCGAGCTAGAGCAGCGTTCACGGCAATCGGTATCGCCATCGGAATAGCATCGATGGTCGCCGTCATGGGCATATCATCTTCGAGTCGAGCCGACCTGTTGGCCGAACTCGACAGCCTTGGCACGAACCTCCTCCAAGTTCGTCCCGGCCAAAACACGTTCGGGGATTCAGTGAAGATGTCAGCCGACGCTCCTGGAATGATTCGACGAATCGCCCCAGTCGAGGCGGCAACATCGGTCAGCGAAATAAACAAGACGGTGCAGCGCAGCGACAAAGTTCCGTCCAACACCAAAAACGGCATCACGACCTACGGGTCTGAAGCGAACCTGGCGTCAACATTGGGGGCGAAGGCTTCATCTGGCCGAGTGCACGACAAAGCATCGGTCAAACTTCCGACAGTCGTATTGGGGTCGGTCTCAGCGGAACGGCTCGGCATCACAGACGTCGAAACAGCGCCTCGAGTTTGGATCGGAGGTAAATGGTTCGCCGTGATCGGCGTGTTAGAACCGTTACCGTTGAACCCCGAAATCGACCGCTCAGCACTAATCGGTTTAGACGTTGCCCGCAGCACATTCGATGTCAAAGGTTTGCCTTCTTCGATCTATGTGAGGACCACACCAGAGCAGGTCGAAAACGTCCGGTCGGTCCTGGCCCGAACCGCCAGCCCCGGAGCGCCGAACGAAGTATCGGTCGCCCGACCATCCGATGCGTTGGCAGCGCGAGCCGAGGTCGACAAAAACCTGCAAACCCTTCTGCTGGGCCTAGGCGGCGTCGCCCTACTAGTAGGTGGTGTCGGTATCGCCAACGTGATGGTTATCTCCGTTATCGAGCGACGAGCCGAAATCGGCGTTCGTCGAGCCTTGGGGGCCACACGGCGTCATATCCGCAACCAATTCGTGGTCGAAAGTACCTTGCTGTCCTTACTTGGCGGACTGCTAGGAGTAGCCGGAGGGTTTGGGGTAACCGCCTTCTACGCCAACAGTCAAGGTTGGCTGCTGGCGTTACCTGTACAAGGAATGGTGTTCGGCGTGGTCGCCGCGCTGCTAATCGGCGCACTCGCAGGACTTTATCCGGCAGTCAGAGCCGCCAGGCTCGACCCGGCCGAAGCGGTCCGACCCGCCGCCTAAACCTGCCAGGTGCTCGTCCTCATGCCTCCCGCCAGTCGAGCACCTGGCAGCCCATTTCTCTACCACTTCTGACTTCCTTGCGTACAGCCCGGTATGATCGAAAGCCGACCGGAGGAACGTCTTGAAATCTAGTGAACGTGCACAAGGGTTCGTGAGCCGAGCTGATCACGCGCTGGCGGAGCCAGAGAACATGGTGCAACGCTGGGAGGAAACTATTCGGTCTAAGACCGACGAACGGCTCGTGCATTCGTTCCCGACCCCGATCGATACGGCCATCCGACGTATCCGGGAACCGCATCCACATTGGGACGCATGTGATGGGGATACGGTCCGTGTTGTTGTTCAGGCAGAAGCTTTTCAAGTGCTCCGAGTGTTGAGTGCTCATCCTTCAGGTTGGGTTCGTGAAGAAGTTGTGCGACAAATGGCGAACCTTGAATTCGGTCAGGTCGCTCCTCATCTCGCCAACCGAGTCCTCGACTTTGTTCCTTCGATACGCGAGGTTGCCCAGCCGATTGTGTGGGATGTCCTGTCGGCGCTTCTAGAGGAACGTAAAGCTAGTGGTGCGACCGACTCGTTGCCAAGTGTTGCGAACATCGTGATCGGTAAACTCATTCGTCCTCGAGCAGCTACGGTTTGTCCCGAACTGGTCCAGTTAAGTCTGGAACTAGGCAAGACAGCTGTCGACGATCGCCCGGGACGTCTACAAGAAAACGACGACCCGATGGTGGCGCTAGCCCCATATCGTCAGGTAATCAAGACCACGCCCGACCCTAAAGGCGTAGAGGCACTCGAAGCGATCATCGATTACCTGTCTACTTGACGATCTTCGAGAGGAAGCAGGAGCATTACTTTTTCGGGGCCTGAATTTGCTGATCTTCGCCAATTTCGGAGAAGGTGACGGTGGCGAAACCTACCCGTTGGGGGTTTGCCTCGGCCGAGGTCTCTAACGCCATATTGATCTGGACCAGTACGCCGTTTGAAGTTATGACCTCAAAGGCAGTGGCTCGGTCATCAGGCGAAGGTAGATAGGGAACCTCAATAGGCAAAGTAAAGAGCCCCTCACGGGATTCAGGACCAAGGCTACCTCTGTGTACAACCCAGCCTTCAGCTAATGTTTGCTTGGAGTAGTTCAAATCCTGCTGCACGAAATCAATGATCGAAATGGGGTCTAGTACAGCTTCTACCGAAATCACTGGATCGGGCTGTCCATCGACGGCACGCATAGGTTCTTCTGGGGACTCGCTCACATACAAAGTTCCGTCGAAATATGAGGCGCTCACGGTCTTGATTTCCTCGGGGTTCATTCTGCTAGACTCGATATACTGTGAAACGGTCCAGTCAGGCCCGTCTACGAATAAAATTTCGTGGGTCTCGAATTGTTCCTGGTCCTCTACTAGGGCGTGGTACGAAATGGACTCAACTTTCATCGAATCGACTGCTGATCTGTCGGCAGGGAGTTCGACAGGGGTGAGAGCGCCGAGGCGTGCCTCGATAGGTGATTGGGTAAAATCTGTCGGTCGAGGATCTATCAGAGGATCATTGGTTTGAGGTGTATCGACTGATGTAGACACAGTCTTATGGCTGTCATCACCTGTCGAATCCGCGGGGTTTGCGCTACTAGTAAAATTCGAAGTCGAGGACGTGTAGACGGCGCCTCCAACCAGAACGATGGCCGCTGCAGCGAGGCTTAAGACGAATCGATTTGGACGTCTTGAAACATCGGTACGGAGCGAATCGGTATGGGCGGCGCCCGAGGTGATACTGTCGAATAGCGAATCTCTGCTTTGAGTAGGTTGAAGAGTTTCGAGGTCTGTGTCTGCGGGAAACGGATTTATCTGTCCCCATCGTTCAATGGCGTCTTGATCTGTCATCGGATTTCCTTGATCGGAATGGTCTTTGTCAGAGGTTTATGGACGTCGGCTAGGACACCGCTTTGTTTCTTGAGCGCTTTCAACAGCCGTTTCCTGGCACGATGAAGGCGAATCTTGGCAGCGTTTTCGCTACACGAGAGAGTTAAACCAATATCGCTGTTGGAGAGTTTCTCCCACGAGGCGAGCGACAGTATTTCTTGGTCAGAAATCCGCAGACTCTTGAAGGCAGCGACGATAGTGTCTGTTGCATCGAGGGCAAGAGTTTCAGGGCCGGGTACGGTACTTTGTTCTTCGCTGCGGGCAGCGTCAGCGACGAGGCGTAGATCGACGGCATCTCTGCGTTTCGTTTTACGCCATTCGTTTCGAACGTAGTTTCTGGCTATGCCGTATAACCAAGGTCGAGCTTCGTCATCAAGTGGCATCTCGTCGATCTTTTCCCAAGCGGTGGTGAACGTATCGCCTAGTACTTCCTCTGCCTTCGATCGACTGCTGGTTCGACGAAGGCAATACAGCCAGAGGTCGCCGTAACAGGCGTCGTAGGAGCGTCGAAATTTTGCGATTTTCACAGCTCTGGTTTCGGATTCGGAGCCAGTTGCGCTTTGGGGCTGCCATCTAGCGGACGAGCTGCCGATAATGCCCATTGTTTCCCCTGCCCTGCTCAAGTGTGTCGACGACAATGAAATATCGCCTACGTACGCCTTAGACCGTTCCATATAATCTACCTGTCGGTTCAGTCAGACGGTTTCAAGGTTTCTTTGCGAGAAGGCAAGGGGGCTGCCGTACCTGGTCATCGTGCGTCCACTATGATTACAGCCTTTGCTGGTTGGAACCGATGTACGTGTTTCGCATCAGAACACTCGAGGAGAAGAAAACATGGCTATTCATGGCGATCTGTCCAAATACAACGAGATCCAAGGATCGGAGTATCATTTCAGCCTGCAGAACTCGAAGTTGTTGAAGGTCGACCTTCGTCACGGTCCCTTCGAAGCTCGGTCGGGGTCGATGGTTGCCTACCAGGGCGAAGCCACATTTGAGAACAAAGGCTCAGGCGGCGTCGGCAAAATGTTGAAGAAGGCGACGACCGGCGAAGGCGTTGACTTGATGCACGTCGGTGGAACAGGTGAAGTGTTTATCGCAGACACCGCTCAAGACATCATCATCTTGTACCTAGAAAACGACCAGGTGAGCGTCAACGGCAAAAACATTCTGGCCTTCTCATCAACTATCCAATGGGATATCCAACGCGTCGGTGGCGGCATAGCTGGCATGGTTGCCGGTGGTCTTTATAACGTGGTGCTTCAAGGCACCGGCTTTATAGCGATCAACACCGACGGCCAGCCAGTGATCCTCGATGTAGCTAGTGCGCCGACGGCCGCCGACCCGCAAGCTGCGATCATGTGGTCGGGTGGCGTGCAGATGCAAATCAAGAAAGACACAACTGGCGGTTTGAAATCGTTGGCTCGTGGCGGGTCGGGTGAAACGTTCCAAATGGCCTTTGGTGGTCAAGGGTTTGTTATGGTGCAACCTTCGGAAGGTCCTTCATTCGGTGCACCAGGTGGCGGAGGTGGCGGCGGGGGTGTTCTTGGCGCCTTAGGCGGCTAGCCGCAGCTCTGCCCAGATATACAGTTCGTCTAAACAGGTTGTTATCAAGGGAAGGTCCCTCGATAACACCCTGTTTGCTTTTACGATTCCGGTATCGTGACGTCGATTCTGGTGAGTTGATTCGAGTTGTTTAAGGTGAATTGGATCACTGTCGAATCGGCGCACGTTTCGCCAGACAACCAGATAGAAACTTGATCGCCGGGTGTCAACGGGACGAAACGCCGGTTAAGGCAAACCTCACTTGGCTCTGTAGGTTTCTTCCAGCCTGGGTTGGAGAGGGTGTCAAGAAGATTTAGTTCTCCGTTCTTGCTGTTGTACGTCCATGAGGCTGGATCCTGAGGGAATTGAGCCTGCCCCTCTGAGGTTGCGTCCATTCTTTCTTGGAATTCCTCGACACAAAGCTCGAGGGTCTCCAGCTCGCAGCTCTCGGAGGTTAAACTTTGACCCCCCGCAGACTTCTCATAAGTATCTGTTCCGTTGGAGGCCAAGAACGTGAAGTTCTCATCGAGACTGACTTGATCGAGTTTGCCTGCAGCTAGATCATCAAAATACTGTTGAGCGAGATCTTGGGATTCACTCCCTCCGGCTTGCCAGCAATACTCGTTGTCCCCGATATCAAACCGATCGACCTCTGGTAGAGCTTCGCCTCTAGCCACTATCTCTTCAACATCTGTCGACCATACCCATGCCTGAATTGGTGACGGTGGTGGGTCTTCGTCTAGAAGCGTTTCCTCTTCCCCGACGTTGTCTATAGTTTCGGGGTTGTTAGCGAATACTCCGTTGAGTTCTTCGATGAGTGTTCTGACTTCTGACGATGTTTCCTGCGCCCCGGGGGCTACCCACATGGTCAACGCAACCTGACAACCTTCGGTGGCGTTGCGGCCGTCGAATGTTGCAGTAGTGCTATCAGGCTCCGATTCACCTTCGGTGGCTGCAACGGTCTGGCCTTGTCGGAGTTGGGTTGATCCTATTGTCACCACACCGACCATTGCTGCCGCTGCGAGCAAGCCGGCCCCGAACCGTCTCTGCTTCTTTGCTCGTTGATTCCGGTTCACTAGTTCGGATATCGAGTGGCGGAAGTTGAGGGGTGCCTCAACGTTAGATGCTTGACTTAAGAGACGTTTCCGAAGCTTGTCTTCAACGGTTTCTGGCAAGTCTTGGTCATCGAATGTCACTTGAGCACCTCCTTAAGTTCGGCCAACGCACGATGGGTGGCTGACCGAACCGTTCCTTCAGGTATCCCCAAGATTTCAGCAATCTCGGGAGTGGTATATCCGACGTAGTAGCGCAGCACCAGAATCTCTCGACGTTGTTGACTGATCCCGGCCAAAACATCGTCGAGGGGGATTTCAGTGTGGGTATTGGTCTGAACTGGTCTGAGACGACGTAATAACCGTCGGTCCCTTGAACCTTGTCGTTGCATGTCTCGGCAACGGTTGATCGTTGCGGTCCGGAGGAACCCTCCAGGGTTTCGTATCGTCTCGAACTGGTCGAGCAATTTCGCAAATACGTCCTGGACTGCTTCCTCGGCCAAAGATTGGGAACCGAGAAGCAGGGTTGCCCAGCGAAGCATCTTCAAGTGTTCGTCTCGAAAAACCTCTTCAAATGAGCGATTGCGATCGCTAGACAAAACAGCACTAACCCCAGCTTCGGGTCCGTTGTTGGCATGTGGCTGGTCTACTGCCATGGCGAGACGATTGGCATGAAATGTTGGTGCCATACAGTATATGACGTCGTATCACGCTGTTCCGCTCCACAAAATGTGAGAAATTTGTGGGCAGCGCCGAGTTAGCGATGCATGGAAGCTGCTAGAACTTCGGCCTACCAGTATTCTTCGAAGTGGATGTTGCCGGGTTCGTTACGGCGATCGATTGAGAATCCACGCTCGACAAGTAACTCGATCACACCCGTTGTTTCAGGAAAAGTGGTCTTTCCATCGACTTCTTCCGGCAGCCCGATCATGGCCGGGTTTCCGCAAAGAAACGCATGCGTGTTTGCCGGGTCGAGGGTGCCGCCTAAGGCGCGTTCGATGTCGCCGTCACGGATCAGGTCCTGCAAGTACCGCTTAGGCACGTCTTGTTCACGTGTCGGCATCGGAAGATAGTGATAGTTCGGGAAACGTTCTTCAAGTTGACGGTGAGCGTCGAGGTAGCCAAGATCTTGCCAGTTGCGAACCGTCACGGTTGACACGATCGGTCCGGTGTGGCCTTTGCGGAGAAGTTCCGTCGCCATCGAGTTGTGAGGGGCCTCCCCAGTTCCGGTAGCGAAGAACACAACTGCAGTGTCAGGGCTTTCGACCGCCGACAAGGTGTAGCGGCCCGCCACTTTTGGTCCGAGATAAATTCGGTCGCCCACCTGTAGTCGTCCTAGTCGTGGTGTTAGCGCTGCAACATGGTTTTCGTCGCTTTGAACGAGAACGATATAGAACTCGAGTTCTTCGGTATCGGGTGGAGCTAAATAGCCTGATGGTTCAAAGATTGGGTGCGAAATCGAATATGAACGTCGGATCAGTTTGTTCCACTTGCCGTCAATTCCGGCGTCGGCATACTTGTCGACTCGGTCTTCCCAATACCCCAACCCGAGGGACGCGTATTGTCCCGGAATATGAGAGGTGCCTCCGATATCGGGTCGAACCCGAATAACCCACAGATCAGAGTGGCGTTGCTCGAACGCCGTGATGGTGGCGTTGTAGTGCTCGTCGCGAAGTTCGTTGATGACCGATTCGTGGCGGACACGTCGCTGAACTGTTGAAGGGGTTTCCTGTAACTCGAGTTCAGGAAAACATGCTTCAGCGAGGAGACGTCCGATCTCCCATGCTGGGCCTGAAGGGGCGTCGACTCCCTCTTCTGGACGACCTAGGAACAACACTTTTCCGCTTTCGATCGCGGCTGATGTTACCCCGAGTTCTGACGCCGCTGGACGTATCCGTTTTGAGGCGTAGACAATATGATCGAATTCTAAATCTGGTGTTCGTCGGTCGTTGAAGTAGGCGATTGGGAATTCGCCGCTAGTGCCAATATCATCGGGAACCGCTCGATACAGGATCGTTGCCCGTCGTTCTCGTTCAAGTCGACGGATGACTGCATCAGCGGCTGGAGCGAGGAGAGCCGGGTCGATTCCCCCGGCAGCCATCACTACGCCAGCTCCGGCGGCTGCAGCGGTCGCTGCCAGTTCCGCGGCGTGGTTGGTGTAGCCGACAACCAGAATGTCTTGGCCGTTTAACGATTCGGGGAGTTCGTCGACCGAAACGTTCTTGGATAGTTCGACTCCTTCAGGTGGCGTCCATTGTGGGTTTCGATTTCGTAGAGCGACGAGACAGCCGCGTGTGCGGTACGAACGCTGGTCTGTGGTGACAACTACATGGTGTTCGTCGGCGTCAATGCTGAGAACTTGTTCGCCGTAGCCGACTTCGACTTTGTTCTCAGGTACCAGTTCGGGGAAGGCGACTGAAGAACCTGGCTCAATCACACGTACACGGCCGAGCCCTGAACGTAGTGAGGAAATTGCCGCTGATAGCCCTCCAGCGGTTCCCCCTATTACCAGTAGATCGTAGTTGGCGTCGTTGTCAACCATGGTCGCTCCCTCGTTGTTGTGTTAGCTACAAGTCTAAACGGTTCTTAGCCTGAGCGAATCACGCTTTAGTATTGTGCTCGACGAATTTCTGGGTTTATCGAGGGTGTGGTTTGCCGGAGAAAACAGAGATACGTTCCGACACATATTCGGGTCGCTGTCCGGGAACCATTCGGCGTAGCGGTCCAACTTGCTCGCTCGGTTTGGTAGCTGATTTTGGCGCCAGGCAACCGGGTAGTATGGCACGGTGCCTCAGCTTCCTGCTTCTGAATATCGACGCCATTTCCTCAGCGAAACCACAAGGTTGGCGCAAACCCAGCCTGAACAACTCGGTATGGAGATTCCTCATCTCGATGATTGGACGGTTCGAACGGTGCTCGAACACGCCGCAACCGTGTTTCAGTTTGTGTCGTTAGCGATGAGCGCAGGACCAGATGACAAACCCGACGTTTCAACGCTGCCAGCAGCCCCAAAAGATTCGTCCGTAATTGGCTGGTTCGAAGAATCCGCCCAGCTGGCGGCACAGGCGATAGACGACGTTGATTTTTCATCGATGCGACCAACCTGGACAGGACCACAACCGGCATCTTGGTACGTCCGGCGGCTCGCTCACGAAGTTTCGGTACACCGTTGGGATGTTCAGACGGCGACAACTACCCCCGACGGTATCGAAGCTGACCTTGCCGTCGATGGTGTCGACGAGCTGCTTGAGATTTACGCCCCCCGCCGGATGGACTTCGACGCGTTGGCCGGAAATGGTGAAACAATCCATCTACATGCCACCGATCATGACGAGGGGGAGTGGCTTATCACTCTGAAAGAAGATCACATCGAGTGGGAGCACAGTCACACCAAAGCAGATGTAGCGGCCCGAGGGCCAGCGTCGGATCTGTTGCTTCTACTTTGGGGACGGCGTTCACCTGCTGAGCTTGAGATCTTTGGCGACGACTCCATACTCTCCAGGTGGAAGTCAGCGGCCTCTTTTTAACCTCGAAGTGACTATTGTTTCCTTCGGCCGAAACACGACGTTTACGCCCCTCTAAGGTGATAGCCTCATCCGAGGGCCACTCGACGCTGATCCGTAAAGGTTTGCTGGCGTGGTCCTGCCGGTCAAACGGTAGTATAAGTGCCTTCGAGTAAATTCGAACGATATCGCTTGGTATCGGACGATGGCGCTCGAAAGTGTGAGTTCAGTGCCATTTATGGTCCAGAACTCGGCTATGGCGACGTAGCTCAGTTGGTAAGAGTGCTCGACTCATAATCGAGAGGTCGTGGGTTCAAGTCCCACCGTCGCTACACGGTTTAACCGGAACACAGACAAATAGTAATTCCGCTACTACTATTAGGCAATTACTTCGCCAGTAGCGATCTTGGAAGGAACACCATGGCTAAAGAAACATTCGTGCGTAACAAGCCTCACGTTAATGTGGGTACTATGG
>JAHDCC010000074.1 GCA_020630065.1 Acidimicrobiales bacterium
AACCGTTACAGGCAGAAAAATGAAAATTGAACTCATATCAATAGTAATATTTTTTTGGTTATTCATGCCAAATTCAATTTCTCAATTATCGAGAGTTGATTTTTGTTTTTGTAATAATGAAATTGGAAACTACTCTCCATATGTAGCCAATTATCTTGAATCCCAAGATTTCGATAAAATAATAAATCTTGCCTCTTTTAGCTTTGATTTTGAAAATACCGATTTACAGAAATTGAATTCTTTGATTACCGAAACTCAACGTCCGTCTGAAGGTTATCCAGTCTTTTTACAACCCCATAATTACGTTGGTGATACTTGTTACTTTGAAAGACACTATTTTACTAAAATAAATGATAGAATTTATTATTTAAATCAACTGATTATCAAGTCTCTAAAATCTGAATTTGACAATCCAATATTATCAATAGAATTGCGAAATAATAATGAATTCTTAGATAGAGAAGAAGAAATTCAAACCATTCAAAATGGTAACTGGGAACAGGCCCTAAATAAATTCAAACCAACGATAGAAAAGGAATTAATTCCCTTCGATAATTCAGAACTAAAATCTTCTTTCAACCGCCATATTGAAACGAATTACAAAAATGAAACTGAAAACTTAGGATTCAATATCGATACTGCAATTTGGAGAAGAAACTCTCTTTCTAATTTTCGTCACTCAAAAAAGAATATTGAAGTTATTGATCTATTTATTAATACTAGGGATCCACTCAGCAGCATTACTGTTTCAAAAACTAAACTTTCTTATCCATACTTTGATGGCGATGAAAGTAAAATGAGAAATGAATTGGAGGATAGAATAAAGAATCAATTCTCCACAACTACCCAAAATGAAAATAGAATGGTTTCTTTAGAATTTACCAAAATTGAATTTGAACCAAAGAAAAGAAGAATTCTACTTGATGGAATAATTAAAACCAATATTGGTGCGAAACTATTTGTAAAACAATTCTTCTTTTTCGAAAAAGTCAGTCGTGCTATTCATGTGAATATAATGAGTCCCAATCCAAAAACGTTGCTTAAAACAAGTAGATTAATTGAAGAGACCTATACTATTAAATAATTTCCGCCTGTAACAGCTGATAAGCACGACATGGTGATTGTTTATATGAATTCACTCTGTGAATTCATAACTTAGTATCTCAGATAGACTACACGGCGAATTGACAAGCAATTCACCACTTCGCCTATCAGC
>JAHDCC010000075.1 GCA_020630065.1 Acidimicrobiales bacterium
CAATGTCATTAAGTGCCTTTATATTTAAAAAAAAGAAAAAAGGTTTGTAAACTTATGAGTCAAATCAATATAAGTAAACAAACCTTTCAATTATGTACAGCGAATTTATGAAAAAATTCCGAGACTTACTACATAATTCGATCTATTTATACTTAGATCATTTAAGTAGTAATCAAGCATTCCTGATGAGCTATAAGTTAGAATTACATACAGTAATGCTATTAATAATCAAGAAGTTAAGTCGTTCTCTTCAAGTAGAGCTGGCTTATTTTTTCTATATTCAGAGTGATTTATCTGAAGTGGCGAGTAAATCAGCCTTTTGTCAAGCTCGGATGAAAATAAAAAGCAGTTTATTCAAAGCTTTTAACGAGGACTTGCTTTGTTTACTTCATCGTCACCGTTTATATGGGTATCTGTCAGCGGGCGAATTTAAAAAGGTGGCCATTGACGGATTTAAGCTTCGGCTCCCACAAACCAAGGATTTAAAGGAAGAATTTGGTACGGTTAAAAATCAGCATAAACGGGAGATTGCGATGGCTAGCGCAGCATTGGCTTATGATATCAACACTGGCTATGCCATCGAGGCTGATCTAGATAAAATAAAAACGAGTGAAAAAGGACTCGTCTTACCTTGGTTAGAAAAAGACCTCTTTGATGAAGAACACTTATTAATCTATGATCGTTTTTATTTAGGCTGGGCTTACGCTTATGAGCATATTGTTCGAGGAATTCATTTTATTATGCGTGCTCGTGTGAATTGGAATAAGGCTACTCAGGAATTTATTGCCAGTAATAGCAAGGACAAAATAGTGACGATTACCATTCCAGAAAAAGCCTTAACCGATCTCCGTAAAAAGGGGTATGATTTAACGGGTAAGGCGACTATAAAAGTTCGCTTAGTCAAAGGAAAAGACTTGAATGGCAAGGAGGTCTATTATGTGACGAATGTACTTGATAAACAAGTACTTAGTAAAGCAGAAATCCATCAAGACTATGCCAAAAGATGGCAAGTAGAAACGGCGATTGACGCCCTTAAAAATAAAATACAGCTCGAATGTTTTTCAGGACATAAAAAAGAGGTCATTGAACAAGATTTTCATGCGGCTATTATACTATATAATATTAGCAAAGTAGTCCATAATCACGCAATGGAA
>JAHDCC010000076.1 GCA_020630065.1 Acidimicrobiales bacterium
AGGCACCCAACTCAAACCAACCACCACACCCACACCCACACCCACACCCACACCCACACCCACACCCACACCATCAGAGGTTCAAGCACCGAAACCACAGAAACCTGACACACCGTTTCCGGCGAGCGCTTTTGCCGGAGCGAACATCCCAGACGACCCCAACATCGACCGCAAAGCCGGACCAGTATCTCGGGCTCAGGCACCGGTATCCAAACAATCAGACGAGAAAAAAACTACTACCGCCCAACCAGTACCCAACGTCTCGGCTACGACACCTATTCAACCAAATGCACCTCGGGCTCTCGATCAAACAACCCCTTACCCAGCACCAATGCGTTCGAGACAGCGGAGCGACTACCAGCCTGCTGACCCTCGAGCCGCCGCCTCATTCCAGCCTGCCGACCGGTCGAAACGACGAGAGAAACCTGCATCCAAAAACGGGGGTACTCGAACGGTTCTAGCAGGAGCCATTGCTGTGGGCGCCATCTTGTTGGGCGGCGTCGCATTCGCTCAGGCCGCCAACAATAACGGAGGCTCTGAGGACACCACACCAATCGAAACTACCGAACCGGCCAACGAAGAAGTCGTTATCGACGAAACAACCACCGAACAAGAACAAGAACGACAAGGCACCAACCAACCGACAACAACCGTTAAGAAAAATACGACCACGACCGCCGACGACGAAACCACTACAACTTCATCTACCACCACCACTTCAACCACCACCCCTGACACGACAATCGAGGTACCAGACGTCACCGGGTTATCGGCGACAAAAGCTAAGACCGTCTTAGCTTCTGCGGGCTTCGAAAATATCAAGGTCGGAACCAAAACTGTCTTGGCGAACAACGTCGGGAAGGTCATCGCCCAAAACCCATCAGCCGGGAACAAGGCAAAATCTGGTGACACTATTGGTGTGGTAGTAGGCAAACAGGCATCGGTAACAACATCTCTAGGAATCCAACGCCCCTAGGACCGACAAAGTCGAAGCAAATCACGAATTGGTTGTCTTTTGCCGGTAAGCAAGAGAACCCAACAACCTTAATGATTGGTGACGCTATTTGGTTCTAGAATGATAACCAATGGTTTCCGGGTTTCGGGACCGAACAAAAAACACACTTGAGGGACACAACCAA
>JAHDCC010000077.1 GCA_020630065.1 Acidimicrobiales bacterium
GTTCCTAACTTTTCAACAGATTTTTTAAGAAAAAAAAAGAAGGCGGTGACCTACTCTCCCACCATAAGGCAGTACCATCGGCGCTGAAGGACTTTACTTCTTTGTTCGGAATGGTGAAAGGTGTCTCCCCTTCGCTATTGCCGCCTACTATTCTTTGTCCATTTCTAGACGTTTCTTCTGTTCTTGTTCTGAACTTCTTTTTCTTGTTAATCAACAATTTCTATTGTCGATTTATTAACATACAATGGAGATAAACTAAAGCAATTTAGCTATAGATTCTTCTATTTTAAAAAATAGAAAGCTTTCGGGTCATTAGTATTGCTCGGCTCCCTAACACATCACTGCGCTTCCACCTGCAACCTATCTACGTCATCATCTTTAACGTCCCTTCATGGAATACTCATCTTGAAGTTGGCTTCGCGCTTAGATGCTTTCAGCGCTTATCCATTCCGAACATAGCTACTCTGCAATGCACACGGCTGTACAACAGATACACTAGTGGTTCGTTCAACTCGGTCCTCTCGTACTAGAGTCAAAGCTTCTCAATATTCCTACGCCCACAACAGATAGAGACCGAACTGTCTTGCGACGTTCTGAACCCAGCTCGCGTGCCACTTTAATGGGCGAACAGCCCAACCCTTGGGACCTTCTCCAGCCCCAGGATGTGACGAGCCGACATCGAGGTGCCAAACCTCCCCGTCGATATGAGCTCTTGGGGGAGATCAGCCTGTTATCCCCGGAGTACCTTTTATCCTTTGAGCGATGTCCCTTCCATTCAGAAACACCGGATCACTTAACCCTACTTTCGTACCTGTTCGACTTGTTTGTCTCGCAGTCAAGCTCCCTTGTACTTATACGCTCTTTGCATGATTACCAACCATGCTGAGGGAACCTTTGGGAGCCTCCGTTACTTTTTAGGAGGCGACCACCCCAGTCAAACTACCCACCTAACGATGTCCCCACACAGGGGTTAGTCTCTAAGCAATTGAAGGGTGGTATTTCAACAACGACTCCACCAGCACTAGCGTACCAGCTTCATAGTCTCCCACCTATCCTACACATCAACTACTCAAAGACAACGTTAAGCTATAGTAAAGGTTCACGGGGTCTTTTCGTCCCGTTGCGGGTAATCGGCATC
>JAHDCC010000078.1 GCA_020630065.1 Acidimicrobiales bacterium
AATTCACGGAGTGAATTCATATACACAATCACCATATCGTCCTCATCATGTGTTACAGGCAGAAAGTTTAATAGATAATTGTAGCATTAATTCGATTAGCAACTTCTTGAATTTCACTTATATTAATTCCTGCTATGTTAATTACTAAAGTTTTCCCATGTGTTTTAAAAAAATACAATCTTCGTATGTTTAGATTCAAACCTAGTCTAGTTTTCATTTTCAAATCAACGTATGCTCTATTACTAGTTTGAGGAAACTTTACATCCAAGATTTCAAATTGAGCAAATTTATTTTCTTGTTGTATGCCACTGTTAAAGTGATCTTTTAGGTATTCACGTAGAATATTTGAGTTGTTGGAATTTTTGTAAAATTCTAAGTTTATTTGTTTTTCAGAAATTTGAATACTTCTAAGGAATGAATTTTTATTAACTAGGATATCAATTAAGTTTTCATTGGAATTGGTTGCTGCATGATTTAAGGAATTAGTTTTCGCCCAAGCTATAGTATCGATATCAAAACCAATCTGAAATTCATCATTGTAGTATTTAGTCTTGAAATCAAATCCGTTTTCGTATAACTTAATTTTTATAGGCTGATATATATTTTCAGTTAGATTAGTTGGATCTATTGAATTAATAAGCAAATCTCCATGTCCATCGAATAAGAATTTTAATGAATTGCAGCGATCTAAAAAATTTCTGTCATTCAAGAGTATTGTATTCGAATTTTCAATATTAGAGTTGATATGTTGTTTTATGATAGTCTGATTCAAAAAAAATATTCCGGTATCTTCTTCTATATAATAATGTCTTTCGAAGTAGCATGTATCCTGTTGAATCGAATTATTTACCAATATTCCATTTCGAATTGTTTCAGAATTTAATTGGGATAAATATTTTAATTCTTTTTGCTCAATTTCATTAGCCTTTAAAATCGACTTTTCCAGGAATTCAGAATCTTGACAGAAACCGATATCAGATATTAACAATTGACCATTCAAGGAATTTTGAATTATTAAGACTAGAATGATGATAATGTTATTTTTCATGTTTCTGCCTGTAACGGT
>JAHDCC010000079.1 GCA_020630065.1 Acidimicrobiales bacterium
TACCGTTAGGAAACAGCTCTTAAATTCTCGATTTAAATAAATTGGAATGGTACAATAATTTTAGGATTCTTCCTGAAATAAAATAAACTAAAGTCAAATACTTTTTGAGAAGTGATTTGATAATAAAAGCAATCAATGAAACGAAATACGAAATGTAATGTCGTAATCATTCAAAACCCAAATAATGAAATTTGCTAAATTGAATAGTCTTTACTTGACATAAAAATTCAGAATCAAATGAAAGAATTCAAAATCAGAATAAATTGCTCGAAGTACAACCTAGAGTCCAAAGGTGACGGAGAAAATTACAATTGCACAAAGTGTAAAAAGAACGTAGAAGACTTAAGCTTCACAACTTTACCTGACCTAGTGAAATCAATGGAAAATAAAGTTGGGACATGTATAAAAATAAAGAAAAATCAACTTTTCGAATTAAACAACTTATACAGAAAATCAAAAGCAGCAGCAATTGCTACTCTAATTACTTTAGGAACTACCTCTTGTAAAACCAATACTATACTAAATTATGGAAACCATATAGGAAAAATTCAAACAGTTAATACCAAGAACAAAACTTCGTTAAACAATGTTAAGGGAAAAATAATTGACTTCTATTCAAATATGCCATGTATAGGTGTACAAATCGCAATAAAAAATACTGAAATTGAAACGTTGTCAGATATTTACGGAACATTCAATTTAGATATCCCAACCCATATTAAAGACGATGAACTAATCCAGTTCAAATATCTCGGTTATAAATCCATTGAAATTGAAATTGGAAAAATTAAGAGTAAAGAAATTCTTGTGACACTTGGAGAAGACCCAACTTTAATAGGATATTTAGAATTACAAGAAAAATAGAAATTGAATATAAAAGTAATTAATTGAAATGCTCCATGAATTATTATCGAGCCTTTACCTAACAGCAGGTGATCAGGCCATTGGCTCTCCCCATCTGAATTCACTCCGTGAATTCATAAGCAAAGACTATATTTGACTGTGAATGTATCCGCTGAATGAGATCGCCAGCAGCCGATACCAGCAAACCGTTAGC
>JAHDCC010000029.1 GCA_020630065.1 Acidimicrobiales bacterium
CACCTGGAAGACCAACGTCCGGAGCGTTCACATCAGGAACACTCACATCCGGAACAGCAACGTCCGGAACAGCAACGTCCGGAACAGCAACGTCCGGAACAGCAACGTCCGGAACAGCAACGTCAGGAACACTCACATCCGGAACACCAACGTCAGGAACACTCACATCCGGAACACCAACGTCAGGAACACTCACATCCGGAACACCAACATCAGGAACACTCACATCCGGGACAGCAACGTCAGGAACACTCACATCCGGGACAGCAACGTCAGGAACACTCACATCCGGGACAGCAACGTCAGGAACCACGACAGCATCACTACCGTCAGATACATCGGAACCGGTTAACGAATTCACACCAGAAACAGGCGATGATTCAACCACCGAAACTTCAGCGCCAGAATTCTCATCGGCGGCCGGTGTTTCCTCCAAAGAAGAAGAACTCCTAGGCGAAGAAACGCTCGCGCTTTCGATCTGCTCTGGGGACGGAGCGTAACCTTGTGGCCACCACCTAGCGTCGGCCGCTAAATACCAGCCCTCTGGTGGCTCGCCACCGTACTTGTTTCCATCCCACGCAACGTAGCTCGAATCAGCCACAACAACCTCACCCGATACTTATTTCAGAGTTTCTTCTTCGGACAATCTCATAACATGCTACCGAAGCGGCGGTAGCAACATTCAAACTGGCCAACTGACCTGCCAAAGGAATCGAAGCAACAACATCAACACGCTGCTTCACCAATTTTGACATGCCAGCTCCTTCGGCACCCATTACGAGGGCGACCGACTCAACGACCTCTAACGACTGGTCAAAAATCGAAGTAGTTCCTGATCCGTCTAAGCCTATCGTAGCGACTTGGGCCTTCTTCATGTCAGAGATAGCGGTAGGAATTCCCCCAACCAAGCACATAGGCAGGTATTCGATCGCGCCAGCAGCCGTTTTAGTCGCAGCAGGTGTGACATGAACCGCACGATGCCGCCCCATCACCACTCCCGTCACGCCCGCACACTCCGCTATACGCAGCATCGCACCCAGGTTCCGGGGATCCGTGATGCCATCAAGGACCAACAAGAAGGCATTGGGAACAGACAGCAACGAATCGAGACTGTGCTCTTTGAGAGGTGCCGCTTTCGCGATCATCCCTTGGTGAGACTCAGTGGTCGCCTCAGCGTCAATCCGACGACGAGCCACGAACTTCACAGGCACACGAAGCTCATGCGCGAGATGAAGCACATCTTCAACAATGCCGGTTTGTTCCAAGTCCTCGTTGACGGTAATTTCAGTCACACCGCGTGTCCCAGCGATCAGAAGTTCACGAACGGCCTGACGGCCTTCAACTTGTTGACCTCCAAGCCCACGATTTGATGAACGGCGCCGATTCTGACCCGCCTCATCGCCTCTGCCGGGACGTCGCGTTGAGCGTCCGGCGGATCGCCGACGGCGCGACGTCTGCGAGTTGCGCCCCGACGAACGTTTTACCTTGCCCTTATTTGACTTTGATTGAGCCACGTAGTTCCCGACATTAGTTTTTGAGACTTGCACACTAAAAGGCGCATTTGCGCAGCTCAGTCTACACTTCTGAGCGAACAACCAGAGCGACCGCGAAACACTGCACGGCTTCTTGAAGGGCGGTTACCCCTTCGGTACGTTTACCTTTAATCGAAACAGGTGCTTGAACAGCTGACGACAAACGTTCAATCATTACTTCACGATGTGGCTGTAGTTTCGGCCGGTCCAAGACGACTGTGCAGTCCACGTTTAGAATCCGCCAACCTGCCTCGTGTACACGCAACGTGGCAATCCGCAACAATTCGATGCTGTCAGCGTCAGCGTTTTCTGCTGCCGTATCGGGAAACATCATGCCGATATCTCCGAGACCACATGCACCCAGGATGGCGTCAGTACAAGCATGGGCGGCTACGTCAGCGTCGCTGTGGCCGACCAGACCAGGCGCCCCGTCAAAGACCACTCCCCCTAGAGTAAACGCTCGGTCAGGGTCGTTTGACCATGGGTGGACATCGAATCCTTGCCCAACTCGGATGTCTGCTATGCCACTACCCATTCTCGGATTTCCCAACTTCTGAACGACTCCGGCAACCAGAATAACGTCTCATTCTGAACTGCTCTCGCTTTGCAGATTCGACATAAAGGTCTCAGCGATTCGCATATCGTCCGGAACGGTGACCTTAATATTTCTGGGGTCGCCTTCAACCTGAACGACCTTACCTCCAGCCAGATGCACCAACGTCGAATCGTCGGTTGCGTCCAGCCCTGCACTGTGAGCCTTCAGTAAGAGTCGACGTTCGAAACCCTGCGGAGTTTGTACTGCCACAAGTGCAGATCGATCCACGGTCTCTCCTTTACGGGTCTGTAGCGTGTCGACGACGGGAACAACCGGGATCACCCCGTCCGCTCCTTCGACGAGAGCGGCAACTACCCGTTGAAGCAGCTCGGAGCTAAGCATCGGACGGGCAGCATCGTGAATAAGTACATGAGTCGCCGATTCGTCGACACATGCGAGGCCGCAACGAACCGACTCGGAACGACTCGATCCACCGCGAACGAACCGTTCAACCCTCGACATGATCGTTTTCGACGGCTCACGGGTCGACGCAAAATAGTCTACGGGGTCTGTTGATTCAGGTCCGACAACAATAGTTGGGCCGATATCGCATAGCAGGTCGACCGACCAGTCAATCAACCGACGACCGCTAAGGGGTTCCAGCTGTTTATCTGCGCCGAAACGGGTTCCTGAACCGGCTGCAACCACGATAGACCACACCTGAGTATCCAACGTTGGTTACGTTCCTTTCCGAATCTCGGCTACATGCTATGTCAACACACAGACTAGTGAGAACACGAACCGTACCGACCAATCACCTTCAGAGATACAAAATCAGAGTTTATGTGATGGCCGTAAACACCCTATCTATGCTATAGATTTCGGTTTTAGCAGAAAAAACTCGCGGAATTTCCCGTTGTATCGACAACCTGAACGTGACTCCTACTACCTTAGGTACCATGGTTAGTGCTGAACAGATACGGTCCGTCGAACTTTTCCGTGATCTCGATGAGGAAACTCTCAACGTAATCGCGTCCAGAAGCTCAACACGCACGCTGCAACGCGGCGACGTGTTGTTCACCGAAAACGATGAGCCTCACGAGTTATTCGTCGTTCTTTCAGGCCGAATAGCGATGGTCAACCGTTCAATTGACGGGCGCGAATCGGTAGTTGCCTTGATGGAACCCGGTGATCTCTTCGGCGAGATGCCGTTATTCGACGAACAGCACCGATCTACCGATGGTCGAGCCCTCGAATCTTCAGAAGTCATCATTACGCCGTACGCTCCACTCAAAGAGGTTTATCTACGTCAGCCAGCACAGCTCTGGCGGGTCGTGAAACTTCTAGCCGAACGTCTACGCGTTATGGACGGCGTCCTGGCCGACTCTGTCTTCCTCGACGTAACCGGGCGAACAGCAAAACGCCTACTCGAGATAGCAGGCGACGAAGACGACTTCTCACTACCGGTAACCCAGGAAGAACTTGCGGGCATGGTAGGAGCTAGTCGAGAACGAGTAAACAAAGCGATCGCTTCGTTTGTCCGACTCGGATGGCTAGAGCAGCGAGATCGCCGCTACCACATTTTGAAGCGCAACGAATTAGAACTTCGCTCCCGCTAACCGCAACAGAGAAGACCAGTCAGTCCGCTTAGCCGCTGCGTTTGACAATTGCCTTTGCTATAGCCGTACTGACGCCTTCAACTGCAATCAGTTCTTCGGTTGTAGCGTTGAGAATAATTGACAGCATCCCGAACTGCTCGACGAGGTTCTGAACTGCGGTTGTGTTTACGCGTTTCAGTTTAGAAAGGAATCTGTAACCGCGTGGTGCCACTCGCTCCTTGAGGTCGACAGGGCTGGATGAGACAAGGTGAAGGCCTTTGGCTACCAGTTCGTCGTCAAACAACGCTTCGTCCGTCAGCCCGGCCAGCGTTTCCATCGCCTGAGAGACTTCAAAGGTTGAGTCCTTCGGCAGGTAATCTGCGATCAAGAGGCGGCGGTCATCTTCCACGCCAGCCATCAATTCTTCGAGCTGTAGTCGCACCAGACGGCCATCGGTACCTAGCTCCACCAGGTTGCGTTCAATCTCTTTAGATATACGCACAACGACTTGAGTGGCTTGCAGAAGGCCGATGACGTCGGTCAACCGTACCTGGTCGCCTACCTCAAGCCGAGAAAGGTTTCGTGCCCCCACGTCGAGGCGATCCCGATACCGTTCAAGCGTTTGGATCGCCTGATTCGAGCGTTCCAAGATCAGACTTGGCGAGAGCAGATGATGCACATCGCTCTCGACGTAGATCTGAATCTCTTTTCTGGACTCTGAGACCGCAACCACAGGCACAGATAACGAACGGGCAACCCGTTCTGCGGTACGGTGCCGGGTTCCCGTTTCCGAGGTCGGGATGTTGGGGTTTGGCACTAAATGCACGTTGGCCCGGGCGATACGTTGCAGACCGGCCCCAAGGATGATCGCGCCGTCCATCTTGGCGAGTTCGGAGAGTCGTTGAGGGGTGAACGCTGCGTCAAGCAAAAAACCGCCCGAGCAAATGTTTAACACCTCTTGACTATCACCCAAAATAATTAGTGCGCCACGACCTGATTGGAGGATTCGATCCAGGCCATCGCGAAGAGGAGAACCCGGAGCGACCGCTTCCATCGCTCGTAACATTGACCCCACGTGCCGACCTTCCATATAGCCATGGTAGACGGCTTAGCCAATTGGCGACAGATTTCAGGCAGAATCCCCATCATCGGGGCTGTCGACAGGTTTCCCCTTGGAGGTAAGTGCCGTCAGTCGGGTGGCTTCCGCCTCGAAACTTCGTATTACCGAATGTCCTCGAGCCTCTTCGGCAGTTCCCTCTGGGTTGTACCATGATGTCAGATAGCCCTCTTTTCTGACGACGTCCAGTATCTCAAGGTCGTCGTCAATGATTCGGATATCTGACGGAGGTAGCTCACATAGTCGTCTTACGACTTCGAGTAACGGCATGTCGGGTTTACGTACACCAACGGACCCGCTAACAATCCAAGGGTCGATTAGCGTTTCGAGGCTGTGGATCTTTCGTAGCCCTTCTGCCCAGGTGGTCGCCCCGTTTACGACGCAGCCCACTTTCACATCAAGTCCGCGTAGTGCCCTCATGTACCGGATGACGCCAGGTGACAGTTGGTGATTAGCCACGTATTCGGCGTCGAGGCTTACGGCGTCTCCTTCGAGTCCGACGTCTTTCCAGAACTGGGTGGTTGTCAGTCGGCCGAGGCTCATAGCTCTGGCCTTTGACCAGATTTCGGCATTGGTCTGGATAGATCCTCGTTCTCGCACAAACGGGATTAAGAGTTTGTTGATGTCGTCGCCTTCTTTGTACAGCACACCCATCCCATCTAGGACTACCGCTTTAGTGGTGTGTGTTCGGTCCGGTTCTGTGCCGGCCTGTTCATCGGTTTCAGAGGCCGTAGACGCCGATGCGTCTGGTTGGCTAGATGTGCCGGTTCGAGCCGAAACCGATTTGGGTTTCGGTTTGCGTTTACTCCCGTCATTACCGAACTGTCTAAACAATTGAGAGACGATGAGAAGGACAGCTAACGCAGCGGCCACCACTGCCAATCCTCTGAGAACAAGGGCCGACACTTTGCGTGTCTCCGATGTGGCCTGGACTTGGGATGTTTTGTCTGATGCCAGGTCGACGGCCCACCGGACGATCGCTTTGTCGTCTTCGATTGAGGTTAAGCCGTTGGTGTCACCTTCGGTGATGTCACCTGGCAGAAGGACAGAAAATTCGATTCCAACTTTTTCAGGGCTAACTGCGTAATCTTCAGCTGCTTGTTCGACCGTGATTTCTAGTAGGTCCTCTAAGGCTCTGTCGGAGAAGCGTTCGAATCCGTCGGTGGTGTTGATTTGTCCGGTGACGTTGTATTCGACTCGGGCGAAGCTTCGGTTGCGTTCGAGTTCGAAGTTTTGGAAGATTCCGTCTTCTCCGCTGATTTCTTGCATGATGTCAGCAAATTGGGTGGCTGTTCCGAAATCTTTCTCAGCTACGATTCTTGCGCCACCGCCTTCAACTTCTTCGGTCGCTCCGATACGCCATCCGGCCTGGGCCATGTCGCTGAGCGCTAGACCTGAACGTTCAAGGTCGACCACTGCTTCAGCGGCTTCTTGGTCGAGTAAAAGTTCGACGGCGACTGTTCCGGAGCCGTCGTCTTGGACATCAACTTGGATTGCTATGTCGGCCCTACAACTCGATACAACAAACGCCACCACTACCAGCAACACGAGTTGCCAATGTTTTTGAAGACTTCCAAAGCGTCGACCTTGGTGGCGTCGCTTTGATCGACCGGCGTCCCGGATGTCCGCTGAGGTGTTGCTAGCCACGTCACCGATCTTAGTAGTTCGTTGCAAGGTCGACACTTCACAGCGGGAATGTGCAATGTCAGTTCGAGCGGCCGACGCCACCAAGATCAACATTCACGCCTGACAACATTGGGCGTTTTGTTCGAACTTTGTTGTTTCTGGCCTGGAGGTTACCATTCAGGTATGCGAACTTTCACAACTATCTTGGCTCTATTAGGCGCGTTGATCATGTTAGCCAGCGGATTGGTGAAGGTTCTTAGTTCTAGCTTTCGCCAAGATCAGAGCGAGTTATACGAATTAGCCGGCTCGGCGGTGCCCAGTTGGTTCTTTCTCGCAGTAGGTGTTTTTGAGGTCTTGGTAGCCGTTGCGCTCGTAGTGCCACGGACACGGGTGTTAGGCGGACTGGCCTTTGTGATTACGATGGCGGGGGCCTTGGCATTCAACCTTGTGTTGGCGAGCGAGGGCGCCGACCCTGACCCCGCAGACTTTGCTCCGGTGAACGTGGTTTTGGGGGCGCTTGGACTGCTGATCACCCTTTTGTGGATGTGGGTACGTCGCTCCGACAAGAAACGCGCCAGCTCGCAACCAGCGCCATCCACCGCCTAACAGAAGGTGAGTTGGTCAACTAGACCCGGTCATCTTCTTGGGCATGCGGAGTAGTTCGTAGGTAGGGTCTTCTCGCGTTGCAGAAAGATAAACCCATTGTTGCAAGTAGATAGACTGACTAGTTAGTCTATCTACTTATGTCTATATCGTTAACCCAAGAGCCTCCTAAGAACTGGCTACGCGGCGTCCTCGAACCATGCCTACTCGCCTTACTAAACGACAACGAACGCTATGGGTATGAACTGAGCGCTCTACTAGCAGAAGCAGGGCTGGGAACCGTCCCTGGCGGATCTCTGTACCCTGCTTTGCTTCGCCTCGAAAAAAGCGGGCTAATCACCTCAGAATGGAAAGCTGGCGATGGCGGACCTGGACGGAAGTACTACCGACTCACCGATCAGGGCAACACTCGGCTGGCCGATAACGCCGACCAATGGTTGCGATTCTCGGCGTCGGTCCAAGAGGTGCTTGAACAGGGCAGGACATCATGAAAACTGAAACCTGGCTCCAGAAATTCTCATTCGAGCTTGAATCTCGAGGACTTGACCCCAAACGGCGCTCGGAAGTTGTGGTCGAAACGGCTGGATTTATCGACGAAAGCGGAACGGAACCACTCGAACAATTTGGCTTCCCTTCTGACTATGCCGCGTCGGTTATCTCAGCCCTTGGAGAGACCACAAACCCCTCACCACCGGATAACCCAACCATCATGTCAGCAAACCAACTATCCAAATCATATCGATCATCGAGCGTACTTTCCCAAATCGACATCGATCTTCGAGAAGGACAAATCCTTGCCCTTATAGGTCCAAACGGTTCAGGAAAGACAACGTTACTCAAGATCCTGGCTGGCATGATCCAACCCGATCACGGCACCGTCACCACATCAGCCTCGATCGGATACTGCCCTCAAATCGGCGGCATTAACCCAAACCTTCGACCAACTGAACATCTACAACTGTTCGGAGCCGGGTTCGGGTTAGACAAAGACCAGGCGACCGCAGAAGGAAAACGGTTGGCTGGCCAGCTCGATTGGGAAATCACAGATCGGATGACCGCCAGTGAACTGTCGGGAGGGACAGCACAGAAACTGAGTCTTATTCTGGCCATGCTCGGTCGACCGGATTTATTACTACTCGACGAGCCGTACCAAGGTTTTGACAATAAGAGTGCTCAACGTTTCTGGGAGCTGTTGTGGACGTGGAGAGACAACGGAGGCGCAGCAATAGTATCGTCGCATTCCGAGGACGTACTAATCCGAGCAGATCAAATTCTTGAACTGGAGCCGACCTCATGAAAACCGGCGGATCAACCCTCACTGCAGCCAAAGTGACACTACTGGCCCTCTCCCGACGGCGCGCCACCCTGGCAATCCTAGTTCTGCTACCAACAGCCTTTTACCTCGCCCGTCGAGGCACCCCCGGCCAGTCGGTCCGCTCGTTGCTCTTTGGCGTATCGTGGGCTATCAGCACGATTACATATTTCGCTACTGTCGAAGCGTCCACTCTCCGCCCTCGCCTGTCCTTAACTGGGTGGAAGGCCTATCGCCTCGAGGCGGGAAGAATCGGCGGGCTAGTCATCAGCGGAACTGTGCTGGCTACAGCCTTTATTGTTCTCGTCGCAGCCGATCAAGACGTCCGAAATCTTAGCGGCGTGGCCGCAGCGCTCTTTGCCGCCGTGGTCACTGCAGTAGCATTTGGAGAGGTCGTTGGACGTATCGTCACAAAGGAAATGGAAGGGGCGTTAACGATCTTTCTGTTCGCTGGCCTTCAGGCTGTACTCAACCCATTCGGCACGGTGGCCAAGTTTCTTCCGTTCTGGTCGTCTCGAGAAATCGCCACTTATGCAGTCGATGGACCTAGCGAAGGATCATTAAGCAACGGCGTAGCGCACGCTGTTACCACGGCGGCCTTCTGCTTTGTCGCCAGCGCCGCGTTGAGGTTACTGAACCGACCGAGTCGGAACAAGCTCGCCGCTTAGCGTTGTGTCGGATCTTCGCTCGCATTGGGAAACGATCCATTCCCCGGTGTGCTGGCCCGCCCCGTCGACTACCGCTACGAAACGAAATACTGCATCACAAATGCCTGAGTAGTCGGTTAATCTAACCCTGACTATGACGACGAGAAACCTAACCCCTCAACAAGGCTCCGTTGATTCTCTTGTTTCCAGGCTGGTGGAGTATGTATCGTCACACGACTCGGCATACCCCACAAAGATCAAGGGAGCATCCCAGAAACAAATCGAGCGATACTGTGAGCTATCGGGAATAAGACCTGATGGGCCGTCCAGCACGTACCTCAGCTATCTGGAAACGCTAGGAGTCGAAGATGGGGATCTCTTGGGTTGGCGCCGGATAGATCCAAAAATTGAGAGACTGATCCGCGTCTATGAGGACTGGTCGACCAGCGAACCCGAGTCACTCTCCCCAACAGTCCCCGTCATCGGAACCTACCTCGTTGGAGATCAGGTCTCGCTGGACCTACGATCGCCTACGCCGAATCCGCCCGTGGTAGAGACTTCCGATGCCGAAATCGTTGTCGAGCTGTCTGTCTCATTTGAGCACTACATGATGCAGGCTTCCATGATGTACGTTGAATCGGCACGACGCCCTCACCGAATTTGGGCGTCAAGTTCTCAGGCCACCGTCGAGAAGCACCTCTCCGCCAACGGTGGAACCGACCCGTCCACCAACAAAGTTCTGCAAGGTCTCGCCCAGAAATTTGGGCTACATACAGCCTGGTGCAGCGAGAATAACTACAAGATTCTCATAAACGAAAAAACAAGCATCTTTGCCGAAACGACCCCAGGTACGGGCCTGATGACACATGTGTTCACCGAAGCCGACAGCAACCAACTACCCGCAATTTCTGATGAGCTAGAAAATATGTTTGGGGCGACGCCACACCCGCTCGAACGCGTCGATGAGAAACTGCCAGGCACCTAGTACGCAACCCAAAACGAAATGAGTCGACCTGGCGATAACCAAGTCGACTCATGTAGAAATCAATCGTTGCGAACCTACGAGCTAGTCGCTCGTACCTGCAAGTTCTGGGGTCGAAGGCGGCTGGAAACCTTCATGCGGAGTGAAGATCAAAGCAAGTTCGCCCTCATCGTTTTCACCCACGTCAACCACCACGATCTGACCAGCATGGAACTCCTTGTACAGAATTTTCTCTGACAGGTGGTCTTCAACCATTCGCTGGATAGCTCGACGCAATGGACGAGCACCCATCGTAGGGTCATAACCCTTCTCAGCTAGGAAGTTCTTGGCTGAGTCGGTCAGCTCCAAACCGATACCGAGACCTTCAAGTTGCTCAACGGTTCGAGCAATCAACAGGTCAACGATTTCGGTCACCTCTGAGAGGCTCAACTCGTGGAAGACGATTGTCTCGTCAACACGGTTGAGGAACTCGGGGCGGAAGTGAACCTTCAGCGCCTCGTGCACCTTTTCCTTCATACGTTCGTAGCTGACCGCTTCGTCACTCTTGGCGAAACCAAGGTTTGCTTTACGCAGATCTTGGGTTCCGAGGTTCGAGGTCATGATCAGAACCGTGTTCCGGAAATCAACCGAGCGGCCTTGGCTGTCGGTCAAACGACCTTCTTCCAAGATTTGCAGCAGCGTGTTGAACACGTCGGGGTGGGCTTTTTCGATTTCGTCGAACAGCACAACCGAGAACGGTTTACGGCGAACCGCTTCGGTAAGCTGACCGCCCTCCTCGTAGCCGACATATCCGGGAGGAGAACCGACAAGGCGACTAACCGTGTGCTTCTCCATGTACTCCGACATGTCGAGTGTGATCATTGAGCTGTCATCACCGAACAAGAACTGCGACAGTGTCTTGGCGAGTTCGGTTTTACCAACACCGGTTGGGCCGAGGAAGATAAACGAACCGGATGGCCGCTTCGGATCTTTCAAACCGGCACGGGTACGGCGAATCGACTGAGAAACGGCGTGAATCGCGTCTTCCTGGCCGATAACTCGCTTATGCAGCTCGTCTTCCATACGGAGAAGCTTTTCGGTCTCTTCTTCGGTGAGTTTGTACACCGGGATACCAGTCCAGATCGACAGAACTTCAGCGATCGACTCTTCGTTGACTTCGTCAAACAGGTCGACGCCTGAAGCTTTGATCTCGGTCTGCATCTCTTCTTTACGGTCGATCAACTGCTTTTCAGCGTCACGAAGCCGTCCCGCCTCTTCGAAATCTTGGGAGTCGACGGCGCCCTTCTTCTGGTCGACGACGTCAGAAAGCTCTTTGATGAGTTCTTTAAGTTCAGGCGGAGTAGCCATTCGCTTAATATGCAGGCGAGAACCAGCCTCATCGATAAGGTCGATTGCTTTGTCGGGTAGCTGACGGTCGGCGATGTAGCGGTCTGCCAAGTTCGCCGACGCCACTAACGCCTGATCGGTAATCGTCACCCTATGGTGGCTCTCGTACCGGTCGCGCAGACCTTTCAGAATTTCGATCGTGTGTTCGACGGTTGGTTCTTCAACCTTGATCGGCTGGAACCGTCGCTCAAGCGCAGCGTCTTTTTCTAGATGCTTGCGGTACTCATCGAGTGTGGTTGCACCGATGGTCTGCAATTCACCACGAGCCAACATCGGCTTTAGAATGCTGGCGGCATCGATAGCGCCTTCTGCGGCACCGGCGCCCACCAACGTGTGGAGTTCGTCGATGAACAGAATAATGTCGCCTCGGGTTTTGATTTCTTTCAGAACTTTCTTGAGGCGCTCTTCGAAATCACCGCGGTAACGGCTGCCGGCAACCAACGCCCCCAAGTCGAGGGTGTAAAGTTTTTTACCGGTCAAGGTGTCTGGCACCTCGTCTTTAGCGATCTGTTGAGCTAAACCTTCAACAATCGCTGTCTTACCAACGCCGGGTTCCCCAATAAGAACCGGGTTGTTCTTCGTTCGGCGACTCAGCACCTGCATGACTCGTTCGGTTTCGCGGGAACGCCCAATAACCGGATCGAGCTTTTTATCTGCCGCTTCCTGTGTAAGGTTCAGTCCGAACTGGTCCAAGATCAGAGACCCTGAACTGCTTTCGCCGGTACCACCGCCTGAAGGTGCCCCTGCCTTACCTGCAGCCTCAGACCCGGTGCCACCCTGCCCCGCTGGACCTGAATAGCCTGACAAGAGCTGTATGACTTGCTGACGGACCCGCGACAGGTCGGCGCCCAACTTGACGAGGACTTGTGCGGCCACGCCTTCACCCTCACGGATGAGTCCAAGCAAGATATGTTCGGTGCCAATGTAGTTGTGGCCAAGTTGCAGAGCTTCTCGTAACGAAAGCTCAAGGACTTTCTTAGCTCGAGGCGTAAAAGGGATGTGACCACTCGGAGAAGATCCACCCTGGCCGATAATGTCTTCCACCTGGCTGCGAACAGCCTCCAACGAGATCGACAGTGATTCGAGCGCTTTCGCGGCTACACCCTCGCCCTCGTGAATTAAACCGAGCAGAATATGCTCGGTTCCGATGTAGTTGTGGTTGAGTAACCGTGCTTCTTCTTGTGCAAGGACCACAACTCGGCGGGCACGGTCGGTGAAGCGTTCAAACATTGATTCCTCCCGGTCAGGGAACGTAAAAGCGGAAACCTCAGCGGGCTGAGATAAACCAGATCGGCATAGTGGTAGGGGATACTGAGGTAGTAGGGCTAGAAATTATTGTAACCGCTGTACCTGAAGCAATATTGCAGCCAATCCAACCGTTTCGCCACATCGAACGACTCGTTTGGCCAGATATTTCGGTGAGTGACGACGGTGTCACCCTGTGAGGTTACGAACTGTTGATACTAGCCGATTGATGTGACCTTGGAAATCCACCACGACTTTATGTGCCCGGTTCACCAAATTTAGGTGAATTACTCTACGGTTAAAGGTGTGTCCCCCCACCCACTCCTGACCTCACCCAACGCTGACAGCGACGCGGCTCGAATCGAGAAATTCCTACTCGAAGCTGTACAAGTAGAAGAAGACGACTATCTCACCGAGATAGCTTCCCACTTAATCCTTGCCGGAGGGAAGCGTCAGCGACCCCAGTTCTCTATATTGGCAGCCGCCGCTGGCCTACCCGAGGGGGCCGCAGTCCACGACGACGTGGCCCGTGGCGGTGTTTCGGTAGAGCTGGTTCAAGTCGGTTCCCTCTACCACGACGACGTAATGGATGAGGCTCAAATCCGACGACAGGTCCCGAGTGTCAACGCCCGCTGGGGCAACCTACGGGCGATTCTGGCCGGGGATTTCCTGCTAGCTCGAGCGTCTGAAATCGCCGCCAGTTTAGGCACAGAAGTGGCCGGACTACTTGCGACTTCCATCGCCGAGCTATGCAAAGGCCAGATCGCCGAGCTTCAGACGCTGTACAACGTCGACCGGACAGAAGCCGAATACTATCCATCGATCCACGGCAAAACGGCCACCCTGTTCTCGACCGCTAGCCGGATCGGCGGCATCGTCGGAGGTTTCGATCGAGACGTTATCGATCGACTAACATCGTTCGGCTACAACTACGGCATGGCGTTTCAGATCGTCGACGATGTCCTCGATGTCATTGCGACCGATGAACAACTCGGCAAACCAGCGGGCAACGACATGATCGAAGGCGTCTACTCGCTTCCCGTGATCTACACGCTTGAGTCTGGCGACGGCGAGGCGCTAAGAAAACTCTTAGCAGACGGCCTGACTGAAGCCGATCGTTCTACCGCTATCGAGATTGTGCGTGGTGGACCGGGTGTGAAACGGGCTCTAGACAAAGCAATCACGTTCGCCGACAAAGCCAAAACCGACATTTTAGAAGTTTCAAACAATACCGCCGCACAACTATTGGCGGACACTTCTCAATATCTCGTTGATTCAGTCCACATCAGTCAACCCGAAAATAGTTAGCGATAATTATCTACTATTTGTATCCCTTTTAGATAAATAGACGTGTTCTAACGACTACTAACTTTAGTTTCCCACCCGTGCAGATGGTCCCATTTTGGCTGGTGGTGCCGTTTTTACACGTTTGAACATTCAGGCTAATCTGGCATTTATGGCGCAAATAGATGATCATTCAAGCTCTCATAGTGGCGACATGCCGGTCAAAAATTTCCTTCAAATAATTTTCCGGAAATTATCTGACCCGGATCGGACTATTAGTTTCTATGACCGAAAAGAAAAGACGTTTAAATCTGAACAACAACAAGCATTTTTCGCTCGTTCAATATCTGCTGGCACAACATTAACCAAGCAGGGAATCCGACGACGTGACGTTGTCGCCATAGCGTGTTCTCATCCTCGGCTTACCATGTCAGCTTTTGTGGCTGCGATCAGTATCGGAGCCCACCCGGTTGTGGTTGCTGGACGTTCCACCTTTGAGTCGACGGCAACATCGGCCGATCGCCTACAAAAGGTAGCTGATGCGTTTGGGCAACCTATTTGGCTTGTTGTCGACCCCGACAAACAGCATCAATTCAACACAATCGACGACCGTCTACAAGTCATCGAGCACCCGGGTCTCGACCACCAAGCTACCGCCTTTGCTAGTAATCCAGCAGTAGACGAAGACGATACCTGCTTCTATCAGCTCACAAGCGGAAGCACGGGAGCCCCAAAACCCGTCGTTGTCACACACCGAAACTTACTCGGCAATCTCCATGCCGCGTATATCGAGGCGGAACGTCGCCCAGGTCAGAACTTTCTTAGCTGGCTCCCCCTACATCACGATATGGGTCTAGTCGGTATGACACTAAACGCCTTAATTAACGACGGAAACCTGGCACTCATGGCCCCATTTGACTTCATGTCAGATCCACTCGGATGGCTGAGGTCAATCGATGAGCTACAGATCCATTTCACCGCCTCGCCCAGTTTCTGTTTTGAATTAATCCTCGATCGATTGAAGAATGCACCCGACAACTTCCAACCTGACCTTAGCTCCCTTAGAACCCACTATTGGGGAGCGGAACCGGTCAACTTTTCGCTGCTCTCAAAAACCTATAAGGCGTTGGCCCCCTACGGTCTAGCCGCTTCTACGCTGCGCCCAAGCTATGGGCTAGCGGAGGCCACCATCGCTGTCAGCATATCCACCTTTGGTGAACCGACATGGGGGGTTGAGCTTGGCCAAACCCAGTTCTCTATCGGTCAACTAATCGATGTGGTCCGTCGGGTCGATATAGATGACGAAAAAATCCCGAACCATGTGGTTACTACTGCAGGTGTTGCCTTTCCTGACACCGAGACTCGTATCGTCGACGAGTCTGGCGACGCGATCGAGGACGAGAACGTTTGTGGTGAAGTAGCAGTCACCTCGATTGGAGTAGCGCCAGGGTATTTACGCCCCGATGGGACAGTAGAACGATGGGAGAACAACGTTTTACGAACCGGCGACCTAGGTTTCATCCACGACGGCGAGCTATTTATAGTCGACCGCCTCAAAAACATCGTCATCCGTAACGGCATCAACTATCCGGTGGTCCCATTGGAACACCAGATCGCCCACGCTGCTGGAGTCGGCGAAAGCCGAGTCGCCGTCATCGACAGCGACATCACTGCTGGCAAGGGTCAACTCACCGCCATCGTCGAGCACCCTAAAGGCGCAGACAAACAGCAATTCACACAACAACTAGAACGCCAGCTCGACCACATTGAACCCACCATCGATGAGCTTGTCATCGTGGCGTGGGGCAACATTCCCGTGACTACCAGCGGCAAGAAAAGACACATCGAACTACGAAGCCGCCTTCTCGCTGGCGACCTGAAAATAGTCTCGCGCACAACCCTCACCCCCGAAGCAACAATCGACCTACGAAACGACGATCCACTATCTGCGACGCCGGAGGACAACGTACGGCAAAGCATCCTTGAAACGGTCACAGATATGGCGCGAGCCCGAACACGCTCATCCGAAGTCACCGAATCCACAAACTTCAAACGCGATCTCGGATTCGATTCGATAACGATGCTCGAACTAGCTGTAGCCGTCGAACAAGCAGCGGAGATAACCATCCCCGAAGATGCACTCAACGCCGCTGAAACCGTACAGGACCTAATAAACCTCGCACGAGAACGAACCACAGCAAACGCTCCTGAAATAGTCGGCATCGCCCAGAAGATGGCCAACGAACTCGACTCGTTCCCTCAGCTGATGAACGATATCGATGGCCAAAACCAACGCGAGTTGACCATAGGCAACGAAACCGTCTTTGACTTTGCCTCCCTGAACTACCTGGGGTTCGATTTCCATCAAACCATCATCGATTCGATTCCGCCGATGATCGAAGCGTGGGGTGTTCATCCAAGCTGGTCTCGCGCTGTCGCGTCGCCGCTTCCTTATCGTCAGCTAGAACAAGGCTTGGCTGAGCTGGTCGGCGCTCCCGACGCACTCGTATTTCCAACGCTGACGTTGCAACACATTGGGCTGCTGCCAATTTTGGCTGCTAACGGCACCCTGCTCGTCGGAAACGAGTCTCATCACTCGGTCACCGAAGCCGCCGAACTATGTAGTGCCAGAGGGATCAAGGTAGTCCGTGTCAACCACCGAAGCAGCGACGACGTCGAACAACAACTGAACGCTTGCGGCCCTGGGCCGAAAGTAATTGCCGTCAACGGGGTTTTCTCAACCTCGGGATCGTATGCAAACCTGCCTGAGCTAGTAGAAATCGCTCAGAGGCACGACGCCCAGCTCTATGTCGATGACGCCCACGGTTTCGGAATCGTGGGAGAAAACCCAGACGACGATCAGCCATGGGGATACCGCGGGAACGGGATCGTGGCTCACTTTGGATTGCCCTACGACAATATTGTGTATGCGGGCGGACTCTCCAAAGCCTATTCGACTATGGCCGCATTCGTGACCGTACGAACCAAGGAAGAACGCCTTGCGTATTCGTTAGCTTCAACGTCGGTTTTCTCCGGCCCAATCCCAGTTGCAAGCCTTGCCTCAGGGATCGCCGGACTCGAAGTCAACCAAAACGAAGGTGACGATATCCGCAGCGACGTACTCACTAAGACTCGAAGGTTGATTGACGGAGCGAGAGACTTAGGTTTCGTGGTTGACAACCCAACCGAATTCCCTATTGTCACCGTCATTATCGGTGATATGAATCTGGTCAAACAGGCGTGTGACATCCTGTGGGAATACAAAATTCTGATCACCCCATCGGTTTTCCCGGCCGCTCCCCTTCAACGAGGTGGACTGCGATTCACGTTGACCGTCACGAACACAGACACTCAAGTAGATCTTGTTCTTAAGGCACTGCAAGACATTCGGGGGCGCCTCGACATCCGAGACATACCGTTGGAATCGGTATCCGACGCCATTTTCAGTTCATAGCTTGACAGATGTGACATCGTAAGAACACCACAGCAGGACAAAACCTCACTTTTCTGGCGCCTGTTACCGATAGAACAACATGAGCACTATTCGCACCAATGGACGTTGGATCGCAATTGGGATAACCGCTGTGATCGCGGCTATCCCTTCTCTTGACATTGCTCAAGCTGGCACCGTACTAACGCTCCTTATCGCGTACATCGTGGCAACGGTGGCAGTTCTAGGCATCTGGAAGTCGCTTCCGTCTGCGCTCCGAGCAATACATGTCGGAGTCGGAATTGTTGCGTTCTCCATTCTGGTTCTTATCGCTGAAGCAGTCGCCACTGGGGGTGAACCCAGTTTCCCAGGCTGGAGCGACATCGTCTCACCTCCCGGGGTCTTAGCCTTCTGGGTAGGTCTTGTGCTCGCGATTCGAGCGCGTGCCGCCATCTCCCGGATCGGCGACGTAATCGATGCCCTCGTCACCGCGCTGCTGCCCTGTTCAATCGTTGTCTTTGCCACATACTCGTATTTCTCGGGAACAGCGCCCGGACTAGAGCGAGCAATAAATGGATGGTTCTTACTTTCAGACACCATCTTGATCTCGTTGACCCTGATCCTCATCTACGGTTCCGGCGCCCGAAACAACGGAGCGAGATGGCTGGCGGCTACCGGCGTCGTTGGAACAATCTACGGTCTAGGTTCAACGCTAGCTATCGCACAAGACGTCGCCTGGCAAGGCGACCTGACCCGCCTTCTCGGCCTCATCTTCGTCATCTATGCCATCGCGACACGAGAACCCTCCTACACAAAATTCGCTAGCCCGGGGACACGCCCTCAGCAATACCGATGGTTCCCATATCCAATCACAGGCGCAGCGCTCGTCATTGCCGCCAGATGGACCGAACCAGCTCTTATTGCGGCAGCAACCGCCATCTTCGTCATGCTGTGCAGCGCCCGGATCGCCGTCAACTCTCGGGCCGCTAGCCGCCTCACCAAAGTCACCGAAGTGACCGGTAACCTTGCACGTGAACTAACGAAGTCGGACTCTCTGGTGATGGCCACCGCAGCCGGAGCAGCAGCAGCACGTGAGCTCCTCCCTGGCAAACGTCTAGCGATCACGTCGACGTCGACAAATAAACCGATTCAGGCAGGTGACCAGATCGATCGAGAAGCCACGACGGTCGCCTCATCTAACGGCTCCACGGTAGTCGTCATCGAAGGAACCGTACCGACGTATCTCATTGTTGTCTTCACCCAAATCGCCGACATCCTCGATTTCTCGCTTCCCACTATCGAGGAACGATTGCGCCGAGTCGAGCAAGAATCAACGGCCGCTATCAGGAAGGCCGAAGAAGAAGCTGAAGCCGGATGGCAGGCCCTTAACGTCGACTCCAACGAAGTCCCACTTATGGCCCGGAACGGCCGAATACTACGGGCGGCCCCCAACGCGTCGACGATGGTCGGGTTCGATCCAGTTGGACGTACCGTCGACGAAATCCCTGCCCTTATGCATCCCAGCGTCGGGGTTGACACCTTCGAAGATCCTGGCCAACCTGGACGATGGCTCAAAGTTTCGAAACGACACGAAGCCGACGAATCGACGCTCTACACCATACGCGACGTGACCGAAAATGTGCGTAGCGCACGAACCGATCCGACGACCGGCCTTTCCAACCAATCGGATTTCGAGGCTCAGGACAAACTGTCTGAAAGCACGTTGTCGGTCATTTATCTGCACGACTATGACCGGGTAAGCGAAGCGTCAGGTAAAGCCGCTGGTGATGCGCTGCTAAAAGAAATAGCTGACCGGTGCGCGAAAGCCTTCCGTCGAGATGATCAGGTGTGGCGGGGAGTCGGCCCGAAAATTTTGGTGAGCTGCCCGTACGGGGAGCCAAGCCCTCTCGCAGACCCGGAAGCCTGGCTCGAGAAGAGACGAGAAACTCTCGCCGCTCCAATCATGGTCGGCAACGACATCATCACACCGTCGATCACTGTCGGTGCAGCAAAGATCGACGAACCGTTGCCTGCCGCTTCTGCGCTTCTTCGCGCCGACATGGCGCTCAACGAGGCGCGACTCAAGGCACCCCAGTCAACACGGTGGTATAGCGAAGAGTTACGCCAAGCGGCCAAAAGGTCTTGGAGTATCGAAACCGCGTTTATCAAGTCGCTTGCTGACCCCGAAGAGGGAGGTTTCTGTGTTTTCTACCAGCCGCTGGTGCGAACCGGAGAGTTACAACCGGAAGCGTGCGAGGCATTGGTCCGTTGGAACCATCCTAAGCTCGGCAAGATCGGTCCTGATGAGTTCATCCCACTAGCTGAAGAGATGGGGATCGTCGACGAGATCGACCGGTTTGTTCTCCAAACCGCGCTTCGAGACATCGAACAGTTCCATCTTTTCCATCCGGACTTTCGAATCCACGTCAACCTATCACCGGTAGGCCTCAACCCGCAGAAACTTCAACTGTTTAGTAAGGCTCTAGCTCTTCATTCAACCGCCCGGTTCATTGTGGTAGAAATAACCGAATCATCTATCGGTACGCAAGACCTCACCGAACTTCAACACGCATGTAGTCTGATTCGAGACACCGGCGTGTCGCTCAGTTTGGACGACTTCGGTACCGGCGAATCGAACTTTGATCGCATCTCGAAACTGCCTCTGTCAGAAGTGAAACTTAGTAAACACTTTGCCGAATCCGGTGACCCGGTGATGGTGGAAAGTGTTATCCAGACGATCCATCGACTTGGAATGGAATCCGTCGCCGAGAACGTCGAAACCCAAGAACAAGTCGACATGCTCACCGAGGCCGGAGCCGACTATTTACAGGGCTGGGCTTTTTCACCACCAAAGCCTATTTCGGAAATTCTTGATTGGATGGTGCAGCACAGCGAACGGCCAGCACTATCCACCGGCGAGACCGGAGCTGAATGTAAAGCTGGCGACCACACCAACTGTGACGGCTTCTGGGTCCTCGGAAATTCGCATACAACAACATGCGACTGCCCGTGCCACGCAACGTCAGGATCGTGGCCCGGCTGGGAAAAGCACACGGTTGATCTAAACTCCCCAGATTCGTAGCATCACCAACTCAGGTTTGGACTTGTTGTCCCTCTCACCTCTAGTATCTGAGGTGGCGACGATTTCTATCCTGACGAGGGTCAATGACTCAAAAGAATATTCTTATCACGGGAACCAGTAGCGGTATTGGCGAATCGATAGCCAACCACCTAAAACGACGAGGCCACAACGTTTGGGGAAGCTCCCGGAACGGTGCGCAAGAAACTGCCGCTATCGATACGTTGACCCTAGATGTCGACCGCGACGAATCGGTCACAGCAGCGGTCGAACAGTTCATCGACATCAACGGGCATATTGACGTTTTGATCAACAACGCTGGTTTCGGTTTGACCGGCCCCGCAGAAGAAACCTCTATAGAAGAAGCGAAACAACAATTCGAAACGAACTTCTTCGGCGTAGTTCGAATGACAAACGCGGTGCTTCCGCATATGCGAAACAACGGTGGAGGGATGATTCTAAACATCAGTTCGATCGCCGGACTCATCGGACTGCCGTTCAACAGCTTCTACTCTGCAAGCAAGTTTGCGGTAGAAGGGTATGTTGAGGCGCTTCGTCTCGAAGTCAAGAATTGGGATATTGTGGTGGCTAACATCAACCCAGGCGACTTCGATACTGGGTTCACGGCTAACGGTAAAACCGTGCAACTACAATCTGGTCTCTATCACACTCATATGGCGAAGATGCTCAAACTTATCGAACAAGATGAGCAAACGGGGCAGGACCCAATAGAGGTAGCAAAGCTCGTTGAACGAATCATGGACCGCAACGATAACCATAAGGTTCGCTACCTCGTAGGCAAACCGTCGCAGAAATTAGCCACGTATCTGAAGCGAGTCTCCCCCAGCCAAGTTTTCGAACGAGTGGTCGCTCATACATACGATCTCAAGAAATAGCCAACCAACGCTGGTCACCTTCCACTCCTAACCTCCGGTGTTCGGCGACTAGCCTGGAAGATGTAACGCCGTCGAATATTCGGCAACGTAGTGTTTTACTTCGTTACCGTAGGCCACCGAACGGTTGTAGCCGAGCAAGGCCCGAGTGAAATTAGCTGGTGTAGCTAGCTGATTCCTCGACCCACAAAGATGGTTAGCGGCTGCGAGCGCCGCATCGTAGATGTTGTGCGGATCTTTGATATTATCCCGGTTGCCGTCCGCACCATACAGCGACCAACTCGACGGGATGAACTGCATCGGCCCGACCGCGTGGTCCCAGACGTCGTTGCCATCAAGTTGACCGGCGTCGGTGTCAGGGATGGCTAAGAACGGATCACCGTCTAGCTGCGGCCCGAGGATTTTCGTGCTTGTCCTCCCATCACGGGTTACGACCGCCGAACCGTACGTACCATGCACGGTTTCGACTTTACCGATCCCGGCAAGCTGACTCCAAGAGACTTGACAGTCTGGCTTGGTCGCCGCGGTTGACAGCTGAGCTTTGTAGTAGGCGTCAAGCACAACGACCGGAAACGGTAGATCCGTTAACTGTGCTAGTAGCACCTTTGAAATTAGCTGCGGTGTAAGTTCGGCGATAGTCTGCTGGGCGACCCCAATTTGGGTGTGGCTATTGTCCAGGTCCTTACGAGTTCGAGCTAGGGATTCTTGAATATTCAGAAGGGAGCTCGCAAGCTGTTGGCGTCGCAGCTCTTTTCTTTGCTGGTCGTCTAAAAGGTCTCGATGACTGGCCTTCATTTGGTCACTTGCTTGGCGAACAAGAACAGGGTCTGAATTGATCTCACCGGTGGCCACATACTCAAGCAATCTCGGATGAGCCGGATTTTGAAACGCTGCGATAGCAAGCCCAGCAAGTTCGTCTCTAGCGACACTAACAGCATGATTGACGTCGTCAAGCTCGGTTGATGCTACTTCCAAATCTTTGGACAACCATGCTTCAGACGCAGTCTGTTTTTCTAGTTCTATCGAAAGTTCACTAACCAGCCGTTCATTCTCGACCAGTCGTTCTTGTGACTCTATGACCTGTTGCAGGGTGGGTCCGAAACTAGACGAATCGATATTTGCTCGGGCCAGCACATTCGGGTGGACGTAATCGGCAAACAGCTCAGCCACCGGTGCCAGATCGACTACCGACTGTTTTTCGTTTTGCTGGTTGGCTTGACCAGACGCCGACTGCCACGGGAATAACACCATCACGAAAATGACAACGACGATAACAACGATCTTGGGTTCGAAGTTTCGAGTCACCTCAATCCGTCGGCTAAAACGCTAGCTTTCTAAGACCTCGCAGCGTGATTCTTTTGTGGTCGGTTCAGTTGACGGGCACCGGAGGGTTGCAGACTTTCCAGTCATCTCCTTCTTTAACCAAATCGTAGAAGAGGTCTTCTCTGGTGTCGTCGGTGTAGGTGACCTCACCGATGAAGGTATCTGTTGTTTGCCCTTCACCTTCAGAGAATGATGCGCCTCGAACGAAAATGTTTTTGATCGGTTTCGAAGGGACATATACGGTTTGGAAGTCTTCAAACGAGATTTGAGCTTTTGCGCTTGAGCACAGTACGTCGTATGCGGCGCCTAAGTCACCGTTTTCGAGATCGGTTGCGTAACTTTGGGCGATGTCAGATGGCCCGGAAATATATTTCACTACCGCGTACGTGCAGCCGCCGAATAGGAGCAGAAACAAGAAAATAAAGGCGGCCGCAATGATGGGCCACACTTTCTTTTTGGGCGGCGGTTGTGGTTGCCCGTATCCTGCGAATTGTTGACCATCTTGTGGATACGAGCCACCCGGATATGCCTGGTATGCCACGCTACCTCCCGCTAATTTGACCCGAACCTGAACTGGTGTTGTGTTCAAGACTAGCAAATTCGTCTCTCAACTTCGAAAGCTCGTCTTTGTTAGTTCGCTGGTCTCGGGGGATTGCAGACCTTCCAATCGCCATTCTCTTTAACTAAATCGTAGAACAAGTCTTCTCGGGTGCCGTCCACATAGTTGAACTCGCCGACAAAACTGTCTGATACGTTGTCGCTGTCTTGGAACGATGCCTGCCCGACGATATCGATGATGTCGATTTGTTTATCGGGCACGTACTCTGCCAGGTACTGATCTAACGGAATTTGGGCCTGCGACGATGCACACAACCGGCCATACGAGGACGCATAGTTGCCATCTTCCAGGTCGATAGCAAAATCAGACGCAGCGACAAACGGGCTCGAAACGAACCCACGCCCCAGGTAGACGCAGCCTCCCAAAAACAGAAGCACTATAAATATCCCTCCGCCCAGAAACCATGGCCAGATCGGTTTCTTCTTTTGTGGAGGTTGCCCGTATTGGTAGCTGGGAGGTGGATAACCTGGCGGTTGCCCGCCAAACTGTTGTCCGCCTGTCGGATAGGAACCGCCTGGGTACGGTTGATATGACACGAATTTTTCCCTTCAGCCTGCGCCCAGGATAACAAATGGAGCGTCGAAGGTGGTTTCAGCCAACGGGTTGACTCGTCTACGAACTAGCTTCAGGCCTCAACGTTGGGAACAGCACGACGTCTCGAATGGTTGAGGCGTCGGCCAGTAGCATCACGAGGCGGTCGATACCGATGCCGAGTCCGCCAGTTGGCGGCAAACCGTATTCCATGGCCCGAAGGTAATCTTCGTCTACTACCATTGCTTCGTCATCGCCTGCATCTTTTTGTTTGACCTGGTCTTCGAATCGAGCTCGCTGTTCGACTGGGTCGATGAGTTCGCTAAACGCGTTCGCCAATTCTCGGCCAGCGATTATCGTCTCGAATCGTTCGGTCATCTCTGGTTGAGAACGATGATCTCGAGATAGCGGCGAAACTTCTTTCGGGTAGTCGGTAACAAAAACGGGACCCCATAGTTCGGCCTCGGTTGTCTTTTCGTAGATCTCCAAGATCAGCTTTCCTGGACCGTAGCTGTCTTTAACTTCCACACCATGTTGTTTGGCTATTGAGCGAAGCTCATCGATGTTGGTTTCCACCGATAGATCGGCACCGATCTGTTCGTTTATCAGCTCCGTCATGGAGGCCCGTCGCCACGGGGTAGAGAGATCTATTTCTCTCTCACCATATTGAAGGGTCGTCGAGCCGCATAGTTCGGTCGCAAGGTACGAAACGAGTTCCTCAGTAAGCGTCATGATTTCTTCGTAGTCGGCGTATGCCTGGTAAAGCTCCAGCATGGTGAACTCTGGGTTGTGCCTAGTACTGATTCCTTCGTTGCGAAACACACGCCCAATTTCGAAGACGCGTTCGAATCCACCGGCGACGAGCCGTTTCAAATAGAGTTCCGGCGCTATTCGCAAAAAGAACTCTTGGTCGAACGCGTTGTGATGGGTGGTGAAAGGCCGCGCTGTCGCTCCACCAGGAATTGGGTGGAGCATCGGCGTTTCGACTTCCATGAATTCGCGGTCTTCCAACCAGCGTCTGATCAGTGAGATCACGCGAGATCGGAGAACGAACGTAGCTCGACTTTCCGGTGTTACCCAAAGATCGACGTATCGCTGCCGGTACCGAGTGTCCGGGTCATTTAGGCCGTGAAACTTGTCGGGGAATGGGCGTTGGGCTTGGGCCAAAAGTTCCCACGACTCGACCTTGACCGATAGTTCACCGCGCTTGGTTTTCATGACGGTGCCGGTCACCCCGATCCAGTCACCTAGGGAAAGCTCACAAAATTCGGCAAAGTTTGGTGTAACTTTTCCGGGCGCAAAAAGCTGGATTCGTCCGCCGGAGTCTTGCAGTGTGCCGAATGCGAGTTTGCCTTGTACACGCCGCAGCATCAGCCTCCCAGCGATGGTGGCCACTTCGGCGGTTTCAGTCCCGTCTTCTATATCTCCAAACCGTTTCTGCAGGTCGTCTGAGACTGCGGTCGGATGGAAAGTGTACGGGATGTTGTCAGTCATGGGTTCCTCTGAGAAATGGTCGCACTTCTGGACCAACTACCGAGTTGACGATACTCGATATTTGGGCATTACGAAGCTAAATAGCTGTCGATGTAACGGGTTCCTTTCATAGCAATAGGTTCCGACCTGCATGTTTGACGAATGAAAGATCACCTAATAGTGAATGATTGTTCATTCAGTTACACTCTCGGGTAGAGCGGCTCAGCCGCTTTGGAGAATGCGTTTAGGATCGGTCCCTCAGCCATCCTGATGCTAGAGCGAGGTCATTTCGGGCGATCTGGCCTCGCTCGCTTCCAATCAAGAAGTATAGCTATCCGTAGCGATCGTTCAAGACGTCTCTACGAACCTATTGTTGTGAGACTGGTCTGAAGAACCAGTCTTAGGCGAACAACGCCAGACCCGAACCACAGGACAGTATCTGAGGAGTCCACATGACTTGGCGACGAGTCAACACCTTACATAACCCGGTTGCCGGATGAAGCCTACACCACCGCCCAGGTCACAGCCCGACAACAACAACGATTCGACCCGGATCAACGAAACTCACCGAAACGAAACCCAAGACAAAGCAGCAATGATTCGCCTGGCCTTACGAACTCTTGTAGCCAGAGATGGATTCCACGGCGCGTCCATGTCTGCTGTAGCAAAAGAAGCTGGGGTAGCCTCGGGCACTGCCTACGTGCACTACCAGTCAAAAGACGATCTGATCGTCGCCGCCTATCACGAAGCAAAAGCAGCAATCACCCACGTCTGCATCACCGGATTCAACAGTCAGACCCTGATCGAGGACCGATTTCGCAGCCTATGGCTTGGCCTCTACCATCACCTCTGCGTGCACCCCAACGAAGCCAGGTTCCTGCTTCAAGTTCAAGCCTCGCCTTATCGCCAAGCAGCCTATGACCACGCAAGTTCAGACCCCGACAACGAGCTGGTGGCGCTGATCGACCACCCGGAACTACGAGACCGACTCGTGCCCCTACCTCCGACCGTGCTTTGGGAACTAGGGGTGAGCCCCGCTATCTGGTTAGCGGCCCAAGGCTCTTCGTTCGACCCGGTCGACGACCAACAACTCATTCAAATTGCGAACGGCTGTTGGCGGGCAATCACCCTCAACTAACAACCTGGACGTGCTAGGCACCGACAGTTGATACCGTAGTGGCAGCGATGGAATTACCTGGGATTGAGTTACGGCGGATAACTACTATAGGCTCCTCGATTGTCACCGCTGCTGGCGTGATCTTGGTGACTGCGACGTTTATCGACCAACCAGTCCTCGCACTTGTTCTCTGCGGTGTCACCTTAATGGCCGGTTACCTGGCAATCATAGATTTCCAACAACACCGATTACCGAACGTCTACACTGGCCCGCTCGCTGCGTTTACTACCGTCGGGCTCGGCCTCTGCGGTTACCTATATGACGTGCCAGGGCGAACGTTAAACGGCATCTTGTTTGGGGTTGGCTTTACGATACTTTTCTTTGTACTCCACCTGGTGGCGAAACTAGGTATGGGTGATGTCAAGTATGCGTACACGGTCGGACTGGTGACCGGCTGGTTCAGCTACACCACATTGGTTACCGCATTCATGATTACCAGTTTGAGTGCCGCCCTGGCGGCGGTGGCGATTCTGGTCGTCACCAGAGATACGAAACTGAAGATCGCGTACGGTCCGTACATGTCGCTCGGTCTGATCATCGCAGTCGTGTTCGCCACCTAGTTTCCATCCGACACCGAAAATGTGTTCCTACTAGATCGTTTCGATTGCGGTATCTAGTTCCGCCACGACATCGCCGGTTTCGTTGTCGGTAACCCTGACCGTGATTGTCGTGTTACCCGCATTTATCGGTGTCATCGTAAAGCTGATGCTCCCGGTGTCTGCATAGAAAGCTTCGTCAAAGGGAGCGCCCGGTTCGATACCAGATGTAACCTCAACGACGTCTGAATCACCACTAAGGACCTCGACGGTATAGTTCGAAAGCGCCTCGGGCTGACAGGTCTCGGTGTCCCACAGCTGGACTTCACTTAGGTACGGAACAGTATCCCCGACGTTCAAACTCGTTGAGATATACGGTGTCAGCAAGTAGCGGTTTGACTCGCGTTGTGCCCGGTTACACTCCGCTATCGTCTCAGCTGGGGTCGAAGCAGTCACCGATATCTCGGTAGACGCCACCACATTCCCTGTAGTGCTCTCGGTCGCTTCGAATCTTAACGTCGTCTGCCCAGACCGAATTGCACTAACTCGAAACGAGGCACCGCCGTCTCGTTCTTGAGCAAAAACTCGAACTATCTCATCGTCGTCGACGGCCCCGGAAATGGTGTATTCATCGGGTGAAGCGTTGGTGCAGGTTTTGGTGTCGACTAGACCCACCGAGACAGTACCGCCACTAATTCCGGAAGGGACAACTTCCAGTTCGATCGGCCCTTCACTGTGTGTCAGGGCAAATGGACTTTGCGGGTCGAGACATTCTGTCGGTGTCCTGAACGCTTCTAACGTAGCGCCCGTCAACGTGATCTTGCCGGTCAAGTCTGGCATGTCGCTATCATCTCGGCTCCTTACGTCGATAGTGATGTCGCCATCAAACGCGGTGCCTAAAGGAGACTTGAAGAACTCTCCGTGCGCAAACATCCGGGAAGGGATCGTGCCGCCATATACCTCTACGTCGTAGATCCACCAGTGTGTTTCGTCGGATGCATAACCAAATGACAGGTATTTCGTCTGGGCCGATTCGATCTCAGACGTGAGACCACCCCAGCTAAGCTCGAGGACTTCGACTCGGTGCCGATCGAAGTCAATGTACGGGTTGGGGTGAGGGTCGGGATATTCGTTTACGCTTTCAAACGTGTCCTCATTGGCCAAGATCCCTGAGCCGCCTGATGCGTAGTCTCCGAGCTCGAGTGAGTTGTAGATGTAGACGTCTCCAACCGGCCGGTACTCTTCACCGTCATCGATCGACACTACGATCTCGTCGACATCGAATTTGAACGTTGAGCTGTCAAAGTTTGTGACCGGCTCAGACGACTTTTCTGGTTCGGCGTCGGATATTTCTTCTCTGCCCTCCACCTCGCCGTTTGGTGTTTCGTCGTTGGCGACTTCGAATCCGTCATCACGCTCGAGGATTGAATACGCACCTATACCCGCCACGACTATCGCCAATACGGCAGCGACGGCAAGAATGCTTCGATGCCGTTTGACCTCAGACCGCCGCTGTGGGTGCGGTCTGTCTCCGTCAGCACTCTCAGTATTTTTGACGCTTTTTCCGACTGCTTTTTCGTTGGCTATTTCGTTCATAAGAGATACCTTCGCCTTAGCTATTATCAGCGGGTCGATCTCTACCTGAGGACGAGTCTTTCTAATACGTTCTAGTGGTTCACTCATGATTAGATTCCTGAGCTTGGTAATTGACCGACGAGTTACGCCGCGTTTGGTTGCCGCTTCGGTTAGGTATTTGACCGCTCACGGCTTCGAGTTCACGAATCTTTTTGCGAATCCGGTTCAATCGGGAACGCACCGTCCCGACAGGGACCGACAACGCCTCCCCTATCTCTTGGTAGCTCAGCCCGTCCCACGCATACAACAAAAGAACTTCTCGGTCTATTTCGGGCTGGGTGTGGATGAACACCTCGACTCGACGCATGTCGTCTTCGGCGTCGAGTGTCGCGATGAGGTCATCTTCGAAACTGATAAGTCGGTTTTCGACGGAATCGTGACCTGTTTTTAGCCGGCTATCGGCCTCGGACTTTCGCCGATACGAACGATAGTAATGCCGCAGATGGTTATGGGCGATGCCGAAAAGCCATGGCAGGGCGTTTCCCTTTTCAGCCGAATATTTGTGACGTGCCCGGAACGCAGTAACAAAGACCTCGGATAAAAGTTCCTCGATCTGGTCGCCGCCGACCCTTCTAGCAAAGTACTTGCCAATTGAATCGGCATGCCGATCAAACAGATCACCGAAAATCTCCGGGTCATTCAACGATCGAGTGATGATCTCCGAATCAGAAGAGGTGAGAGCTGAATGGTCCAAACGTTCACTCCAAGAGTTAAAAAATCTTGCTTTGTTAACTCTTGCCCGCAAAATCAAACGAGTTCACGGTATCAGCAAACTTTTTTGGGGCTAATCGACGACGACGTCAAGACCGATGTCGAGGACGCCAGCCGCATTGGTGAGCGCTCCGGACGAAACAAGATCGACACCGGTGTCGGCATACGCGTCGAGAGTAGTGAAGTTGATCCCTCCGGACGCTTCGAGCAGAGGCCGTTTCGAACCTGAGTTAGCTACCGAATCGTCAACATATGCAACCAGTTCAACCAGCTCGGCCGGAGTGAAGTTGTCGAGCAGAATAATGTCGGCCGACGCAGCCAACGCCTGTTCAAGAAGGTTTTTTGTGTCGACCTCAACGTGCACTGTTCGTCCCGGCCACTGGTCGCGGGCTTGGCTGACACCTTCGGCGAGGCTGATACCAAGCAGATGGTTGTCTTTGATCATGATCCAGTCAGACAAGTTGCCTCGATGGTTTCTGGCCCCACCGGCCCGAACAGCCGCCTTTTGGAGCGACCGGTAACCGGGCAAAGTTTTTCTGGTGTCCCAGACGGTTACTCGACCGTTTGCCAGATCAACCCAGCGGGCGGCGTTTGTCGCAATCCCCGACAAGTGGCTCATAAAGTTGAGTGCTGTTCGCTCGGCGGTTAACAGCGTCGAAAACCGGCCGGTCGCAACACCAATCACGTCTCCGACTTCGATTCGGTCACCGTCGTTTCGACGCCACTCGATTGTGAGGTCGGTATCGACGGCGGCAAAGGTCTCGTCAGCGCAGAGTGTGCCAGCGACTACCCCGGACTCTCGGGTAACAAACTCGGCCCGAGCTATGCGGTCAGGCGGTATCAGCGTTGAGGTGAGATCACCAAACGGGGTGAGGTCCTCTAACAGTGCTTTGTCTACCAGGTATCGGACATCGGTTATCGGAGGGTCAAACGGAGAGGCCATAGTTGTATCTGATCGTAACCGAGCGTGACGGTTCGTGCGCTATTTACAAACCTATTGAGTCAAAATTTGGCGTGCTAACCAGTCTTGTTGCGATGTGTCAAAATCTGATCGGGTGTGCGCTCCCCGACTTTCGGTACGGTTGAGGGCGGCTTGAACGACGGCTCGAGAAAGGATCACCAAGTTCCGCAACTCGACCCATTCAGTCGTACCGGAATCAGCCGGAACTTCCTTCGCTATCGTATCCAACGCCAGCAACGTCTTCTTCAAAGACTCTTCGCTACGTAGCACCCCTGCGCCAACGGTCATTTCATGTTGGAGGTCTTTGCGGAGTTGCGCCGCCTGTTCAACGTCGCTCTCTTCGCCGTCTGAGAAAACTGCAGGAGACGGCGCCTTCATCGTTTTGCCTGCTACCCGATGGTCGCCGTCTGGGTCGAGTACACAACGCATCGGGCCCGATGACTGAGGCTCGGTGATTCCATCTGCGATAGCGTCTACTGCCCGAGGGGCAAAAACCATTCCTTCCAGCAACGAGTTGGAAGCTAACCGGTTCGCACCGTGGACTCCACTACAGGCAACTTCGCCTGCAGCCCAAAGGCCAGGCAGAGACGAAGCGCCGTTTAGATCGGTGACGATCCCCCCACAGGTGTAATGGGCGGCGGGCGCAATCGGCAGCCATTCGGTTGCCGGGTCGAGCCCAACTTCGGCCAACGACGAGTTGATCGTCGGGAAACGCATCGCGAAATTGTCCAACCCGGTCGCGTCAAGAAAGAGACTTTCGACGCCTTGTTCCAACATGGTGCGCATCATCGCCCGAGACACCACATCGCGGGGTTGGAGTTCATCGACGAAACGTTCACCTTTGCTGTCTCGTAGGATCGCGCCGTGTCCCCGCAACGCTTCAGAAAGAAGGGGGCGGGGCATCGATGGATGATGTAGAGCGGTCGGATGAAACTGCACAAATTCGATGTCGCCTAGCGCAGCGCCCGCGGCGAGCGCCATAGCGATTCCGTCACCGGTAGCGGCGACCGGGTTGGTGGTCACCGAAAAAAGTTGTCCGGCTCCGCCAGCTGCAAGCAGCACATTGTCGGCTTCGATGCGGTGTGATTCACCCTCGGCGTCGCGGTAGGTCACTCCGGTGCATCGACGTTGACCATCGGTTTCTTCCACGATGAGAGTGTCGGCAAATGCGTGTTCGATGAGCAGGGTTGCGGTGTCGTGCACGGCGACAACGAGGGCCCGTTCAATTTCGGCACCGGTAGCTGCTCCTTTGGAGTGAAGGATGCGGGGTTGGGAGTGTCCGCCTTCGGTGGCCAACATAAAGTCGCCTGCCGGGTTACGGTCAAACATGGCGCCCATAGCGATCAGTTCGTTTACCCGTCGAGGGCCTTCGTCTACTAAGACTCGAACCGCGTCGATGTCACACAGCCCTGCACCGGCTGAAAGGGTGTCGGCTAAGTGAAGGTCGGTAGAGTCAGGGTCGTCGATGAGGACGGCGGCGACTCCGCCTTGAGCCCATCTGGTGGTTGTTTGATGCAGAACGCTCTTTGTTAGGACCCCGACCCGAAGCCGGTGGGCGCTTGCGGCACGAACGGCCGCACTTAACCCCGCAACTCCGCTGCCGATTACTAACAGATCTAACTCAGCCATCTCTAGAACGGTAGCAGTGGTATGCCCCGGCTACTCGACGTTTGTTGAACCAGGTTTGACGTAGCGCAGAAGTTCGCCTTGATTTACCAAGAATCGGGTGCCGCACACCGGAATTTGGCGCTAAACCTCGGCGACTGTCAGCCAAGACTGTGGTTTTTGAAAATTTAGTGAGTAGTTTAGTGTCGAATGTTGTCGATACAGGTTGTCTTGGGTGGGAATGGCGGTTCGTTGTGGGTGAGGTCGTGTACGTCCCCTCTGAGGGGTTGGAGACACGCGAATCGTTGGAAGCTTCGTTTAAGAGTTTTGCGACTGCATCGACTCCGGACGAACGACAGCTTATGGGCGACGCTGCCGCCGAGATAGTTCAGGCCGCGTATACGGGGTTCGTGACGGAGGTTTCTGACCGGTTGGCCGACCAGAAACTGATCGCTGATATCGAGACGAATCTGATGGGCGCCCACCATGATGTGATGTTGGATGCCGACGATGTCGACCTTGGCCTTAGCTAACGGTGGTTTTATGGCCGGACAACAATCCGCTACAGTCGGCGCCTTTCCAGTTTTCTTCCATCGCGTCGGAATATGAAGATAAAGCTGTTGGATGCACAAAAGCGCTCGCAGAAATCACGGGTTTAGTCGAAGGTTATGGCGGTGTTCATACCGGCCCCGATATCGACACGATGGTGGCGTTTGGCCATGACATAGTTGAGGGTATGACATCGTCGGTCTCTGGGTTTGAGGCGATGGGTGAAGCGTTCAGAGCTGCTTCTAAGACGATAGACGGTTTGGCCGACCGTGAAACTGCGTGGCGTAGCAAGGTTGCGGGGTTAGACCCAGACGCGGTTTCGCAGGTCGAGTCGGAGTCGTTGTTTCACAACTCTTCAGGGTTTGATTCGGCGGTGGCTCTGCCGTCCGCTCCGTCCGAGGTTGAGCTGCAGGCGGTGCGTGACGCCAAAGCCGAGTACGACAGTATTCGTGCAGACGAAGACGCTGCTTTGCGGACGTTAGCGGGTGCGATTGGTGAGGTGCCGACCGGGTTTGATGTCGAGTTGGATCAGGCGAAGGTGTCCGAGTTGTTGGGTCGCCTCGCTGCCGATGTTGCCGCGTCGGACTGGCTCCTTGGCTTAACGATTGGCCAGGCAGTTCTGGTGGATCATTCCGATGGGGAGATCGACGGCACAGACGAAATGTTTGATGCGTTGGCCGAGCAGGGTTTGGACCCGTTACAGATCGCTCGAGTCACGAACGGCGAGTTCGATGAGTATTGGACTGAACGCATCGTCTCGGAGGGTCTACATCCTGAGATTGTTGACGTGGCTATCGCCCACGACGTCCCATATCCGGACGCCGAGTGGGGTGTGTTGGGTAACACTATCGAAGAGTTACAGACCATAATCGACGACTGGGACACTAACCCGATCGAAGGCGTCGAACTTCATGAGTTATATGAAGAACGTAACCAGATGATCGACCGGTTAGCTAAGGGCGATTCGGGGTTGGCGGTCGAAGTCAAACATGCGTTGCAACGGGGGTTGTCGATTGACGAGGCGATCGGTGTTGCAGCCGAAAAAACGTTCGAAGACTCGTCGATAAATGAAACGATGGATGCGCAAGCAGCGTTCGTTGACAGCGAAGGCAACCCATACATTTTTGCGTTCGAAATCCAGGGGCATCTGGTCGACAAAGTTGAAACGTTCACCGGGGCCGATGTTGAAGACGTCGATTTCGGTGTCGCAGCAGCAGCGGAAGAACAAGGCATTTCCTACAACCACATGGTCGTTGTGCTTCAATCTACAGATCCGGCGGATCTACCCGACGGGTATGACGTTCCAGATTTTCTGGATGTCCCGGTTCGCGATGATGCCGAAGTTGCCGCACGGTTAGCGTTCGAGAACTATGACGACGGCGATGCGTTTACCGAAATCGAAACCGCCCGTCAAGGCAGCGTCGACGAACGCGACGGCAAAATGTCGAGAGAAGATATTGCTGCGGTGCTGGACAACCCAGACCGGTTCTCGCCCGAAGCGGTCGCCTTAGCTACCTACTTGGATGAGAATCCAGACACCCGACGACATTTAGATGTCGCGTCGGAGGGGCGTTTCCTCGATGGGTTGGACGAAGGAGAGTTCGAACCGTTGGGTGACGGTGATGGCAAAATCAGCCGCGCCGACGTCACCCGGTATCAACTCAACGTCGCCACGTTTGAAGCGCTAAATAACGCTCGCGAGCGTGGAGTGTTGGGTCCGCCCGAACGCGACGGCCAGTACACCACAAAACAGTTGCAAGAGTTACGTGACTCGTTGCCGAACCCTTCGGAGAACGGGCCATCTAGTCGCGACGAATATTTAGCTGTTGTCATCGACCAAACCATCGAAAACAACTGGTTGGACAGCCGAGACAAAAAAGCTAAAGCGTGGGATTCGATACAAACTTTGAACAGTATCGGCAATCCGGTCTCGATGGTTCTGGGTCGACCACAGCATTTGGATGACCCCGATTTCGACCCGTCCGACCCGCTGCAGGATTACAAAGAGTTCGGCAAAGGTCTCGGCGATTTCGGGGTTTCGGTCTATGACTTAGCTGCTACTTCACCGTATAGCTCGGTCGGCCAGTTCGAATCGGCCAGAGCAAACCTGTTCGAAGAGATGGGCTGGGAGGGGTCGACGGATCGTGGTCAACAAATGCGCGAAGGCCTCTCTGAAATGCCCGATGCGTTCGCAACGCTGATACCGGGAACCGACGCGTGGGACGAAGCGATGGAGGCTAAACGCCGGTCTGGCACATGGAACTCACATCAGGGTTATGCCATGGGCAAGAACATTGTCGATGTTGAAGCGTTCCTCAATGACCCGGCGCGGTGGGCGGGTTCGATAGCACCCGAAGTCGTTCTATCGATAGTTACCGGCGGTACCGCAGCCACGGTTACCCGCGGCACCAAACTCGGTTCCAAAATAATTTCTGCCGCCCGTTTCACCACCAAACACGGCGCTAAACAGGCAGCCCGACAAGGCTTAAAACTCACTGTCGACACTTTTCAAACCGGCGCCCAAAAAAGCAGAGTGTTCATAACCGACACTGGCGAAGTCATCACCCGAAGCGGACAGAACCTCGCCCAGACCTACAAAGAAACCCGCCTAAACACATTCGATAGATTCCTACCCCCACGACGGAGAGACGGGGCACCGACAAAACCTGGCAACCCCTCACCAGGGCAAATCAGTTTTATGGCCACAAACGATGGATTTTATCAAAACGCTTCACGCCGTCGATATATCGACCCAGACGGGTTCTATGATGTGGTCGCGCACGGTGACACACATAGAATCCAAATCCACACCCACAATGGTCCTGTTTTGGTTGATCATAGAATCGCTGCTCGACTAATTAGCCAACAGACGAGCTATTCAGGTCAGAAGATCCGCCTATTTTCTTGCAGCACTGGAGCCTGCTCTGATGGCTTTGCGCAGAACCTTGCGAACAAACTGAACGTCGAAGTTCAAGCTCCTTCCGATTTACTTTGGGCATATCCTGATGGCCAAATGTTAGTTGCAGCCAAAAAGGGACGACATCCAGATGGCGGTAGAATTGGCGAGATCAGAAGTTTCTTCCCAATGAATCAGAAACCGTTAGGGGACTAGAAATGACTCGTATCCAGGAGTGCGAAGATTGCGGCTCAAAGGCTGAATTCGACATTAGGGGAAGTACCCAGGGTTTGTTCTGCTCTAAGTGCGACTGGGCCGTCCTGCGAACTTACATACCGCAGATTGATCTCGACCGGACAACCTACAAACTATTTATAATCTCTGGAGACCATAAGAATAAGAACCAGGTCAAAACGATTGCTCGAGTAGCCAATGTGAACTTTCTACAAGCTCGACAGATGCTTCTAGGAAGCGATGAACAGATAACTGAAGGGTCCGCCGTCGCTATTGACAATGCCCGTCAGGACCTTTCTGATGTTGGCTTGGAATTCTACACCGAGCCAGACTTTCCTCACTAAACCTGGGGCGCGCATCATTTCCCGGAAGCCAGAAAGCTAGCTGCACGAAAACCTACCGGGCGAACGATTTAGTAGAGTTGATCGACCAACTCCGATC
>JAHDCC010000080.1 GCA_020630065.1 Acidimicrobiales bacterium
TTTTTCTAAATTTTCAATAATTGATTTAATCAAAAGAAGCCCAATGTCGAAAGACCTTTTTCCGATAGGCTAAGACTTCCTTAAGGGCGAAAAACAGGCGGCTTTCCTTCTTGTGTTTTCTGCCTGTTAGTTTGCCTTCATAATTGTACTTTCGAATTGTTCTTGGTTTGACACACAAAAGAATCGCTGCTTTCTCTGTGTTGACAAAATTCTGTTCAAATATTTTTCCGTTCTCTATCTCTTGTTCCAATAGCTCAATCGTGGCTCTCTGTTGCGCTATAATACGTTGGTACTCTGCTTCGGTTAACTGCTTTTCTTGTTGTCCATTCATACACCTTTTTTTAGTCCGCTTGAATTAATTGTTTGTATTCTCGAACCGTCAAAACATCAAAACCGATTTCGTATTGGTCCACCAGTTCCTTGATCGGCACTCCCAATACTTTTTCCAGTTTTTGAATCATTGACAGTTTCATTTTACTAGGTTTTTGCAAGCGCATGGTGGTCATGCGGGCACTTGCCTCTAATTGGCTCGGTAAAGTGTTAAAGTCTGCCACAGACATCGTATTTAACACATATTGGTAAAATGTTTGCTCTTTGTGGTTGATGTTTATTTCCATAGACTTAAATTTTGACATGGCTTCGCCCATACCGAATTGGGAACGGCATACACTACTTCTGATAAAATAAATTGGATTTTTAGCTCTAGCAAGGGGAATCGAACCCCTTGACCTCGGGACGTAAAGCCGCCTTCCAATAAGGCACTAGAATAGTGAACTATATTATTATTTTGATAGGCTTTGAAAGTGATAAAAAAAGGAAGCTCGCAGCTTGTCCACAAGCTTTCCTTGTTTAGAAACACTCAACTTGACCTATACTTAGCGCTGGACGCTAGAGATCGCTCTCTAGTTGCTGCCTCTTCCTCAAAAGGTCGCAATACCACACAGTACGCCCAATCATTTCACCCTCCTTTCCCTCAAAAGAAACATGAAAAACTATTTACATTTTTTTGTGATGTTTGGATATTTGTCTACATTGGTCTACATA
>JAHDCC010000081.1 GCA_020630065.1 Acidimicrobiales bacterium
GTTGCCCCAAGCAGTCGACTTGGAGGTCTTGTCGACGTCGCTGTCGACGATCCTGCAGCAGCGGCCTTGGCGCAGCGACTCGGGGGACGGCCCTCGGTTAGGTTCGCCGGGGATGCATCAGGGCGCGAATTCGATGTCGTTTCAGACCTGTACGTCGCTCAGTCGAAGCCAGCGAACTTTCAGTTGGGTTCATCGTTCAGGAACCAGGCGAAGGCCACGTTCGAGACTGCTTTGGAGACCAACCGGACGCCGTATTTCCACTTCGAGGGTCCTCCTCAGGCTGGAGTGATCGCGAAGCTCGAGGAATACGGCGCTCGCTACGGAATCGACCCGATCATCGACGTGAGCCCACTGGGGTAGGCAGATGTTTCATGTTCATGGCTGGGTCGAGATCTTGAAGACAACGGACGGAGATGAAGACCGACGCGAGTTGGAGGCCGTCGTCGATCACTTCAGGGGGGTCGCGCAAGAACTCGGGCTCGCCGATCGGGTTGACATTGTTGGTGTTGGGGGTAGCTACATCTTGCGCCTGACGCTGGTGCAGAACCGGGACCGGGGGGATCTTGATCGGTGCCGGGAGCTAGTCGAAGACCTGGCTGCGACTGCACCTGGGTCGTACGGCGTTGTCTATGTTCGCGACGATGAGCAGTCTGGCGACATGCGGCGTCTCGTGGTGCGGCGCGGACACGCGATGTTGGTGGCCGACGACGTGCTATCGCCGCTGGTGCCGACGATCGAGGACCTATGACAGCGTTGGTCCGGTTGGCCTTCCTGGCGTTGCTCATGGCAACGGGTCTGCTCGCTGGCTCTCAAGTCGGCGCCGTTGAACCAACTGCAGCGTCTGAGCACTCGGTCTTCGCTTATGACGGCGATTCCGTTGTCGCGATTGACACCACAGCGACGGCCCCGCGCTCCGAGGGGTTGATGGTTGCGCAGATTCTCCCCGTCGAGGCGTTCTCTGCCGTGGGGCCCGTCTACGACTCTTCCGCCGATTTTGTTGCCCCA
>JAHDCC010000009.1 GCA_020630065.1 Acidimicrobiales bacterium
ATCTTCGGCGAAACCCCACCAGAGCTACCGGTTGAGCCGACGCAGCCGATCGATGGCGAAGATTTCGGGGGCAACCCACCAAACACGGAACAGGCACCGGCCGAAGTCGCCGAAGCGCAACCGTTTGACCCTATTGCTCCCCCTCCGATCGCAGAACAAACAGCGCCGTCTGCGACAACTAATGAATCTCAGGAAGAAGATTCCACTATTTTGAACGATACACCCCCTCCACCACCTAGCTCAAACAGCGGACAGAACCCAACGCCTCCAACCCCGGCGACCAACCAGCCTCCGGCTGCCCAACCATTCGTTAATTCTCCAACCCCGGACCAGAGCAATGAGGCCCCTACCGCCTGGAATCAGCCAGCACAGCCTCCTGGACCGCCCGCTTCAATCCAAAATGTGCCTCCACAACCCGTCACTGCGGGAGCAAACCCAAACCCTGGCGGCCACTGGGCTTCTCAACCATCAGCAACGGTGGTACAAGACAACTCGCTCCGGGTCGAGGTCGACGGCGAGCATCAGGTCTTCCAACCTCACCAAGAAGTCACGATTGGGCGAGATCAAAACTGCACAATCGTGCTCGACAAACGACACTCGCTTGCGTCTCGACAACACGTCCGAATTACGTTTCGCGACGGCGCCTGGTGGATGGAAGATTTTTCTTCCAAGGGAACCTTCGTCGATGGCGCCCAAATCAAAAATCCTTATCAGGCTAACGGAGGGTTCAAGGCGCTTCTTGGCAACAAACAGGCTGGAACCGAAGTCAAGATTGTTGCTCCTGGCGAACACAAAATAAACGCTAAGCGACGTTGGCCCTTATTCGCTGCAATCGCAGGAGCAGCAGTTCTTTTGGCCTTCATCATTGGTATCGGGGTTGTTGCTACTCGAGGCGACGATACCGCCGCAACTACTACCGTGTCGCCCGAGCAAATGGAAGCAGCGTTCTTAGATCAGGCGAAAAGGTCAACCGTACTGATCGTCTCTGGAGATGATCAAGGCGTTTCTACCGGAAGCGGGTTCTTTGTCAGCGAGACCTTGATCGTCACGAACCAGCATGTGGTCGACGGAGACGATCTGCTCGAGATCGCAGTGTCAAACGGAAATGATGACCCAGTTGAGTTGACCTACGTCGGCCAAATCCTCGACCGTCATCCGTTCCTAGACATTGCCGTTGTTCAGTTGACCGGCGAACTCATACCAGCAGCGACGCCTGCCGACGAAGACCCAGGCCTGTCGGCTCCAGGGTTCTCAATCGGACCACTCCAATCCGGCAACGATTCATCGGTTGAAGTCGGTTCGTCAGACGGACTGGTTTTAGGAACCACAGTCTTTAGCACTGGCTTTCCTGGAAGCTTCAACACTATCGGTGCGAACAATGAGGGTGGTCTACAACTTCCGCCAGTGGGAACCGATTCGGGCGGGGCTAGCAGCTTTGCGATATGGCCTGGTTGTAACAACCCGACAGCAGAAGCAGCCATTCCTCAAGGCAGCCCGGCCGGTGTGCAATGTAACGAGGCTGGAGATGTCAAGAACGCAGTAGTGACAACGTCGTTCACGAGCGGACCCGGAGCATCGGGAAGCCCCGTGTATCAAGACGGGAAAGTAATCGCAGTAGTTTTTGCCGGTGCAGCTGGCGAGGCGGAAACCAATAGTGGTCGCTCGATTACTTCTTCTTCGTTCAAGGATTGGCTAGACCCAATCATCGCAGCAAACTAACTCTACAGGTTGTTTAACGTAAATAAAAGAATTTAAGGTAAACTGTGTGCATGTTTGATTGCACGCAGCCACCTGACGCTCACGCCGTCTCTGTATCGAAGTTCCGTATTGTTGTTGAGCGGGCAGCGCGATCAACATTCGGTGAGCACTACAAATTCGACTCCGACCTGGAAGCGTTAACGTTTGATGGCCTTGTTGTACCATTGTCAAACCTGTACCGGACAGTCAAGCCGGCAGATCAAAGTAAATGGTTTGATCTGGTCTGTCGCCGGCTAGAAGATGCACTGCTAACAAGCCACAAGCTCGCTTCTACTCCCGGCAACTGGCCGACGTCTCGCCCGAATGTCTATATTTGCGTTCGAACGAGATGCCTGCCAAACCAGGTCGGCAAAGCTTTGCTCGACGGCCTATTCCACGTCCTAATCTTGAACGCTGAGCCGTTCTGCGTTCATATCACGTATAACCAACTTAGCGAATGGGGCGTTTCGGCTGAAACCGCTTGGAACACCGCACTGGAAAATAACTCGCATCGCCTTCAAGTGAAATCCCAAACAATCACGCATCGTGGAGTCGACATAGAAATGATTAGCGGCGACATGTGCACCTCCGGAATAATCACCGACCTAACGTCGCATTCAACAACTGCCAAATCGAATAAACAAGTAGTACTAGCCCTACCCACAAACGAGGAGGCGATCGTTCTCACGGACCGGCTGCCGCCGACAACGGCACAACAGATTGTTAGATCGTTATCGTTGTGGTCGGAGAACGCTCAGCATCCACTGTCGCCAGAACTATTCAAGTTCGATATAGAACAAGGCCTCATTTCGACAGACACCATCGATTTGCCACAAAGGTCGAGAAGGTACCAAAATTGCCCAACTTCTCAATACTAATCTGTGCGTAAAGCGTCTAGAGTTGATGGGATGCCACTCCGCCCGTCACCAGATGAAATCTTCAAGGTAGGCATCGAGGCAACCTTCGTTCCAGCTGACCCTCCACGAAACTCTTGGCTCGCGCTATGGTCGACAGACCCCAAAGCCTCGAAGACCCTCGGCCAACTCCAGTTAGAGACCGAACAGGTTGAACTGGTGCTACCTAACGGTGACGGCGTCGCCAAAACCACTGCTTCAGTAAAAAAGTTGCCACTGAGATCTGCTATCGACCCACTGGTCGCGCTCGACATCAGAGCAAAAGCTAACACAGGTGAAGAGATCACTACTGGCATATCACCATCTGTTCTGGCATGGTCTCGGGCGGTCGGGTTTAGTCTAAACCTGATTGGCAAAGGCCGCCTCCAACCGGGTCTGTCTGATAGCGGCGTCGATACGTGGCGACTTGGCCCATTCGATCAGGATGACACCGCATGGCAAACGGCAATGGCTCAAGCTTTACCAGCAGCGGCCCGGGCGACCACAAGCAACGAACCCGAAGGTGGCGACGGCCCCCTGCTCACAGCGGCAGCCCCACTAGTACATGCCTTTGGTGACGCTATAGCTGATACGTTCGTCCGCACTGCGGCGGCCCATATCGCTAGTGGACATGATGCATTCTCATCGAATCGGCAAACCGTGGTCGATCCAAGCGCACAAGTACCACTTCTTCTCGACATGTTCGAAAGCTCGGGCGTGCCAGTCCTCACGCTTAGGATCGACTGGCCTCCGTTCGAGCGGCAAACCGGCCCGGAACAGTTTCTGGCCTCCCTCACATTTCAGGATCGAGCCGATCCGACTCGGCGAGTAGCGGCTACCACGTTGTGGGCAGCATCACCATCGGATAGAAAACGCCTTCATCTCGCTGAAAGCACCCTGGTGCGAAACCTCAGACGAGCTGTCCGTGTAGAGCCAAATTTGAAGCCACTATTAGACCAACAGCTCCCTTCAGAGATAGTACTCGACGAGGAACAAGTAGCTGATCTTCTCAGACCTGAGATCAGCCAACGTCTTGCCATGGCCGGGCTTCCCCCCGTTTTGCCAGATAACCTTTTTAGATCTGTCGACCTTCAACCGATTCTCGGTTCGGCGCAAGAAAACTATCTTGGTCACGCCCATGCAAACCCAGACCAGCCGACCCTAGAGATCCCAAACCGTATCGACTTGAATGAGCTGGTGGAACTCCGCTGGCAAGGTTCACTCGACGGGAGTGAACTGACCGAAGAGGAACTGGATGACCTGATTGCTTCGAAGCGAAGCCTTGTCCGACTTCGGGGCGAGTGGGTTCAGCTCAACGACATTGATCGCAGTAAACTCACCGAACGCAAAGAGGTCGAGAAGTCGACGGCTTTAGCCGCCTCACTTGGTGGACCTGTTTCCATCGACGGCGAACTCCTTGACATCGAGGTCGTTGGCCCCTTAGCCGCCTTAGGAGATCGCCTTCGTAATCGAGATTCGACCGTCACTCTCGAAACGCCGTCCAATCTTGATGCTGTGTTGCGCCCGTACCAACAGCGCGGCTTGGCGTGGCTTAACGAAATGGACCAACTCGGCCTCGGAGGAATTCTCGCTGACGATATGGGTCTTGGCAAAACTGTTCAGGTCCTTGCGTTACACCTACAACGTCAAACCACAGAGCCAGGTCCTACGCTCGTGGTTTGCCCAGCATCGGTAGTCGGCAACTGGGAACGTGAGGCTAACAAGTTCGCGCCGCTGTCAAAGGTCCACCGTTACCACAGTTCCTCCCGGTCTATCGACGACATCAAAGACGGAGACTTGGTAGTCACCACCTACGGAATCGTGCGGCAAGATGCCGAAGAGTTAGCGTCAATCCAATGGGGGTTGGTCGTAGCTGACGAAGCACAAGCAATTAAAAACCCATATTCTCGATCCGCTCAGGCGATACGGCGAATACCGGCCGAAACCAGGCTTGCTCTGACCGGAACGCCGGTGCAGAATCAGCTTTCTGATCTCTGGGCGTTACTCGATTGGACAACACCCGGCCTTCTCGGCACACTGACTAGGTTCAGACGCGAGATCGCAGCTCCAATCGAAAAAAACGGGGATGAAGATGCAGCACGCAGGCTCAACCGGCAATTACGCCCGTTCCTTCTTCGGCGACAGAAATCGGATCCCGATATCGCTCCAGAACTTCCGCCCAAAACACAAACCGACGAGATAGTACCGCTCACAAGTGAGCAGGCCGCTTTGTACCAAGCGGTCGTATCCGAGACAATGGCCGAAATCCGTTCAACGAAGGGCATCGAACGAAAAGGACTCGTGCTCAGATTGCTGACCCAGCTCAAACAGATCTGCAATCATCCGGCCCAGTTCCTCCGGGAGACAGACGACCTGGCGGGACGCTCAGGTAAACTCCGAGCGACAACCGATCTTCTACGGGTGATCAAAGAGGAGGGCCAAGCGGCTTTAGTCTTTACCCAATATGTTTCCATGGGCGACCTTCTGGTGAAACATCTAGCTTCGGAAAACATCAGCACCAGCTTCTTAAATGGCTCACTTTCGTTGCCTGAGCGTGACCGCATGGTGAATGATTTTCAGAATGGAAACACCGACGTTTTTATCGTTTCGCTCCGGGCCGGCGGCGTAGGACTAAACCTGACCCATGCCAGCCATGTCATCCACTACGACCGGTGGTGGAACCCGGCGGTCGAAGATCAAGCATCGGATCGAGCGTGGCGAATCGGTCAGACCAAACCGGTGCAGGTTCATCGACTCATCTCAGAAGGCACGGTAGAAGACCGAATTGCGGCGCTACTACAAAGTAAGCGACAGTTGGCGGAATCAGTCGTCGGTTCCGGCGAAAGCTGGCTGTCTGACCTGACAGATGAAGACTTAGCTGAGCTCGTGACGTTATCTGGTGAAGGGGTTGAGCAGTGGTAGGGCAAGGAACCAGCACATGGCAACAACTGTGGTTTGATCACCTCGAAGAATCCAAAATCGATGCTTCCGCGCTGCGGCCGGGTCAGATGTTCGTCGAACGAAATGATGAGCTAGAGATCGACATTTCTGCTGGGAAAATCGAAATGGAGATTCGCTCAGGCCCCAGAATGGTCTACGACGTCTCGATTGAGGCCCCGAGGGCTTCCCAACAAGCTTGGGACCTATTCGACAAAAACATTGAAACCAACCCAACACTGTTAAGCGATGTAAGTCACGGCAGACTTCCAGTCGAGGCCGGGATCTACGCCCAATCTGAAGCAATTGGCATCTTGCCTCATTGGTCTGAGTTCACATCTTCGTGTTCGTGCCCAAGTCCGAGCCGGTGTAAACACATTTACGCGTTGTTGTACTTCCTCGGAGAACATTTTGAACAGGACCCGTTTGAACTGATGAGGTTCCTTGGCCGTTCACGAGAACAGTTCTTGGCTTCGATAACCTCGTCCACGACATCGTTCGAGTACCGACCACAGCTAGCAACCGACGCATGGGGTGCAGAACAGCCTCCTCTACCCGATAGCCCAACGTTCGTTGATAAAGCCCACGAGTTAACGACCTGGCCGACAGATCCACCTAACACACCGTTGTTCGATGCTGATGGTTTACGATCGATCGGCGAAGATGCTTGCCAACGGGCTGTCGACGTTCTAAACGGTGGCCATAGCCAGTTGGATCTCGACGAACGCACAGACCTGGCCCGTCGGGCAGCCACAAACGCCAACGTAGATCATCTTGCCTGCAACTCTGATCTTTCCCCCGATGCACTTGCGACGCTCGCCGAGACCTGGAAGAATGCTGGTGAGGACGGTATCGAGGCGTATATCTCCTCATCTTCCACTGTGGTTGTTGACTAACATTCGGCGTTTCAACAAAACCCTCAGTGAAACTCAGTACCCGTTTACTTGACCAAACATGGCCTCAAGTTGACTGGAACAGACCCTTAAAGGCGTTATAAATACACCTAAAAGGTGTATACCGCCTACAAATCCCGAGACGAACACCACAGTACGACTTTATTACAGAACAACGCCACAACTGCACGCGTGGCGAACTTACCATCCGATTTCTAGCGCCGGTTAGATATGCTTGTAGCTGCGTGTACCAGCGCAACGTTGAACCCATAAGGTATTTCGATGTCGGCGAATTCACAGACAGATTTAGGAATAGCAGGCATCGACGACATAAAGCCGTTGGACGAAAACCGCAGTCCGGTCTTTTCTGCCCGTCAAAGCGTGATCGGCAGAACCGTTGCCGTCAAGATTCTAAACCCGCACAACGACCCTCTTTTACCTCGTCGCTTCGATCGACGCCGGAAAGATTTCGTCAAGTACACGAGCAGCTCGCACGTGGTACCTCTCTATGACAGCGGCGAGACGGCGAGCGGCAAACCCTATATCGTCATGCCGTATTTTAAGATCGGCTCACTCCAGGATCAGATCAACCACGGAAAAATGCCTTGGCATTTGGCAGCTCGGATCGTTCAACGAGCTACCGAGTCAGTGGCGCTAGCCCATGCAAGCAACATTGCGCTTGGCGATATCAAACCCTCGTCCATCCTGCTAAGCGACCCAGAGACACCTCGAATCGCCGTCTACGGCATGGCGACGAGAAGATTCGACGATGGCGGCCCCTCTTTCATCGCTCCGGAAGTCGACAAAGACAGCGAACCACAGCCAGCTAGCGACGTCTACAGCCTGGCCATGACCTTGGGTGCGTTGATAACTGGAGAGACACCCAACCGTTCGACACCTACCGAACAGTATCTGGAGAAGGTCAAACCTCTAGTTCCACCGCGAATCTACGAGGTTATCGAACACGGCACCTCCCCCGCCCTATCCAATCGATATGGGTCGGCTAAACATTTGGCCAACGTTCTAACTGGAGCCATTTCCGCCGAGACGACATCGCGAATAACAGCAAAATCGTCGACGTTGATCGAGAGTAAGCCTTCGGATTCCGAGCCGGATACGAACAAGACCGAGAATTTTTTCATCGATAACGGGCCGATCACGGTCGATGAGCTACTCGGGCCAGCAACAGCGGAATCAAAGAACTCAAACGGGCAATCAAAGCAGAAAATTGCTTCTGGATCGCTTCCGACGGTCGGCTTGTCCGACCAGGTAAATTCGCCTACAACACCAGACAATGATGGCAACACACTGGTACATTTAGGTTCGGAAGCAGTCTCGCAGGCAGTGAGTCAATTCAAAACTACAGCTGAGATCGCCGGCGTGGACAAAGGTCCCAAGCCATCGGTGGGCGATTCTGAGCTTTCCGACGACGTTGTCGATGGGAAGCCCGAAAGTGCTTCAGCTAAAGGATCGGGGTCTATAATTTCTATATCTGAAGAATCGATGCGAGGGCCTAACCCCTCTTTTCCTCCCGAGAACCCGGCAAACGGCCACGCTAGCGCTACCGAACAAGTCGACATCACGTCTTTAAACGCGCCGATCGAAATGCCAAAGCCAGCGGCCGGAAATCCAGATTCAGATATCTTTCGTCAGACAAGAGTATTCGGAGCTTCTGACACGCCAGCCGAAGACCCATGGGCAGCGAACTCGTCCGCCTCAGAGGCAGGCCAACTATCTAGCTCAGCCGCCAGCTCAGCACCATTAGCCGCTGGCGGGGCCGCCCCGTATCGCAGTGGGCCACGCAACCGTCCTTCAGAGGCTCGACTTCACGCCCATCAGGCCGAATCTGACAGCGTATGGCTCTCAGTCCAGGACAGCTGGCAGTCCAATCGCCAATGGCTCACCTTGACTCTAGCCGGGGGCGTCATCGTAGCCATTTCTCTCATCACGCTAAGTTTCGTTAACCGAGGTGGCGATGACTCAACGAGTACCGGGGCCGACCTTCCGCCTTTAACAACTCAGCCTCAGGAATCATCAACACCTGAATTTAATCCCCCACCAGCGGCTAGCCCAAGCAACACAGAGGGCGAGTCAGAGTCTGAACCGGCATCACCAGCGTCCCCTAAGGCAACCACCAAGAGCACGCCTAAAACGACTGCTCGGCCAGCAACCACCGCCAGTCCGACCACCACTGTGGCTGAGCCAACTACGACTAACCCACCAGAACCATCTACTACCGTCGCCCCAACCACTACGGTTGCCCCAACGACAACCGCGGCACCGCCTCCTGCGCCCGCTAACAGAAACAACAATAATAACTGATTGCTCTTGTTTAGCCGTCGATCTCTAACTCACCCTGCTCTGGGGGTGCCTCAACCGGGGGGTCGATGACAGTTGGAGTTTGACTTGCGGTCGGTGTCGGTATGGTCGGACGTGGAGCCGTAACCGGGACAGTAGGTTTGGTTGTTGGCTTGGGTTTGTTGGTTGTTGTAGGTTTTGTTGACTTGGGTTTGGTTGTCTGGGGCGACCTTTTAGTAGTCGTAGGTTTTGCCTTAGTGGTTTGAGGCTTCGATTTAGTTGTTGATGTAGATTTCTTCGTAGTGGAAGTCGAGCGCAGCGGAATCGTTGTCGACGATGCCGGATCGTCAATCGCTGGTCCCGATGGGGAGATGATAGGTCCAACATTTCTTGTTGATCTTCGCTGGAGCGTTGTGACCGCCAAACCTGGGTCGGGATGGGCAACCGAGTCTGGTTTGTCGATTGATGGACCTTGAGGAACCGGTTCGCTCCTGCGACCTGAAGTACCCTCCTCCCCTGTTCGGATTCCAAAATCTAGATCACGAGTGACTGGAGGGGCATTACCATCGACCACTGTCACCCCTGTTCGTAATTCAACCTGGGGCTTGGACAACTCCTGATAAAGCAATGTTCCAGCCGGGACGCATATCATCCCGGTGAGCAGGAGCCATCCCAGCGTCGGGCGAACCCGATCGAACATTTGCCATGCAGCTTCGCTGTCTTTATTTAACATCACACCCACGGGACGAAACTGACCGAATCACCCGAGACGATCAAAGACACTTCGTTATGCATTCGTCACTCCCTAAACCCCTGTCCGGGATCAATCTTTGTGGAACGCAGACCACCCACACGGTCATTGGAGCATTTTTACCTAGACACGAAGTAATCAACTGGTAACAGTCACAACCTAAGTATCTTCGACTCGCTCCAGTACGATACTTGTACATAAGGTTTTAGATCGAGCGACTTTCGGCGGCGCGGATAGTAACCTCAGCGGTTCTTCATGCGTTTGCCCCGTCAGCAAGGTCGGGACGTGGCTGATGCGCGGCGGCATGGCCACGTCCCTCCGCCGGCCGTCTATAGATGGCTCGCCGACTATAACGACCATGCAATTTGTTGCCCCTCGACACGCCGTTCAGTTGAATGGTGCGGTATCGTCTCGATGTCAGCTAAGAGGCGCTTTGCTGGCTCTGATTTGAACGGAGAATACAGTTGTCTAACGACGGTGCATTTCGGACTGAGACCGATTCGATGGGACCAATTGAGGTTCCAGCCGACCGATATTGGGGTGCGCAAACTCAGAGAAGTATCACAAACTTTCCGATCGGCCGAGATCGTTTTATCTGGGGCCGGGCGATTATCGAAGGTTTAGGCCTTTTAAAATCTTGTGCCGCTACCGCTAATGGAGAACTTGGTCAGCTCCCCGAAGATGTGGTTTCGCTCGCAGTTCAAGCAGCTGATGAAGTTGCCGCTGGCGACCACGATGACCACTTCCCTCTCGTTGTTTTCCAAACCGGCTCTGGCACCCAGTCAAACATGAACTCAAACGAGGTGATCGCTAATCGGGCGATCGAGATCGCTGGAGGAACTTTAGGCTCAAAGACTCCGGTACACCCAAACGACCACGTGAATCGGGGTCAGTCTTCCAATGACACATTCCCGACCGCAATGTATGTTGCTACCCGACTTGAGCTGGAACGGGAACTGTTCCCCAAAGTAGGCAAACTCCGGGACACGCTACATGCGAAAGCTGAAGAGTACAAAGATCTGGTAAAGGTCGGCCGTACCCACCTGCAAGATGCGACCCCAATTACTCTCGGTCAAGAAATCGGATCGTGGGTCGCCCAAATCGACCAAGCCCTCGACGGAGTCACCGCAGCATCCAAAGGACTTTGTGAACTCGCCATCGGTGGCACTGCGGTAGGAACCGGCCTTAACGCACATCCAGAGTTCGGTGACCGAGTAGCAGCGTTACTAGCAGAACGCACCGGCCATCCATTCCGTTCGGCCGACAATAAGTTCGCTGCATTAGCCGCCCACGATGCCCTGGTAGCAACGTCTGCTTCTCTTCGCACCTTGGCCGGGGTACTGCTGAAAATGGCGAACGATGTTAGGTGGTTGGCGAGTGGACCTAGGAACGGCATCGGAGAATTGGTAATTCCCGCAAACGAACCGGGTTCCTCAATCATGCCTGGAAAGGTAAACCCTACACAGTGCGAGGCGATGACTATGGTCGCAGCACAAATCTTTGGTAACGACGCTGCTGTGGCGTTTGCTGGCAGCCAAGGCAACTTCCAACTCAACGTGTTCAAACCAGTGATGGTCCATAACGTGATCGAAAGTATCCGACTGTTAGGCGATACCTGTGTGGCGTTTAACGACAACGCGGCGATTGGTATCGAACCCAACCACGAACGCATCAAACAAAACCTGGACCAGAACTTGATGCTTGTGACCGCTCTCAACCGAGCAATCGGCTACGATAAGGCCGCCGAGATCGCCAAGTTTGCCCACAAGAATGGGCTTAGTCTGCGCGATGCTTCTCTCCAGCTCGGGTTTGTGACAGCTGAGGAGTACGACGAACTTGTTGTACCGATCAAGATGACAGCGCCTACGGCATAACATTTTCGGGAGATGGCGGCTTGCTAGGTCCGCTATCTCCCGGCAGTATCATTTCGATTCGCCCGGACCAGCCAGGGCTAACATGCGCTGGTTTGTTGCCGATTGGTACGGCGTGAATGTTAAAGCGCCTCCCGTCGAGGGCCAAAAGTGGTTCAACGCCGAAATTCCGCCGTGGGAAGACCTACTTGGCCGCGTCACCGTTCTAGTTTTTTGGGCTATCGGTGACGAGGCTTCTCTGGCCAGGATTGCGCAAGTGCAAAGCCTCGCCAAGAAACATCCAAACCTGGTCTGCATCGGGGTTCACACCCCTAGGTTGCCCTTCGAGGACTCGGTAGAGAATGTAGCTTCGGTCATCGACCAACATAACATCACGATTCCGGTTGTCCATGACCCAGATTTCGCAACCTGGAAGCGATACAACCCTGAAGGGTGGCCGACAACCGTCGTCATCGGCGACCGGCTAAATGTTGTTGGTGTTCAAGCAGGCGTCGACTATTTCGACACGTTAGAAGAAGCCGTGTGGCTTTCAGTAAACGTCGCCGACCGGCGACGAACCAGCCCCCTACGACGGCTCCATATCCGACCTGTTACGAAAGAACCACAAACAACCGAACCGATTAGCCATCCGAGTTGTGTCCGAACCGTCGATGACGATGAGATCGTAGTCGTCGACTCGGGTAACAATCGTTTGTTGTTCGCTGAACTTAATCCAGAACGCACGGCAGCTCGTGTTACATCGGTGGTCGAAGGGTTCGATGGCCCATCAGCTGTCGCAGTTACCAATAGACCCCAGTACCGAGATCAAATATTTGTTAGCGAACCTGCGAACGGGACCGTCATCCGGTACGACCGCAGCTCGGGGGAACGCTTTGTCGTCGCCGACCAACTCATCCGACCGACCGGGCTAACCATCGATCATGACGGATCGCTGGTCGTAGCAGACTCAGCTTCAGAACAGCTCCTGCGTATTACGAACCCTCACGCCAACGAGGCAATTCAGCTTGGCCTTATTGGAGGTAACGGGGTTACGGGAAGCGAAGACGGACGTTCTTCTTCGGCTTCGCTTGCCCAGCCGACCGCTCTTGCGAGAACCGAGGTCGGGTTAGTGTTCTGTGATGCCGCCGCTAGCAGCCTTCGTCTGCTCACAGATTCCGGCAAGATTACCACCATCATCGGTGACGAATTTGAGTGGGGTCACGTTGATGGGCCAGCCCACCAGGCCCGTCTACAACGCCCTAGTGACCTCGCCATCTTAGGAGATGGGTCAATCATCATCACCGATACGGGCAATAACCGGCTTAGGAGGCTTTCTAAACGTCGTGTAACAACCGTCGGCCCTCAAAACCTGAATCGAGTATCCAGCGTCTGTGTGATGCCATCAGGACATGTCGTTGTAGCAGACACAGGCAGCAATCGATTGTTGACCATGAATTCATCGTTTAAGTCAATCTCAACGTTGGTGATTGAAGGGTTCGAGACCGCTTCGACCTCCTCGATCAAACCAGTCGAATCAGATATCGAAGAAGACGCGGCGGTCGCTGAGCAGCTTGACGGAACCGAAGGAGAGCAACTCACTGTCGGATATCCCGCTCCTGCGTCGGGACCGTGGCATATTTCAATTCACGCTGAACCAGCGTCGCTGTTAGCTGAACCCGTATCGGCCACCAGGAACAGTTCTGCGGGCAAAGTCCAGATAACTCTGGGCAAAGCGGGCCAAGGGCACGTGCTGGTCCGGTCGACACTCGAACGGGACTCAACGGTAACCGCGTTAGAGAAACGGGCGTTGGTGGTTGTCAACCAGACGGTCGACGCGTAAGTTGCCGCAAGCTAGCAGTTCGTGAAACTCACACCAAAGGTGTCGGAATCCGAAAGAGTTACCGATGACCGTCCAGGTTGTTCAGCCTTCCAGTTCTCTAACGCCGCGGTTAGTTCGTTGAGGTCTTGTTCCGTTTCGACCAGAATGTCAGCTGCAATACAAGCTTTTCCTTCTTGGGACCAGACCACGTAAGAGTCACCCTCCCAACCGGCTGCTGGTTCAGCCCCAAACAGCTGCCTGATAACGACCTCGCCAAGTTTGCCATCGTCGACAACATTCGGACGATCTGGAGGGTCAACCGTTACCTGTGGGTCCTGTTGTTCAGAAATTTCGGGATGCAGAATTCGTTCAGAAGTTACAGGGGGTTCAGTTAGTAGCGAGTCGATATCGGCTTCGGTGGCTGAGATTGCGTTCAAGAAATTGGGTCCATCGGTGTACGGAGAAGTTTGCAACTCGATGATCGCTCGAGGAAAGGACTGTAATCGTTGAAGGTCTTCCAGACTAAACGACGACGCTCGGTCGCGTTCGAACTGGGCACGATCATCATCGGATAGCTGTGCTTCCCATGCTTGATCTACTCGGGTGGCATTCCCTTCGGCTATAGCGGCAAACCCGTAAGCTTGCTCATCATCGTCATAGTCTCTATCTAGATCAAACCACTGGTCGTCGAATGCGTGCACCAGTTCATGGACCAGAACAGAACGCACATACAGGTTCAGGTCCTCGCCTCGCACGACGAGTCGAGAAGTTTCTGGATCATAGAAACCCACCACGTTAACTGAAAGCACATTTCTGAATTCATCGAACAGATCGACTTCGGGTTCAATCATCCCAAGGGCCTTAAAGGCCAACTCGGCATGCTCGATATCTTCGCGCCCCTCATCGTAGTCTTCCAACAGCGCTTCGTTAAAGGCGGCCGATTCTAATAGTTCGACCTCGGGGAACGTTTTGAAGGGCCGCTGGCGTACATTCTGCACAAAAGCGGCGGCTTCACAAATTGCTTCTTCGGTGCCGGCCGGACACTCGACGAGCTCAAAGTCGTTAGGTTGTGACGTCGTCGGGTCTGAACCGTCAGCTTCTTGTTCAGCCTGCTCTACCGGTTGGCTAGCTGCGTCGTCTGTGTCTCGCCGTTGGTACCAGGTAATTCCGATCACGGCACCTGCGACCATGGTAACCGCCATCAGAATCGCGATTCCGATTACAACACCGTCTGGTACCCAGGGGCCTTTGGCGCCTCCCGGTGTAGTGCTGTTATGAGGCGGTCGATTCTGTGGCCCGTCGATATCCATAATTGCCAAGGTAGCCAGATTTGCGCTTTAATAGCCAGTCGTATACAGATCGACGAAACTTAACATTGCTCATACGGTTGGATTCGATCGGTTTAAGATAACCTTCGGAAAACACGAACGTATCGATTCCAAACGAGGGCTGGTGAATGTCAATGGCAGGTGGGAATTTAGGCAACTTAGGCGACCACATCCGCCAACTTTCACGGACTCCCAATCTCTTGGTGGCCTGTGACTATGACGGCACGCTCGCTCCTCTAGTCGACGACCCAATGGACGCTCGGCCAAATCGCGACTCTGTCGCGGCGTTACGCCAATTGGCCGAACTTTCTAACACACACGTTGCCGTGATCTCCGGACGCAGTCTTCGTGACTTGGCGACACTATCGAGATTCCCGGAAGAGATCCGCCTTGTCGGCAGTCACGGCAGCGAGTTCGAACTGGGATTTGCATCCAAGTTGAACCCGGACTTGATCCGGCTTCGCACACAAATCACGCAAGCCATTTCAGAACTAGCGGAAAAATACGGAGCAATTTCAGAGGAGAAGCCAACCGGGGTCACATTTCATACACGCAACTTTGACGAAGAGACAGCGGCTAGAGCCATGTCCGAGATCCACGAAAAGTTGGCAACTTTTGAAGGGATCCATACTCGAACCGGCCACAACGTGATCGAAATGTCGGTTATCGATACCAATAAAGGCACAGCGATCGAAACTATCCGATCACAAGTCGGCGCCTCAGCTGTTCTTTTTATTGGCGACGACGTGACCGACGAAGACGGCTTTGCCGTGTTGGCTGGACCAGACATGGGCATCAAAGTCGGCCCCGCTGCCACGGCCGCCCAGTTCAGGGTTGCCAGCACTGACACTGTCGCCGAAATCCTGGCGCTTGTCGCTGAGCTCAGAGGAAACTGGCTACGAGGCGCCGGGCTTATCCCAATCGAAAACCATTCTGTTCTCTCTGATTTGAGAACTGTCGCCGTTCTCGCTCCCGACACCAACGTGACGTGGATGTGCGCCCCGAGGATCGATTCGGCGTCAATCTTTGCGGAGCTGCTCGGTGGCCCAACTGCAGGTCATTTCAGAATAAAACCAGCAGATGATTCACAACCGCTGAGCCAACGCTATATCTCGAACACGATGCACACCAAGACCGAGTTCGAGAACTTTTCGGTCACCGACTTCTTGGACGTATCAAGCGGACGTACTCGCCGTATGGCTGGTCGTTCCGATCTCGTTCGAACCATCGAAGGCACCGGTGAAATCCAAATCGACTTCGCTCCTCGTATCAACTTCGGACGGTCCCCTACGCTGCTAGAAGTCAAAGACGACGGCATCGTCGTAAGCGGCGGCGCCGACCTAATGGTTTTACGTTCAGAGGGCGTCAGCTGGGAAATCATTAAGGACGGAGTCCACGAGACCGCCCATGGAACCGCCACATTGGGCGAAGACCCACTCGTTTTAGAACTTCGCTGTGGAAGCGGCACGCTCAAACCGGCCGCCAAACTAGCGATAGACCGGCAAACCGACAGCGAGGAATACTGGTCTAACTGGATAGCGAAACTCACATTGCCTTCGCTTGAACAAGAACGCGTCGCCCGTAGTGCCCTCGTACTTAAATCGTTGTGCCACGGACCGACCGGAGCGATTTTAGCGGCTGCGACAACCAGTCTCCCCGAACATCTCGGCGGCGTGCGAAACTGGGACTACCGGTACTGTTGGCTACGAGACGCCGCCCTGACGGCTGCGAGCCTAGTTCGCCTTGGGTCCAACGGTGAAGCAATGAGCTACCTGGACTGGGTTCTTAGAATATTGGAGACTGGCAAAGAACCGGAACGCCTGTCACCGCTGTACAACGTCACCGGACATCACCTACCGCCGGAAGCAGAGATCGCTGAGCTTCCTGGCTATGGAAGCTCGAGGCCGGTTCGCATCGGTAACGCCGCAGACGGCCAAGTCCAGCTTGACGTTTTTGGCCCAATCGTCGACTTGGTATATGTCCTACTACGCAGCGGCGAAGAGCTCTCAACCGAACATTGGCGCCTAGTCGAAGCGATGGTTCTTGCGGTATCTCGTCGCTGGAAAGAGCCTGATCACGGCATCTGGGAGATCCGTAAACCAGCTCGCCATCACGTCTACACCAAGGTTATGTGTTGGGTGACCGTTGATCGAGCAATCGCGATAGCTCGAGAGTTCTTAGATCGTGAACCCAAAGCGTGGATTACATTACGTGAAGAGATAGCTGATGATGTATTGTCCAACGGCTGGAAAACTGAGCTGAATAGCTTCAGCGCCGCCTACGACGGCGTCGATCTGGATGCGTCGGTGCTCGCAATCGGTATGTGGGGTCTCGTCGACCCTAAAGATCCGAGATTTGTTTCGACGGTTGAAGCCGTCGCTAAAGGTCTCCAAGATGGGCCGACCGTCTATCGATACCTGGACGATGATGGTCTTCCTGGTAAAGAGGGCGGTTTCCACCTTATGACGACGTGGCTTATCGAATCGCTTGCGTTGATAGGGCGTACAGCCGACGCCAACAATCTGTTCCGAGAGTTTTGTGATCTAACGGGCGCTACAGGTTTGCTGAGCGAAGAGTACGATCCCGAGAGTGGACAAGCGCTAGGTAACTTACCGCAGGCCTACTCGCATCTTGGTCTTATCAACAACGCTATTCTTCTTGAGCAACTTTCGTAGTTAACTTTCGAGTTTTTCAACCGCAGCTTCCCATTGTTCTAGCAACGTCTCAGCTTTCTTCTGAGCAGCAGCATGCTCGCTTAGAAGCTCGTTCATCAGATCAGGATCTTGATAGATCTCGGGGTCTGCTAGTTTTTCTGCAAGTTGATTGGCTACTTCCTCGGCTTTGTCAGCTTTTCGTTCAAGTTTGGCGGCCTCTTTTTGGAGAGAACGTTGTTGCTGGTTCGAACGTCGGGGTTTTGGGTTCGCCTCGGTTTCCTTCTTCTGGGCTGGGCTCTTCGTTGGTTTGCGACTACTTTTTGTCGGCTTCCGGTCGGTGCCGGGAAACATCGCTTGTTCTACATCTTCTCGAGCGTTTACCACTCCATCTCGAACTTCGAAAATTTGTTCGACTGTGTTGCGGACCAAATACCGGTCATGGCTCACCAGAAGAATTGTCCCTGGGTAGGCCAGCAACGCGTCTTCTAGGACGTCACAACTCGGAAGGTCAAGGTGGTTGGTCGGCTCATCCAGAATCAGCAGATTCACTGGGTTGCACATGACTTCAGCGAGTGAGAGCCTGGTCCGCTCCCCTCCCGAAAGATCTCGAACTTTGCGATCTACTGCATCACCGGAAAATCCGAACGAACCCAGTACCGACCGTATGTTGCGGTTTTTTGGTTGATCACCAATGGCAGCTCTAAACTCTTGTTCTACCGTTTTGTCAAGGTCTAATGCATCGACCTGATGCTGCGCAAAGTAGGCGACGTCTACATTCGAACCGATTTCGACTTCGCCAGCTATCGGGGTCAGCTGACCTAAGATAAGTTTTAGTAGGGTTGACTTACCAGCCCCGTTTGGACCGACTAGACCGATTTTGTCGCCACGTTCAACAACAAGGTTGACGTCAGACAACAACGCTTCACCGTCATAACCCACCGAAACTGAGGTTAAATCCAGAACCGTTCGGGATGATCGAGGAGGATCAGGGAAACTGAATTTTACTTTAAGGTCAGCAATCTTAGGGACTTCGATCGTTTCTAGTTTTTCTAGTGCTTTGATTCGCGATTGCACCTGTTTTGCTTTAGTTGCCTTGTACCGAAATCGGTCAACGAAACGTTCGACCCGTTCAACTTCTTTAGCTTGGCGACGTGCAGTGGCCTCCAAGATCGCTATACGCTCTTGACGAGCCACAATAAACTCGACGAACCCGCCGACGTATTCAGAGGCGGTTCCCCAAGCTATTTCGACGACACGTTCAGCTACTGCGTCTATGAAGTCACGGTCGTGAGAGACGAATAAGACTGCGCCTGACCAGCTACTGAGTTGAGCCTCCAGCCATGCTACAGAGTCTACGTCAAGGTGGTTAGTTGGTTCGTCGAGTACCAGCACGTCGGGTTTTTGGAGGAGCAGCCTCGCTAACGCGGCCCGCATCTGCCAGCCGCCTGACATTTCTTTCAACGGGCGATCCATATCTTCCGAAGTGAACCCGAGGCCTCCCAAAATCCGGCGGGCGTCTGCCTCAAGCTGGTAGCCTCCGAGAGTTTCGAACTGGCTTTGAGCCTCGCCATAGGCTTCGATCAGGGCGTCGTCTGTATTTGCACCTGCCGCAGTTATTTTGTCGCCTAGGGCGGCGAGTTTATCTCGCAACGCAATCACGTCGCCGGCCCCAAGCATGACTTCATCAAGCACCGTGCCGTGCCACGCTTCGAGAAGTTCTTGGGGAAGGTATCCGATCCGGTAATCGGTTGGCGTCGATACTTGACCGGCGTCAGGTTCCTGGAGCCCTACAACTATCTCTAGCAGTGTTGACTTCCCTACACCGTTTCCTCCGAGAAGGGCAATTCGCCTTCCGGGTGACAGCCTGAATGTGACATCGGAAAAAAGGGTTCGACCTCCGAATGACTTCGAAAGTGATGAAACGGTGAGCACTGAATTCCTATCGTTGGAGTCGGCGAGCTACGCTCGTCGGTGCGTCATCTTGCAACGCTCGGTTGATGTGAAGGGTCACAACCCCTTCGATGTTTGATACTGGCACTGGTCCCCATACGGCGCTATCAGTCCCGTGCTGAGGGTTGTCGCTACGAAGATCGACCGTCGTTGTCGGACCAAACCCGGCCAGCCGTTTAATGATCCGCTGGTCTGGAAGTCTCGGATGCCTCGCTACTACGATGTCGTCGACCTTCAGCTCGGCATCGACGTCGACAAAAACGTAGTCTCCGGAGTACAGGGTCGGTTCCATAGAACGTCCCGTAACGCGAACACGCCTTCGGCGACGAATGACCCACAGGCCAATCTCGCCGAAGGCGTGAACTTGTTTCTTCGAGAAACGAATCATCTTTTCGCCTCCCACAGCATTACTGACGCCAGATACGCCGACTAGCTAGCCGTGTACCATGGGATGTCGCGGCCTTTGCTCTTCCAGAACATGTTGTGAATCGCTTCGATCTGGGTCATGAGTTCTTCTGCCGCAGCAACATCAACGGTAGTTTTGCATTTAGAAGCCTGCTTAGCGGCCTTCCAGAACGTGGTGTGTAGCTCTGGGAACGCTTCGAGGTGATCCGGCTTGAAGTAGTCGTGCCACAAGATATTAAGCTGACGTTTTGCCTCTTCGGCTTCTTGTTCTTTGATAGCTACGAATCGAGAGTAGGTGTTGTGAGCACCTGCAGCGCTCATGTCCAGTCCAACCAGTTTCTTGGTCATCGACAAGACCGCCTCACCGGCGATACGAGCGCTAGCAGGGTCATATACGCCACAAGGGCCGTCGCAGTGAGCAGAAGCTTCAGGAGCTGGGCTGCAAACATCAACTACATCAAACAAGCGGGCAAGAAAGTTCATTTAGAATTCCTCCAACATTGAACACCAGTAGATATGGGGCGTTCGGTCCACGGTTACTGCGAATCGTACCCGAAAAGCAGAACTAAATTTCAGGTTAGACGGTGGTTAGTCATCATAGTTGTGATGTACTCATATATGTGGAACGACAAATTTCGTATGTACTGAGAACAGTTGAAGAACGGAAAGTCAAACTAATCCGGTTCTGGTTCACCGATGTGCAAGGTCAGCTCAAGTCGATGGCCATTTCGCCGGTTGAGCTGGAGGTCGCACTATCGGAGGGTGTTCACTTTGATGGTTCAGCGATCGATGGCTTTAGCCGAGTTCAAGAATCAGATGTTTTGGCTCGCCCTGATCCGGCTACGTTTCAAATCCTGCCATGGGCCGATGGTGGCACAACGGCTCGAATGTTCTGCGACATTTATAACCCTTCGGGAACGCCGTTCGAGGGGGATCCGCGGAATATTTTGAGACGAAACTTGGTCAAGGCCCAGGAGAAGGGTCACTCGTTTTATGTGGCACCGGAGATGGAGTTCTTCTATTTTAAAGATGGGAATAGCCCTCGCCCCGAACCGATCGATTCGGGAGGGTACTTTGATCTGACCACGGCTGATGTTGCATCTGATCTCCGACGGAAGACTATTTCGGTTCTGGAATCTATGGGTATCCCGGTCGAATATTCCTTCCATGAAGACGCGCCAAGCCAACATGAGATCGATCTTCGGTATACCGACGCCATGTCTATGGCAGACAAGATAATGACGTTCCGTTTAGTCGTACGCGAATTAGCGCTTGAGCAGGGCCTGTTCGCCAGCTTTTTACCAAAGCCGATCGAAGACGTTCAGGGTTCAGGCATGCATCTACACCTGTCGTTGTTCGACAACGACGACAAGAACTTGTTTCATGACCCTGAAGCTCAATACGGGCTTTCTGAAACCGGACAACAGTTCATGGCCGGGTTGCTACATCACGCACCCGAGTTAACCGCTATCACTAACCCGTTGGTCAACTCGTATAAACGTCTTGTCCCCGGGTTCGAAGCTCCGGGCTGGATCACATGGGCACAAAATAATCGCTCGTCGCTTATTAGAGTCCCAATCACCAAACGAGACAAAGAATCTTCGACCCGGATCGAATATCGGTCCCCCGATCCGACCTGCAACCCGTATCTAGCATTCGCAGTGCTTATGGCCGCCGGCTCTAAAGGGATCGAAGAAGGCTACGACCTACCTAAAGAAGTTGCACAAAACACATCTAAGCTCTCTAACGGGGAAATCGATACACTCGGAGTCAAATCTTTGCCCCGTTCGCTCAACGAAGCGTTAGAGGCAATGGAAAAATCTGAGCTAGTACACAATGCCGTGGGCGAGCACGTATTTGAATGGTTCCTACGCAACAAACGCAGTGAGTGGCAGGCATACAAGTCGCATGTCACACAGTGGGAACTCGACACGTATCTTCCTAACTGGTAGGCCTTGTGACCGAATCTTTTCTTCTATTTCCAGACCCTGCTCCTCCCGAAGTAGTCAGGTGCTTGGACCTTGCCGACTACCCTTGGACCGCCCAAGATCTAACCGGTGCTTCCCAGCTTGACGACAACTGGACTGGGGCCATCATCGACTTGAGCAACGATCCTGAAGACGGGTGGCAACTTTGTAAACGCCTTAAGCGGGGTGACCTTCCAGTCGAACCTGTCTTAGTGCTAGTTTCGGGCAATCAATTGCCCGATATGCAACTCCGGGACGATCTGTACGACGATTTCATGATCACGCCTTTTCATCCGCTTGAACTCGAAGCTAGGCTGCGACATCTTCTTTGGAGGGCTGGCAGAGGCGCCCGACCAGAGGTTCTCTCCTATGGTCCACTCACAATAAATATCGACACGTACCAGGCTGAAGTCGACAATCGCAAGATGGATCTGACGTTCATGGAATATGAACTGCTCAAGTTTTTAACGTCGAATCCAGGCAGAGTCTTTAACCGGGAGACACTACTTAGCCGGGTGTGGGGTTACGAGTATTATGGCGGAGCGCGGACGGTCGATGTGCATATTAGGCGGCTACGAACCAAACTTGGCGAAGAGCACGCCCACCTCATCCAGACTGTTCGCAGTGTCGGATATAAGCTCGGCCAAGCACGGTAGCACCAGCGCCTAACCAGTACCGCCGGTTTGTTAGGTTTCGTCTTGCTCTGACGTTCTCAGAACAATGGTGGATATGCGGTAGCCGTTATCGGTTTCGACTAGCCAAAGCGCACTGCGGCGGCGCTCAAACGGACAGGATTGCAACTTTTTGCCGTCACGGTCGAGCACCACATACGGCGGATGGGCAACAACCACTTCGAGCCGTACTGGAGCGTCGTCGTTAATTACGTCGACTTGTAAGACGATCGGCTGGTCTCCAACGATCTGGTGCCCAAGTTCTAGATATTGGTTTCTCACTCTGCTTGCGACGTCGTAAACTTCGGTTCCTGGAAAGTACACTTCGTCGACTTGATGAGACGCGGGCGATGATGCAAGGTGATAATCTGCCAGAATCAGGCGACTTGCCTCAGCCGACCAGTCCACTTTTGGCTGATTATTGGGCGCCGTTTGGTGGTCTGTCTGCTGTACGGGTTTCGCGTTAACTGATGTGGCGGAGCCTGTTACCGGGTTGGCGGACGTGGGCTTGTGCTCCTCGAAGAGATCGGACATATCTGGCTGGCGGCGAGCAAAAAGATCACCAAAACCGATCTTCGGTTGGTTCCGTATCCGACGTTTTAGTGAGGCTCCGTAGCTGCTGTTCTGATCTTTCTGTTCTGTTTCGGGGTCCGACAACAGTGACCTGGTCACTAACGCTGTATGCATTTCCGCTACCGAACCGAAACGGTCTGATGGGTTCTTCTCAATCGCCTTTTCGACAATCTGTTTGAACCATAAAGGGACGCCAACTAGTGGTTCGAGTTTTTGTGTAGCCACCCGATTGAATACCATTGGCATCTCTTCGTTCGCTGATTTGTCGGAAACAAAAGGGCGACGTCCAGCAACCATCGACCAAAGCAAGATACCTAAGCCATACACGTCGACGAGTCCACTATCAGCACCTTTGTTGCCCACTACAAGAACCTCAGGAGGGCAATAGTTCGGGGTGAAAGCGGCCCTTGTGGACAGAGAGCGTCCGTCAACGATTTGGGTGGACCCGAAGTCGAGTAGATGTGGTTTGTCTCCATCGGCCAACAATACGTTGCTGGGTTTAAGATCTCGGTGGAACACTCCTTTCCGATGGCAGATCGCTAGAGTTTCCGCCAGTTGGCATCCAAGCTCATAGGCTTCGTGCCAGTTGTATGGTCGGTTTCGGATTCGCCGAGCGATCGTACCTCCTTCGATGTAGGTCAACGCAAGATAGGGCGCACCGGCAGTCGTCTGGCCGAAACCTAAGAGTTCGACGACTCCGTCCACGTCAGCAAGGGTCTGCAGCGCTTCCTTTTCGCGGTCGAACCGGCGACGCTCGTTCTCATCGTTGACCGCAGTGAGTACTTTGATGGCGACCGGGTTACCGGACGAATCAACTGCTCGATAGACAACGGCGAAACCGCCTTCGCCCGCAACACTCAGATCAGAGAACCCTTCGATTACCACTGGCGGCTCTTCGCTGATCAATGAATCGTCGACACCAGCTTCTGTTCCCTCAGCCTTAGCCTCCAAATGTGCTTCATCACCATCAACCGAAATTTCGACGTCGGCATTCGAACTCTGTTCATCTACCAGCTCAGTTGAAGATCGGCCCTCCTCGAGGTCACTCGGGGCCTCTTGAACAGAAGGCTCTGATTGGCCCTCCTCGACGTCACTAGAAGCCTCTTGAACAGAAGGCTCTGATTGGCCCTCCTCGACGTCACTAGAAGCCTCTTGAACAGAAGGCTCTGATTGGCCGTCTTCGACTTCGACCTGATCGGGTTTACGAGTAACAGTTTCTAAAGGTTTCGATGGAACAAGAAGACGAAGCCGCGGTACCACAACCTGGCGGCTGCGTCCGAAAGGAAGGCCATCGAAAGATGGCATAGCCATCCTGAGGCCTGGCCTTTTAAGGGTGCTATTTCGCCCGACCATATCGCTCGACTCGAATTCGTGGGCGTAGCTAAACACAGATGGCAACAAGACGTTGATCGCTGCAGTTACCACGATCGGAACCACAACCAAGGCCATACCCATTGGCCTCAAAAAGGGAGCGTCGGCGAACATCCACGTAAGCCCGACCGCGCTTAGAGCGACCAACCCGACGCTGGATGAACGGATAGGTGTACGCATGCGAAGATTCGAAGAAACATTGACCGGTATCGCCGATGATCGGCGACTAGAAAGACCCGGCTCTAAATACGTCCAATAAGACACTTCAAACCAAGCAAGAATTATCGCCACCGCCAACACGATGAGAATAATCTCGTCAACAGATCCTCCAGTGATCAGCGACGACCCGATACCGACCACGCCCAACAACAGAAAGAGTCGAACTACTAAGAATGACAGGGCCACAGCCAGATCGCCGCCAACTACGAGAGCGGCAATTAGTCCTGCCAAACATGTCAGAAAAATCACGGAAACGAGGAGCCATCCTTGCCGCGCTTCGAACTCAACATCGCGTAGCCGTTCAGTCTCTACAGTTGCATCCTGCAGAATATTTTGGGCTTGTAGATCTAACACCAGCTGCTGGGTGGAATTTGATCGCTCGGCGCCAATCGGCACCACCAGAACAAGCTGACTATCATCTGTTTTTAAGGCGGTGAAGGGTCTCTCCCGCTCGACCTGGTTGTTGTCAGTACCTATTCCTTCAACGGCGACAAGTGTCGAAGTTTGGACCAATCTGACTGCTGGCCACGTCGATATTTCCAAAGCGAACTGATCAACGGATTCTTGGTCAGCTCCGGCGGCGGCGTTAACTGCTACTGCCTCAGTCAAGTCTCCGTTTGCCCGCAAAACGCTAGCGGCCGACGACTGAGTATTGAGTGCGCTCTGGTCGAGGGACCCCGCCGTAGGACGACCGAACGAATTTAATACACCAACAACGGTTACCAGGACGCACAAAGCCACAATGCCAAGTCCGATTGTCTGGGCCATTTCGTGTTCGCGAAGAATATAGCGAAGACGTTGAGAGGGGCGGTCGAAACTAACTCCTCCCATTTGGACAAGCAACGGCACCAAGAAAAGTCCGACAATCGAGCCTGCGACGATTCCAACGAGTGAGCTGGTTACCGGATTCGACGACGGGAACAGCAGTTCAACTACGAACCAAACCAAAATGAGTTGGCCGCCAACAAAAGCCACTGGGCGGCCAAGTTTGCGGACCACGTCAACACTGGCATCAAGGGTTGATCGCAGATCATCAGATGCGGCAGAAACCGGCGCTGTTCGCGTCACGTGGTATCCCATCATTGCAACCACAACGAGGCTAGCGACAACGGCTGGCAGATTAGTTGACAACACCGAACCGTTGAACCTCGTGTCAAACAACGTGCCTAGACCGGTTGCCAGAATTGCCGACATACCCAAGATCGCTGCGATACCTACTCCGACCTGCCAGCTGTACAGCAATGCCAGGATCGCTCCGGCAACTAAAGCAACAAGACCAACAGCTAACAAGGCCTCCCGTTCAATAGAACGTTGCAGACGAATGTCTGCGGCGCCGGATCCTTGGACCGAGATTGAGGTAGTTGTGGAGTTGGAATCAGCAATCCGTTCAACGGTGTCAAGCAGCGTATGTTCAGATGGCGTTCGGGGAATGATGTAAATGACAGAGGTGTCAACCGCTGTTGGCACCACCGCAAAGTTGGAAGTATCCGGATTGTTTCGAAACGCTCCAGACAGTGTGAGAACATCCTGGCTAAGCGCATTGGGCTGACCTTGAAGTACTACAGCAATCTCAGCTGATCGCCCAGTACTCCACGAAGTCACCGATGACTGGGCAAACGCTGTGTGTGCAGAACTAACTATTCCGCATACTCCGAGCAAACCAGCGATGAGTACCTGCAACACTCGAGGCGAGACAGACCAGCTAGCTATGGTCCGGCTGTTCAACCGCCTATCGACACTACTCGCACCCGCACTGCGTCTCACTGGTTTGTCCTGGATCTAGGTCGGTGTGCAACAATAGTAGCTGACAGAACACACCCATCTTCAATGAAAATTCCAAATTTATTCGGCAAGAACACCAGGTGAACGTGACAGAATGCGCTTTGTCACACGAAATCTATGAGATGAATGGCCAGGTCCGACGTATCTACGGCGCTGACTGGTCTATGGTGAAGGGCATGGAACAACAGGGGATACAAAACCTCGTTGTCGCTGCAAACCGTCTGCCGGTTCGAAAAGTTACCGCTCCCAATGGGGAAGAGACTTGGAAAACGAGCCCCGGTGGGCTTGTCTCTGCTTTAGCGCCATCGATATCAAACACCGAACGACTCCAATGGGTTGGATGGGCGGGAGACGTCATCGACCCAGACGACCAACATGCCGGCCATATAGATCCGTTTCACGTTGACGGCATCGAACTTCAACCTGTGGCTTTGACTGAGGAAGAAAAGAACCTTCACTACGACGGCATGTCCAACGGAACTCTGTGGCCTCTATACCACGACAAGGTTGGACCAGTAGCCTTTCACCGCCACTGGTATCTGGGATACAAAGCCGTCAATCAACGATTTGCAGACGCTATCTCTAAGATTGCGCCGCCGGATGCAACGGTGTGGATTCACGACTATCAGCTGCAGCTGGTCCCGGCGATGATCAAGGAAACCAGACCTGATCTCCGAGTCGGATTCTTCCTACATGTACCGTTCCCACCAGAAGAGCTCTTTATGCAGCTACCTTGGCGGCGATCCCTGGCCAAAGGGATACTCGGCAGCGACTTAGTTGGATTCCAAACCCCAGACGGCGCTGACAACTTCAGAAGACTCATCAGAGCCATTGACCTCGTTGAAGATGACGGCAACGACAACGTCGTCTACGAAGGCCGAGAAGTAGCTATTGGCACATTCCCTATCGGTATCGTCGGGGAACGATACGAGTCGGTCGCCCGTAGCGACGACACTACGATGCGCACCCAGGATCTACGAGCTCGCCTCGGACAGCCTCACGTCGTTCTTCTAGGTGTTGATCGCTTGGACTATACAAAAGGTATAGATGTCAGGCTGCGTGCGTTCAAAGAACTACTTGCTGAGGGACGAATCAGCCCTTCTCGGGTATCCATGGTTCAGGTGGCGGAACCATCTCGTGACAACGTCAAAGCCTACATTGCTCTTCGATCCAAAGTAGAACAACTCGTTGGCGAGATTAACGGCGACTACGGCCGAGTTGGATTCCCGGTCGTAAACTACATCCATCAAACCCATGGCCTCCAAGAGTTGATTTCGCTATACCGGGCCGCCGACGTCATGGTGGTGACACCGTTTAGGGACGGCATGAACCTGGTCGCAAAAGAGTATGTTTCGTGCCGGTACGACAACACTGGGGTTCTTGTGTTGTCTGAGTTCGCTGGTGCCGCCCATGACTTAGATGGCGCCCTCTTGGTGAATCCGCATGATATTGATGGACTCAAGGATGCACTTGTCAGAGCGATTGAGATGGCTTCCACTGAGGCGGAGGAACGCATGGCCAAAATGCGCATCACCGTGCAAGAGAACGATGCTGTCAGTTGGGCCAATAGTTTTATGCAAGCGATCCCGCAGGGGACCTAGATCTATCGCAGTTGATCCAACACTTCAAAGAAGTTGGGAAATGTCTTGGCTACGCAGCCAGGATTTGATATTTCGATGCCATCGTGGACGAGCCCAAGCAAGGCAAAACTCATCGCCATTCGATGGTCGTCGTAGGTTTCGACTGTTCCGCCTGAAGTAGTACCTGGCCATATTTTCATTTCGTCGTCGAATTCCTGTGCCCGGATACCCAATGCCGACAACTGGGTCACCACGGCGTTGACGCGGTCGGTCTCTTTGAGACGTATGAACCCGATTCCCGAGATGGTGGTTGGGGTCGATGCGAAGGTCGCAACGATTGCAAGCGTTTGGGCTGTGTCGGAGATATCTGCCATGTTGATTTCGATTCCCTCCAACTGCTCGGGTCCAACAACTTCTGTCCAACCGTCACCACGGGTGACGTCGGCACCCATCTGGGCCAGCGCATCTACAAACGCCAAGTCGCCCTGCACAGTTGACTCATCAAGTCCGTTTATTCGAACTCGGCCTCCGGTTATTGCGGCTGCGGCAAAAAAGTAGGATGCGGCTGACGCGTCCGGTTCGATGACACTGGAGACAGCTTTGTACGGCTGGGGCATAATTTCGAAGCGACGATAGTCATTGTTCTCAACGTTGACCCCAAACGTCGCCATCGTCGACAGTGTGAGGTCAACGTATGGTTTGGATACCAGTTCGCCGGTGATCTCAATGGTGGTTGGTCCTGAGAACAGCGGGGCAGAAAGCAACAGACCTGAGAGAAATTGGCTTGAGGCCGAACCGGGTATAGAGACCGAACCACCGACCATTGCCCCCTGTCGAACAGTTGTCGGCAAACGATCCTCGTCAATGGTTGCGCCTAGTACTCTCAGGGCTTCCACCAAGGTGTCAAACGGTCGACTCTTTAGTTGGCTGTCAGCATCTAGGACGTATGGGCCTTCCCCAAGGGTGAGAAGCGGCAAGATAAATCGGCCAGTCGTTCCTGACTGGTTTACGTTAAGGGTCCTGGGCCCGGTGGGTAGACGCCCACCACAGCCATCGATAGTGATGTTGTGGTCTGTGTCCATGTCGGCTTGAATGTCGAGTGATCGAAGCGCACCTAGCATCGCTTGGGTGTCTTTGGCGTCGAGCGCTCCAGACAGTGTCGAGCGACCTGCGGCTAAGGCGGCACAAACCAACGCTCGATTGGTGTGGCTTTTGGAGCCAGGAACCTGCACTTCAGCGCTAGGTGGCCTACGAAGCGGGGTTACTAGGTGTTTTAGTGAGCTCATTATTGACCAGCTTAAGCTAGTCGATGGTTCATCGCTGCAAGTTTATTTCACCGGTAACATCTTCGAGTGACGCTAGTCGGTCCCCCACGAACTCGGCTTCCGACTGGTCTAGCTGGTCCCCTGGCCCGACACGTATCGAGGTTGATCCTTCGATTCGTTGACGAATTTCTTGGATAGTTACTCTTGCTACCCGCATTGCCTCATCTCGTTCAGCGAGTCGTTCTCTCAGAACGGCCAGTTCTGAAGTTAGCTTTTCAACCTCAGCTAGGGCCTCGCTATGTTCTCGAAACTCTGACTGATCCGTATTTCCAGTGTCTTGCTGCGCAAGCTGGTACCGAAGCTTACGATTGGTTTTTTTGTCCTCGGACAACTCGTGTCGAAGTTCTTCTATAGAACCTTCTTTTAACACCAGCTTCTCTTCGTGAAGACGTAAAGCAGGACGAAGGCGCGACTGCGCAACCATGTACCCAACCGTTAAACCCAAAAGCAGCACAACAACCAGCAGTCCAGGATTGACCACGGCACCCATACCCTTGCCTTCCATCAATGTCTAGTAGAACATCGCATCATTTCGTTGACTAGCTCGGCGACGAACCGCTAGCACCTGTTACCAGATGATTGTCAGTCTATATCCATCATTAGACAGATGGCACAGAGTAAAAATCTCAGAGGCCCGTTAGCGCAAGATAGGCGGTTACCTTGCGCTAACGGGGCTTTTTCTGAGCGCTAGCCCCCCCAATTAAGAGCTGATGAGGCGCCCACATTTCGAGAACTGAAGCTTCCCACCCCAAATCAGGACAGGACGTCGGATCTCTTGCAGGTCTTACCCGCGCTTACCTGGACTCCATCTAAGCAACAATGAGATCCATTCGTCAACACGCAACCCAACTACGAATACACGATGTGACGCCGATCACTTTCGACGATGTAAGGTCGCTTCTGGCCGCCAGACAGATACCGGGCCCGCCAGCGACATACATCCGTCATATTCAAAACCGACTACAAATACCCCAATACAACGTTAACTATTTTAATATCCTCATATAACGTCAAACAGCTAACGAATACGTATTACCTAGCCCGATTATGACGTTGAAACGACATTGATGTAGTTTGATCACGACGAATTTCTACCCATATATTTGGTTCGCGCTTTACTTTTGTACAAACATCCCCAGTTCGGTTCAAACAGCGCGACTTTAATGGTAGTTTCACATGAAAGATAGAGGGCTAACGGGGGGCTGAACGAACGGTGACTGACATGGATGAGACTCCAACTTCACGAACAAGATGGTTTGGTTTTGAACGGGTGCGTGTTGACTACAAGAACCACGCTGTCGACATTACCGTCGGCTCAGAGTCAACCTGGGACCGCTCCCATCTACGGCGACTTCGCCAGTCAAGCGACCTCCCCGGCCATGTTCCCGTCATCGACGCCGACGTATCCTCAGAAGGTCGACCCTACGTTGTAACGGCAGCAGTCGAAGAGCCAACACTTGCCGACAAGCTGGCCTCAGAGGATGGTGTCAGCTGGAACGACAGCACAGGCATCACCGAAGCAGTAGCTCGTGCCTGCCACGAAGCCCACGAACGAGGACTCTTCCACGGTTCACTTTCCCCAGAAGATGTTTACATCATCGACGACGAGATCGCCGTCGACGGTTTAGGTCTCACTCGAGGCGGAGATATCCCCACCGAACGCAATCAGTGGGTCGCCCCAGAGGTCCTAGCCGGAGACACCCCCTCAGCTCGTTCCGACGTTTACTCTCTTGGAAAATTGTTAGAGGCATCGCTTGGCGACTCGATCGAACTCGTTCCCCGGTCAGTAAAACGCCTAATAATGTGGTCGAGTTCTGACACCCCTGAAGCTCGACCAAGATCAGCATCAGAATTTGCGGAAATTCTAAGCGACGGACTCGGCGAGACGAAAAACTCATTCCGACCGGCGTTCATACCCACAATTCGGGCCAACAACCTAACCGCCGATGCCGAAAAGGCCGTGGCTGACACCCAATCCGATATCCCACTCGCATCGGTCACTACCGGCGAAGTCGAAATCGACCCTGAAACCCTCACGCTAGACGAGACGGTTGATGACCTCGACGACATCGAGATCGACGAAGACACCACCGAGCAACTCGAAATCATTGACCTTGACGATGTCGAGTCGGACGAGGTCAAAGATTCTGAAGACACCACCGAAGAACTCGCGGCTGAAGACGATCTCGTCGAGCTAGTCAGCGAAGACGATGACGATGTTGACACTGCTGAAGTCGATGCTAGTGATACCGCAGAAGATTCTAACTCAACATCCAAGAAGGCCGCCGCAGCTACGATTGGAGCCGCTGGTGCCGCTGCGCTAGCAGCCAAGAAATTCGGCGACAACAAAGACAAAACGGACAAAGGCGACTCCGACAAGGGCGACTCCGACAAAGACAAGCCAGAAGACAAAAAAGCAAAGGTTACGTCTTCCGCATCCAAGATTTCTAACAAAACCACGGGCGCAGCCGCGACCGCTAGTGCAGCAGCCACTAAGAAGATTGGCGACGTCGACAAAGCGAAGTCATCGTTCTCCTACAAAGAGGCGACCGAAAAAGACGATCGGGGTATGTCTCGTTTCCTCGTCCCAGCTTTGATCTTGCTCGCGATTCCGCTGTTACTGTGGGCTCTTCTCCGCTCAGGAGGCAGCGAAGACCAGACCGCAACCTCCTCGTCTGACACAACGATCGAGTCTGGGGCGACTGGTGCCGACACGACTGGTCCAGACACAACTGACGAACCATCTGACGTCGAGAGTGCTGTTCCCGAAACTGAAGCTTCAGAACCTACTGAAGACTCTGCCCCTACAGCAGACACCGAAGCGGTCGCCGCACCAGAGGTAACAGAACCAGAGCCAGCGACAACAGAAGCTCCTGAAACGACAGAAGCCCCCGAAACAACTGAGGCCCCGGCAACGACGGAAGCTCCTGAAACGACGGAAGCTCCTAAAACGACTGAAGCTCCGGCGTCTCCAGCCGCAACCGACGACGCTGCCAACCCAGACAAGGCCATCAAGTCATCTGAAGCGGCGATACAAGTCATTCACGGCATACCGGCAACACCAGTAGACGTATACGTTGATGGGTCGTTAACGGCGGCCGCTTTCCAACCTGAAAGCATCGCCGGACCTGTCGACCTGCCTGCAGGTAGCCATGACGTTGCGATATTTGCAGCAGAAGACAACCCAGCAGAATCATCTGATGACCGTACCGATGACGCTGTCCTCGACGAGACCATTTCAGCATCCGGTAACCCCACGGCGCTTATCGCCCACCTGGACGAAACTGGTGCACCAGCTTTAAGCGCCTTCGTTGAAAGCCTTGATGAGCTAGAAGCCGGTGAAACACGAGTAGCAGTACGAAACCTGACAGCAGGTGCCGGAGATGCAACAGTCACAGTCGATGGCAAAGAGCAGACTGCACCACTCTCAAACGGTGACGAACTCGAGATCGTGCTCTCAGCTGGAGAACACACGATTGCGTTACTCGACGACAACGGTGACGAGGTATTCAGTTCGGATCTAGACCTCGTAGAAGGTGAACTGACTACGGTTGGTTTCATTGGCTCCACCGAAGATTCGTCTCAGAGCGTAGTAATCCAACGCTACTCAGGACTCTCATCTGCTCCAACTGCGGTTCCAACTGGTGATTCCGGTCTCCTAGACGCTGGTCCAGGCTCCGGGGGAGCTCGCACAATACTTGGGCTAACCGTCATGTTGGTTCTTAGCGGGGCAATGATCGCCTTTAAACGTCGCCGTAACTTGGTATGAACCGGAAGTTGCTATCAGGAACATTCGGGCTGCTAGCCACCGTTGGAATGGTGGCAGCGGCAGGAACCAGTGGCGCTGTTGTCTCTGGGGACTCCGACACCCCAAAACTACAGATTGACTATGGTTCAACCGTCCCGATTCGGTCCGGTAACCCTTTGGATGTTCAACCATCCAAAGGGCCTAGGCCAGTGAGCATTCGAGTCGGAGATCTAGATCTAGAGGCATCAGTAATACCGGTGGGTGTTGATGAGGAAAAACAGTTAGATGTTCCCTCTGCTGATTTGGTTGGCTGGTATCAATACAGCCCAACACCAGGCAATGCGGGTGCAACCGTCTTGGCCGCTCACGTAGATTACGGCGGCGAGCAAGGAGCGTTCTTCAATCTTCACCAACTAGAGATTGGTGAGCTCTTCGAAGTTGAACTTGAGGACGGAACGGTAAAAAGCTACGAGGTTACCGCTAACTCGACCTACAACAAGGTTGATCTTCCTGACGATGAGCTATTCCGTAAAGACGGCAAACCGGTATTACAACTGGTGACTTGCGGCGGAACGTTTGACCCTGAGGAACGTTCATATGAAGCGAACGTGGTAGTTAGCGCCGTTCCCGTATAGACGTTAACTAGAGAAGGTGCGCTCCCCTAGCCCTCGACCTGCTTGGGGAGACGCACCTTGAGTACAGCCAGACGGCTGCTTTTAGCATTGACCCGCACGTACTGAACCTGACAACAGTATTCGGCGTAGTCAACAAAGGGGATTATTCTTATGTTTGTCGGATGCACGTTTCCCGACAAATAAGAACCTAGGTGATTTTCTCTAGTTTGTGAAATGAAACAAGCGTTATTTATTGATATAGAACTTTATGGATGGTGTTTATTGCTTGTCGCATGAACGACTCCCTGACCGCTATCTAAGCGAAAAACGATGATCGTTTTTCGGTTCGGAACGCGAGCCATTAGTAACAGAAAAAAATATAAAAATATTTTCCACATAGGGGTTTCCGCCCAAATTTTGCCAACACCATTCCAAACCAACACCGCCAAAAATAGACAACAACTATCAGACTCTGACAGGGGCCTCAAGAAGGTTATGTCGTCGACATAACAAACGAGACAGAGATTAGAGTTCCACTGGCCAACGTCGCCTACGAAACGGTAGCCTCGACAACGTGACCGAATCATCTCGCCTACCGCTCCATACCGTTCCGTCTCACTATGATCTAACGCTTCAGCCCAATTTGGAAACCGATACGTTTTCTGGGTCAGTCTTGATCAAAGCGGAAACAACTACCGCCACCACTGAACTCGTCTTAAATAGTGACGGTCTCGACATAGAGGCCGCTTCGGTAACCAATGCCGGAACAGTTCACGAACCACGCATCGAGATTCAGGTCAAAGAAGAGCGGGTCACGCTATATTTCGATCAAGCGTTACAACCTGGCGATACCTTGGTTGAACTTCGTTTTTCTGGCCAGTTCAACGATCAGCTTGTCGGCCTCTATGCCAGCCAGTTCGATACCGACGGCGAATCACATAAACTGGCAACCACCCAGTTCGAGGCGACTCATGCCAGGAAGTGTTTTCCATGCTGGGATGAGCCCGCTTTTAAGGCCACCTTCTCACTTTCTCTAACGGTAAACGACGGCCATAATGCTATAGCAAACAGCGCTGAGCGATCTCGTGCGGTAAACGACGACGGCACATCAACCATTGTTTTTGAGCCGACGATCAAGATGAGCACCTACCTGGTTGCCTTTGTAGTTGGGCCTCTTGAAATTACCGATCCGGTGATGGTTGGTGATGTCCCGCTCCGCATAGTTCACGTTCCGGGCAAAGCAGACCTGACTCCATTTGCGTTAGAGGTAGGAGCGTTCGCACTCGAGTACTTCACAGACTACTTCGGCATTGCGTACCCGGGCGACAAACTTGATCTAGTAGCAATACCCGACTTCGCGTTTGGGGCGATGGAAAACCTCGGGTGTGTCACCTTTCGAGAAGTACTTCTCCTTATCGACCCTGATTCAGCGACCCAACCCGAACTTCAGCGTTCAGTAGATGTCATAAACCACGAGATCGCTCACATGTGGTTCGGAGATCTCGTCACCATGAAATGGTGGAACGGGTTGTGGCTAAACGAGGCATTCGCCACGTTCATGGAAATGAAGTGCACCGACGCCTTTCGTCCTGAATGGAAACGTTGGGTCGATTTCGGGGTTTCAAGATCTGACGCGTTCTCAACCGATTCGTTGCAAAACACTAGACCGATCGAATTCGAGGTCATTCACCCCGAAGACGCCGAAGGCATGTTCGACGTCTTGACCTACGAAAAGGGCGCGGCTGTAGTTCGCATGGCCGAACAGTTCCTCGGAGAGAAAGAATTTCAAGCTGGCATCGGCCGGTACATGAACGAACATTCCTACGGAAACGCTGAAACTACCGACCTCTGGGACGCACTAGAAACAGAAACCGGTCAACCTGTTCGCAAGATGATGGACACCTGGATATTCCAGGGCGGATTTCCAACCATTACGAGTGACGTCAAAGACACAACCTTGACGCTTGTTCAGAAACGAGTTTCCTTACCGTCAGGCGAGGCAGAGACTCACGATAACCAACGCTGGTCCGTACCAGTGCAATACCGCTGGCTACCGGAAGGCGCAGACGAACCTATCACATCATGGGCCTTGCTCGACGAGGAGTCGCTTTCCATCGACCTTGGAACAGCGCCTGAGTGGGTGATTCTAAACGCAGAGGCCGCTAGCTTTGTGCGAGTGGGACACAGCCCATCCCAACTCGACACCTTAGCCAACATTGCCGACGCTCATCTTTCCGCAATCGAGCGCTACAACCTGATTGACGACACCTGGGCCTCAGTGCAATCAGGCGAAATTTCAACGATCAGTTTCCTCACGCTCTTAGAAGCGTTGTCGGGTGAATCCGACCGTTCGGTTTGGCTTCGAATTATTCGAGGACTTCATCAACTGCGTCGGTTAGTCAGCGGCGATGCAAGAAACGCTCTTCAAGACATCGCCCACGACATTATTTCCCCTGCTCTGGCAAATCTGGGCCTCGGCCCAGTCGAAGGTGAAGGCGATCGAACCAAGCAGCTTCGAGGCGACCTAATTCGAGCATTCGGCATAATCGCCGACAACGACGAGATCCAGAAAGAAGCAAAACGTGCAGTCGCTTCTGAGATCCGCAACCCCGGTCTAGTGGACGCCTCGGTGGTAGCCGCAGCAGTCGATGTTGCAGCCCATCACGGCGACGAGGTCGACTTCGATGAATTCGTGGTCCAGTGGAAGTCGGCGAGTAGCCCTCAAACAGAGCAACGATATCTCGGGGCGTTATGCGACTTCCCCGACGATGAGCTGGTTGGCCGACTACGCGACCGAGTCCTTTCCGGGGATGTTCGTTCACAGAACGGACCGTACATGCTGCGCCGGGCCCTCACCAACGAACATGCCGGACCTCAAACCTGGGACTTTATCAAATCCAACTGGACACAACTGAACAACCAGTTCCCGACTGCTTCGATAGTGCGCATGATCTCTGGAGTCACTTCGCTGGTGTCGCAACAACAAGTCGATGACTGCGCTGAGTTCTTCGCGAATAACCCCGTAAGTACGGGGCAACTTACACTAGCCCAGGTCTTAGAACGACAGCGGGTTCAGTCGGCGCTTGCGGCCAGAGAACGCGACCGTCTTAGCCAGTTCCTCGCTGGTTGATAATGGGGCGACCCAGAAACCGGTTTTTCCCGGCGTCACCATTGCAGGTCTTCGCAGTTGAAACCGATGCTGTACAACTTTCGTGGGGCAACCTAACAGCTAGCCACATTACCGTTTCGGCAGGACCGACCACAGCATCGGTCGACCATCCCGGAGGCCCGGGTTGTCTAGAAATCCAAGGTTTAGAACCCGCAACCTCCTATGTGGTTCATATTGAGGTTCGACGATCCGGCGGTATCGACCAATTCGAACTCGCCACAACAACCCTCCCCCAACCCGAGGGTCGTTTGTTGTCAAAGTTCGCAACTGTCAGCGACCTGCATATCGGAGCGCGTAGCTTTGGGGCTCTCAGCACGATGACAGATATCGAACTTGGCAAAGAACCGTTCGCCTATCGATGTGCCCGATCAGCGATCGCCGACGCTATCGACTGGGGAGCAGACCTTCTCATCATCAAAGGCGACGCCGTACATGCCCAATCAAACGCCAATATGGATGAACTTGGACGGCTCTTAGACGAATTCAGCGACCTACCTATGATGCTCCTACCCGGGAATCACGATGTCGACCAACGTGGCGACCTAACTGACTTACCGGAGTCGATCGGGAAACGACGCCTCTCCTACGTTGAGAATGTAGCGACCCATGAACTTCCTGGGATACGAGTGGTTGGCGCAAACACCACCATTGTTGGCAAAGGAGTCGGGACGTTACAAGAGGTCAATGACAAGATTCTTGACGCAGTTAGCCCGGACGCCCCCTGCGTTGTCGCTCTCCATCAGCAACTTCAACGCCACACCCGAAATCGGTATTGGCCTCCCGGCATTCCGTATCACGAGTCACAGCATTTTCTTGACCAACTCGCAGACATCAGATCCGACTCGTTTGTGACCAGCGGCCACACACACCGAAACCGAATCAGAATGCACAACCAGGTGACGATCTCAGAAGTGGCATCGACACGAGACTGGCCCGGCGTTTGGGGCGGTTACACCGTGTATGAAAACGGCATCACTCAGACGGTACGGCGAATTTCTTCGCCGTCTGCTTTGCGCTGGCACGAATACAGCCGCCAGGCTGTCGGGGGCCTCTGGAGCCTATGGTCACCCGGGAAACTGGCCGACCGCTGTGTCAGTCGACAATGGCAAGACTAACCATCAATAGTTGAACTTCGAGCACCGGGGTTCACTGGTCAGATGCTGTCACAAACCCCCTGGTGCGCTACCTGTTCTGTTTATGTCCGAGATAAGATCTGGTCATGCCACATCTCGGCACCGTGTCCGTAACCGATTCACTAACTACTGCCTCTCAAGACGAGCTTAAGGTAGCGTTTTTTGCCGCTGTAGTGCTTTCTGTTGTCCTTCCCCGTATCCCTTATGGCCGGAAGGTTCTATACCCGTTTGCGCTTCTGGCGACTTGGGCCCACGAACTTGGGCACGGCATCGCCGCAATACTAATGGGAGGCCGGTTCACCAAACTAGAGGTGTACCCCAACCTGGGCGGCACTGCGTATTCATCCGGGGTCAGAAATAGCTTTGGTCGTGCCTTTGTATCAGCTGGCGGCCTGCTCGGACCAGCGTTCGTTGGTGGACTCATAATCATCGCTGGCTCGCGAGAAGAAACCGCCCCGTTTGTTTTAGCCGCTGTGGCCATATCGGTTTTGATCTCGGTGGTGCTGGTGCTTCGAAATCAGTTCGGGTTGCTAGCTATGAGCGCAATCGGGATCACGTTAGCTTTGCTCGCGTGGCGCGGCCCCGAACTTGGGCGTCTTCTGATCGCTCAACTTATTGGCATCCAATTCTGCCTAGCCAGCTGGGGAACCCTCGATTACATGTTTACCAAAAATTTTGTGCGTGGGGGTCAGGTCATAAACTCCGATACGCAGAATATTTCAGAAGAACTCATTCTCCCATACTGGTTTTGGGGTGGCTGCATCGCTGGCATTTCGGCGTTGATCTTAGCCAGCTCATTCTATATTGCGTGGGTACGACCCGAGTTTGCGCCGCCAAGTTAGCGGATGCTAACAGGTTAGTATGGTCGTTGTGGATGCAATTGAGACCGTCAGATCATGCTTCGAGTCCGGGTTAACTCGTTCTCTGGATTGGCGCAAACGGCAGCTGTCAAACCTCGAATCGCTCATAACAGAAAACCGAGATGCCCTGTGTGAAGCGTTGGCATTAGATCTAGGTAAACCCCATCTGGAGTCGTGGGGAACCGACCTCCATCCGGCCCTCGCCCATACGCGGTTTCTTCGGAAAAATATTGATTCCTGGGCCAAACCTCAAAAGGTTCGCCTACCTTTACTCGGGCAGCCAGCAAAGGCATACACGGTTGCCGAACCGTTGGGGGTATGTCTTATCATGTCACCCTGGAACTACCCCATCCTGGTTACACTCACCCCGTTAGCTTCGGCTCTCGCTGCGGGCAACACCGCAGTTGTTAAACCGTCTGAGTTGTCACCAACAACTTCTGAACTACTAGGCTCCCTCGCTACGTCCTATCTTGACGATGAAGCAGTCCAGTTTTGTCAAGGCGGCAGTGAAGTGGCTGAGGAACTACTTCGACACCGGTTTGACCACATCTTTTTTACCGGATCCAGCCGAGTAGGCCGCATAGTCGCTCAAGCAGCTGCCACTTCCCTTACCCCATTAACGCTGGAGTTGGGCGGCAAAAGCCCAACCTATGTTGACCGTTCGGCAGATATCTCCGCCGCAGCAAAACGGATCGCATGGGGGAAGTTTCTCAATGCCGGACAAAGCTGTATCGCTCCAGACTATGTGTTAGTTCACGGAGATGTCAGGGAGCATTTCATAGATGAATTAGCAACTACCGTCGACTCCTTTTTTGGGAATGACGCCCGAACAAGTTCAGACTTTGGCCGTATCGTGTCGCCAACCCACGTCGAACGACTCGAGTCTATGATTACAGCCGAAGACTGCGGCGACGTCGTCGTTGGGGGCAGCGTCGACCGCGAAGCCCGTTACGTTGACCCAACAGTTCTCGTCGAGCCGGCACCAACTTCAAAGGTCATGACCGACGAAGTATTCGGTCCCATACTTCCAGTGTTGTCGGTGCCGTCAGTCAGCGAAGCCGTAGCGTTTATCAAAGGTAAACCAAAACCACTAGCGCTGTATCTGTTTGCCACCGACCAGTCGGTCAAAGCCTCGATACTAAACCAGACCAGCTCTGGTACGGTTCTGATCAACCACACAATGTTTCAAATCGCTATGCCCGATCTACCGTTCGGTGGTGTAGGCGACTCTGGATATGGCAGAAACCATGGGCGTCAGGGTTTTGAGACATTCTCCAACATCAAATCGGTTATGCACAAACCATCGGGCTATGAACTTGATGTGATTTATCCACCGACCAGCAAGTTCAAGAAATCTGTTCTAAAACGCCTTCTTCGGTGAGGAAGCCGCACTTTCGGCGGCGGCGGCACGCTGTTTCGCCCGCAGAGAGAAACAGCTGAGCCGCCCTAAGTCCGCCTGAAGGTACGGACGGACCATACGCCAATCCGCCGTACCCACAACCGCCATGATAGGGAACACGGCTACGCACACACATAGTTCGTCCTACCCATTTATGATGGTGAAAGCCGCACCCGAGTATCGCTTAGCGGCTATACCAGACGGAAACGCGGTGTTCGTTCCGAAGTTGTACCTATGATGGCGGCTTGATGCCCCTCTTCTACAAGTTGAGCGAGAGCTGCGCTGCTCTCCCCCGGATCGACACCAAAAACTAGCCCGCCCGAGGTCTGAGCGTCCGCTACCAACAACCGGTTACGTTCGCTATGGGTACCGGCTTCTAGAAGCTCTTCCCCCCACGCTAGGTTTCGGCGGCTGCCACCCGGCATGATCCCGTCAGCAGCTAATTCAACCGCACCATCAAGAAACGGCAGAGAGTCAAACATTACTTCGACTTCGACTTCTGATTCGATAGCCATGCGTCCGAGATGGCCAAGTAATCCGAATCCGGTGATATCTGTACAACCGGTCGCTCCTGCTGCAATAGCGACCCGTGATCCCAGGTCGTTTAGTCGGGTCATCGAATCGACTGCACCTGCGGTCACCTCTTCGGATGCGACGTCGGCTTTGATGGCGGTAGTTATTACACCGATACCTAACGGTTTTGTCAAGATCAAGTCTTGACCTGGTTCAAGTCCAGCGTTGGTCAAAACCCGATCTGGGTGAACTTCGCCGGTCACCGACATACCGTATTTAGGTTCTGGGTCGTCAATCGTATGCCCACCGACGATCGCAAAACCACCTTTTGTCGCTATATCTTGGCCGCCAGCTAGCAGCTCGCGTAACAACGCGGTGGGTAACGCGTCGGTGTTCCAACCCACCAAGTTGAGTGCGAACAACGGACGGGCGCCCATAGCGTAAATATCGGAGACACTATTTGCCGCTGCCACGCGACCCCACGTTCTGGCGTCATCGACAACCGGCGTTATGAAATCAGCGGTCGACACAACAGCTCGATCGTCGTCGAGTTTCCATACCGCTGCGTCATCACCGGTTGAGGTTCCAACCAATAGCTCTTTGGGGTTACTTGCTCCTAAATCGCGCACAACGTGCGCGAGCTCGCCTGGTGCGAGCTTGCAGCCTCAACCAGCACCGTGGCTGAACTGAGTAAGCCTAAAGGTCGTTGGTTCGTTCATCGTTTTCTTTCGCTACCTCTGGTACAACACCTAATGGAACTAACCTCACCGACACGCACGCTGTTCCCTGACGTGACGCTAGTTGTTGAACTGTTAGATGTTTGATGCACCGTCACTTTACTATCAAAAGTCAACAGGTTCACAACGATGTCACTCATCGGGTTAGCGTAAATTTCTCCGCATCGAGGCGGACACCAAATCGACCAGGATCGTAACTAACAGCAACGCTAAGACGGTGGCTAGGATTCCGTCATAGTCGAATGATGAGGTCTGTTCATCGAGGCGACGGCCTAGACCAGCAGCACCAACTACGCCAACGATGACGGTTTCGCGAATGGCGACCTCCCACCGGTACAACGACAGAGCCACAAATCGACTTGCGAGAGCTGGAACCGTTGCGTAGAGGAGAGCACCAGGGGTTGTCGCTCCCATGGCGGCTAGTGTTTCAGCCGGACGATGGTCATGGTTTTCGATCACTTCAGCTTGTAGCCGTCCAAGTATTCCGGCGTTGTAGATACCTAATGCCACTACTCCTGGCCAAAGACCTGGGAACAACACAAAAACTACTACAAACGCCCAGACTGGCGGCGGAACCGATCTAGAGATAAGCATCAGAAGTCGAACAAAGCTGGAAACAACCCAAGGGCCCTTGGCGTTACCTAAAGATACGTTTGGCCGTTTTGCTAATGATGCCAGTAGCGAACCTAGGACGGCTGCAATTACGATCGATAACACCGCTAGCGCGACCGTATCTAGCGCATCGTTGAACAGCTCTTTAAAGCCTCCAATACCTACCTGCGGAGGCCACGACTCGGCGACGATTTTATTTGATAGTGTTCGTGCCCGAGGCGCCCAAAGTGACGAGAAGTCAAGATCGAGTCTCCAGATTGATATCGGGACACCTATCGCACAAATCAAGGCGCTCAATCTCAGAGCCCGGTCCTGTGTTGATTGGACCGGGCTCGGTTCACCGTGGTCGAGGGCGGGTATCTTGGAGACCGATCGCATTTCGACGGCGACAGCGTTGCGTCTTCTCCGCAACGCTGATGACCACCGGTCTCCAATCCCGCTGAGAAGAACTAGCGCCCATAGAAACGTCCACATCTGATCGTAACGCAACGACTGAAACGACAAAGCCAACTGGAAACCAAGACCTCCAGCTCCGACTATCCCCAATACGGCGGCGCTTCGCAGACTGCATTCAAACCGGTAGAACGCATACGAAACCAGATCGGCAAAAGCGTGAGGAACCGTCGCAAACAAAACCGCTGTCGTCCGTCCGGCTCCGGATGCTCGCAGAACTTCTTCGGGACCTGTCGGGGCTTCATCTAAAAGATCGGCGAAAACCTTGGCAGTGACCGCTCCGAAAGGAATACCGATCGACAGAACAGCGACCAACGGGTTAAGCCCCAAAATATTGACCAAAACGAGACCAAAGACAACCTCGTGCATAGAACGGGGAACAGCAAAAGCTACTCGACCGATGAGCCAACCTACTCTGCCTCGCCTCATCGGACCATGGATAGGACGCCAGATACGTTCAGTCAGCAAAATTCCGCCAAACGATCCGATAAGCAACGCAAGTGCTGTGCCCACTAGCGCATAACCCACGGTCACCGCTGACTCTCGAACCGTAAGCGCAAGCATGTCTCGGCTCAGGTCGGGGTTGAACATCGCGCTAAAGAACGCCCGCACTTGCGACCAGCCACCCGGATTAACTAGCTCTGTTGGGTCGATGCCGTCTTTAGTGACTGACCATCCAACCACGATGACCACCGCGATCATCCACCCTTGACGCCCCCTATGCCGTGGTTTTACCGGCAGGTCAAAGGTATCGTCGGCTTCGGAGCCAATCGTTGTCATTGACTGTCATCGAGTTGATAGAGCTCGTCGAGCAGCTCGGACGACACGTGTGAAGCTGGCAGGTCAAACTGAATACGACCAGACCGCAAACCAACTATCCGGTCACAGTGACGTAGGGCTAGCGGGGCATCATGCATGCTGGTGACAACCGCTTTGGTCGAAGAAAACATGATCGGCTCCGTCAGCACGCTCATTACCGAGTCGGAGCGTGCCGGGTCTAACGCACTTACTGGTTCGTCAGCCAACAGAAGGTCTGGCTTCTGGAACAGAGCCCGCGCTATCGCGGTGCGTTGTTGCTGTCCGCCTGAAAGACGGTCAGTGCGTTCCCAGATTTTGTCGGCAATTCCTACCTGACGTAGCGCTCCAGCAATATCGTCTGTTGGTCCTGGACGAAATAGCGTTTGTACCGCTCGAATCCCAGACCAGGTACCCAACCGACCTGAGGCCACATTGCTTGCAACCTTTAGTGGACCGACGAGGGTGTAATCTTGGCTAATGATTCCAATACGTGACCGTTCTGGTCGGTGGTTTCTTCGACCCAGCTGGCCCGAGTCGACACCAAATACCTTGACTGAACCCGAGGTAGGTGACGCCAACCCTGCCGCCAGGCGAAGAATGGTGGACTTCCCTGCACCTGAAGGGCCGATAAGGGCGACCCGTTCACCTGCGTCGATAGTGAGCGTCAGCTCTGCGACCGCCTCGACGCCACCGGCGCTGTAGCGCACCGTGACGTCGTCGAACGACAGCACCTGCTCAGCCGTCAATCTTGCCGATCTCACGTCCAACAGCTTCAATGCTGTCATAGTTTCCACTCACCGTGTCGATGAAGGACTCTGCCCCGAAGAACTCAAGAATTACGGCGTGTTCTGGGTCCTCGGGATCGAGTTTTTTCAACGCATCAACAATTCGGGTTTGGAGGTCTGAGCCGACCTCTGGTCGAGCCACCCAATGGTAGTTGTAGTACGTTGGCGTCTCGAAAATGAGCTGAACCTTGTCGAGGTCGACTTCGCCAGCTTCAACTCGGGCATCCCAGACTTGAGAACTCAACACTCCTACTTCGAACGTTCCGGCTTCGACCAGTTCAATTGTGGCGTCATGAGAGCCACTGAACCCAGATTCGCCTTTCAGATCGTCGAGAGAAACGCCTGCTTCGGTCAAGAACGCTTGGGGCATCAGTCGACCAGAGGTGCTTAGTTCTGAGCCGAAGGTTAGTGTGCGGCCTGCGACTACGTCTAGCCCGGCTATATCCTCGACCGGTTCGATCCCTGAGTCAGTTGTTGCGATAAACACCGAGGTGAAGTCCTGGTCAATGTCGCGCTGGGCGATCGCTTCAGCTCCGTCGACTTGCAGACGTGCCTGTACCCCGGTGAGAGCGCCGAACCAAACCAGATCGAGATCACCTACGCCGAAGGCGGTTACGGCGGCGTCGTATTCTGTGACCGGTTCGAACACAACTTCGATATCGAGTTCTTCGGCCAGATAGTTAGCGACGAGTTCGTAGTTCCGGGCCAGCAATTCTGGGTCCTGATCCGGAATTGCCCCAATCACTAACGGACCTTCAAATGCCTCGGTGTCAGAGTTGGTACCCGGCGCTTCGTTATCCTCCGTTCCAGACGTATCGTTTGAGGCCTCTGATTGGGTTGAAGAACCACAGGCCGCTGTGACAAATACAAGAATCGAGAACACTATCGCTAGGCGTCGCATAACGCGGAACCTTCCATTTCTTAGAAATTTTCTGAAGTACTACTGCAGATTCAACCCTGTGTGGGCTGTATCTGTTCCCGAATGGTATTGAGATCACAGCAGAATCGCTCGGCCCTAACCGTAGTAGTCATCAACAAGCGAAAAGACCAAACCACGACACTCAGCGGGTGCATGGCAAACAGACCCTAACTCTGCCACCAGGCCCTTCAAACAGCTCCACAACGCCGCCGTGGGCGCTAGCGAGTGCATTGGTAATGGACAGACCTAAACCTGCTCCCCCATGGCGTGAGTCGTCCGCCTGGGTGAACCGTTCAAGTGCCGACGCTATGAATGTCGGAGGGAAACCTTCGCCTTGATCAAGCACTTCGATTGTTACTCTCTCCGGAATGTCGGTATCTTCAGACGCTGAGACAGCCGACGACACTACCACGATCGAGTTGTTAGGGGCATGACGTACTGCGTTATCGAGCAGGTTCCGCCAAACTCGGCCGAGAGCGACATGGTCTCCGTCTACCAAGAGTGGACCATGTACCTCTGAACGGATCTCGACTGCCTTTTTGGCTGCTACAGGAGCGACAGCGTCTATGGCTTCGTCCACCAGTTCCGCAAGGTCCAACGGTTCGAACCTGAGTGCAAGACTGCCTGAATCGGCCCTAGCAAGCAGGAACAAATCGTCGACCAGCCGTTCGAGTGCGATTACGTTTCGACGAATCGCCCGAAGGTGCGTCTCTGACGAGCCTACCCCATCTTGGAGAGCGTCGACTGATACCAACAACGCAGCCAACGGTGTTCGGAGGTCGTGACTTAACGCGGTCACGACCGCTAGACGTTCTTGGTCTGCGATCTCCCGCTCTTGTTCAGCCTCTACCAATGATTGAGACAGTCCATCTACCGACGAAACGAGGTGCCCAATCTCGCCTTTTCGTTCGATCCCGGTAGGGCTACGATCACCGGCCGCGACCCTGTTGATCGAAGCCACTACTGTCTGGAGGTCTCTGGCCAGGGGCCTAGAAACCCGCAAACCGACCCATAACATCGCTAATGCCGTTATGCCAGAAACAAAGAATGTGTAACGGACTTCGCGACCTGACAGGGTCATTGCTCCTGCGCCGAGAAGGGCACCGATGATTCCCAAGATCGGGCCCACAAATCCTATCGCCAGGACCGAGGCTGACAAAGAAAAACGACGGAGCAGCGCAGGCAGCGTGACTGCGATTGCGATACAAATACCGACCATAAGCAGAATAAAAAGTGCTACGGACGGACCTTCCTCCATCGGTGCGGCGACGATCATCTGTCAAATCTGTACCCCACGCCATACACCGTCACGATATGACGGGGGGCAGCAGGGCTTTCTTCAATTAGTCGACGCAGACGACGTATATGAACGGTGACGGTTCCTGGATCTTGCCACTCTGGACTCGACCCCCACACTTGACGCAACAAATCGGATCTAGTCATCACTTCACCGGGCTTCGACGCCAACTCGACGAGAAGGTCGAACTCTTTCGGTCGAAGCGAAACGGCGTTACCGTTGCGGGTGACCGTTCTGGCGGTGACGTCGATCTCGATGTCGGCAAAGGACAACACGGTCACGGCTTCGGTCTTAGAGCGACGCAAAACGGCTCTAACCCTGGCCGATATCTCTCGAGGCGATGCCGGCTTGGCTACATAGTCGTCAGCCCCAAGGTCGAGGCCAGCGACCCTATCGGGTTCACCTCCTCGAGCACTCAGAACTATTACTGGCGTCTCGGCGCCACTGCTACGCAGCTCTGACAGTACTTCGATCCCATTCTTTTCTGGCAACATGAGGTCGAGGACAACAACGTCGGGGCCTTCGGCGTAAAACTTTAAGAGAGCCTCTTTGCCGTTTCCGGCAGTCACTACACGAAACCCATCGCGTTCGAGATAACTGGCAACAACCGAACACACTTGTTCTTCATCATCTACAACGAGTACGCAGCGACGCGTTTTCAGGTCAATGGTGTTACTGGCGATCTGTTGGTTGTCTAGCTCCATTATTTACCTAACAAACGTACCGGGTCTCAAATTTCACTACCTTGGATTGTTTTTACAAACTCAGGTATTTTAGGGATAACTAGGGCCATCGAGTCGGCGCAAACTTGCCGGTTTTCGAACCATTCACCTATTTCTTGCAGCGGCACTCGTTGACTTCGTTGAACTTCTCCATCTGTGAAGGTAATCGGGCCATCATATTTCAGTCCATAGACGTGGCCTACAACCGCCAGGTCTTCGTTTTGATAGAACCCGCCGCCTAGAAAGGTCAGGGTTTGTCCGCTTATACCGGCTTCTTCAGCTAGCTCCCGCTCGGCGGCATCCAACCATTCTTCTCCAACATCACATACACCTCCAAACGCTACATCCCAAAAGTCGGGGTTGTAGTCTTTAGCGGGTGAACGTTGGTGTGTGACCAGGGACAGGGTCGATGAATCACCGGTGAGAACCACCACGTAAACCGAACGGTGGGCCAAATTCTGGCTCCTCATCTCTGCCCGGGTAGCGATATCTAGTACGGACCCATCCGGTCGAACGACTTCTACAAGTTCCGCCGACGGGTCCGTACTCTTATTCACGCGTTCCTTAGTTACGGTTAGCCAACGGCGGCCGCAACAGCGTTAGGGTCGAAATTGCTCCAACGTTGGATTTCGGCACCGCTTGAATCTAGCAGAATCGTCGTATGTTGGCTGTTGACGTCATACGCCTCCCAAACATCTCGACTATCTGACCAAACAAGGTCGGCGGCATCGGTTTGTGCCTCTTGCTGAAACTGTTCTGCTAACTCTTGGTTGTCTAAGATTCCGACACCAACTACTTGAATTGCGTCTGCGTTAAGGGAAGCCAACTGCTCCACCTGGGGCGCTTGCGCCCGGCAGCTTGGTCAATGCGGGAAGTAGAACCACAACAGCACTGGCGTGTCGCCGCCAGAAACCAACTCACTGAACGCAACCGTGGTGTCGTCGTTCAAACTCAGCACTTCAGCGTCAGGAAACGACGCTGCGCCAGCACCAGCATCTGCGGTAGTTGAATCACCACCACAGCTTGCGACCAACAACATAGTAGCCACGAGCAGTGCAGCGAATGCACCCAATCTGGATCTCGCTGGCCCACCAGGCTGGCGGACACCCTGGGATCTATAGTTCATAGAAAAGTCCATTCTTTAGCTAACTCTAGTATCGTCCGTCAAATTCCTAAAGAGAACAAGAACTTATTAACGTCCAGTAAACCTCAAATGCCCGGCTTAGAGAATAATCGTGAGACGAGTAAAGTTGAACATAGCGACAGAACCATGATGAGGATATGGCCAAGAAACCCCTACTGCTCGATGCAAGACTAGCTGGTGCAACCGCGGCTATCGTTTCGATGGGGGCTGCCGAGCTCTTGGCCGGAGCCCTACGTCCAAACCCAGGACCCGTGGAGGCAGTCAGCACTCGAGTCGTCGCCTACGCCCCGACATGGTTCGTCGAACTGGGCAAAACGCTCTTTGGCTTCTCAGACAAGATAGCGCTCCTGGTCGGAACAGCCGTTCTGACTACGCTGATCGGCGCACTTTTGGGCAAACTGGCTCGGGAACGGATGGGTTTCGCACTCGCCGGGATCGTTGCGATGCAGGCCATAGGTTTTGTCGCGATGGTGAGCGACGACAACGGCCACGCCGGCGCATCCATGTTCTTGACGATCGCTGGAACCTTGCTCGGCTTCGTAGTTTTTATTGTTCTGATGGGTTTGATCACGCCAGTACCCAAAACGTCTCAAGATAAAGACTCCGACATTTCACCGACAAATCCACCGGTTCGGCGTCGGACATTTCTGGCGGCCACAGGCGTCGTAGCTGCGTCTGGGGCCTTGATGGGGGTAGGCGGAAACCGGCTTCGAGACCGGGGAGGCGACAACGCCACAGCCGCCAAGGTCACTTTTCCACCGTCGCCCGACGCAGAAAAAATCGACTCTCTGGTCGACAAAGCTAACAGCAGTCCAGTAGCGGCAACCGAACAAATCACACCGGCGGTAGTGCCGAATGAGGATTACTACCGGATCGACACATCACTTTTTGTTCCGAACATCAATGCCGATGACTGGTCGTTAACCATCGACGGCTTGGTTGACAATCCAATGACCCTGACCTACGACGAACTGGTCAAACGGTCCACCACGATCGCCCCCGTCACGTTGTCATGTGTCTCGAACGAAGTTGGCGGACCGTTGGTTGGCAACGCCGTATGGCAAGGCGTACCCCTTCAGGAACTGCTAGAAGAAGCTGGAGTGAAACCCGAAGCAAGCCAGGTAGCGAGCTATGCCGATAACTGGTCCTGTGGGTTCCCGACGGCGGCGCTCGACGACAATCGGACGGCGCTGGTCGCGGTGGGAATGAATGGAGAGCCGCTGCCTAATCTGCACGGATTTCCGGCCAGGCTCGTGGTCTCAGGTCTCTACGGGTACGTTTCTGCTACCAAGTGGCTTCGACGGATAGAGCTCACAACACTAGAAGATTTCGATGGGTTCTGGATCGACAAAGGCTGGGCCAAAATAGCCCCAGTTAAAACGCAGGCCCGCATCGATAAACCTTTGCCGTTGGAGGAGTTCGATTCATCACAGCCAATTGATATTGCTGGCGTCGCGTGGGCACCCAGTATCGGTATCGAACGAGTAGAGGTGCAAGTCGACTCTGGCCCTTGGCTCGAAGCTGAGCTCGGGGAAAGCCTCGGACCCGATGCGTGGCGTCAGTGGCGTGTCAAATGGGAAGGCGACAAAGGCGAACACACCGTGCAAGTTCGTGCCACGACAAGTAACGGCGAGGTACAGACTGACGAACGCACAGCTCCCGCACCAAACGGCGCTAGTGGACGTCACACCCGTCGGTTCATATCGCTGTAGGCGTTACCGAAAATCCCTACAAAGACTCGCCACAGATTACACGTACTCATATCATTCAATTCCGAACTTGGTGACGGGATCATTTACCTGTTGTACTATCAATAATCTCCAGCAGTCCCCTACTGAATAGAGGTGCTCCTACAAGCAGATAGACCTCTTTCCACCGAATAGGATTTGAATTTTGGGGACCTAGAAAACTTTTCTTCCCCCAAAACCACCGCTCCCGTGAACCGAATACCCTACAAACAGAGGCCTAAACTGGGCTGTTTATAGAACCTTCATCAGCGATGGAAAATACGTTCCATGATTTCAAAGGCCTTTCACTATAAGATTCGTTTTATGGGAAAGGTCCTCAGATGAAACGAATCATATCGCCTGTATTAGCAGGTTTCAGCTTGCTGATTGTTGGAGCGATAATCACAAACTCCATCATCGATGGCGAGCAGCTGGTGATCAAGTTTCTGGCGACCGTAGTAGTGGCAGCAATAGGGCTATATATCATCAGCGATCTCCGACTTCGCCAATCCGAAAACTCGGCGATCTTGTCAAATCAGTCAGCATCCATAGGCGCTTTACAACAGACAGAATCAGGACAACCCAACATGCCGATTATCAGATCTAAGAGTGCAGAGCAGTCAACACCGTCTTCTCCCCCTTCGAACAGCACTGCCGCCTTCATGGCCAAAATCAACAAGCGTCAAGCGGACGAGGCAGCCAAAGCAACTGATAACCGAAGTTACTCGGCCATGGGACGGATCAAACAGAAGCGCCGAAACCAGCCTGCTACTAACGACAAGCAACTTGTGGATGTCGCTACCAAAAGCGCAACGGAAGTCGATTCAGCACCGTTGTCTCCATCACCAGTTATAGCCGAGCGGTTGGATGTAGAGGAGACAACAATAGACGCAGCGCCGTTAGAGACGCTTCGAGTAGAGGGGCCTATCGACGGTTTACTTCCGAGCCAGGGAAATTCGGCGGACACCATGCCTCCTGGCGTCTACGGCATTGGCCACGACTCCGGCGCCAACCTAACCTCAATCCTGCAAATTCCAGCCGAAGCAGATATCCCGTCGAACGACGATACACCAGAGGACATCAGCGATATCGAGGACCTCCCTGCGCCATTCGATATTGATGACATTGACAGCGCCGACGAAAAAACAGACGAACCAGCAAATCAAGATTCGTCGGAAACCGATACCGCCGACCGTGCCGAAGAACTTGTTGCCGCCACTAACCCTGAACGGCGTCGGTTCACTCCAGAAGATATCAATATCGCAGACCTCAGGGCCGTCGACCTTGAAGAGGTACGCGAACAGCTAACTAAACCGGCACCGACTTCACCAAAGAAGACGCAGTCCAAATCCAGTACTCAAATCGCTGAAACCCAAACAGCATCTGCGCTCGACGCTATCAATGATGCTATCGCCGATGGAGAACGTTCAATTATTGGATCGTTGATCGAACGGGGGGTCCTTTCAGAGGAAGGTCCGATCACTGATGACGACGTCACAACTATGATTTATGTCGCGTTCACGTCTTCCGAACTACGAAAAATTCTCCAAGATGGCGGCACTATGGACACCAACAACGGTGAAATCAGCCTCGAAGGTCTCGGCATCTACACCACCGATGACCTCGCTTCCGACGACAAATTTCTTGTCGTCGGACCTGACGAGGCTGTTAGCCAACTCGCAAACAACACGAGCACGTAGCTAACAGAACGGCCAGTTAATCGGCTCACAACATTACTGGGGCAAGCCAACGACGGGTCTCATCTACCGACGAACCTTTCCGTTGGGCATAGTCGATCAGTTGGTCTTCTCCGACTCGACGAACACCGAAGTACCGGCTTTCAGGGTGCGAAAAGTATAGTCCGCTAACAGCGGCGGCGGGAAACATCGCAAAGCTTTCCGTCAACGTAAGACCGATACGCGACTCGGCTTCAAGCATCTCAAAGATCGTACCCTTTTCAGTATGGTCGGGGCAGGCCGGGTAGCCGGGAGCGGGGCGAATACCCTGATATTTTTCTTTGATCAGTTCTTCGTTCGTAAACCGTTGAGATTGATATCCCCATAACTCGGTTCGTACCCGATGATGCATATATTCGGCGCTCGCCTCAGCTAAGCGATCGGCGATCGACTTGACCATAATCGAACGATAGTCATCGTCGTCATCCTCGTACCGTTTGGCCTCAACGTCAACTCCTTTGCCGGTGGTAACCGCAAAAGCTCCGATGTAGTCGACAGGTCCGGTCTCTGACGGGGCGATGTAGTCGGCCAACGCATAATTCGGGCGACCACCTTTTTGTTCAACCTGTTGACGTAACGTGTGAATAGTTCTGAATGGCTTACCGTCACCGTCGAATAGTTGGATGTCGTCGCCTTTGGCTGCCGCTGGCCAAAATCCCACGACGGCTCTAGATTCAAGCCAGTCACTAGCCAGCATCTGGTCTAACATCGCTTTGCCATCTGCAAAAACGTTGGTAGCCGCTTCGCCGACAACTTCATCGGTTAAAATTTTCGGATACGAACCAGCCAAGTCCCAGGTCCGGAAAAACGGAGACCAGTCGATGTAGTCGACCAACTCGTGGACGTCTATATCGAAGGTCTTCACGCCGGTGAAACTCGGTTTCGTCGGTTCGAAACTGTCCCAATCGATGGGAACCCGGTTGGCTCGGGCGTCTTCAAGGGACGTCGTTTTAGTGCCAGCCCCATTTTTGCGGGCAACTCGGACTTTTTCGTAATCGTCCGAGACCGTTGTTTTGAATGTGTCGCTGTTTTCGCCAACTAGATCAGAGATGACACCAACGGCAAGTGAAGCGTCGGCGACATGAACAACGCTTTCGCTGTACGCCTCGTCTATTCGAACCGCGGTATGGACTCGACTGGTCGTCGCACCCCCAATTAAGAGAGGGATTTTCATGCCACGAGATTCCATCCGTTCAGCCACGTGCACCATCTCATCTAAGCTTGGAGTGATAAGACCGGAAACGCCGATGATGTCGGCATTGTGCTCTTCGGCGGCGTCGAGAATAGTGTCTGCGGGGACCATAACACCGAGATCGATTACTTCGTAATTGTTGCAGCGCAGCACTACCCCAACGATATTTTTTCCGATGTCGTGCACGTCGCCTTTGGCTGTAGCCATAATAACCACAGCTGCTGAGTCAGCTGATGATCCTTCTGAAGCAACAAACGGCTCCAAATGTGCGACCGCTTTTTTCATCACTCGAGCACTTTTCACGACCTGAGGCAGAAACATCTTTCCGGCACCGAACAGCTCACCGACCTCGTTCATGCCGTCCATCAACGGGCCTTCGATAACGTCTAAGGCTCGCGATGATGCTAGGCGGGCTTCTTCGGTGTCTTCGACTACATATGTGTCGAGACCTTTGACCAGCGCGTGGGCTATACGCTTCTCGACTGACGCCTCTCGCCAGCTCAGATCTTTAGCTTGAGCTTTGGCCGACGATTTAGCTTCGCTCGCAATATCGATTAGCCGCTCGGTTGCATCGTCTCGACGATTGAATAAAACATCCTCGATGCGTCCCCGCAATTCTCCAGGCACGTCTTCATAGACGGGTAGCCGACCGGCATTTACGATCGCCATCGACATTTTGGATTTAACTGCGTGATAGAGAAACACAGCGTTCATGGCTTCTCGAAGCGGATTGTTACCTCGGAACGAGAAAGATAAATTACTGACTCCACCCGAAACTTGGGTTAGCGGCATCTCCGTTCTGATTCGCTCCGTAGCGTCTAGAAACGCCTTTCCATAGTTGGCGTGTTCTTCGATTCCAGTAGCAACCGCGAATATATTAGGGTCGAAGATAATGTCCTCTGGGGCGAAGTCGAGTTCCTCAACTAACAGGTCGTGAGATCGTTTACAAATTTCGTATTTGTGTTCTGCGGTTTCGGCCTGACCCGATTCGTCAAACGCCATAACAACCACGGCGGCGCCATAGCGTTGAGCTTTCTTTGCCTGCGCTAAAAACGATTCTTCGCCTTCTTTAAGGCTAATCGAGTTGACAATCGCTTTACCTTGAACACATTGAAGACCTGCTTCGATTACCGACCACTTTGACGAGTCAATCATGAACGGGACTCGAGCAATATCTGGTTCGGTAGCGATCAAGTTGCAGTAGTGACGCATCGCTGCTTCTGAGTCAAGCAGCCCCTCATCCATGTTTATGTCGATAACCTGAGCGCCGTTGTCCACTTGGTCTCGAGCAACATCAACAGCGGCGTCATAGTCTTCCTCTTTGATGAGACGGGCAAATTTCGCTGACCCTGTGACGTTGGTTCTTTCACCAACGTTTACCAACAGTGAGTCTTCGTCGATCGTCATCGGCTCCAGACCAGAAAGCCTGGTGGCCCGTGGAAGCGTCGGTATCTCACGAGTCGGGTAAAGGCCTGCGACGCGGGCTATTGCCGAGATGTGATCTGGAACGGTTCCGCAACAACCACCAACCAGATTAAGAATGCCATTAGCCGCAAGCTCGTCGAGTATCGATGCCATCTCATCGGCACCCAGGTCATACCCGCCGAGGTCGTTTGGGAGTCCGGCGTTTGGGTGACAGCTGATGGGCACATTAGCGACTCTCGACAGTTCGGTAATGTGAGCCTTGATTTCACTTGGTCCAAGAGCACAGTTCAATCCGACTGCGATCGGTTTAGCGTGCGCAATTGAGTTCCAGAACGCTTCTGGCGTTTGGCCCGATAAGAGACGCCCAGCTTGATCGGTGATGGTTCCTGAGATCATTACCGGAACCTGATTACCTGTTTGTTCGACGTATTCGGCGTGGGCATAAATAGCAGCTTTGGCGTTGAGTGTGTCAAACACCGTTTCGATGAGAATGACGTCTGCGCCGCCGTCAACTAGCGCAGTTATCGATTCAGAATAAGTGACTACCAGCTCAGAAAACGTGATGTTTCGACTTGCCGGATCGTTGACGTCGGGGGAAAGACTACACGTTGCACTCGTTGGCCCGACCGCTCCCAGCACCCATCGACATTGCCCATCTGAAGCGGTCAATTCATCGGCGACCTCGCGCGCGATTTTTGCCGAGTCATAGTTGAGTTCACGAACGAGATGTTGTGTCCCGTAGTCGGCTTGAGCTACCGAGTTCGAACTGAAGGTATTGGTTGAAGCAAAGTCGGCGCCCGCCTCGAAGAACGATCGATGAATAGTTTTGATTACATCGGGGCGGGTTAACGACAATATGTCGTTGTTACCAAACAGGTCGCTTGGGTGGTCGACCAATATGGTGCCGCGAAAGTCGTCTTCTTCTAGGTCCAACAGCTGAATGTTGGTACCCATAGCGCCGTCGATCACTAAGATTCGTTCGGCTAAAGCATCGTGTAAGGCGGCGCGGCGCTGATCAGGCGTGAACGTACTCATGCCTCAACCTTGCTCGGTCCGCCTGCTAGTTGACGCCAAACTGCAGTTGTCATCTCGCCTCGGTTCATCGTGTAGAAATGGAATTGGCTGACGCCATGTTCGATTAGGTCACGACATTGATCGACGCATATTGTGGTGCCGATCATGTTCGCGACCGTGCTTGCCGGTTTGAGGCCTTCGAATAGTGGAGGAATCCACGACGGGATCTTAGCGCCGCATCGTTCGGCGAATATCGTGTTGCGTTCTAGATTACCGATGGGGAGAATTCCCGGAATGAGTGGGATGTCGATTCCAGCGTTGGTCACGGCTTCCCGGAATCGGTAAAAGTCGGCATTGTCCAAAAAGAACTGTGTGACAAGCGAACTCGCTCCGGCATCTACTTTTTCTTTCAAACTTTCGATGTCAGCGGCAGCCGATGCCGCCTTGGGATGGACCTCTGGGTAGGCGGCTACCGCTATGTCGAGTTCGTCGCCTCCGGTGCGGGAGCGGAGCCCGGCAACCAGTTCGGCTGCCGTTTCGTATCCTCCAGTGACTTCTGGTTGGTCGACCGGCTTGTCACCCCGGATGGCTACTAACGACCTGACTCCAGACCGGGCGTAGTTGTCTACCACCTGGTGAACTTCTTCTTTACTCGCACCAACGCAGGTTATGTGGCCGGCTACCGGTGGGTTTGTTTCCACACTGAGTCGGGTAACGATTTCTTCGGTTCGATTACGGGTGCTACCCCCAGCGCCGTAGGTAACGGTGAACAGTTCTGGACCAAGCGATCGCAGGTTTGCAACCGCTTCATCTAGGTTTTTTAGGCCTTTAGGACCCTTTGGAGGGTAGAACTCACAGGAGAATGTGATCTCCGAATCGATGGTCATGGGGCTCCTTCTAACAGGCGATCAGCGTCGGCTAGTTTGTTGGGTGTGGCTACGTAGGCAGACCACAGAGTAACGGTCAGTTGTTCTTCAGTCGATTCATCTGGGATAAAACTTCTGCTTGTGACGGATGAAAAACCGGCAGTAGAAAACAGCAGTTTCATTTGTTCGTCGGAGAACCCCAGACGGCGATGGTTGTAGTCGGTGCGAAGTCGTTCGATGGTGTGTGGAGCGAAGTCGACTACCAGTAGTTGTCCAGCTGGTTTGAGGACCCGGAAAGCTTCTGCGAATGCCAGCGGGGGGTCTTCAAGAAAATGCAGGACATGATGCAACACCGCGACGTCGACGGTGTTCGATTCGACGTCGAGGGCGTATGCGCTGCCTTTACGAACGATGCAATGCCGAAGACCGGGGTCGTCAAGGTTCGTTCGCGCAACGTTTAACATCTCGGAGTTGTCGTCGACCCCGATAGCTGTTTCGACTCTGTTGGCGAAGAGTTCAATCACTCTGGCCGTTCCCGTGCCAATGTCGAGCAGGGTGGGAAATGTTGTGTGTTCGACCGAGTCCAAGAGGGCTTGTTCAACGTCGCCATCGGCAACGTGTAGGGCCCGGATCTGGTCCCAGTCATCGGCTACGGAAGAGAAATAGTTGGCCGCTTGTTCGCGGCGTTCGTGACGGACTTGTTCGAGCCGTTCCAAGTCGGATTGAACCTGGGCGTCTTCGACATCGACTAGGCCGAGCACCGACCGTACGATGTCTCCTCGTTGTCCAGTGGTAGCGATTTGATAGAAGGCTCGAGCGCCTTCTGCCCGGCGAATCACCAGACCGTCGTCGGCCAGGAGTTTCAAATGCCGGCTGACGCGGGGCTGCGTCTGGCCGAGGATGTGACAGATCTCGGTCGTGGTGGCTTCGCATCGCTGAAGAATCACAAGAATCCGGAGCCGCGTGGGCTCTCCGGCAACCTTCAACGAATCGACGAGACTCTGCATCCTGCCACCCTAACAGGTAGATCACATAAACACATAAAGATATCTTTATGTTAACCTGAACTATCTGTCGTTTGCCGCCTGATCCAGATGTGACCAATCAGACGAAACCATGTCCCGATCGTTTGATGAACGCGAAGACCCTGTCCGTGGACGTCGAAACACTATCCGCCGTGACGGGTTCTTCGTAGCAGACCGCTTCCTACGACGAGAACCTTTAACCTTCAGCGTTGGGTCGGCCTCTTGAGAGACTGACCGCTTCTGCAAGTCCGAGGCAACTTGGACTTTCTCAGTTCCATCTTGTTCAACCGATTCAGATTCGCCAATTTGGCCAATATCCGACGCCAATGGCACCGCCAACGTCGAGGTTTGTGGCCGCTGCTGCACGTAGTTCTGCCAACGAACCAGTCGTCCACCGATCCGAACAGCAGCGTTTAGATATGCCACCAAAGCGATTGTGGCGACCGCTAGTGCCACCAAGAATGGACCGCGCAGAACGATCGCCAAACCTGCAGAAACGATCACAGTCACCGTTAACGCAATCAGAAGCTGGCGACGGCGCGCAAAAACCGATTGCCGCTGCCATGAACGTAACGGGCGAAGAATCGGCTGAAAAACACCTGAACCCAACGACCACAACGACGGACGAACATAGTCAATTCCGCCGTCGTTCGAACGCATCCGACGAACCAAATACGAGATCTTGGACAGCGCTGGCCGCCCTAACGCCCAAAGCCACGCCAGAACGAGTACGCCCGCTACAACAATGTTGAAGATAGAACTGTTCATCGAGGAAAAGACCCGAACGAGTCTCCACCTGGCTCCTCACCATCTACGGCTTCGACCCGACGATACGGGCCCGAACGACCACCGGTTTTCTCCCACAACGCTATGTCGGCGATCACCATCGACTTATCAGCCGACTTACACATGTCGTAAATCGTCAGAGCGGCGACCGAACATGCAGTTAACGCTTCCATCTCGACACCGGTGCGATCGACTGTGTCAACCTCGGCTTCGACCTCGATGTAGTTGTCACGAATATCGAAACTAACGTTTACTGCGCCGACCGTGACACTATGACACAATGGCAGCAAGTCAGGAGTTTTCTTCGCCGCCTGAATTGCAGCGATACGAGCCACCGCCAGCACGTCACCTTTAGTTACAGTGCCACGGGCAACCAAGTCAGTGGTTTCGGGCCGCATATGCACGCGCCCCCGAGCCACCGCTCGTCGAAACGTAGGCTCCTTAGGCGTTACGTCGACCATGCGTGCTCGGCCAATTGGATCAAGATGAGTTAGTTTGCGATCTCCCACATGGCCAAGATAGTGCATTTTGTGGCGACTGGTCGACTACCCGCCCACTTGGCTCATAGATTTTGATGGACGGATGAAGTAGACCTGCCCAATATTGTGTCCGGAGCGCTTCGCTTCGACCTCCTCAACGATCGCTTTTGCCAGCTGCTCATCGGTACCTCCACCTCGCAGCAATGCCCGAAGATCCAAGTGTTCGAGCGCAAAAAGACAGTTTCGAAGTTGACCATCTGACGTCAAACGGATCCGGTCGCACGACTCACAGAACGGTTCGCTCACGCTGGCTATAATCCCAAATTCTCCCCACTGGGCATTTTCACCCAAGTCGGAAGAAACGTCAGACTTTGGTTCGAATCGGAACCGTTCGGCGGGAGATGAACCGCGCTCAAGACTCTCGGAGCGATAGTGCTCTGTAACCTGATCCATAATTTCGGACGCCGCTACCACCCGATCTTGTGACCATTCCTCACCAGCATCCAGTGGCATAAACTCGATGAACCGAATGACCACATCTGAGGTTCTACCAAATTCCAGGAAGTCGATGATCTCGGTGTCGTTAATACCTTTCATCAGCATCACGTTGACCTTCACCGGGTCAAAACCCGCCTGCTTGGCTGCGTCGATCCCCTCGATGACCTGTTGCAGCTGATCACGGCGAGTCAGTTCCACGAACTTCTGCCGATCAAGGGTGTCCAGGCTAATGTTGATTCGAGTTAGGCCAGCTTCGAATAGGTCCACTGCGTGGCGTTCCAGAGTCGCCCCGTTGGTCGTCATCGACAACTCGACACCCAAGCTGGCTAAGCGAGATACCAACACATGCAGCTCACGTCTGAGTGTCGGTTCACCCCCGGTCAGGCGAATCGATTCCAAACCAAACCGTTCAACTAAAATGTTCGCGATCCGATAGATCTCGTCGAACGTCAAGATCTCTGAACGGTCGAGCCACACCATTCCCTCTTCGGGCATACAGTATTGGCAGCGAAAATTACATCGATCAGTGACCGAAATCCTCAGATCTTTGTGGACTCGGCCAAAGGTATCGATAAGTGGTTGCACATAACGAAGTCTACTCCACTATGAACGATGCCGAGAAAGCGGACTCGCTGGTTAACAGGACATTAATGCGGCCCCCAGCGGCGATCTGAGCCCCATCGGGCAGAACAGCTAAGGCATTGGACGCTGCTAGTGCGCTAAGCTGGTGAGAGCCTTGAGCGCCGGCTGAACGCACATGAATGGCACCGTCATTCTGGTACGAGGCCACCGCACGTACGAAATGGGTTTTCCCGTCGGCACGTCGCCGCATCGGCTCATCGGCGATAGCTGATACAACGCGCCGGAACGGCTTGGAATCACCCAACATCATTCGAAGGCTAGGGCGGGCAAACAGCTCAAACGATACTGCAGCCGACACCGGGTTTCCCGGTAATCCGAATATTGGTGTGTCACGCAACAAACCAAACGAAAGCGGCTTTGCGGGTTTGATCGCGATCTGCATCCAGTTCAGATCCCCCAAACGGTTCAAGACCGCTTTGACCGGATCGTAATCACCCATCGACACCCCACCAGAGCTTATGATCACGTCGCATTCTTCGACGCCAGCTACATAAGCTGCTTCGACCAAGGCCTCATCATCGCTTACGTGCCCTAAATCCACGGCGCTACAGCCAGCGGCTTCAACCAACGAAACCAGCATAGGCCGATTCGAGTCATAGATCTGGCCTGGACCTAACGACGCCGGAGGCCGGACTAACTCGTCGCCAGTGGAAATCACGCCAACTCGAGGCCGCGCATACACCTCGACTGTGGCAACACCAACCGATGTCAAAAGTCCGATGTGGCTCGGGTTAAATACTGTGCCAGCGGAAACTACGACGTCTCCGGGCTCAACATCGCTACCGGCTGGCCGAACGTGGTTGCCTGCTTCGACCGCACCGTGAAAGGCGACTGTCTCAGTTCCGTCGACATCTGAAACCTCGGTTAGCTCGACCATTATGACCGCATCAGCGCCATCGGGTAATGGCGCACCCGTCATGATCCTCATGGCTTCACCAGGCTCAAGTCGCCTGGTTGCGGTCTGCCCCGCAGCAATAGTCTCGATTACAGGAACGTGAACCGGCGTCGAGCTCGACGCACCGGCTGAATCCGCAGCAACGAGCGCGAATCCGTCCATGGCCACACTGTTAAACGGCGGGATTTGAACGGCGGAAGACACCTGATTTGCCGACACCAAGCCCAAAGCGTCAGCGACCGGAACCTCAACCACCCGGGACTGCTTGATGTCGCCAAATATGCGGGCTTGGGCGTCGCTAAGAGAAATCATGTACGTACCCTAGCCCCACTCCCCTGAAGGCACAGTCTATGAAACGAGGCCTTCACGAATTGCGATGTCTCGTAGAATCGTCCGAAACTCTGGCCCAAGATCTTCGCGCTCTAGCGCTAACTCCACTACAGCTCGCAGATAGTCGATCTTTTTGCCGGTATCAAAACGACCTTCAGTGAACGTGAATCCCAACATGCGCTGGTACGTCATCAGAGACGCCATCGCGTCGGTGATCTGAATTTCGCCCCCCGCTCCTGGCTGAGTTTTGGCAATCTCATCAAAAATCTCGGGGGTAAAAACGTATCGACCCATCACAGCCAAGTTTGACGGCGCCACCTCGGGATCTGGTTTCTCCACCAGCTCCGAGACTTGAACCAAATTGTCCGACAATGCCGTAGCCGCAGCACACCCATACGAACCGATGTCCTGTTTCGGGACTTCCATCAATGCCACAACTGAACTTTGCTCAGCTTCGTACGCCGCAATCATACCTTTCAACACTGGCGAAGATCGGTGCATGATGTCATCACCCAGCAGAACAGCAAACGGTTCACCGCCAATATGATTCTTGGCCATTCCAATAGCGTGCCCAAGCCCTAGCGCTTCACCCTGGCGAACGAAATGGATCTGGGCCATCTCAGAAATTCGTCGAATTTCTCGAACCTCATCGGTTTTACCTTTAGCCGTCAACGCATCTTCGAGGTCGACCAGCCGGTCAAAATGATCTTCCAGGCTTTTCTTGTGACGAGACGTAATTACCAGGATGTCTTCGATTCCAGCGTCGACCGCCTCTTCGATGATGTATTGGATTACCGGCCGATCAACTACAGGAAGCATTTCCTTCGGACTTGACTTAGTGAAGGGCAGGAAACGTGTTCCTAGACCAGCTGCAGGAATTACGGCTTTTTTAACCTTGGCGGCCATCGTTGAAATCCTTTGTTCGGCTCTAGATGTAGAATAACCCACTTCTGGGGGCCACGCCTGTGAGCGATTTACCACAGTGGGCTCAATGCCCGCTTTGGGGCGAACAGATGCTACCTTACAATAGGTTACTTGGTGGTCTTCGGGAGTTTCTATGCCAACATACGATTATAAATGCACGGTCTGTGACGAACGGTTCGAGGTTACGCAATCAATCCACGAGGATTCACTGACCACTATCGAGGACTGCGCGGTTAGCGAAGACAGCTTACATCACGTCAAGAAAGTCTTCGGGGCAGTCAGTATCTCGTTCAAAGGTTCGGGATTTTACCGAAACGACTCTCGCGGGTCGAAATCTTCAACCGACACTGCACCATCTTCGACATCAAACTCTTCTAGCTCTTCTAGTTCTTCCTCTACTGAGACGAAGACACCGGCTAAGTCAGAAAAACCGTCGAAGACGACGTCCGACAATTCTGCTGCTTAGCCGACTTTATGCTCCGGCGAGTGAGATACCTGAGATAACTACAGGTGGAGCGGTCACTCCGCTCGCCAGATAGGTGACCTCTCCCCCGACGGCGCTCACATCGAGCAGCAATCGTTGAAGTGTCGACCCGATCGTGCATTCAGCGACCGGCTCGGCTAACTCGCCGTCTCTAACCATGCGCCCTTCAACCCCGACCGAGAAATCTCCGGATACCGGGTTTACGCCGCTGTGCAAACCAGCCAGATTAAACACGTAGAGACCCAATTCGACGTCACCAATCAATTCGGCTAGTGAACCCGATCCAGGTGCAACCGCTAAGGCTTGGACACCCGGAGATGGCAGACCGCGAACACCACGAACCGCAGACCCGGTCGAGCCTTCACCCGATCGACGGCCGGTGTAGGAGTCATGCAAGTATCCGTTTAACACTCCGTCGGTGATCAGCGGGTTACGACGACAGGCCAAACCTTCACCATCATGGGAGTCCGCAGCCAACGAGCGATGATCGGTTGGGTCATCGATAAGCGAAATATGTTCCGAAGCTACCTTTTGACCTACTCGTCCAACGAATGGCGAACGACCTTTCAGTATCCGGTCGCCGGATAATGTCGAGGCGATCAAACCGTAAACGGTCGCAACCATCCGGGGCTCGAGCACCAAATCGACCTTTGCACTGTCGGGCTTCTTCGCTCCGAGGAGATCAACCGAGCGACTGATTGCGTCGGTGACCACGTCATCGAGCGACAAATCCGATAGTTTACGGGCACTATCGTAACCAAATCCGGTCTGTGTGCTTTCCCCGTGTTGAGCTAACGCCTGAACCGATACGCCAGCAGAACTAGCCCTGGTAGAAGCCGCTATCCCTGACGTACTCGCCAACGCAAACGACGCCGTCGAATCGCCGTAGGAAGCCGTTCGAACCCCAACTATCTTGTCGTGACCGGTCCTAACCCGCTTCTCGATATCCAACGCCATCTGGACTTTCGTCTCAGACGACGTGGCATCAACTTCATCAGACCAAAGATCAATATCAACCGCATCGACCCCATCGGGCTCAGCGATCCCCACATGTTCGTCGGGTTCTGAAAACGCTGCGTTACTTCGAGCCTGGGCAAAGGTGTCAGCGACAACATCTGGATCTAACGACCCGGCGCTGGCAAAACCTTGCTTGCCGTCGATGAGGACGCGCACCCCAAGACCCATACTTTCCGCAGACGTCATCGACTCGACTTCACCGTCGTACGCTTTCACACTGGTAGACCGACCGTGGGAACAGGCGACTTCAATTTGTTCATTCGAGGCTGCCGATTGAACGACGCCGTTGGCAATCTCAAGAAGTTTCTCAGGGGTCATGACGCAGTTCCTCCAATTGTGAGTTCAGCCACTTTGAGTGTTGGCACACCATCGCCTACCGGCACCCCTTGACCATCTTTGCCACAGGTCCCTGGAGGCCCCATTTCGAAGTCGTTACCGACCGCCTCTATCTGCTGCAGAACCTTGGGCCCGTTTCCGACTAGCTGCCCATCTCGGAGAGGAGTCGAAATTTTGCCGTCTTCGATCATATAGGCCTCAACCATTCCGAATACAAAGTCGCCTGATGCGGTATTAACTTGACCGCCTCCTAGGCGGGCGACGTAGACACCGTGGTCGACGCTCGAAATAATGTCTGCTGGGCTTGAATCCCCGGCAGCCAGGTAGGTGTTAGTCATTCGCACCATTGGGAGATGTCGGTAACTTTGTCGGCGTCCGTTGCCAGAACTTGGTCGCCCCTCTTTGCGGGCCCTGATCGCATCCCACATGTAGTCGACCAGTATCCCGTTTTCGATCAGAACGTTACGGGCAGGCAGATTTCCTTCATCGTCGACCCCAAACTGACCCCACTCACCCGACATGGTGCCATCATCGATCAAGGTGACTAACGGCGACGCCACCTGCTCACCTATCCGGCCTGCAAACGCTGACGCACCTTTTCGAACAAGATCAGCTTCCAAACCGTGACCACACGCTTCATGGAATAACACGCCACCCGAGCCGGGCCCAATGACGACCGGCAACGACCCTGAGGGGGCGGGCCGCGCCTCTAGTTTAGTTAACGCTCGATGGGCTGCTTGCTGCGCTAGTTCTTCAACGTTGACACGATCAAAAAGCTCAAACCCACCTGAAATGCCAACCGTTTCTCGACCTGTCTGAAGCCCCGTGTCGCCCGTCGCCACACATGAAATCGAAAACATCGTTTTGGTTTGATCGTCTCGGGCGTAAACACCGTCAGAGTTAGCGATAAGAACGTTACGTCTGCGATCGTTGTATCCGGCGCTTACCTGGGTGATAGACGGATCGATGGAACGAGCCGCTTGTTCGGCTGCTTGAAGCAACTCGACTTTCTGCTGCTTTCCGATTTCCTCTGGACGAATTTCGACTGGAGCAACCTTCACATCGACCTCGGTAAGCGATAGGTCTTTCGAACTACGTTGCTTTTGGTTCGCTCCACTGGCCTTAGCGGCATCGGCTGCCGAGGTCGCGGTAGATACTAGTCCTGGGCCGCTGAGATCTGACGAGTGAGCAAAACCAATGGCGTCAGAATCAATGACCCGTATGCCTACTCCTCGGTCACGGCTGGAGCTGATGCTCTCTATTCGGCCATCGTCCAGACTGACACCGGTCCGTTGGACATCTTCGGCGAACACTTCGGCAAACTCAGCGCCCGCTCCAAGAGCAGAGTTCAACGTTGTCAGGACATCTTCGTGAGTCAACATAAGACGATCCTATCGACACATCGACCGCCATATATAACCAAACAAAGTTACGCTCACTGACGAACTTGTGCGGTACGGTAGAACCAGGCTCAACCTTGTGCGGTACGGTGAAAACTATTAACGAATCAGTGATTTTAGATCAAATACACAATCCCGGTGATGTCAAAGCCCTCAACGAGCTCGAGACTACCCAGCTTTGTGGCGAAATTAGAGACCGAATCGTCTCGACTGTGACCCGGAATGGCGGCCATCTAGGGTCGAATTTGGGGATCGTTGAATTGACGGTCGCCCTTCACCGGGTGCTTACCTCGCCGGACGATGTCCTACTGTTCGACACCGGCCATCAAACGTATGTCCATAAACTTCTCACCGGCCGAGTCGACCAATTTGATCAAATCCGCAAATCGGACGGTCTATCCGGTTACCCCAGCACAACTGAGTCAGACCATGATTGGATCGAGAACAGTCATGCTTCGACGGTGTTGGCGTACGCCCATGGATTAGCCACCGCATTCTCCTTAGAATCTGAATCGAACCAACGCAGAATCGTCGCCGTGATCGGAGATGGTTCGATGACCGGCGGGATGGCATTTGAGGGCCTAAACAACCTTGGCCATTCGCACGCCAACGTCACAATTGTCCTAAACGACAACGGGCGGTCGTATGCTCCGACAGTTTCGCATCTCTCAGACAGCCTCGTAAAGATCCGATCCAACCCGATATACATGGATCGACAACGCCGGTTTGAACGCTGGGCTGAAGAAATCCCGATCATAGGCAAGACCTCGATCACGGGTATAAAAGCGTGGAAGGCGGCCGTTCGAGAAGCGTTCGAGCCAACAACGTTTTTCGAACCCCTCGGCATTCGGTACATGGGACCATTCGACGGCCACAATGTCCAAGAAGTCGAGACCGCTTTAGTCAACGCTGGCAAGTTCGATGGGCCAGTTCTCGTTCACGTGCAAACCCAAAAAGGCAAAGGCTACGCTCCGGCTGAAAACGACGAGATTAAAAACATGCACGACACGTCTGGGATTAAACCAGGCAGCTACACGGCCGGATTCAGCGATGCTCTAGTCCGACTGGGTGAAGCGCATTCCGATGTAGTCGCGATCACGGCCGCCATGCCGGATTCAACTGGTTTGTTGCCATTCCGCGAGAAATTCCCAAATCGATGTTTTGATGTCGGAATTGCCGAACAACATGCAGTTACTGCCGCAGCCGGGATGGCAATGGGCGGCCTTCGCCCAGTTGTCGCCGTCTATTCGACATTCCTAACCAGGGCGTTCGATCAAGTCAATCTCGACGTTGGCCTACATGGGCAGCCAGTAATTTTCTGTCTGGACAGGGCTGGAATAACCGGAGATGATGGAGCATCCCATCACGGCATTCTGGACCTAGTTCTGATGTCGAAGGTCCCGGAGATGACCATCTTCTGCCCATCTTCGTTCGAAGAACTCGAACAAATGTTAAACGATGCATACGACCTCGTTTCTGGTCCAGCATGTATCCGTTGGCCTAAAACAGCAGCAAAGTCGGCGTCTGCTGACCGTGTCGGATCCGGTCTGACCGCACGACTAGAGCGTGCCGGTTCAGGTGTCTGCCTTATCGGGGTAGGAAAGATGCATGACGCCGCCTGTGACGCAGCCGATATCTTGACCGAATCTGGCATCGATGCCACCGTTTGGGACCCCCGTGTCGTCAAACCACTCGACTCAGCTATGTTGGCAAACGCCGCAGACCACAAACTTGTTGTCACTATCGAAGATGGACTAGCAGAAGGCGGCATAGGATCGTCGATAGCGTTGGCGCTAGGAACGAGCGACGCCGACGTAGCCGTTCTCGGCATACCGACCCGTTACATCGACTACAACAAACCCGACGTAATCCTGTCCGAGCTAGGTCTTGATGGAGTAGGCATTGCCGAAACCGTTTTGACTCGCCTTGGCACAAATCTGCCGAACTATTCCTAGCCGAAACGGTTGCCTAATTTGTGTCTCTGGTCCTAGTCTATGATCGGAGGATTTTGACACGGTGAACAAAGATCAAGATAACAACCTGGGTGGACGACCAAAGTTGACGGTCGTCCCTGACCTCGAACCTGAGTCTGAATCACCGGTAGCCAGCACCGCCGTCGACTCAGACACCGACGAATCAGCTGCAACTAACGGTCAGCGTCATCTTCCTGTCCGGCTCCATATTTCGGTGGACCGTGAATTCTTCTCCTACGCTACAAGCGGCGAAATCGACTTTCCCGAAGACTTCGAAGGCCCGATAGAGGTTGTGGTAACCGACAGTGACTGCCTTATCGGCAGGAGAAGCGACAAACGATCGGTAGAACCCGATATCGACTTAGCGGTTCTAACCGCCGACCCCGCGGTTTCGATAGAGCACGCCCGCATCCATGTCGGCCCTAACAACGAGATCACGATCACTGATTTAGGTTCCACTAACGGGACGGTCGTCGGTGTGCCGGCTGGTCCCGACATCGATTCGAATACCAAAGTTCCGCTTGCCGAAGGGTCTTCCGCCTACCTGGGTGCGTGGAGTAAAGTCACCGTCGATGGTGTTGGCTGGTAGATCAGTCGGAATTGACGCTATGTGCTTCGAGGTCGGTTAGACGCACATATTCAAGCGCCGCCATGTGTGTGCTCTCCAACACAACCTGCGGAGCAACCCCGGCGTCAAACGCTTCCTTCCAACGAGATGCACAAAGGCACCACTGATCGCCTTCTGAAAGACCGGGAAACCCGTATTCAGGCTTTGGGGTCGATAAGTCGTTACCGCGGGAACGACTGTACTTTAAGAAGTCGTCGGTCAAAATCGCACAAACAACGTGCACGCCAACATCACCGCCACCGGTGTTACAACAACCGTCGCGGTAAAACCCGGTTACTGGATCTTGTGAACAGCTTTGCAGTTCAGTCCCAAGTACATTCTGCGCCATAGTAGCTTATTGTGCCGCCTGCGTAGACAAATGCCGCGTGATCTCGCCAAGTTGACACCAATCGATCTAGACATCCTCGCATTTGGTGATCAATCCGGGATGCTTGTATGAGACCTTTGACCCACCCGTCTAGTGCGGGGTTGACGAGCTACGCTGGCGCCTCAGTGTAGAACGGGTTTTCACCAGCTGAATGATCGGTAGCGTCTACGACTTCAGTTATTTCAGGCAGCGCGTCAATCAACATGGTGCGGATTCCGTCACGTAACGTCATTGCGCTAGCCGCACACCCTTGACAGCCCCCACCCATAGTCACATAGACCGTTCCGCCATCTACGCCCACAAGCGAAGCAAACCCACCGTGTGACGCCAAAGCGGGGTTTACGGCCTGGTCGAGGACAGCTGTAACCTTTGACGGTAAATCGCCTTCGACGTCGAGTTCTATACCTGCGAGTGGATCTGACACATCTGGTTCGTTCGGATTCCGGATGACAAGTCCACCTGCGGTAGCGTTAGAGGGTACGTCAAGTACCGCTCCAACCATGTTCTCGACCGACTCTTGAGGAATGATCACCGTCAATTCGTCATGAGAGCCCTGATGATACAGTAAGTCGTCGTCGGCCTTCTCAGCGATCTCGATGAGACCAAGCTCGTAGGTAAATTCAGCTTTGGCTAACGAAATCATCTTCGTGCCAGTGATTTCGATCCGCAAAGCGGTTTGGCCGGGGTCGTCTTCAGCCGCCCGGATTTCAAGCACTGTAGCTAGAGCTGTTTCAGTAACCGTCAGCGGCTTGTCAAGGGATGCGGTGTTTTCAGACATATGCGAGATTACTCCGATAAAGTTCGAACTTCTTAAGAAGTCAACTGTAGCTTGACGATGAAGGTTACCGAGCACCGGGACAAGCCACCGCTGTCACACATTAAAACACCCATCGCTTCAACCTGGTTTCAACATGACGATTTATTCATCTAACAAACGCCGGTTATAGCAGAGCTGCGTGGTCGCTAGATTGTTCGTCGATTGAAGACACTACTCTCTCGGTTAGTGGCGCGTCTGCCCATAATCTGGAGGTTCTTAACCAGAGTTCAAGCATGTGCCCTAAGATCTGTAGTCGTTTACTGATGGATAGACGAGAACCTTTTCTACTCCGGCCCACGTCAACTCTCGCAACCTCGGACAGTTGGAGATGTGGATGAGTAACCAACAACTCGAGTAATAGTTTTGGCCCATCCGGGTGCAACTCTGTGGTGTTGACTCGATCGAGTCTAAAAGCGAAGAAGCCTGAAAGAGGGTCACTGGTTGCTCGGGTTCGACTCGGGAAAAGAAGACGGCACAACGTCAATCCCAGAAGCGACAATGGTTGCTGTTCTCGACCAGAACCCATCGATGACAGTCGGCGGCTAGCGACTGCGACGTCATGACCATCGTCTAACTGCTCAAGCAGCGTAACCACGGTTTCCGCTTTGTCTTGGAGGTCTCCGTCCACCACAATAACCAAGGCCCCATTTGCCACTACTAGTCCGTCCGAAATCGCGCCTCCAGAACCACCCCATCGGCTTCCGTCGTAACGACGTAACGTCTGAACGGTGACAAGATCTGGGGTCGCGGCATCGAAGTCCTCGATTACAACTTGGCCGCCTGTATCGTCGACGACGATCAGCTCATGTGGTCGACCGCGTAGCGCGAAATGCACTCGTCGGAGAAGAGCCAAGAGTTTGTCGGACTGCCTGTCGACGGGAACGATTACCGAAACTAAACCTTCATCCAGTTTGGCTCTAGAGGTCGGGCTCGAACCTTTGATCGGAGGTGAACTTCTCCAGATCTGTTCCCGATAGTTCGCCGCTCGAGGACTGAGCGTCAGCAGCAACACAACAAGACCACCGAACAATATTGAAAATACTCCGGCCCGATCCATCAACAAATATCCGAGCTTTGGACCTGACGGGAGAACTGAGAATGCCGCCACGGTACATACCGCAGTCAATAATCTATTTCTGCGCCCGCCGTACGCTGCTGCAAGCAGCCCGAGGCTCCACGTCAGATACCAGGGTTGGGTAGTTGGATGAAATAGTGCAGCGATAAACAAGCTCCACCCAAGGGCTTCCGGCCACATCCTATGACGTGTCACTAGCAGGTAAAGCGTGGCGCTGATGGCGACTAAATATCCGACCGAACGAGTGACCACAAGAACGGGGTCGATATCTGCACCCGTTAGCCACGAAATAGCAAATCCGGTCGCCGTAGTAACACTCAGGTATGCGTCAACCGCGTTGGCTTCGAATATCGCCCCCACCCAGCTCCATCCGAATCCAGTCAGTTCACCAGCCAGGGCAAACACACCGAGAACGATCAAACTGGCCGACACTGCACGGCCAATCCTCACCCGCTGTCTCGTCGTATCTAAAACCCACGGAACCGCAAGAAAGCCTGCTCCTAGAAGAGCTGGCAGTTTGATCGCAGCAGCTACGGCACACAGAGCGATACCTACTGGCCGGAAACGTGGGTGCAGTCCGACAGCTACCCCAAGCAACATCAACGAAACCATGATCGACTCGTTGTGCGCTCCGGACACCAAATGAAGTAAAGTTAGCGGGTTCGCAATGGCAATAATCAACGCATCGAGTGGGTCTCGCCCAAGCAAACTAGCGATACGAAATATGGAAAACGCGCTGAGGGCCAGCCCGCCTAAGGCTAGGAGCCGAAAGAGGACGACCGATGTTATGACACCGTCGCCAGAGACCTTGGCTAGTATCTTCGATATTCCAACAAACGCTGGCCCATACACAACAGGGGCGTCGTAGTAGATCGGGTCGACGGGAACCAGAACCGGGTCCTGTTCACCAAGTACGGCGGGCCCGGCTTCATAGACATCAAACCCTTGTTCTGCCGCTCTCCCCTGCGCCGCATATGCATACACATCTCGGCTTCCCAACGGCGGTCCAACCAGAAAGGGAATAATCCAAAGCAAGATTAGAACAAGCACAGCCTTCGGTCTAAGCCCAGACCGAATATGTAGCCCTCGGAGCTGCAGCCACGACCGAGCTAGCAAAACCATGCCGCCGTAGAAACAGACCAAAGCTGGAAGTAACGGAAAACTTAGCCGCACGGGAACCGTCGGCACCGACCAGAACGAGATCGTTTCTCCCGCAGTCGCCGCTCCAGCTAGAGAACCACCCAAAACTACCGTGATCGACGCGATAGATCCCAGCAGGGCTATACGTAGTAGTTGGCGGCTATCGCCAGCGTAAACACGATCAAACAACGCTACAAACTCCCGCACGCGTAGAAGATACGTACATATAGCCTCGTTGGCTAAGTCTAGTGACCGGAGCCGATTAGCGGCATGTAAACGAACCAAAAATGGGCGACACTCGTCGCAGTCGACCACTTTGAAGGTACTCTGCGTAGAGTGTCAGGAATTCTAAGCGGACCGATCGGTGACGGTAAACGACGCAAACCTGGACGACCTGAATCAGGGGCTTGGCCAAAGGTGCAGGCCCGAAAGGGTGTAGTCGTTCGCCACCGCACAACAAACTACGTCGGGCCGATCCGGAAGTTTACTCCGCGACAGGTAACCCTGTTCGACAAAGTAAGCCAACGCGAAGTTACCGTTCCAGTCGCCGACGGAGCGTTCTCAGTCAAAGGCAAAACCGTATCGTTGATTGCCCCTAAGCCAGAGCCCACACAACAAACCGGGCGGCAGACAACCGCGTCGGGCTCACGTTCGGTCGACACTTCTAAAGCCCGTGTAGCACGACCGAGTCGAATCCTCGTCGAAGGCCTACATGATGCCGAGCTCGTCGAAAAAGTTTGGGGAGACGATCTTCGAGTCGAAGGCGTTGTCGTAGAACCTTTGCATGGCGCCGACGATTTGAAGGCCATTATCGCCGATTTTGAACCAACTGACGAACGCCGACTCGGGGTCTTACTCGATCATCTCGTCGCCGACACAAAAGAGTCACGCATCGCTGAGAGGATAACCAACCCTCATGTTTTGATCACCGGTCACCCCTATGTCGACGTCTGGCAGGCAGTGAAACCTTCTACTTTGGGCATCAAGAAGTGGCCGGTCGTTCCCAAAGGTCAGGATTGGAAAACCGGAATCTGCGCCGCATGGAACTTCGATGGCCAACCTGGTGAACTCTGGAAGAAGATACTGGGACGCGTCAATTCCTATGCCGACCTTGAGCCTGGACTAGTCGGAGCTGTAGAGCAGCTAATCGACTTCGTCGCTCCTCCCCCAACCAACGACTAGCCAGCAACGTTACAGACGTCAATCCACCGATCGGGACCCGGCCAAGAAACGCTGGCTAACATCTAACGCACGCATGGCCGACTTCGACCCATTCCCTTGCGTAGTCGACGAGAACCAGGCCGCAGGATCTCGGTCCGGCGGTTTAATCGGGCTAGAAAATAGGTAGCCCTGCATAACGTCGACGCCCATTTCTTTGAGCAGTCTCATCTGGGACTCGGTCTCAACTCCCTCAACGATGACTTTAAGGCCCAAAGCCTCAGACATCGAAACCACTGCCTCAACAATGGCGTAGTCGGCGTTCCCGTTTTCGAGCCCTTTGACAAAGGACTGGTCGATCTTGAGTGATGAAACCATATCGAACTGCTTCAGATAGCTCAGCGAAGACTGTCCGGTTCCAAAGTCGTCGACGGCGAGCCAAACGCCGAGGTCTCGAAGCTCACGTAGCGGATCGAGACCATCGAGATGTTCAACAATGATGTTCTCGGTGATTTCGAGAACAAGCTGCTCTGCTTTTAGCCCGGCCCAACGAAGAATCTCGGCTACCCGTTCGGGAAGCTTCTGATCTAGTAGCTGCTGTTCGGCTAGGTTGACGCTCATCCGAATCTTAGTTGCATCTGGGGTGATGTGATTCCAGACCGCAGCCTGGGCACACGCCTCGCGCAGTACAAACGTCCCGATTTCGCCGATTAGCCCGACCTCTTCAGCGACAGGGAGAAAAGCCCCCGGCATGATCTGGCCTTTGGTCGGATGTGTCCATCTGACCAGTGCCTCAAAAGCATACAGGCTGCCATCTTCAAGGTTAACTAGCGGCTGGTAGACAACATTGAATTGTTTTTCCTCTACCGCCTTGACCAGATCTTGTTCGATCTCTTGCCGTTCGAGAATTTCAAGCCGATGTTGTTCGTTAAAGAGGGCGTATCGAGACTTGCCTCTTTTGGCCGTAAACATCGCCAGATCGGCGTCTCGGAGAAGTTCCTGACTTGTTCGTTGGTCGGTTCCGTCCAGAGTCGTGACCCCGATACTCGCAGACATCCGTTGTGAGGTTCCCTGTACTTCGAAAAGTGGTTCAAACGATGCGAGGATTTGACGAGCTAAATCAACCACTGAACGTTCAGTTAAAAGATCCGGACAAAGAACAACAAACTCATCACCGCCGAACCGAGTCACGACGTCAGAACTTCTTACCGAACCCGTTATCCTCTCAGCCATTTGAGCCAGAAGCTCATCGCCTGCCTTGTGCCCCATCGAATCGTTGATATTTTTGAAACGATCTACGTCTATAAACAGCACGCCAAGAGTCGATTTCGCTCTTCTAGTAGCGCCTATCATAGTTTCGAGCATCGACTCTAGTGTCTTCTGATTTGGCAGACCCGTTAAAGGATCGTGTTCTACTTCGTGGCGATACTCTTCAAGTGCGGTTTCGTCCGGGCGCAGGTTCCGTAACAGCCACGCGACGCCGATCATGGATGAGAAGAACGCCACCATTGCGGTACAAACAAGGAGAAGCGTGGTTCTGCTATCGGTTTTTAACAGAACTGTTGATCCGACCACCCAAACTACTGAACCCGCCACCGTCGTCAAGGAGACTGCACTATAGCGAGCAATATTGCTAGGAGTATCCACACTGGACTAACGGGACGTTCCATAGCTGGCTTGAGGATTTAGGGAATTGTCACTAGTCGGAACCTTCAGAACACTTAGAGCCCAGTTTTTGATGGCTCGATCGTTGATTTCCTATGGTTTAGGCCGATGGACAAGCTATGGATGAGCCGGAACCGCTGGCCCAGTCACGGTATAGATGTGACTAGCCGACATCGCCATATCACCGAAGTCTTCGAGACCATGGCCCAAGATCTGGGCCCTTTTGTTGACGATCGGATGAGAACATACTTCTCTGACGAATCCTCGTGGCTTGATGCCGCAGCGAACCGTATGGGCCGCCCTACTGAGCATGGAACCACCGACCCACTGTTTCAGCTTCTGGTCCTTCAACGCTTCTGGGGACCTGTTTTTGCCGAACACTATGGCAAAGACCTTAGACCCTTGATCAAGAAACTTGTAATAGCACGTAATCAGTGGGCTCACTTTAGTTTGCCTGAGGATCTGGAGTCACTGGACGAATACGTCCTCGCAGCTGAACGGATCGTTGCCCCAGTCAGCCCCGAAGGTGCGGTGAAGTTGCGAGACCTACGAACTCAACTACGCACTGAAGTCATGTCGGTGCAATCAGCAGGATCAGCTCCCGATCCACAGGCCATCACCGAAACTGATCAAGCCGACACAGAGGAAGCAAACGCGTTAGCTGAGCAGTTGGCTGACACCGAACGGGTCTTTGGAGAGCTTCAAGATAAATACTCCCTGATCGAGTCAGAGTTGGAAGAAAGTCAACAATCAGTTCATTTGAAACAGCTAAAGCTGCATTCGATAGAACGTGAACTGGTTGAGATCAGCGGCAAATCTGACGCTCTTGAACTCCACCTCGCTCAGGAGCGCAGCTCGCGAGACAGAATCGAGTGGTTGTTCGTAGGGTTCATCGCCGTGTTGTTAGTTGTAATGGTATTTATGTCCTAGCGGCCATCCGCTGAATCGAAGCAGCAATAGCATCAGCGCCTAAAGCCCCCAATGGCAACGAAACATGATCTGTTCCTGGGACTGTCAGACAAGATAGTTCTGCTTTAACGTCGACGAACGCTGCGACTGTGCCGTCGTCGATGAGAGAATCCGTTGCCCCTACCTGACGATGTTCGGATCTAACAAGTTCTGTTGGTTGACCAATTCGGGCCAACGCAGTAACGGCTGCTCCGTCTCCCAATATTTCGTACCCATCAGTGACAATGCTGTCGATATTGGCACGGTAACGAACGTGAGGGGGTGCGCCGGCAACGCTATACGACAGGTATTGTTCGATGACGTTTGGAGCGACAGTCGAGAAACTCGGGTGTGAACGCCACGCCGAAAGACATGATTCGTAGTCGGGGAAGACGGCGTTCAGACGTTCCCAACTTGGCCCTAAAAACGTTTGTAACGCTTCTAATGGGGCGGCCGCTAGATCGCCGTTTAAGGTGAGTCCCCCATCGACTACTACCAACGACGACACGAGGGATGGATAGAGTTCGGCCAGTCTACAACCGACAAACGCTCCAAATGAATAGCCAACAACGATCACGTTTTGGTATCCAAACCATTCGACGGCCTCAACCGTATCGGCGACGTGGCGATCTATTCCCCAGACCGAGTCGCTGCTGGAGCTTCCTCCACGGCCAGCAAAATCTATCGTTAACGCATCAAACTCGGACGGAAGCCGTGGAATGACTGATAACCATACTTTGTGGATACCCAACAATCCGGGTAGAAACAGCACCGCAGAATCCGAGCGTGTTGAGGTTCGACGGATCGACACGGTAAGATCGCCCTGGCTCAGTGGCAAGTCGATTATCTGAGAGGTCGATACCGGCATGAGAGAACGTAGCCTACCGCCTTGAACCTCTGACGAGGTAACGACTTTGACAGCTGCGCAGGCTGTCGGGTCGATGACGCTGCTCTGACGGCACCGGCTCTTTGGAACCCGAACTGCAAGTGGCGTTAGCATCAGGTACGGTTGCTAAGAATAGCTAGAGTTCATTTATTTGGTATTGCAGGAGCATTACATGCCGGATCATGACCAACCGGTCAAAAGGCGACGAGGTGAACGCTCAATCGCTACCTTTGACTCAACGTCGATCTCAGTTCATTGGAGTTTGGTGGCAGCTCTGCTGGTAGTTGGTTTACTGGTCCGATTTTGGTTTCTACGCCGCTACAGCGAACTTGGCCAAGCGGCAGCCGCAGGCGCCACTGTCGCTGTTCTGGGTGTGATAGCAGCCTCACTGGTAGGACGTGAACTCGTTCAGACCCAAGTTGCTAAACATCACGGGCTGTCCATACCGACGCTGTCGCTTTCTGCCATCGGCGCCAGAATTAGAGCGAGTTCACCACCGCCATATCCGCGGGCTGAGTTTCAGATCTCCGGTAGTGGGTTTCTATTTACGGCGACCGCTGCGATCACGTTATTTCTCCTCGCTTCACTGTCGGACTATTACCGTCTAAACGCCGGGTTAGGTGAGACTCTCACCATGTTGGCGCTGATGAACCTGGTGCTAGCAGTGGTGAACCTCGTGCCGATGGCGCCACTAGATTCGGGCCGAATGCTCACAGCCATTTTGTGGCATCGCCGCGGCAGCCGGAGCGCGGGCCAGATCGTTTCCGGCAAAGTAGCCCTGTGGAGCGGTTGTTGCCTTGGATTGGTTGGGTTGGCTGTTTCCTACTTTGACTTTTTGAGCGGAATAGTCGTGTTGTGTGTTGCGACCTTGGTTGCCGTCGTCGGTCGAATTCAGACGCGTAAAGCCACCGTTCGACGGCGATTGGAAACCACGACGGTGGCCGATATAGCGATTCGTCGCCCGCTGGCGCTTCCTGATTCCCTAACGGTCGCTCGACTGGTTGCCTGGGCGCTAGGAGATCAAGCTGGCGTTGCGTATCCGGTCACCCGCTGGGACTCCGATCCGATAGGTTACATCGTCCCGACCTTTGCGTATGCTTTGTCGGAGCCTGAACGAAGCTGGACAAAAGTAGATCAAGTAATGCGAAGCAAACGCGACGTCGACCGTTGCTGGTCCGGTGAGACTATCGACGAAGTTCTTCGTCGCATCCCGCTATCAAAATCGACGATAGTGGTCGTGCATGACCCTACTACGATGCATGAGATCGGCACGGTTGCCTACACTCAGATACAAGGGCTGCTCGTTCCACCAGACTTTTGGGGCAGGTTTGGCCTTAGGTTCCGTTCACCCGTACCTCAAACAAGTATGAGTTAGGTCGATAGGATTTCCCTATGGCGGAACTAACCAATGAGAGAAAAGTGCCTCCATGGGTAGCCCGAGCCAGTTTGTGGTTTTGGTTAACGGGAGCCGGACTATGGATCAGCTACCAGGTTTTTGAGGGGCTTCGTTCTCTCTTAGTTCAACTTGTTTTGGCTCTGTTCTTCTCGTTCGCTATGGAACCGGCCGTAGATCGTCTTCATGAACGGGGCATGTCGCGAGGTGTCGCCACCGGAGTGACGATGCTTTGTGTGATGATCCTAATCATGGGATTTCTGGCAGCCATGGGTTCCTTGATTGCCAATCAGTTGAACCAGCTGGTGGCCGACCTGCCAGGTTATGTGGAGTCAGGTCAACTTTGGTTAGAGAAGAACCTCAACATCACGGTGGAAGACGAGGTCTTACTCGACCAGATCCAAGCTGAAGGCCAAGCAAGCCAATACGCCTCGTCGGTAGCCAACAGCCTCCTCCAAGCCGGGTCATCCATCCTTGGTATTCTGCTTCAAATCCTAACCATTGCGCTTTTCACGTTTTATTTCACCGCCGACGGTCCACGATTCCGCTCAGCGATTTGTTCGGTACTTCCACCTTCGAAACAGCATGAGGTTCTTCGAGGCTGGGAATTAGCGATCTCTAAAACAGGGGCGTTTCTTTCTTCTCGCCTAATATTGGCTATCGCATCTGCGGCCTTTCACTGGATCGTGTTTGCCGCTCTTGGGCTTCCATCCTCAGTTGCCATGGCCCTATGGGTCGGGCTAATTTCTCAGTTCGTTCCAGTTATCGGCACCTACATAGCTGGCGTCTTGCCTGCTCTGGTCGCCCTCGGCATCGAACCGGTTAAGGCCCTTTGGGTGATCGCAGCGGTTGCCATCTATCAGCAGATCGAAAACTATCTCTTGCAGCCTCGAATTACCGCCCAAACATTAAACATGCATCCGGCAATCGCATTCGGCGCAGTCTTAGCTGGGGCCGCTCTTTTTGGTGCCACCGGCGCCGTTCTAGCACTACCGTTTGTGGCTACGTTGCAGGCATTTCTGACCGTTTACATCGAGCGTCACAACGTGGTTGAGAACTCGCTGGTCAAGATAGTACGAGATGGAGCGGAGCAGGGTTTGCAACATCTAGAAGATCTCACTGACCCCGAAGACCTCGACGAAACCGATCCGGACGACCTCGACGAAACCGATCCGGACGACCGTGAGGTCGAAGAAGAAGATGATCAAGAACCAGCTACATAACGTAATCTGGGAAGCTTTTCTAACAAACGAGGGTTATCTCTAACTATGAGCGATGTTTCTACTGACAAGACAGTCGATTTCTATTGGCGCCCCGGCTGCCCATTCTGCATGAAGCTGGAATTTTCGTTGCGCCGCAACGGAATCGAATTTGTTAAACACAATATTTGGGAAAACCCTGAAGCAGCAGCAGTCGTTCGAGCTGCCGCCGACGGAAACGAAACTGTTCCAACCGTTGTCGTAGGCAACACCGCTTTGGTGAATCCAAGCGTCAAACAAGTAAAGCGTCTCCTTTAGGGCTAATTGCCCAGGTCAGGCTGCTCGGGGTAATTGAAACTACATCCAATCGCAATCGGCGTCATGCTGACTGGAGTATTTGGGCGGATGGACTTGAGTTCGTCGAAAGGGCGATGTAAGGTGCTCCTACGTTGACCTCAAGTCAACGTAACCCGCCGCACTGAATATAGAAAAGAAGGGGACCTTAATGTCTGACGACAACGGTCGCAAGGCGTTGCACGCCTATGTAAGCGATGACGCCCACGATCACTGGCACGGCTTTGCCGCCGAGCAAGGTGTAAGCGTGAGCGCCATTTTAGAAGCACTAGCTCCCGAGTTAGACCTCGAAGCAAACGTAAGCCGAGAGGAAATCGGTACTCGTCTCAACACTGTTGTGAAGAGTGCCCGTCAAATCGACGCCCGGCGACGTCGTCGACGACGGTAGCTAACATTCAGTTCGTATAAGTTTGCCGCCTAGTGAGGGTTGCATGGTCGCCCTACTAACCCTCACCTACTAGCAGGCGGCAAATTCTGAGGGTGTAAGAACGTATGCACGTACTGAAGGCGGGACTTCCTTAACGGGAAGTCCCGCCTTCAGGTTTTTCACGCCTAATATGGGCCCTACCCGACGCTGAACAAGCAATATCACCCAAGCAAACGGCATAACGTAGTACCAAAACCTCAAGTGAGCAGCAGAAACGCCGAAGGCTATAGTCAACGACTATTTCAAGTGAAGGCGCCATAACGTGTTACGTTCAATATCGCTACGCAACAAGCTCTTGCTAGCCGTAGGTCTCCCGATGATTCTGCTGGCGGTAGCGGCCGGAGCAACACTACGAACCTCTCAAACCGACGCTCAACAAGCAACTGAACAGGCGGAGCGAGTAGAAGCTGACCTCAAGATCTTGGCCCTGGCCCAGAGTATTCGTACCGAACAGACCGCTGGTCTTGACGGTAACCAAGAGGAACTGATCCAGGCTCGAGAGCGCACAGATTTAAGTTTCGAAGAAGCGATCGAAAGTACCCGCCAAAGCCGTTTCCTTATCGAACGTATGCGCACTGAAATCAACCGCATCCGCACCGGCCTCGGCGACGACGCTGTGTCCATTCTCCTTACAACAGTTAGGGAACAGGCAGCAGACTCAAACGTAGTGACCCCAACACTACAGCTCCAGGACGACTTCACCGAACTAGCGACCAGACCTCTTGCCCTTATCGAAGGTTCTACCGACACCTACAAAACCGGTCGAACCGCTACCCAGGTTTCCACCTTGACCGCCCTGGTGAAATGGGAGGACGCCATCTTGGCCGAACGCGGTTTGGTCAACGTCCTTTTAGGTCAGGGCGCACCCACCAACGAACAACAACGTCGTCTTCTTGAACTAGCGGTAGTAGCCGAAGAGGCCCAAGAAACAGCTCTTTCGACAGGTCTGGACGGCTTCGACATGTCTGAGGCAGTCGACCTCCCCGCCAACGAAGCTCTCTATGACTACCGCGAACGTATCCGCAAGGTAGACCCGGTCTTTATCGCAACGGTTATTCGTAGCCAGGTAACCGCTGACAGCGACCTACTTCTCGAAGCAATCAAAACAGAGCAAGAAATCCTCATCGAACAAATCGATGAAGAAAACGCTCAAGCTCTGACCGCGGCAACCCAGCAGCAACGGAACATTCTCCTAGCAGCCTTGCTCGTGATCGCTGGTACCGGCATCATCTTGTTCGCCCTATATCGAGCTATTACAACCCCGATCACGCAGTTGTCTAACCGAGGCCGTAAGGTCTCGAACGAAGACCTCCCAACACTGGTACGTAAGATCCGTTCCGGCGAAGCAAAAGCCGGTGAACAAGAGATCATTCCTCTCGAATCGCAAACCGACGACGAAATTGGCGAGTTGGTAAACGTATTTAACGATTTGCACTCCACGGCGGTAAGCATGGCGGCCGAGCAGGCTCAGAGTCGCCAGTACGCAGCGGAAATGTTCGTAAACCTCGGTCGCCGTAACCAGAGGATCTTGGATACGGTTCTTCGAGATCTCGATGTGCTAGAGCACGATGAGGAAGACCCGAATCGACTATCTCAGCTCTACGTGGTCGACCAAAAAGTCACTCGTATGCGCCGAAACGCGGAATCGCTTCTCGTATTAGCCGGCACCCAGACCCCACGACAGTGGGCGCAGCCCGCACAGTTGGGTGACGTTGTTCGAGCGGCCATGTCCGAAGTTGAAAACTTCGAACGGGTTGAATCAACTGTCGACAACGCGGTTGAAGTTCCTGGCAATGCGGTGGCTGACCTTACTCACCTTCTTGCCGAGCTTATAGAAAACGCTCTCCGGTTCTCTCCTCCAGAGGAGTCCGTATTAGTCCACTCAGAAGAGGTGGACGGCCAAACCCATGTATACGTCACCGATAGCGGCTTTGGCATGAAAGACGACAAACTCGAGGCTGCAAACCGCCAGATCGAACAGGCTGCGAGCAGTGAAGAAACCCCTTCTAAGCACTTAGGCCTTTACGTGGTTGGTCGTCTAGCGACACGTCACGGCATCTTGGTCACGTTGAACTCAAAAGAATCGGGCACAGGTCTGAACGCAGAAGTAAACCTTTCTGGTCTTACTAAGACTCTTTCCAGCACCGGTTCAGATGACGCGGACGAATCATCTGAAGAAGAGACCATCGAGACAACCGAGGAAACCTCTATTGACGATACGGTCGAAGAAAGCCCCGAATCGGTTCCGGCACCAACTCCCCCAGCGACTGTCCAGACAGCGTCGGGCAGAGACGACAAGATGCCCGAAATCGAGCCCGCTGTTCCCCTGAGCGAAGAAGTATCTTCACATGCAGATCGGGCAAGCCAGACTCCGACACCTTCGGTAGAAGACCGGCAAGCCCCGACTGGTGAAAACCACGTTGAGCCAAAGCCAACTTCGCGAGCGCAACCAAATTTCGAAGAGATGAGCAAACCTCGGCCTCCTAAACGGCGGGTCCCTGGGGCTTCTCTACCCGAAAACCTCAAGAAGCCTGAATCTTCACCTCCGAAAACCGATGAGCCAGATTCAACTAGCTTCGATGCCGAGAAAGTGCGCGATGCATTCTCCGGCTTCCAAAAGAGCGCCAGTAGTACCAGTTCAACCGCTGCGACAGCGCCTGCCGCTCCGGCTACACCGGCCCCGGAGACGGCTCCCGCTGAGCAGAAACCTGCTCTGAAAAAGAGAAAACCTTCTACAACACCGTCGGCGCCTCAAACCGAGCGGAGAGGTCAACCTGACTTCGCCGAGATGACCAAACCACGTGCGCCGAAACGCAGGGTGCCCGGAGCTTCTTTACCCGAAAATCTTAAGAAGCCGATGGCAGAAGCCACCCAAGTGGCGGCAACTACCTCCCGTCCCGAGGATGTACGAGATGCATTCTCAGGATTCCAAAAGAGCGCAAGCAAAACAAGTACAACTTCTGACGAAACCGAAAGTAACGAATCATGACCACTGCAACGAGCAAAACCGGAACAGAGCTCAACTGGATTCTCAATCAGTTTGTTTCCGAGACACCTGGAGCAATCTCGGCACAGACCGTATCAGCGGACGGTATCCATCTCGCGGCAAGCGACGGGCTAACCGACATCTCTTGTGACCAGATGGCCGCAATTTGTTCTGGTCTGGCAAGTCTGACCGACGGAGCGTCTGACCTCCATCAGATCGCACCCGTCGCACGTGTCTTGATAGAAGCAGAAACCGGCTGGATCGTTGTATCCCGTATTTCAAGCCGTGCCTCTCTTGCCGTGGTCGCACGTAAAGACTCTGACCTTGGAATGATCGGCTTTGAAATGGCTCAACTGGCAGAAGCGACCGGAAACATTCTTTCACCTGACGTGATCGCCGCCCTCAAGAACTCATTGGCAGGCTAATCACTTATGTCCTCTCCCCAACCTTCAGAAGGCGGCTCTTTAGTCCGCTCTTTCATGGCCACGAAAGGACGGACTGAGGCAACATCTCAAGAACTTGCAATTGAAACTGTGGTCGAGATAACGCCCCAGGCACGCACGAGTATTAGCTCTGCTCAATTCGAGCAACGCAAAATCCTCGAGCTTCTCGATTCGCCTGCTTCCATTGCCGAAGTCGCGGCCAAACTCAAATTACCTATTCGAACAGCAATCATTCTCGTGAGCGAACTAGCGTCCGACGGGCTAGTCGACTCCTCAGATCTCGTAGACACTATTGACACCGACTTCCTGATGACCATTAGAAATGCAATTGAGGCGCTATGACTAAAATCGAAGAATCTACCGCTAGTGTCGCTCGACGAACTTCAGCCAAATTTGTAGTGGCTGGCGGTTTCGGCGTTGGCAAAACGACGTTCGTAGGGACGATCTCTGAGATTCCTCCTCTGCGCACCGAGGAACACCTGACTGAGGCGGCGTCGGAGATCGACGACGTTTCGGTAGTGAAGACTAAGACATCGACAACGGTGGCGATGGACTTCGGGCGGATCAACGTAGGCGACAGCTTAATGATCTACTTGTTTGGAACGCCTGGCCAGTTGCGGTTTTCGTTCATGTGGGACACCATCGTTGAAGGTGCTCTCGGAGCCGTAGTGCTGATCGATCCAAGACGTCTCGATGAGTCATACGGATCGCTCGACTATTTTGAGCAGCGGGAACTGCCATTTGTTGTGGTCCAAAACGAGTTCCCTGACGCCCCGGTCTTAACCCAAGCCGAGTTACGTGACTACCTTGCCATCGCTCCAGAGATTCCGGTGACAACTGTCGACGCGACTGACAAAGAGTCAGTCAAGAACGCGGTGACGTTTCTGATCGACCACCTAATGCAACAACTTGCTAAACAAGGTGGACGAAGAAAGCTACGTCGAAAAGACCTCGGCCGGTAAGCTTACGCGACTAACCTTTCACAATCTAGGCGATTCTTAGCTCTACGGTCCCATCACGAACAGTTGTTCGGTAGGCTGAGCGATAATTCTTTAGTTGTGAAAGGTGTCCATGGCATCACAAGGCGAACTTCTTCCGTTTGCGCGTGAAGTTCTAGATGTTCCGGTTGCGTCAGAACTTAGCGAGTCGTTCATGGCGTACTCGCTGTCGGTCATTACGTCTCGAGCTATACCCGATGTCAAAGATGGCTTGAAACCCGTTCAGCGACGCATCCTCTACTCGATGCGGGAAATGAGGCTGTTTCCCGATCGGCCGCATAGAAAATGTGCCCACGTTGTAGGCAACGTGATGGCGAAGTTCCACCCTCACGGCGACAGCGCTATCTATGACACGCTCGTCCGCTTGGGGCAGGATTTCGCCAAACCGATCACGTTGATTGATCCGCAAGGTAACTTCGGTAGTCTCGACGACCCACCAGCTGCTCATCGATATACCGAATGCCGATTGACGCCAGCGGCTTTGCATCTTCTAGCCGAAATTGATGAAGGAACTGTCGAGTGGCGAGCCACCTACGACGGTGAAACTCAAGAACCAGCGTATCTACCTGGGCTGTTACCAAACCTTCTGGTGAACGGCACCTCGGGTATCGCGGTTGGTATGGCCACTAATATGGCCCCCCATAACTTGGCAGAAGTCTTCGAAGCCATCAAACTGGTGATGACACAACGTCGGCCGAAACCAACTACTGCAGAATTGTTGAAGTTGGTGCCAGGACCGGACTTCCCGTCGGGGGGAACCATAATCGCCGACGATATGGAAACCGCGTATGAAACTGGTCGCGGCACAATCCGGGTTAGGGCCAAGGCCGAGATAGTCAAAATAACTCGAGCCCGCCAAGGCATCGAAGTGACCGAGCTTCCGTATCTGGTCGGGGTTGAGCGGGTGATCACCAAAATCAACGACCTCGTCGCTAAAGGAAAGATTGCGGGCATAAGCGACCTAAAAAACCTTTCTGACCGTAAGGCAGGAATGAAGTTAGTGATCGAATGCAAAGCGGGTGTTAACCCTGAGCTGATGCTGGAAAAGCTCTACCGTCTTACACCATTGGAAGAGAGCTTCGGCATCAACAACGTTGTTCTGGTCGACGGTGTTCCTACCACGGTTGGACTCTACGATCTCTGTCTGCATTACATCAATCATCGTTTAGACGTAATTGTTAGACGCAGCGAACATCGGCTACGTAAAGCTCAAGAGCGTCTTCACCTGGTCGACGGCCTTCTAATAGCGATCGACAACATCGATCGGGTAATCGCCATCATTCGAGGTTCACAAAACTCTGGTGAAGCGCGTCAAGGCTTGATGGACGAGTTGGCGCTCACCGAGGTTCAAGCAGAGTATGTACTCGAGCTACGTTTACGCAGACTCACCGCGTTAGCCTACGACGAACTTATTGCCGAACGCGAAGAACTACTCACCAGCATCAAGGAACTCGAAAAGATCCTCGGGTCGGAGAAACGACGACGCACCATGGTTATTAAAGAACTTGGGCAAATCGTCGAAGAATACAAGACTCCACGCAAAAGCCAGATAATTGGCTGCGATGAACTGCCCGACTTGGCCGAACTCGAAAGCCAAGTAGTTGAGGACATCGCTGATACTGCATGTGTGGTGAGCCTCACCACTTCTGGTGTCATCGGCCGTGAGCCACAAGGCGCTTCCAAAAGCTACTCCCCCGGACGTCATGACGTTGTCTCCTCTCTCGTTATGACTACCGAGCGGCAGAAGGTCTACGCTATAACATCTTCGGGTCGAGCGTTTTCAGTCATGGCCAACGACATTCCAGCCGTTGGTGGCCGAAGTCGCGGCAAACCCACCGGAGATGTGTTTGCCGTCGACAGAGGTGAGTCCGTAGTTGCGATATTCGGCGCAGAGGGCGAGTCTCTTCTAATCGCAACCAACCGTGGGATGGCGAAACGGTTGAATCGTCCCGATCTCGTAGGGCTCAAGCCGGGACGTACCGTGATGAAACTCGCCGACCGAGACAGCGTTGTCGCCGTGTTCGAAGTGAGCGACGCCGACGAAGTACTCTTTGTCACCTCAGATGCGCAGGCGCTAAAAACCCCCGTCGCCAAAATTTCGGCTCAGGGACCTGGAGCCAAAGGAGTCGCCGCTATCGGGTTGAAAGGCAAAGCTCAAGTCCTTACCGCCGCCGCTGAACAACCAAATTCGATTGTGGTCACGGTAACCGACCGAGGTACCGCGAAGGCGACGGCAACTGATGAGATTCCGTCCAAAGGACGAGGCGGCGCAGGTTTGCGGCTAACTAAGTTCAAAGATGAACGTCGGGTAGATTTTGCCTGGGTTGGCGTGAACGACCGCGCTATGTGTGTTGTCGGAACCGCCGAAAGCCCAACTAAAGCTGATCCAACCCCGCAGTCCCTCTCGTTACGACCGACTCGACGTGATGGGCCTAGCAAAGCGACAAAAAGTCGAATATTACGTGTCGGATCGTTGAGGTGGTAGAAGCATGGCTGTAAACAAAAAAACTCCCAAAAAACGTTCGACCAAAAAGAAGTCTTCAAGTACCTATGATGCGTCACAAATTCAGCTGCTCGAAGGTCTCGAAGCTGTCCGAAAACGCCCTGGAATGTATATCGGGGGAACCGGAACCGAAGGTCTTCTTCATCTAGTCTGGGAAGTAATCGATAACTCGGTCGACGAGGCCGCGGCCGGCTACGCCTCACACATCGACGTTACGCTTCATAAAGACGGCTCGATTGAAGTCGCTGACGATGGCCGTGGCATACCAGTCGATAAGAAACCAGATGGTCGAAGCGCTTTAGAGATCGTCTTCACCGAACTCCATGCTGGCGGCAAGTTCGGGTCCGGTGCGTACTCTGCTTCCGGCGGCTTACACGGAGTGGGCGCATCGGTTGTAAACGCGCTGGCCACTAAATTAGTAGCTGAAGTCGACCGAGACGGCGCTACTTGGCGTCTTGTTTTCTTAAACCAGGTACCGGGGAACTATCTAAAGTCGGGTAAGTTCAAGCCGTCATCAAAATTGGTTAAGGCTAAGAAAGTCGCTGGTAAACGGACAGGTACCCGAGTCCGGTTCTGGCCAGACCTCGACATCTTCGACTCCGACGCCGCCATCGACTACGAACGGGTCCGCGAACACGTGGCTCAGGTCTGTTTTCTGGTGCCGGGGCTCCAGGTCAAACTTCATGACAAACGAGTCGCGGGCAAGAAGCCCGAGAACTTTGTCGCCGCCGGTGGGTTGGCTGACTACGTCGACTTTTTGACCATCGGAGAACCGGTTACCGACATCATCAAAATTCATGACGAATCTTCCTTCGAAGAACAAGTGCCCGTCGACGGCAAAATGACTACCGTGACGAGGCATTGCACGATCGATGTTGCGCTGCGTTGGGTTAAAGGATTTGAGTCATCGACTCGCAGTTTTGTCAACACGATTCCGACCCCAAATGGTGGAACCCACGTGACCGGTTTTGAGCGGTCACTTACCCGGGTCTCGAACGAAGAGCTGCTCGCTGACACCAAAAAGCTCAAAAAGCTGGCCAAACAAGGCAACGATCGGGCGCTACCTTCCGATGTTCAAGAAGGGCTGGTAGCAGCGGTCAAAGTAACGTTCGCTGAGCCTCAGTTTCGCGGCCAAACCAAACAAGAACTCGGCACTCCGGCAATCCAAAAACTTGTCTACGAAAGCACTAAACAAGGCCTGGCTGATTGGATGTCAGGGGGCGGCAAGAAATCACAGATCACGGCACTTCGAGAGAAGATGACCCAAGCGATCCTTAACCGGGTGGCAGCAAAACAACAGCTCGATGCTCGACGTAAAGCCGCCAATCTTTCTTCCACGGGCATGCCGGATAAACTCTGTGATTGCCGCACCCACGGTCTTGACTCCGAACTTCTTCTGGTGGAGGGTGACTCGGCTGCTGGTCCGGCCAAACAGGGCCGAGACTCTGATGTCATGGCTGTTCTTCCGCTACGGGGCAAGGTGGTCAACGCGGGCAAAGCAACACTCAAACAGGTTATCGAGAACAACGAAGCACAATCGTTAATCACTGCTGTCGGAGCTGGATCAGGGCCCGATTTCGACCTGGAATCTTGCCGTTACGGCCGAATCATTATTCTTTGTGACGCCGATGTCGACGGCAGCCACATCCGCTGCCTCCTGTTGACGTTGATTTATCATCAGATGCGTCCGCTGCTCGAAGCCGGTCGGGTGTTCGCTGCTCAGCCGCCGTTGTTCGCGGCCAAGCACAGAGGCGAACCGGTGTATGCGTACTCGGATGAGGAACGCGAAAGGCTCGCCGAAAAATATAACCTTGTCCCCGAAAAGTGGAAACGCTTCAAAGGTCTCGGTGAGATGAACGTAGACGAGCTTGCTGATACCACACTCAACCCAACAACCCGCGTGCTCAAACGCATGACGATGGGTGACGGAGCAGAAGCCGCTAAGGCATCCGAGATGTTCTCGGTTCTGATGGGTGTAGACGTTGCTACCCGTAAAGACTACATCGTTAAGAACTCAAGCTTGGTCGACCAAGAGCTGTTAGATATCTAAAACGACCACCAAACCGGTACAGCCAAAGATCGTTCAATACTGAATTAATGTCGTTCAATACCAAAGCACATTTCAAGTAGGACGTTGTGCATCGTTAGACGCATGCCGTACATACAACATCTATTCCTAGGAAACAAACAGTAGCTAACGTGGTTCGAAACCGCCACGAAGCCATCGCCGTCGTCGTGCACTACCTGGGAGAATCAATGAATACGAGATATACATGGCTGCGGCTACTCGCAGTTCTCTGCACTATTGGCGTACTCGCAGCGGCATGTGGGTCAAGCGATTCTACATCGAGCGATGAAAGTGGTGATGGCGAAGCCGCCGGTCCAGACACGTCTGGAGACACGGTTAAGGTTGGCATTCTTCACTCGCTAAGTGGAACTATGGCCATCTCAGAGGTAACTGTACGAGATGCAGAACTTCTGGCTATCAAAGAGATCAACGAATCTGGTGGAGTGCTTGGCAAACAAATTGAGCCGATTGTCGAAGACGGAGCATCCGACTGGCCAACCTTTGCCGACAAGGCCAAAAAGCTGATCAAAGACGACGAAGTTGTCGCCACATTTGGCGGGTGGACTTCGGCTAGCCGCAAGGCAATGCTACCGGTCTTCGAGGAAAACAAAGCTCTTCTCTATTATCCGGTCCAATACGAAGGGCTCGAAGCTTCGCCTTACATCTACTATTCAGGAGCAACCACCAACCAGCAGATCATTCCGGGGCTCGACTATCTGAAAGAAGAAGGCCACACCAAAATCTTCTTGGTCGGAAGTGACTACGTCTTTCCTCGGACAGCCAACAAGATCATCAACGCCTATGCCGAAGCCAACGGCATGGAAATCGTTGGCGAGGAATACACACCGCTCGGCCACACCGAGTATGCATCTTTAACCAAGAAAGTTATCGACGCTGAACCAGACGCGGTATTCAACACGTTGAATGGCGACTCTAACGTTGCGTTCTTCAAAGAGTTGTCCGCAAATGGAATCTCTGCCGATGACATTCCTGTGCTGTCTGTGTCTGTTGCCGAAGAAGAGGTCACTGGGATCGGAGTAGACAACATTGCAGGGCATCCAGTTGCCTGGAACTACTATCAGACCACCGATACTCCAAAGAACGAAGAGTTCGTGGCGGCCTTCAAGGCCGAATACGGTGAAGACCGTGTGACTGCGGACCCAATCGAAGCAGCGTATGTGAACGTTTACATCTGGGCGGCCGCTGTCGAGAAGGCTGAAACCTTCGAAGTCGAAGCGGTCAAAGAAGCCTCTGGCGGCATCGTGATTGACGCACCGGGCGGCGAGTACACGGTCAACGGCGAAAATCACCACATTTCCAAGATTGGCCGAATCGGCATAATCAACAAAGACGGGCTAATCGATGAGGTTTGGAACTCGGGTGACCCAATCGAGCCAGACCCATTCCTTGAAACCTATGACTGGTGGGAAGGCTAATCAAAGCTAGTCGTGGCTGTGGCCGATACTAGCTCGCCACAGCCACCGACCTCCAGCCTGCCAAGGTGAGGCGGACCCGTTACAGAACCTTGGGTCCGCCTCACGAATCCACTACGAAAGAGAACCGCTCTTGGATATCGAGACGATAGTAATTGGTCTTAGCATCGGATCAATATTGATGCTGGTAGCTTCGGGACTCACCTTCACATTCGGACAGATGAACGTCATCAATATGGCCCATGGCGAATTCATCATGATCGGGGCATACTCGGCCTACGTCATCCAACAGGTGCTCGGTCAAGACGCTAGCAATCTGACATTCTTTGTTGCGCTGCCCATCTCTTTTGTGGTTGCCGCCATGTTCGGCGCCGTCTTGGAGCGGCTACTCATATCGAGGCTCTACGGCCGAGAGATCGACACGCTGTTAGTGACGTTTGGTGTGAGTTTGTTACTTCAGCAACTCGCTCGGGATTTATTCGGCGCCCCAAATGTTGAAGTAGTCGCACCAGGTTTTCTTACAGGGGCCGCAGAAGTTGGTGGAAGTTCGTTTTCAAAACCCCGAATCTTCGCGGTGTTCTTCTCGGCTCTAGTCTTAGCTGGAGCGTGGCTATTGACGACAAAAACACGATACGGTCGACGTTCACGAGCGGTTACCCAAAACCGGGAACTGGCTTCCGCATCAGGAATCAGAACTAGCCGGGTGGACGCAATGACATTCGCTATTGGGTCTGGGCTTGCCGGCGTAGCCGGGGTTGTCACAACCCTGCTGGGATCCATCGGTCCTACTCTCGGAACCGCCTACATCGTTGATGCCTTTCTTGTCGTAATCGCAGGCGGGCTCGGACAAATCAGAGGCATGGTTATCGTTGCGTTCGCCGTTGGCATGCTCAATGCAACACTTGAATCATGGACTGATGCTTCTAACGCTAAGGTCCTTGTGTTTGTGGCGATTATCGCCTTTCTCCAAGTCAGACCTCAGGGCCTGGTTCGGCTACAAACCAGGAGCGTCACATGACTTTCGCCCTGTTCGGAAACCGAAACTACACGACAGTACTGCTCATCGCTGGATTGTCTTTACTCTTACTCGCTCCCCTAGGGCTTTCAGATTTTCGTGTCGGTGAACTGGCCAAGTTTCTTTGTTTCGCCATGGTCGCTATCGGCATCAACCTCGTTTGGGGTTACGGAGGGATGTTGACCCTCGGGCAAGGAGTCTTTTTTGGCCTCGGGGCCTACTCAATGGGCATGTACATGAAGCTCAGCGAAGTCGGCGATGGTGAATTGCCAGACTTCATGGTGTGGTCTGGGGAGACTCAACTACCGGTCGTCTGGCAGCCGTTCCAAAGCCCTTTTGTCGCCGTTGCCGCTTCTTTTCTGGTCCCAATGACCGTCGCATATCTAGTTGGCAGACTAGTTTTCCAACGACGGATTCGTGGCGCCTACTTCGCTCTCATTACTCAGGCGTTGGCGGCCGCGTTGGTGATCTGGATGATAGGTCAGCAAGGCCTCACCGGAGGAACAAACGGACTTACCAACTTCACTACCTTCTTCGGGCTCAACCTTAGAGATGAAGCCGACCGTCGAGTCTTGTACTACATTTGCCTCGCTGCTCTGGTAGGGATCTATCTGCTATCTCGCCAATTGGTCAACAGCCGGTGGGGCCGCCTGCTGCTGGCCTGTCGAGACGCAGAAACACGAGTACGGTTTCTGGGTTACAACCCAGCCAGAGTTAAAACAACAGCGCTGGTCATTTCGGCGGGTATGGCCGGACTTGCTGGCGCGTTGTTCGTGCCCGTTGTGGGCATCGTCTCGCCCACAAATATCGGCGTCCTGCCCTCTATCGAAATGGTCGTCTGGGTTGCGATCGGTGGTCGAGCTACTCTTGCCGGACCAATTATTGGAGCACTCGTAGTTTCGTATGCAAAGAGTCTTCTTAGCGAAAGTTATCCCGACTTTTGGCTCTATTTCCAGGGTGCCATCTTTGCGTTGGTTGTTGGATTTGTACCTCGAGGTATCCCTGGAGTACCAGAATCGATAAAGCAGCTATGGCTGCAGGCTAGTCCTAAAAAAGCCGAGTCTCTCATAGATCTCACTCGGCCGACGGTCGGTTCGATCGACTTAGCTGAAGAATCATCCGAGGAGGCAATCGTATGAGCGCGTTGATTCAGATGGAAAACATCGTCGTCGACTTCGACGGATTCCACGCAATAGATGGACTAGATTTTTGGGTCGATAGAGGCGAGGTTCGGTTTCTTATCGGGCCAAACGGTGCAGGCAAGACGACGCTGATCGATGTCATAACAGGTATGGCTAAACCAACAGCAGGCAAAATCGTTTTCGATGACCGAGACATAACTCGTGTTTCTGAAACAGACCGAGTCCGAGCCGGGATCGGACGGACGTTTCAGGCCCCATCGTCGTTCATGAACATGACGGTAGCTGAGAACGTTGACTTGGCTGAAAACTTCACCACCCACTATTGGAACCTATTCCGTAAACGTACCGCTCTTTCAGAACGGGCGCTAGATGCGTTAGAACGAGTCGGACTCGCCCAACTGGCCGATACCCCAGCCGGAGCGTTAAGTCACGGTCAGAAAAAGTGGTTAGAAATAGCGATGTTACTTGTCCAAGACCCAACACTAATTCTGCTAGACGAACCCGTCGCCGGAATGACTACAGACGAACGCCGAAAAACCGGCGAGTTAATTCATTCTCTACTAGATCGATGCACCGTACTCATCGTCGAACATGACATGTCGTTCCTACGCGAATTTGCGAACCGTGTGAGTGTATTACACCAAGGAAAGCTCCTGGCTGAAGGATCGGTTAGCGACGTTCAGCAGAATTCCGAAGTCCAAGAAGTCTATCTGGGACGGTCCCAGCAGTCTGAGAACACTGAGGCTGTCGCATGAGCATTGAACTACGTTCTTTAACGGTCGGCTACGGCCAATCGGTTGTGTTGCGAGATTTCTCAGTATCGGTAGAAGAAGACAAATCACTTGCCGTACTCGGCTTGAACGGTGTTGGCAAAACCACTCTACTGAATACCTTAATGGGCCTGTTGAAACCTTCAGCAGGATCGATTGTCTTTGAGGGCGAAGATATCACCTCACTCTCCCCCGACCGACGGGTTCGAAGAGGTTTGGCGTATGTGCCTCAGGGGCGTGGAGGTTTTGCTGAGTTGACGGTTTTAGAAAACCTCAGGGTGATTCAAGAGTCAACACCTGGAGTCCCTAAATCAGCCATTGACGATGCGATCGACATTTTTCCTCGTCTCAAACCTCTACTCAAACGAAGAGCTGGGGTTCTTTCAGGAGGCCAACAACAACAGTTATCTATAGCTCGAGCGCTCACTACAAGACCGAAGCTGCTGCTTCTAGACGAGCCCACCGAAGGTATCCAACCTTCGATAATTGAAGAAATACAGTCCGTCTTAACAACCCTTCGAGGATCTGAATCGTTGCAGGTAATCGTGGTCGAACAGTTCTTGGACTTCGCGTTGGCCCTCACAGACCAATACCTCGTACTCGAACATGGCAGTGTAACCCGCACTGGTGTTTCAGCAGACCTAGGAACCGACGAAGCCAAAGAACTGCTCGTAATTTGATGACTAGCCCACTACCTGCAAATCCCACTAGTAAACAAATAGGAGAAATCTGGTGTTGATATCGCCTCATGAGCAAGAACGTCTGATGATTCATGTCGCAGCCGATGTAGCCCAAGCCAGACAAGATAGAGGTTTACTCCTCAACTACCCAGAAGCGGTTGCAATTTTATCTCGTTGGGTACTCGAACGAGCTCGCGACGGACGAAGTGTCGCTGACCTAATGGAACAGGGCCGCCATGTTCTATCGACAAACGATGTTATGGACGGAATCGCTTCAATGATCGACGAGGTTCAGATCGAAGCGACATTTCCGGACGGCACAAAATTGGTGACGCTTCACCATCCAATATCAGAACCGCTGTCCGCATGAGTGGGATCGTGCCGGGCGAAATCGTCGGCCCAGACGACACTATCCACATCAATATTGATAAGCGGCAGGTGACAACCCTTGTTGTCAACTCGGGAGATCGACCTATTCAAGTCGGATCACATTACCATTTCGCTGAAACGAACCCAGCCTTGATGTTTGATCGATCGTTAGCTCGAGGTTTCCGGCTCGACATCGCGGCAGGAACATCGGTCAGATTCGAACCCGGCATCGAAGTGGAAGTCGCACTAGTTGCCTTGGGCGGCCATAGGGTCGTGCCTGGTCTACGAGGAGAAACGCGCGGACCCGTCGATTCTTCGCCCTCTAAACGAAACGAATAACGGAGACTCAATTCGTCATGGCAGAGATCAAACGAAGTCACTATCGAGAGCTTCTTGGCCCTACGACACATGATCGCATCCGGTTAGCCGATACCGACCTTTGGATTGAAGTCACAGAAGATCGATGCAGCCGAGGTGACGAAGCGGTTTTCGGTGGAGGTAAAGTCCTGCGAGAATCGATGGGACAAGCTACCACAACCCGGGCTGACGGAGCCGCAGACCTCATCATCACTGGGGCGGTGATACTCGACCATTGGGGTGTGGTGAAGGCTGATGTTGGTGTCCGGGATGGTCTGATTGTCGGCATTGGCAAAGCAGGTAACCCTGACACCATGGACGGTGTCGACCCGGCTCTAGTCGTTGGACCTTCAACAGAAGTCATGGCTGGGAACGGAAAGATCTTGACAGCAGGGGCAATAGACTGCCACGTACATCTAATCTGCCCACAGTTATTAGAGGAAGCACTCGCCTCTGGCATTACGACCATTGTTGGTGGAGGAACTGGGCCAGCTGAAGGTTCGAAGGCAACAACGGTTACCCCGGGGGCATGGAACACCGCCCGAATGCATCACGCATTAGATCATTGGCCGATCAATGTCGTGCTTATGGGGAAAGGAAACACGGTCAACCACGATGCCCTCTGGGAGCAAGTCAAGGGCGGCATCGGGGCGTTCAAACTGCACGAAGATTGGGGAACAACCCCAGCGGCGATCGATGCTGCATTGTCTGTCGCTGACCAAAGCGGAATCCAAGTCGCCATTCACACCGACACCTTAAACGAAGCTGGCTATGTCGAGTCAACTCTCGCAGCAATCGATGGTAGAACCATTCATACCTTCCACACTGAAGGGGCTGGCGGCGGGCACGCTCCCGACATCATTACCGTTGCCGGTCTTCCAAACGTTTTACCCTCTTCAACCAATCCAACAAGACCGCACACTGGCAACACCATTGACGAGCATCTCGACATGTTGATGGTTTGCCATCACCTCAACCCTGCCATTCCTGAAGATCTGGCTTTTGCCGAGAGCCGTATCCGCCCGTCGACTATCGCGGCAGAAGACATCTTGCACGACATGGGCGCAATCTCGATGATCGGTTCTGATTCCCAGGCTATGGGTCGTATCGGCGAGGTGATCATACGGACATGGCAAACCGCCCATGTCATGAAAAAACGTCGAGGTTCGCTGCCCGGGGACGGCCAAGCTGACAACCTGCGAGCTCGACGATACGTTTCGAAGTACACCATCTGCCCGGCGATTAGCCATGGACTGGGCAACGAAGTAGGTTCTATCGAAATCGGAAAACTCGCAGACCTTGTCCTCTGGGAACCAAAATTCTTTGGAGTCAGGCCACATGTAGTACTCAAAGGCGGATTTGCCGCTTGGGGAGCAATGGGTGACGCAAATGCGTCCATTCCGACACCTCAACCAGTGCTCCCCCGACCGATGTTTGGGGCTAGCCCTCGAGTTGGCGCAAGTTCGAGTATCACCTGGGTCGCTCAAGCTGCGATAGACGATGGGTTGATTGAAAAACTTGAATTAGGCCGGATGGTCAAACCAATCTCCGATACAAGGTCGCTAAGGAAATCCGATCAACCTCTCAACGATGCGTTGCCAGATATTACAGTCGACGCTGATTCCTTTGCCGTCCATATCGACGGTGTACTTATAGACGAGGACCCAGCTACGGAGCTTCCAATGGCTCAACGGTACTTTTTGTTCTGATGTCGACCTCAGCGCTACTTCTACTCGCCGATGGCAGGTTTCCGGCTGGAGGCCACGCCCATTCGTTGATCACTGAACCCGCGATTGAGCATGGCCTGATCACCGATGAGGCCAGCTTGCGTTCGTTCTTGAGTTGGCGGCTCGCCACCACCGGCCTGTTGGATGCTTCGTTCTGTGCCCACGCTACGTCGATGCACCACTGGAGCGACGCCGAAGTTCTAGATGTTGAATACGAAGCGAGAACGTTGTCGGCAAAAACTCGAAGCGTCTCTCGGCAGCTAGGTCGACAACTCATTGACACTGCTGCTGGGGTTTGGCCCGAATCCGTTCGACCAATCTCGCCCCAGACGCTTAGTGATTCACAGCGTGAAAACATTGCTTCGTCTTATGGCGAAAAGGGCTGGCATCACCCGATTGCGTTCGGTTTAGTAGCCAGCTCGTTGGGAATCAGTCCGCAGGCTGCCACCTGCGCTGTGTTGTATCAATTCGCAACAACGATTACTTCCGCAGTGGTTCGATTGCTCGGACTTGACCCCGTGGTATCGCTACGAATTGTCGCCGAACAGCCTCTGGACGATTTGAACGCAAAGGCTATGTCGACATTGGATGACAAACCTGCCGAACTGCCATCGTTGGCAAACCCCTTTGTCGATATTTTGGCCGAAGACCACAACCGTTGGGATATGAAACTCTTCGCATCTTGAACTGTTCGAAACCAAAACGTACGCTACAACCTTAGGAGACCTCACATGGGTGGAAATCATGATCATTCAATTGATCGCTTCGATCGAGCGCCAGGCACAGGAGCCGACAGACCTCTTCGAATCGGGGTCGGTGGACCCGTCGGTACCGGCAAAACGACATTAGTTGCTTCTCTTTGTGAGCTGCTCCGCGAGAAGCTAGAACTTGTTGTTGTCACCAACGACATCTTTACCAGTGAAGACGCCAAGGCGTTACGAGAACGAAATGTGTTAGAGGCTGACCGTATCGTTGCGGTTCAGACTGGTTGCTGTCCTCACACTGCGATACGGGACGACATCTCGGCCAACCTGACCGCCATTACCGAGTTGGAACAACGGGTTGGCGACGTCGATGTCACCTTGATCGAATCAGGCGGAGATAATTTGACGGCCATTTTCAGTCAAGGCCTGGTAGATCTACAAATTTTCGTCATTGACGCTTGTGGCGGTGACGACATTCCGAGGAAGGGCGGTCCAGGAATCGCAAAGGCGGACTTACTTATTGTCAACAAGATCGACCTGGCCCATCTGGTTGGGTCTGACCTCGATTTGATGGCCCGTGATGCCCAAGAACGTCGTGGCAGTAAGCCAACTCTGTTCTTGACTCTTCGCGAACCGGTTGGCGCGACCGAAGCCGCCGAATGGGTCGTCGACCAACATCATGATTGGGAACATAGTCAACTTGTAGTCGATCACGCTGGAAGTGTGACCCGGTAGATGCAAGCACATGCCCATGTTCGAGTTGGCTGCGACCAAACAGGTCGGACAGTTGTGTCTTCTCTGCGTAGCGACGGTCCGCTTCAGCTCCGTCAAAGCAGCGACAAAGTCTATCTGGTCGGGGCGGGAGCCGCACCGTTGGGCGGCGACGATTTAAACCTGTCGATTGTCGTCGGATCTAGAGCCAAGCTTCATATGAGTAGCGTCGCCGCGATGTTGGCTCAACCGGGAGCTAGTGGAGAACCATCTTGTTTCACAACAACGATCGTCGTCGAACCTGAAGCCGTGCTTGATTGGAGTCCGCTGCCGACTATCTCGGTTCACAGGAGTAACCACATCAACAACGTATCGGTTGAGTTGGGGCGTGGCGCTGAGTTATATCTCGTCGAAGATTGTCGGCTTGGACGTTGGAATGAAAAATCAGGTGTCCTTACTTCGACGTTGAGAATCGAAAGGGAAGGTCACGCACTTTTGCATCATGCGAACAGATTCGGCGACGATTCTATGGGGTGGTCTTGGCCTAACGCAGATCGGCCAGTCAGGCGGGTAACAACATCAGTTAAGACCCTTACCGGAAACGAAACCACCAACGGTGGCGACGTAGTCGAGTTCGGGGAGTTCAGCCAAGCTTCCATGACCGTTAATGGCCTGCAGGTAACTGTTGGGGTGAGCAGACCACGCGACACCACGGAAGCCGTTTAGTTCCTTAGATCAACTCTCACTATGGGTCTGCTCTGACGCTACGAAGATAGCTTGAACGTAGATTCTATTGAGATCGTCCAAGATGGTTCCTAACGGGATTGGTGTATTTACACCACGTATCGGCCACAATTGATGCATGGGAATTCTTGACCGGTTACTGTTTTGGCGTAAACCAGAACAGCCAGAGTATGAAATTACTGACTGTTTTGGGGAGCCGAACTCTACAGAACCTTCTGCTCTGCAAGCAGCGGTCACCGAAGATAACTCTGTTCATGAATCATGTGAACCGCCGACATCTAGAGAAGAAGAGTAGTCATCCCTCTGATGGAGCGGGGCGGCTTCAGTCTGACTCTTCTTCACGGAGTGGATAGTTCTCCACCGCAACGTCACCTTTGAGTTCGGCAAACATTAAGGCGTTGGCTCCGCTCCAGACCGATATCATCGCGCCCCAGAAAATGGATGAGAAGACCGCTAGCAGCATCCATAAGTAAACGTTGTCGCCAAAGCTGCCACTAAAGCTGAAGACGAATCTGTCTCGGGTACCAGGGAGTGAAGGATCTTCAGCTGCTCCACTCGTAAGTAGGCGGGTCAGGAACAAGAAGCCGATTGAGGACAATACGGTCCACGCTCCGAGAAAAAGGTTGCGGCCCAATACGTCAAAAAAGTGACCCGATACCGCAGATGAACTTTGCTTAAACGCCGACGGACTTTCGGGACCTAACGCAGATGCTGCGGCCACAAACGCATACCGAGTCCAGACGATGAGCGCTAGGAATAAACTCGGGATCATCAACAAAATGGCTGGCAACTGACCGGAGAACCAGACATACCCCATGAACGCACTGAACAGCACAAACGCAGAAATGGCTAGTGTGACCGGTTTCGGTCGCCGTGCTAGCGGCGTCAACGATTGAAGCCACGTTGCCGGCCGGTTGGCGTTGGACTGTACGGCCTGAATTGAGCTGGCCATCGCCAAGATTGAACCACCAATCCAGACCAAACCCAAGGCTAACAAAACTAGGATCGCTGCTTCGGATGCTTCAGCACCACCGCGCGTTTCTTCGAATGCTAATTCTCCGGTGTCTGGGTTTACCGAAACCACTACCGCTGCTTCCCGCAACGCATACCAGGCGGCGCCCGCTAATGCTAGAAAGGCAGGGACTAGCAGTATCGTGATGAGCGCAAAAAGTTCTGACGCGACGCGTCTGCACGCTCGCATGGACTCAGCCAATGCTACGCTTGCGGGTTTTATACTTCGGGCTTGTGCCGATGCTGTTTGTTGGTGAGCAGGTGACGACACCCGTTGGGCCCACTCAGAACCCGTCCACCAGCGAATCCCACCGTCGCCTGAAGGATCGGCGTACCAACCCGCTGCGGGAAGATCCGGATTTGACTGTTGGCTGTCACCAGCTGGTCCTTCCATCCACTCAGCCTATCTGACCGGATACCGGATTTTCAGTCTGTAACGCATCGGGAATTTTTGTTCTCAAAGGCCGGGTTTCTACGTCTACGCAAACATCTATAACCCCGTTTACCTGGGCTTTTGTCACCAGTGACATAAAAGTTTGACCGATCGCTCAGTTTCTGTGGTAAATTTACCGATGTAGCACTATCAACCAGCTTCTGCGCTCCAAGGAGGACCAGAATGGATACCGATTTTATGCTCCACCCTGACACCGACATTTCTTGGTTTGATCAGGCTGCCTGCAAAGGCCTTACACATGTATTCTTCGGCCCAGCGGCTGAACGACCTGAGCGTCGAGTTGAACGCGAAGCAATCGCCAGCTCGTACTGTCTAGCTTGTCCGGCCATGATGAAATGCCGGGAAGCCGCTCGACTTAACCGAGAACACGGCTTTTGGGGATGTGAAAACGACGAGGAACGGGCATACGCCGGATTTGCTCCCCGTTCACCAAGCAGACGATCTGTTATTAAAGCCCGAGACGAAGCCCGCAAGCGGGATCTCGCCAATTCAGCTTCATAGCACTATCCATTAGACCCGGTCGAGAAGTTAGATCTCTCGGCCGGTAGGGTCAGACATATGAACTTCGATTCCGTTGTGATCCTATCCTTCGGTGGCCCAGAGGGCCCTGAAGACGTAATGCCGTTCCTCCGGAACGTAACCCGAAAGCGGAATGTTCCTGACGAACGACTCGCTGAGGTAGCCGAACAGTACGAGGCGTTTGGCGGAGTGTCACCGATTAACCAGCACTGTCGTGATCTGGTTGACTCCCTTCAAGAAGAACTCACAGCTCACGATATTGATCTTCCCGTTTACTGGGGAAACAGAAACTGGGATCCCTACTTGACGGACACGGTCGAACAGATGGTGGCCGATGGTCGCCAAAACGCGTTAGTCTTTGTTACCTCAGCGTTCAGTTCCTATTCGGGTTGTCGCCAATACCGCGAAGATATGGCCCGCTCGACAGATTCGACGTCGGGAATCACTCTGAGCAAACTGCGGCTGTTCTACAATCACCCTGGATTCATAGAAACCTTCACCAGTAACGTCGCTACCGCGTTCAAGGCTTTCAAATCATCCACGAACGTTCGAGTGGTATTCACCGCCCATTCAATTCCGTTAAGCATGGCGGCAACGTCGGAGTATGAGTCGCAGCTTACCGAGGCCGCCACTTTAGTTGCTGAACGACTCGACTTAGCTGACAACCAGTGGGACCTTGCATTCCAGTCCCGCAGCGGACCGCCTTCGGTGCCGTGGCTAGAACCTGATGTCAACGATCATCTCCGGCAAATCGCGTCCGAAGGGGTCACCGGGGTTGTCATAGCTCCGCTGGGTTTCACCAGCGACCATATGGAAGTGTTGTTTGACCTCGACACCCAAGCTGCAGCGACAGCCGACGAGCTAAACCTCGAGTTCTCACGGGCTGCAACCGTTGGGACTGACCCAAGGTTCGTTTCGATGATTCGCCAGCTGATCGAAGAACGTATTTCAGACGCTCCCCGCCTTGCGCTTGGCTCACAGGGAGCTTGGCCGGACGAGTGCCCAGAAAACCACTGCGCACTGCCAGAGCGGCCTCGTCGCCCAGGACCCCCGACCGACTAACACAATCAGATGTTGTGACCCCAGGTTTCTCGTTTACCGTGGGTCAGTTCCCATTCTCGGATCGTCTCGCCCATAGCCGTCGATGGGTCATCAGCGGTGAATGGCCATAACTCACGAGCGATCATGTGCCAGTTTGCGGTTGCCTCTAATTGTGCGAACAGCCCCATCAACCCAAGCGTGATGCGTTGCAACACAACAAATGATGCTGGCACGTTGAGGTGTTGACGAAGTTCTTTGTATGGCCCGCCAGTGTCGAAAATGTGTTTGACCCCACCAGCGGCGTATTCCTCATCAATCGTCAGTTCTTCGTCATTCATAACATAGAGGTAGTAGTACTTGAAGTAGTCGTTAATGAACTCGTCGTCGAAAGCTAGGTCTTTGGGCAGTATCCCCGTTTTTTCGACTACTCGACGAAAACCGGCCGGGTCCTTATTGATAACCATCTCCAGGATTAGGTCTTCGAATAGTGAGGTTTCGTCGGCTTTGAATCGCTTCACTAAACCAAAGTCCAGAAATGTTACTTGGCCGCCAGGGTTAAACAGATAATTTCCCGGATGGGGGTCGCCGTTAAACGCATGCAGCCGATAAATCGCACCGAAGGAGAACCGAAACAAGGTCTCGGCAGCCATGTTTTGCTCGTCGTCGCTCCAGCTTTGCACCTCTGAGAAACGGCTGCCGGTAGCGAGTTCGGTGGTCAAAATTTTGCCGGTTGAGTAGGCGTCGATTACGGCTGGCACCGTTATGTAAGGGTGCTTGTCAAAGTAGGAGTTAAAGTGCCGTTGGTTTCGAGCTTCGGCGGTGTAGTCCAGCTCTTCGATCAGACGCTCTTTAAGTTCGGCTACAACCGGTTCGGGGTCGACCCCCGGGAATAGAACCGACATAGATCGGAAAACCCAATCAGCGTTTTTTAGATCCGAGTCCATCGCTTCGGCCACACCCGGGTATTGGACCTTAACGGCGACAGCTTTGCCTTCTCTTGTGATCGCCCGATGGACCTGACCTATTGAAGCCGATGCGATTGGTTGATCATCCCATTCGGCGAAGAGGTCTTCCGGCTTCGCCCCCAGTTCTGTTTCTATCTGTTCTGACACCAGTTCAGGTGCCATCGGTGGTGCATCGTGTTGCAAACTAGCGAGTGTCTGTCGAACATGGTCGGGCAAACCGGTGTCGAGGTAGCTCGCCATCTGGCCGATCTTCATCATCGCGCCCTTCATGTTGCCCAGCGAGTTAGTTACATCGGCGGCGGTTTGAAGTTGAAACTCGTCGCTTAGCTCTTCTTTGCGATCGGCCGACGCGAACGTTTGGCGCGCTTTGTAAAGGGCGTACCGACCTCCACCCCGCGACCCGAGTCGCGCTAGCTCCACATTACGGGTTATCGAACCTCGGGAGGCTATGAAATTAGGTTTGGACCAAAGATGCTGCAGTCGGCGCATCAGGCGCTGCGCGCCTACCGCTCCAGCAATGAGAAGACCAATTTTGATTACTCGTCGTTTACCCACGAAACGTAAGTGTAGAAGACACAGCGTCACTATGTCGTATGGCGACACCGACTCCTCTGCCGTTCTTCAAGCAGTCGCTGCTTGAGGGCTAGGCTCGCCGAACGAGCACGAGAACTTTCGGGTTCCTTAGCCGCGTCGACAACGAGATATCTTTATCGCTCCACTCGAAGAATCTGATTTCGTTTCGGCTCGTCTACCTGAATCCGATCACCGCTTAGATCGATGATCTCTATTTTTTCTATCTCAGCGTCGCCCAGCCCAACATGTACACGAGGGTCTTCACTTGACAGCCAGCTACTTCCAACAACGGTCCGTCTGGTATGTGTATCCCCGGCACTGGTAGTTACCACTATGCGCTGCCCCGGAGAGGGTGTACCCAGATCGATCGAAATCCAGTTCCCGCTCCCGGAACGGTTTTCGAGCAACAACATCGGCTGCCCAATTCCCGACAATGCTGCGTCTAGATCCCCGTCGTTGTCGTAATCGGCGACCGCCACTGCTCTGCCATTACGTTCGGCAACATCGTTCAACCCAACAAGACCGCTCATGTCGACAAATTCTGTCGGCCCGTTCGTGGTCGTGTTGGAGAAATAGCGGACCGCCTCGCTCGACCCAGATACGTCTTCGATCGGGATCGCGCCACTAGCGACGAGTAGGTCTTCGGTTCCGTCCAGGTCGAAATCTCCGAACGCCGAACCCCATCCGGTAGTGGTGTCTCCAAGAGCCGAAACGGCATCCATGCCGGGAACGAACCGGGTGTCGCTATAAATCGAAGAAAACGGGTCGGTGAGGACACTGGCATGGCCTTGACCGGCGAGATTTGTGACGACAAAATCTGGGAGCTGGTCATCGTTTACGTCGGCGGATGCGATACCCATTCCACTGTTCGGGTCGTCGAGCCCAGAAGGTCCGCTTATTTCAACAAATTCACCAGTTTTGGTTAGGTCGTTTCGATACAGCCGGTTTGGCTGAGTGTCGTTAGCGATATGGATATCCAGATCGCCGTCATTATCAACATCGGTTACCATGACCCCAAGACCGTACTCGTATCCATAGGGTTCCATACCGGAGATGGCAGCGACATCGTCGAATTGAGGCACGCCATTTATGTCGGCACCCCTGTTCAGGAGAACAGAATTTGCTACCGGCTCGAAGGTATTCGGAAACCCGGTTTGGGCTTGTGGCCGACGATTGTTCAGATCGGCATAACCAGCCACCACGAGATCTAAAAGCCCGTCGCCGTCGATATCTCCAACGGCAGCTCCAGTGTGCCAACCATAGAGATCCAGACCAGATTCCAGTGAGCGATCCGAGAAGGATTGACCGTCCTGATTGAGCAAAAGAACGTTCTCGCGTTGGGTCGTTACGTATAAATCGGTGTAGCCGTCACCGTTAAAGTCGGCGGCAACACAACCGTTGGCGCGTACCGCCAGATCGGCATCCCAAGCCTTAGACACATCGGTAAATGTTCCTGCGGTGTTTAGAAATAGCTTCGATGTTGGAGGGCCGCCCGATTCTTGCCAAAGACCCCATTCACCATCTGACCACGAGTTGGTGACAAACAGGTCCAACCACCCGTCCCGATCGATATCGATCCAACAGAGGCCGCCACCCATCATGGCTCCTGGATCGGCGGAAACAGCGTCACGGAACGCTCCGTGAGTCATGTCGAGGCCAACGTCTGAAGCTACATCAACAAACTTTAACTGACTGTGCCCATCGCGCGCTGGCCCTGCAGGCGCCGTGTAGCTAGCAGAGCTAGCCAACAAGCTTGCCAGAACAGACAAACCCGGGATGACTGAGACCACAACAACGACATGAACTAAGCGCCGAAGCTTCGCTCGTTTGTTCTGACTCAACCATCCCGGATATGTCATCAGGGGGGAAACTACGCTCGACCTGAACTCTGTCGAGTACGGCGACTGACAGTGTCCACGGTTACCGCTATTAGCAGGATTGCTCCCGTGACCATAAATTTCCGGTCGGACGGCCAACCGAGCAAACCCATACCACTTTCAACCGATGCGATTACAAGAGCACCTTGAATCGCACTACTAATTTTGCCTCGACCTCCGAAGAGGCTCGTGCCTCCGATGACGGCTCCTGCGATGGAGTTAAGAAGAAGGTTTCCTTCTCCCGCAGAGTTATCGACCGACCGGAGTCGGGAAGCAAGAACTAGTCCTCCAAGAACGGCCATAAACGAACCGATCATGAAACAAGCAATTTTGATGCGATCCACGTTGATACCTGCACGTCGGGACGCTTCTGCATTTCCTCCGACTGCGTAGATATAACGACCAAAGTGAGTTCGTTCAGCAAATACGGTCAGAATGACAACAGCGGCACCTAGCAGGACGGTAATAAGTGGAAGTCCACGGTCATTGCCGGTTACTGCCACCACACCTAACACCATCACTGCGGCAAGAGAGGTGCGTGCGACATACATTGACCAGCTCTGTGCCGATAGGCCTTGTGACATTGCGTTGCGGTCTGAGAGGTAGTTCGTTACCGCATATATTGATATCGCACCAATCGCGATTGTCCAGGCAACACTTGGTTGCAGAAACGTGTTGGCAATACCGATTACCGAATCGTCCTGAACTCGGATTAGGCCTTGTTTGCCTGTTCCCGCTAGCACGACACCTCTACCTATGAAGAGGGTGGCCAAGGTTACGATCAGCGAGGGAACCCCGATCTTGGCGACAAACCAGCCGTGAATACCACCGACCACGATGCCTACCAACAGAGCTAGACCTAGAGCGACGTACCAGGGCACTTCAGCCGTTCCGTCTGGGACGATAAGTCGAGCAATGATCACACCGCCCACACCTGCCATTGCGCCGACAGATAAATCGATCTCGCCGATCAACAGGACAAAGACGATCCCGGTTGAGATGGTAGCGATTGCCGCCATCTGAACCAGAAGGTTCGTGAGGTTCTGAGCCGATAGATACCGGTCGTTCTGGGCCTGGAAGAAGACTGCTATTAACACAAGACCAAGGACCACCGGAAGCGAGCCGATCTCACCTGATTTCAGGTTCTGAATCCAGCCCCGAGCGTTCTCGGCAAACGAAAGCCTTTTCCCGACAGGTGTGACGTTATTGTCGCCGTCAACTAGTTCAGTTATTGCCATTGTCTTCTCTCTCACCATCTCTGTCATCGGTCACTTGACCGGGAACATACTTCAACTGCCCAGCTGTTATCGCCTCGACGACCTGTTGTTGCGTAGTTTCGGTTTTGACGAGGTCTGCGACTTTTTGACCTAGTCGCAAGACCATAAATCGATCGGCTATTTCGAATAGGTCGTGAAGGTTATGCGATATTACCAATACCCCGAGACCCTCGGCTGACAATCGGCGAACCAGTTCAAGAACCTGCCTGGTTTGAGCGACACCTAACGCCGCTGTTGGTTCGTCGAGTATTACTGCTTTAGAGTTCCACATGACCGCTTTGGCCACGGCCACCGACTGACGCTGACCGCCAGATAGCTGAGCAATGTTCAAGTTGACAGAACCCAGTGTCGTCACCGATAGCCGTTTGAGGGTTTCCGCCGCCCGTCGCTGCATCGTGGCTTCATCTAGCAATCCGACGCCGTTTTTTTCTTCTCGTCCCAGGAACATATTTTGGGTCACGTTTAGATTGTCGCAAAGCGCCAGGTCTTGATAGACAACTTCGATACCCAGATCAGAGCTATCTTTCGGATCATTGATCTGAACCGGTTGGCCTTGAAACTTAAATGTGCCAGTATCGACTTTGTAGTTACCTGAAATCGCTTTGATCAGTGTCGACTTTCCCGCTCCGTTGTCTCCCACTAAACCCAGCACTTCGCCTGGGTACAGCTCGAGATCCACGTCATAGAGGGCTTGCACCGAACCGAAACGCTTTGATACACCGCTGACTTCTAACAATGGCGTTTGGTCATGACCAGCCATGTGGCCTCCTTATCTAGACTTCTATGCGGCTGACCGCATCATCTTTGAAGGGGGCGGTCCGAGGCCAAACGCCTCGAACCGCTCCCCTGTCTGTGTTAACTAGTTACGTTGGTTGAGCTACTTGCAGAAGTCCAGCTCGACTACGTCTCCTGTGCAGATCTCTTCCTTGGTTCGGAAGCCATCAGCGATCACGGTTTCTTCTACGTTGTCAGCGGTTACTCGAACCGAATCAACGAGTATCGATGGGATATCGTTTGTGCCGTTGTTGGTGACATCGCCACTGTCAACTAGATCTTCCGCACCGGTACTTATAAGGGCCAAAGCCAATTCAGCAGCTGCGTTAGCTTCCAAGTTGATCGGCTTATATACCGTCATGTATTGGTCGCCGAGCAGGATGTTCTGAATGCCGCCTTCGGTTGCATCTTGACCGGTTACCGGTACTTGAAGACCTTGAGCCTTCAATGCAGCGATAACGCCACCGGCCATACCGTCGTTGGCTACAATCGCAGCGTCAACTTCGTTATTGGCTTCGGTCAGAATCTGTTCTGCAATGGTCTGGGCCTGAGCGTTGTCCCAGTCTGGGACTGCTTGTTTACTGACCAGATTCCAAGTGCCGTCATCAAATTTCGGTTGAGCAACCGACATGTAGCCCTCGGCGAACAACGTTGCGTTGTTGTCTGTTGGGCCACCGTCGAGAATCATAACGTTTGGAACACCATCAAAGTCAGCTAAGGCATCTTCCATAGCTCGACCCATGTTGATTCCAACTGCGACGTTGTCGAAACTTACGTAGTAGTCGGCTCCTGGGCCTTCGGCGGTCAGGCGATCATAGTCGATGACCTTAGCGCCAGCTTCACGTGCCATATCGATGATGGCGGCACCAGAACCGGAGTCAAGGTTAACCATCATCAGAACGGTCGCACCATCGGTGATGGCAGACTCAGCCTGTGACTGCATCGTCGAAGCGTCACCTTCAGCGTTCGAGATTGTGAAGTCTTCACCTTCGGTGAGTCCAGCTTCCTCGAAAGCCGCTTTTAGTAATCGTCGATCGTCGTTTTCCCACCGAGCCGACGAAGCAGAATCGGGAAGCAAGACCGCGATCTTGCCGTCGTACTCGCCAGACGATGAATCATCCGATGTGTCGTCGGTAGTTGGATCGTCTCCGCTAGTCGTATCCGAGCCAGTTTCCCCACTGTCGGAACTACAAGCAGCAGCAACCATGCTCAGTGCGAATAACATCGCCATGAGCTTGAAAATATGCTTCATTTCCCCTCCTAAAGTTAATTTCCACCAACACGCATGTGTCGGTAGTCTCACAGTAACCCCAGAGCTAATAACGACTTAGAAAGAAAGTGACGCCTGCCATAAACAACCTATAAATGTTCAGAAACCCTACTGTTCAGGCGGAATTAGGCGGTAGCCGGCTCGAGGTTCTGTTACGATCAGGGTTTCTTCGCCGTCATATTCGAGCTTCGCTCGGAGACGGCCGACGTAAACCCGGACGTATTCGCGTGAATTTTCGTAGCCTCGACCCCAAACCTCTCGGAGTAATCGCTCGTAGGTCAACAGTACACCAGGGTTGAGCGCCAGATAACGAAGCAACGCATATTCGGTTGGCGTTAGCTGAATTCGCTCGCCGTTGCGTTGAACCAACTTGGCTTCAAGGTCGATTTCGAGGTCACCGAATTTAAGAATGGTGTCCTGGCTGACCGGTTCGACGATACGAGATCGCCGAAGTGTTGCCACCATTCGAGCCAGCAGCTCATCGATGCCGAATGGTTTAGTGATGTAGTCGTCTGCGCCGAGATTAAGGGCCCGAACCTTATCGATCTCGCCTGTTCTCGCCGAGACCACGATAAGCCCAACATCTGATCGCTCACGAATGCTTCGACACAAGTCAAATCCGCTGGTGTCGGGAAGACCCAAGTCGAGCAACACAATGGCGGGATCGAATTGTTCCAGCATCTGTTCTACATCGGATCCGGTGGTTGATACTTCGACCCGGTAACCCCTCGCCATCAAATTTGATCGAACAAGGTCAACAATATTTGGGTCATCTTCGACGAGAAGGACACATGTTTCGGTCACTGCGACTCCGGTTCGGTAGGCAACGAGATTCTGACGGTACTACCTTCCCTCGTTGATTCGGCTTCGATTGTTCCGCCGTGAGCTCGAATAAAACCTCGAACAATTCGGATACCAAACCCTGACGCCGAATCGAGTTCTTCGATAACCCCGTTGAGGTACTTGATGACGTCGGACGGCATGCCGGGACCGTCGTCGACGATTTGGGCGGTAACCACCGAGCTTGAAGGTTGTCGACCGGTGACTCGAATGTTTGTGTCTACTCCCCCGTGTTTGACCGAGTTGCCGATCAGGTTAATAAATACTTGCTCTAGCCGGTCGCTGTCACCCCAAACGGCTAGCGACGGTGGGAAATCAAGCTCGATATTTTGTGGCCCTACCACCTGCACGGCTCGATCTATCGCCGCGCTCACGTTGTTGTAATCTTGGTGAAGAGCGAACGTTCCCGACTCCATCGCCGAGGTGTCAAACAGGTTGTCGACTAGTCGACTGAGCCTTCCCGACTCTGCTTCGATCGTCGCCAAAAACCTTTTCCGATCAGATTCAGTCCAGTCGATATCGTCGCGCAGCAAGGTCGAAGAGAACCCTTTGATTGCCGTCAGCGGCGTGCGTAATTCGTGGCCGAGTCGCCGAGTTAGGTTTCGTTGGAGTTCCTGCCCTTGACGTAACGAATCAGCTTCACGTTCTGACGCGATCACTAAGCCTCGTTCCAACGCTAGTCGAAACGAGTTAGCGGCACCATCAAGGGTCGCTTTCGCTCCGGGGGTAGGCGTCGATCTATCACTCCACCAAACCAACAACACGGCGTCGCCGCGAGACCAACCAAATACAGATTCCAATGTCACCAGCCCGGTCCGATCCGACGGCTGAGTAACCGGCAGCCCTGTAGTTCCAGGTCGGGGTGAACCACGGTGTTCCTCTAGAGCTGACTTAGCGTTGTTCATCAACAAATCATGGGGAACTGCGCCAGAAAGCCCAGACAAGTTTGATGTAGCCCAACGGGTCATCATCGAACCGTCGCTTTCGTACAGCACTGCGAGATCACAAGCAATGCCCGAACACACCGCGTCTAAGGCTGCTTCGAGGCCTTCGCCCGGCAGGTCCGGGCCAGCGAACACCTCCAGGACGCCTTGCAAACTTCGCAACGATCTCACGTTTACGCTCAGCGACTCGACCAGTTCTCCTCGCTCGATGGCGGCACCCGCCATGGTCGAGAATAGTTCTAGTAGTTGGATCTGTTCTGTTTGTAGTCGTGCTATGCCGTCGGTGAATCCTACGATGACGGCTAGTGTTCCTTCCTGCCCGATGATGGGGGCCGCCCACGCTCCTATCGAACCTAAACCAACTGAGATCTCGGCTAATGTGTCGTCGATTTCTATTGCCAAATTGGGGACTACGACTATTTCTTCCTCAGCTACCGCTCGCCCTAAGAAACCTTGGCCCGGTTCAATCGCCAGTCGAGTTGCACGGTCTTCGAAATTCTCGGGCAGGTTTAATGTCGCAGTACAGCGAAGAACCTGATGTCCCCCCGACGCTTCCGGCATAAAGATCGCGACCTGGTTCGAGTGAAGCGATTCGGACAAAGACGCAACCGTCAGCGGCAATACAGACCCTGCATCAGCGGATGCTAATTGTTCAGACAAGCTATGTAGGCGACGCAGCTGCTGGCCTGCCGTCGAGTCGGCCTCTGTGCCGGTCATCAAACTTATGACATCGTCGGGGTGGGTTTCGACCCGATACAGGTCAGCGACTGAACGGCCTTGCCGCAACACGACAATCCGGTCCGAAACTTCAAACACCTCGTCGAGTCGATGCGAAACAAGCAGGATCGAAACGCCTCGTCGTTGAAGGTTGCGGATTACTTCGAGCACGGTTCGACTTTCCAGTACTCCTAGCGCTGAGGTTGGTTCGTCGAGAACCAGCACTTCTGGCAGCTCTAAGGTCGCTCGAGCTATCGCCACCAACTGGCGTTGCCCACCGCTGAGGCGGTGGATTGGAAAGTCAAGTGGAGGAATTTCGACGCCGAGGTTACGAAAGATGGTCCCGGCGACCGCCCTCATTTTTGGTTCTAAAAGAGCGCTGCCCTTTCTCAGTTCACGACCGAGGAAAAGGTTTGATGTGACATCAAGGTTCTCACACAGTGCTAGGTCTTGCCATACGATTGAGACGCCTTGAGCGATAACATCTTTGGGGGTTTTGCCGAGCGGTTTGCCTCCTACCAGCATCTGACCCGCGTCGGCGTTGAGGCTCTGGGCGAGACACCGCACCAGCGTCGATTTACCTGCACCGTTTTCACCGACAAGAGATACTACTTCGCCTGGGCCGACAGAGAACGACACATCGTCTAATGCTCGCACCAGTCCAAACTTCTTCGAAACACCAGTGAATTCAAGCATCCAGGCTTCCCCTCAAGATCAGTTTCCGAATCGTTCGTTCTCCAGATAGCACTGCTCATACCACCGGTCGTTCCATCCCCGAGCATCACCTCGAGCCTCAACTTCTGCGCTGATATCTCGATATGCCGGCATCCAGCTCCGATGGTTTTTTAGCCCCGCCCAGAAGTCAGGAATGTAATGCATAAGGTAGCCGACGACGCCAAGTTCTGCCCATTGTCGGACGTGAACTAGTTCGTGGGCCAACAATGTCGACGTACCCCGTGGGCATGTCGACTTTCCAAGAAAAACGAATCGACCCAACGTGATTCCGTGGAAAGGTCCTCCTACCGGCGGTAGCCGGATCACGCGAACGCGGCGGGCTAACTCGACCGGAAGAACGTCGTATGATTCGATCTCGACTTCAGACAGTTTTCTGATAATTGGCACGAAACAAGGCTACGCCAACCGCGCTGTTATCTCCACTATAGTTTTCCCCTCGATGATAGAACACGAGGTCGTCCCGGTCCGCCGTTAGTATAAGGCTGTGAGAAAATTACTGTTTCTTCTGACCATCGTTGTCGCCGTGATCTCTGCAACTTCTATAGCTCAGGCTCAGGAAAGCGTTTCTACAAGTGCGATTTCGCAGGCATTACTGGATGAGGGGCGTTATGTCGAAGGTGTTTTATCCTCAGATGACTCAGCGGCGATCGATGAAGCTAACGGCAATGGGATCGCTTTCGTTTGGCTCAATCAGCCAAACCGGTCGGATAACGCTGCACCGGATTTAGCTTCCGAACTTCGAGTTGATTTACGGAATCAGAGCTCACAATACTCAGATGTTTTTGTTCTTATCGATGACGGCACCGGCTCCACTATCGGACTGGGAGCTGCTTCGGCTACCGCATCGAACACTCAGGTTGATGCCGCCGTTACCGCCTCGTCTCAACAGTTCTTGTTGGGCGATATCGGGGCGGGGATTCGTGAATATTCCAATTCGTTGAGTGGACAATCGGCATCGGCTAGCGACTCGACGTCTTCTTCTGACAGCGCTGCATCTCAGAGTTCGGGCGGCGGAATCGGATTCTTCGGGCTTCTATTACTCTTACTTTTTGTTGGAGGCGGCCTATTTCTCCTGTTTAGGGTCCTCAGTGGTCGCAAGAAGGCCAAAAAAGTCGCGGCGAGTGATATGGCCGCCGACCGGGCTGAGATTCAAGAACAGTTAAAGAACAATGCCGATCGCGTAATTACTCTCGGCGATGAAGTAATAGCGAAAAAGGATGACGAACTGATCCGGATCTATGAGGAGGCAAGCGCCAGCTATCAAGAAGTCTCCACGTCACTTGCCGGGGCTTCCACGCCAGAACAGGTCGATGAGCTCGACAACAAAATCGATAAAGCTGAATGGCAGTTCGATGTGATCGAAGCAAAACTCAACGGAAAACCGGCTCCCCTTTCCCCCAGTGAGCGGGAAGCCAAACGTGAGGTCGAACATAAGACGAGCCAAGGGCGAGGCCCGCAGGATAAGGCAACGTCTGATCGGCCCGCGTTAGGGCGAGACGAATCGCTATTTCCAGGTGGAGCTTCCCAACAGCGCCGTCAGTCGCGCCCACGATCTGGCGGGTTTGGTGGAGGCGGCCTCGGCGGAGGCCTTGGCAGTGTTCTTGGCTCAATTCTTATGGGCGGATCTTTAGGTGGCGCACGTCCCTCTCGACGGACTCAGCGACGACGCATAGGCGGTTCACAACAACGGACGACCGGACGAACTTCCGGCGGGTTCAGCGACCCGTTCGGAGGCGCCGGTCAGGGGCAGAGAAGATCGTCCGGGGGTCGAGGTGGCGGCGGTTTCAGCCGTGGAGGTCGCGGCGGTGGCGGCTTCAAGCGCTGATATGGTTCCTCAACCAGGCATGACTACTCTCCGTCATTGTCACAGCAACCACGCAGGATAGTCTTATGGCCGAATTGCCGAATTATTTATCACCTTCATCTGCAGCTTCTTTTGAAGGGTGCCCCCGACGCTGGGAATACAAATATGTTCAGCGACTCCCTGAGCCATCTCATCAGGCCGCACTTGTCGGTTCCTTTGCGCACGCTGTTCTTGAAGATCTCTGTGAACTCGCCCCCGAGCAAAGAACGCAGGACGAGGCTAAGAAAGTCGCCAAAAAACTATGGCCCGAATTTACCGAAGATGAGGACTATATAAGTCTCGAATTGGACGAAGACAGCGCCCGCGGGTTCCGGTGGCAAGCTTGGCTCGCCATCGCAGGACTATGGGATCTTGAAGATCCAGCGTTAGTAAACGTCGTCTCTACCGAGCAGAAAATTACAACATCGTTAGATGAGGTACCGTTTGTCGGCATAATCGATCGTGTCGACCGAACCGAAGGCAAACTTGTTGTCAGCGACTACAAATCTGGGACCTTGCCCGGAAGTCGTTGGCGCGACGACAAAATCCAACAAATAATGCTCTACGCTGCGGCTCTAGAGTCTTCGGTCGGTGAACAGCCCGAACGAGCACGACTTCTCTATCTTGGCCAGCAAATTCTCGATGTAAACGTCACCCCGGACCGACTCGCTGACGCCACAGGACAGTTAGCGGCCACTTGGGACTCAGTCAAAGACGCGTGCGAAACAGAAGAGTTCGAAGCGAAACCTAGCGTTTTGTGTGGATGGTGCCCGTTTGTGACTTTGTGTGAACCGGGCCGAGATGAGATTCTCTCACGGCACGAAAAAGGAAATTTCCCAAGCCACGCGCCGTCTCTTGCGCTGGTTACGGCAAGTTCTAGCTAGCCCGTTTAGCCTGGTAATGAGTCGATTTCTGGGTTCCGCGCTAACCGCTTCTCCATAAGCTAATGTGACTTCTACGACAGGACTTTGGTGTTACGTTCCGACCATCTCGCCTGATACAAGTGACCTGGGTATTCGTACCCGTTCAGAAAAGTAACCATTCTGCCGATGCTTGTGTCTATCGAGACAGGAATATATTCCCCTCATCAATGGAGATGCGGTTATGACCGTTATAGAGCAAAAAACACAGACCCAAGCGAAGCCAATCACTTCTGGATGGTTCGACGACCCATCGGGAGATCATAAACTCCGATACTTTGACGGAGACCAATGGACGTCTCACGTCACACACTTCGGTCCCACGCCATGCGCTAAGTGCCGCAATTCCTGAGCTACAACTTCTTACGTAGTAGGACGTATTAGCGCTTCGACATCTTGTTTCAACTGTTCTAAGTCGTCGATGCGTCGTTCAATCGCGCCGTCCTCTTGAAGGAAAAGTAGATACACGTCAGTGACGGTTTGTCCACTGACGTGTTCAAGCGCGAGCGCATACGTGGCCAACTGGTGGCTGTATCGGCTCACCAACACACTCGGCTCTGACACCGCAAGATTGTCGGTCTTATAGTCGACGATCACCAAACCAGAATCAGTTGAGTAACACAAATCGATATAGCCTTCGAGCGATCCGCCTTCGGTCGGCATGCTCACGTAAAGCTCTCGCCAATGGCGAGACTTTCCGGCCTCAACAAACAGGTCCGAATCGGTAGCTGCCCCGACCAACGCCGCCACCCGTTGAGCATGAGATTCGACCCCGAAGCGTTGGGATGCCGCTTCAACTAGTCGTTGTGTTTTGTCGGCGTCACCGGTATCTATTTTGGATAACACGTCGTGCACGGCTGAACCAAGTAACGCGCCGTGATCGGAGGCGTCTATGGCAGAGTCCTCGTAGTCGGTTGTGCTGGCGGCAGAGACGACGGTTGGATTCGTATCTCCAGCGGCGACACCTAGCTGTGATGCAACGTCACTGGCCGTCCACCGTTGCGGCCCGACACCCAATTCTTGAATAGCGTGTTGTTCGCTCACCCACTCTGACCGCACCTGTTCAAACGAGCCTGACGCTAACCGTAGTTGTGCCGGAGGGTCGGCCGACAACTGCTCGTTTCCAACTCGAACAAACTGACGCCACAGCGATGGCGCCTCTCCCATACAGTTCCAAGTGCGCTGCCCACTACTCGTCCGACCTTTGCTTTTATGGTGCGCACTGATGACCAACAAATCGCGTGCTCTTGTTGCGGCCACATAGTCCAACCTGATTCGCTCGGATGCGTCCAACGTGTCTTCAACCGAGGAAAACATCGAGTATTCTTTGGTCGATTTCCCGCTTCCCAACTTGACTTGAGGAGCAGCACCCGGCGGGAACAGCGCCTGAACTTGACGCCGGCCTGAGTTTTCTTGGGTAGCGGCCCCGGCCACGATCACCATTGGGAACTCAAGCCCTTTTGAACCGTGGATCGTCAGGACTCGCACCGAATCGTCGTCGGGCTCAGGAGGGATAGGTTCAACAACCCGGGCCGTATCACTTGATTGGACATCAACCCATTCAACAAAACTGTACAGATCTCCCCCGAATGTCGAGGTAAAATGTCGTGCTTGTTCGGCCAAAAATCGATACCGGCGCCACCGATCCCGGGGGCGAGAAGATGCAAGAGCCTGTTCGCGTAGGCGACGGTCTCGGACGATTTTATTGATGAGGTCGGCGGGCTGTCGCCACCAACGAAGCTGGTGCCACGAGTGTAGGACACCAAACGCCTCTCTGATTGGGTGGCCTTCGAAAGTAGGCGACTCGTAGTCTGCCCGATAGTCCCATGCCCCACCCAGTGCGTGCCACGACGCTAGTTCATCATCTCCTATTCCGAACAATGACGACCGCAATGCGGCAACGACAGTGACGGCGTTTGTGGGTTCGATGATTGCTGAAACTCCGGAAAGCACGTCCCGAATTTCTTGTGTCGAATACACCAGCGATGATGTCTCAGGCCGGTACGCAATCCGGGCCTGTTCAAAAGCTGTTTCCAATGCTGGCAATGAAAGCCGCGATGGAACGAGGACGGCGATATCGGAAAGCCGAATCGGCTGCCACTGCCCGTTGCGTTCGACTCGCCATTGTTCGGTCATCGCGGTACAGATCACGGCTGCCACATCGGACGCTTCTTCATGGCGTATGGTTCGGAGATAGTCGTCGCTTGGGCCACCGATGGTTCGCACCGCACGCGGCGTCGCATGGTCTGCGTTCCGGTAGGGCTGCAACGAAGTGTATGCTGGCTGAATTCCGGGATTTCCGTCCCCCATTAGCGACCCGAACATGTGGTTGACCCACTCGACGATGTCAGGGACTGAACGGAAATTTGTCGTCAACTTCGTTGGTGACTCGACGAGAACTTCCTCCGCTTGAGAGTAGACGCCAATATCGGCACGCCGAAATCGATAGATCGACTGTTTAGGGTCACCGACAACGACCAGACGACCGGGTTGAAGGTTCGACGCGAGATCAGGCCAGGTTTGGTTGTCTATGGGTTCATGATCCGTTGCTAAAAGAACCGCCAGCTCGATTTGGATCGGATCGGTGTCTTGAAATTCGTCGAGCAGAATTTTCGAATAACGTTGATGTAGCCGTTGACGGACTTGGCTGTCGTGTCGTAGCAGCTTCCGCGCGACCACTAGCAGGTCGTGAAATGACAATTGTCCACTTGACCGGCGGGTTTCTACTTGTTGTTCGACGAAACCAACGACGAGTGAAACCATATGGTCGATCACTTCTTGCTGATAGGTTTCGACTAGTTGACCGACTTGTGATTTGACGAAGTCAATCTGTGTTCGTATCTCAGAAACCGGGGTTGTTGGCCAATTGTCTTTACGCCCCACGTTTTTCGGGGGGTACGCCAAATTGGTCAACATCGACAATTGGTCTTCTGGTTCTAACGAACGGTACTGTTCTATCGCTGAGGAAAATTCTTGTATCTTGATCGCTAGTTTGTCGTCGGGGTCGCTGCATTCTTCTACGTAGGAGGTAAGCCGATTGAACCCAGCATCAAGTTTAGAGAAATCTAGGTTACTCAGTGGTTTCGGCGTCTCGACCTGGCTAAGCAGGTCCCAGTTGTCGTCAAACTTGCGGGCTATGTCGGGAAACTTACGTAAACCAATTTTTAGTATTGCTGCTCGTTCAAACAGTTCAAGGTTTGCCATGTCATCGGACATCCGGCTGGCAAAGTCTTTCCACGCCAACTCGAATTGAAGAGCCGAACCGATCTCGTCAGCCACACTGAATCCTGGCGGTAGTCCCGCTTCGATCGGGTGATCGGTCAGTATTCGCAGTGCGAAGCCGTGAAGCGTGGTAAAGGCTGCAGATTCGACCTCGCCTGCAGCTTCCAACAAGGCTCGATCATTCGCTGCTTCGCCTTTGGAGATTAGAGCGTTCCGCACCCTGACCCGCAGTTCGCTGGCGGCGGCTTCTGTGAACGTGATCGCCGCTATACGCCCGATTGGGGTTCCGGTTCGAACCATTTGAACGATCCGGGCGATCAACGAAGTCGTTTTTCCGGTGCCTGCTCCCGCTTCGACGAACAGAGTCCGGTCAACCTCGTTGGCGACGATTCCTCGGGCTTCGGCATCTGGCAGTTCTCGTTGACTAACCATTGGTTCGGACCTTGACAAGTTCACGCAGACTTAGTTGATCTGTATTGAGTGTTGACCATTCTCGTTGCCGGTCTCGTGGGCAGATACGATCGAACTCACAGAACGTACAGTTCTCGAATGTGACTCGTGGATAGCCGACGACGTCGCCTGGTATTGCCGGGAAGTATCCCGATGAGATACCGCCGAGAAGGTTACTGATGGTTGATTCCAGTTCGACCTCGACCTCAGGGGTCAAACTAAGTTTGATCTGTTTCGCTTCACGCGTCATCCAGTACATGGCTAGTTTGTCGCCGTGAGTTTCGAAACGGTCAGCCATGACTGACCCGTAGATTGGCAGCTGCAACCGGCGCCCTTCATCCAGCGGGTTAGCGTCTATTTTGGTGTAACCCCTGCTACTCCCGGTCTTGTAGTCGATGACGATAATGTCACCGTCTGCGGTGGTGTCTACCCGGTCGACAGAGCCCCTCAGACGAATTTCTTTGCCGTCTTCTAAGGTGAAAACCGTGTCGTTGCCGTCAAACCCGAATTCGAATTCCACTGCGATCGGCGTCGACTGATATTGCGAACGCAGCTCGTTGTCATTCATCACGAAATTGTGGAGTTCATGACGAAGGCTGCGCCACGATATTCGGGTTTGTACTTCGCCTCCAGACAAACCGAGCTGTTGAACTCGAGCGACTTCTTCAGCGGCGATCTCAAACAGTCGAGCTTGTTGTTCTTCTGACCATTCCTCGTCTGGGGCCGGAACTGTCTTATGTTCGATCGCTTCGCCGATGAACCGTTCAACGATCCGGTGTAACAACGAGCCTCTGTCCCGAGCAGAAAGCTCCTCTATTTGTTCTGGTCGTTCTTGTTCTGAGATGCGGAGAACTCGACCGAGGAGATATCGACGGGGGCAACCGGCGTACGTTTCCAGCGCTGTGGGAGAAAAGAGCCGGTTATCGATATCAAGATTGTGCGGTGACACTTGCCCAACGTGGGTGGTCATGGTTTGAGAGCGCCTGTTTCTCACTCGTCGCAACCCGGACGCTAACGCTGCATCAGTATCGATCAGCGGGTGACTTTCGATTGGTTCCCCAAGTTCTGTGTGTAGGGAAAGTTCTCGAATATTGAAGTCTTCGACACTGACCGGTCTGCCTTGTTTGACGACTCCTTGATAGTGGGAATCGATTGTGAAACGTTGCCCGACCAGCGGGTCGATGGCTTTAGGCCAAATCCGTGCCCGGGTCGACCGCAGCTCGCTACGGCTAAAAGTGACGATTCCGGGACGACGTGAACCGCTCAAGACGCTCGCTATTAGCCAGCTGTCATTTGCCGTCGACTGGCTTGTCGGAGGTAGGTGCCTACCAGCGACTGCTCGAAGCTGATCGGTCAGGAGTGGGTCTTCTGACTTTGTCCGCGGGAACGTTCCTTCAGATAACCCGACAACAACTACCTGTTCGAATCCAAGACCGGCGCCCTGTTCGATTGAGGTCACTAACAGGCCAGTTCCATACGGTGTTGCCTGAAGCCGCTGGCGCTCAATCTCTGACTCGAGTAACGACCGAAATTGTTCGAGAGTAGGGTGAGGTACATAGTGTTCTAGATTTTCGAGACCTTCCAACACACGGTCAAACATCTGACAGGCTTTTCGTTCAGATTCTGGCCAGTCCAGGTTCGAAGGTAGATATGTGGCCAGTGTTGTCTGCGACCACGACACTAGCGTCGACCAGGAATGTGCGTTTTGTAGTTCTCGAAGGCGTTCGTCGAGGTCGGCTACAAACCGCTTCAACGATTCGATTTCGCTCTCCAGATCTGCCCGCTCAGGACCGTCCAGTCGTGCCCCGTTTAGACGGAGATAATCATCGAGCCTCGTCGTCCACGAATCAGCGCCAACAACCCCAGCTGATCTAGTAATTTGATCCCACTCCTCTGCGGGAACCCGCTTACCATCAGCATTACAGATGGGTGCTGAACGCACAACATTTAGCACCGCCGACCGGTCAAGCCCAACCAGAACCAGGTCGAATAGGCGAAGCAATGTTCGAGCCACCATAGAATCGGCCAAGGTTCGGGTATCGGGGCCGCAATGTGGGATACCGGCGGCTTCTAAACGCTGCCGACAGATACTGGCATACGGGTCAGCGTGCGGATAAAGAATAGCCATCGAATGAAGCGGCACACCGGCGGTCGCTAACCCCATCAGCTCACGTAGGGCGACATCGATTTCGTCTTCAGGGTCAGACACGTCAAAACAAACACCCGGGTTGGATTCGACTAGGACGTCTGAGATATGTACCCCCCACCCATTAAGCAGCTGCTTATAGTTAGCGTCTATCAGATTGTTACCGGAAAGACCTGCGATGATGTGGCTATCTGACCGGCCAGCTAGCGCCGCCAGCAGTCTGCCCTCCAGAGGGTTTTGAGGGCGGGGGTTGAACAATATGATCGGTCCCATAAATCCGGGAGGTAACACGTCAAGGGTTTCGAGCGCGATCTCAAAAATCTCGTTCGACGAGATGACGTTTTCCATTCGCTGATCAGCGTCGCGTAAAATCTCTAGACTTTCGGCACTTAGCCCAGTTGCAGATTTTCGGAGACGTTCGGTAACTTCTTTTGGAAGCCCTTCGAGCGCCGCGGCAAGATCGACGAGTCGCTGCAAGGTTGAGCGGTGGTTGGCCACAATTTTTAGTCGACCTGTTGTATCGGCCAGCGCCGCCTGAATGGCGGCTTGAAGCTCGATTCCTTGTGCCGGTCGGCGACGAACAGATAGCAAGGGGCCATCTGCAAGCTGTCGAACAAACTGCGCTGAAGGCAAAATCTGAACGCCGGCAACACCACCTATCCGGGCCAAAGCCGTCCGAATATAGCTGGCTTGGGCCGAACTGTGTACTACAACGGTGGCCGGGGCGAGAACGTCGCCATCGCGCGCAACTTTAACTAGGTCCCACAGAGCTTGGATGGCTCCTGTTCCGTGTCTCACCGTTGTGATTGAACTCATTGGCACTCAGACTAACTTCTAGTATTCTCGATGTAGCGGATGTGACCGGGGAGACACAACAAATTCTGTCCGTCAATTGGTTAAACTTGCAAACGCCGCCTGCAGGACGTTTCCTGCCGACCGTCGCAAACTAGCTGTTGTTGAGAAGTTTTCTAATCGGTGGAGTCCAGAACGTTGTCAACGAACCATACATTGGGAATAGATTTAGGACGGCACCGTGTCTATGTGGTGCGTTCCAGTCCTTCCTCAACTGTGGTTTTCCCGATGCAGGCCGACCATAACGGACTGATTTTTCGCTGGCTGGGACCTAACGGGGTCGAGCGGGTGATTGACCATTTGCGTCAGCTGCCCACAGATAAAGCCCGCCAAGTAAGTAAGGCCACTTGTGCGATGGTAGTAGACCGGGTGAAGGCAATCGATGAGACTGCGTTGGCGGACCGAACCCTTCTCAGCATCCCGGTGCTACCTGAAGTGAAAGTATCTGAGCAGCTAATTTCTGGGTTCAACGATGCAGGTTTGTATCCGTCTCAGAATGATCTGGTCCAACGTCCGATCTCGTCGTTAGCCAACTGGTTGACCGAACGCCGGGCAAATGGCAGTGAAGGTGACCAGCTCGTTTTAACTGTTGATAACGATGCGGGACAGATCTCGGCGGCCGTGTCCGATCCGGCCAAGAAACGACTTCTCGCGATGGCTCAACTGTCCGCTGACCCGAGTGAAGTTGATAAAACCGCCGAGGTTGCGCTCAGAGCTTTGTTGGCTAGGGCGAGTCACGTGTTTCGTAGGTTCCCGACAGACCTCGACGCGGTTGAAGTTTTAAATACCCCAAGCGACGACATCGTTATAGGGCACGTTGTACTTTCGGGTATGAATACCGATCATCCTGGTCTGACCAAATTAATCGAGAAAGTGGCACCGGAGGCCAAGGTCTGGGGACGCGGTCGGAGCGATAACGAGCTGATGGTCGCTTCAGGCCTTCTACGGATGCATGAATTGGACGGCTGGACGTGCCCGTGGCCAACCGGCTACCTACTCCTCGACAATAAGATTGCGGCCAGCCCTGGGGCCTTGCCTCTACTGACTGACAAGTTCCCATCGTTGACCGCAGAGGTACGAATCCGTTCGACTGATAAAGCAATCATCCGTCTATCAGACGGCGCCGGTCGAGCTCGACCGACTCGTCTACGAGGTGAAGACGGTGTTGGTCTGCGGTTGCCTGCCCGGCTGGGCAACAACATAACTATACGGTTCGGTACCGACGGAAAAATTAGCTTCTATGGCGAACCGAGCGCCCGGCCGTTAGTGATACAACCGTATTGGCCGGTTGTTGGTACAACTTCTACAGCCACCGAAGTGAAAATCGTTCGTCGAAATCAGAGCTCAAACTAGCGTTATTCGATTTCCCAAAGTCGATCTATTACATCTAGCCAAAGTTGTGTGGTGAGTCGAAGCGATTCGATGTCTATTCGCTCGTTGTGCCCATGGAACCGCTGTAGAAAGTCTTCGGCGGTTACTTGTTCGCTGAGCAGACCAGCCCCGTAGGCGACTACTCCTTTGCGTCGGAAGAAGCGAGCATCGGTACCACCGGTGACGATACTTGGCACAACAGAGGCCCCGGGGTACGCGTTCTGCACCGATGATGTCAGCGCTCGCCACAACGAGTTGTCCGTTTTGGATGAGGTCGATTCCTCGTTTTGGAGAACTTCGACCGTCACAGAATTGAAGAGATCACCGAGGGCGTTTCTGAGGTGTTGGTTGACTTCTACCTCGGTTTCACCTGGCAACGTCCGAACGTCCACTTCGATAACGACCCGGTCCGGGATCGTGTTGGTTTTCGTTCCGCCTGAGATCACATTTGGGCTAAACGTTGTGTGGCTACAGGCGTGAGCGTTAGCGGCTGAAGCTGTGGGTAGACGCAACAAGGCGTCTTGGATGTAGCCAGGATCCAGAAGTTGAGAGGTGAGCGGTTGGCCGATATCTAGTGCTTTCACCCTGGCCCGCCACATTTCGTCAAGTTGGGGTGCTGGACGATAGCGAGTCAATCTTCGCACCACCTCGGCTGCGGCGACTAAGGCGTTGTCTGCTTGAAACGGCATCGAACCGTGGCCGGGCTTGCCGTGCACGATTATTTTGCGCCAAGCGACCCCTTTTTCGGCTGTAGATATAAGAACCGAACGGTTGTCGGCTGTACCTACTGGTGTTCCGCCATATTCGGTGAGGACATAGTCGCAGGCTAAATGGTCCCATTGTTCGTCGACCAAAATTTTTGCGCCGTGGGTTCCGCCTGCTTCTTCATCGGCGACCCCGAAGTATATTATGTCGCCGGGATATCGTTTGTTTGATTGCGCCAGATGACGAAACACGACCATCATTGATGCGGTGAGGTTAAGCATGTCGACCGCCCCGCGACCCCAAATTTCGCCGTCTATGAGTTCACCACCAAACGGGTCATGCCGCCAGCCTTCTTCCGATACAGGAACCACGTCGGTGTGGCCCATCAAACATAGCTTTTTTGCGGTGGGGTCGGTGCCGGGAAGTCGGGCGATAACGGATGCCCGGTCGGTGACGGGTTCGAACATTTCTATATCGGCTGGCGTTTGTTCCAACTCACGTTGCAGCAGTCCCGCATTCCGACTTTCGTTGCCTGAGTTGATCGTTCCGTCGTTGACACATTTATTTCGAATCATCTCTTGGAGCAATTCGATAACTTCGTTGGTGAGACGGTCGATCATTGCGCCAGCCTAGTTGGTAGGTGATCCAACCATGTGATTTATAACTACGGCCGTGAACGCAGGCGACGGCAAAATCCGGGTGCCGTTTGCCCGCTGCACGATGTTGGTTACCCTGGTCTAGGGTTGAGTTCGATTGCCCAGGCGGAAACCACCAGAGAAGCGTACCTTTAGACCGGTACGCCTCGGCACTTTACACGTTACGGCAGCAACGTTTTTTGTGCCACTCTAGGTCCTATAGTTGATTGAGACGTAAGTTAGTGCACTTATTATCGTATCGAGATCTGGCCTTACAGCCAGCAAGAACCATGATCTATCAGCTCGAAGATCTGATAGTTGAGTTGTGTGATGCTGACCTTATTCTTCCGCACGCCCGCAGCTATTCAAGGTTCACATCTGACCACCAAAATCTTCTCAGCCGTGGCTACAAAAAAGTAGTTCGTCGATCCATAGGCAGTTTCAAACGGGAAGAGCCAGAACTGTCGAGCGACGGACCCAACATATTGATGCTGGTCGCCCTGAACGGCAAAGATCTGCACATGTTGAACACGATCAAGGACTGGCGATCCAAATTCGACTACGTCTTTGCGTACCTCTTCGATGCGTGGGTCCTTGAAGCGATTCCCTCAATCGCTAATCAACTCGACCATATCATCGTCCCCTACGCTGAAGCTGTCCCTTCCGTTAGTCAACGCTGCCAGGTAAAGGTAAGTGCGTTACCGGCTGGCCACGACATTCTCGGCCAGGGCGGCTACGGAGGACAACGCGACATCGACGTGATCAGTTACGGTCGATCCTGTGATCTATACCTCCAAGCGTTAGCTGAGACCGCCACCGGCAACCAGCCGATTAGTTTGTACGATCATCCGGGGTTTGCCGTAGAAAAACTCCCTAAGAAAACCTTTACTCCGGGCCGAACAGACTGGGACAATAAGTCGACATTGATTTCAAAGCTCCAGCGATCAAAATTGGCGTTGGCGTTCGAGAACTTCCATACCAGCAATGTTAAACCCGGAGCACATATAGCCGACCGACTCCAGCATTCGATTCTCACTCAGCGCTGGTTTGAATGCCTTGGTAGCGGGTGTGTGGTGGTTGGCAAACGACCACGCTCAACACTGACCAAGCCGTATCTCGACTGGCCGAACTCGACCATTGAGCTACCCGATGACCCCGGAGCAGGCGTTGAGATGATCCGCGAGATGCTTTCTGATACTACGTTCTTGAATGAGCAGGGACGGCGAAACTATTTTGAGTCGATGAAGCGAAATGATTGGCGGGTCAGGCTCAGAGAAATTTTCCGGCTTTCGTCGATCGAGGAACCGGCCGGGCTAACTACGTCGATCGACCAAATCGAGGCACTGTACGATAGATATGGGCGTTCAGCTCGTGGCGCCGATAGCTACTAGAATGTAGTGACGGCAGCAGGTCACTGCTCGAACGAACATCGGAACAAACGTCGGTCCGGCGGGTGTTTAGGCCAGATGTGTTTCAACTTTGGTGGGATGAGTGAATCTGTATGCGAATAACCCTCATAATCAATCCGGTAGCTTCGTCGGTCACCCGACGAGCGAGAGTCGTCATCCAAAAAGCTCTCGCCGCTGACCATCACCTGACTGTTATTGAAACCGCACGTAAAGGCCACGCTAGCCGCCTCGCCCGCGGCTCTGCGAAGAGCGGGGCTGAAGTGGTCGTTAGCCTCGGAGGCGATGGGACAGTCAACGAAGTCGCCAACGGCCTCCTCGACCAGGACTGTGCCCTTGTCCCACTCCCCGGCGGGTCAACCAATGTCTTCGCTCGAGCCATCGGGTACCCTAATGATGCTATTGAGGCAACTGGCGTACTGCTCGAAGCGTTGGCTCATCAAAATATTCGCCGCTGCGGAGTCGGTCTTGCCAATGATCGGGCGTTCTTATTCCACGTCGGCGCTGGATTTGATGCCGCCGTCGTGCAGAAAGTCGAGGAACGTGGTCCCCTCAAACGCTACATTGGTCACCCGCTCTTTGTCGCCAGCACCGTAGCGACTTGGCTGAAAGGGGTAGATCGTAAAAACCCTTGGTTTTCGATCGAATCCGACGACGGACAGAAAGTTGATAACGCACAGCTGGCGGTTGCCCTTAACTGCAATCCTTACACGTTTCTAGGAAACCGTCCGCTTGATTTAGCACCAGAATCAACGCTGGACAATCCACTCTCCATTATTGGGCTGTCGTCGTTGGCGTTACATCGACTTCTTCCAGCTGCGGCCAAGGCAATCCGATCTGACGAAGGAATTGGAGACGGGCGGTCCACCAGTCATTGGAAGAATGTGACTGGGGCTACGATCACGGGTCACCGTCCATTTCCGTACCAACTCGACGGCGAGTTTCTTGACCCGGTAGACGAATTACGGCTCGATCATCGTCCCGATGGCATACAACTTGTACTCCCCGTCTCTACCGAGTAAACCAGACGACGGTCAGAGTACAGCCGAACCTACCGCCGAGCCGATCACCCACGTCACGCCACAGGTAACGGCAGCAAGAAGAACCTGACGCAGCGTCGTGCGAATCTTTGAACGTTCGGTGAAGTAGGCGATTGTTAAACCAACACCAGCGGCGACCGACAGCCCAACGAGTAACGACAGCAGGATTGCCGCTGTACTTTCGATGAAAAGCCAGGGAAGCAGCGGAAGGATCGCACCAACCCCAAACGCAACAAAAGAGCTTGCAGCCGCCTCTACAGGGTTCCCAACCGAGTCCGGGTCGACCCCTAGCTCTTCTCGAGCGTGGACTTCAAGAGCAACCTGAGGGTCAACCATTATCGACTGTGCAAGTTCTTTTGCCGTGTCGGCTGGGACGCCTCGACTGCGGTAAATACTTGCGAGTTCATTCACCTCAGCCTCGGGAGACTCTCGAATAGATATCCGTTCGATCGCCAACTCACGCTCTACTAGTTCGGCCTGAGCTTTAACCGAAACATATTCGCCTGCGGCCATTGAAAACGCGCCTGCGAGTAGTCCCGCTGCTCCTGCGACCAACACGGTTTGCGACTCTGGAGAAGCCGCAGCAACCCCAAGGATGAGACCGACGTTTGACACCAGCCCATCGCTTATCCCAAAAACGGCCGCTCGAGCTGCCCCACCTTGAACGTTTCTATGTCGGTGGACTAGCTGAACTTCAACCATACTGTTCAAGGTACTTAGTTTTTGGGGTGTGGGCACCAACCAGCATTGATTCGCCCCACAGAAACTTGTATTCGACCTAAAAGATACTGATTCCGGTCTCGGTTGTGAGCAGCTCCAAAGCTTTTAGCCCTAGAAGCGAGTTTCCGTTGCTGTCCAAGCCTGGAGCCCAGACGCACAAGGAGAACTCTCCCGGCATCGACGCCACAATTCCGCCACCTACCCCGCTCTTACACGGAAGACCGACACGATAGGCAAACTCTCCGGCTGCGTCATAGGTGCCGCATGTCAGCATCAGAGCGTTTACTTTCTTGGTTTGAGACGCACTAAGCACCCTGTTGCCTTCGGTGTCTAATCCTTCGGCAGCCAAAAAACTGCACGCAGTCGCCAGCTCCTCACAACTCATAGCTATGGAACAATGATGGAAGTAGGCATCTACGATTGGATCAACATCGCTGTGAATCGTGCCAAAAGACTTCATGAAGTTGGCCATCGCCAGATTGCGATAGCCGTGAGTGCGTTCAGATTGTGCCACTTCGACATCAAAGGCAGCTGTTGAGCTGCGACCCAGACGTCGCACAAGATCGAGGACTACGTCTTTTGCGTTCTTGTCGGTTTGATAGAGGGCGTCGGTAACTATGAGGGCCCCTGCGTTGATAAACGGATTGCGTGGCACTCCGTCCTCTTTTTCTAGCTGAACAAGTGAATTGAATGGGTTCCCGGAAGATTCCCTACCGACTCGATGCCACAATCTGTCACCGTGGGCCTGCAACGCCAACGTGAGGGTAAATAGTTTCGAGATGCTCTGGATCGAAAAGGCTTCCTGAGCATCACCGGTCGAGAACATCTTGCCATCAGAGGCACGAATCGCGATTCCAAACTTTTTCGGCGACACGTCACCGAGCTGCGGAATGTAGTTTGCGACTTTCCCTTCGCCCAGAAACGGCTGCAACTGCTGGTGAATATCGTCGAGGATTACTTGAAGATCTCTCACTGGTTTAGATTATTCGGCCATCACCCGCAAAGGTTGGATCCGAATTAAAGACGTTGGATACTATTTCAGCCTGACCACGAGCGCAACCGACAAGCATAGGCAAAAATGTCTAATCAGGTCTTTACTCCCAGAACCAAGCTGACTAAAGTAGCACCAAGGCTTAACTAGTCAAAAACTTGACTTTAACGCTGGGAGTGATCCTGGCCTAAGCCGAACGCAACGTTTGGGCCGACTAGCAGTAACCCAAACAAACCGAAAAATTTGGAGGGACAGTGACTTTAGTAGAGTCAACGCCGTCGTCTCAATACGGAAATTCGGCGGGGGACATTTTTTCTATTGATCGACGTCTAGCACAAGAAGTGGCAGCAAAATTGTCGCTAAAGACAGACCAGACTCGACCAGATTTATCTTGGCGGATCGACGCACTCTGCCGGGATAGCAATCCTGAACTTTTTTTCCCGATCGGTTCCACCGGTCGGGCGGTCAGCCAGATCGAAAAAGCTCGGGAGGTCTGTTTAAGATGCCCGGCACGGGAAGCTTGCCTAGAGTATGCGTTGGAAACCAATCAAGACGCTGGGGTATGGGGCGGAAGTACCGCTGAATACCGCAGGGACCTCCGACGTGACTATCTAAGGAAATAGGTCACTGTTTTAGATCCAGGTCCATTCGGGCGATCGTTCCCGGACCAGGGTCCCTGGATTCGATACATAACGACCCGTTGAGTTCATGGCTTGCCAGCGTTTGGGCGATGGTTAATCCCAAACCGGCTGACGCTGGCAAGTCGAACTCTTCGGGTAACCCGATGCCGTCGTCTTTGACGAGAACGGTCAACGTTGACTCGTCCGAAATCAATTCGACGATGACGGTTCCTCCCTCTGAGCCGGGCGGATATCCGTGCTCGACAGCGTTCTGTACAAGTTCGGTCACCAGAACCGCCAGGGAGCTAGCCAACGATGAAACGAGCATCGGTCCTTTACCGACAAGGCGGAACTCAATCGGGACGTCGGGTGAGACAAGCCCGGTATGAATCATTTTCAGAATAGGTTGTACTACATCGCCCAGAAGCACGCTGTCACTATTTGCGTTTGATAATAGATCGTGGACGTTCGCTATCGAGGCGATACGACGCACCGACTCGCCTATCGCGTCTTTAGCTTCTTGGGAGTCAACTCGGCGTGCTTGAAGCCTGAGCAACGACGACACCGTTTGGAGATTGTTCTTTACCCGGTGATGTATTTCTCGAATTGTGGTGTCCATCGAAACCAGCAAACGGTCACGGTGCCTGATGTCGGACACATCTCGAACAAGAACTACTGCCCCATCGGTGACTCCGCTATTTGACACAAGAGGCAAAATTCGGGCCAAAATTGACACCGTTTCCCCCCGTTCCAGTTCGTCGACGGCTGGCATCTGAACCCGGTAGGCCTCTTCTACTACGTCGCCTGAAAAGCCGAGCTCTCCCAAACGTCGGCCTTCTACTTCGCCGTGAAACCCGGTTCTGTGGAGTGCAGACACGGCGTTCGGCGAGGAATAACAAATTCTGCGCTCCCGGTCGAGGATGAGGGCGCCGTCGCCGACCCGGGGCGTCTCCTCGGTCAGGGCGTCTTCATGCTTGAACGGAAATACTCCGCTAGCGATCATGGTGATAAGACGATTGGACACATCGGAGTAGCTTCGTTGAAGCTTGCCGTGTATCCGTTCATCTGAACGAGTAGCCTCCCGCGTCATGATGGCAATCACGTTGCCTTCGAACCGAACGGGAACAGCCGTCACTCGAACTTCGCCATGTTCAGGTTCGTCAGTTATCTGGCTTTCTATCTGGCCGGAGCGCAACGCAGCAGTTACCAGAGGCCGTAACTCAAAGGTTTGGAAGCGACCGATCTGGTCCTTCGGGTAGAGGGTTTGAGCTGTCGCTGGCCGGGCATGCGCCATCGTTACGAGTTCAGCGAGGTCGCCACTCACCGTACGCCACGCTGATCCTTCACCTTCTTTCGATTTGACTGGAGCAAATAACAAAAGATCGGCGAAACTGAAATCAGATAACGCCACCCAAGAAATCACCAGACGGCGCAGGTGAGCGCGCTCATCCAAGTTGAGGGTTGAGTGTCGTTTGGCTATTCGATCAAGATCAGCGAGCACACACCTACTTTAACGTGGGTGCGTTGTTGTTACCGAAAGATTGGCTTCCCTTAGTCCAACAACGTGTAGAGTTCTTCGACCGATGACAAACCTTCAGGCCGATATGGGACATCAAAGGTCGCAGTTCGTTTCGAAGCCGATGTATTGTCAACCGGGGAAGGTCGGAGTTCGATGAGTGCGTGACGAAGACCCTCGTCGTTCACCTGCTCGGTTTCATCCCATGAGACGGCAGAAAGGTCGGGCCACGCTTTGTTTCGTAGGGCTAATGCCGGATGAAACCCCCGTTCGGCAAGGGCGTCGCTTAACGTCGCCACCGATGCTGAGGCGGCAGTTTCAGGGGTCGAGACGGTCACGAAACGGGTCCCTGGGGCAACTAAACGAGCCTGCACCGCTTCTGTTCGTTCAACAAATGACGACCGAAGTTGGCTGAACAAGAAGAAAAATTCGCTTACGTCAGATAGGAATGAGTCCCCCAATGCCCGTTCGGCAATGGTGAGAAATGGCCGCGATAGTTGTGCGGCGACTACCGACTGGTTCGACGCCGTCAACCATTTAAGCAGTCGACTTTCGAACAGATCCATAATCTGGCTGGGGGCATCCAGAATGTCAAGAACGTGGACTGACGGGGGTGTGTCAACAATGATTAGATCGTATTTGGCTTCTGAGGCGGCGTCAGCTAGATAGTCGAGTGCTATGTAGTCGTGGCTTCTCACAAATTTGCGGGTCAACGACCCGTACAGCTTGTTGGCGACTAGCTGCTCGGCTACGTCGCTACTGGGGGCACAGGCCGCAACCAGCCGATCCCAGCTGAGTGCCATATCGATCGTGTACGCCCACAGGCGTCCGTCACCACCGACGGGAACCAAGACTGGTTCGTCAGCGGCTGAAGACGTCCCAAGAGCATCAGCTAGTCGACGAGCTGGGTCGATCGTGACGACCATTACTCGCCGCTGGTGAATAGCCGCAGCCCGAGCTCCGAGCGCAGCCGACAACGTGGTCTTCCCGACGCCGCCTAGACCGGCTACGACAATAACTTTGGCACTTTCGAGTAGCTCATCGGCGGCGTTCATAGCTGGTCTTTTTCAGACGTTGAATCGCTAAAGGCCTGAACATACGTTTCCACGATGTTTGATGTCTCTTCCACCTGGATTGTTGGCAGGTCGAGCCCTTCGATCCGCTTCAGTTGTGTAGCCGTGGTAGTCGACCGGTGCAAAACGATTTGAGCAGCGGGAGCTAGTGAAGAGTCCGAGGCGGCAAGCGTTGATGCTTCCGAAAACCCCGCCTCGCTAAGTACCGGAGGGACACGATTGACGATGATGCCGGCCACATGGCACGCTGTTTCGTTTGTGATCCGATCGTTTAGCTCAACTAGCTCAGACACCGGAAGTTCTTCTGGTGTGGTGACGAGCAAGACAGAAGTTTCTGTTGCGTCGTTTAGAAGTTCACCTAGCCAAGTGGTTTGCTCGATGAGTGGACCAACATTGACTAATTCGGTTAGAGAGTCCGGCGCCGACAACAGTTCGATGAGGTGGCCGGTTGCGGGGCCGTCGACAACTACGGTGTCCCAGCCACCGTTGCGAACTTCGTGACCGATCTTACCGATAGTTAAAATTTCTTTCACCGCCGGAGCTGCGTTCGAAACGTAGTCAAACACACTAGCGATAGGACCCAACGAAATCAGTCGGGAAGACCCAACAGGAAGTGGAACGAATCGTTCCACATATTCCTGTAATGACGATTCGGTCGCCACTTCGAGCACCGACACTTCGACGCCATGAGCGGTCACTGGGGTGATAACGCCGGGCGTCACCGATGTTGTACCACCGGTGAATGCCTGCAGGAAACCGCCGCTGGCTACCGCGTCGACGACCAAGACTTTTTTGGCGTGACGCGCTAGAAGGACGGCAAGTCCGGCAGCCGACGAACTACGTCCGACACCGCCCTTGCCTCCTACGATTATAAGTTTCCGATCGAGGTCAATCACCTCAGCTGCCAACCTAACCCAGGTATGGACTAACTATCCGCCAGCTCCAAAACCGATGCGTTGCTCTTCTTCGTTGTTGATCTGTACATATGCAATACGGTCGGAGGCAACAGCCACGTCTTTACCTTTGCGATCCTGAAGCCACAGCACCGAAGAAGGTCCAACTAAAGCATCGTCGATGAGCTTCTTTAGGGCTTGACGATCTGTTTCTTTAGCGATTTCGATCTCTAAAACTTGTGGGCTGTCGGCTATACCAATACGAACGTCCATGAAAAGAACTTAGCCGCTAAATAACTTTTAACTCGGACCGGTACCGCTTTTTTGGTGCAAGTTCTACATCCAGGCGCTCCGCAAGGGCAGCAAATACCTTTCCGGCTTCAGAATCGGTGTCTGCGGCAATCGGTTGGCCATCGTCTCCGCCTTGACGAAGATCAGGCACCAACGGGATATTGGCCAGCATCGGTACATCTAGTTTGTCTGCCAGTTCGCTGCCACCGCCTGAACCAAAAAGTTCGTACTTTTTGCCGTCGTCACCGGTGAACCAACTCATGTTTTCGATGACACCAGCAACAGTAATGTTGACCTTGCGGGCCATATACGCCGCTCTCTGGGCGACAGTTTGAGCCGCCGGCTGTGGGGTTGTCACCACAAGCAGTTCGGCTCGGGGCAAGAACTGGGCAAGAGAGAGTGCAATGTCTCCGGTACCGGGTGGCAAATCGACGACAAGATAGTCGGGCTCATCCCAGTACACGTCGGTTAGGAACTGTTCAAGGGCTTTGTGAAGCATCGGGCCACGCCAAATTACCGGCTGGTCTTCCTCGACAAAGAAGCCCATCGAGATGCAGTTAACCCCGAAAGCTTTGGGAGGGACGATCATTTCGTCGATGATTGTTGGGTCTTGTTCGATACCGAGCATTCGTGGAATCGAGAATCCCCAAACATCTGCATCTACGACCGCTACTTTCTTGTCTCGAGCCGCTAGCGCCACTGAAAGGTTGGTGGTTACCGAGCTTTTTCCGACACCGCCTTTTCCTGAAGCTACGAGAATCACTCTGGTCCGGTTGTCGGGGTCAGCGAACGGAATCGCTCGACCTTCAGCGTGGCCGTGTGCCTGCTGGGAACCTGCGGTTGCTCCCGGGTTTCCGTGAACCAGTTTGCGAACTTCTTCTCGCTGCTCATCGGTCATGGTGCCAAACGTTACATCTACGTTGTCGACGCCGTCTAAGGCGGTAACTGCTTCGGTCACGGAGCGATCAATTTCGGCCTTTAGTGGACAACCGGCGATCGTAAGGTCAACTGCGACCTGGACCGATGGTAAATCTAGTGTGACTGATCGAACCATGCCAAGGTCGACGATGCTTCGATGCAGTTCAGGGTCCTGAACCGGGCGAAGGGCTTCGATCACTGTTTCTTCGGTTACGGTCACTTCTCTCCTATTGCCCTCAAAACAGGGCGTTATCTTCTGAAACCTCTCTGAACCTGTGTGATTTCCACCAAAGGTTGTTGTAGAGAGCACCAACTAAAGATCATACTTCGATATGGCATACACTACCGATGTGATGGGTTTAGTGGACAATCGGAGACGTATTGGTTACAGGATCTCGACACCGTCGTTATCTAACGAAATGGCGAAATAGGTGGCTCGCCACTATTTAGACTACGCATCGACTTCGCCTCTCCGCCCTGTAGCCCTTCAAGCAGCCGTCGAGGCGCTGGGTCTACCGGCTGGAGATCCAAGCCGAATCCATACCGAGGCGCTAACGGTTCGCCAGCTTCTAGAACTTGGCCGACAATCGGTGGCCGATTTTGTTGGCTGCCGGTCCCGGGAGGTGTTATTCACTTCCTCAGCGACTGAAGGCATCCTTTCCACTATTTGGGGCGCCACCCAAGGTGGCGGTTCGGTCATCACCACCAAAGTGGAACACTCAGCTGTCATCGATTCGGCAGAACGGTCAGCGCGAGTAACGTATTTGGATGTTGATTCGACTGGGCTAATCGATCCCGACGACGTGGGGCGGGTGATCGACCGAACCCGAGCCAAGGGTGAGGATATTGCGTTATTTGTTTGCCAATGGGTGAATCATGAAGTCGGAATGACCCAGCCGATCGTCGAAGCGGTCGCAGCAGCGAAGGAACGAGACGTAACCGTGATGATTGACGCATCACAGGCTATTGGGCGGTTGCCGTTTGACTTTGAGACGTGTGGCGCCGATGTCGTCGTCTTTAGCGGGCACAAACTAGGGGCACCGGCTGGGATAGGGGTCACCCTTGTCCGAAGAGGCATACGGTTTCCGCCTCTTTTTGTTGGCGGTTCACAGGAACGGGCACGCAGAGCCGGATTTGAGAACGCGGCCGGAGCGGTCGCTCTCGGAGCGGCGTGTGCCGAATTGCTAGACTCAGCGTCTGTTGAGTCGGAGCGCTGTTCAGACTGGTCACAACGGCTCCAATCCGGCCTCAACGCGGTTGGAGGCGTAACCATCCACGGCCCTACTGGTACTGCCTCCCAGGCTCCTCACATCGTCTGTGCCAGCATCGACGGAATCGAACCACAGGCCATTCTTATTGGTCTCGACTCCGCTGGCATTGCGGTGCATTCCGGTTCCGCCTGCGCGGCAGAAGATATCGAGCCGTCACCGGTTCTCGAAGCTATGGGACTTGACGCTCATCGATCGTTACGGGTTTCGACCGGCTGGGCTACCGTCGACGAAGACATCGAAGCGTTCAACGAAACCTTCCCAA
>JAHDCC010000046.1 GCA_020630065.1 Acidimicrobiales bacterium
TCGTAGTCTCCTCAACCGTAGTCGTAGGACGCTCAGTCGTCGTAGTCTCCTCAACGGTAGTGGTAGGACCAGAAGTCGTCGTAGTCTCCTCAACGGTAGTGGTAGGACCAGAAGTCGTCGTAGGTTCAACCGTTGTTGGGGGGCCAGCTAGTTTCATTAGGTCAGCGAGTTGGTCGCAGGTTTTGACCAAGCGACCTTCCGAAACTTGCATATCGAGTTCGTTGATTTCAGCCCAGGACGACAACTCACGAACCGGATACTGACCTAACTCCACTTCGTCTCCACACCAAATCTTTTGCCCCTTACCGTTGCCATATTTGATATACAGCGCAGACGTATGCGGTGGGCGTAAAAGTTCAGGGTTCAACTCAACCGGATCGGCATCTAGAAGATTTTCGAGCTGGTCACAAGTTTTAACCAAACGCCCTTCACCGACTTGCATATCTAACGCATTAACCTCAGCCCAGGACGACAACTCACGAACCGGGAACTTCCCTGCTTCGATTTCATCGCTGCACCAAATCCGTTGGCCTTTGCCATTCCCATAGAACGCATACACCGCCGATGTGTGTGGAGGGCTGACCAATTCGGCTCCCGGTTTTTCGACTGATGAAGCATGCGCCGACCCCAACCCCACAATTCCGGCCGCACTTGCGGTGAGCACCGCTGAAGCGATCACCGTACTCGCCGTCCTAGCACTACCAAATTTGAACTTCATACCTAACTCCCAATGTGGATCGTATTTGTCAGGTAAGAAACGAATAGGTCGACAAAAGTTCCAACGTTTTAGAAAGAAACAGGATCCAGCACAAAATGTAAAAACTCTCAACCCATCGTTTTCTACATTCATAGGCGGAAGCCACAAGGCGTGGCTCGACAAACTATTGGAGAAAGCTCTATTGTCTACCCATCAGGAAACCTGGAAAAAATATGTCTCATTGTGGGGACCGTTATCGGACGCGGAACGCCAAGAAGGTGTTCGAGCGGCGTTACACCCTGATTGTGAATACCGGGACCCGCGGACGACCACTACCGGCACAACCGAACTTGTGAGCTACATGGAGCACTATCAAGAAGAGTTTCCCGGCTCAACAATCGAGATGCGCTATTTCTTGAGCCATAATGATCGATGCTTCGTTAAATGGGAAATAGAAGACCCGAAACGGAACGTATTGATGGAAGGTTCAAGCTACGGCGAATTCGACGCCGAAGGAAAGATAGTAACCATGTGTGGATTCTACGAAATGCCTGAGCCAACCGAGGTCGGGTGAGCTATCTAGCTGAGGTCCAGTTGGGGGTCGATTACATCGAAACTCAGCTGGACCGCGAGATCGCTTTGGCCGACGTGGCAGAAGCCGCCGGAATGAGCCAATGGCATTTTCAACGCATCTTCAAAGCGTTGACTAACGAGACTCTCAAGTCGTATATTCGATCCCGCCGTATGGCTCGCGCTCTCGATCGACTGCTCACGACCGACGACCGGATAATCGACATTGCTATAGCTGCAGGGTTCGAATCTCAGCAAAGCTTCACCCGAGCATTTGGCGCCACGTTCGACATCACCCCTAGCGCCTACCGTCAGCTCGGCGACAAAAGTCTTTTCCTTAAAAAGGTTCAGTTCGACGAAACGTACCTCCACCATGTTTCTCATAACGTTTCGCCAGAACCTGAGATATACCGGCAGCCTTCAACAATAATCGCTGGCCTGCCGACCGTCTTCTACAACGTCGATTCGGAGAAGAACAACATTTCAGAACGCCTGCCACCGTTATGGGATGCCTTTCTTCCCCGTATGGACGAAATCCGCCGGTGCACCAATCGTGTTCGTTCGTACGGGCTGATATTTCAACCAGACAACGGCGGCGAAAAACTTCACTACCTCGCCGGGCTCGAAGTGTCGTCGCTCGATGGGTTACCTCACGATATGACTAGTTTGACGGTCCCAGAGGCAACATACGCCCGGTTTTATCACCGGGGTCGGCCAGACACTCTCGATCAAACCGTCAACTACATCTACTCGACCTGGCTCTCACAGTCTGGGATGCGACACACCTATGGGCCCGATATCGAAATGTATGACGACGATTTCATCCCCAACTCCGACGATTCCATCATCACCTACGCTGTGCCAGTTGTAGAACGAAAATAGCCCACTTGGCTTCAACGTTTCACGCGATATCACAAGGTTTACCTGAACAGCTAACGAAACCCAGGCCTCACGCCTAGGCGCCGATAGGCATTTCTTCTCTCAAGCTTCGGTTCGCCGAACTGTACCGTTGAATAAGAAGGTCTTCTAACCTATGACGTAGACCAAAGTAGGTTCGGGCGGAGAACTCATGGTTAAGAAATTCATAGCAATACTGACCGTTTCCCTCCTAGCAAGCCTCATCGCTACTTCTCAGGCATCGGCCAATGAACAACTAGTGGACGAAGACATCGATCTTTCTGCTGTGCCGGACAAGATCTGGGATGTCGATGACCGTTCAGGTTTATCGAGGCATACCGCTGTCTATAAAACTCTGGTCTGGGATCTCTACGAACTAAACGGCGTCATGTACGTCGGTGGCGACTTCACTACAGTCGTCGGTCCTGATGGTTCAAGACACAACCATTCGTTCCTCGCCGCCTTTGATATTGTCACTGGAAACTGGATCGACAGTTTCCAGCCACAACTCAACAACGTCGTCTACTCGCTCAGCTCAACCGCCGACGGAAACATAGTCGCCGGTGGCGAATTCGACGGAGGCGTCCAAGTCCTCAATCCCACAACGGGAACAAAGGTAGCCGGCTTCGACGCAGCCATCACTCACAGCTGGGGCAACCCGGCAGTGTTTACTGTCGCAGTGTCGGGAAACAGTATCTACGCTGGCGGCCGGTTCGTGAAAAGCCACGACCAGACGGTACAAAACCTGGTCAAATTAGATGCGACGTCAGGTCTTCCTGACCCGGTGTGGGCACCGACGGTTCAACCGGCGGTTGTGAACGGCGTGAACAAACAGCGGGTCAACGATATTGAAATCGATGAGGCACGGGGCCGAGTTTATGTGGCGGGCAGGTTTGCGGGTATCAATAACGCTGCGGAGACCGACTCGCTGGCCGTCCTTGATCCAACTAGCGGCGACGTGCTGATGGATCACCCAAATGTCACCTACGACGGGGCGCGGGAAATAGCGTTTCTCTACGACATCGAAGTTGGTGACGAGATGCTCTACTACGGTGGCAAAGAGAACTTCACCATCTCAGTCGACCCTGATTCGTTTAGCCGTCAGCGTGAGGTCATCTACACCAACAACGGCGACCACCAGATCATTCACGAAGGTAAAGACACTGTTTGGATTGGCTGTCACTGTTGGCGACAGGGTTTCACCGCCGACCCTCCCAACAATCCATTCGCGCCGACCCCTGACGCTATCGATGTGACTGCAGTTTTTGGGGTCGACCGGATTACCGGCAAGGTGCAACAGATGCCGACCGACCTTCGGGGTTCGGCCGGAGCTTGGGACATTATCGAAGATTCAAACGGTCGCCTATGGGTGGCTGGACAATTCACTCGGGCTGCGGGTAAACGACGCACCGGTCTTGTTCGTTACTCGCCTGAAGAGATCGTTGACACCGGTGTTACTGCGTGTGAAGCGGTCCGTGACGGTGACAGCGTTACCGTCACCTGGGACGCCGCTGTTTCTCCTGACACCTTTGTTGTTCGACGAAGCGTCAATGACGGCACCGTATATTTCCGAGGTAGAACTAGCGGGGATGCGGCCACCTTTACTGATACTGACCGATCGGGTTCGTTGGCTTATTTCGTCGAAGCGAAAGTTGGCAGCCAAGTTGTTGGCGAGCGTGCAACTTGCGAGGTTACCGTTGATGAGGCTGACGAGATCGTACAAGGCTTGCGGGTTACGAGGGTCACCAAAGAGCGGGTAGTGCTCAACTGGCAGGCCAACCAGCCAGTTGAGATCGCCAAAGACGGCGTTATTATCGCCACCCACTCCGGCCGCTGGTATACCGACAGGACTGTGGAAAGCGAAACCACCTACAACTATGCGGTCCGGTACGTCGGAAGCCAAACCTGGTCGGATCCTGTCACCGTCACCACGCTGTAAAACCTTCAACAGTTTTTTCGCCTACGTCAACGCCAACGATTCCAAGAATCGGTTACATTCGACGGCGAATCGTTCCGGGTCTTCTTCGTGAGGTAGCAGTTTGGCGTCGGGGAACCCAACGAAGGTTGTGGTTCCTCCAAATTTCTTAGCCATCTTTTTAGCTTTGGCTGCGGGAAAGATGCTGTCTTGAATACCCCAAACAAATAGCGTAGGTGCTGTGATTTTTGGTTGAAGTTCTCCTAGTCGTTTCAGCCCCTTCCGGTCGAAATCAGACAAAATTTTGGCCTGCCCAGCTCGAACTTGTTTGTCGTTGAGTAGTGGCTTCACGAAATGGTCGAAGAACTCACCCTCAAGGTTCTTCTTGTTCACAAAAAGTTCCCCTAACCCTAGTGGGCTGTTGCGGATCATTCGGTTCATCAAAACCATCTTCAAGCTGAGGCCTTTCCCAGGCATCCGAGCCGCTGCGATAAATATTTCGAGGAGAATCGACGTGTGACCGGGGATATCCGAACCAGCCACGATGAGACCATCGACTTTTTCGGGCCTTCGAGCAGCGAAGAGACTCGACACGACACCACCTGAATCGTTACCAATCAGGACACAGCGTTCTATACCAACTTTGTTGATGGCACCCTCTAACACCTGGGCTTGACTGGTAAAACCATGTTTGCCCTTTTTGCGTAGCGGCGACCCTCCCGCCCCCGGCATGTCGAAACGGTGGCAGGTATATCCGTCTAGGCGGGGAACGATATTTCGCCATGTCTTTGTCGTCAACGGCCAACCGTGCACTAAAACCACGTCGGGTCCCGACCCGCTACGTTCGTACCAAATGTCGACTCCGTCGACGTTGATTATCTTTCCTTCAGACTTCGTTTCAGACGCCTTGGTCATCGTTGTGTCCTCTCCCGTTGTTCAGTTAGGGGCAATAGTTTGAAGGTACTTTTCTTGGCCTGAGTCGTCACCTACCTGTTGAGGTAACTGCGACCTGGGGCGAGGCGTCCTACTATGAAAGTCGTGACCTTCACTTCTCAGAATCAGTCAAATAGCCGGCACCTTTTCGCGGCGTTGCTGAAACACTGGCGTTCTCGTCAAGGGTTGAGCCAACTGGATCTGAGTTTGGCATCAGGCGTTTCGAGCAAGCACATCAGTTTTCTTGAGACTGGCCGGACGGGTCCGAGTAAGGAGATGGTTGCGATCCTGTGCGAAACGTTGGATATCCCGTTGCGAAGTCGGGTCGAACTTTACCGTGCCGCGAATCTTGAATCGCCTTATCCTCAGACGACTATCGCGGCGGCGCTTGATGGCCCGGTCCGTTCAGCGGTCGAAGCTATTCTCCAACATCACGAACCGTACCCGTCGCTTGTAATGAACCGACTATATGAACTCGAGAAAGCGAACCTGGCTGGCACCAAACTCATCCAGCAACGGCAGCCTGGGGCGGTTGAAGGCACCAACCTGATAGAGCTTCTTTTCACCTCCGATGAGCCGATCGTGGAAAACTGGGAACAAGTCGCCAAATCGTTGATTCAACGTCTCAGACGGGAATCGTTGCAGTCACCTTCCGATACGGAACTTTCGAACCTGGTTGACCGCATCATCACTCAACACGATCTTGACGAGTCCTGGCTGACCACCGATTTCGACGTCGTCAGCAGCCCGGTTGTTCCGATAACGTTTTTGTTGACCAACGGCGTTCCGCTCCGATTTATAAGCATGGTCACGGTCTTCGACGCTCCACAGAACGTGGCGTTAGACGAACTTCGAATCGAAAGTTTCTATCCCCTCGACTCAGAGACCGAAGAGGCGTGCGAACAGTATTTGACTGTGTCGAGTTAGTACGTTCCAGTACCCACTAACCAGCGTGTGAGTGTCCTTGCGTAGATCATTCCAG
>JAHDCC010000047.1 GCA_020630065.1 Acidimicrobiales bacterium
ACAAATCTCGAGAAGTTAAGGATCACCCTGACTACTTTGCGGATTTCATGCAGGGATTATTTGTTTATGGTCAGTGCGTGATAAATCGCCAATCGCTAGGCCTTGCATGGGTATCGTTTATTACTCAGGATTTGAAAGACTAACCTTATCCATATAAGGTTAGCCTAGGAAACTAATCGGCAGATAGTTTAGTGGGGTCGTAAAGCTTTAAAATCTCTATGGCCCAGTCAACCTTATCTTTAGCTCTTTGACCATAAGGTTGGCTGCGGGACCAAAGCTCTAAATTCTCTAGGCGATTGTCTCTCCTATCTCCGTTAATATGATGTACGGATTCATGGGTCTTAAGAGATCTGCCTAGATGTTGTTCCATGACATACCGGTGCTCTACTGTATTTTTGCCGTTAATAACTAAACCGATGTACCCGTCCGATCTTAGATGTTTACCTTTTTCGAAGACAGGATGATCAGGATTTCTATTAGCGTCTATCTTACATTTTCTGGAGCAGTAGTTCCGAGGGGAGCTTTCAGTCACAAGGCTCTTTAGAAGAGTGAAGGTTTCAGCACAATGCAGACAAGTTTTAGTAGTTCTTTCAGCTTTATTCGAACTGGCTTTAGCGACACAGCTCATAGAGCAGTAGGTTCTAGGGTGTTTTCCCGGCCGGTTGACAATGGCCGACCCGCAAGCCAAGCAGTCGTTAATTCTTATTTTAGCCACGTGCCTAGCGTCAGCTCTACACTGGGCAGAGCAATAGTCATCAGGTAGTTTGTAGTCGGTTCGTTGTTGTATAGTTACAGACTTTCGACAAAAGTCGCAGTCGAAGGATCTAAAGGAGTTTTTGTGTTTAGCTTGGCCTGCGCACTTTCGAGAGCAGTATTTCGCTGCTTTGCTGTAAGTTTTAGATATAGTAGCGGCGTTGCAGTTCTCGCAAATAAAAGCGTCGCCGGGTTTTACAGATTGGCTCATAGTAGTTCCTTAAATTAAGTTGCAAGAATTATACAAAGTCTTTTTGTAAGTGTCAAACATTATTTTTTAGAGATATACATTATGAGTTCTACGATTTACTGGTTACAATTAGGTGGAAATCCTATCGTCAATGACGATAAAGGGTGGTGTCAGTTCCCAGCTACCGCAATGGCTCCTCCTTCTTGTGCGGAGAAATTCGGTTTAGATCCTCAACCTTGGCACGGTGTTACTACCGGTCACCGAGGCCACGGGTCTTTCGCTAACACTCGAATCATCGACTTCTCGGACCCTAAAGAGTCCGTGTATTGTCGTCCGATTTGCTTAGGAGGCGCTCCTAAATGCTGCGCTGAAGATGAAGACCTCTGTCCTATCTTCCTAGAAGGCGCTGAAGGCTGGCCGAACCAGGTAGGGATTAATGACTACTACTGCCGCACCATGCGTAAGAATCTGAAGGTAGGTGATTGCATTGCGACTAACTTGGTGCCTGCTCTAGAACGATTTGCGTCTTTTGACTACATGGTCATGCGCAAGACTCCAGGCGTTACAGGCAAGTTCAAGTTGATGTGTGCAGATGTAGATCTGACTCCGACTATCGACTTCGGTCAATTCAACCCTCACCGTCAGACTGTAGATATCTTTACAGAGTTTGGTAATGACGTGGTTAACGGTAACCTTTGTGATGGGTATGACGTAATCTTGTTCGAGATCGAGTCCATGCCTGATGATGCTCCTGCAGAAGATTGTAAGCCTGCTCAAGGTAAGCTGGACAACTTTGTCCTCTATGCTGATCCTCGTATGGAAGCACTCTGCACAGGTAAGTAATCTAACGCCAACGTCTGAGGAGACCACAATGGCAGCGAAGAAACCTACGGCGGCTGAGAAGGCCGCCTTGAAACAACAGAAAGAAGCGTACTATAAAGGCAGGTACCGGTATTACACGGTAGAGGACGGCGTTAAAACCATCCTCCCTGACTACATGGCTACCCCGTATTATAAATCAGAAGGGCTTGAGCGCGAAATTTGCTACGGCCTTGATGAGAATCTGGAGCCACTGTGGAAGCTATGCGCTGATGCCCCTCATCCCGCCCGACGATTCGGAGCCGAAGATAACGGCCCACTCCCTAACGAATCGCCAGTCGCTCCTCCGCCTCCGTTTGACTATCAGCCTCCGGCGTATGCCTCTGATCAGTTCTCGGGTGGTCCCGCCAATTTTGACGGAGCCGCGGGCGGGATGAATAATCCGCGTAATCCTTTACTGGAGGGAGAAATCCCCGAGCAATACCAGGCTAGTCTAGCGGCTTTCCGTGAAGACCTCCTTGAAGAGCTGCGTGAAGAAAGCACTAAAACGACCTCTGAAAAGTTGGAAGATTTTAGAAAGCAGTTAAACTTGAAGGGAGCTCCTGAAGGTGCCGAGCAGTAATGATTTTCAATTCAAACGATCAGTCCAAGGTATTGTAGAAAGGATTGCTTACCAGTTAGGTGACGCAGAGCCTGGAGACGAGTACTCAGGATTTGATGAGAATTGGATCAAAGCTAAGGTTTACGATATTTTAAAGTGGCTGCAAAGCCGGCGTCCTAACCTATTTGGACACGAGGTCTCCTTCGATTTAAAAGGAGGAGACTCTCAAAAACTTCCTGAAGACTGTGACGAGTTACTCAATGTAATTAGCGTTACCATTTCAGGAAAACAGTACCCAGTTACTGAAGGCGATTTCAGCGCACTGCAGGCGGCTCGAGTGTATTCAAAACTACTGACTACCTGCGATCCGTGTAATTTTACGTACGCGGTGTCTCCTAATGATTCCCGCCAGTTCCTTATTAGCCCCCCTGTCGCTCCCTCCGGATCATCCGTCACTGCCACGTGCTCAGCGTTAGGTAGGTACTTTGACGATCCGGAGTTGGAGATAGACTGCGAAGCAGCTAAGTGGATAAACACGGTTGTCGAGTATGTACTGTTCCAAGCCTTTAGCATGGACGGGGACAATCCAGTATCCACTAGCTTAGCCGAAACTCACCGAAGCACGTTCTTCGAGCTAGCTCCCGTACAACGTAGAGCAGAATCATGATCAGATTGTGTAAACCTGAGATGCTGCTCGCGGATCTGCAGATGGAATTTCCTCAGGCCCCTCTAGTTGTTATTCAAAGACAGCTTTCCCGGGCCGTAGAGAAATTCGCAGATGTAGGCATGAATAGTGTGTGGGTATCCGTACCTGTACAACAGAACGTTCAGCACTACCCCTTCGAGAGGCACTTACCTAAGGATTTCAAAGTCCAAGGGATCCAAGATGTCCGATTCAACGGATGCTGCCTACGATGCGTAGACGATGACTGTAAAGCGGGATGCCTGCAAGGATACCGAGTCGATGATCTACACCAGATTACCTTGATAGGATATTGTCCCGGAGATCAGTCCGATCCCGAGTGTCAGGATACTCTAGAGGTGAAGGTGTGTTTAAGGTACGTCGGTACTGACTGCATGATCCCTTGCGATATTTTGGAGAGATTTTCAGAGGCCTTGAGGGATGGCGCTATGGCACACATGTTTGGAATGACCGCGCAGCCTTGGACCGATTACCGAGTGTCCGAGTACCATCAAAACCAGTTCCTAGGAGGCATAGCTTCTGCTAAGTGTGTGGCTTCCCGAAACGGTAAGAAGGGTAATAACGTGGTCCCAGGGGAGTGCTTGATGTGAACGGGCGTAGAGAACCTTATACAGTCATCTGCGAGCTGCCTCAAGTCATCTGCTTAAGGTTCGGTAAGTCAGGACCTCCTCAAGGGACGGCTAAGTTTCGAGCCCTAGGGGCAGAGAAGTACCTCGCGAATCTGCCTGTGGTGGAGTGTAACAAGTTTGAAATAAAAGTCCAACTCCCTGAAAGCTTAGTTTGTCACGGAGAGGGGCGATATGAGATCGTGGTACTGGACGAGTGCTGTCACGTATGCGATACTCACGAAGTGTGGTTTGAGGCTGACTGTGAGATAGAGTCTGCAATGATTGTCGAGAAGGAGAGTATTTGTGTTTGAAGATAAGTGTTTTAAGCCTCTATTTGGCTTCTGCACCTGCCTATACGCAGACTTACGAAAAGGCGATGTGGTTATGGCTTTACCTCCTATGGAGTCAGCTAAACTGTGCGCTATGTTAGGCAGTGCCTTCTACACCTACCTGATTCTATACGACAACGGCTGCCACGAAATTGTTAAAGTTTGTCAGAAGGACGGAGTTCTCTACGTGGATCGTCCTTACGACGCCACTGCAGAGCAAGAATGGTCTCCAGGAACAGATATCAAATTCGATTGGGCATTGTCTGCAGTCAAGGATCTAACTGAGCTAGCCAGTAAAGAAGGCGAGGACGATGAGTGTCGGAAAGAGCTATTCACAGGCGAGATCAAGAATGGTAACTGCACCGTGTCATTTAAAGACGGACTAGCAGTGTCTGAAAAGGCGACTAAGCGTCCTGTGGTTGATGCTTGCTATGAGAATCCTGTCATCACTGTTGAAGACGGGTGCATAGTGGCCATGGCAGAAGGTAGTCCTACTATCCGCCGAGCAACTACCTGCGATCAAGGCTGTTGTGGTTGAGATAACCCAGCCTAAGGGGTTTGTACCTAGGTCAAAAGGGTGTGACTTACCTGCTCAATACGCTCAGAAAGCTGAGAACTTAAATGTCTTCTCAGGGAGATTCGAAGCGTGGAGAGAGCCGGAGTTGGTTGTCCAGTTTCCGTATCCAGTGTGTCGAGCTCATGTTAGCGAGTGCTGTTGGGACGGCTCTAATTCTTTGGGCGATAGATATGTCACTACCCGACTCACGCCGAAAACCTACCTGTCGAGACCTAGTCAGCGTCCTTTGGTCACTGATTCATTGTGCGACACTGCTTGGAGCTTTCTTGGCTATCCTCAGCCTGACCCTGTGTCTATTAATGTTGACTCAGGTATTAGTGTGGTCGGAGGTCCTGATCTACAATCGCGTACTTACGTGGTTACCTACGGAACGGAATGTGAGGAAGGTCCTCCTTCGTGCCCGACAGACCCTATCAAGGTAGATAAACGAAGCCGGGTAGAACTCCTGTTACCTTCTCCTCCTGAGGTTGAGTGGGGAGTGACTCATGTCAACGTATATCGATCCCAGAGCTTATGGGATACCGAGCAGGGCTTTGTAGAGTTTAACGATTCAGCGATCAATACTGGCTTCACCAGTGTAGCTACTCAACAGGAGTACTTTCTGGTGGCTCGTCTCCCGATTGGCCAGGCTTCTTTTTTGGATGATGTTGAGGACCAAAGCCTAGGGGACGCATTAGATCAGACAGCCAATTTCCCCCCTCCTGAGGGTTCGACTGTGGTAGGAGAGTCTGACCGGAATTCTCTGGTAGTTTACGAAGGCGCGAATTTATATCTCTCAGAGAGGAATTCCCCCCACTCATTCCCTGTAAAATACCGACATTCATTCCCGGGGAAAATTCTCCACGCGGCGATATGTGGTTTCCAGATTTTTGTCCTGACGACTCGAGGTGGGTATCTGGTAAATGACGAAGTGGACTGTCAACAATCGCCATCCCGTCCCGTGTTAGATGTGAAAGATCTACCCATTGCCGACCGCTGTTCAGACGTCGTAGTACTTCGCGACGGCGTGCTCTATAGCTCCCAAGAAGGTTTAGTTTCGCTAAAGATATCTGGGT
>JAHDCC010000010.1:0-21393 GCA_020630065.1 Acidimicrobiales bacterium
AACTTGTCTTGCAAGGTGACTCGAAGCTCGGGATTGTACCCGACACCGGCGTCCGGGTAGCCATCGCCGTCTAAATCTTCTGTTGGGTGTGGCGTCAACGTCAGGTCACCGTCAGGGTTACCTCCCGTGTCGTAGCGGTCACCGTTACCGGCCACCACCCGAAACTGAACCGTAGATCCAGGAGCCGCCTCAACCAGGCCGGGACCACACCAGTTATCAACTTCAGCCACCGGGGTGAAGGCAAACAGTCGACTGATAGCTTGACCGGTCGAATATTGGTTACCGGACTCGCCGGCAGCGTCATAGTATTCCGATGTCGCCGCCCGGTTGAGCATAATCATCGGGTCTTGGTTTTGGGTCGAGAACTGCGAGTGGAAATCCTCGGCCGGGACAGTAGTGGCTTCGTAGGTAATAACGATTTGTCCGCCGACCGACGGGCCTGCACCATCAGGGTCGCCGGCTAGTCCACCGGGGAATTCGCAGAACAAGCGCTGTCCACCGTCGGGAGGGTTAACGAAGTTACAGACCACTCCTGCGGGAGTGGCATTGAGGCTGGCGTTGTTGACGTCCATGTATGGGATACCGTCGGGGTTTCCGAGGTCGTCGCGGATATCGATGTCGAAGGCGTCGCCGCTACCAGCATTGGTCACGATGATTTCGTAGAAGACGGTTTCACCGGCGTCAATTTCGGTTACGGGAAGATTGTTTTCGTCGTAGACGTTTTTCTCAAAATCCAGTCGCGGGGTTACAATGTCGACCGCCGCCGGGTCTTTGGGATACAGCCGATCGTACGTGGTCGTGTCTGGGACACCGGCCGATGGGGCACCGGCAACCAGGTTGCCAGAGCCGAGGTCACGGTTAAAGACCGGGCGGGCGGTGTTGATGAGCGGATCGTTGATTCCATCGATGATTTCTTCACCGTCGGCGAAGGTGGTGTTCATTTCTACTCGGAACGTGATCCGGTATACAGACACCTGTTCGGTTGCATCGGGTGGGGTATCTCCGAGGAACCAGGCCAGTTCCGTGTCAAGTGTTCCGGTGGTTTGTGAGCCAAGATACACGCCACCTTCAGTGGCCGGACAGGGGCCACTGACACAGCTCACGGTCCAGCCCCCTGCGTTTGGTACCGCACCAGTCGCAGGTTCGTTCACCAGCGAGAGACCATCGGGCAGTTCGTCCAACACCCAAAGGTCGTAGTTCCACAACGTGGCGTGGGCCTGGAGCGAAACATCTATCGAGTAGTCGAACTGTTGACCAGGAGCGCCCGTGATCTGCTCAACGCCAGGATAGGTTCCCGGGGTCTCTACCGTTTTCGAAATTTCGGGACCAACCTCAACCGGGATAAGCGTGTACTCGCCGTCGGCCTGGTGCAGGTCGGCATCGAATATCAGGTTGTCGTTTCGGGCGGTGACCGTGTTGACTCGGGTCAGGTCTCCGTCCGATGGGTCTTCACCATTGTGAGAAAACGGGACAATAATACGGACTTCGGCTCCTGGCTCTAACTGACCGAGAGTGAAATCAACTTGTTCGGTATGGCCGGCCAAAACCGCCGTTCCTGAAGCCACCGAATTGTCAGTGAACGTTGAGGGAGCCTGCCCAATCCAAATAACCTGGGTGCCGATATCGCCCGGTAAATATTCGAACGGATCCGGCATCGGATCGTCTATCTCAAGACCACCGATCGGAACTGGTGAGGTGTTCTTAATGATGAAGGTCCAGGCAGCGGAGGAAACTTCGGACGAAACCATTTCGCCGGTAGCGGTCGAATACTCGATCGTTCCGTTCTCGTTGACGTCGTAGGTGTAGTTAAGGGTCGCTCCCCCGTCGATCGGAGGAAGTTTTTCGATCTCGAATTCGGGTCCGACCAGCGTGACGTCTTCGGTGTCCGACGCCCCGTAGGTATCCCCTGTTTCGTTAGTATTGTCTGTCAGGTCGCTCCAGGTTAGATCTACCGTGTTGGTGTAGTCACCTGGCTCTACAACTGGTGGTCCACAGACAACCACAGTGACGTCGAACGATACACTCTCGCCTGGAGCTAACGGGTCATCGATATCGAACACGCTGTCTGCTGCTTGTGTGACCGTCGAGTCGCCGGAAACGTTCGCCAACGAACCCGCAACCATACACAAACCTTCCGGCGGAGTATCAATGACCTGTGGGCTATATGCGGTCACCGCTGAAGAGTTAGTGACTGTGATCGTGAATGCATAGGTGGTGCCGATCGTGTTGGCAATCGTGTCGGTTGCCCCTGCCCTGGTTTTACTGATCGTTAGTTCTGGGTCTGGAATGTTAAGGGGAACCGTGTCGGAAGGGTTCTCGGTATATTCGGTTCCAACCCCAAGATCGTCGAAGTACGACGGAATCTCAATCAGATTGTCGATCGCCCCGTTCTGGGTAGGGATCGCGTCGTAGGCTATGGTGACGGTTCCACCAAATGCTGCGACTGGACCAGCTACTGGAATCGTTAGTGTTGTTCCATCCCATGTACAGGCGGCGCCACACAAGGCACCGTCGATCGTGATGGTTGCCGGGTCAATATCGAGACCTACTGGGGTGTCGGTGACTGTTAGGTTCGTTGCGTCACGTGAACCCTCATTCGTGATTACCGATGTGTAGGTTGCGATATCGCCTACTTCGTAGTCCCAATCAACTCGGCTGGTATCAGCTGAGAAACCGTCAGACGTTTCAACTGTTTTGTCGATGGTCAAGATCGGCCGGTCGTAAATCACGACATCATCATCGCCAACGGTCCCGTCAAAGGTTGGCTGCGAAGCGGTTGAAGGGACAACGGCTCCCAACCGATCGACTGCGTTCCAGCGAACTTGAAGATCATTGGTGAACTCGTCAAAGAACACGACTTCGTCACCGTTGTTGTAGCTCTCCGAAATTTGGGCCTCATATATCAACACGATCTGGCGCGGATTCGGGTCGGCCACCATCGTGTCGGGGTACCAACCAATTGTGGTTCCGCCAGCGGGGAAAACGGTTTCCGCCAGGGTCGGAATCGGGCTGGGACAGGTCGCTCCTGCCGGGGTACATGTTGCCGAAACGTACTGAACGAATTCCAGCCCATCAGGCAACGTGTCGAAGATCGAGAAGTTCTCATACTGGGCGTTCGCAGGAATATCTACTGTGACGGTGTAGGTAAACGGAAGGCCTGTTCCCGTTCTTTCAATGTCGGCGTCTTTGTTAACAGACGGAGCGCTTGACGCTACTAGAACGGTCGCATCGTCGGACACATAGTCTTCGACGACGGTGTTGCCGTCAGTTCCAGCGGGCAGGAAACTGAAACCAGCCGACGCGGTATTCACGAGAGGGTCGGTTGGCAAGAGTCCAGCGTCAGCGTCCATCTGCATGTCGTAAGTGATTTGGATATCATCGCCGGGCAGAATGTCACCTAGCTGGTAGGTGACTTCTCGGGTGGTTGCGTTCCACACGCCTCCAGCGTCGGTGGTCCCTCCATCGGCGACCGGGTCACCATTGGCATCGAGGGGGATCAGCCCGACTGGCACAGTGTCGGTGACAATCACGTCGCGGGCCGGAGCCACGACCTGAGAGGAATCCGCAGGATTAACCTCGGGAACCGTAACAGTGATAACGTATTCAACATTTTGGCCGGGGTTGTAAACGTTAGCGAGCGCCGTCGACTTGTCGATCTCGACAATCGGTTCGAACACTGAAACGGCTGCTGTAATTCGAGACGTATCTCGGTTTGATTCACCGGTTGATACGGCGGCGAAACACTCTGCTCCGGTGTGCACGGTTCCCCACGACGTCGACGCAGGAACCTGCGCTCTAAACGACAGAACAAACTTTTCACCTCCGGCGGGCACTGAGTATGAGAACTCTCCGAAGCCGGGTTGTCCGGCGATCATCTGGGTAACGTCGCCGGGGAAGTAAAGCGAGAATTTGGTGTCGGGTATAGTCGAGTCGGCGTGAATGACCCAATCAGAAACGTCAGGTTCTGTGCCTGGCACAGTTGGTTGGACTACGCCGTCGACATAGGGGTCGATTGAGGTACCGGGCGCGATTCGGAATTCGACCGATGCAAGATCAACGTCGAGATCGGATGGTAGCGCCGTTAGCTCCAAACGCGAGGCATAAAACGTCGACCCGTCAGGTCGGAGCAGAATGTCTTGGTAGACGTCACCTTCATCGAACTCAACGACTTGGATAAAGTTAACCCACTCTCCTGGTACTGCCGCTTGAACACCAGACTGGTCTAGACCGACCGGTGTGGAGTCGGGGCGGACGTCGCAGTCCTGCACTAGGTCTTCCGTCGCCGGGTTAGTGTCCGCTGTTGCTGACCCTGCCGGGACAAGGACAGTGACAAAAAGAATGAACGCTATCAGCGATTTCACTGGTAGTTCTACTGTTCTGTATAGGTCGCGCAGCATGTCGATTCACCGAGTGGACTGTAGACAAATACCCACCATGTTGCAGATCGACCTCCGGTACCCAAAAATTAAGCGAGTAAGCCCATCTTTAGCCAATACTCATATGGAATCGGCTATTGGACTAGGCTCTCGGCATGAGAACGTACCTGATAATTGGGTTCATGGCACTAGTTTTTGTGGGTTGCAGCAGCGACAGCAGCAGCGAGACCACCGAGCGAGGTTCTGGCATTACCGGACATGCTGAGGCTATAGAGCTCTCTGAAGAGGAGGTGTTAAGCCGTCTAGAAACGTTGTTTATCCAGGAGGCTGGCATGAGGCCTGAGCTGGCTCAGTGCTACACCAAATTTTTTGAACAAGAAGGCTTGGCTGAAGAAATTCAGAGCCTAGGTGATCTTGGACAGATCCAGAGCGAATTCACCGCAGACCAGGCCAAGAAATATGCGGCGTGTGGTCCTGCGGTTGAGGTTCAGGAGACGATACCTGATCTTGGCGATCAGTAAGTGCTCGTTCTAGACCCAACCACGAGACCGTTTGACTGCTTCTAGCCAACGCCCATGCAAGGCATCAGCCTGACTGCGGTCCCCTGACGGACGTGCTACAAAGTCAGCGTTCCACGCGTCAGCCACCTCTTCTATCCCGCTCCACACACCTTCGGCGATGCCAGCTAAATAGGCCGCACCTAGTGCGGTCGTTTCAGAAATAGCTGAACGGTGCACGGCTACTCCTAGCTGGTTTGCTTGAATTTCAAGAAGCAAATTCATAGCCGATGCTCCACCATCAACCCGAAGATTTTCGACAGAGACACCACCGGCCTGAGCCATAAGGTCGATAGCGTCACGAGTCTGAAGCGCAATAGCCTCTACGGTGGCCCGAGCGATGTGGGCCCGAGTACTTCCTCTGGTTAAACCAACAATCGTGCCGCGGGCATTTGGATCCCACCAAGGGCTACCCAATCCGGTAAACGCTGGCACCACAAAAACATCTTCGGACGATTCGACACTGGCCGCCAAAGCCCCAACATCGGAAGACTTTTCGATGATTCCCAGCCCATCACGGAGCCACTGAATGGCAGCACCAGTTGCGAAAATTGCACCTTCCAGAACGTAGGCAGGAGGCGAATCCCCGACTGCGCATCCAAGAGTGGTCAGAATTCCATCAACCGGCTCTGGCATTTCGTTCCCAACATTCATCAGGACAAACGAACCAGTACCGTAAGTGTTTTTGGCGTCACCTGGAGAAAACCCGGCTTGACCAAACAACGCGGCCTGCTGATCTCCACCAATACCAGATATGGGTGTTCCCCCTGGAAGAGGCAGGTTAGAGGCGGTTACCCCGACACGAGATGACGAAGGACGCACCTCGGGCATCATTGATTCTGGAACACTAAATAGGTCGAGCAATTCCTCAGACCATTGCATTGTACCGATGTCGTACATCATGGTTCGACTAGCGTTGGACGGGTCCGTCACATGTGAGGCTCCACCGGTTAACTTCCAAATCAACCAGCTATCTACGGTTCCGAACGCGGTAGACGGCGAAACCGAAATATGGTTGTTCTTGAGTAGCCACTCCAACTTGGTAGCCGAAAAATATGGGTCTAATACCAGCCCGGTGGTACGACGGATGGTTTGCAACCAGCCTTGTTCAGCCAGCTGCTCACAACGGGCGGCCGTTCGGCGGTCTTGCCACACGATCGCTCTGTGTAGCGGCTGACCGGTTTTTGTATCCCATACCACGACGGTTTCACGTTGATTGGTTACACCGACGGCGGCGACAGGCTGATCGACCTTGCTCATCAACGACGCCAGGGTTGCAACTACTGCATCCCAGATCTCGGAGGCATCATGTTCGACCCATCCCGAATCGGGGAAGTATTGCGGAAACTCCTGATACGCCGACTGAACGAGTTGACCATTTTCGTCAAACGCTATCGACCGAACCCCGGTCGTTCCCGCATCAATCGCTACAACTAATGTCATGCTCTATACATTCCTCGGTTCGTCGTCGTGCCCAGCAGGGCGACCCTGCCCCCCACTACCGAACTCTTTCAACTCAACTCTACCTCTATCACCCAGAAGGATCTCTGCTGCCTTCTGCATACCCTCATCGCTGGCCAGATCTGCTGGCCTGTTTAGCTGAGCGAGCTGAGTTCGTCGCCGAAGGAAGTCTTCGATGGTTTCAATTTTTTCGTGATCTCTCATCACGATGACTTCTGCTTCACACATGTCGGTCAAGTCGCTGAAAGAGAGTCCAAGACTCGGGTCTTTTTCAACCAGGTCTAGTATCTTGTTTGCCCGCAATCCATGACGACGCCAGAGAGTGGCGGCAAAGGTCGGAGCAGTGTCAAAGGTATTTTTGCGATCCAGCCCCACCCTAGAAGCTCGGCGCATAAACGCTTTAGCTTCCGACTCGGACGGTTCACCGAACCATCCCTCTGTTGATGTGGCGGGAGACAAACCTAGTTCTGCTACGGCATCTACTATCTCTTCGCCGATATTGAGACAATCTGAGAGTTTCCCACCGAGGATCGAGATCACGCCTTTTGCCGGATCGACATCTAAAACGTGTTTGCGGGAAAGGTCAGTCCAGTCTTTGTCTCCTACCGACTCGTCACCTTCAAGCACGAGAGTTCTGACACCACACCGTTCGGCGATGATGTCTTCTTCGGTTAGCGGCTCGAGTGCGAGGCGTTTGTTGATCTGTTCAAGAACGAAGCGTCTATCTTCGTCCGAAACTGGTTCTGCGTAATCTTCGGTAGAGGTATCTGTGGTACCTACGACTGAACGGTGCCCCATCGGGAACACGTAGAACAGTCGTTGGGAATCGTCGTAGAAGGCGATGATCCGGCCAGAGTCAGTGATCTGCGGAACGATGAAATGTACGCCTTTAGAGAATACAGTTCGCGCTTTTGGCTGGGCGTCGAGTTCAGAACCCATCGGGACCACGTTAGGGCCTGCAGCGTTGATGAGTAACCCACACTTGGCTGTGAGGGCTTCATTTGTCAGATTGTCGACGAGGTCCAGCGTCCACTGGTCCTGTGTTCTTGTGGCCGCTTCTAGTTCAAGATAGTTGGCGACTACTGCGCCTTTAACTTCGGCTTCAAGAATGAACTCAGATACGAACCTGGAGTCGTTGTCCAACAGCATGCTGTCTGAGTATTCGATACCGCCACGAACAGTCGTTGCATCGATGGACGGCTCGAGTCTTTTGATCGATTTAAGGGATCGGAAGAACGGGCGCTGTGTGGCGAACCGGCCCAATGCCCAGTAAACGTTGGCCCCCATGGCGGCGAACCATGGCGGGTACGGCGATGATTTATCGAGGGCGGCAAAGAAACGTTTTTCGACCATCCGACTGGGGAACGCTTTTGCCATTCGGTTTCGTGATTTACATAAACCGCTTACGTATAAGAATTCGTAGTTGCTTAGATACTTAAATCCGCCCCAGACAAGATTGGAAGAATGTTGGCTTGTTCCTGAAGCGAAGTCGCCTCGTTCGATTAAAGCGACGGACAGCCCATGAGCTGAAAGGGCCAACGCCGAGATTGCACCGTTTATGCCACCTCCGACCACGATTGCGTCGAATTGTTTTTCTTGTATTCGCTGAAGTGCATTACTGCGGTTAGACATGAAACCTTCTTGGTTACTTCGAGCATCCACATTTGATTAGTGGTAGATGCCTAGAGCCTGTTTTAGAACTTTTAACCCATACTACAAGCTACTGCACGTATTACCATGTTGACTGAACTAACGTGCAGCGGCCGAGGCCGACGCCAAACTTCTGTATCTGAAGAAGTTTTTGAGTAGCGTCTGACACTCGGCCGCTGGGAGGGGGGGCCTCTTGATCGTTAGCTACCAGTTAGCTGGCGGCTTCCCATCGTTCGATGAGCTCGTCGTAGGCGACCGTTTCTGGTTCACCCTTCTCGTCAGCAAGTTTGGCGACTGGCGCACCGTCTTCGGCAAACCATTCTTCTGCTGTACGTTCTTCGTTGAGCTTCGGACCACAATCGCCACCGATACCCTGCTGTTCAAGTCGACCGAGAATGTCGTCTTGAGCTGCAGCCAAGTTATCCATAGCTTCCTGAGCCGTAACTTCACCGGCTGCCGCAGGAGCAATGTTCTGCCACCACAGAGCTGAAAGCTTAGGGTAGTCAGGAACGTTGGTTCCGGTTGGCGACCAGTTAACACGGTCTGGAGAACGATAGAACTCAACCAAACCGCCGTACTTGTCAGCGTTGTCGGTCATGAACTGGCTGTCAATGTCAGACTCACGGATGAAGGTGAGGCCCTTGATTGACTTGGTCAGAGAAACAGACTTCGCAGTCACGAACTGGGCGTAGAGCCAAGCAGCGTCACGACGTTCAGCTGGGGTTTCCTTAAGGAAGGTCCAAGAACCTGCGTCCTGGTAACCAAGCTTTTGTCCGTCTTTCCAGTACGCACCGTGTGGACTTGGAGCCATACGCCATTTTGGCGTACCGTCGTCGTTCACAACCGGAAGGTCTGGATTGGTCAAGTCAGCAGTAAACGCGGTGTACCAGAAGATCTGCTGTGCGATAGCACCCTGTCCTGGAACCGGACCGGCTTCACCGAAGGTCATACCTGGAGCTTCTGGTGGAGCGTAGTCGTTCAACCAGCTCACGTACTTCTCTAGAGCGTAAACCGACGCTGGACCGTTGGTGTCACCACCGCGGGTTACAGAAGAACCTACCGGACGGCAGTCTTCAACTCGGATACCCCACTCGTCAACGGGAAGACCGTTCGGAGTGTCACCGGTAACGTCGCCGTTACCAGCCATAGATAGCCAAGCGTCAGTGAATCGCCAGCCAAGAGAAGGATCACGTTTACCGTAGTCCATGTGTCCGTAGACTTTTTCGCCGTCGATCGACCCGTCACCGTTTACTTCGGTGGAGAAGAACTTGGCGATGTCTTCGTACGCTGACCAGTTCACGGGTACACCTAGGTCGTAACCATAGATATCCTTGAACTGCTTTTGGATGTCTTCGTCGCTGAACCAGTCTTGACGGAACCAGTAAAGGTTCGCGAACTGCTGGTCAGGAAGTTGATAAATTTTGCCGTCTGGGGCAGTTGTGAAGTCCAACCCAATGAAGTCATCGAGGTCAAGGTCTGGGTTTGTTACCGCAGAACCATCACCCTCGATATAGTCGGAAATTGGCAGAACGTCACCGTTACGCCAGTGTGTTCCGATCAGGTCAGAGTCATTTACATACGCATCGTAGATGTTCTCTTTTGACTGAATTTGGGTCTGCAATTTCTCAATTACGTCACCCTCACCAATCAAATCGTGAGTCACCTTAATACCGGTGATATCTTCGAACGCTTCGGTAAGAACCTGAGACTCGTACTCGTGAGTAGCGATCGTCTCAGATACTACGTTGATTTCCATCCCTTTGAATGGTTCAGCTGCTTCAGCGAACCACTCGAACTCAGCTAGCTGTTCGTCTGCCGAGAGGGTACTTTCACCGAATTCTTTATCGATCCAAACTTGAGCGGCTTCCGCTCCAGTCTTTCCTTCGGTGTCCACCTCCCCTGCAAACCTGGTGTCATCTGTAGTGTCACCTTCGCTAGTACTACTACTAGATGAACATGCGCCGGCAACTAAAGCGAAGCCCAACGCTAAAGGCACGAGTCTCTTTCGTCGTCCCTTCATTGTTCTAGCGGCACGTCTTTGTATTGTCATACCGTTTTCCTTTCCCCTTACGGCCATATGGCCAGTTCAGCTGCCCGTTTGAACAGTTATTTCAAAACCGGCCCGAGAGCCGATTCCAAATCTTGTACTTAACCCCAGAGCAGAACAGCTCCGGCCCAGATCAGGCCGATTACCAACCCGATCGGCAACATCAAATTTGTAAACGCAATCAGCGTGATCATCGACAAACCGATTCCGAGTAGCCCTACATAGAGACGGTCGCCTCCGGTGGTTTCCATTGGGAGGAAACCCTTTCTAGGTACCGGTGGGTGACTAACTGTGTAGATAGACAACCCGACCAGTGCGAGCAGGACAAATCCGACAAACATTGCTGTGCCAGAGGTCCAGACCATTGCCTCGATAAGATCCGACATCGTTATACCCTTCCCAGCGCAAAGCCGGTAGCAATATGTTTGCGGACGAACCAAATAACGATCACACCCGGAATAAGGGTGAGCGAACCTGCGGCGGTCAACAGACCCCAGTCAACGCCGGAAGCGCCAACGGTTCGGGTCATGGTCACCGCAATCGGCTTGGCTTCAGCCGCAGTAAGTGTTCGAGCGAATAGCAGCTCGACCCAGCTGAACATGAAACAGAAGAACGCTGCTACCCCGATACCGCTTTTGATCAGCGGGATCAAGACTCGAATGAAGAATCGGGGGAAGCTGTACCCATCGATGGCTGCGGTCTCGTCGATCGACCTTGGGATACCCGATATGAAACCTTCGAGAATCCAAACCGACAACGGGACATTAAACAGCATGTGTGCCAGCGCGACCGCCAATGTCGTGTCCAAGATTCCAAACGATTGGAAGAGCGTGAACATCGGCAACAAGAACACGGCCGGTGGCGCCATACGGTTGGTCAGCAACCAGAAGAACAATTGGTTGTCACCAGCGAACGAATACCGAGAGAATGCATACGCCGCTGGCAACGCCACCGTCAAGGAGAACACCGTGTTCATCAAGGTGTACTGAATCGAGTTGATGTAACCCGAGTACCAACTTGAATCCGTGAAGATCGTCCGATAATTGTCGAGCGTAAAGTTGCTCGGGAACCATTGGAACGAACCAAGGATGTCTTCGTTCGGCTGAACCGACATCGAAACCATCCAGTAGATCGGCAGCATCAACAAGATGAAGTAGAAGCTCATGCCAAACCGACGAAACGAAAATGTTTTACTCATAGTGTCTGTCCTAGAACCGTTTAAGAATCGTGAAGAATATGAAGCAAGAGAGCTGAATGAAGAAGAAATAAACCAGCGAGTACGCTGCAGCCGGACCAAGGTTGAATGCTTGTGCCAGTTGTGCGAGCGAGATACTAAGGAAGTTCGTGGTGTCACCTGGACCGCCGCCGGTGAGGACGAATGGCTCAGTAAAGATCATGAAACTGTCCATGAACCGGAGCAGAACGGCGATTGTTAGGACCCCACGCAGGCGAGGGAGTTGCACGTATCTGAAGATGGCGAACTTACTAGCACCATCGATGGTCGCGGCCTGATAGTACGCATCCGGGATAGCTCGCAGGCCAGCGTAAACTAGCAGCGCCACAAGCGGCGTCCAGTGCCACGTGTCCATGACTAAGACGGTGGTCCAAGCGTCGAACGAATCTTGGGCATAGTTAATGTCTAAGCCAACGATGTTGTTCAGGAAGTAACCACCAAGCCCGATATCGCCTCGGGCGAAGACGAGCCAGATCGTTCCGACCACGTTGAACGGAATCAATAGCGGCATCGCCATTAAGACGAGCGCCATTGAACTCCGCCAACCTTTCTTAGGCAAACCAAGTCCCAGGACTATCCCGAGGGGGATCTGGATAATCAAGACCTGGATTGAAAAGGCTAGGTTTCGAAGGAAACTTCCCCGGAACGCAGGGTCTTCGAGTGTCTTGTTGAACCAATCGGCTCCAACGAACAGTCGGCTCTGTCCGAAGATGTCTTGCACAGAATAGTTGATGACCATCATCAGCGGAATAACCGCAGTGAATACGATCGATACCATAACCGGGGCAACTAGATACCAGGCTCGGTTGTCACGAGGTTTAACGGCTTGTGTCATGCTCGACTCGCCCCTTCAGCTAGACCAATAGGTTTACAATTGTCGAGTGAGTCACCGTTGCGGAATAGCTGAAGGCGAGAGAAACTCACCCAGCCAGGTCCGGTTTCGGGTCGGTCCGAGATCGGAAGCCGAGCCATACCAGTCGCTCCATCAACCGTGAACGTTGCCATGACTGCGGTACCGACATCGTTGAGTTTCGTCACCGTTACCGGAACTCGTTGATCGGCTGGCGTGCTGTGCCAACGCACGAACTCTGGGCGAACACCGATAACGTCGCTGGGGTCTCCATTGGCCTGAGTGCCAGATGGGACTTCAAGAAGTTTTGTACCCGCCAAACTGGCGACACCGTTCTCTACTTTGGCTGAAAAGAAGTTCATGCCTGGCGAGCCGATGAAGTTTCCAACGAAGGTGTTGGCTGGCTGTTCAAACAAATCGACCGGGGTGCCTTTCTGCATTACACCACCGGCGTTCATCACTACTACCTCATCGGCGAACGTGAGGGCCTCGGTTTGATCGTGAGTTACATAGACCAGGGTGTGGTTTAGTTCGGCATGTACTCGCTTGAGAGCTTGACGTAGTTCCCACTTTTTCTGCGGGTCAATTACCGTCAGCGGCTCGTCGAACAGAATGGCACTTACTTCTCGTCGCACGAGTGCTCTGGCCAAAGACACTAATTGTTTAGCATCAGCGGTGAGTTGCTGGGCTCTACGTTTCATCATGTGATCGATTTGGAGCAGTTCGGCGATTTCAACGGCGCGAGCCGACGCGTCTCGTTTCGAGATTCCGCGATTCCTCAATGGAAATTCGAGGTTCTCTCGCACTGTCATCGATTCGTAGATCACTGGAAATTGGAAGACCTGAGCGATATCGCGGTCAGCGGTCGAGGTGCGAGCGACGTCAACATCGTTGAACATCACCGCACCTTCGCTAGGGCGAACCAAACCTGAAATGATATTGAGCATGGTGGTCTTGCCACATCCACTCGGCCCGAGCAATGCGTATGCTCCGCCATCATCCCACGTTAGATTCACGTCTTTGAGGGCATAGGCCCCGCCGACGTCGTATTGATGGTTAAGGTCAACTAGTCGAATTTCAGCCATGGGCGAAATCCGATACTTCTGGGCTTCTCAAAAGATTCTCCGTGGAACTGTCGAACGCAAAAAGTGCCGTGCTTGGCAGGTACACCCTGACTTCCTCGTCGAGAGGTCGGGTGTGGACGCCCGAGAGTTGGGCGACCAGACGCCCAGACTCGGTCTGCACATGCAGGAAGGTTTCGGAACCGGTTAGTTCAGCCAAGGCCACTCGCCCAACGACTTCGAAATCGTCGATACTTTGGCGTTCCAGCTTCACTTGATGCGGAAAGATTCCTATTAATAGGTCACTGATTTCTATTTCGTGGAAATGCTGAGGCCGCGGCCCTTTAGCAGCTCCGGTAAGAACGAGTTGAGAACCAGCTTGCTTGGCCGGTATCAGGTTCATTGGCGGGTCGCTAAACACTCGAGCCACGGTGGCGTTTCCTGGCTGACGGTACGCCGTGATCGCCGGACCCATCTGCAGAATTCGGCCTTCGTTCATGATGACCGTGTGTGAAGAAAATGCGAGCGCCTCTTGGGGCTCGGTGGTTGAGTAAAGGACTATGGCGTCTTCTTGAGTGAAGACCGCTTCAAGTTCTTCTCGAAGTTCTTCTCGTAGCTTGTAGTCCAGGTTGGCCAAAGGCTCATCGAGAATAAGCAGCTTTGACTTCTTTGCGAGCGCCCGGGCGATAGCTACGCGCTGTTTTTGACCGCCCGACAATTCTCCTGGAAGTCGATCAAGGTACGGACCGAGCTTGAGCAGTTCAGCCAGCTCGGCGACTCGATCTTTGATCTGCTGTTCACTAAAGTCCCCTGACCGTACTAACGGTGAGGCGATGTTCTTGGTGACAGAAATAGATGGATAGTTGATGAATTCCTGATAGACGAAAGCAACGTCTCGTTTACGGACCGAGACACCTGTGAGGTCTTCTCCGTCCAGGATCAATTTTCCATCGTCTGGCCGCTCTAGACCTGCGGCGATTCTCATCAAGGTGGTTTTTCCCGCCAATGTTGGACCGGCGAGAACGTTCAAACCTCTCTCGAACGTCACATCGATTCCATACAGCCAGGGCTCTCCGCTAACCGCCTTGGTAATTCCTTGAAGTTCTAAACCCAATTTGCATTCCCCCGGTTTGGTGCCGTGACGCCCATCATACCTGTATCTGCACGTTGTAGCAACACCTCTTGCACGCCCGTGCGAGTCGAGGCCTGGTACCGTAACATTTGTCTAATCCAAAAAAAGCTGCACAAGAGGCAACCAGGCATGACTTTACAACAGGCAGAAACGCCTGACGGGGACCCTACACAACGTCAAAAGATGGCTATTGAGATGGCTCGTCGGTATTACATCGATGATGTCTCGACGCCGGAATTAGCGAAAGAGATGGGCGTTTCCCGATCTACGATTTCTCGCCTGATTACAATGGCGCGAGATCAAGGATGGGTCAGGATTCAGGTCGTCGAGCCAGCGAACCTCGTCAACCCAAACAGCCAATGGCTATCAGAAGAATTCAACCTCAGCGAAGTAGTCGGCGTCCCCAATAGAGGTGACGGGGTTAGCCCCGACAGTGTGCCCCGCCGAGCAACACTAGTCGTCAACGAAATCGTCAAAGATGATCACTCAGTCGGCATAGCATGGGGAAATACCACCGCAGCGATAGCGCGAGAAATCACCCCACGAGCCCTTCAACGCTGCCGGGTTGTGCAGCTAAACGGAGCGGGTAATCTCAAGGACTTCGAACTCGACTACGCGTTCGATATTCTCGGCCACTTTGCCACCGCATGGCAAGCATCAGCCGTCGTCTTTCCCGTACCCGCCTTCTTCGACTACGCGTCGACCCGCGAAGCCTTGTGGCGTGAACGGACCATCGACCGAGTACGAACGATCCAAGCCAACTGCGACGTGGCCCTCTTCTCGGTCGGCTCTATAACCGCCGACGTACCCAGCCGTGTCCACCTCGGTGGATACCTCAACGACGAAGACCGCCAACAGTTAACCGAAGATGGCGCCATCGGCGACATCGCAACCCATTTCTTCACCGCAAACGGAAGCTCTGAAGGCATACGCCTGAACGCAAGAGCTAGCGGGATGGCCCCAGAGGACCTACGACAGATCCCAACCAGAGTGTGTGTTGCCCAAGGGGTCGGAAAAGCGGACGCCTTACTCGGAGCGCTTCGAGGCGGACACGTCACCCATCTCGTCGCCGACCAAGCACTCATCGATCACGTCGTTGAACTAGCCGAACGCGACGGTCAGTCGAACCAAGTTCCCGGCTCTACCAGCCCACTTTCACAATCTTGAGATACGGATTCAACTCGAGCGACTCACGGATCTGAAGACCCGAAACTTCCCACGCCCCAGACCCGAGAAATGGCTCCACAAACCGTGACCGGAAGTGTTCAATAGAATGATCGCTCAAACAAACCAGACCATCTTGTTCGATACCTAGAGCATCAGTGATCAGGTCGGCACTTAACATATTAGCTCCGTGCCAGCTGCCCAGATCGTAAGCTTCAGGCCCACCCCGCCCATGAATCAAGTTGAGCTCTCGCCCCTCAGCTGGAGTTGTGTTTCGATGAATAATCCATCTAACACCATCACGCAAAAATCTTCGATAAAGAACATTCACCGGACGCATTAACGAGACTTCTTGCACCGGCGGTTCAGGTATCTGGGCAGCCGCTGCGGCCGCAGCCTCCAATTCTTGACGATCGGCGGACGTGAGCTGTGGCTGAGCCAGCCCAAGCATGACTTGAGCATCCTCAGCAGTGACAGGCATATCACCCATAAAGAACTGCACACTGTCTTCGGCGATCAACTTTGCCCGACGCTCAGGCTTGTAACCCAGCCATGTCGCCGCGTTGATCATCTTCCAACCCCCGAGTTTCCGAACGAGGATCGGAGCTATTTCGCCGTTCACGGCTGTCCCCGATGAGTTCCGTTGGCCTGAGCACTCGCGCCTTGCGGCACCAACGATGGTGGAACCGTGGAAGGTTGACTTGGCTGAACAGTTTGCCGAGATCCATACGGCCAGACCTGACTCTCAAGCTCGAAGCCGACGATTTCCTCTCGAGGCGACATACGAAGACCAATCACCATCTGAATGAGACCGTAGAATACAAAAGAGGTTACAACCCCCCACACGATACAAACCGTGACACCCAATGCTTGGATCCCCAGTTGCTGAAGAACTGGTCGGTCAAACGAACCATCGGCAGCGAATACCGACAGTGAAAGCGTGCCGAGTATGGCCCCAAAGCCGTGAGCCGGGATCACACCTAGCGCATCGTCGATACCCCACCGCAGAAGCAGATCGTTACCAAGACTGTAGATGACCCCGGCGAGAAGACCGGTTACGATCGCACCGACGGGCGTAACAACATCTGCTCCTGGAGTAATCGCGACCAGACCACCGATCGCCCCGCCGACCAGTTTCATGTTCAAGGCGTAACTCTTCTGGTACAGGTATCCGGTAAACCCAGCACCCACAAGGCCGGCCACAGCCGAAATGTTTGTCACCAAAACAGCGCGGCCCACGTTCCCATCGAACTCCAGGAAGCTGCCGCCGTTGAAACCCCACCAACCGAACCACAGGATGATTATTCCAAGCAAAGCGAGTGGAATGTTCGAACCTTTCATCTCGTTCGGGGTGCCATCGGTGTTAAACCGACCAATACGCGGGCCGACCAGCAAGATACCCATCAACGCCACCACAGCCCCAAGCAGATGGACGACCGTTCCGCCTGCGAAGTCGTGAAACCCGAGTTCGGCGAGCCATGGCCGGTTGCTGGTGTTCAACAAGCCACCCCAAACCCAATGCCCATAGATCGGGTATATAAACACGGCAAGCGCAATCGCTATCAACGAATAAGCCAGCATCGATGTGCGTTCCACCAGGGAACCCGACACCAACGTGATTGCCGTGCCCGCAAACGCAAGCTGGAAAATAAAGAAGGTGAGTCCGCCTACGGTTACCGACTGCTGAGAAACCCCAATCAGCAGGAACGAGTCGGTGCCTATTATCCCGGACCAGGAGTCGCCGAACATAAAGGCAAACCCGACGGTGAAGAAACCTACGGTACTGATTGTCCAGTCGACGACGTTTTTGATCGCAACCACGGTGGCGTGGATAGGGCGAGCTAGGCCGACTTCATAACACAAGAAGCCTGCCTGCATGATGAAAACCAATGCTGCACATGTCAAAACCCACAGCTCATCGATTGGCCTACCAGCAAGACCCACCCCGACTGTTTGTTTGTCGCCGGTCAGAATAGTTACCAGGGCTAGACCTATAACCCCGGCAACAAATAGCATGGAAAACAACGACTTAATTACGCGTTGCTTCGTTTCGATCGAGTTCGCCACTAACGCTCCCGCCCTTACTTCCTATGAGGTTGTCCCCTTGTAGTAGCTTACATATGCAAATCCATGATGCGACAGAAGGCACATTTGCCTAGTAGATGGAGACGGGCTACCCGATCAGCTGCAGAAGCCGCTTAGTTCACCAGGTCAGACACGCAATACGGTCGATGACATCTCAATCCGTCGACACAGATTCCCCTTTGACACCCCAGGATGGCTCTCGACCCAAGAACGCGATCAAACCATCGAGCGGAGTGGCGTTAGATGCGACTTCCACTTCCTCAGCAAAGAACATTTCCCGGGTTTGTGCATCGACGCTTTGCCTGTGTGTCTCCGTGAAGACCTCGACCATAGCCTCGGATAGAACGGGAGGCACACCTCTAGTTTTGGCGACATCCCAAGCGTGGATAAATACATCCTGCGCCCCAAACAAAAGCACGCCTTCTGGCGGGACTGGCCCAAGCGGGGTCACCCTATCGGTGGTCATATCCGAACACGATCGCCAAGCTTCGAGCATTTCGGTCGACAGTTCAGTGAATGTTACCGCTGGATCTCCAGCCATATAGTCGAGTTCGACTGACCCAAAGTCAGACGTAGGCACCATGCGAGCTGCGTTAGTCGAAATAACAAATCGGGACATGACATGATTCAGCAAAGCCCGCAAGTCCCACCCTTCGCACGGGGTGGGACGCGAAAGATCAGAGGCTTCCACCTGCAAATAATTTGGAGCTGAGTCTTCGACTGCACTTACCAAGAGATCAATTGGATTATCCATCGTTTCACACCTATCTAGTATTGTTTTGGTACTGGTATTAGAATAGTACTGGTACTTCTTGTTGGCAACCCGTATGCTGTGTCAATGGGAAAATGGAACGGCTACAGACGCTTCTGCTCCCTAGCTAAGGGACTCGAAATAGTCGGAGAGCGTTGGACTCTCCTAATCATTCAGGAACTGTCGTTCGCGCCTCAGCGCTACAACCAGCTGAAACGAAACTTGCCCGGAATCGGCTCAAACGTGTTGGCCGACAGACTCACCAAACTCGAAGAACACAATATTGTTGTCAGACTTCCCGAAGAAGAGGGGCAAGGAGTCAGCTATGGGTTGACCCAACGAGGTCAACGCCTGCTGCCCGCCATAGTTGAACTACGTAAATGGGGGGTGGAAGAGCAGCTCATGATCAATTCAACGTCCGACGACGCTACCTACGATCTCTCGTACGGGATCCCGGCAAACGCCAACGTAACCGAGAAATATCAATGGGAAGTCGACAATGTCGTCACGACGTTGGAGATTGCTGGCACCACCCTGCGACAGACCAAAGGGCCATCGGAAAACCCGGCTGTCACGATTTCCACCACCACCACTTGGATGCAAAAACTCGTCGCTGGAGGAACCGACTGGCGAAAAGGACGGTCCAGCGGAGACGTACAAGTCTTAGGCCCAGACGACGCGTGGGAACGAATGCTTCTCGCCACTGCACAACCTGGCGCCAACCGAGAACTCTTAGAGCTACTGACAACACGAAACGTACCAAGACCCCGCCAATAAGAAGGCCCTCGATGTCAGGGTGCTAAGGTCATACCAGCGTCCAATGAACCCTCCCATGTCAGCATTCCAGCGGCTACAAGCCCCCCGCATCTCTCCCCCAACCCGCCAAGGGTTGCAACGTGCCATGCTGCTATTTCGCTGGCTTAACTGGTTTTGGATTTCAGCAATTTTTGCTTGGGAAGTTTACGCCCACAACATTGCGGAAAGCGAATTTTCTGGCGAACCGGTCGCTCATCCGTTTGCCGGGGTTGCTCTTCTTGTCGCCGCTCTCGCCATCACGGCCGGTCTCACTGAGCTTTACCAACGCGATCCACTTCATCTTCTTCGTCCTCCAGTTGTCATCGCCGAAATTCTGGTAGCGGCTTCTATGCTTTTCGCCGATGAGTGGGTATACGGGTTCGCACTGCACTCTCAAACATTGCCGTCCATGTGGGTAATCGCCGCAGTAGTCGCAACCGCTCTAGCGGCGGGACAGACCTCAGCGATGATCACGGGAATCGGGTTAGGGGTCTCTCGATACGTTGGCTGGCTCCTATTTGCGGAGCGGAATAGTGATGCTTCTTCGGTGAGTCGACTGACAACAATCGTGTTACTTGGAATGACCGGCTGGGTTGCCGGTTATGTTCTGAACAAGTTGGAGGAGGCCGACCGGTCAATTTCTATCTACCGGGCTCGGGAAGAAGTCGGCCGAACGTTGCATGACGGTGTACTCCAAACTTTGGCGGTCATTCAACGACGCAGCAAAGATAACCAATTGGTTGAATTAGCCCGTTCCCAAGAACTTGAACTGCGAGAGTATCTATTTGACGTCTCGAACCAAACGGCTACCGCTCCTGCACCTTCGGGTGCCGCAATCGCCGAGACCGACCTGGCGGCTGGACTGCGAGCAACCGCCCGCAAAGCGGAGCAACGATACCAACTTCGAGTACAGGTGGTAACGGCACCCGATCTCCAAAACCCCGAACCCCCAGTAATTGCCGCTATTTGTGGAGCGGTTTCCGAAGCGATAACCAACGCCGCCAAACATGGCGAAGCCTCGAACGTCACCGTGTATGCCGAACCAGCCAACGACGATGAAGACCAAGTCGAAGTGTCGGTTAAAGACAACGGTTCGGGGTTCGATGAACGTACGGTTAGTAAAGGCCAGGGGCTAACCAATTCGATCGAACGAAGGATCACCGAGGTCGGTGGCACCACTCGGATTTTTGGAAGACCTGGTAGAGGCACAGAAATTCGGATCCAGACGTAGAACCAACTCTTATCGGCAACAACTAAGAAAGCTCTCGTGAACGACACGGCCAATAACAAAACCAGTGACGAAAATACTTGGAACTCGACTGTTCGAGTCGTTTTAGCCGACGACCATCCGATATGGCGCTCAGGTGTGCGAGCGGACCTTGGCAGCAACTTTCATGTGGTGGGTGAGGCCGGCAACGCGTCTGAGGCAATCGATGTGATCAAGGAAGCCAAGCCCGATCTGGTTGTCTGCGACCTTCACATGCCGGACGGCGGTGGAATCAAAGTTGCTCAGGAGTGTGGGGAGCTAACCAATATCGTGATCTTGACGGTTTCGGAAACTGAACGAGACCTGCTCGACGCTATAGCTGCTGGAGCGTCGGGGTTCCTTGTCAAATCAACCCCACCCGAAGAGTTACGCCTCTCGCTTTGGAAAGCGGCCCAAGGCGAGCCAGTATTCTCACCTCAACTTGCCGGGCTAGTGCTCGGCGAGTTCCGAAGAATGTCTAAACAAGCGACCGGTTCTCAACCTCTCAGCAATCGTGAGCGAGAAGTCTTACAGCATGTCGCCAGAGGCCACACTTATAAGGAAATAGGCGAGGAACTTCACATTTCGCCTAAAACAGTCGAAAATCATGTTCGAAACATCTTGGGCAAACTGCAGTTAAGCAGGAAACAAGAACTTGTCAGATATGCGCTGGAACACGGGATCGAGTAGGAATCTCTGCTGAGACGGTTCGATTAAATCTGGGAAACCCCCAAAGCAATTTGGGGGAATTCCCGAGCCGTCAGCCGATGAGAATTCGTCGATCATTGAGCTATGGACGCCTCGACTAGCCTTACTGATGTAGCTCAACGACTCTCCCAGCTCGAAACGACGGTGATTACTCGGTTTGATCACCTCGAGCGTCAGCTAGGTCCCGGTTACGCTGGCAAACCAAACGCCGCCCCCGTTTCACCGTCACCACCCATGCCCTCTCAGCGAGCCCACTATCAGCGGCCGCATCCAGCC
>JAHDCC010000010.1:21493-72791 GCA_020630065.1 Acidimicrobiales bacterium
CCGCACCCCCAACCCACTACCAACCACCCCAACGAACCACACCCCCAACCCACTACCGGCCACCCCAACGAACCACACCTCCGCCTCAGGGGCCTGGCAGGACGTTCGATTTCGCGGCCGCGGTTGAGCGTGTTATGAAATGGGCTGGACTGGTGCTCGTATCGTTCGCAGCTATCTTTCTCGTAAGCACCGCTATCACGCGGGGATGGATCGGTCCCGAACTACAACTATTCGGAGCTACCGCTATCGGATTCTCGCTCTATGGCGTCTCCACCGTTGTGGCCCCCAAACGCCATCACTGGAGTTCCACCTTAAATCAGGGGGCAACCGCCATTACGATCGCATGTGCGGTCGCCGCTCACGAATGGCTTGGACTTGTCTCGACACAAACCGGCATTGGGTTGGTGGCCGCCGCGGCCACTATCTCTGGAGTGATGGCGATCCGTTTGAAAACTCCAATGACTGTGATGACAGCGGGTGTAAGCGCAATACTCGCCAGCCTGGTCATGCAAATCGCTATCCACGTTTCGCCGCTTGCAGAGTTAATCTGGTTGACGGCAACGGCCGCCGCGTCGTTACTGATTACACTATTGCCGATCACTTCGGCTATTCCAGATGACCATTCGGACAACGGCGGCAACTTTTCTACCCGATGGCGTTTACAACGCATCATCGTCACATGGTCGGCGGCCGCTGCGATGTTGTTTACTGGTATCCAATCGTCGATCTCAAACCTGGTTACCGGCGATGCCGGGACCGCGGTAAGTATCGTCACCTGTTTCGCTGTCACTGCGTCGATTCTTTGGTTAGGCCCGTCACTTCATCGCTGGTTGCCGTTTGCGCCTCAACTCGATGACGCCGCCTTCCCACCCGACGAAACCCGTGCGGCTCCTGGTTCTTCATCGGCTATTGTTCGCTTCGCTATTGGCGCCGACCATCGTATGGTTATCGGTCTTCCACTTTGGTTGTGGCTCTGTATCGGCGCCTCTTTTGACTCGCTCACCTTTGACGACCTGGTTATTGTCGGCGCCGTTATCGGGGCTACATTTATTCTTGCTGCTGCTCTTAGCCGTCGCCACTTGCCGAAGTCTTTGATGGTCGCTCACCTTTTCGGAGCGGGAGCGATTCTGAGTGTCGCCTCTATCGCCGCCTTGGACGGCTCAGCGTTTCTCGCAGCGATGACGACCCAGGCAGTTGGCATAGCGTTAGTCGGTCGACAACTCCGGGACCGACTGCTCCAAACTAATGCCCACGGGCTTGTGCTGATCGCAGCTGTCGCTATGACCTCGACTATCTTTGGTAGCTTCGGGCAGCCTCTCGATGCTGGCACGACACTGGTGTACTTCACTGTCGGGGCAGCCGCTTTTGTGGTAGCAAAAATCAACAAACTACTTCTTCCGACGTTGACCCTCGAGTTGTATTACCTGGTTGCCTGGCTGCTCACACTACTGCCAATGCTTACTATCGGGGCGACGTATCTCAACGGAAACGAGCTGACGTTACTGGGCAGTTCTGCGACCGCTGCTTCATTCCTTTTAGGACGCCATACCGGAAGGGCGACTTCGATATTCGGTGTGCTGCTAGGTTCGGTGACTACTCTGGCCACAACCGTTGGTATTCTCGACAGCTGGATCACCGCGGCATCTACTCAAACCTACGTCGCCCATTTATCGGTCATTCTGTTACTGGCCGCTGCCTCGTATTTGACTCGCGGCTCTGATAACCCAGTTATCAAGCCGTCGCTTTTGACTCTTACGTGGTTCTTGGCCATGGCGTGGTTGGTCTCAGTATTCGTTCATCTTCCGCAGGGTCAACTGTTGTTGTCTGCGGCGTGGGCGACAGCGGCTGCAGGGGCAATTCTTGTCGGAGTCGTCTATGGTGAGCGGGTTTTCCAGCTCCTCGGAATGATCACGCTGACCGCGGTTTTGTTGAAGCTCTTCACCACGGACCTTCGCACCATCGACACGTTCTGGCGAGCTGGCTTGTTCTTCGTGCTCGGGGTCGGATTTCTTCGACTTGGATACCAACTTCCAAAGTTGGGGTCCGGCGCACAGACTGCCGCTGGGCGGTAACTGTGTTGCTCGCTTCGATCGGCGACACTTGTTCAAACCAGATGGAATGAAGGGTATGGTTCTACAAGCGGAAGCCCACATGGCTGTCGGATAGTTCGATCCGGGTCTTGAACCGCTCTGAGTGTAAGGAACAAAAATGAATCGCTATCGACCGAATCGTTCAATCTGTGACCGTATCGCTAGTGGTGCTATCGCGATCGTGATGACAATGCTGCTGGCGGCCTGTAGTTCATCGTCCGAGGACACAGCTGCACAGACTGTTCAATCAAGCTCAACCACAAGACAGGTAAGTATCGGCGAAGAACAAATCGAGCTCGATGTTCGAGGCGGTCTACAAAGCGATGCGCTGTTTTATGATGGAGGCGGATCGTTGGGTACTGTTCTCGTCCACCAGTCCGGGGCAACGATGGAAAGTTGGGACAGTTTCGCTGAGGCTCTCCAGAGACAAGGTGTATCTTCGGTTTCGGTCTCGAGCGCAACCCCTGATGACATTCTTGCCGCGGTCGATGCTCTTCGTACCGCAGGAACGACTGAGATCGTTCTTATCGGGGCGAGTTTAGGGGGCGGCGCCGTGATGCAGGTTTTGAGTACAGGCGATATTGAAGGCGTTACCAAGGTGGTTTTATTGTCCCCCTCAAACGGCGGCGCACTCACCTCACCGGAGGTCGAAAAAATCATGTTTGTTGCGACGGGTGACGGGTTTGCCCAACGAACCTACGATGGGTTCGAACGGGCAGCTGAACCTAAAACCTTGTTGGAATATGACGGCAGGGATCATGGCCAGACGTTACTCGAAGGCGAACACAGCGAATCTGTCCTCGCAGACATTAACGAATTTCTTGAACTCGACCAAGCTCAGTAGTTCATCTAGCAGCACGAATCGACCTACGACGGTCGATTAACCATCGGGCTAGTTCGACCATGAGGGTCAAAGAAAGCGCCAGACCAAACGCTAGCCACAATGCTGTGCTCTGGTTCTCAACCCGGTCGGCCACGAAGAACCCTAACCCTGCCGCGTATCCGGCCCAAAGCGTCGTGGCTAAAATATCCCATTTAGAGAACCATGCCAGGAACGGCTGCCGCGTGAGTCCGCAACCAAACGTTGTCGCTGTCCGACCTCCGGGGATGAAACGTGCCGTGATCAATAACAGACCACCACGTTTTCGAATCTGTTGATTTGTGCGTTCGATGCGAGCTTTTCCCTTTTCCCCTCGGAAGAAAATTCGTCGGATCACCTTTCCTGACCCTCGACCTAGCCCGTATGAGAGTGAGTCCCCGCAGTACGCGCCTAATGATCCGAGAAGAATCACCAAAACAAGCGACATCTCGGGGCGGTCGTCTAGCAAGGTTCCATTGCTGGCTGAGACACCACCAGCGATAACTGTGAACTCGGACGGCACCAGGGGAACTATCGAGTCGCTAAACGCAACAACGAACAGTAAGACTAGGAACCATGGCGAGGTGGAGACATCGGTTATAACTTCTTCGAGTTGATCGAACACACGAAGAGCAAAGTCAAACACAGACCCACCTTACAACACGACATAGCTCGCCAGCATTCAGGCAAGCACAGCTGTTGTCAGGACTCTTACCAAATTGACACATGCTTTACCAAACCAGAGTTATATGTCGTCGGACAACGAAGTTATACATTACTTATATACTTTTGATTCGAGGCGGGTGACATATTCAGAGGCGACCGATGCGTCATGAATCAGTCTCGGCTGTATGGTTTTTATTGTAAACCCTGAGAGATGAGGCACAAGTAATGAGTGATGGTTTCCCACCTTCCGACAACAACCCGGCTGATCAGCCCACGGCGGCCCAGTTCCCGACCGGACAGCCGCCGCAGCAAGGTTTCCCACAACCTGGCGCTCCCCAACAGGGAGTTCCACCACAAGGCGCACCACAGCAAGGCTTCCCACAGCCTGGCGCTCCGCAACAGGGTTTCCCACCACAAGGCGCCCAGGGCCAATTCGGTGGAGGGCCTCCAGTAGAGAACAAAAAAATGCTTGCCGGTATCCTCGGAATCGTTCTTGGCGGGTTCGGTGCCCACAAGTTCGCGTTGGGTTACACGACCGAAGCGCTTATCCAACTCGCAGCCACCATCTTTACTTGTGGACTGGCCGCCCCAATTGGCCTTATCGAGGGAATCATTTACCTCACGAAGTCTGATGAAGAGTTCTACCACACTTACCAGGTCAACAAAAAGGGCTGGTTTTAGGGCTTACTCCCGCTCGGTACTGGGCGGTACATAACTAACTGAGTTTGTACGCAGCATCTGGTTTTTTGCCAGGTGCTGCGTTCGTTTTGATCGCCATACCGGGACGGTTCAGTGTCACAACGGCTGAGTATTGTTGTTCGCAGACATGACCTTACATCCTGCGTTGACCGACCTTAACCCACAACAGTTAGCGGCCACTGACCATAGAGGCTCACCACTGCTCATCGTTGCCGGAGCGGGCACCGGCAAAACTCGAACCCTGGTTAGCCGGGTAGTAAGTTTGGTTGACGAAGGCGTGAACCCGGGCCGTATCTTGTTGTTGACATTTACCAGACGCGCAGCAGCCGAGATGGTTGGCCGGGTTAATTCTGGTTCGATGGATCAATCAGCCAACCAGATTTGGAGCGGCACGTTCCATTCGATAGCGAACCGGCTTCTGAGAAATTATGGTTCGGCCGCCGGTTTACCATCCAGTTTCACCGTTATCGACAGTGGAGACGCTATCGACCTTTTTTCGGTCGCTCGTAGCGAGGAAGGGTTCAATGAAAAAGGCAGAAGGTTTCCTCGGGCGAGCACCATTGCTTCCATCTACTCTCGGATGGTCAATACCCAAACCAAGCTAGGTCCGGTGTTAGAAAAGGATTTTCCCTGGTGTGCCGAGCACGCCGACTGGTTGAAGACTATCTTTTCTTGTTACACCGCCAAGAAACGCACCAGCCATATTCTTGACTTCGACGATCTGTTGTTGTTTTGGAGAGCGCTTTTGACCAGCCCTGTTGGTGAGGCGCTGCGCTGCATGTTCGATCATATTTTGATCGACGAATACCAAGACACTAACCCAATTCAAGCTGAGATTATCGAACATATGAGGGGTCCGAATACTCAAATCTGCGCTGTCGGGGACGACGCCCAGGCCATCTACCGTTTCCGGGCTGCGACGGTAGAGAACATGTGGAATTTCACGACTACGTACCCTGATGCCAACGTCATCACGCTCGAACAGAACTATCGGTCGACGGCACCAATCCTGAACGTCGCTAACCGTGTCCTGCAACAGCATGACACGTCGAAACAGCAAGGAGTTATCAGTAAACAACACTTCGAAAAAGAGTTGTGGACGGAGAAAACCGGTGGACTTAAACCAACACTCATAAGCTGCATCGACGAAACGCAACAATCGATTCGCATCGCTGACGCTATTTTAGATGCACGAGAACGCGACATCGACCTTCGAGAGCAGGCCGTTCTCTACCGTGCCGGATACCATGGCGACGCTCTTGAACTTGAACTCATCCGACGCGACATCCCGTATGTCAAGTACGGCGGACTTAAATACCTCGAGTCTGCCCACATCAAGGATGTACTTGGCCTGCTACGCATTTTAGAGAACCCAGAAGACGAACTAGCGTGGCACCGCACACTCCAAATGATGCACGGAGTCGGCCCGGCCACCTCGAAACGACTAGTTGAAGAACTTCGAGTCACCAAACCTAATTCGAACGGCTTGGCCCGATTCGTTGACGGTTTGGGCCGATTCCCTGGCGACGCCCAAGAACAGGTCACCGAGCTGCGGGCTGCCTTTGCTGATTGTTCAAAAACCTCCGAAAAGTCGAGTCATTCTGCAGCAGGTTCCGAAAACGTTCCTTTGATACAACTCGAACGGCTCCGCCGATTCTGTGAACTCACATTTCCGCACCGATACCAGAATGCGTCTGCCCGGTTAGCAGATCTTGATCAGCTAACCCGGTCGGCGGAAGGGTACGGTTCCCGAAGCCGCTTCTTGACCGAACTAACGTTAGACCCGCCAGAGCGAACAGGAGATTTTGCTGGTCCCCCTCATCTCGATGATGACTGGTTGACGCTTAGCACTATCCACTCGTCAAAAGGCCTCGAATGGAAGTCGGTGTACCTGCTCCACGCAGCCGACGGAAATATCCCATCGGAGATGGCGCTCGGAGACGACCAGGGGTTGGACGAAGAATTACGACTTCTCTACGTGGCACTTACCCGAGCCAAAGAAGAGCTCACCGTGAGTTTCCCGCTGCGGTACCACGTGCATCGATACGCCAAAGATGACCGTCACCACTACGCTCAACTCAGCAGATTTTTGACTCCCGTTAAAGAACTGTTCGATGACCAGACCACTGACGTGTCGGTACCTGATCCCCCGGTCCCGAACTTGTCCACTATTGGGGTCAGTTCGGAAGTAACATCGCTTCTCCAAACCCTGTGGGATTGAACACCATCCGATGTTGTTACGACCAGGCGTGTCTAGTCTGTACCTATGTTCGTATCTGATGGACCATCAAATCCTGCTGCGGTAGCACTTTTTGATCTCGACCGGACCCTCCACAGTGGTTCCTCACTAGCCGCAATCGCTAAGTACGCTGTTCAGAACCGGCTCGTAGGCAAAGACGTCGCAGCTAAAGCGGCCGCCCAAGAGCTGTGGTACCGGTCTGGTCGATCATCAGATGACCGGGTCACCAACGTCGTCAACTGGGCTCTTGAACTAGTTGAAGGCCTTGACATATCGACTATGGACGAAGCAGAAGAAGCGGTCGCTCAACGAATCGCCGAATCGATACGACCTGCGATGCGTCAACTTTTTACAAACCATCGGCTAGCCGGGCATCGTTGTATTGTTCTGTCCGCCAGTCCACAACGTCTGGTCCACCGGATCGCCAGTAAGATCGATGCTCACGACGCAGTCGGCACCGTCCTCAAAATCGAAGACAACGTACTGACAGGCAAAATTGAGGAGCCGTTCTGCTACGGCGAAGCGAAACTAACAAGGCTGTATTCCGAAATTGGATCCCTGCCTGATTCAGCCGATATCTACGCGTACGCAGATTCCTACTCTGATCTCCCAGTACTTGAATTAGCGGACTATCCAATCGCGGTGACCCCCGACCGCAAACTTAAGACTCTGGCCGAAGAGCGCTCATGGCCAATTATCACCTTCTGATCGAGAACCACTCGCCCACACCATAAATACGAAGTTCGTTCGACATTAGAGTGGTACGTTCGTTGGAATCCCCCCATCGACTCGGCACGGACCCACCATGGAACGCAACATCAAGCTCCTCTACGTTTTCCGTTTTCTTCGGACCTTCACGATTTTCGCGGCGGTAGTCCTTCCCTTTTTCCAGCTATACGACGTTTCTCAAACCCAGTTCTATCTGATGCAGTCGATTTTCGCTGTCACCATCGTCGTGCTCGAAGTACCTAGCGGATACTTCGCTGATCTCAAAGGACGCAAAACTGCTCTGCTAGTCGGCGTGTTATTCATCGCCGTCGGATACTGGATATACGCCCTGGGTGATCAAATCGCTGTCTTTATCTTCGGCGAACTGCTGCTCGGCATCGGCTACAGTTTCATTTCCGGCGCCGACGAAGCATTAGCTTTCGACAGCTACCAGGCCCTTGACCGGCAAGAAGAGTACAAACAATTCGAAGCAAAATCCAACAGCTATATGGCACTCAGTGAGGCCTCCGCCAGCGTACTTGGAGGTTTGCTTGCCATCATCAGTATTCGGACGCCCATTATCGCGCATGCGGCGCTGAGCCTGCTGACCATCCCCATAGCACTTCTAGTTGTCGAACCCGACCGTCGCACGAACTCATCAACCGTGTCGACCGTTCGGCCAAGTATCATCGACGCGGCCAGAACTACTCTGGTCGGCAACAAACAACTTCGCTGGTTCGTACTATACGGGGCGATCGTCTCGGCGCTAACCCACACTGCGGTGTGGCTGACCCAGCCCTACTATCAACTGGTAGATATTCCAATCGGATGGTTTGGTGTGTTGTGGGCAGCCCAATCGCTCGCATTAGGTCTGTTCTCTCGCGTCGCGGTGCGTTATGAATCGGCCCTAGGTAGACGCGCAGCCCTCACCTCTCTTCCCATTATTGGTGTTGTGACCTATATCGGACTAGCCATCTACCCAACGTTGGCTGTGTTGCCTCTGATATTGGGGTTCTATTTTGTGCGAGGTGTCCAAACCCCGATGCTACGTCAAGCCGTCAACGAGTTAGTCACCTCAGATGTCCGTGCCACCGTCTTGTCGATCAATAATCTAGTCAAGCAGCTTCTTTACGCTGCCCTAGGACCGATCGTCGGCGTCGCCGTCGACGCATATTCCCTCCGGACTGGGCTCTTTTTTTCGGCTCTTCTGTATGGCGTATTAGGGGCAGCAATCCTGATCTTTGCTACATCAGTTGATGCAGACCGGCAAGCGACATCGGAGTTATCACACCAACCGGTCGATTCGTAGCGTCGACCACGGCGATTACCGCCGTGTCGTAGTCGTTCATCAATTTTGCTGCTTCTTCAGCTGGAGCGTCGTTGCTGAACCGCAGGCACATCCCGCATCGCCGCCGAAACCGGGATGTCGGCACCTTCAGCCAACATTGCTCCAGCCAAGTTGTGCAAGATAAGCAGTCCTTCATAGGTAGGAGCGCCGACGGCTACACCTGTCACCTCACCTCGATGGTCGAGCTGCAAATAGAACTCCGGTGGCGGGCGCTTGGAAAACGGCGGCGACACCGGCAGCCGCTCCCGCCACGACTAAGACAAGTCTCGACCGTTGCCCCATCACGCGAGGTAGACGATCTCCAATCCATTGCCCAGCGGTCGAACCAACCAGAACCGACGGCCCTTCCATTCCCAACGCCCCGCCAGACCCGATAGTTGCCATGCTGCCAAGAAGTTTCGGACCCAATGCCGACACTTCAGATCCGTGCCCACTCGACGGTGATCCAGTCAAACAATGCAACCAGTCCACCGACCACCACACCTAACCCGGCGTACACCATAAACCGCACTGATCCGTTTGCCACGATAGGTACTCTTAGGCCGCGTTATGTACGTTGTTGCCGGTCAGTCCGCCCGCTCAACGAACCGTACAGGTTCGTTGCCATGAGTCGGACCGAATTCCGGCCAAGGCCAACCACCGAACTGGGTTCGTCGATAGTCAGCCATTGCTTGTTGAACTTCGGACTCGGTGTTCATTACAAAGGGCCCGTACTGGGCCACTGGTTCACCAATCGGTCTACCCTGCAACAACAAACATTCAATGCCGGTGCTTCCAGCCGTTAACACGACCGGCATCGACGGCTCGAGTACGGCTCCCGAATTTGGCGATAGCGGTTCCTCCGCAATGGTCAACTCGTCGCCTTCGAAAAAGTAGAGGACTCGATTAGATGTGTCTGGGCCTTCAGGTAATGTCCAAACCCCTTCGGGTTCGATCTTGATATGCCAGATCTGCACGTCGTGTTCTTCGACCGAGGCCCAAGAGTCAGGGGGAGGAGGCGGCGCTGTTTGTTTGGCCGTCGAGCCTGCAATTATTGTGACTGATGTGGCATGGCCGCCATCGTCGACTTCGACTACCTCCGGAATATCACGACTCCAGTACATTGAAAAGTACGGGTCTACCATCTTGTTAGCTGCTGGCAAATTCAACCAGATTTGGAACAGGTGCAGGGGATTTGGGTTGTGCTCATCAAACAGCGGGAACATCTCAGCGTGAACGATGCCCGAGCCGGCTGTCAACCATTGCATATCGCCCTCACCAAACCGGGCTTTGGCGCCAAGCGAGTCCGAATGGTCGCAGTAGCCACGTCGTAAATAGGTCACCGTTTCGAACCCTCGATGCGGGTGCTGTGGGAAGCCGGGAACCGAGGCGCCATGATACATATTCCAGCCATCTATGTTGGCGAAGTCCTGCCCGATTGTTCGCCCGTCTAGAGAACTGTCTGGCCCCAAAGAACCGTTTGCTTTCGGATAGTGATCGAGGTGGTGCGCACAAAAAAGGAACGGATCGAGCGTCGGCCATTGAGAACCCAGTGGAACGATTTGTAAGATCGGAGACTTTGGAGGACTGGAGGATTCCATAGATCTACCCTAGTTGGGAAACCACTAGGCCGACGATTGTTGAGTGGCCCGGATTCTCCGGCCCACAAAGTGGACACCACTTAACAAGTGAATATACTCTGGGTCTACTTGTCCAAACAGGGAGAACAATGTCGATTAGTTGGCCGGTTAAAGAACGTGAGTTACACAATCATCACATCAACTCAGAGATTTGGAACGATATCAAGTTCCGCGAAGACGACATCATCATTTCAACTTGGATCAAGTCCGGTACGACCTGGACATCCCAAATAATTAGCCAGCTCGTCCACAACGGCGAAGCCGGTCACCAAATCGGGGAATTGTCACCCTGGGTTGATATGCGTATCCCGCCGTTGGATGTCAAACTTCCGATGATCGAAGAAATGGCGTCGCCGAGGATCTTAAAGACCCACCTCCCAGTCGATGCACTGACTTTTTCTCCTGATGTAAAATATGTCTATGTCGGGCGAGACGGCCGTGACGTGGCCTGGAGCCTCTACAACCATCATTCCGGCGCTAACGACCTCTGGTACGACAAGATCAACAACTCGCCGGGCCGTGTCGGGCCTCCAATCGACCGACCTAATCCCGATGTTTCGAAGTATTTCGACGAGTGGCTAGAAAAAGACGGCTACCCAATGTGGAGCTACTGGGACAACATCCGCACCTGGTGGGAAGTACGGGATCTTCCAAACGTTGAATTTTTCCATTTCTCGGACCTCAAAAAAGACCGACCAGGTGAAATTCGTCGTATGGCGAAGTTCCTCGATATCACGATCGATGAAAGCAAATGGGAGGACATCTTGCTGCACACATCGTTCGAATACATGAAAGCGAACGCGTCTCAAGCGGCACCCAAAGGTGGCATGTTCTGGGAAGAGGGCGCAAGGGTCTTTATCAACAAGGGCACAAACGGCCGTTGGCGCGAAGTGCTAACACCCGAGCAAATAGCCCTCTACGAACAAACGGCGCTTAAAGAACTTGGCGAAGAAGCGGCCGCCTGGCTAGCAAACGGTTTCCTCGACTAAGCACGGCTCCAACAACATTATCAATCTCTGAAGAACGGTCGGCGTAGGTCGACCGTTCTTTGTTGTTTAGAACGAAGACCTACGAGCTAGATACCGCGGCCCAGTTTGTGCGCTAGCTTCAATGCCAGGTTTGCCGGAAACCCGGCAGCGATAATTAGGGCGACGGGAACCCGTTTCTCGGTCTTTGAGAGTTTGAGTGTTTCCCACGCAGTCGAAAGAGCGCCTTTCCGGTCTTTCATCGCGGCTTTAGCGACCGCCTGTTGGCCCTTGATCCGGGCCAGGCCTTTAGGCTGGTCTTGAAACTCTGGATATTTGGCCAGAATATAGGTGAGCGCTTCGTCGATCGTTTTCCATCGTTCGAAAAAGAAGGACGCTCCGTGCCACCAAATTCGCACCAGCGGCTGTTCGGCAACCGCCAGAGGGCAGAAGCGGACGGTGCGAAGAATGAAGTCGTAGTCCTCGGCGTAGCCGCCGGGAATAGATTCATCCACCAGGCCAACATCGTCGATAAAGGTTTGACGATGAACAAGCCAGCTCGACGGGTGGACTTCGGTCATTCGGTCGTTGAGGAAGTCCTCGAACGTCATCTTCTTCGGGTCAGGAATGCGGGGAGTGTCGTCGCCTTCGTAGTGAATGAAAACTCCGGTACATGCCGCCCTGGCCTCGGGCATAGCGACTAGAGCTTCGAACTGGGCGGCTAACTTGCCGGGCAACCATTCATCGTCGTCGTCACACAAGGCAATCCAGTTGTTTGATGCCAGTTTGACGCCACTGTTTCGTGCCCCTGCGAGTCCGGGAGAATGACTGTTCGTCGTCACAACGATTCGACATTCATCGTCGTCTCTTGCCAATTCAGTGTCTGGCTCACACCGGTCAAAGACCAGGACAATTTCGACATGGTCGCTGTGTTCTTGATCGAGAACACCTTTGATGGCGCGACGCAAAAGCTCGGGACGGTCCCGCGTCGCGATTACAACCGACACCGACTTGTCGGTTAGAGGTGAGTCTTGCAAGTCGTTTGGTGTGTCCAACGAAATATCTGCCATCTCTTAACCTTCGCCTATTGGTTGAGTCGGCACCGAAGTGAGGTCTTCGGGGCCTTGATCCGAGGGTTCTTCGTCCTCAGATCGCACGTCGGAAATCTTTGTTGTTGTTCCGAGAAGTTCGTCGAGCATTTTGCCGAAAGCGACAACGCCTTCTAATGCGTGTCCTTCACGTTCGAGACGGTAAAGGTTTTCATCGGCGACACCGGCGTCCATCGCTTGGAACAGTTCATCTTTGTCGTGTAATACCGTCGCTAAACTGTGCCGTTTGAGATGTTCACCAAACGCCAACTGATGCCCATCGACGTGTTCGCCGTACTTGGGGTTTCGGGGTACCACGATTGGTTGGCTTCCTGCGTGGCGAGCATCCATCACTGTCGATGGGCCGCCGTGGCAGACGACAACTACAGCCTCAGCAAACAGACTGCGTAGGTCGTCGTGGGGCATAACTTCTGGGCATTCGACTCCGGAGACCGGGTCGGCTGATCCTCGTTGGATGACAACTCGGATGTCGGGGTTCTTTTCGGCCCATTCACCGGCCCAAGTGACCAATCGATCGAATGGGTGATGATCGGTCCCGACCGATACCGCAACTACTTTTTCCATCTGCATTCTTCCGCCTGCGACATTCGCCGAGAATCTAGTACAAGGGGCCAATCAGTTTGCTATCGGGGTACAGCTGCTGCTGTTCGGGCCATTGAGCTAGAAATAGTGATGTAAAGGGTTGACAAAGTTTGCCGGTCAACGTCTGGCTATCTACCCGATCATAGACTTCGATATATACCGTCGGAATTCCCATCATTTTTGCCACCATGAAGAACGGCACAGCCACACCCGCACCATTCGAGATGACCACATCGGGCCGCCACTTTTTTAGTTCTCTACGGGCCAACGGAATGTTCCGAATCGTGTTCTTCACGTTCCGGGTCGTCGGGAAATGACCGCCAATGATTTCTTCATCAACCAGTTTTGCCTGAGCGTCAGACGCGTCATATGTGACCCACTTACGATCATGGTGTTCCCACCACGGACGTAACTGGAGCAGTTGGGAAAGATGTCCCCCAGCAGAACAAACGAACAGCACTTTTTTCTTGCCACTCGTTTCAGTCAAATCTTGACTATTGTTCTGTAAGTCTGGTTGACGGTTCTTACTAGTCGAACTTGTCACCGTTACTTCAGCTGCTGCACTCATATTTATTTTCTCGACGCGACGTTACTTGAACCTAAGGAAAATTGCTAGTTACGCCGAAATTAATACACCGCCCTTACCCGATAGGATACTGTGACTGAGAAACAGGACGTAACAAGTCGAACGACCCATATGACCCAACCCAAGCCGCAACCCGAAGCCGCGCCGGAATCAACAATTGACTGGCTTAACCGTCTCGTCGGAGGATCGGTTGGTTCTAAGTCGGACGACGACAACGGCCGTTCACTGAAGTACCTTTTTCGACCGAATCTGAACGAACCTCAGCTGCTGATCCCGATCGGAAACCGTTCGGTTACTGCCGCCACCCTCCGACGATTTCACGATTCTCGTTCACGCTTGAATACCGTTGTTAGCGCCGCATCGCCCATACTTGGGGACGCTCGTCTTTTGCCGATGATGGGCGGAGAGACGGCAACCGTCGGACCGTTCGACCTCGTCGACGAGCTAGCTATCAAGCTGGGGGAACCCGAGCTACTCGCTTCGGTGATTCTCGGACCTAAGCGGCGGAATCGCAAACCGGTTCTGCAACTCATACGCCCCGATGGCGTCGTGGTTGGTTTTGCCAAGATTGGGTGGTCTTCCCTAACCACTCAACTGGTCGCGAACGAACGGGATATTTTACTCAAGGTCGAGTCTCATCTACCGGAACGGATTGAGGCACCTCGTGTTCTACTTCACGAGACTCGACCTGATCCAGATGGCCGAGTCATCGTGGTTAGCTCCGCGTTGAGCAACGGCCCGTTGCCCAAACGCCAGGGTCCTCTATCTCTCGATTTTGTTACCTCTCTAGCTCGTAGTGTGTCGGGCGGAACCGTGCCGGTTAAGACCTTGCCATATTTGGCAGGCTGGCTGCAGAACGAAACGTTGCGACCCTTCGTTGAGAAGGTTGTGGAAGTTCACGGCGAGACCGAGCTCGAGGTCGGCTTGTGGCATGGAGACCTTACCCCGTGGAATACCAGCACGACCAAGAAGAAGATGGTGATTTGGGACTGGGAGTTCGCTGGGTTGGGACGGCCTGTCGGGTTTGATTTATTGCACGACATCTTCGAGACCGAACGACGTTCCGACGGTGTTTCGGTAACTTCTGCTTTGGCCACTACGGCGAGGGATGGGGCCTACAGGCTTGAAGGTTTGACATCGGCGACCGACGCTATTCTCGACTTGTATCTGTGTGAGCTTCTTCATCGTGAAACCGAGTTAGAGGGTCAGCGCTGGGAGTCAACAACAGTCGGCACGACCGACGCTCCCCTTCTAACGTTCCTATCCCGCCGACTCGGTTTCGAACAGTAGTACAACGATGCCGGGCGACAAGGGTAAGACTCATTCGAAACCTCGGCAATCCAACGGAAGCGCTTCGGCTCTCGCCTTAGCTGGAGCGGCTGGAGCGACCATAGCCAACTTTGGTGTGGCGATAGCCGTTAATCATGTGAGCACAGCGTTCGCCGGTATTTTTTTCGTATCGATTTCGGTCATCACAATTCTCGGCAACAGTTCTTGTTTGGGAACTATGACGGGTTTGGTCTATTTCATGCCCAAGACCTCCGAAGGCGATTCGGACAACCCTCGTTCGCTTCTCATGTTGGCCTTTGGACCCGTGTTGATCGTGGGTTCGGTGTTCGCCGTTTCGGTCGCGGCGTTGTCCTCGACCATCGGTGAGCTGATTGCAGATAGAGGGGCCGAAGATGTAGCCCAGATGCTACGAATCTTGGCGGTCACCATCCCAGTTTGGGGCTTGACCGTTTCGATCTTCGGAGCGACTCGTGGGCTCGGTTCTATGACCCCAACCGCTTTGATCGGTCGAGTCTTTCGTCCGGTAGCCCAAGTGGTGTTGATCGGTTCTGTTGCGTTCGGCTCGGACAATCCTAGCCCGGCGGCGTTTGCGGTCGCATGGGGGTTACCGGTGGTCATTGCGGCTCTTGCTGGACTCGTCGCTCTTCATCGACTCGGGGGGTTCCACAACCAAGGACCTTCGTTGGTTTCAGCTGGAGAGTTTTGGCGATTCGTCCGACCTCGCTCTGTTTCGACTGCACTGCAGATAATCCTGGAACGTATCGACGTCATCATCGTTTCTGCCTTGGCTCCTCAGGCCGGGTTAGAGGCCGAAGTCGCTTCGGGTATCTACGGCTCGTTGAGCCGGTTCATCACCGCCGCCAACTTCTTGGTCGCTTCGCTGACTCAAGCCGTGACCCCTAAAATCCGGAGGGCATTCTCGAAACAGAATAATCGGCGGGCTCAACAACTAATCGACCAGACGACCGGTTGGATGGTCATGATCCTTTGGCCGTATCTTCTGATTCTCGCTCTGCAACCTAAGCCGCTCATCGGCTTGGTGGCCTCAGATAACGACGCCGCTCTCGGTGCCACCGCACTAACGATTTTGGCGTTGGGTATCATGTTCTCTCCTGCTGCTGGACCCGCTGATGGGACACTTCTGATGTTGGGAAGAAGCGGGTGGTCATTGGCTGGAACGGCGGTTGCGGTAGCGCTCGATATTGGACTCCTGGTAGTACTTGTGCCCCGGTTCGGGCTGGCAGGGGCGGCGATCGCCTGGGTCGTTGCGGTCATAACAGCAAACGTTCTCCCGTTGGTGTTGACCCATCGTTTCGCTGGGCTTCGACCGTTTCCTGGACGTCCAGCTTTGATAGCCGCCTTAGGTGCTGTCGCTGCAGTCGTTCCCCTCGGTCTTTTGGTTCCTGACACTCGGGCGGGTCTCTTTCTGACCGCTGGAATGGCAGGCCTGGGGATGGCCCTCTACATCTGGTTCTTCGCTCAAGAGCTTTCGGTTCCACTCGACAAGATCAAGTCGTTAAAACGAGTATTCGCTAGCTAACTACTAGTTCTTCGTTGGTGCCTGTTGGGTCTTGCTGTAGCCGAATCGCTATTGCGACGGCAGCAAAGATAGTGAAAAGCTGGTGCGGCACTTGCAGGTAAAACGGGGTCTGAATAATGCCGATCAGTATCACGGTGTGAGCCCACACCCCTACCCGGGTGACTTGTTTCCGAGCCCAAAACAGGAACGAGAACATCGCCCCCATGTATCCGATGAGTCCAACCAGGCCGTGAGAAAATGACAACGACCACAACTGTCCGTGGGTGCCGATCGGCGGATGTTTAGGGTTCGGGTTCGGTCTAGGCGCACCCCAACCGAAGACAGGTCGTTCCGAAGCACCTTCGATTGCCCCCAAGATTAGGCTTGATCTGGTGGCATCGGACGGGCTTTCGTTGTTCACTCGGGCTGAGACTAGATCGTTGAGAGGGCTGAAGATCAGAATAACTGACAGCACCAATCCACCGATGAACATCTGACCTAACAGTTTGGTTTTGCCGCTTAACCCAAATCGGAAGCCGGCGTATAACAAACCCAACCCAAGGCTTAGCCAGAGGCCTCGGTTTAGCGAAACGACTCCGGGAACCACCGATAGCAACAGGCCGACCCGCGCGAGTTTTTGGGAGATCCCAACTCGGGCATCGCTGGCTGCCATCAACCCGAATGGGGTTAACAGGCCGAGCATGGCACCCCAGCTGTTGGTGTATGAAAATGGCGCTTTGGGGCGAGGTACCGGAAACCCGACGATGCTCTGAATATCGGCGAATCCGGGGGTTACCATGGTTTTGACTAGCTCGTTGGCTTTAAGTGACGCCGGAAGTAGGTAGCCCATTGGGGACAGGTACGTGAACTCGCCAAGGAAGAACGCTAAGTAGCCTCCCGCTATTGTCGCCAGCCACCAATAGGTGAACGCTCGAGCTATCCGCCATACGTCAACCCCACGACCACCGTTGAGGCAGTAAAGCAACATGATTCCCGCCGATACGTAATAGCCGACACGCAGCGAGTACCCGGCGAGGCGGGGAACAGTATCGATACTGAAGGCCGACCCTAATACCCCGACGAGGAAGATGCCGTAGAGGAACATGCCTTTTGGCGCAACAACGTCTCGGCGTTGGACGAGAAAGATCAACATGATCGCGGCGGTGGCGACCCACATAAAGCCACTGACTCCTAGCAGGAACCAAAGCGGATATGCCGTGATCATTAACGCTAACGGCCATGAGGGAAGCGGTGATGACGCTTCGATACGCATAACACTCGGCTGCCCCTGTCCAGACGCAGAGGACTGAAGTTCGGGGAAGGCTGGTTGGTCTGCGAGTGTCATTTGGTTGTCTGCTATCGTTCGGCGACGACAACGCCGTCTACTGCCGAACCAACTTTTCTTAGCTGGGCGATGGCGTCGGCGATTGTTTGGCGAGATTCGGAGTCACTATCAACAACGAGTAGAGCGCCGTCGCATACCCGTGCAATGTCGACTGCGTCGGCTGCGGTCAACACCGGAGGAGCTTCGACAAATACCAGGTCGTAGTCGGTTTCGAGTGCCGACATCAAACGTCCGAAGGCTTCGCTTTGAATAACTTTGTCTGGACGTCCGGTCTGGGTTCCTGCCCCAAGGAAATTGAGGTTCTCAACTCTTGGAACAGCTTCTATAACTTCGGCCAACGAGCTGCCACTCATGATGACGTCGCTTAAACCGGTGGTAGGACGCATGCCAAGGTACTGCGCCATGAGGCGTTGACGTAGGTCGGCGCCGACCAGCAAGGTTCGTCGACCGGCTCGTGCCGCCGTCACCGCCATGTTGGCCAATACGAGGCTACCCGCATAGGAGCTCGTGATACCGGCTACCAAGACGAGAGACTTGTCGCCGTTGTCGAGAGCAAACGTCGTCGAGCCATGAAGTCGTCTATATGCGTCGCTAGAAGGGCTACTGCCTGACGCCAGCGTTTCCACCGGAGCCGGCAACCCAAATTTCTTACGATCGACCGGAGCTGATCCAAGCACCTGGGCGCCGAGGGCTGAGATCTCTGTATTCGCGCTACGGATACGGTCATCGCCTCGGTCGAGGATATATGCGATGCTCAAGCCGACAACCAGCCCTAGCAGACTACCTAGGAACAACCCGGAACTAGCTGGCAGGCCTTGCCGGCTGAGCGGTACCTCAGCGTCGGTTAGAACAACACCGGGGTCTACGGTGGAGACTTCCAAAGCTGCGTAGTTGCTTCCGATCTCGGTAAGTTCTCGGGTTTTAGCAATCTCGGCTGCGTTCTGCGGAATTTCGACCAAGAAGTCCGGGTTCGCTGCGGCCGCTGCGGCTTGGGCTTCGCTTCGTTCGTCTGCTAGATCGGTTAGCTCTTCAATCAGTTTGGCTTCTCTAAGCGCCAAGCGTTCCCTGACGGCGACACGGTCGGAGGAGACTTTCGATGCCCGAAATTCGAGGTAAGCGACCGCAGTGGACTGGGCGACAGCTCGCGCCCGTTCTGGGTCGTTAGCGCTAGCGGTGAAGCTAAGAATATTGGAATCGCCTGCAACTTCGACCTCTAGCTGAGCTAGCTGGCTTTGGGCGCCTTCACGATCTAGCTGACCGGAGGCAACAACTTCGGCCGCGGCTGCCCGCACTTCGGCTTCGTTGAACGTCTCGCTGTTGAGATCTTCCCCTTGGTCAACCAATGCCAGAGCCCATTCGGCGACTCGCTGAGATGACGCCACCCGAACTTCGGATTCGATGTCAATCTGACGGGCAACGTCAAGGTTTGGGTCGCTGCTTTGCGACACGATTGGCCGGACCTGGACCCGTGACTCGGCAACAAATACTCGTTGCTGTGAGCTGAGAAGAACGAACCCTAGGAGCGCCCCAAAGATAACCAGCGCCGCTACGATCGCCCACCGTCGCCGTATCGCGTCGACGTAACTTGTGATACTAACTATCGACCCTGTTTGTGCCATTAGAGTTGAAACCCCTACCAGTTTTGCGTGCCGCCTACGTGCGGATTCTAGAATCTATCGGTCTGCTCATGCCTGACCTTCAGTACTCAGACCTTAGTGAGATCGGCGAAAAGTTTCCAAAGATGAGGCTTCCCCAAGCCACCGACCAACGTCACATCCCGCTCGTTTTGACCTCGACCACGATGCAACCCTACAGTCTTGCTCGGAAGTTAACGGAGGGAAAATTACATCCCTATCGATATCAAAGGTGTACCCGTGGTCACAATTTTTGCCTATTTGGGGACTTTATCCCCGTGAAATCCGTTCCCAAGCTCAAGCTTCGCACGAAATGGCCCGTAAGGTATGTTTACCACTGCCGAGGAGTGAAATGAAAACCAAGCTTTCGCACGTTGGTGCGCTCGAATCTGAAGCTATACATATCATTCGTGAAGTCGCTGCCGAGTTCGAACGGCCAGCACTGCTGTTCTCAGGAGGCAAGGACTCGATCCTTTGTCTTGAACTAGCGTTGCGGGCTTTCGCACCTGCACCGATTCCATTCCCAATCATGCACGTCGACACCGGGCATAATTTCCCCGAAGTCATCGACTTCCGTGATCGAGTAGTCGAACGGACTGGGGTGAAGCTTATTGTTGCTTCGGTCCAGAAGGCGATCGACGAAGGAAAGGTCGTTGAAGACACCGGAATCAACGCGTCCCGCAACCGGCTTCAGACGACGGCGCTGCTAGACGCCATCGAGGAACACAAGTTCGATGCCTTGTTCGGCGGAGCCCGCCGAGACGAAGAGAAAGCCCGAGCCAAAGAACGGGTCTACAGTTTCCGTGACGAATTCGGGCAATGGGACCCCAAAGGTCAACGGCCCGAACTGTGGAACTTGTATAACGGTCGCCACAAACCAGGCGAACACATGCGTATCTTCCCGATTTCCAACTGGACCGAGCTCGACGTTTGGAACTACATTAAAGATCAGGATCTAGAGATCCCGGATGTTTATTACGCTCATAAGCGTGAAGTGTTCCAACGTGACGGCATGTGGCTAGCGAAGACCCCATTTATCAATATGGCAGAAGGTGAAGAAACCGAGGAACGCATGGTTCGTTTCCGCACAATCGGTGACGCTACCTGCACCGGAGCCGTGGACTCGCCAGCTACCACAATTGACCAAGTAATTGAAGAAGTTGGTGCTACACGAATTACCGAACGTGGAGCGACTCGTGCAGATGACCGAACGGCTGAAGCGGCAATGGAAGACCGCAAGAAAGAGGGTTACTTCTAATGGATCTCCTACGACTAGCTACCGCCGGTTCGGTAGACGACGGCAAGAGCACACTGATCGGAAGACTTCTCTATGACTCGAAGTCCATCTTCGAAGATCAGATGGAAGCTATCGAAACGACCAGCAAGAACAAGGGTGAGGAATCCGTCAACCTTGCGTTGTTAACCGACGGCCTTCGTGCCGAACGGGAACAGGGCATCACGATCGATGTCGCCCACCGTTACTTCGCAACTCCTAAACGCAAGTTCATTATCGGCGACACCCCCGGCCACACCCAATACACCAGAAATATGGTGACCGGTGCGTCTACCGCTGACCTAGCGATTGTTCTAATCGACGCCCGAAATGGGATTGTTGAACAATCCCGACGCCACGCGTTTATCGCCAGCTTGCTTCGTATCCCCCACATTGTGGTGGCGATCAACAAGATGGATCTCGTTGATTTTGATGAGGAAGTGTTCGAGAACATCCGCCAAGAGTTCACCGAATTTGCCACGAAACTAGATGTTCCGGATCTAACGTTCATCCCTATGTCAGCCTTGTTGGGTGACAACGTTGTTGACCGCTCTGCGAATATGAACTGGTATCAGGGTGCAACCCTCCTCCACCATTTGGAGGAGCTCCACATTGCCTCTGACCGCAATATGGTTGATGTTCGACTTCCTGTCCAATACGTGATTCGACCACAAACTGATGCGCATCACGACTATCGCGGCTATGCCGGTACGGTAGCCGGTGGCATCATGAAGGTCGGTGACGAAGTTGCGGCGCTTCCCTCTGGGCTTAGCACTCGGATCAAATCCATAGAAGTTGCTGGGAAACCGGTTGACGAAGCGAATCCGGGAACAGCCGTTGTCGTTCTCCTCGAAGACGAAATCGATATCAGCCGTGGTGACATGATCTGTCGTGTCAACAACCAGCCAGAAGTTACTCAAGACGTCGAAGCGATGATTTGTTGGATGGCCGACGGCAGCCAGCTGACCGAGGGTTCAAAGCTTGCTATCAAGCACACAACCAACTGGGCGCGCACAATCGTCAAAGACATGCGGTACCGACTCAACATCAACACTCTTCACCGAGACGAAGCTGCGACTTCGTTGAAACTGAACGAAATCGGCCGTGTCCGCCTTCGCATCACGAAACCGATTTTTGCTGACAAGTACCGGCGCAACCGAACCACAGGTTCGTTCATTCTGGTCGACGAGCACACCAACGTCACCGTCGGTGCTGGCATGATCATCGATACTGAGTAAAGGAATCGTATAAACCCATGACCAACTTGCCGGTAACAGAAAACACGGTTTGGCACGATAGTGCCGTGGACCGTTCGTTACGGTCAGCGGCAACTGGCAATTCGGGTTCTACTATTTGGTTCACCGGGCTGTCTGGTTCTGGAAAGTCGTCGATCGGCGTTGAGCTTGAACGACTTCTTCTGGAACGAGGCCGCCCGGCCTATCTTTTAGATGGCGACAACTTACGTCAAGGACTCAACGGAGACCTCGGCTTTTCGGCCGATGACCGCGACGAGAACATCAGACGGGTGGCCCACGTTGCTCGTCTTATGGCCGACGCGGGCATCACGGCGATCGTTCCGGTAGTAAGCCCTTACCGGGCAGCTCGAGACTTAGCTCGAGGCCTACACGCAGCCGCTGACGTGCCGTTCTATGAAGTCTTTGTCGACACGCCGTTAGAGGTATGCGAGCAGCGGGATCCCAAAGGGTTGTACGCTCGTGCACGGTCAGGCGAGATCAAAAATATGACGGGGATCGACGACCCTTATGAGGCGCCGTTAAACCCTGAATTCCGCTTCACCCCAGAGGACGGCGACCCAACCACCATCGCCGAAACTCTCACCGCCAGCGTCTAGCCGACTAGCGCTAACCCTTCAGAAACAGCTGACAATAAACTGTGTGACTTGCCGACGCCAGTAAGCATCAGGTTCGCCGACTAGGCGGTACATTCGCTAGCTTGGTCTTCCTCTGCTGGGACCACGCCGGTTGCTTCTTCGGTTTCAGTGATCGGCTCGGTGACAACCGTATTGTCTTCTGCCGGGGGCGCTGGTTCTGCCACCGACGGAGCCGGGCCTTCCACATCGACTGGTTCAACACGTATACCTTCGAAGTTTGAACCCGTGACGAGTGTGACTCCGTCGATTCCGGGGTCGCTTTGGAACGTAACGTCGTTGTTGATGTAGATCGCAACGGTTTTAGCGGCCGCTTCTTGTCCCGGACCGTACCGGATGATTGTGGTCGTTGCGGTTTGTGAGGCGTCTCCGATTTCACCGATCTTGAATCCTTGTGATTCCAACGCCCCGCTGGCAGAGGAGGCTTGGCCTTGGGTTCCTGATCCGTTTAATACCGATGTGGTAAAGGAGGCTTTCCCGACTGTACCTTCGGGCAGATCCTCGCTTTCACGGAACAGGTTAAGAACGTCTTGGGCTTCGTTTACTTTGAGTTCGAGAACGGCGGCGTCACCGATTCGCGCGTCGACTACGGGTAGCGAGTAGGATTCGATTCCCTCGCTGCCTACCGCTCGGAACGTACGGGCCAAACTCAAAAGGTCGGTTGTTGAGGTTCCGCTCGAGATTTGAAGATTCTGGCCAGCGGCCCGAGCCACCTGATTAAATTCGTCGACGTCAAACAGGTTTGCTTTTGCTGCTGTAGCGTCAGCGACCCGAGTGAGGAAATATCGTTGGCGGGTGGTGCGCCCCAGGTCGCTCGAACCGTCGGTCCTCCACTCTCCATCTTCGAAGTATTGCAGTTTCCGGGTTCGGGCAAATGCCAATGCTTGGATTCCATCTAGTGTGTGACATCCTGCAGTTTCGATGTTAAGACCGGTGTTTGGGTCACGCATCGGGGTCTCGAAGTACATGGGAACTCCGCCTAGAGCATCGATGACGTCTTGGAAGCCGACGAAGTTGACTTCGGCGTATTGATTGATCTTGATTCCAAGGTTGAGTTCTACGGTCTCGACGAGTCGGGCTGGACCACCCTCCCCATTAAACGATGAGTTGACGCGCCCCTTTTCTTGTCCTGGAATGTCGACCCAGAGATCTCTCGGAACTGACAATAAACGAATGGTTGAGTTTTTGGTGTTGACCCTCGCCACCATGATCGTGTCGGTGCGTCGCCCACCCAGATTCGAGCCGTCAAGAAAGGCACCGGAGTTCGGGTCGGTCGAATCTATTCCTTCGCGACTATCGGTGCCGACTAGCAGCCAATTCGAAACGCCACCATCGGACGTCGACAAACCCTCAACGGGAATTGTCTGTACATCCCCTAGCACTTGGTTCGCCCAGAATAGAACTCCGGCCGACAGAACCAAAAGAACGGTCGAGACTGCGCCCAGCGTCAGGAGTAATTTCTGACCGATCGACCGCCGCGGCCTACCGACAGGCCGTAGCGATTCACCTCTGGAAGTTCGAACGACACCTCGTCGGTTGGACCCTTCAGACATAGGTAATGAACCTAGCAATGAATGGGTGGATTTGGGAGTCGGTCTCAAAACATTGTCGCATGTTTCTCCTTTAACGACCCCATTAACTACCCCTATGACCAGTCGTTGACGCGTCTGGCTGTGACGCGACTCTCAGTAACTAAAGAAAGAAATTTGCCCAACCTTCTCGATGTTTGACGCGACCATGACACCTCTCACCTGCTGAACCTTACTATCCGCGCCAAACAAAAAACCCCAACTAGCGTTCTCGGACGCTCCGACAATTCCCGCCATAGCAGCTTTGAGAGGGATTTTCCCTGTGAAATATAGTACTATGGTACTACTTGGTGATACATGTATATGGGCCATGGAGATTCAACATGAGCGAGCTAGGAAACGCCGAAACTCAGCGAGAACACGAAGAACAACAATTCAACGACCTTAGTGACTCGTTCCTCAACTCGCCTGTTGCGGGTGACAACTTGGATGGCCCGCATGGTGACCAGACCCTGACGAGTGGTATCGAGATCCGACAGATCGCCGGTTTGACTGCTGGCACTGTGTTGCCTCTCGATCGAGGAAGTTTCCACTTCCGTAATGGCGGCAGTGAAATTCAGTTCTCGCTTCATATCGAAACCCGCAGTCGGGTGATGGTTGTTCCTGGTAAAGGCTTCCTACGGATCAACGATGAAGACCTGGACGGCCCGACTCGGCTCGGCAACGGCATCCTAGATGTGGGCAACGCCCGATTTATCGTTCGTCAACGATCTAGCGAACGACGGTTGTCCGGCGACGAGCTATTGACCGAATCACAACCCATTATAGCGGTGCCTCCCCTCGACGGAAGCCTCATCGAACCACCGGCGATCCAAACACCCGAACCACCAGCACCGGAAAAGAAAAAGGGTGGCCTGTTTGGCGCATTCAGCACCGGGCGCTGGGCGGACGGCTCCGACCAGGACCATCCGGTCATCCCCAACACTCCACAAGCCTCACCTACTGAAGCCCCTCAGGGCGTTCTCGGAGGGTTCACATCGGGACGATGGGCCGAGTCTTCCTCAGCCAGCCTCGACGGCGCATCCTGGGAGTTCATGGAAGAGATTCGCGACGTTAGGCGTGAGCAAGCAGATCAGTACCGGGCCGTGCACCCACACCCTGAAGAAACCATGCACCGGTTGAAGCGTGGTGGCACCGGGCTTTGGAATCGAGAGCCTCACCATTCACTCTTTGGCCGCGTGGCGATCGCCTACGCCGACCTAGCTTGGGCGCCCCTGTTCGACAACCCAGACGCAATCCCTGTCCGGCTTCGCCCCCACATTGCCGGCATAAGCACGCTGCCATCGGTGCCGGTTACGGCCAATTTGCCGATCGGCCCGTTAGGCATCTTCGGACATCGAGCATCTGCTCTTGCGGTGGCTCGACAAGCCTTGTTAGCTATCGCAACGACGTCAAGACCTGAGAGTTTCGAATTTGGAGTCTTCGCTAACGACGAATTCGTCGAAGATTGGGAATGGGTAAACAATCTTCCGGAGAATTTCTTCTCGTCGTCTCGCAACAGTCAGGCATTTGTCTTTGCCGACGGAGAACACGGGTACAGACGGGCTGGAGAACTTCACCCGATCGCTCAGCGCGAAGCCGGTGTGGTCGTTGTAACCGAGACCGTCGATAGCTTGCCAGCTGATTGTGGCACCGTTATCCAGGTTGATGAATACGGGTATTGCCGGGTTACCAACCATCTGGGCGAAATGATTGATGCCACCCCGTTGGGTGTCACCGAGGAATTCGCTGAACAAATGTCGCAGACTATTTCGACGGTTCTATCGTAATTTTCAACGGCTAGCCGTCTAGCGTCGCCTCATCCACTACACAGTCGGCCACTATCTCTGTTATTTCGTCAGCCAAGGGTGCTGCTATCTCTTCATCCTGGTCGGTCGTGTCTGCGACCGGAGTCTGCAACTGGGCTAGTTCGGCGTAAGAGAATGTGCTCTCGACTTCAAGGTACACACAGTCACAAACGCTTGAGACCAGTTGAGAATCCTCAACTGAGTCGGCACAGGCAGCCATAAACCCGTCTCTCGTTTGTTCATCGTAGTCAACGGTGGCTTCCGACGATGAGCAGGAAGTTATCAGGGCGACCCCAAGTACCATTCCGACGTACGCAGTTCCCTTAACGATCACGTGGTTAACCGTAGCGTGCATCCCTCCCCTTCGGGTTGAAACGGCGCTCCAGGTTCGCGGAGCTGAATGCACTGACCGACTTTTGTGGGCATTGGATGTGCGGTCGGTATTGTTGTGGCATGGCCCGCTCCAGAACACAGAAGTCAACACTTGTTTTCCTGGTACGTCATGGACGCACCCCCACCACAGGAAAAGTTCTTCCCGGACGCACAAAGGGGCTTCACCTCGGGCCCGAAGGTGTCGCTCAAGCAGAATCAGCGGCGGACCAGCTTTCGGCGTGGCACAAACATGAGCTCGACCGAACAAAGAACTCAAAGGGAATAACAGCGGTCTACGCATCACCGATGGAACGAACTCGCGAAACCGCAGCACCGATCGCCAAGAAATTAGGACTACGAGTTCGCAGAAATAAGGGTCTCATCGAAGCAGACTTCGGAGACTGGACGGGCAAGAACCTTCGGGATCTCTATAAGAAACCTGAGTGGGCAACCGTGCAACAATATCCAAGCGGGTTTCGATTTCCGGGTGGAGAGTCGTTTAACGAGATGCAAATTCGGATGGTCGACACAATCCAGAAACTTGTCGCCGACCACCCCGGCGAGGCTATTGTGGCGGTATCACATGCCGATACGATCAAGGCGGCGGCCGCCCACGCATTAGGAACACATCTGGATTTGTTCCAAAGAATCGTGATCGGACCCTGCTCGGTAACCGCCATTCAATACACACCTTCGGGGCCTTACGTCTTGGGATTAAACACTATGGGTGGGCCTCCTCAGGCCATAGCGAGCAGCTAGAAGACACAGCTGTTACGACTCGTATCGAAGTACCATCCAAAACGGTTCTGGAGTCCTACAGTGGTAGCGAAGTTATTGTGCGTGACTATTCTCGAGAAGTTGAACCCGGGCAGTCGAGATAGATTGGGTACCCGTTGGTTAACGTTGAAAGTGACAGGGCTTGACTAACCATGAGTGAGTCATTCGAGTATCGAGAAGTTGAGCATTTCACTGCTGGCGCCGTCGGAGCACCGGGCGACCGAACCTTTTTTCTTCAAGTCGGGAACGGTACGAGCTATGTTTCTGTCAAACTTGAGAAACAACAGGTGGAGGCGTTAGCTCAATTCTTGGTGACCGTTCTCGAAGACCTACCAGCGGTCACCGAATCAACGGAACGGGTCGAGTTACGAGAACCCGCAATCGCAGAGTGGGTTGTTGGCCAAATCGCGGTCGGTGTCGATGACAGCGGCGGCGAGATCGTCATCTTAGTTGAGGAACTCGTTCCGGGGCAGCTCGACGAAGATCTTGCGGATTCGTTGGAGGAAGAAGGAGCGAGATTACGTGCTCACGTTTCTCCCGCCCAGGCTTCCCAATTCGTAAAAACTGCACGTCAATTAATGAAATCTGGTCGACCTCCGTGCCGTCTTTGTGGGCAACCGTTGGACCCTAGCGGCCATATTTGCCCGCGACTCAATTAACGTTTCTCGTCGGAGAGCAACCGTGGATAAAAGCGTGACCGATGATGCTGCCTCGAGACCCACGTTCGGTTTGTCAGCCGAAGACCTCTTAGAGCTTTTTCGATCAGGCCAGTATGAGATCGAAGGGCGGATGCCGGAGAGTTCGAACCTCACACTCTTGGTGACCGTTACCGGTGAGCAACCACCTGAAGACGACGAGCCCATATCACATCGAGCAATCTATAAACCTGGCAAGGGTGAGCGGCCACTTGTCGATTTCCCGGATGGGTTATATCGCCGAGAAGTAGCGATGTACAAGCTGGCTTCCGCCTTGGGATGGGATGTTGTACCGCCGACCGCAATTGTTGATGGACCGCTTGGAGAGGGGTCGGCTCAAGCCTTTGTTGACGCCAACTTTGAACATCACTATTTCTCTCTGTCGGAAGCGGGATTAGGCGAAAGGGACCTCCGCCGGTTATGTGTGCTGGACTTCATCGCCAATAATACGGACAGGAAGTCGGGACATTGCCTTCAAGCCCAGAATGGCCGCATTCTAGGCATTGATCACGGTTTGACGTTCCATAACCAATTCAAGCTGCGCACTGTCATGTGGGAGTACGTTGGCGACCCTCTGGGGGAAGAGATACTTGCTGATATCGACCGTCTGTTAGATTCAGACATTGCGGCCACTCTTGGTGAGCTGTTGACGGGGTTGGAGATAGATGCTGTACATACAAGAGCGCGGGCTCTTCGTACTGCCGGGGTGTTCCCTGAAGATGACACGGGAGGCCACCGATGGCCCTGGCCGCTTGTCTAAACGCCTTTTTGCCAAATAAATCCGGCAAATATGAGACATTACCTAGTATTTATTTCCACTCAGATAGTATTTAACCGCACTTTATTGATAAAGTATCGTCATGGCTGTAGAAGATGATGGTTACAACGCTGTTCGTTCCGCTTATCCAACTATTTTAAATAGTGCTCAGGTAGCTGAATTACTGGACCTCAACCCCCGCACGGTTCTTACCATGGCAGGTGATGGACGACTACCCGCTAGTCGCCTACCGGGGTCCAGGAAATTTCACTTCATCCTGAACGACATAATCGAAACGTTAAAGGCGAACAAAGTAAACTGATACATACAGTATCAGTTGAGTAAAGAGAATTGAAGGTACGAGTACGGCTTACTTGTCTCAGCGACAGGAAAGCCCACTCGTATTTTCGACTTATCCATAGTTCTAGCCACGGAGAGTAGCGGTTTTAGCCTTGAGCCCTGTACGCCTGACGATCCAGTACGATCCCGCTTTCGGGTTCGGCAAGGTCGCGTCAGCAGCGAAATGGATTCAACGTGACCACTACATCTGGCACACCTACACACCGGATGGACCAGGCACCATCTCTGTTTGTCGCGTCGCCCCAGACCAAGTTGAGGCGACCGCATGGGGAGCCGGCGGCGCCTGGTTGATCGACCGCGCCGACGCGATGGTTGGCAACCACGATGATCCAACCGACTTTCATCCACCCGAGAATCTGCTACACGCTTGGAAACAACGGCCGTTCTATATCGGGCGCAACGATCAAGTCTGGGAAGAGCTAATTTCCGGCGTATTTGGCCAAAAAGTCCAAGACACCAAAGCTAAACGAAGCCGCCAGCTCCTGGCCCAAAAGTTTGGGGTCAAAGCCCCCGGCCCATACGAGGGCTGGGCACTACCAACCGCAGACCAGGTAGCAAACATGGCATACCACGACTTTCACCCACTCGGGGTCGAACGCAAACGCGCCGATTCACTTCTCAGAGCGGCAAGAGAAATGATCCGGGTACCGTCCATAGCTTCCAAACCCCCTGAACAGTTCAAACGTAGGTTTGAACGGGTTCGCGGCATCGGACCCTGGACGACCAACGTTGCCTCAGCAATTGCTTTGGGTGACGCCGACGCGGTTCCCGTCGGCGACTACCACATCCCGAACACGGTTTGCTGGGCGCTAGCCGGAGAACCCAGAGGCAACGATGAACGTATGCTCGAACTACTTAAGCCCTACACCGGGCACCGCTATCGTGTCATCAGACTTGCCAAGTCCACCGGTGGAGCTCCCAAATACGGCCCCAGACTGTCCCTGACCGACGATGGCATGTACCGCAGTCAGGCCAATAGGCACAGCAGATAATAGATAAGCAATGTCGATTATTCACGGTAGATGCCCGTAACGCACCTGTAGAGCTGTCACGGATACACCCCGTTACCAATGCACGCCAGTTCGAAATAGGTAATCGGCGTTATCGGTGGTAGAAATCTTACGTGGACATAGCGATTGTTGGAGCAGGCATCTCAGGACTATCAGCTGGTATCGAGTTAACCCGACTTGGACACAGCGTCGAGATCTACGAATCTTCGGACGGGCCAGGAGGCCGAGTACGAACCGACTCGGTTGACGGCAAATTGCTGGACCGGGGTTTCCAGATTCTGCTTACCGCATACCCCGAAGCCCAACGAGTCCTCGACTACGAGGCGTTAGATCTACGATCGTTTCAACCGGGGGCCCTAGTTCGACACGCCGGCGATTTCCACCGTGTCACCGACCCTATCCGAGAACCCAAGCAGCTCTTGACCACAGTCCGAGCACCAATAGGGTCTCTGACTGACAAAGTCAGAACACTAAAATTTCGGCGGGAAGTATGCCGAGGCGAGGTCGAGCAGCTCTGGACCAACTCCCCGCTCACGGCACAGCAACGATTTGAGAAACTCGGCTTCTCTTCACAAATGATTGACCGATTCCTCCGACCACTATTTGCTGGAATCACGTTAGATCCAGAGTTATCCGGTTCGGCTAGCGTCGTAGATTTTGTCTTCAGAATGCTGTCGCTCGGTTCCGCTGCGGTCCCGGCGCGTGGCATGGGCCAAATTTCGCTGCAACTCGCTAATCAACTACCTGACGGCACCGTCAACGTAAATCACACCGTCGAGCAAGTGCGCGGCACCGAGCTGATCGTCAACGGTGAGACAGTCAAAGCCGATGCCGTATTGGTTGCCGCCGATATTTCCACCGCAAACAAATTGTGTCCTGAGGTTCACGATGTCGGCTGGAAATCGACGACCAGTGTTTGGTTTGCGGCCGAGTCCGCCCCTCTACTTGATCCGGTCCTTGTCCTCAACGGAGGTTCAACCGACCCCATCAACTCCCTTGCGGTCATGAGCAGGGTAAGCCCCTTCTACGGCACTGACGGAGAAGCCACCATAGTTATTTCCTCTCCGGTAGTTCGACCTGGCCTGGTCGAAGATATGCAGGAACAATTGGTCGATTGGTACGGCAAAAAAACCAAACTGTGGAACGTGCTACGAGTAGACGAAATCCACAAAGCCCAGCCAAAGTCCAGCTCAGGGCAACGCTCCGGTTTTGTGCGTCTCTCAGACGGAATTTGGATTTGTGGAGATCATACGCTCGACTCTTCGATCAACGGAGCGCTCCGTTCGGGTCGGCTAGCGGCTCAAGCCATCGCAGCCGAGTCAACGTCGGCAAAGGCTTAGCCCATGCCTGAGTTACCGGAGGTGGAAACTATCCGGCGCCAGCTCACACCAAAACTACAACAACGAACAGTTCTGGATGCCTGGTCTCATCCGTCGTCGAAATTTACCGCGGCACGTGAAACCGTTGGGCGCACGTTTTCGACCATCGACCGGCGAGGCAAGTTTCTGCTGTTCGACTTCGACGAGAACGAAGAACTAGTTGCCCATCTTGGGATGACAGGCAAATTTCAACTAACCCCAATCCATGTTTCGGCTCCCCCAACTGGCCAGCCGGGTGAACCCAACCCGCACCTTCGCGCCTGGTGGAAGCTCGATGATGGTCAACGGCTGGAATTTATTGATATCCGAAGATTCGGGCGTCTCGCCTTGGTGAACAATGGTGACTACAGCAAACTCCCCACGCTGCACCGCATGGGACCAGAACCCTTCGATCCGACGTTGGATGGCGAGACATTTTGGCGACTACTCGGCAAAAGCCGACAGGCGGTTAAGACCCACCTGTTATCTCAACGCCCTATAGCGGGAGTCGGAAATATCTATGCTGATGAGGCGCTCTGGCTAGCCAAAATTAGCCCCAAGGCCACAAGACTTGGCCGCCAACGTTCAGCCACGTTACTCGCAGCCCTTCGTGAGGTACTTCAGCTCGGCATTACCAACGGTGGAACAACGTTACGTGACTACCGCAACGTCGAAGGAAGTTCCGGCACCAATCAAGAATCACTCAACGTATATGGCCGGGCAAATGAGCCGTGTGTTAGATGTGGGACAACTCTTGCATCGACAAACCTGCAAGGAAGAACTACGACTTGGTGTCGAACCTGCCAGCCCCGATGACCAGCAGATTTGTAGTTCTAGTTCTAGCTGCTACCAGTAAGTTGGCGTAGCATTTGGATTTGTTTCTAGTTGTGTCGTAATATCCCGATGTGGACAAAAGCATAAACGACAATGAACAGCGAGTTTGGCGTTCGTTTAACTCAGCCCATCTGCAACTTTTGGAGCAGTTAGACCGCCGACTTCAACAAAACTCCGAACTATCACTAACCGATTTTCAAATTCTTGAAGCAATAGATCAGGCGCCGGGCCGGCGTCTGCGAATGAGTGACTTAGCAAAGCGGCTACACGTTAGCCGCAGTCGATTGACATACCGAGTGGACCGGCTAGAGAAATCTGGCCTGTTAAAACGGCAAGCCTGTGCCGATGACGGGCGGGGCCTCTTTGCGGTGTTATCCCCCGAGGGTATGGAGACGTTACTTCGACTTAAAAAGAAACACGACCAGAATATGAGGGCGTGGTTCTTCGACGAATTCGATGGTGATGAATTGAATCAACTTGGACGGTTAACCGACCGGCTAAACAGTAAACTCACCCGATAATTATGTCCAGACAATTTCCTAGATCGGACACCGCCGAGGTGGATTAACTACGCGGTAGCGTTCTAAGGACCTATGTTGTTGAACAGAATTCGCACTGTCACCGAACTACGTTCGGAACTAGACGCGCACCGCACCAACGGATCGACCATCGGGTTTGTGCCCACAATGGGGTTTCTGCACGAGGGACACGGCTCGTTACTGCGGCGCGCTCGCGAAGAAAGCGATGTAGTCGTACTGTCTATCTTCGTTAACCCGCTTCAGTTCAACGACGAGACAGACTACGAGGTCTACCCAAACGACGACGCGCTAGATGACAGGATCGCAGCTAAATATGGCGTCGATATTGTCTTTAACCCCTCGGTGGCAGAGATGTACCCAGACGGCACTCCAAAGACGTCGGTCCGGGTTTCTGACGTAACCGAAGTTCTTGAAGGCAAATACCGGCCTGGCCACTTTGACGGGGTGACACTCGTAGTGAACAAATTGCTGCATATGGTCGAGCCGACACGGGCATACTTTGGCGAAAAGGACTATCAACAGTTAGCGGTGGTCCGTCAAATGGTGGCCGATTTGTCGATGCGATCTGAAATTGTTGGTTGTCCAATTGTCCGTGATGAAGACGGATTGGCATTATCAAGCCGTAATTCGCTTCTCTCTGCCGACCAACGGCGCCGAGCGTTGTCTCTTTCGAATGCGTTACAGGTCGGTCAACACCAGTTTTTGGCTGGGGTAACCGACCCGGAGATGCTGGTTTCCGCTGTACGAGAGGTCCTAGAGTCGGAATCCGATGTCAAAGTTGACTATGTGGCTGCGGTCGATTGTGACACGTTACGCCCCCCGAACGTTCTCTCGGTTCCGTTCCAGCTTCTAGTAGCAGCTACAGTCGATAACGTTCGCCTGATCGATAATTGCCGGGTAGAAGGCTAGATATGTCAACAAAACAGACCGTTACTGCGATCCAAGCTTCGAAAGTTCGACACGGCTCGAAACCCCTAGCTATGGTTACCGCCTACGATGCACCCACCGCTCGAATCGTCGACGCTGCTGGGGTTGACATGGTTCTCGTCGGCGACACTCTCGCCATGGTAGTTCTGGGCTACGAAGACACACGAACCGTCACAGTAGAGCAGATGGCTCACCATATTGGAGCCGTCGCTCGAACTAAACCCAACGCGTTAATCATTGGCGACATGCCATGGATGAGCTACCATCTCTCCGCTCTCGAAGCGGTCGACAACGCGGCCACACTTGTTCGAGCGGGCGCCGAAGTGGTGAAGCTGGAAGGCGGCCGGAATCGGATTCCCGTTATACAGGCCATCCTGGACGCTGAAATCCCAGTTATGGGCCACCTTGGCCTAACCCCGCAATCCAGTCTCAAAATGGGAGGATTTCGGGTACAGGCCAAAACAGCCGAGTTGGCTCGTGATCTTATTCAACAAGCTAAAGAACTCGAGGCAGTCGGCTGCTGTTCTATTGTTCTTGAAGGTATTCCCTCCATCGTCGGCCGCCAAATAACCGAGGCTATTTCGATTCCCACGATCGGGATCGGGGCCGGAGCCGACACCGACGGACAAGTTCTGGTTTTTCATGATCTAGTTGGGCTCGAAACCGAACGTCTACCCAAATTCGTGCGCCGTTACGGCAACAGTTTCGACTCTCAAGTAGAAGCGGTGCAAGGTTTTGTCCAGGATGTGCGGTCAGCCGACTACCCAACGGATGACGAAAGCTACTCAGGCCCGAAAGGCCTGACAGAACAACTAGACCAACCGTAACTTTGGGTTCGATAGACGCTAGGTTCTGAGTTGTGCCTAAATTTGTGTTGCGTGGTCCAAAAGAGTTCGAAACAGGGTTCGCTCGGATTCGTAGAGAGCTTGATATTAAGACAGAATTTCCGGCTTCGGTACTAGATGAAGCCGACACTGCTCAGATAGGTCCCCAAGAGCGATACGACGCTCGAGACCTTGAATTGTTGGCTATCGATCCTCCCGGGTCGACCGACCTCGATCAAGCGTTCGCGGCGACCACCGACGGTGATGGCTACACCATGAATTACGCGATCGCCGACGTCGGTACGTTTGTGACCCCTGGTGGCGCTATCGATATCGAAGCCCGTGAACGGGGCGCAACGATGTATAGCCCCGATGGCCGTTCACCCCTACACCCCACCGTTCTAAGTGAGGATCGGGCCAGTTTACTTCCCGGTTTGGATCGGCCCGCCCTGCTGTGGACGTTCCATCTCGACTCCTCCGGTGAGCCCACTCGCACCGAATTTCGTCGCGCTATGGTGCGGATCAGCGAAGCTATTTCGTACTCCGAAGCGCAGAGACGAATCGACAGCCCTGACTGTGTTGAATCACTTCGGTTACTAAAAGTGATCGGCCTGCTCCGCCAAGAACGAGAAGCGGTACGTGGCGGCATCAGCCTGAACTTACCGGCGCAAGAAATCACCCGGACCGACCAATCCTATGACCTGACGTTCGATACGAGTCTCCCAGTTGAAGGCTGGAACGCTCAGATGAGCCTGTTGACCGGTATTACTGCAGGTCAGATCATGGTCGATGCTAATGTTGGGCTTCTCCGCACTCTGCCTCCAGCGCAACAACAGAATATTGAACGGCTTCGTTTGACCGCTGAGGCGTTGGGTATCCATTGGGCAACCGACGTCACCTATCCTGATTTCATTCGTGGTCTACGTCCAAATGACCCCGCATGTAACGCGTTGATGGTTCAGGCTACCCGCACCTTTCGAGGCGCCGGCTACGAGGGGTTTGTCGGCGCTATCCCAGAACAACCTAAGCACGGCGCAATCAATTCGCTCTACTCCCATGTGACAGCTCCGTTGAGACGGCTAGTTGACCGCTTTTCAAATGAGATCCTCCTCGCGATTTTTGCCGGAACTGAACCCCCAAGCTGGGCGGTAGAGGCCCTCGACGAATTACCGTCTCATATGGGCAAAGCCAAACAACGCGAGTCTGCGTTGGATCGCCGGATGCTCGACTTCGCCGAGGCTCTTGTCCTCGAACACAGAATCGGCGAAAAGTTCGACGGTGTTGTGGTCAACTTAGGTGACCGAGGAGCAAAAGCTACCGTCCAAATCAAGGACCCGGCCATTGTGGCCAGCATCGCTGGCGAGGGCCGAACGCTCGCAGAAAACGTCGCCCTTCGGCTTAGTTCGGTCAACGTCGACGAAGCCAAAGTAGCGTTCGAAGCTCTGTGACCAGTGGGTCTCCAACGACCACTAAACTCGTTGAGCCGGTAGCCTGAGAGCAAACGGCGAAGATGATCTGCAGGCACCCAGATATACGCTCCTGCGAAGGGATTCTCATGAAATCAACAAAACTTGCGGCCGCGTTACTTGTGGCGCTTTCGTTATTCGTTACGGCTTGTGGCAGTGCGTCGGAGACAACAACCGATGACACTTCAGCCGCGTCATCTAGCGAAGCATCTGAAACATCCGAGGCAGTCGAAGCAGCGCCAGACGATGCAGCTGAACCGGCATCAGACGAAAATACCGAAGCCACTGGAGACGAATTTCCAGAAATTACTCGGGTGGAAGCTCTGGCAGACTCCGACGGCAAGTGGACCATCAAAGTAACGGTCAGCTCACCGTACGACTCCCCTGAGCAGTATGCCGACGCCTGGCGAGTGTTAGACGAAGACGGTAATGAGCTAGGGATTCGAGAACTTGCACATGATCACGCGAGCGAACAACCGTTTACTCGTGAGCTTGAAGGGGTTGAGATCCCTGAAGGTGTCAAGAAAATAACGGTGGAAGGTCGCGACTCGGTTAACGGCTGGGGAGGACAAACCTTCCTCTACGCTCTTCCTGAAGGAAGCTCGTACTAGGTCAGGACTAAAGTGTTGCCTCGACTATTGGCGAGGTAGTCGAGCGACTTCAAGGTCGAACTGGATGCGTTCGATATCGTCCACCGTGAACGTGACGTCATAAACTTGATTGTTGTTATTGACGGCGCACACCATCTGCTTGCTGGCGTTTAAGATCTTTGCTTGATCGCCGCATTCGAGGTCGGATTCGAGAAGTTGCGAGCCGGTCGCCCCGTTAAGGTCAGCGACGGCTCGACTCTCGAAACCGTCTAACGCCTCAGCTCTAACCACATTCTCCGTCGCTAAGTCGATACGGCCAGCCTGATTGATCGTCGCTTCGATGCGCACCGTCTGGTCGTCCGATGTGGTCGCCATACAGAGGAAACTTGAATTGACTGCAGGCGAGTTAACCTCAGGGCATCGAGCCACAAGGTCACCCAAATCAAGCTCGTCGGCGAGTTTACTATTGATGGTTTCTTCCGCTACTTGACGTGTAGAGCGGGCCTCGATGGCAGGGTCAGAACATGCTGCCAGTGCTGCGATCGGAATAAGCGCCAATAGGAGCATCTGGGATCTAGAAACCGTCATTGGTTTACCGTGTCGATAATTTCGATTTCGAGGCCTAACGCTTCTTGCAGCAAGGTCGACCGTTCCGACGCGGCGTAGACTTCCAGAGAAATATCGGCTGAGCCGGCGGTGACTGGTTCGATCTTGAGCTGTGAATGTTCGGCGTCGTGGTTAACACGCATCGAAGAAACCAGCGAATTGTGTCGGCGGTTCAACCCGATCGCTATGCGAAGGATTCCGGCGAGAACGCTAACTCGATGTTTGTCTTTTTCGTTCAGTTGAGCGAAAGGAACATGTTTAGGGGCAGGGTGGCTTCGACGGTGATACCGGGCGATCAGGGCAGTCAGCTCTATTTCGTGGTCGGTGAAGCCCGTGAGCGTGTCGGTATTTCGGATGATGTAGTACGTGTGTTTGTGGTGACCGGCGTGAGAAATCACCAAGCCAACATTGTGAACCAGACCGGCGATTTCTAACAGTTCCCGATCATGTTCGTCCAGCTTGTGCAGGGCCGACGTTCGGTCGAACAACATACATGCAAGCTCGGTGGTTTTCACTGCGCTTTCAGCATCGCTGTCGAGGCTCAACGCTAAGCGTCGGGCGTTCGATCGCCGTAGGTCCTTAAGGTGTTCGTCTCCCACGTCTCGCCCGATGCGGTCGTAGAGAACCCCCTCACGAAGAGCGTATTCAGAGATGGTCAGTTGGTCTAACCCAAACCCAGTGAAGATTTCCTCTAATAAAAGGGCTCCGGCCACGATGATGTCGACTCGCCGCTCGTCGAGACCGGCGATTCGAATACGCTTCGAAGCCGGGGTCGCCACTAACTGCTCGACTGCCTTTTTCAAGTCTTTCCGACCGATGACATAGCCGTTGAAGTTTCTTGGATCGTCTCCCTTGGAAGCGGCAATAATCGAAGCTATCGTCTCGGCTGTTCCGGAACTGCCGATGCCGATCTCTGGCTGATGCCCACCTAAGTCGTGGAACACATCGGCGAGCAGATTCCGAATATGGTTTCGGCATTTCTTCACCGACTTTGGAGTTGCTTCACCGCTCGGAAAAAATTTGTCAGTCAGGCGAATGGCGCCAACTTTGACGCTTTTGACTTCGACCGGGACACTCCCCTGGCCGATAATAAATTCTGTGCTGCCACCACCGATGTCAACCACTAGGTGTCGCTGACTGAAGACGGGAAGGGCCTGAAGGACTCCTAAGTGAATTAGTCGAGCTTCCTCTGGGCCTGAAATTACTTCAACGTCGATACCGACCTCTTCAGCGACTCGGTTCACGAACTCTTTACCGTTAGTCGATTCACGAACTGCACTGGTTGCCACCGCCGAAATTTGGGCGTCGTAGCTGCGTGAAACTTTGGCCATCCTGGCTATTGCCGCTACCGACCGGTCGATGGCGGCCGGGGTAAGTTCATGCGATTTCTGGGCGCCCTCGCCCAGACGAACCATTTCTTTTTCGGACGTCACAATGTCGAAACCAGAATCTTCTGCTCTAGTTCGGGCGACTACAAGATGCATCGAAGTTGTGCCAATATCGATAGCCGCTTGATACATATCCACTCGTCGGTTCTACCTTTGCCTAGGGGTCGCCACCCGTTGATTTACGGGGCTGTCTTCTGATCATAGTCCAGGCCGCTTAGCTGCCCCTACCTGACAGAGTTCTTACGCTGCACAAACACATCGTCTGCTTCACTCCTACATTCCGAGGAGTAAGAGTCAGAGCCATGCACAATCGGCTATTAGATATCTGCGACATTGTTTAGGCAACCGTTCCATAAATCTACCTTTTTGGCCTAGGTTGGTACTGTGCACTTGGGAAATTTCTGCCGATCGTTTCCAGTCATACGACACGTGTTACCAGCGGTGCTGCTCGTTGGGTTGCTCCTTACGCCCGAGCGGGCCTTGGCTCACACTGAAGACACTAGTCTCGACGGTTCCTCATCGACTCGCACTGGCTTGTCGACCCCGCCGGTATCGCTGTCTGAGATCGAAGCGGGTCAGACCTGCCAAGAGATGACAGATTCGCTGGTTAGGCTCTACGACGGATATTTCAACCGGAAAGCGACCCCTTCCGAGTTTGACGCCATCGTCGAAAAATATCGCTCAGGGATCGGGCTCAAACAGTTATCACAAGAACTGCTCGAGTCGTCCGAGTTTGCGACCGACAATGGCAAACTTTCGGACTCCGAATTTATCGACCTCGTCTTCGACAATACCGTTCAGCGCGAACCCAGCGACGCGGAGCAGACACAATGGGAACAGTCGCTGCCAACCGACGGGCAACGAGCCTTGATGATGATTGCGTTCACAGAATCCGAGGAGTTTGTGCAACGCACACAGACCGCTCGACCTTTAGCCGGCTACAGCCGCTGGTATCCAAACGGACTACATTGGTACTGTGGTCGGGGCAGCGACCGGTTTCCGATCCAGCCCCTAACCGGTCAGAAAGTATCGTCGGACTTCATCTTCGTTAATTCTGGTGTCCAACCCAGCATGACCGAGTTGTGGGTGCTCGAAGCTAACTTCAACCGCAACGTACAGATGACGTCGGGGGCGATACCGCCGGATTTCACCGACTTCAATTGGGATGGCCTGTTCAGCGGCGATGGGAACTACGGCGAGAATCTTGATGTGAAGGCTAGCGACAGCACCCGATGGATCGTTGTGTTCTATCCGACTTCGATTGGCGACAAACGTTCGGGCTGGGAACTGGAACCAACCTAACTAACTAATCGGTCTCGGCTGCGGGTTCGGTCGTTTTGTCCTGCAACAACGCGGCCAGGAATGCCGACCCACCAGACAGTGACGCGTAGATACCGTCGGTTCGGTGAGAGTCCATCTCTAATCTGCTCATTATTTCTAGCCCTAGGAATAATGCCGACACGGCGTGAGCGAGATCATCGGTCGGAACCAACGGGGCGAACGCGGTTTGGGAGAAGCTTCGTCGAAGTGCCCCCGCTACCAAATCGTCCCATGGTTTAAGAATTTCGACGATCCTGGGGCCAAAGTCGCTGGTCGCTGACCAACCGGCCACAATAGCGGTCACGGCGGAAAAGTCAGAGTTGTCAAGGTCCGTTCGCATTTCGACTGCGACCTTAACCAAACCAGGCAGATCTTGTACTTGATCCAACTGGGGGCGGAATCGCTCTATCCGGCGTTCGTTTGCCCGCTCCAGCGCGGCGAGTAACAGCTCGTCAATCGAACCAAAATGGTAGAAAACGAGGGCCTGATTAAACCCTCCAGTTCGGGCGATAACCCGCGCACTTGTGCCCACCAGACCTTCGGTTCGGACCGTAGCAAGCGCAGCGTCGATAATGCGAGTTCTAGTATCTTCACCCGATTTGTTTACTTTACGTTCTCCCATTACCTCCATTTTGGCATGAACAGACCCCATAACGTCCATCGACGGGACTTTTCGTCTAGAAAGTTCTAGAAACTTTCCTGAGCTATCTGGTTCTGCTGACCTATCGAAAATTCTGAGAATGTGCCGATTGATAGTCATATGTCGCGGACAAAGGTCTTCTAGAATGGCAAGAATTAAGGCGCAGTGCCCTACATGTGGGGATATGATCCTTCACCAAAGTGAGCTTCAGCTACGAGTTTGTGTGGACAATGACCGAGCAGAATATCTTTTCAGATGCCCGGTATGTGACATGACCGTATCAAAAGGGTGCAGCGATCGGATCGTTGATCGGCTCATCGACGTGGGTGTTCCGCTAACGGAATGGTCACTACCAGCTGAACTGTTTGAACGGCCTAGCGGGCCGCCGATATCGCATCGAGACCTCGTTCGTTTCCGGCTGACGCTCCAAGATGATGAAGCTTGGGCCGACGCGGTACGGCAGCTTCCTCAGTAAACGTATGTAGACCAGAACCAGGTTTTGGGTCCACGTGCGATGTATGAGCTTCTTGTCGCCTCTACCCTAACTATGTGGCGCTACATGCTCAATTGTCCTCAATAGATTCTGATCCCGCAGACATAGCGGAACGGCTTCGTTCCGCGGTGGAGGCCACAGGCCCGATGGTGGTTGCATTTTCGGGTGGCGTTGACTCCTCCCTTCTCGCGGTCGCCGCTCGAAAAATCCTGGGTAAAGACGGTGTTTTAGCGGTAACCGCCGACTCGGAATCCCTCGCAGACGGAGAACTCGAGCGTTGCGAACAGATTACTACTTCGTGGGATATTACATGGCAGGCGGTGTCGACCGACGAGCTATCTGATGACCGCTACGTATCCAATGACCGAGATCGCTGCTATTGGTGTAAGTCGGCGCTGATGGACCAACTTGAACCTATCGCCAGAGAACACGGGGGTGTAATCACGCTTGGGGTGAACCTTGACGATTTGGGCGATCATCGCCCCGGTCAACAAGCAGCCCAAGAACGGGGTGCTTGTTTCCCGATGGTTGACGCCAAACTCACAAAACCAGATGTACGGGCTTTGGCCAAACACTGGGGGATTTCGACCTGGGATCGTCCAGCGATGCCTTGTCTGTCCAGCCGTCTCCCCTACGGGACACAGGTGACGGTGTCGTTGTTGTCTAAGGTGGATCGGGCTGAAAGTGCGCTCAGAAAATTAGGTTTCGAAGACGTTCGTGTTCGCCACTATGGTGACACGGCCCGCATCGAACTGCCAGCCGATCAACTGGTGCACGCCGCCGAACAAGGCGACAACATCGTCCAGGCAGTCGAAAAAGTAGGCTACCGGTACATAACTCTGGATTTAGCAGGACTCCGATCAGGCAATCTAAATTCCAGCATCAACAATGAGAGTTCGGTCCACCGTGGGTGAATCTATTCCAGAGTTCAGGCTAGATGTTGACCGGACCCGTCGAATCAAGATGCCTGAAGCTGTCTACTGCCACCATAAAACAGTTGAACAGTGTGTCGACATCGTGGGCGAATTCCTCGAAACATCCACCGATGCCGTCATCGCTACCCGGGCAACCCCAGACCAGTTTGACGCCCTCACCAAGCTGCAACCAAACTCGGCTACAGGAACAACACTGACCTGGCGGCCCCGACCGCCGACCGGCAGAACTGCCAGTGTCTTGTGTGCCGGAACTTCCGACCTTCCAGTTGCTAGCGAAGCAGTCGAGACGTTAACCGCGCTCGGCCATTCGGTTGACCTGAAAGTCGATATCGGCGTCGCCGGACTCCATCGGCTCCTATCGGTTCTTGACGAGATAGTCGCCGAGGTGGTTATTGTTTTGGCTGGTATGGAAGGGGCCTTGCCGACCGTGGTAGCCGGGCTTGTTTCCCAGCCGATCATTGCTGTACCAACCTCGGTCGGGTACGGAACCGCCTTTGACGGCCAAACCGCACTGATGTCGATGTTGACCAGTTGCGCCCCAGGAATCTCGGTTGTCGGTATCGACAACGGGTACGGCGCGGCGAGCGCGGCACACCGAATTCTGTCATGACCAGTCACGGCAATCGAACGCTGTGGATCGACCCGACGTTTGGAGCGTCGGGCGACATGATGCTCGGTGCTCTTAGTGCGTTAGGTGGATCGATTGACGAGACTAGGCGGCAGCTTCAATCGTTAAATATTGACGGATGGGAAATAGGTGCCGAGGTGGTCAAACGGTCCTCCATCACGGCGACCTATGTCAACGTCGAAACCGAAGACCAACATCATCATCGTCCCTGGTCGCAAATAGATCAGCTCTTGGCGGAATGCCAACTCCCAGGCAATATCGCGGCCAATAGTCGGGCGACGTTCAAGCTCTTGGCCGAAGCCGAAGCCGCCATCCACGGTGTCCCGATCGACGAGGTCCATTTCCACGAGGTAGGAGCCGTAGACGCAATTGTCGATATTGTCGGGTCTTGGATACTTTTCGACCAGCTCGACCTACATGCAGTTGTTGTCGGCTCGGTCGGTCTGGGGCACGGAACTGTCGAAACCGAACATGGAACACTGAATGTGCCCGCCCCAGCTACGAGGACGATTCTTGAAGGAGCGCCCGTCCACCCGGTCGATGTTGCGGCCGAAACGATCACACCCACAGGCGCCGCCTTGTTAACAACCATGGCAACAACGTGGGGCCCACCACCGCCCGGGGTTGTCATCAGTTCAGGTCGAGGAGCTGGCGGACGTAACCCTGCGAGCTATCCCAATGTTCTAACCGTGTCGCTGCTCGACACGTCCACGCAACCCGTCATGTTGGCCACCAATCTAGACGACGTGACCGCTGAGGTGGTTGGACATCTCGTAGAGCAGTTGTTGTCGGCTGGGGCAGATGACGCGTGGGTAACCCCGATTGTGATGAAAAAGAACCGACCAGGTTATGAGCTTAACGTTCTTGCATCGACGGCAACCAGAAGTCGGTTAGAACAGCTGGTGTTCTCCCAGACCCAGACGCTAGGTATGAGATCTTGGCCGGTAACCAAAACGGTTCTACCTAGACGATTCGAAGAGGTATCGGTTCGGGGTTCCGTCGTCAATATCAAAATAGGTCCTCACGGCTATAAACCGGAACACGACGACCTGGTAGCAGTCTCCGAAAGTACCGGCGTGGGTTTACAACAACTCGCGTTCGAAGCGCGCCAAGCCTACGAACGTTTATCGTCCGACTCGCCACTCGACGACGAGCGTGCTACCTGAAAGATCGCAGGCTTGTTCTCTACTCGTAGGCGGATCGGTCACCATCATATTGCTCGCCCTCATCGCAAGAAGTACGGCTACCCGGAGGAAGAACTTCTTGTCGGTTAACCGCTTTGAAGACTTCCTACGATTAAGAAACACATATTTTCGCACTCTTAAACTGTTGGCCTAGATCGTCCGAAGGTATTGTGGAGCTGGGATTGCCCGAAGGTGAGACTTCGGTTTAGTGCAAATGAGGACATAATTATGGCGGGCTCGGAAGAGACGGCGGATTCTACAGAGCTGGATGGCGTCGAGAATGCGGTCGCATCTTCGACCGAAGACGACGTTGTGGAAGATGCAGACAGCGAAAAGGAAGACCACCAAGAAAACAGCGACGGGGGTGATACCACCGACGATTCGACTGCCGAGGACCCCTCAGATAACGGCAACTCGTCGCAGGGTTCGACCCAGGCCGACAACACCGAGCCTTCATCGAGCAGACGAGCGTTTCTTTACGGGGCGGTAGGCGGCGGCGTCGGGTTAGCAATTGGGGCAACAGCTGGATCGGCGTTGAGTCGCAACAACCAAGATCAGCCAGACTCAACCACCGAGACTGTTACGTCAACCGGCAACGCTGAAATTGATATCACCACCGACGCAGGGCAGGCGTATACGCTTCGAATCGATTCTGCCCGTCAGCACTACGACGAAACTTTTAAACTCGACGTTCAGCCGACAAACGGTGACGAAGACCGATATAGCTCTGAGAATTTCTACGCCAGTTTCACCAAGACGTTGCCCAGTAACGAATTTGGAGAGGTAGACCCGGACGCATTCAATCTGTTCACTAAGGCATTGACCACAGGTGAATCGGACGATTTCGACGCTATTGTGCTCGCCCCGAACGCCGAAGCCAAACTGGCTAACCCGCAGGCCGCGTTTAGTTCGGTTTTGACCGGCAAAGGCGGTGAGACTACCCGCATAAACCCGTCTCACACGTTCAGAAGTCCCCAGCTGGCGGCGGAAATGTCGGAGGTCTACTGGCAGGCTCTTCTCCGTGACACCCCGTATGCAGACTATGAGGCCGATGCCGACGTCGAAGCTGCGGTTACAGACTTGAACGCAATGGAGGCAACCCCAGGGCTGGTCGAGACCCCGGCATTGGACGCGTCCTTGTTGTTTCGGGGTGAAACCAAAGGGGATCGTATCGGCCCCTACATCAGCCAGTTCTTGTTTCACGATTTCAACTTCGGCCCACTGCGGGTCTCTCAGCGCTACCCGTCTCCTCTTCCTGGCGTAGACTATTTAGCCGACGTCGAATCGTGGCTGGCTATCCAACAAGGTGCGGCGCCAGCTTCGCAGATACTGGACGATTCGACCCAACGATATATTTTCAACAATCGCACGCTGGGTGAGTATGTGCATCGAGACGTTACTTGTCAGGCCTATATTCATGCTGCGTTTATCCTGCTGCAGCGTGGCCCAGAAATGGTTGACCCTTCCAACCCGTACGTTGGAGCGGCGAACCAAGGTGGGTTTGTGACGTTTGGTCCTCCGTTTGTGTTGGATCTTGTGATGAGAGCGGCGAAACTTGCGCTTTCCGGCGCCTGGTACCAAAAATGGCGGGCTCATCGCCTTCTTCGACCTGAGGCCTATTCGGGCCGCGTTCACTTCACCCTTTCGGGCGATCGTGACTACGAGGTTCACAACGATGTGTTGGATTCGGAGGCGGTCTCCCGACTGCTGACCACGAACGAGACGGCTCTGCTTCCGGTTGCATACCCTGAGGGTTCACCCACCCATCCGTCGTTCCCGGCTGGACATGCCAATATCGCTGGTGCTTGTGTCACGGTCTTGAAGGCGCTTTTTGATGAGGACGCTGTGTTTCCCGAGCCCGTTGTGGCGACCCGGAACGGGCTGGAACTGGTCACCTATAGCGAGACTGATCTGACGGTAGGAGACGAGTTGAACAAACTGGCGAGCAATATCTCGCTCGGGCGTGACGCAGCCGGAGTCCATTACCGCCAAGACGGCATCCAAGGTCTCGAAGCCGGTGAACAACAAGCCATCTCACTGCTGCAAGACATTTCTCGCACAACAAGCGAAGCCGGATTCGATGGGTTTAGTTTCACCCGTTTTGACGGCTCAGCGATCAGAATCAAAGACGGTCAGATAAAGACATAGTTGACCATCTCGATCTATTAAGATTTTTAACTTGATAGCTGGCAGCCGTTGTAAACCTATCCCACAACGAGAAATGGGGGGTTTCCACTACGGTGCTGCCAGATATTTTGCCGATACTGAATTCATGAACCTTTTGGGAGCAACCCAACACCGAATCGGGCTAGTGAGTCTAGTAGTGTTGACGGCTGCGTTTTTCGGCCGGGTTGCTGCTCAACTTACGCAACGATTTGCCCAAATCGACGCGTTACCAGAGTTTGTGTCTTGGCAGTCTGGGGCGCTTCCGTACCCTGCCCTCGTGGTCTCCCAAGTCGCGATTCTGGTGGCCATGGTCTGGGTGATCAGCCGTGTCCACGACAACTCGCTTGACATGGCTAGACGGACTTCGCTAATCGTGGCCGGCCTTGGTGTCATCTATTTTGTGTCGATGCTGGTGCGAATGGTCATCGGTTTGACGGTCGGTTCAGGCCACTCATGGTGGGACGCTCCGCTACCGACGATATTTCATCTCGTATTGGCGTCCTTTGTACTCGTCACCGCTTTTGTCGGGCGGAGCGAACAATGACTCGGCTGATCGATACCGCCACCTACCCAATGGTGGTTGCTTCGACCGTGGCCGTATATGTCGTGTTGGCTTCCGCAATGCCTCCAACCTTTGCTAGCTATATCGCTGTGGCTGGCGGGGCGTCGGCAATCACGGTGTTGGAGATACTTCGACCACACCGACAAAGGTGGCGACCAGACCAGCGAACAATCCTCAACGACGCAGTGTTTCTAGCCGTCGTGCAAATGATGCTTCCGGTGATCGTCACCCTTCCGGTCACTATCTGGCTGAGTGGCCGAATCAGCCCTTCGGGGTTTCAAACGTTTTGGCCCCACGATCAACCAATCCTAGTTCAAGTGGTTGCCATGCTCGTCGTTGGTGATTTCTTCCGGTACTGGATGCATCGGGCAGCGCATCAATCAACCAGACTGTGGCAGTTTCATGCCGTCCACCATTCACCAAAGAAACTGTATTGGCTTAACGTCGGACGTTTCCATCCGTTTGAGAAGGCGGTACAACTGCTGGTCGATTCACTACCGTTCGCGCTACTAGGCGTAGACGATAAGGTCTTGGCCGGGTATTTCGTTTTCTACGCCATCAACGGTTTCTTCCAACATTCGAACTGCCGAGTTCGACTCGGTTTTTTAAACTATGTTGTTGCCGGGCCTGAGCTTCACCGGTGGCATCACTCCCGAATCATCGATGAGTCCGACCGGAACTTTGGCAACAATCTAATCGTGTGGGACACCCTCTTTGGCACCAGGTATCTGCCAGCTGACCGTGAAGTCGACGAGTTGGGTCTGCTGAACCCGATGTATCCTGACGGGTTCGTCGAACAGTTGACGACACCGTTCCAGTTCGGTCTGGAGAAAGCTAACTACCCGACGCCACAACCCGATCAGGCAGGTCAAAAATGAAAACAAAAGATCGACTGATAGCTACGATATTCAAGGTTGTGATGTGGCGTCTGCGCCGAAAACTATGGCCGCCCTTTGTCGAAGCGTCCCGTAACCCAGCGTTAACCCAGAACGAAGTTCTCCAAAGAATCGTCGCGACCAACGCCGACACCGTCTTTGGCCGGAAGCACGGATTCGAATCGATCAAATCAGCTTCAGACTTTCGTCGGGCTGTGCCAATCCAATACTACGAATCGCTTCGACCATACATCGAAGACCAAGAACAAAACGGGACAGCTGCACTAACTATCGAAGCACCAGTGTTATACGCCCAGACGAGTGGCACCAGCGGCAGCCCCAAGTACCTTCCCGTGACGGCGTCCGGGCTTGAACGGATCAAACGAGCCCAACGGATGTATTCGGTTTCGGTCGCGGCACAAACCAACATGCTTTCAGGCAAAGTCGTCGGAATTGGCAGCCCTGCGATAGAGGGCCACTTGCCTGGGGGAACCCCGTTCGGTTCGGCCAGCGGAATGATCTATGAAGGAATGCCACGTCTAGTTCGAAGCAAATACGTAATCGGACCTGAGGTCTTAGCTATCGAGGACCACGACGCAAGATACATGGCGATCGCAGCGTTGGCGTTGGCTGAACCGGATGTATCTGGGTTCGCTACCGCCAACCCTTCGACGCTGCTGCGACTTCACTCGATTATCGTTGACCATTTCGATGAGTTGGTGACCGCAGTCGAACGAGGCGAACTTGGCTTCGTCCAACGCCTGTCGAGAACCCAGCAACAAGAATTGCGTGATTTCTTGACCCCTGACCTTGCACGGGCCGATCATCTCCGTTCGCTTCACAGTCGACACGGACGCAATCTGACCTATGGCCACATTTGGCCCGATTTGAATGCCATCACCACATGGACTGGAGGCAGTTGCGGGTTCGCAGTCGACGCCTTACGAGAGCTTCTCTCCCCCGCTACTCACATCGTCGAACTTGGTTACTCGGCCAGCGAGGTAAGAGGTGCGATCGGGGTAGATACCGAAACGAACACGGCTGCGCCGCTGTTGGGTGACAACTGGTTTGAGTTTGTCGAGCGCCACATCCGAGAAAGCCGAGACGGCGTGTTGGTGCCCGACGACTTTCTAGATCTTTGTGAACTCGAACAGGGCAAACAGTACTACGTGTATGTCACTACCCTGGATGGCCTCTACCGCTATGACATGAACGATGTGGTCGAGGTAACCGGGATGTTCGAAAATACTCCCAGTATTTCTTTCGTGCAGAAAGGTCAAGGTGTCACGAACATTACCGGCGAGAAGCTCTGTGAGAGCCAGATGCTCGAAGCGGTCTCTCACGCCCAGACCGAGCTCGGTCTGACAACATCGTTCTTTGTGGCCCTCGCTGACGAAGCTAACGCCCACTATCGGCTCTATGTCGAGCATGGGGACGAGCCATATTATGGGCCCCGAATGGCAGAGCTTGTCGACCAAAAACTCGGGGAACTAAACATCGAATATAAATCGAAGAGGAGCAGCGGACGGCTGGGCCCGTTGGTCGGGTTCGACCTCGTCTCAGGAACCGCAGAGTTGTACCGATCTGAACTCGTCAAAGCCGGCCAGCGGGACGCACAGTTTAAATATTTACAGGTTCAGAACCTAGCTGATTGCCCATTCAGTTTCGATTCACACATCAAAGCTTCGGCGGTTCGATGACCATACCTTCACCGAAACTAACAATTGAAGTCGGCACCTTTGATGTCCCATTCAAAACGGTGTTTAAACACACGTCGGCGGCACGCGCTGCCACCGAAAACGTCGTGGTTCGACTAACCGACCCCGACGGCGTAGTCGGCTACGGTGAAGGCTGCCCTAGACAATACGTGACTGGAGAGACCAAAACCACCGCTATCGAGTTCGTCGAATCCTATGCTGGCGAAGTCGTTGAAGGTTCGCCTGATGTAGAAGGGCTACGCACTCAAATCACGAAACATCGATCGGTGATCGATAAGAATCCGGCGGCCTTCTGCGCCATCGAACTCGCAGTCCTCGATCTACTGACCCGAAAAAACAATCAAACCATCGAAGAGCTACTCAGCCAACAACGACTACCGGCTAGTTTCACCTACAGCGCCGTTATTGGCGATAGCGGTCCGCTAACTTTTTCGGCCCAACTTTTGCGGTATCGAGCATTCGGCCTCCGAGACTACAAACTGAAAATCTCCGGCGACGTCAATCGGGACAAAACGAAACTTCGATGGTTCAAAGGCCATTTCGGTCGGCTAGTCGCAAACACTGTGCGGATCGATGCCAACAATCTTTGGACCGAACCAGACGAAGCCATCCGGTATTTGAAGGCCTTAGAGTTCGAGTTTCTTGGTGTGGAAGAGCCTATGGTTGCAGACGATCTAGAGAGTTCTCTAGCCGTAGCCGAAGCCCTCGACACCCGCATCATTTTGGACGAGAGTTTACTTCGAGCCGAACAGCTTGAGCAACTGCCTGGTGATCCGGACCGGTGGATTCTGAACTGCAGAGTGTCAAAGTCGGGGGGCCTGCTTCGTTCACTTGACCTGATCGAAGCTTCGGTAAAGGGTGGACTCGGCGTCATAGTTGGCGCCCATGTTGGAGAAACCAGTTTGTTGACCAGAGCGGCGCTGACGGCGGCACATGCCGCTGGCGGTAGTCTGATCGCTCAAGAGGGGGCATTCGGCACGACGCTGTTAACAAACGACATCTGCGACGCTCCGCTAATGTTTGGACGGGGCGGTCAATTGTCGTCATCGTCGCACCCATCGACGTCGCAGCCTGGACTCGGGATAGACGTTTTGTCAGACCGGCTTGTCGGAATGTCCAAACTAGTTACCGATAGCCAGCGTTAGAAGGCGAGCGAGCAGGCGTATCTGTATGACCTGTAACGTAGGTGCGCCACATATCTGAGGCGGCAGACATGTGGCGCACGACCTGGAAAGACCAACCGGCTTTATCGGTGGATGGGCAACTTTGAATCAGATGACTCGGCTGCCCATTCCCAGTGGTCAAAGGTGGCCTCTTCGCCTAGTGGAGTGTGGGTGTCACGACGTTTGTGGTCCGACAAAGCGTTTGTCGACGGGCGAGGGTTTACTACTAGGACGGCCTCGGTTTCGTCTCCGGAGGTGACCTGACTTTTCGTTTGTCTAGCGATGAGGGGCAGTTCGATCTGGACTGGTCTGGTAGTGGACGCCAGCTGACGAACCGTGGCGTTGACACTCCGAGTTCGATCGGAAAGAGTTCTCTCTTTCGATGGGGTTCTTCCCGATTTTTCCGTGCTGGGTGTAATCGGGATCGTGATCGGTTCGAATTCTGGGTCGATGGATGATGGCAGCGTTACTACAACGACGTCTCGTCTCTTCGCCGTTGCTTGATTTGAACGACTCGATAAAGGTTTGGAGAGGAGTTGTCGTTGGGCTGCGACTACATTGTGAAACTCGATGAAAGTTCCGTCATCGGTAACAGGCGGCATGGTGAGCCTCCGTTGCCCTCTAAGGTCCGACGTTTCCTTGGCTAGAAGCGTTGCCCCTTCTTGGTAGAGACGGTGGGTTGGAGGGCTGGTGCGAACGACGGAGCGGCTGCGAACCTTTTCTGTGGACCACGGCTGTTGCCGAACCGTTTGTGTTCTCGAAAGCCTGGTTTCGATCGTAGGCCTTGGCTTGCTCCTAGTCACGTATCGTCGTCGTGGGCTTGTCATCGTCATATCTATCCTCTTTCGCCTGAGTTATATCTGTCAGATACAACCAACGAGTCAAAAGTTCCCGATCGTCGATTTTTTTGCGAGCCACGTACTGCGCGTTCGACCACACCTCTCCAATATCGTGTTTTCGAAAGCGTGTGGTGGTGCAACACGTGGCTCGCTAGTCGGTTCGGGCTAGGTCAGCGTGTCAAAGCCGCTCGTGTTAGAAGTCGATGGTTCAGACGGATCGGACCAGTCGGATCCCGGTGAGTTCGACCAGACACTGTTGTCTCGGTGATGGTCGTAATCGACTTCGCAGTATGAGTCATGCCATGGTTCGTCCGAGAACCAGTCATCGACCGAGCAACGTGGTTTGATCTCTTGACCGGGCTGTGGATGCCACAGGTACGGCTGACATGGGATTTCGCCGACACCACCGGAAACTCTGTCCTGGTCAAAACACTGGACGCCGAATTGGGGTTCTGTTGGCGCTGCAATTGCGGCTTC
>JAHDCC010000010.1:72891-91034 GCA_020630065.1 Acidimicrobiales bacterium
CATCACTACCCCATACGCAGATGTCGGCTCCCGGGAGGCTTGATCCGTCGGGCTGTACGTGAAGCTCGAACTCTTCAGCCCCTGACGAACATGGGCTCTCCGGAGTTACCGGACTTGTTTGATCCGAGACGATCCTGTCAATCTCAGCGATGTAGGTTTGACGTGCGTGATCCAACGCTTCGCAGTGCTCGCTAACTGCACCGTAGGCGATTTCGCTAATCCCATCGCAGCTGTGTCGAGCACTGACACCATCGATAGACGGCGTCTTGTCGTAGTCGGAAACGATTCGGTCAAGTTCGTTCTCGTAGCGAATCTGAACCAAGGTCAATGCGTCACAAACATCGCTTTCGGGGTCGAACATCATGTCTCTCATGCCAACATCGCAGTCAAGATCGGCGCGGGCCTGTTCTATGAGTTCGGCGAAAGACTGTTTATCTAGATCGAGTCTAGCCTCGTCTTCTTTCGGGCTTGAAGGCTCAGCTGGCGTCGGGGCAGTAACCGGATCATGTTTTGTCCTGTCCCACATCTTTGCTTTATCTGGGGCGCTGGGCCGATCGAGGTTGCCTTCGAGCGGCTTCAGCTCACCGATGTCGATGCCGACTTTGGGGACCTTTGACCGTTGAAGATCACCATCTGGTGAGGACATGGCTGCCGCTGGGCTTGCTCCAAGGCTGATAGCGGTTGGCACCATCACAGCAGCTGCTGCCGCTAGCTTCATCCATTTGGCGACACCTCCGCCGGGTTGGCCCGCCCGGTTGAGCGGTGTGTCAAAGGTTGCCAATCGACGGACCTCGACGAACGTGTCGACTCTCGAAGTACGGCCAGCATTTTCTTGGTCCGACATCGTCAGCCGACGTTGCCCAACGGCGCCAATTTCGGAACGAGTCCTGATTCGCTGGTCCAACCATTCTGGACTGCCTGGTCTCAGCGCTGACGGCACCTTCGGTGTTGAGTCGGCTTGAATTGGACCGGTTAGAAGGTCCCATCTTTGTTGTGCAGGGCTGGTCATGTTTACATCTTTCAGCTTCGTGTTGTAGTTGCCTGCTCAGAAACCTCATCCGGCTCAAAAGTTCCTGGTACACGAAAAAACTCCTCAACCAATATCTGGTCGAGGAGTTTATGTCGGTATTCCCGGTTCGACACCAGGAACGTATTGAGGTTACTTCTTAGCGTCCTCTAGGTAAACTTCGCCACCTTTAGCTGCGAACTCGACCGACTTTTCTTTCATTCCGATCTCCACTGCTTGGGTGGTGCTGTAGCCGTTGACTTCTGCATAATCTCGAACGTCTTGGCTGATCTTCATAGAACAGAACTTCGGCCCACACATCGAACAGAAATGTGCAGTCTTGGCTGGCTCGGCCGGCAACGTCTCATCGTGATAGTCGCGTGCTGTGTCAGGGTCGAGCGCCAGGTTGAACTGGTCTTCCCATCGAAACTCGAAGCGGGCTTTCGACAACGCGTTGTCCCAATCTTGAACACCGGGATGCCCCTTGGCCAGGTCGGCGGCGTGGGCCGCTATCTTGTAGGCGATGACACCCTGTTTAACGTCGTCCTTGTTCGGGAGGCCGAGATGTTCCTTAGGGGTGACGTAACACAACATAGCTGTGCCGTACCAACCTATATTGGCGGCTCCGATCGCCGAGGTTATGTGATCGTATCCGGGTGCGATATCGGTGGTTAGAGGCCCAAGCGTGTAGAACGGGGCTTCATGACACAAGTCTTTTTCTAACGTCATGTTCTCTTTGATTTTGTCTAGAGGAACGTGCCCTGGACCTTCGATCATCACCTGAACGTCGTATTCCCACGCGATCGACGTGAGTTCACCGAGTGTGGCAAGCTCGCCTAGTTGAGCTTCGTCGTTAGCGTCGGCGATAGAACCGGGGCGCAAACCATCTCCAAGAGAGAACGTAATGTCGTAGGCGGCGAAGATCTCGCAAAGCTCACGGAAGTTCGTGTAAAGGAAATTTTCTTGATGGTAAGCCAAACACCATGCAGCCATGATCGCTCCACCACGACTGACGATGCCGGTTACTCGGGTTGCCGTCATTGGCACATACCGCAGTAGCACTCCCGCGTGGATCGTCATGTAGTCGACGCCCTGTTCGGCTTGTTCGATAATGGTGTCGCGGAACAGTTCCCAGGTGAGTTGGGCTGGGTCGCCGTCACATTTTTCTAGCGCCTGATAGATCGGCACCGTCCCGATTGGCACCGGAGAGTTCCGCACGATCCATTCTCGTGTGGTGTGGATGTCCGCTCCGGTGGAAAGGTCCATTACCGTGTCGGCACCCCATTTGGTGGCCCACGTGAGCTTGTCGACTTCCTCTTCGATCGATGAGGTGACGGCCGAATTTCCGATATTGGCGTTTATCTTTGTTAGGAAGTTTGTGCCGATAATCATGGGTTCGGACTCAGGGTGATTGATGTTGAGTGGAATCACGGCACGCCCACGGGCCACTTCGTCCCGCACAAACTCAGGGGTCCGGTTCTCTCTGATGGCCACGAACTCCATTTCCGGTGTGATCGTGCCTTGCCGGGCGTAGTGCATCTGTGAAACGTTGCTGCCCTCTTTTGCTTTGAGCGGGCTCCGAACGTTACCCTCGAACGGTATTGAGGCTGCGCCTTCGTGGGCTGCTCGACGACCATCGTCGCGTAGTTCACGTGTTCGACCTTCGTATTCGACTACGTCACCGCGCTCGGCGATCCACTCGCTTCGTAAACCTTCCAACCCGACCGTTGGCTCGCTTCCCGGCCCCGACGCGTCGTAGATCCGAATCGGATCGTTCGGGACTGGACCATCTGCGGTATCTGAATCGCTCAGACGAATCTCAGTCATTGGAACCTGGATGTCTGGGCGTGAACCCTCGACATAGATCTTGGATCGATTATTGTCTGACATTACTTGTCCTCCAAAATAGCCGGAGGCGACAGTAACAGTTATCTCCCTGCGCTGGTACTAACCAAATCAGGTTCAAACGGTCAAGGGCCGCCTAGCCCCGGTCTCAGCTCGTCGTTCGAGCACCCGTGATACGTCTATTAACGCTAGCACCCTCTAACCAAAAAGGTTGTTCCCAGTTTGAACAATCACAATCAGACCGTCGTCGAACCGGACAGCTATCCCCTCACCCAAAGCCCCAATCGGGCTGCTTCAGCCGCCGAAGCATCATCCTGTAGCAGCAAGGCGATAAACAACACTAAGACGGTCAATAAGCCAAAAACTAGCCAGATGATCGGCCGGTGAAACCATCGAACATCTTCAAGGTCCTCTATATTGCCGTAGTTGAGACGGTCGAGAAGAGATCTTCTGTCGGGAGCCGGTGGTCGATAATGTTGCACCGTAGAACTTGTCGGCGGGTCAGTTGAGAACAGAGATTGTTGCAGCCAGCCCTCAGTGCTTGGGGCCAACGCATTACTCTCGGCGAACGGCGGTTTAGGCGGGAATGGCACAGAGAAACCCGGATCGGGCCTAGCCAAATCGATGATTGATTCTTCCGAAGTCGCTGACGGGTCATCGCTTCCCGAACCGGTTTGTTCATCTGCCCGATTTTGTGGTTCTGACAAATCGAACGCGTATGCCCCTGTGGCCGTGGGGTCGAATACCAGATCGGGAAACAGCGACGATTCTTGAACGACCACTGGATCGCTCTCGCCTGTATCAGACTGACGGTCAGACTCGAAAAAGACCAGCTTTTTGGCGCCCGAATTACTTACAGGAGGGCTCAACGGCCGAACTGAATCGGACGTCGTTTCATCTCCAAACATACATTCCTTTGTGCCAAACTTCGGCAATTGCGGCGGGTACGCGCCTAGACGCGACTCTCAGTCTTACATCGTTTAGAACGAGGATGCAAGCTGAACTCAACATCAATTTCGATTTTCTTTAACTCGGCGACAATGCTATAAAAGGTGGATGCTTATTGTCGAAGGTACGTTAACAGTTGACCCGTCGACTGTCGAGACTGCGATACCTCTGGTAACCGCAGTCGTTCAGGCGACTCGAGCAGAACCGGGATGCGTCGATTATGTGTTCAGCGAAGAGATCGGATCGCCCGGCACTATCCGGGTTTTTGAGCGCTGGACCGACCGCGACGCCTTAGAACGACATTTCACCACCGAACATTTCAAAGCCTGGCGAAAAGCGGCCGACGAATTGGACATCATTCGACGGTCACTGGTGGTCTATGATGACGTCAACCAACCCATCGACCTCTAACCGAAGTCGTGTGACGATCTAGGTTTTACGAACCGCTACGGCACAATGTTTGTACGCAGGTTGACGCGAGTACGGGTCAAAAGCGGGGAACGTTAACCGGTTCAACTCGGCGAAATGCATTGGCATAAATACTTGCCCGGGCTGGACTCCCGTTGTGGTAACCACTCGTGCTGTCAGCTCCCCTCGAAGTGACGAAACCACAACTTCCTCGTTTAGCTCGACACCGAGTGCGGCGGCGTCAACCGGATGCATCTCGATGTAGGCGTCCTTGGCTGTCATAGACGACAGCACCGTAGATTTCTCGGTCCGTGTCCTGGTGTGCCAGTCGGCGACCGAACCTCTACCGGTCAGCAACGTCAACGGGTAGTCGTCCGAAGCTGGTTCGGCGACTGGGGTCGGTTCTTCGTAGATGAAGTTTGCTCGACCATTTTTGGTGTAAAAAGTTTGGTCGGCAAATAGTCGACGTTCAGCCGAGTCGGCTGTGACGGTACTACCAGCGGGAAACGGCCATTGGACACCGCCTGACTCATCCAGCATCTGGTAGTCTTCAACCCCGGAGAAATCGCATGGCTGACCAATCGAGATGTCCCGCAGAATTCTGAAGACATCTTCAGGCGACCGCCAACGTTCGAACATTTCGGCGCATCCCCAAGCATCGGCGATGGCTTTGAATATCCAGAAATCGGCTAAGGCTTCGCCTGGGGCGGTGCGTGCTTTAGTGATGTGCCCGATGCGCCGTTCAGAGTTGATGAACGTGCCTTCTTTTTCTCCCCATCCAGCGGCCGGCAGAACAAGATCAGCCCTGACCGCAGTTTCGGTGGAGTGGTACATGTCCTGCACTACTAGAAAGTCGAGTTTATCTAACAGCCCGTGACAGTCCATTTGGTCGATCCACGAATGAGCAGTATTGGTGGCGATAACCCACAGGCCTTTTATCTCGCCGGTACCGATGCCGGACATTATTTGGTCGTATGACCAAGACGGTTCTTGAGGAATAACGTCCGAATCGATCTCTAACTTTTTGGCGACGTGTTCGCGATCGTCCAAGCTGGCGAAATCGTAGCCGCCTAGAAGCCCAGTCGTGTTGGAGAAAAGACGGCTTCCCATAGCGTTACATTGCCCGGTCACCGAGTTAGCGCCGGTTCCCGGACGTCCGATGTTGCCGGTCATTAACGCAAGGTTGATGATGGCTTGAGCCGTGCGGACACCTTGATGGCTTTGGTTGACTCCCATCGTCCACCAAAACGACACTCGCTGGCCTGACTCGATCGTGTCGGCTAGCCGCACCAACTGGTCCTTTGTCAATCCTGTGCGGTCGGCTACCTGGTCGAGAGGAAATCTTTTCACATGGTTTGCGAAGTCGGCAAACCCTTCGGTGTTCGCTTCGACGAAGTCACGGTCCACGGCGTCGCGTTCGATTAGGAGTTGGGCGAGACCATAAAACAAGTCAAGGTCGCTGTCGGGGGCCAAACCGAGATGTTGGGTTGCGACAGCTGCGGTTTCGGTATGGCGGGGGTCGATGACAACTATCTCTGGGTTGTGGCGGTTCTTGAGAACCCGTTCCCACATGATCGGATGGGCGATAGCTAGATTCGAACCGATCAGAACGATCACGTCTGATTCGTCAAAGTCGGCGTAGGTGTAAGGTGGAGCGTCAAACCCGAAGCTTTGTTTATAGGCGACGACCGATGTGGCCATACACTGCCGCGTGTTACCGTCGCCGTGTTTGATACCCATCCCGAATTTGGTGAGCGCCCCAAGCATCGCCATTTCCTCTGTCGGGATTTGCCCGGTGGAAAGGAACGCCATAGATTCTGCGCCGTGGTCGGATTGAACCTTCTTTACACGGTCAACAAACTCGTTTAACGCAACGTTCCAAGACACTGGCCGTAACGTCCCCAGCGAGTCTCGCAGCAGGGGTGTCGTGGCCCGATCGTCCGCTTCGAGCGGGGCGAGCGCTTCCCAACCTTTCGGGCAAGCCGAACCAGTGTTGACCGGATATCCCGGGGATGGACTGATGTTTATCGCTTCCCCATCTTTCATGTGAAGATCAAGCGAACAACCCGTCGAACAAAACCCGCATACCGAACGAACGATCGAGTCGGCTTCTTTTGATACCGGGATCTGTCCAAGCCCAATCGGAGAAGTGACTCGATCCAGCTCCTTCGACGGATGCATTGGTTTAAACAATGCGGACACGATCGGGTTCTTAGTCATCTCATACTTCCCGGCATAGTTGGGGCTGACGACGCCTTAAAGAACAGCGACCGTGCCAACAGCTCTCCAGCTACTACACATTCCAGCCCGGCGACGGCCGCAAACACCGCTATCGGGCCTGACCCGACGGCCAGGGCAACAAGCGGGCATAGGATTCCGCCAACACTACCCAGAACTAACCGAACGTTGTAGCGTGCAGCCAACGTCGTTTTCAAAAGCTGAACGGTGCGAAGCTCTTCCGCGTCGTCGGTTCGAAGTACCGAGTGTTCGACTACCAGCTTTGTCACCACGGCGATGAGCAAGCCGATCAACAAGCTAAACCCGTACGGCGACCGAAATTCGGCACCGGTCAATGACATCACCGTCGACAACGCGGCTAACCCGGTGCATACCACTGTCAGCCCAAACTTAGTGATCACGTTCTTAGGACGCCACCATCGTCGACCACTAACCCCATACACCATCGCAGAACATCCGACCGTAACTAGCCCGACGACACTGGTAGCAGCATCTATCAATGTTGACGACGACCAGCCCTGTACAGCGGCGACAGCCGACCCTACCGAAAGGCCAAAAAATCCGCTTAGGGCAACTACTTCTCGGCTCAGCCAGGAATGTTTAAACCCAAGAACGGCCCGCCACGCTTTCAACGGTTGCCCTAAATGCAGGACAGAAATCGCGATCGCAATGGCGGTTACAGCTGGCACTAACACAGCGCTGATCAGGTTTTGATTGTCGGCAAGCCCAAACCCACCGACCGCTCTAGCGACATGTAAACCAACCGCCGCTTGGCTGAGAACCAACATGACAGCGAGCGGTGTATGCCCATGGCCGGGCGATATCGTATTCACGTCGACAGGCTGAGCCGCCTCAGGCAGCTTTTGGCGACGACGATACCGGGTGCTTGGAGTGGTCAGCGCCGAATCAGCGGCACCGGGAACCAGCCGTTTTGTATCCACTGTGGGGGTCTGCTGTTTTCGTAGTTCGGCGGTAGAAACGATCGAGATACTAATAGCAGAATTGGGGCATCCTTGAACACAAGCTGGAGCTTCACCTTCGGCTAGCCGGTCCGAACACATGTCGCATTTACGGACGATTCCGAGGCGTTTGTTGTAGACGGGAACCTCATAGGGGCACGTCATCGTGCAGTATTCACAACCAATGCAGGCGTCGTCGAGGTGTTTAACGATGCCGGTCGTCGGATCTTTTTCGTATGCTTTAGCGGGGCAACCGTTCAGACATCCAGGATCGACACAATGATGGCAGGCGGTCGTAACCAGCTGGTTAACGACCGGTTCTGGTTGGGGCGTCAGCTTCGCTCCGACTGCGCTCAGTTCGAGGATTGGTTCGGCCAAATCTACCTTCGGCAAAACATCGGACCCGACGAGTAACCCCACTGAACGAAACGATTCTGATTCGTCCAGCCCATTCAAACTATGGCAGGCGGTAACACAGGCTTTGCAGCCGGTACACAGGTCCAGGTCGACGTCGAACCGAAACTGTTCCCCTTCGGCCGGGTTTGTTAACGGTATAAGATCGGTCCATTTTCCTGTTCGCCCCGAAACTTCAAGGCGAGAAAACCGGTCGACTGAACTCATGTCAGCCTGGGCGGCAAGATACATATCGATCGGCGTGGCAGCGTCCGCTTCGCTGCTTTCGTTTACTGTTGCAGCCATGATTTAGACCGGCTCTGATCGAAGTCGGTACCCTCGACGTCGAACCGTTTCCACCCCGGCGCCTGCTTCGCCGAGTCGTCGGCGGAGACGCCCGATAGTGACTTCCACTACGTGTTCGTCTGAAGTTGTGCCGCCCCACACAAGTTTGAGGAGTTTCTTCTTCGAGTACACGACACCGGGACGTTCGGCCAACACGGTTAAGACTTGTCGTTCCCGTGACGTCGCCAGCATCGGTTCAGTGCCTGCGACCGTTAGCTGATGTCCACGCATTTCGACCGGAATTCCGTTTAACGTCAGCGGGGTAGAACGTCCTGCGAAGTGGTTTGCCAACATACGAACCAGCGAACCCAGGCGGGCGTGGTCAGGCATGATGCTGCGCTCGATGCCATAGAGATGGGTGGCGTCAGCACAAGTAGGCCCGATGCATGCAGCCAGAACCGTCGAGTTGAAAGCTTCGACCACTTGATCGGTCAGATCGACGCTCTCGGCTACAGCCATAAAGTTGTGGACCGCAGCGCGAGAAGTGAAGGTAACTGCATCTATTGAAGATTCTGACACCAGCCGGACAAGGCGCTCACTGGCGCTACGGTTCTCAGGCTCAGACCATTCATAAGGGTGGACTTGAACGATGTCGGCCCCCAAACTTCGCAGCTTGATAAGAGACTCAGGTGACGGGTTTCCGTCAAACTGGACCGCGATCTTTTTCCCTTGGATCCGTTTCTTTGTCAGATATCGGATCAGTTCACCAAGCTGACCTTGAGGCGCTTTCCAAGCCACATCGAGACCAAGTGTGGTGGCCGCCCCGTGAACTTTTCGCCCTCTGACCAGGACTTTCGCTTCCGAAATCGCGTCGTGAAGCTCTGGTAGAAGCTCACCCGAATCTGCGAGATCAAACCAGTCGGTCACTCCTGCACCGGTCGTTAAAAGCACATAGTCGGGAGGGTTATTGACGAGTTCTTGTGTGACTCTGAGCAGTTCCTCGTCGTCTCGTCCAGATTTGCGGCGCATGACGGGGCCTCGCACGCACTGAGCGCCGCAACGTTCCAGCATGGAAATTTGTTCAGCGGCTTTGCGGTCGGCGGTGACACCTACTACAAATCCACCTAATGGGGCCTTGGTCATATCAACCAAGTTTCTCGAGTCATGGTTTCAGCCATGTTTCGCAACCAATAATTGTGGCACAACATCGATTCAGGCCTGTGACGTTGGACCGACAATAACCATGCCATTGACCACGGCTGTGTCGTACGTTTTGAGCTGAACGGTGTCATCGTCTAAGCATTGGCCGTTCACCAAATTGAACCGTTGTTTATATAGAGGCGACGCCACTATCGGTTGATCGCCGTCGGACCCAATTATCCCGCGTGACAGCACCGGCACTCTGGTGAATGGGTCGATACCGTCGATGGCGTACAGTTCTTCTTCTCCACCGTCGACTGCCGGAGATAGGCGAAAGACCGCCACCGGTTGCCCGTCTACGAGCGCCCCCACCCCGGTATCCATCAGTATGGATTCGAGTGGGCAAATCGTTGTTCCTACTCGGTCGGTTAGATCTACTACGTTATCCATCGTTACGGTCCTCCGATGATTACTAGCTCTTCGGTCTCAGCAGGGGCGGGTGCTTTCTGACCGCGTTCTCGGATCCAAACCGGAGTCGACGTTTCTTCCGGGGCGTTAACAAATTCGACGAACTGGCTTAGACGTTCCGGCGACTCGAGTGTTTCTTGCCATTCGCATTTGTAAGTGTCGACGTGTTTTGCCATGTCGGCGTCTAGTTCGTCGCAGATCCCCAAGCTGTCTTCGAAAATGACTTCCTTCAGGTATTCGATGCCGCCGTCTAACGATTCGAGCCAAACCGAGGTTCGTTGCAGCTTGTCGGCTGTTCGAATGTAGAACATCAAGAACCGGTCAATTGTTCTAATCAGGGTTTCGTCGTCGAGGTCGGTAGCGATCAGGTCGGCGTGTCGAGGTTGACGACCTCCGTTTCCTCCGACGTAAAGGTTCCATCCGGTTTCGGTGGCGATGATTCCGAAGTCTTTACTTTGAGCCTCGGCGCACTCTCGGGTACATCCCGAAACCGCGGACTTGAGTTTATGTGGGGAACGGAGACCTCGGTAGCGAAGCTCAACGTTGATCGCCATCGTGACCGAATCTTGCACCCCGTAGCGGCACCAAGTCGACCCGACACATGATTTTACGGTTCGTAACGCTTTGCCGTATGCATGACCGGACTCAAGACCGGCATCGAGCACCCGCTGCCAAATAGCGGGCAGTTCGGACAGTTGGGCTCCAAAAAGGTCGATCCGTTGCCCACCCGTAATTTTGGTGTAGAGGTCGAAGTCTTTCGCGATTTGGCCGAGTTCGATTAGCTGATCAGGAGTGATCTCGCCGCCGGGTACCCGCGGAATTACCGAGTAGGTTCCGTTGCGCTGCATATTGGCGAGCGACCGGTCGTTGGTGTCTTGTAAACCTGCTTGGCTTTCGTCCAGAACATACCCGTTGCTCAACGAAGCCAGGATTGAGGCGACCGCTGGTCGACAGATGATGCATCCTCGCCCTGAACCGTGAGCGGCAACAACGTCGGACCACGACGTGTGGCCGTGGAAACGCACTAGATCGAATAGTTGTTGACGGCTATAGGCAAAGTGCTCACAGATGTCGGCTTTGACGTCTATGCCTGCATTGGCTAGTTCGACCTTCAACAGATCTTCCATCGCAGGCACACAGCCGCCGCAGCTGGTTCCACACAGAGTCTCTGATTTTAGGGCTCCTACCGTGTGGCAGCCGTTAGCGACAGCTTCTTTAAGGTCGCCTTTGCTGACGTCGTTACATGAACAAATCTGGGCAGTGTCGGGCAGCTCCATATCCGACGCCGACCCGGCACCGACGTAGTCTGGCAGGACAAGCGACTGAGGTTCTTCGGGGGTCGCCATCTGGCCTCGAGCCATAGCGACCAGCAAGTCGTAGCCGGAGGTGTCGCCCACCAAGGTACCGCCAACGATTTGACTGTTTTCGTCGAGCACCAAACGGCGGTGCACTTTCTTGACCGGGTCCACAAACACGATGTCGGTAGTGGTGTCATTGCCTTGGTTGTCACCAAAGCTTGCAACCTCAACTCCGAGGAGTTTCAACTTGGCCGAGAGGTCGCCGCCGGCAAAACCATCCTCGATAGCAGAGCCTGCGAGGCGTTCGGCGACTACTTTAGCCATGTCGTAACCTGGACCGACGAGGCCGTACACCATGTTGTTGACACAGGCGACTTCGCCGATGGCTGAAATGTTTGGGTCAGAGGTAACGAGCTGTGTGTCGGTTACGACACCACCGCGCTCGCCTATTTCGAGTTCAGCATCGCGACCTAGCGAGTCCGATGCTCGAATTCCGGCCGAAAAGATCACGATGTCGGTGCCGAGTTGGTTATCTTCGATACCGTCCATCTCGGCCAACTTTTCGGACTCGGCGAAACGGAGACCGGTGACGCCTTGGGCGTCTCCAGTTATTTCCTCGGTCATCACTCCACAGTATTGAGCGACACCTAATTCGTCGATCCACCGGGACAGCATTTCTGAGCCGCCGTCTTCAAGTTGTTGTGGCATAAGCCGTGGGGCCATCTCAACTACATTCGCGGCAACGTTCATGTTGCGAAGGGCGTTGGCTGCTTCAAGCCCAAGTAGACCGCCGCCAATGATTACTCCAGATTTGCAGTCTTGTTCCTCTACCCACGAAGCAATATTGGCTAAATCGTCGAGGGTGCGGTAAACAAAGACGCCTGGCAGGTCTTTGCCTGGCACTGGAGGGACAAAAGGATACGATCCGGTAGCTAACACCAGATGGTCGTAGGCGAGTGTCGAACCGTCGTCCAAGAGTACGGTTTGGTTTTTTCGGTCGATGACGTCGACTCGAGTTCCGAGCCGATACTCGACCGGGCCTTCCTCGACGAATTGTTGTTCAACCAGACTCAGAGCATTGTCGTCTTGGTCATCGAACCAGCTTGAAAGGGCGACTCGGTCGTACGCAGGTTGTCGCTCTTCTCCGATGACGAAAATGTTCCACGAGCCTTCGAGGCCTCGCTTTACGACTTCGTCAACAAAACGCTGACCAACCATGCCATTACCGATGATGACGAGTGACGGCTTATCCATACTTTAACTAAACCATCGACACGTTTTCGTCGTGTTCGCACAAGGTGTTCATCCGGTTTCGCTTCCCTCACAGATGACGCCCTTCACTGTGCGCGAAGCGTTAGGGTCGACGCTTAGCCGACGGTAGGTTGAGGCGAATCAGCCTTGCGCTTGAACAGCCGTCAAAGCGATCGTGTAGAGAATGTCGTCTACTAACGCCCCTCGGGACAGATCGTTCACCGGTTTATTTAACCCCTGAAGCATCGGGCCAATACTTATCACATTGGCGCTTCGCTGAACGGCTTTGTACGTCGTGTTTCCCGTGTTGAGGTCGGGGAAAACGAAGACGGTGGCTCGACCAGCGACCGGGCTCCCCGGCGCTTTGGACTGCCCGACTGACGCTACAGCTGCGGCGTCGTATTGCAAGGGGCCGTCAATGGTCAGATCGGGACGTTGACTTATAGCTAATTCAGTAGCTTTACGTACCTTCTCGACATCGGTTCCTGAGCCGGACTCTCCGGTTGAGTAACTCAACATCGCTATTCGAGGATCGATCCCGAACATGGCAGCCGAATTGGCTGACTGGATAGCTATGTCGGCTAGCTCTTCGGCGTTCGGGTCTGGATTAATTGCACAGTCACCGTAGACAACGACCTGTTCAGGTAGTCCCATAAAAAACACTGAAGATACTATTTTCGTGCCGGGCTGAGTTTTGATGAGCTGCAATGCAGGGCGAACAGTGTTGGCGGTGGTGTGAACCGCCCCAGAAACCAGCCCGTCGACGTGGTCGAGAGCCAACATCATAGTGCCAAGCACCACTGGATCTTCCAGCTGAGCCTTAGCCATCGGCGGTGTTAAACCTTTGTGTTCACGCAGTTTGACCATAGGTTCGATGTATCGGTCAAGAATGCTGAGCGGGTCGACGCATTCGATATCGGCTGGCAACGTGAACCCGCGGGCAGACGCTATACGTTTTACTTCGTCCCTCGGAGCCAACATCACACAGTCGGCAATCCCTTTTTCGTGACTACGCACTGCGGCTTCGACGGTGCGGGGCTCGGAACCTTCAGGCAACACGATACGTTTGCGCTGACTTCGGGCCCGTTCCACCAGCGAATACCGGAACGCTGCAGGAGATAACCTGGTCTCTTTTGCGACCTCTGCCCGGTCGCTCAACCATTCAGCGTCAAGACGGTTAGCGACTGAGGCCATCACTCGCCGGATTCGGTCAACGTCGTCGGCGGGAACAGCCAAATTCATCGAATCAAGGTATTGGACCGTGCGGTAGCTGTTGTATTTCGTCATTAAAACGGGGAGCCCCATGGACAGCGCTTGAGAACTTAGCTCCATGACCGATTCACTAGGTATTGTTCCGCCAGTAAAAATAACGCCGCCGAGACGAACCCCATTCATCGTGGCCACGACTGTCGACAAGAAGATGCCGTCTCGATCACCTGGGGTGACGATAAGTGAGCCAGGCGCCAACGTAGACACCATATTGCCGACTTGGCGAGCGCATAGGCTAACGCTCGTCGCCCGCCGATTATAAAGATCGCCTTCGTTGACCACATCGGCTTCTAGGAACCGCTGAATATCGAGCATTCGGGGTGCCGAAAGTTTCGGGTCCCATGGCACAACACCAAGACATCGGAAGTTGTTGTCGAACACGGGGAGCCGTGCCGCTAACGCCGCGTTCTTAGTCGCTTCGTTGATGTACGTCGGCTCGACATCTGACAACACTTGTAGCGGTTTGGCGCCGTGGGAGGGGACACCAACTTTATTGATGACACAACCGATTACGCGCTCGTGGCTGGTTCCACCAAAAAGTGCAGCGTTTCTTCGGATTCGTTTATTTAGTCGATCAAACACTGTGCTGCCTGGTGTGTCTAACAAACCGGTTGATTCCGACGGGGCGGCCACTAAAAGCACGTCAGCATTTAACGCCAAAGCCATCTTCGGGTTTAAGTCCTCGATCAGGCTCTCTTCCCCACCGGGGTTTACGCCTTCAACCACCATCACATCAACATTTGTTGCGGACCTATCGACGAGTTGTATGATCTCTTCCATCAACTCTGACTCGTCACCGTTGTCGATTTGGGACAACACATAGTCCATCGATAAAGGCTCGACGGTTTCTAGGCCCATGGTGGCTTCGAGCAGCGGAGGAGACGGATCTTCAGCACCCCCGGTCTGGTACCACTGCGCACCGGCACGTTCTGGTTCGACCTGAGCGACCGGTTTAGCGAAACCGGCCCGCACCCCGATCTGGTCCAAAGCTTGAACTAAACCTAGACAAGTCGAGGTAAGACCAACGTTAGACCCGGTGGGGGCCACGAAAAAAATGTACGCCATACCGGCAACCTTACGATTCAACAGATATCGAAACAACGATTGTGCGAATAAACACCTGTTGCACCTGTCCTAGTTGACGGTCACAGGGCAACGGTGTTTAAGGTTTGGGCAGCGATCATCTGTTCTTCTGCCGTTTCGACAACAAGTATCGGAACGCTCGATGCTGCGTGGATGAAACCGTTCGACTCTGAACCGTTTTGGCTGTTCGCTACGTCGTCGATCTCAAAGCCGAGCACGCCTAACAGATCAACTGTTCGTTTTCGAATGGCGGAAGAGTTTTCACCGATACCGCCGGTGAACGCCAACACATCGAGGTGTGGCAGAGCAACCGTCAACCCTGCGAGTTCTTTTGCCAGACGATAGCAGAACACCTCGATTGCCAGCGATGCGTTCACGTCGCCGTCACCCTCAGCTTCGATGAGGGTCCGCATGTCGTTACTAACTTCAGACAACCCCAGCAGTCCACTTTCTGCGTTTAGGCTTGCCGTTACCGCAGCGACGTCGATTCCTAATTGCGTGGCCACGTATTGATGCAGGCCTGGGTCTACTGAACCTGACCGTGTGCCCATGACTAGACCGTCTAATGGGGTTAGCCCCATCGACGTGTCGACAGATGTCCCGTTCACCACTGCGGCTGCGCTACATCCGTTACCTAGATGAGCGGTCAGGACACCCGCGGTTTGTAGATCTAGCTGTTGCGCCGCTACCGACGAAACATATTGATGACTGGTCCCGTGAAATCCGTACTTTCTGACCCCTAGGTCGGTGTACCAAGAATTCGGAACTGCATACCGGTACGCGGACGCTGGCAGTGTTTGATGAAATGCTGTGTCAAAGACGGCTACGTTGGGTTTTCCTGGAAGCATTTTTTGGGTGAGCTGAATTCCTACAACGTTCGCAGGGTTATGAAGTGGCGCCAGCCGGTTGCAAGATTCGATCTGATTTAAGACGTCGTCGTCGATGGTCGTTGGGCCAGAGAAGAACTCACCGCCATGGACTACACGATGCCCGATTCCGACGATGCGTTCAAATAGCCCGTCGTCGCGTAACCGGTCCAGTATTGTTGTGATAGCTCGTTCATGGTCGGCTTCAGCTATCTCGAGAGTATCGGTCTCTTTTTTTGCTCGAAGTTTCAGTTGAGCTTCCGGCTGGCCAAGACGCTCTGCTAGGCCAGACTGGATCTCTAGAAGTTCACCGGTTTCGTCGGTATCGAAGAGTGAGAACTTCACTGATGAACTGCCACAGTTCAATACGAGAATAAGGGGTTTGGTAGGCATGGGGTGCTCCAGATCCGACAGGTTCACTAGCTACGAACTAGTCTGTGGGAGATATCCACCAGCTCCCGACAGACTAGGCATATCGTATGTCCGAAAAACCAGAATGGCTTGCCCACGCTCGTGACTCTTGGCTGAACCGGGGTCAGAAACGGCCAGACTTCGCGGTCGCTCCATCCGACGGTGAAGAATCGGTTTGGGACTATCCGAGGCCTCCGGTCGCTGTTGCCGATGGCCGTCGTGTACTCGTTCAATCTGGGTCATCTGTTGTTGTCGATACCACTGACGCGGTTCGAATTCTTGAAACTGCTAGCCCACCGACGTTCTATTTTCCGCCTAGCTCGGTGCGGGTCGATGCCCTAAAGCTGGTTGAAGGGTCTTCCCATTGTGAGTGGAAAGGGTATGCCCAATACTGGGGGTTGGTTTCAGACCCTGGCGGGGAAGCTGTGGGATGGAGCTATCCGAAACCTTACAGCGAATTCTCGAAACTGGCTGGATGGTTTTCGTTCTACCCGGCACGAATAGAGTGCCTGGTTGACGGTGAGCGGGTCCGTCCACAGCCGGGAGGTTTCTATGGGGGTTGGGTTACGAACGAAATCGTTGGGCCGGTAAAAGGCGAACCTGGGACCCAAAGTTGGTAGTCGCCAACCAGCATCCAAGCAACTTTGTTACTTGGCTGGATGCCTCAAGATGCATTCGCTGATACAAAGGACCTGTGACCGACAAACCTACTTTCGGTTCCTTCGAGACCACTGCGCCGTTGGAACATCTAGGAGACTTGGCGCTAGCTCGCCGCCTTGTCCGTGAGGCTTTCGCCGATAATTCACAACAGCAAATAGCCAACCGATTTTCGGCTTTCATGGGTGAGCACGCCAACTGTCTAGAGCGTACGTGTGTGCCGGGCCACATTACGGCATCGGCATGTGTGGTAGACCTCGACCGGAACGAAACTCTGCTTTTGCTTCACAAGAAGCTTAAGCGTTGGCTCCAACCTGGTGGACACGCCGATGGGGATGGCAACCTCGCTCACGTTGCGTGGAGGGAAGCGACCGAAGAGACCGGGATTGCCGGTCTGAAGGTTGTGCTCCCCGCAATCGATCTTGATATTCATCCGATCCCGGCTTTCGGTTCGGATCCAGCTCATCTTCATTACGACGTCCGGTTTGTTGTGTTAGCTCCGGATCAAGCCGAAGCGCACCCAAATGACGAAAGCACCAACGCCGACTGGTTCGCCCCGGATGATAAAATGATTGCTGGCAACGACGATGTCGAACGTCTAGTTACGCGTTCGTTCGAGTTACTACATCGCCGTTAGTCCCCCGATGGGGACTCGGGGGACTAACGATTCGTGTGAATTACTTGGAGGCTTTCTCTAGGTAGCTTGAGTCGACGTATTGGCTGAAGTCTTCTTTTGCTTCAGCCAAATCACCGATTTCGACGTAGAAGTCGAGCTGGCCTTTCATATCGTTGGCGACTGCACCGCCCATCCATTCGTCCCCAAGCTGCTCCTCGAGGTCAGGGAATCCGAACCATTGTTCCCCGGCAAGGAAATCACCGACGTCGTCCATTCCGGCTGCTTCGGCGATAGTCGGGTTGCGAGATTCTGGATCGGCGGCCCAGTCATCATTGAACTTCTGTGTTGCCTTTAAGAACGATACGACCGTGTCAGGGTATTCTTCGCCGAAGCTGTCCCGCATCGACACGACGTCGTAGGTACTGATACCGAGTTCGGCTTCTTGTTCGGCTCCTGTCATAATGAGTTCACCACCGGCTTCCAACATCTCGACGACGGCACCACCGAATGCACATCCAATAGCGACTTCACCGGCGACGAACGCCGCCGCGGTATCTGCTCCGCTGTCGGCTTGAACAGCGACAAAGCTCGATACGTCCACCTCCAGATGTTCCATCATTCTTCGCATCTTGTAGTGAGTGATGTTGCCGAAGGTTGTCATTACTTTCTGACCTTCTATTTCTTCGGCGATGTTATCTTGCGTGATCCCGAGATCTTTCCTAACGACACAGTTATCTGCCTCCGAGTAGGAGAATGCGATACCAACAATGCTCACTTCGGAATCGACGTTGACAGCATTAGCAAACGGTGTGAGACCTTGGGCGTAGGAGATATCTATCTCACCCGAGTCCATGGCGTCGGCCATGTCGTTTCCGTTGTCGAACGGCACCCAGTTGATTTTGGTTCCGACTTCGTCACCGAACGTGCCGTCAGCTTGACCGAACTGGTTCGGTGATGGCCATTCAGCAAAGTAGGCAACGTTTAGTTCGTCTGGAGCTGCGC
>JAHDCC010000010.1:91134-95943 GCA_020630065.1 Acidimicrobiales bacterium
AACGAAACAGATGCCTTATTCAAGCATTGATCTCAACATCCACGCAGTCTTTTCGTGCACCTGTAGACGCTGCGTCAGAAGATCGGCTGTTGGTTCATCGGAGGCTTGTTCGGCGACAGGGAACGTCGAACGGATAGTCCGCGCCACCGTTTCTTGAGCTACTACTAGGCGAGCGACCATGTCTTTGGCGCTCGGCGAATCGGTGTCTTCCTCGATAGACGTCAATTCCGCAAACTCTCGGTATGTTCCTGGTGCTGGTTCACCTAACGCCCGAATCCGTTCAGCTAGTTCGTCGACTGCTAGTGCCAATTCTGTGTACTGGGTCTCGAACATGAGATGGAGTGTGTTGAACATGGGGCCAACAACGTTCCAATGGTAGTTGTGAGTCTTCAGATACAGGGTATAGGTGTCGGCTAGGACCGCTGAAAGGCCAGCGGCGATCGCTTTGCGGTCCGCCTCGTCGATGCCGATATTGATGCTCAGTGGAAGGTCGGTCATAGGTTGCTCCGTATATCTATTGAGACACTCAGTGTAGGCGTAAAGCGAAGTTCTTAGAGCCCAACCCATGTCCGACATCGGCTTGCCACGCCCGGGTCAACGTTACTGTCGGACAACGGCACCAACTGCGGTCACGACGCGTTCGAGGTTCTCATCTGAAAGGCCAGCGATATTCACTCGGGATGTTCCGATGAGGTGGACACTGTGGATGTCGCGTAGCTGTTGTACTTGAACCTGGTCGAGGCCGAGGAGAGAAAACATGCCTTTTTGTTTGGCCAGAAAGCTGAAGTCTCGGCTCTTTTGAGCGCCATTAAGCCCGACGGCTAGTCGGGCACGTAGGTTTGCGACCCGGGTTCGCGCTTGTTCCAGCTCGGCGCTCCACTCGGCCCGCAACGTTTTGTCACGCAACAATTGCCCGACGATTGCTGGACCGTGGTATCCCGGCATGCTGTATATAGTGCGGGCCATCGCTAGAACGTGGCTACGGGCGGCTTCTGCTTCCTTTTCCGTTTTCCCTACGATAAGAAGCAGGCCAGATCGTTCTCGATATAGGCCGAAATTTTTGGAACAGGAACTGGCGACTAGCACCTCCGGTAGCTGCGCCACCGCTAACTGCACGGCAAAGGAATCATCGCTAAGCGATTGACCAAAGCCTTGATATGCGATGTCAAGAAGTGGAACAAATCCGACTTTTTCGGCCAGATCAATGACCTGTTCCCATTGGGCATTGGATAGGTCGGCGCCGGTGGGGTTATGGCAACAGGCATGAAGGACTACCAGATCACCGGCGCTTGCGTCGGCTAACGACACAATCATCTTTTCAAAGTTGACGGCCCCGGTGTCAAAATCGTAGTAGTCGTATTCGACCACCTCCATCCCTGCACCTTTGAGCAGAGGAAAATGGTTTCCCCAAGTTGGTTTACTGACCCAAGCTTTAGCGGTCGGTTTGGCCCGTAGTGTTAGCTCGGCCGCTAACCGCAGCGCTCCTGATCCACCAATCGTCGTAGCCGCGGTTATCCGGTTGCCGTGGCTGGCAACTAGCGTTTCCCCGACGATAAGAGTAGTTAGCTGGTCAAGAAACGCTGGGTCACCCGCTTGGGCGACGTACGCTTTTGTTTCCTGTTCTGCCAACAGCTGTCGTTCAGCAACCTTGACCGCGTCAAATATGGGACTCTTACCTTGGTCGTCTCGATAAATACCGACGCCTAGATTTACTTTCTGAGGGTTTGGGTCGGCGGCGAATGCCAGACTCACGCCCAGAATCGGGTCGGGTGGCAGCAACTCCAATGATTCAAACATGGTCAGTCTCTTCTGTTCCGAAGGTTTTGCCACCACTTATCCGTGACAAACATTGGCCCTTACCCTACCTCGGCGACCGCATTCGTTGATCCAAGAACGCCTTTAACCTGCGACTAGTCGGTAGTTGGCGATAGTTCCTTAAGATTTCTATGTAACAGTTCGATGTCTTAATTACCATGCCATCCTATCAAGACACTAGACACCTACTTTTGCGAACTGGATTCGGCGCCCCTCAGTCGGCTATCGAACCTGTTTTAGGGAAAACCTGGACCCAGGCAGTCAACGATATTGTCGACGCCGCTCCCACTCCCCTCGCAGCCGACCCAGACCTCCCTAACTCATGGGACGCCTATAACGCAATGACCAACTATTGGTTGGACAGAGCACGCGAAACCCCAAACCAGCTGAGTGAGAAAGTCGTTCTGTTCTGGCACGGCACACTTTGCAGTTCGATCTACAAAGTCGGTCGACACAAAATGATGTTCGACCAAAACCAGATCTTCCGACGGAAAGGTCTCGGCCAATTCGAAGACCTGATTCTCGATGTCAGCCGCGACCCGGCGATGCTTTTGTATCTCGACAACTTTCGGAACTATGCGGGCAAACCCAACGAGAACTTCTCGCGAGAACTCATGGAACTCTTTACGGTCGGCGTCGGCCAATACTCTGAGCAAGATGTAAAAGAGTCGGCTCGTGCCTGGACCGGGGAAACGGTGCGAAACGAACAATATACCTTCAGTGAATCGCAGCATGACGGGGGTACTAAAACGTTCCTTGGCCGAACCGGCAACCTTCGAGGTCACGACATTATTAACGAGCTTTTGTTTGGGCGAACAGCCGACGCTCATAGCAAATTTATTTGTAGAAAACTCTGGTCGTTCTTTGCATATCCAAACCCGGGCGACAATGTCGTGTCAGATATCGCTGCGACATATCGGGCATCGGGTCTCAACATCCGAGAAGCCATTCGAGCTATTCTTATGCACCCGGAATTCCGTTCGGCTCAGGCATACCAAGGTATCGTCCAAAGCCCTCTTGAATATGCGGTATCGACGTTCAGGCATACTGGCTTCGAGTTTTCGGTTGTTAAACCTTTGTGGATGCTCGACGGTATGGGCCAAGAACCGTACGCTCCACCCAACGTCTCTGGCTGGCATCAAAATGATGCGTGGCTAACCGAGTCGGCGATATGGGCAAAAGCCCGATTCGTCAACGGACTTAAGTGGAGGATGATGGACTCTGACCGGGTGCCACAATCTAAAGGCGTCCCACCATCAACGGCTGGAGTTGCACCCGCCGACATCGTCGATTTGTTTCTCGACTATCTAGACGTCGGGCAGATAAGCAACGAACTCCGACAAACCTTAACCGAATTCGCAGCAGCGGAATCTAATTCCTATCACCAAAAATCAGGACTCATCTACCTGATTCTCCTCTCCCCTGAAATGACGGTGGCATGATGTACGACCCAAGCACTTCTGAGATGTTAGAAACCTTGTCCAGCCCAAGCGACCAAAGCGCACTGACTCTTCAGCGTCGTTCATTTCTTATGGCAGTGGCAGCTGGAGCCGGCGTCCTCGCTATGCCTTCTTGGATGGGACAGTTCCAGGCTGCCGCAACCCCGTTGACCCCAGGAGAAGGAGTACTTGTACTGCTCACCATGGGCGGAGGAAACGATGGTCTCAACACATTCGTGCCGTTCAACGACGGAGCGTACCGATCAGCTCGTGAGAGCCTAGCTCTCGCCCAGAATCAAACACTTCCGTTTTCGAACGACCGAGGGTTTAACGGGCGTCTTGGTTTCATGAAATCAAAGTGGGACGCCGGTGATGTGGCGCTGATAGACGGCGTCGGCGAAACTCGCCTGAACGATTTAAGCCACTTCACATCGATGGCTCGCCACATGCAGGGTCATAGTTCTGCGCTTCGAAGTGGCTGGCTAGGCCGCTACATAGATCAGCTGGATCAAGGCGACGACCCGTTCCACAGTGTGTCGCTGGGGACCACAGTGCCTCTGGTGGTAAAAGGTGATCGTCGGAAAGCTATCGCGGTCCCTCACCGAGACTCAAGCCTATATCCAAATATGGGGTCGACTCATCCACAACGCCAGTACGACATGCTGCGCCAGATGGGACAATCCGCCGGGGGCACACGCCCGGTTCAGCAACTCGCCGGACAAGTTCTATCACGATCGGTCGACCTTTCTGGCCGTCTGTCATCGCTGGTCGAATCACCGGTTGAAGAAGCAGCCGTCGTCACAAAATTACGTTTAGCGGCCCGACTCATCAACGCTAATCTTGGCATTCGAGTCATCTCGATTATCTTCGGAGACTTCGACTCACATTCAGGTCAAGAATATATGCACAACGAACGGATGGACGAGATCAATGCTGGTCTACAAACGTTCTACTCGACCCTGTCAGCCGAACGCGAAAAACAAACGCTTCTTCTTGGTGTAAGCGAATTCGGTCGCAGGGTTAAAGCTAACGGTAGTGCCGGAACCGACCATGGCACAGCCAACACCGTGTTCGCTATCGGATCATCTGTTAAAGGTGGACAGTACGGTCAGCAGCCATCATTGACCGACCTCGACACACACGGAAACATGAAAGTCCACGTCGACTTCAGAAACGTTTTATCCAACGTGGTCACCACCTGGTTTGGGGCCGACAGCGCCGCCGTGTTGGGGCAAGATTTCGGCGATATCGGTTTTCTGAATTCGCCCGGGAACGAGTCTTCTGGAGGCGGCGGCACCCCTGTCCCTCCTCCTGCCAAGCTGACCACGATCGAGCTGAAACGCCAGATAGGCCGCCTCTATCTTGCCTTCTTTAAACGTCGACCTGACGACAACGGCGAAGCGAGCTGGATGGATGCCCGACGGTCTGGAAGGACCCTAGCTTCTATCGCATCCCATTTTGCTGGCTCGAACGAATTCTTGAATACCTACGGTTCGTTGAGTAACAGCGAATTTGTGGAGTTGATCTATCAGAACGTTCTTGACCGATCCCCCGA
>JAHDCC010000010.1:96043-120518 GCA_020630065.1 Acidimicrobiales bacterium
CAGTGTCTGGATAGAATTGAGACCACGCGAACCAGAACGCCTGGTGGCTGACGACAATGTCGTCGGTGCCGCTCTGGTAGGCGACAAGCCCACCGCTTTCTGAACGAATCTCAACTCCGTCTTGCTCAACGGTTTCACCATCGGCTAGTGCTTGTTCGACTGCCGAGACTCCGAACGCTACTGCGGTTCCTGTCTCGGTGATGACTCCTACAACATCGTCGTGCACGCCTAGCCGTTGGTCGAGGTCACCAATCGGGAAGATTGGACCGTTAGCGTCCCGGCCGTTCCGGAAGTCCGGGTCTCGACCGAAACCCAAATCTTCGGCCAACACGGTGGTGTCTGGGTGTTCGGCTTTCCATTCTGCCCACGTTGTAGTCACCACCGTATGTTGTTCCAGAACTAGCCCTTTGTCGGCCAACGGGCCGGTCACGGCTGTACCGAGAAAGGTATCAAATACTGATCCTGTCTCGATGTCGTACATAACTTTGTTTGATCGGATTAGCAGCCCCGAGGTTCGAAGCACCGGCCGCTCGATCCCGTCGGGGAGTTCATCGGTGAAATAGACCTGAGCCGATCCACAAAGCGTGCAGTACGGCATGGCGAAATCTCGTCCTCCGAGCGAGTCATTGACCATTTCTCGGACTTCCATTATCGACCGTGGGTAGGCTCGCGCTTCCCCGTCTATTTCGACGCCAAATACGACGGTTTCGTCAAGCAGCCAGCCAGCGTCGTCGGCCGAGGTGACCTCTGGGTTGTCTATGGCCGGGATACAGCTGCAGCCTTCGTCAGTTTGGTCGTAAGGTCGGTTATCAATTCCCACGCCTCCCCATGACACATATCGCCAGTCGACTTCACGCCCATCTTCGAACAGGGTTTCCCATTCTGGCACGACCCGAATGTACAGGTTTCGTTTGTATTCTAAATAGTTAGGCGGGGCAGGTATGTCCCATGCGATCAGATGGTCGGTAAGTTCACCCCACCGAGATTCGAAATCTCGAAGCTCAAGCCCGACTAGCTCGTCGATGCCGACCGTGATGTCAGCGACAACGCCGGGATCTCCGGTCAGTCGAAGCATGTCACTTAGCAGCCAGGCGAGTCGTGGGTCGCCGGACGTTGAGATCGTGGCCAAATTTTGTTTGTCTTCGTCGGTGTAGGCGTCGCGTCCTTCGACTCTGGCGAACAACGCTTCGGCGGCCGCTTGGACCTCTGGGTCGAGGTCACCTTCTGGGGTTTCGGGGGCTGGACCGAACCGCTCGATCGACCGGTCGACGTCGTCGGCCCGACTAGACTCGGTCGTTTCTGTGTCCGAGTTATCTTCACCCGCAGTTGTGCCGGAACTCGAAGACGAGTTCGAACAGCCTGCAGCGATCAAACTGACCAGCATGAGCACAAGAATCGAGGAACGTACCATCCTTCTAGTGAACCGGTGTCGGATGATACTTCGGATGTAATTGTCTGATGGTTAATGAGTTTTTTATTTGGCTTGCTGTCTCACTGCGCAGATGAACGCGGATACGTTAAAGGCGTGTGCATCCTGTTCTACCTCCTCGACGCTACGGGATATCGTGGCGGATTTTAAAACCCACCTGATTGGGGCCACACTTGTCACCGGTGGTGTTGCGACCATGTTTGCTACAACCGCCACCGGAGCAGCGACGACGACCGGCGACACGATCGGTTACTTCGCAGTCGGTATAGCTGGTGGTTTGTTGCCCGATATCGACTCGGAGGTTTCGATTCCGCTCAGAATAGCGCAACGAATACTGTCAACGGTCGGAACATTGCTGGTGGTGTTGAACTTCGCTTCGACGTACTCGATGGTCGAGCTTGTTCTGATAGCGGTAGGCACCTACACCGTTCTCAACGTCGGTTTTGACGTCTTTGGCCGTTTGACGGTGCATCGGGGTTTGTTTCATTCACTCCCAGCAACGGTCTGTTTTGGTTTGACGACTGGACTTGTAGCGCACAACGGTTTCGGTTTGGACCCGTTGAGGTCTTGGTTTTACGGCTTTTTTCTGGTCATTGGGGTGCTAACTCATTTGGTTCTTGATGAGCTATATAGCGTGAACTTGTTGGGTGCGACGATTAAGAAATCGTTTGGGTCCGCTATCTCGTTGGGTGACGTGTCAAATCCGTTAGGTACCGCAGCCTTGTATGGGATGGCGGTTCTGCTATTTGTTGCGAGCCCTCCCATGGGTGAGTTTTTAGAAGTAGTCGGCGATTCTGACACCTATACCGAACTCTTCACCCGGGTGTGGCCTAGCGGCGGCTGGTTTCGATGATTTGGGTCAAGGTTTAGGTACTCGAGGCCGGGTTTTCACGTTTGGGTTTGCATCGGGTTCCCGAAGGTACAACGGTTTGACCTCGGTTCCGGCAAGGGACTTTCTTGTCTGCGCGACTCGGAGCATCATGTCTGCTTGGACTTGGCGTCCCGCTACCCCAGCTTGACCATACAGTTCGGGGTATCTGTCGACGCCGTCGCCGACAACTACCAGACCCTCCAACGATGGGGCCAGCTCGTCCGGGGCACCTACGACCGGGTCGCTTTGAGGCTTACCGTTCACGAAGTGTTGTTGAAACACTTCTCCTCGTCTTGCGTCAACTGACACGAGCACCGGGGATGTGTCGCAGGCGGCCGCCAACGTTTCCAGGCTAGTTACAGGCACTACTTGTTTATCTAAGGCGAGAGCCAAGGTTCGAACTGTGGCTAACCCTACACGTAGCCCAGTAAACCTTCCAGGCCCAATATCGACTACTAGGCGGTCTATGTCGCTCATGGCTATAGAGGCGGTGTCGAGCACGCGTTGGATCATCGGTGCGAGTTCTTCGGCGTGACGTCGTTCGGTCACTTGTTGTTCGGAACCGAGCAGCCGGTTTTCGTCACCCACTGCCACCCCCACAGTCGCAGTCGAGGTGGTTATTGCCAAGCTAATCATCGTTGCCGCCAAGGTTCTAGTAGGGTTTCGAGCTCTGGGATCCGGTCATTCCAATCATCGCCAATGATGGTGATGTCGATGTTCCGGCTCTGCATTGATTCCTCAGATAAGTCTTCGAGATACCGCAGCTCAACTTCTAGACGGGACTCGGCGAGGACACCACTAATGTTGTGTCCCCATTCGATAACGGTGACGCCTTGTTCTGCCATTTCGTATAGATCAAGATCTAAGGTCTCGGCTTCGCCGCTGAGGCGGTAGACATCTAGATGGTTTAGCGTTAGTCGACCTTCGTACCGGTTAACTAACGTGAAGGTGGGACTTGTTACTCGTTCGTCTATCCCTAACCCTCGGGCTAGTCCTTGGGTGAAACAGGTTTTACCTGCCCCAAGGTCTCCGAGGAGTACTACTACGTCGCCGACGGCCAGAATTTGGGCGAGGGAGTCACTGAGTTCTTGAGTTTCTGAAGCGTTTCGAGTTAACGCTCTCATCTGAGTAGACACAAGCTTCAAGAATAACGGCAAACACTAATTACCCCGGTCATTGACCGGGGTAATTAAAGTAGTAAATCTGAGAGCCTCTTCGTTCTACCGGAACGCCACGCAGGCGTTTGGTGTGAGAGAACGTGAGTTTCAAAGTTACTACTAAATCTTGGCGCTAGGTATGTGCTAGGTATGTTTTAGTGATTTTTTAGAACCCTGCTCAGTTTGTCTGTCGCAGTGTTCGCTTCGGTGCCTGGTATTCACTTAAGCAAAGATACCTGCGAGCGTCAATACAAATTTCCAGATCCAACCGAACATAGATAGGTTCAACCACAGGCATCGCGATCTAGAATTGCGCCTTCACAAGCAGACCGATTAGGATTCCCGAACCTACTTCGTATCTGATTTGACAGTGGTTATGCGCCAGGCCGACGATCAACAGCGGTTAGGACCGATAGCGTCGCTCGACGCGGTCGCCGATAGCGCAGACAACCTCGTATTCGATGGTGCCCAACCACGACGCCATCTCGCTCACAGGGACGTGTTCATCGCCTTGACGCCCGAGCAGTACTACTTCGTCACCAATCTTGACGTCGTCGTCTCCGCAATCGACTACAAACTGATCCATGGTCACAACGCCGATGATCGGCCTTCTTTTGCCACCGATCAAGACACAGCCACCGAGAGACCACAGGTCGCGACGGTAACCGTCTGCGTACCCGACGGGGACGGTCGCTACGTTGCTGTCAACTTGTACGGATCCTCGTTGGCCGTAGCTAACTGACGATCCCGCCGGAAGCCGTTTAACCATCGAAACGTTTGACACCCAACGTAGAGCCGGATGGAGTTGGCGGCCTAACCCGCCGCCAGGAGATAGACCGTACAAACCAATACCGGAGCGCACTAGTTCTCGATGAGCACGCGGTTGGGCCAGAATCGCTCCCGAGTTCGCAGTATGGGTCATGACAACGTCAATGTTGTGTGACTGAAGCTCACCGAGCAACACATCAAACCGGTCTAGTTGCTGAGCGGCCAATGGGTGTTCTACATCTTCGCTCGTGGCGAGGTGGGTCCATACAGAGACCAGGTCCAGGTTCGTACACGCCGTGATCGAGGTCGCAAGTTTGACCCCGTCTCCTAGAGCGGCACCAACTCGATGCATCCCGGTATCGACCTTGAGGTGGATGGGCAACGTCGCGTTCGTTTCGGCTGCCGCTGCTTGGGCTGCGTCGACTCCGTTTGCGGTGTAGACGGTAACATGCAGATCGAACGCGACCGCAGCAGGGAATTCCTCTGGAGCTGGCTCAGATAAAACAAGAATCGGTGTTTGTAGACCGGCGTCTCGAAGGACTCGGGCCTCTTCCACCTGGGCTATTGCCAACCAAGTTGCGCCACCGGCTACCGCAGCTTTAGCGACCTCGACCGCGCCATGGCCGTACCCGTTGGCTTTGACTACCGCACAGAGCTCGGCGCCGCCAGCCGCTGACCGCAAAATACCTACGTTTTCCTGTATTGCTTTAAGATCGATATCTACGCGCGAACGGCTCATTCAACTTCCAGTCGGCAACTCGATGCCGAAGGTTTACCTCAGCCAGTACAACGAACTAGAAACGATACTATCGACGCTTAGACGGTGTCAGTCAGCTGCTTGTTGTAGAGCCGCTCGGGCGGCACAGAACTTCTACAGATGCCTTGTTTGCCGACCCCGCAGAATCGGCTCTAGAGTAACCGGATGGAGACAGTCAAAGAATACGTAGCTTCACTGCCCGATGACCGCCGTAAAGCCGTCGCCAAGGTCCGGGCAACAATCCGCAAAAACCTCCCCAAAGGTTTCGTCGAAACCTACAACTGGGGAATGATCAGCTACGAAATTCCGGCAAACAAATCACCGCTCAACGACGGGAAACCGTTGATGTATGCCGCCCTCGCTTCACAGAAGAACCATATGGCCGTCTACCTAAGTTCGGTTTTTGCCGCCGACGATATCCGCGATTGGTTCGTCGAAGAGTACACGGCCACCGGCAAAAAGCTCGACATGGGCAAAAGTTGCGTTCGATTCAAAAAACTAGACGACCTACCGGTAGAACTGATCGGCGAAGTCATCGCTCGCACCTCCGTCGAGGACTTCATCAACATACATCCCAGCGTCAACAAGAGTTAGCTTTGTCAAGATCAACTTGATCTCGACAACACGACGCCATTCGACATTCCCCCATCTAGGGTGATAGGGCTGTGATATTACTCGACGCAGAAAAGCTAACCGTAAGCCGACCAGACCGAGACCTCTTCCGAGACGTCTCCTTGACCGTTTCCAGTGGTGACCGGATCGGCCTTATCGGAATAAACGGAACCGGCAAGTCGACACTACTTCGGGTCCTAGCAGGCAACCAAATCCCCGAATCGGGGGTTGTTCGCAACGGCCGCGGCGTTACCTTTTCGGTTCTCGACCAAGAAGCCCCGCTCCCCGACGGCACTGCACTATCCGTAGTCGAACAAAGCGCTAGCCAAACCTCATCCGCCGAGAACACTAACCAAAAATGGGAAGCCGAAGCAGTTCTCGAACGCCTCGGAATGGGTGGCCACCACGATCGACCTACAGCCAACATGTCCGGTGGCGAAAAGAAACGGGTCGCCCTCGCCCGGGCGCTGGTTAAACCCGCCGACGTTCTCATACTGGACGAACCGACCAACCATTTAGACCTCGACTCGATCGAATGGCTAGAAAGCTACTTGTTCGATCATCGAGGAGCGCTTCTACTCGTCAGCCACGACCGCCATCTGCTCGACTCTCTTACAACCAAAATGCTCGAACTCGACCGCGGCACCGGCTACGTTCATGACGGAAGCTACGCCAGCTACCTCGAAAACAAACAAGAACGAGAAGTAGCTGCGGCGTCAGCCGAAGCGGTACGGAAAAATCAAGCCAAAGCCGAACTTGCCTGGCTTCGTCGAGGCGCACCCGCCCGCACCTCCAAACCGAAGGCCCGAATCCAGCGAGCCAAGGAAATCCTCAACACCAAACCCGAAGGCCCGGCCAGAGCCGGAAATCTACACTTAGAGTTCCCGACCCCAAGACTCGGCGAGGTAGTCGTCGAACTTGAAGGTGTATCACTAAAAGCGCCCGACGGGCGTCAGCTGTTTTCCGACATCGAACTTCGCCTTGACCCAAGAGAACGTCTCGGCGTGGTCGGGCCGAACGGGGCCGGGAAAACCTCTCTGATCGACATCATCGCAGGTCGCCGCGAACCCGACACCGGAACAGTCACCACCGGATCGACGGTCGCCATGGGCTACTACGACCAGCTTGGAGATATCCTCGACCCGAATGCCAGAGCTAGAGAGATAGTGGCTGGCCCTCACCGAGACCCGGATTGGACTGACACCCGCCTTCTTGAAGCGTTCTGGTTCGATCGTGACACCCAATGGGCGGAGGTTCATACGTTGTCGGGCGGCGAACGCCGGCGTCTACAACTGTTGAAGGTTTTAGCCGAACGACCTAACGTGCTTCTTCTCGATGAGCCAACCAACGACCTCGACCTTGAAACCCTTCGCGCCCTAGAAGATTTCTTATACGACTGGCCCGGAGCGGTACTAGTAGTAAGCCACGACCGAGCGTTTCTTGAACGAGTCGTCAGCGACGCTATTGTGATCGACGGCAAAGGCAACGCTAAACGTTGGCCCGGCGGCTTCAACGAGTGGGACAAACATCGCAAGTCACAGAGTGGCGGCAAACGTGGCGCCCTCGCAGCTAAAGACGCGACCGACGCGACCCAGGCAGCAAAGAAGTCGAAGAAGAACCAGACCAAAAAGAAGTCGGGTCGATCGTCATCTACCTTGAGTGTGTTGATCCGGGAGAATGAGAAGACCATTCGTCGGCTCGAAAAACGCAAAGCAGCGTTAGAAGAAAAGCTGGTCGATGCTGGAACCGACCATGAAGAGCTTCGCACGCTCGGAGAAGAACTGGCCACCATCTCCGACCAGTTAGAAACAGCAGAAGAAGAGTGGCTGAGCCTGTCAGAAGAACAAGACCAGCGTTGACAAGACGTACCCGGCCAGCTAGTTGACGCTAACCGTCATGTCGTACGTGGCGTTGCCCCGGGTGCCGCCAACGATAATGAGATACACACCGGGAGCAGTTTCGATACCGTTCACTTCGGTAGCTTCGCTGTTCCGAACTTGACCGAGAGGTGAGACAAGATCAAAGACGGCATTGTCCTCTAGTGATGTAATCGACACCGACATTACTTGGTCGGCTTCGACTTCAACCCGGTAGACGTCTCGTTCACCGCGAATAACCGCGCCGCTTACCGATCCGCTGGACCCTCCAGGCACAAACCTAATCGGCTCATCTACTCGAACAACCAAACCGTCCAAAGGGTCGACCCCGGAAGGGAATTCAGAGTTCGGAAGTTCGACGCAATCGGCTCGGGAATATGTTGGGGGGCCGTCAACGAACGTTGTCGTTTGCTCACCAATCGTGACCTTTTCAGACGAAACGTCCCAAATATCGCCGTCAATCTGTTGGGCTTCGATCCCGCCTTCGACCCAGAACTCCCCTACGACCGACAGTTCGGAGTCCCCAACAAAGGTCCCGTCTCCAACGAAGCTCGAAACGTTCGCCGGGTCTAGACGGCCTCCGGAGTCAACGCTTTGGCTGACAGTTACAGGCTGGCCTGGCGTCACGATTAGTTCAAGTCCTCCGGTTGCACCAACTTCGGAGTCGAGCAGGTAGCAATACAGGCCTGGTTCAAGGCCGACGACTGGGTCGGGTTCGTCTGACTGTTCAGACGGTACTGTTGTGTCTTGTTCGTCTGGTTCTTGAGTGGTTGGAGTATCTGCGATTAGTTCCTCAGGCTCGGTGTCGAGGGTTCGGGTGGAAACCTGATCACCTTTGTTTTCCTTCGCCCCTAAAAATTGCAGTACACCTACGGTGGCAGCTATTAACAACAATGATGCTGCAACCGCTGGGAGGGTTCTGTTCCAGTCAAACCGTGTTTTGTCCATAGGTTTAAGACGGATCACCTCAGCGTTTGTATCCGTCTGTGAGTCACTATGCCCATCATCAACTATCTGTGCTACGGTGTCGGCGCTCGAGCGATGTGCTGAACGTTGAATCGATTCGTCTATCTTTGACCAGTAGCCGTCAGCGGGTTCTGGAGTAGAGTTGCGGAACTTCTCACCAAACTCTTTGAATAGTTGTTCTTCGTCGGGTAGCTCGTCGCTCATACCACGTTCTCCTCTCGAAGTTTTGCCCTCGCTCGACTTATCCGAGATGCCGCGGTCCCTCGACTCACTCCCAGAATCTCCGATGTTTCATCGACGGTAAACCCCAAGCCTGCAGTCAGCATCATCAGGACTCTGTGATCTGGCGAAAGGCCAGAGAACAGGCGCTCAAGTTCGATGGCGTTCAGGGCAGCGTCGCTGGTGGAGAAGCCGTCGGCGTCGTTCGAGATCGTGTCGATATCTTCGTGACGTCTCTGTTTTTCGTAGCGCAGCTGATCGAGAGCGGTTCGATAACAAATTGTGTGTAGCCAGGTTTTCATCGACGAACGTTGATTGAACGATCCCAAGGAAATAAACGCTTTCTCGTACGCTGCTTGCATGACATCATCAACGGAAAGTTGTCGCCCGACTACGCTCCATACAACGCTGCGTAGCTGACGGTCGAATTGACGAATGAGCTGCCCGAACGCGGCTACATCACCCTGCACCGCTCGGGTCTCTAGGTCTGTGTCTTCTCCAGCCACTACAGCTCTCACTATACATTCGACGCCTCAGACAGAAGTTTGTATCCGCAGCCGCCGAAATAACTTTGGACTACGTACGGGACAGAAACCGGCGCCAGATCAGACTAGCTGTTCAAGAACTGCGGTTACGTCCTGTTGGTCGACATGGGTTCCGCCGACCAGGGCAAACCCCATTACGGTCGGTTCGGCACGGCACCATGCTTGGAATTGGGTCCATTCGTCGTGTTTGCCTCTCCAAGCCTGTGACTCGGTTGCACCCGTAGTGTGGTGGAGGACGGCTTCGGTGAACAGTTTGGCGCCTACACCATCGAAGTTCTCTAACCAAACGTGTAACCATCGCCTCATCGGAGCATCGAAACCGGCCAGAATCCCCAGGATGTCGGTGACTGAGTTGGCTGAGCCGCTATCTGCATCGGCGGGAGCGTCGTCGGCGGGTACTGAGAGTGCCAAAAGCCACCAACGGTCTAATGTCGCTTCTACTGCCCGTCTTTGACTCGAAGATAACGGTTGGAGGTCCACCATGGCTAGCGCTGCTGCCGATTCTGCTAGCGGTACGGAGTGGGTGCAAACCAGTTCCACAATTCGGGGTATACATTCCGGTTCCCCCTGTTTATAGCGGGCCAGGACCGCGTCGAGAGCTAAGTCGGGCAGGAGTCCAAATTCGGTTCCGAACGCCTCCCAAAGGGCATTAAAGGTCAGTGTCGAAGATCGAAACGTAGCCATAAAGGCCGACTATAGAAGGCTGCGGTCGTTTCAAACCTAAAACCGACCCAAAAAACCCAACATCGTAGGCTACGCTACTTGTCTATGTGTTTGGGTGCTACACCCAGCATTGACGCAGGCGGAGTCAATCTCACGGGAGTAACTATGAATAAGATGTTCGCGGCACTAGTTGGAAGTGCAGTGATGGCGTTAACGGCGTGCAACTCGGCGGGAGTCGATATCGAGGTAAACGGCCAAGAGAACAATGTGTCTATCGATGAAGACGGCAACGTCGCGGTTTCGACACCTGATAGTGTCACCGAAGGCAAAATCAATGTCGACGATGAAGGCAATGTCGTTATCGAAGGCGACGAAGGTAGTGCGTCTATCGATGCTGACGGCAACGTCACAGTAAACGATGCCAACGGCACCAAAATTGGTGGCGGCAATATCACTGTTAGCGAAGACGGCGATGTCGTTGTGACCGACGATGCTGGCAACGTTCTAGGTGGCGGCAACATTTCGGTTGACGAGGCTGGCAACGTGACAGTAGAAACCGATCAAGGCACCTTTACCGGAGTCGCCGAAGTCGATGAGAGCGGCAATGTGGTTGTTAGTGGCGTTGACGGCACGGCCACGGTTGACGCCGACGGCAATGTAGTTGTCACCGATGCTGAAGGCAACACAATCAGCACGAACTAGTCCGCACACCGCTGACACGGTTTAACAAAGGGGGGGGAGCCATCTGAGATGGCTCCCCCCCCTTTTTTGTGTTCTATGTAGCCGTGATGCAGAGTTACGTCTCTGTTCGACAAATCAGCCGACGAAATTGTGTTAGTTACTCTTCGTCAGAGTTCTCGGCTGCGGTTTCCTGCGGCGTCTGACTACCAGCTACTGCTTCAGGCTGTTCGGTTGGCCTCGGGGCGGTCGCTGTTGGATAGTTCGGGGCGCCCATCTGTTGTGGCATCGGCTGATTTGGATGCTGGTTTGGGTGGAGCTGCGGAGTTGGTCGTTGTGGACGTTCTTTCCGTTTTTGGGCTGCACGTCGAAGCAACCAACGGACCCCGTAAACGACTGCGGCGATAACGGGTATCCAAGGCAAGAGCCAGGCGATAACAACAAAGAATGCAAACAGGACGGAGGTCAGGGCCGAAAATCCGTTTGAGAATGCGTCTACCAGGCCGGCATCTGGATCTTCGTCTAACTCGACGGGTTGATCATCAGCTAGGAACAAGCTGACGTTTACGGTCGATAACGCAACGCTGCGCTCCTCGTTCTGCAGTTGGGCTTTGATCGAAGCTACCGCCGCTTCACGCTGGGCCACTTCGGCTTCAACTCGGGTCAAGTCTTCGACAGTGGTTGCTTGTTCAAAGAACCCTCTCGTACGTTCAAGACTTTTCTCTGCGGTTTCTAGCTGGGACCGAAGATCAACGATCACGTCAGTCCGATCGTCAGAGCTGACTTGTTGTGACCGCAACTTCCCGATTTCGGGGAGATCCTCGAGGACCCGGTCAAAGTCATCTGAGGGGACTTTAAACGTCAGGTACGACGAACGTTCATCGGTTTCTTCTGCCGCCAAGTAGGCGTCACCGGCAACTACGGTTTCGCCCACTTCTTTAATAGCAACAGATAGGTTTTCAACTTCTAATGTCACCGACGCATCCCGCCGAATCAACCGTCCTGTTTGGCTTGGAGCGCGAACAACTTCGGGGTCAGAGACCCCGTCGGTAGCGTCTTGTGCGGACTCTTGCGAGGCTGCAGCGTTAGCTTCTACGGCGCTAGCGCTGTCCCCGCTCGAGGCCTGGTCGAATGACGTTTCCTCGACGCTATCCGATTCGTCGGCCGACGAACATGCGGCCAAAAAGAGTATTGAGCCGAGCATGATGACCGCTAATCTTTTGTGCCAAGTTAGTCGGTTTTGTGACTGGACTGTACTGTCGGATTGGTTACTCATTCTCGGTCCCCTCAAGTCGTGAGATAGTTTCAACCCCTTTGACGAAGGCCGCAATCTGGAAGTTCCGTGCCCAGTCCACCAACACGCAACCGACATATGATGACAATCGCCACTGCTGTTTCACAGCAGACCTGTGTCTGTCTAACCGGGTTGAGGACCTAGTCCGGCGACAAAAGCCTGCGCCACGGTGTCGGCATGACTTAGCGTAATCAACCAGCTTGAGATTCCTAACGAATCTGCGAGTGGCTGAGCGCGACCCGATATCGACAATTCGGGTTTGCCGCTAGCTGTCCGAATAACTTCGATGTCGGTTAGGTCGGCTCCCCCAAGACCCACACCGAGAGCCTTGAGTACAGCTTCTTTGGCGGCGAAGCGGACCGCGTACCGTTCGGCTGGGTCCCGGTGTTTTTGGCAGTACTCGATTTCGTTCGGCGTAAACACCCGGTCGACAAATTTGGGTTGACGGGACACGACGGTACGAATCCGATCGATTTCGATCACGTCAGCCCCGATGGCGACTACCACCAGTCCGGGCAACTGGCGTAGTCCGCCGTCGAATGGGGTAGACGTAGCGTTCAACTATTCGATCCAGTACGAGCCGACCGACGAGATAGGCGACGTCAACAACTCAACGGTTGGGACTTCGGCTAACAGGTCTTGGCGCAGCGTTGGGCGGACTTCGGTTACAAAATCGGACAGTTGACGATACCGGTTCCGGTAACCCTGCAACACCGAGCGGGCTGTTTGGGCGTCCAGCGACTCTTCGAGCCGAATATGGCAAAGGGTTAGACCAGTCGTCTTTTTGGCTTTAACCTCAGGCACGATCAAGACAACACGGCCGTCAGATCCGACGGTGACAAACGGAAGCTGTTCAACGGCTACCCGATGTTTCGTACCTCGAAGGGTTGGGTCGGTGTCAACCCGTGAGGTGATATTGGCCGCTATTCCGCCTTTGTCGAGGACCCGTATCTGACCCCCTTCTTCGAGATCTTCCCCGTCGATCAAGTATCGGGTGAACCCAACTAGTTCGTCGACGGCTGGGGTGAGCGCAGCCAGGGTCCGAAGGCTGCGGTAGCTTAGGCGGTCTCGTGAACAGCCGGTGTTGAGTACCGACTGGATGAGTTCCGCTTGGAGCAGGCTTTCGTCGGTACGGCTGATACCGACCGTGACGGTTTTAGCTTGATGTTTGATGGCGTCGATAGGTCGGGTGAGCTCTTCGATCGCTGAGGTTAGCCCGCCAGCTAAGTCTTCGGCGACCTGTCCTGGGGTTCCAACTTTACCGAACTCGACTTGGTAGGCGTCTAGCCTCACCGAGCCGGTAGCAAACCGGAGAAGCGCCGCGACCCGGGCTGCCGTGTTAGCTTCGAGATGGCCGTTGTAGTGGCCGCCTCGAAGGTGGTCGAAAAACTGTTTCGTTTGAGGCTTGATTTCGGCACTGAACCGAGAGAACCATTGGTCGTCTTCAGCGCCGACGTAGGTTTCGATGATCCCACGGATCTCTCTAAGTGGACGGGCCGAAGTGTCTATAGCTAGCGCAGCTTCATATCCAAAGAGATGCCCGATGATTGTTGAGAGAACAAACGCAAAGTTGGGGTGAACGTCTGGAACCGTTATAACGTCGGAAGCCCCATTGAATCGGTTTTCTCCTTCGGTCGCGATCACGATCGGGGTGGCCTTGTGGGCTCCGAAAATAGCGACCTCTTTAGCGACGTCGTCTGCGGTGGAGCCGACGAGACCGGCAGCGCAAATCAAGATCAACGGCTCAGAAGATAAGTCGATATGTTTCTTATCTTCAGTAATATCGCACGCTATCGATTTATAACAAAGCTCAGAAAGTTTGATTCGAAGTTCTTTGGCTGCGATGTTGTTTAGACCGTTGCCAACCATGGCCCAGTATCGACGACTTGGAGCATTCCTTGACGCCGCAGCGGCCACATCTGGCCGTTTCAGCAAAGTGGCTGTCATTGCTTCGGGCAGGTCGCGCAAACCGGCTAGACGTTTTTGACGAGTCGTCGGGTCGGCTGACACGTCAGGAAGGAGATCAACCAACTTTTCTGAAAGTAATTGTCCGGCAGCGATTTGGGCGTAAAAGGCTTTGGTCGACGCGACACTCATTTCGACATCTCGACCGTCGGAGGTGTAGAGCACGCCGTCGGCTTTGTCGGTCAGGTCGCTTCCGCGACGGTTGACGATGGCGACAACGATCGCCCCTCGAGATCGGACGAGGTCGACCGCTCGGTTTGTGTCGGTGGTGGTTCCGGATTGGCTGATGGCGACAACGAGTGTGTCTTCCATGTTGTCCCGCAGGTTGAATCCGCAAAGTTCGGTGGCGGTAATAGCGCGGACGCGAACTGCGGAGGAGCCAACCATCTTCTCGAGCAGAGACGCCATGGCTTGGCCAGCGACTGCTGCGGTTCCTTGTCCGGTTATTTCGATGTTGCGGATGCCATTCGCTTCGATACGTTGCGTCAGCTCAGCGGGAATCGTGTTTTCTGGGAGTTCAACTTTTAGTTCGCCTTGGTCTTCTATCAGGCGACCGCGTAGAGTTTTTCGGAACGAGTTCGGAGATTCGTTGATTTCTTTGAGAAGGAAATGAGGGTTTTCTCCTCGATCGATATCACGCGTCGTTACTTCTGGTGTTTTCCATTCGTCGTCCGATATTGGAAGCGGGGTGCCGTCATAGGAAACTCGAGAAGCGCCTTCTCGCATACCGGCGAACGCTCCGTCGAGACGAATGATTTGCCCCTGACTTGCTGTCGGGTTGTCGGGGTCGGCTGGGGTTTCGCCGTCCATTCTGATGTACACGTCAGAGTCTTCGACCACGCCGTAAGGTTCGGACGCGACTACGAATGCGTCTTCGGCGACACCGACATAGACGCTCTGACCGCTACCTCGCAACGTTAAGTGAAGGTCGGCGGGGTTTGATGAGCTGCTGACGCCGATGGCGACCGAACCTTCGAACTGCGAAACGCTGGATCGTACGGCTTCGTCTAGTCCAAGACCGGAACTTAAACCTCGACTGATCAACGACGGGATTACTTTGGCGTCGGTGGTGATCTCGGGCGGAATTTGGAGGCCTTCGTTGGCGATAAGGTCGGCGAAATTGTCTACGTCGCCGTTGAGGACACCGGCAACGTATGGCCGATCGATACCGTCCAACTCGTCGCTGTTAACTGGGTGAGCGTTTGGTTCGCTGATGCTGCCAACGGATGCCCAACGGGTGTGGGCTAACACGGTTGCTTCAGCTTGTTCGCCGGAGATTGCCATATGCAGTAACGCGTCTGCACGAATCGCTACCCGCATCGCTTCGGCGTTGTCTCCAAGCTCACCGATCTCGGCTGCCGCTTTGTATACGAAGCTGAGGTTACCGTCTGGGACTTTGATCGAACGGTCGACAAACAGCGGATCGTTGAGTCGGTCAGCGATTAAGGCTTTAACCGATGCTGATTCGAGGTCTAGACCGTGGTTTCGAACCAGGATCTGGATTCCCGCCGAGTCACGACCACGAACTTCGAGCCGGTCAATGTTGCTGAGTGTTTGTTGGACACTGAATAAGATGGCGACCGCTGATGGCGCTGACGCTAGTTCGAGTTGTCCGGGTGCGGAAAGGTCAACGACTTCTCGGGCGGCACGGAGACGGTCTTGGCCTATCCCCCATGTGGCGTCTTTGAGTTCTACCAGTACAGCGTTTATGTTTTCCAGGTCGACGACTGACGCACCTTCAGCTTCTAGGTATTGTTCGATTTCAGCGGTCTTGTCGTTTAGGTTCTCAACCGCTACCTCAAGGCTTTTGACCAGCCCCGCGTCGGTGAGCATTGCCTGTAAACCTGCTTCGCCTTTTAGGGCGTCGTTTACCGAGCCAACGTCGGTGGCTATGGTGCCCAGAACTGACGCTAGGCCGGTATCACTACCGGACGGGAAACGGTCGATCGCTGAGCTGATCGTATCGATCAGACTGGCCGACTCTGGTTTAGGTCGGTTTGTACGACGGCGAACGATTGCGACAATTCCACACATAGGAAATCCTTTCAGCGGTCACCAGTGTAAGCGGCCTATGGCACCAATTTATAGGTAACTTAGTTCACTAGCTGTTGTGCCGTTGCTACTAGTTTCGCACAGGTGTCGTTAGCAGTGTCCGCATCGACGTGTTCGACCATAATCCGCAGTAAGGGTTCTGTACCTGAAGGTCGAACCAAAACCCGCCCATCTTCTCCGAATGCTTCTTCTACTTCGGCGATTGGCGCTGCGAGCCCGTCGGTGATGTCGGTCTCGCGGTTGGGTAGTCTGACGTTTTGAAGGACTTGAGGCACCGACGTCATGGCCTGATCTGCTAAAACGTCTAGTGTTTGGCCTGATCGTTTCACCGCGTCGATGAGTTGAACTGCGCTTAGAATGCCGTCACCCGTGGACGCTAGGTCTCGGCAAATGATGTGGCCGGACTGTTCGCCTCCGAGGGAGAACCCGCCAGCGTCGAGCCCTTCGAGAACGTATCGGTCGCCGACACCTGTGGTGACGACGCTAACTCCGGCGGCTTTCATGGCCCGATGGAAACCAAGGTTGGTCATTACCGTCACGACGACGGTATCGCCTTTAAGCATGTTGCGGCTTTTCCAATCGGCAGCCAAGATGGCTATGACTCGGTCTCCGTTTACGATTTCCCCGTTGGGGTCGACGGCTATCAGCCGGTCGGCGTCGCCATCAAATCCGATGCCGATATCGGCTTTTTGTTCAACGACTGCTTTTTGAAGACGCTCCGGGCTGGTGGAGCCGTAGCCGTCATTAATGTTGACGCCATCGGGTCGAATCCCGATCGGGATTACTCGTGCCCCTAATGTTCGCAGGATCTCGGGTCCGATCATCGACGCGGCTCCGTGAGCGCCGTCAACGGCCACAGTTAGATCCAATTTGGTGTCGACTGAGTTTACGATCGAGTCGACCCAGCCTTGCACGCCTCTACTCGTGATGAGGGTGCCAATGTCGGCACCAACTACGGGGGTGTCGTCTGAGGCGGCAGGCCCTGAACCTTCGAGCAGTTCCATGTATCGTTTTTGGATGCCTGCTTCGACGGAGTCGTTGAGTTTTGAGCCTCCGGGAGCAAACAGTTTGACGCCGTTGTCGCCGAACGGGTTGTGCGACGCCGAAATCATGATGCCGGGAACGTTCCTGTCCGATGATGCCCACGCTACTGCCGGTGTGGGGACCACCCCGAGAAGTTCAACGTCGGCGCCAGCTGCGGTCGCGCCAGCGACGAGGCCGGCTTGGAGCATCCAGCCAGATTTGCGGGTATCTCGACCGATGACGACATGTTTTTGACCAACTTCGGCCAAAACCTCCACCGAGGCCCGGCCCAAAGCGACCGCGACCTCTGGTGTAAGTTCTTGGTTGGCGATTCCCCGCACACCGTCTGTGCCGAATTGGGGGGCCATCATAGATTTCTAGCGCTTCGAGTACTGAGGCGCCTTACGAGCTTTCTTAAGACCGTACTTCTTCGATTCCTTCTTTCGAGGATCTCGAGTTAGTAGGCCTGCAGCTTTAACCGCTGGCCGGTCTTCCTCTTCGTTAGCGACCAACGCACGGGTCAAACCGTGGCGGAACGCTCCGGCCTGACCAGACAAACCGCCACCGGAAAGGGTGACTGCGATGTCGAAACTTTCTTCACGGCCGGTGATACGAAGCGGCTCGGTGATGAGGGTCCGGTGAACCGCTGATGGGAAGTAGTTTTCGAACTCTCGCCCGTTTGCGGTGATCTTGCCGGTTCCAGGGGTGAGCCGAACACGAGCGATAGCTTGCTTCCGGCGACCAGTTGTTTGAATCGTAGACATGATTTGTTTCAGCTTTCCCGACGTGCGCCGGTGATTTCGAGCGGTGTTGGATTTTGGGCACCGTGTGGATGCTCTGCGCCGGCGTAGACCTTCAACTTGGTTAGCTGTTGGTTGCCAAGTTTATTCTTGGGAAGCATGCCACCGATAGACCGACGAACGGCTTCGGCTGGCTTTTTAGCCATTTCTTCGGCGTAGGTGCGAGATCGGAGACCGCCTGGGTAACCAGAGTGGTCGTGAACCATCTTCTTCTCAGCCTTGTTAGAAGTAAGAACTACTTTTTCGGCGTTAATCACGATGACGTGGTCGCCCACGTCGGTGTGTTGAGCGAAGATCGGTTTGTGCTTTCCACGCAGAACGCGAGCTACCTCGGTAGCCATCCGGCCGAGTGTGAGGCCGTCAGCGTCAACGATGAACCATTGACGTTCAATTTCTGCAGGTTTTGGTACGTAGGTTTTCACAGCGAACCTTTAAGTTAATGTCTCAGCCGGAGTATCCAGCAAACGTTCGTATTCGGCCCGACTGAAGCCGACTCGTAATGATATGCCTGATAGCCACTCATACCAACTGTTTGTGACCGCTTAGTTCCACGCCGCAATCCAAGTGTCACGCGACTGCGGCACTGGGCGGCCCGAGCGGACTCCAAATGCCTGATTTGGGTGTGCTTGAGCGCTGAGGCATAGTTTCGTCGGCTATTTCTTCAATCGACGAGATCCCCCATGCCAGTCTTCGACTACGCCAGCCTCTTGCGGGTCGACACCCAGTGAACGCAGAGCCGGAAGTTCACGAAGAGACCGTTTAAGTTCAGTGAAACTAGGGAACATGGCCAACCCAACGACATGATCCCACAGCTGGACTGCGTCTTCGTCGGCTGGAATCCGACTAATGACCGGGCCGAATAGTGCTGGGCCGTCTGGTGGACTGAAATGAATAATCGGGGTACCCACATCTTTGCCGGTTTTTTCGCGGGCTTCGTCAGTTTCGGCCTCGATCTCGGCGTCCCACGACTCGTCATCCAATGCGTCTATGAAGGACGGAGACAGACCAAGTTCGGACAGGATCGGGGCGACATGTTTTGGGGTTCCGAACAGGTCGATGTTTGAGTCTGAAGGTTCGATGTCATGAATCGATTGCCCTAGGGCTGTATATAAGGGGACCATAATTTCGCGGCCGTGCTCGGCCCGGATGCTGGCGGCGACTCTGAGTAGGCGCAGGCCAGCCGTATGGCCTTGTTCGTAGTCGGCCGGGAATTCAGCATCGTAGTCGACGTCTTTATTGATTTTCCTGAGAGAAATAAATCGCCAGTCAACCGAGTAGTCACGTTGTTCGACGACTTTGGTTACCCAGCGCGATGTGATCCAAGCGAAAGGGCAGACGGGGTCCCAGTAATAGTGGATGTCATAGTGAGGTTCGGTTGCCATGCCGATGAGCGTAGTTGAACGTGGAGGTGAACCCTGATCCGAGCTCCAAAACCTCTAGAAGTTAATAAGTTTAGTCCACCGACTCTTGAGGGTCTTCAACGGTGATTGTGGGCTGGGTCGTTGGGGCTTCGGTGGTTGGAGGAGCCGTGGTAGGCGGTTGAGTTGTTGTTGCCTCGGTTGTGGTTGGCCTGCTGGTAGGAGGTTCGGTTCTCGGCGCCTGTGTGGTGGTCGTTGTGCTAGGCGCTGGCTGCTGGGTTTTGGTTTTTTCGGAAAGTTCGGACCGCTGAGGCTCGACCTCAGCTTTGGTGGTTGTGGTCTTGGCGGCAGTTGTCGTTGTCGACTCTTCCTGGGTTACCTCTCCAGGATCTGCCGAACCCGAACTTGCCTGACCGTCTTCGACTAGTGCGGGGGCCAAAGGCGGACTTTCAGCGAGCTGGGTTCCGTTCGAAGACGCCACCTCAGCCGAGTCAGGGTTTTGAGATGCGACAAACACTATCGCTGCGCCTGCCACCATGAGACCAAGCGCCACCCCGGCGATTGGTCGAGCCATTGAACGGGCCGAATCGATAAATGACGCCCCTAGCGGAGCTGCGGGTGCCGGGCGGAGAACCATCTGTGGGTTCTCTTGGTAGCTGGGGTGTTCACCGGTTGGCTGAACCGAGATAGCGATGCTCGACGCCAGATCTTTAGGGGGCTGAGCGGGCTGAACATGAGAGGTTTTAAACAGAGCGGTCTTTAGCCAGTCTTCTTCCTCCGGTTGCCCCTCAGACACTGCGCCGCTAGATTCTGCACGTTGTTTCTCGACGTCAGCGGCAGTCAATGGCGGGAATTCTCCGGTGGGGCTCCGGTCAGCTGAATCATCCCAGAACACCTTGGGTTCGCTTTTCTCTTCAGAACTCACGTCGAAATCACTTCACTTTGCACCGAACTTGAGGCTTGGCAAAGTCACGATATTGCGCTTTGCCGGCGGGCTGGGTAATTATACCCTGGATTCAAACCTAGGTGTGCTCAATGGTCAAAGACCACAACCTCATTAGATGACAAGTTCCCACCAAAATGTCTATACCACAGCCCGAACCAATACAAGTAGACCCCAAACTCGACCCGAGCCTCTGCACCCTCGTCGGACGTACCGACCGTTTCGTTGCGATCCGTTTACGAGCCCTGGCCAGGGAAGACTCCCTCACGCAGTCCCGTCAAACCGGCGCCACGAATCCAGACCTACATGATTGTCGGGTCTATATCAGTAACAGATAGTGGCCGAAGTCTATTTGATTGACCAAGGCGCTGATTGCTAGAACATTGTCTAGTAAATCTTCCGAACGAGAGGCTTCAGGACACATATGCTGCCTCCTCTAGCACGTGATCGCCGAATCACAATCGTCGACTACAACGCCCAACTCTTCATCGCCGAACTATCACGCAACTTGGCGATACGGGGACACGACATCACTTACCTCTGTGGCGCTTCTCGCGTCACCCTGCCGTCGGCGGTCACTCAACGACTACGAGACGCAGGTGTACAGGTAGAGGAACTTTCAGTCTCTTCGAACCGTCAGTCTCCGGCTACCCGACGATCACAACTGAAACTCGGCCTAGCCCTCGCTAGAAAAGTGAACACGGGAACCGTTGTTGGACACCAGCTGCCGTTGATCACAAATCGGATGCTTCTCACGGCGACCCGATTCCGAAGTAACCGTTATGTCAGCTGGATACAGAACTTCCAAACTAAAAGAAGCTTCTTCACCCGACAAGGTACCGGCAACACACCATCGAGGTTCGAGCGCTATCAACTCGGTTCAGCCCATCAAGTTATTTGTTCGTCGGATGAAATCGCACTGCGCGTCTTAGCGTCGGGAAGGGAAGGTTTAACCTCTTCGCTCCCAAACTGGGCTCCCCTTGAACTAATCGGCACGTGCCGCCGCAACAACCACTGGGCACATCGCGTCGGATTAGACCCAAACCGTTTCTGGGTTGCATATTCAGGGCCGCTTGAATCCAAACATCGTGTGGGAGATATCAGCCGCATGGTCAAACGGTTGTTGGACTATGACCAATTCGAATTTATTTTCACTGGGCAGGGGTCAGGATATGAAGAACTTGAATACGACACGACATTTTCGCGTTCAGCTCACGTACATTTCGTAGGGCCACAACAGACTGAAGTCCTCCCCCAAATCCTTGGGGCAGCCAATGTTCTCATCGCCACATTAGACCCAGAAAGCAACGAAGGTGCAGCCGCCGACAATGTGATGGCCTACCTTTGTGCTGGACGGCCGGTCATCGGATTGATGGATGACTGTTGCCCATCTGCCGAGATGATTCTGGATGCCGAGGCAGGCCGGATCGCCTCAAACGCTGAAGCCCTCGCCGACGATATTATCGACATGGCCCGCGACTCTGAAGCGTCCCTACTCGCAGGCAAACGGGCACGGGAATATGCCGAACGGTTCTTCGACCCCGACCACACAACTTCCCGATTCGTCGAAACAGCCGAATTGTTATAGTCAGCCGCCGAAAAATACATCAGTTGTTAACCAAACGCTATGGCGCCGACCTCAGGCCCCTGACTAGTATCTATGAACATCGGGATTGTGGTTGGGTAGATGTGATGTCGACAACGTCGACGTTTGAGCGGGATTGAGGGTACAAATGAACGATCATAACAAATCAGGTTTTTTCCTGTCCGAAAATGACGAAGTAAACCACTCCGAAGCATCAGAGACTACCGGTTTCGAAATCACAGGTTCTTCCAGACCCCGACCATCTTCGCGAACACGATCAACCAGAGGCATCACTAGACAGGCCCGGTTCACGCCAGCCAAACCCGCCAACCGTTCAACGGCAAAGCTGTCAGAGATCCACAAACTCGTCACCGACACCGGCCCAGTATCTCCGGCGGCCAACTACCGCAACCGATCCCGATGGTTAAAGATGGCGGTCGCAGCCGGCGTCGCCACCCCAATGGCGACAACGTTTTCCCCCGACCCGGCCTACAGCGAATCAGCCCCCGCCGAAAGCTCAACCGAAGACGCCATCCGGTCCGAAATTCAACAACTGGCAACTCAGCAACAATCAGACCCGCCCACAGCTCAGACACAATCTTTTGAACCAGTCACCGAAATTGAATCGCCCCCAGCCCAAAACGTCGGCGTCACCCCTCTGGCCGACCCTAACGACGACATTCTGGCCGAATTCGAACAAGCCAACGCCACATCACAAACAGCCACCCCAGTCGGTTCGCTAACGATCCCGCTGCCGGTGCTGTCCCGAGGCACCGCAACCACGACATACCATCCAAGCCAAGAACAGTTACGTCTCCCAACCGCGGTACGCACAACGCTCGTACCGACAGTAGGCGCCCAGTGGATCGTGAAACAATCAAACGCCGGCAGTAGCTCTTCGGACCGCGCCGACTACATTTTCCCGAACGGAGCCAACCGCATCTACAAGGTGACTGGCGAGGCCATAACCTTTGGACACACCGTTGACGCTGGCCCAGACGGACAGCTCGCAGAGTCAGTGAACGTAACACAAGTCCCGGTCGAGGGCGGCGTCTGGGAGTTCGCTACAAGCAAAATCGGCGACGCCGAACCTGTCATCCAAACCACACTGGTAGAACAACCAAATCAGCCGGAACCAGCCCCCTCCGGACCGGGTCTACTAGGTCCACGCATCGGACTAGAACCCACGATGCCGCAAGCCCCGGCACGACTACCGGCCCAGACGCCGACCAGTCCACAACCCCCAACAGTCGACACATCAACCCGGGCAGCGAACACGTTTACCCAACCGGAGGCCACACCGTATCCAAATTTTGTTGTACGCGACCCACAACAAGCGGTCGAAGACGCCGTAGCCGACCCAGGCCCCGAGCGCCGGACAGAACAACTCAACGTCTACGAGGGCAGCGTCCAGGGTTCACTCCCCATCAACGACGGCTCTAAAGTCACCGGAACACACGGGGCACAAGGACGAGAAACAGTCCGAACCACCGTTAGCCCAGACGGCGGAGTAACCGTCATGACCGGACGACGAGCCGCTGACCCGCTCGATATGACCAAATTTGGTTTCGACGGAGGGGTACTCAGCGTCGAAGGTTTCGATGCTGAACAATCCGTTGTCTCTACCGAAGTTGTGGTTTCACCTGAGTCGGTCGAACAAAACAATGTTCCCGACATGTCGACTCCTCAAGATTGGAACCCAGGCGACCAGATATCCCTTCAAGGCCACGGCGAAACCGACATAAACGGTGGGCAAGCCGAAGTGAAAGCCGACGTTCGACTGTGGGGGTTCGGAACACGAAGCAACAACGTATCGGTCGGAGCCCGTGGCCAATACACGACACGAACCAAAGATGTCGCCACAGTCGAAGTCGAAAAAGTAGACGAAGACACAGCTGAAGTCCGTACCGGAACAACAGACCAGATCTATCAACGAGGAGACGTCGGCGGCTATGGCCGAGGCCAGGTCGGAGGCCGAGGGTACGGGGCCAAAGTCGAAGGGTCGGTTGTGGCTCAAAGAGACCAGACCGTGACAACCTTCAGCGGAACCGCAGCACAATACGATGTCGGTGCTCCCGGAACGGTCAACCCTGGTGCAGTCACAAACCTTACCGAGCATGTCGCTACCGGTCAGCCACAAGGTTTCGGCCTGGTAGAAGAAGTAGAAAACACTGTCGTCCAAGACCGGGTTATGGTTCAAAGCCGATTTGACGCAGGAGCAAACGGCCCCACCCGAAGAGGTCAAATCGGTTCTGCTACCGGTACCGTCAGCGGAAACACCCGGCATCGAGAGGTCGTCTACGATCATGAAGTTAAAGACGAGACGCGTGAAGGGTTTATACAGAGCCCGACAAACCGAACCCCGATCGGTACAAGCACATCGTTCGAACGGGAAAGCTATGGCGACCCACTAGGCCGGACGGCGCCGTCGGTACGAGTGGAAGTTCACCAAAACGACCGGCCAGGTGTCCTCAACGATTCAACCACGATCGAACTCACCGGGCCCGACGGCACCACCACGACCTACGGTGACGAGAACGACCCTACCGACGATGAAAGTGTCGAGAACATTCAGAGTGTGGCCCGCCGGGCGATTGTCAACGAGCCTCCACCCTTTTCGATCGATGGCCTATCGCAGGGCGCTAAGCGTCAACAGTGGCGCAACGGGGCTCCAGAACGTCGCTACAATCAGGAAAATCCCCGAGCGGGCGACAATCCTGTTATCTCGGCTTTAGCGGACGGCGAAAACCCAGCCGAGGTGTTCAGAGACGCATCTCCTCGAGATATAGCTGCAGCTTCTGAGTTCTTGTCAGATAACCCTGCACCGACACCAGGACCAAATGAAGGGTCGTTAGACGCAGCAGCCTCAAGCGCACAAGATAACTCGCCGCGCTCCGTTGGCACACCAAATTA
>JAHDCC010000030.1 GCA_020630065.1 Acidimicrobiales bacterium
ACCAGGCTCATCGGACTCAAACGACCCAGAAAAAGCAAAATAACCGGCCACGGGGCCGGTTATTTACCAAACTATGGTGGTTAGCCAGAGTTAGTCAGTTATGACATCTACTAGCTTGCGGCCCTTTCGGAACCCGAACTTTACCCGACCATCAGCGGTGGCGAACAGTGTGTCGTCTCCACCACGCTTGACGTTGCGGCCAGCATGGAACTTTGTTCCTCGTTGTCGCATAATGATTGATCCGGTGGTGAGAACTTCCCCATCGAATGCTTTAACGCCGAGGCGTTTACTTTCTGAATCTCGACCGTTCCTTGTGGAACCGCCACCCTTAGTCTTTGACATTTCAGCCCTTTTTAATCCCGGTTACTTCGATCGTTGATTCTATTTGACGGTGGCCGTAGCGGCGCCGTTGATTGGTCTTCGACTTGTACGTGAAGCCATCGATCTTCTTACCCTTGCCCTCTTCCACCACAGTGGCAGAAACCGAGCAGCCAGAAAGCTGATCTGGAGTGGCAAGTACAGTCGATCCGTCGACTACAAGCACAGGCTTAAGGTCAACCTTAGATCCGGGCTCGCCCAGACGTTCGACTTTGAGTTTTTGACCTTCTTCGACCCGGTACTGCTTACCACCGGTTAAAACGATTGCATACATAGACAGCTTAGGTTAGCGGTTTTGTTTACGTAAGACACTTGAGGTTATCTCGTGACCTAAACCGTCACATTGTGGACACGTTGAAGACATGGATTCGAGCAGCCCCTCACCAATTCGTTTCCGTGTCATCTCAACCAGTCCCAGTTCGGAGATCTCAAACGCTTGGGTTCGAGTTTTGTCTCGAGCCAACGCAGCCCTGAACACCTTCATGACTTCAGCCCGGTTCTTTTTGTTCTCCATGTCAACAAAATCGATAACGATAATCCCGCCGATATCTCGAAGCCGTAGCTGCTGAGCGATTCCTTCGGCGGCCTCAATATTGTTCTGGAAAACAGTGTCTTCAAGGTTCGACGAGCCAACGTTTTTCCCGGTGTTTACGTCGATTACTGTCAAGGCCTCGGTGCGTTCGATAATCAACGACCCGCCTGACGGCAACCAAACCTTCTTATCGAGGGCCTTGTGAAGCTGCTCATGAATATGGTAGCGCTCGAGAACATCCAGATTCTCTTTGTCCCGATCGTAGTATTCGACCCGGTCGGCCAAAGCAGGAGTGATCACCGAAACGTATTCGGCGACCTCATCATGTAACTCTCTGTCATCGATGATGACGTTTCGGTAGCCCTTGTTGAACTCTTCGCGAATCACGCGAACCGCCATATCCGGCTCCCGGTAGATCAACGACGGAGCTTTCGAAGATTTGGCCATCTGCTCAATCTGTGCCCATTGTTCGCTGAGACCTGCGACGTCACGTTCGATCTCTCCCGCAGTCACGTTCTCGGCCGCGGTTCGGACGATCAGACCATGACCTTTTGGTCTAACTCGGTCGAGTATCTTCCGTAGCCGCTTTCGCTCTGCATCGGGTAGACGCTTAGAGATTCCATAGGTTGTACTGTTAGGAACCAGCACCACAAATCGCCCAGGGAGTGAAACCTCACCGGTCAATCGGGCACCTTTGTGAGCAATAGGGTTCTTGGCCACCTGGCACAAGATCGCCTGTCGGGATTTCAGCATTTGCTCGATCTTCGGCTTAGAAGAGCGATCTTTCGAATCACCGTCGGTCAGAACGTCATTGCGATAGATGACAGCGTTCTTAGGCGTGCCGATATCGACGAAGGCTGCTTCCATTCCCGGAAGTACGTTCTGTACACGGCCGTAGTAGATGTTTCCGTGAATCTGGAATACGTCGTCACTCGGCCGAGAAACGTAATACTCGATGAGTGTGCGACCCTCAAGGATAGCGATGTGGGTAGCGTCAGACCGTCGTGAAACGACCATCATGTAGCGTCCGACAGGACGACCTTTACGAGAACGCCCCCTGCGCTGCTTCAGCTCTTCTTCATCGAGCTCGACGGCTTCATTCCCGACGATCTGGCTTACCGGTCGCTGCGAGCTGCGTTTTCGGCGACCTCCCGAGGAACGGCGTTTCTGATTTCCCTGGTCTTTTTTGTTCTGTTTCGATTCCGAAGAACGAGATTCAGCCGGTTTCTTAGCGCCTCCTTTATTACCGCCACGCCGCCGACGACGTCGACGGTTGCCGGATTTAGAGCCACCTTCTTGGTTCTTGGCCTGACCAGATGTGTTAGAATCTCCGGGTTTCTGACCACTGTCAGATGAACCGGAATTCTTCTGTTTGGAGTTTGACTCAGACGATTTCGCCTGACCCTTATTTGATTCTTTTGAACTGGCAGATAGAGGTTTCTGATCTGCGCTTTCTTTAGCCTTTCGCGGCGGCCCCTTAGTGGGAATTGGTTTCTTGTAGGTCGAACGATTTTGGTCTTGTCCGCCGGGCTGTTGCCCAGTTTTCTGATCGGACATATGGGAGATCCCTTCTCATGAGGCGTTACTCAATTCACGCCTGGTCGAGGAGCTAGCAGGTTTCACCGGTTCGCACCGTGCTCCGTCGACAGTCATCCATTGGTGAGTGCGATGGACCCTACCGAGCCGGAAATCTTCGCCCAACACGACGATTAACTCGTCGGGGCGTAAAGAAATCGTCTCTGTGGACAGGTCCACCACAAGCTGCACGCCATCAGTAGTCGGGCCTTCGACTGCGATTTCTAGAATCGCAGGACGGACATCGACCTCAGAAGTCTTACCTTTTCGAACACGCTGTAGTAGCAGTTCAGAGCTCGATAAGACATCGTTGGCAGCCTTTTGAACCGACTCGACCGTTTGGTCAAGCACTTCGATTCGCCAGGTACAGCTGGTAATAGTTTCTTGCAAAGAGTCCGAACCCGGCTCTAACATCTGGACCGCGGTTACGGTCAGACCATCGGGCAGCGCTTCAGTAAGTTGAAGCGCCAAGCTTTCGACGTCTACTGCTTTAGTAAGCGAGACATCAAAGTATTCGGCATCAGATTCGTGGGAAACACTCAAAGCCAAACCAAAACTAATTTTTGGTCGGGGTGAAAAACCCTCTGAGCATGCCACTGGCAGTCGAACTTTCCTTAGGGCCCGTTCAACTATTCGGGCTACATCTCGATGGCTGACAAAACGAATCTTGCCGGCCTTCAAAAAGCGAACACGTATTTTAGGGTTAGGTTCGATGCTCAAACTCTTACCCTGTTCTTTTTTGGAAGTAGTGTTACCGGAACAGCCGCACCAGAAGCAAGATCTTGTCCTGTTCCCTGAGAACCGCCAGCCGGCGGTTTCGCTGAAGCAACCACATGTTCAATTCCGTATCCGGTACATGCTCCGCAGTCATAACATGGCGTCCATCGGCAATCTTCCAAACCGACTTCGGCTAACGCATCTTGCCAGTCTTGCCACAAGAAATCTTTGTGAAGACCAGCGGAGAGATGATCCCACGACTGGGGTTCATCTTCTTTGCGATGGCGATGAGCGAAATAATCGACATCGAGCCCACAGGCATCCATAGCTTCGATCCAACGGTCCAGTTCGAACCGTTCCGACCACTCTTGAAACGTGCCACCGTTGCGCCAAACGTGTTCGATAACGTCTCCGAGGCGACGATCACCTCGACTACATATCCCTTCGACCAACGAGGCTTTAGGGTCATGCCACTTGAGGTTTACGCCCCTCATTTTACGGGTGGCATCTTTAAGAAGATCAATTTTCCGCTGGAGTTCCTGGCTCGTATTTTGGCCAAACCATTGAAACGGGGTAAACGGCTTTGGTACAAACCCACCAACAGAAACGGTGACACTTGCACGCTTGTTGTGCTTCTTGCCGAGTGCGACACAGTTTTTCGCCAGCTCAGCGATACCGAGAGTGTCCTCGTCGGTTTCGGACGGCAATCCAATAAGGAAGTAGAGCTTCACTCGGCTCCAGCCTTGAGAATATGCTGCGTCAACCGCTTCGTAGAGGTCTTCTTCACGAATCAGCTTGTTAATAATCTGACGCATCCGCCATGTTCCAGCTTCGGGAGCAAACGTCAAACCCGTGCGTTTAGCTTTCTGGAGCTGAGCCGCTATCCCAACGCCAAAGGCGTCCACTCGAAGACTGGGAAGTGAAACCGATACCGGCCCACATCCAGCGTCTTCGCCGTCATCCATTATGCCGGTGACGGTGGGTTGAATATCGGAGAAATCGGCCGTCGACAACGAGGTCAACGAAACTTCGTCGTATCCGGTTCGTTCCAACCCATCGGCGACCATCGTACGAACCTGGTCAGCTGGACGCTCCCGAACCGGACGAGTGATCATTCCAGCCTGACAGAACCTGCAGCCCCGGGTACAACCGCGGAACACTTCAACATTGAGCCTGTCGTGCACGACTTCTGTCAACGGAACAAGTTGTTCTTTGGGATAGGGCCATTCAGCCAAATCGGCAATAGTTGCCTTCTCGACCACAGCGGGAACATCACCAAAACGGGGCGCTATCTGTTGCAGATGACCGTCTTCGAATCGGGCTTCATAGAGCGAGGGAACGTAGACAGCTTCGACTTGAGCAAGCCGCCGCAACAGTTCTTGACGGGTTTCGCCCGGGTCTGCCTCCCACGCAACCAAAACGTCGGTGATAGCCCCGACGATCTCTTCGCCATCTCCCAACGCAACCACGTCAACAAAGTCAGCGATTGGTTCCGGGTTATACGTACAGTGACCGCCGACAATTACTAACGTGTCGTCGACGCTTCGATCCGCCGTCCTAATCGGGATACCAGCAAGATCTATGCAGTTGACCATGTTTGTATAGGTCAACTCGGCCGAAAGGTTAAACGCCAGTACGTCAAACTCGTGAACCGGAGTGTGATGTTCGACAGAGAACAACGGTATGTCGTTTTCCCGCATACGTTCTTCGAGATCGACCCACGGGGCGTAACTACGATCCGCACGGGCGTCCGCTCGTTCGTTGATGATCTCGTATAGGATCTGCAATCCCTGATTCGGGAGTCCAACTTCGTATGTGTCCGGGTACGTGAAACACCAGCTAATCAAACCCTGTTCAGGGGATTTAGCCTTTGCGCCGCCTTCACAGCCGATATATCGCGCAGGTTTCTGCACGTTCGTTAACAGCGGCTCGAGTTGAGACCATACTGATGTCATGATTTTCTTATCCTAGCGGACCAATAGCAACGAACGGTTGAGGCACCCCTATGTGAGGTGACCTCAACCTTGTCGCTTCGTCTATAACCCGAGGTGTGTTTTCACAGCCCAGGCCTAACTTGCGGATTAGCTACTTAGCGAGTTCTGGGAAGAAAATGCCAATTTCTCGGGCCGCAGACTCGTTCGAATCCGACCCATGTACCAGGTTCTCTGTCATCTCTGTGCCAAAGTCACCGCGGATAGTTCCTGGAGCAGCTTCGGCTGGGTTAGTTGCACCCATCATCGTTCTGACGATCGCGTAGGTATCTTCAGGGCCTTCGAGCACAGCGACAAACGCTGGGCTACGGCTCATGAAGGCAACCAAGCTATCGTAGAAACCTTTTCCGACATGTTCTGCATAATGCTCGGCGAGAGTCTCAGCGTCTAGCTGTCGAAGCTCGCCAGCTACCAGTTTGAGACCCTTTTGCTCGAATCGTCCTAGTATTTCACCGACGTATCCGCGTTCTACGGCGTCGGGCTTACAAATGATAAATGTTTTAGCCACCTTGAGAATCTAGCCACGACAGCCACAAATCTGGCTCATCGACACCAAATAATGTCGAGATAGCTGCTGTTGACATCGCATCGAGCCTATTGGAACTGCTGTGCAGGGCCAAAATCACAAGTTTCGATCGTAAGTCGACCAGCGGTATCTGCTGCACAAAGTGTTGGGTCACCAACATTTCGAAGCACGATCGCAGTGTTGCGTTCGACGCGCCACTGTTGAGCGGCTGATCCATCGCAGGTATTTTGAACTGCCGGTGAAGCTGCCCCACCGACCGCACTGATACAAAGGTTCTCTGCCATCTCCGATTGGAACTGGACGATTGTGTTATTCGCATCGGGCCCAGCAGCAACAAATACCTGGTCGAGTGACGAATCACAAGTGGCGCCAATGATCTGGGAACCGTCGGTGTCGGGCGTCTCTGATTCAAAACAAGATCCGGAAACGCTGTTAAACAGTGGAGCATTCAAAACAGGGGGCGAGCCGAGGCCAGGATCCCCAGGAGGACCTGCGCCGCCACCTGGAGGTTGTGGCAGCCAATCTGGCTCGGGTGGCAGTTCGTTTGGAATCAATTCGTTTTCCAAACGCGGCGTTCCGATGTCGTCGCCGGTTGCTTCAAGATAGCTTCCAGATCCGTCGGTCAATGCCCCGATCGCGCCGATAGAAACCGTTACGACCAAGCTGACAATCAGGCCATACTCGGCGAGGGTGGCTCCACGTTCCGATTCTCGTCGAGCAGCAGCGTCGACCCCATCCATCGATTTAGTGGGTACAAGAGAACGTAAGAGAGTCCGAACTGCCATAGGTCTTCCGTCGGCCGAACCACCGTCCTACTTGACTGTTTGGGTGGCAATCATTATCGGAAACGAACTTCGAATAGGCCAATTGGCCTGGTTGTTACCGGCTGGTGTTTTCAATCGCAGACATGAGCGATCCGCGAATGTCCCCAAGCAGATAAAGACTGCCGGTGACGAAGATGACGTCTTCGGGAGCCGTGACCGCTAACGCTCGTTCAAAAGCGGCTACTGGGTCGGGCACTATTTCTGGGTCGAGATTTAGTTCTGAGGCCACAGCCCCAAGCTCTTCGGCCGGCAATGCGCGAGACCAGCGTGGCTGGGTACAGATGACAGCGTCGAAGTCTTCAGCATCTAACGCTTCAAGCATCTCTTGAGGGTCCTTGCCGCGTAATAGACCAACGACGAGAAGACGCGAACCGAACCGTGCGAACTCAGAGTTCAACGTTGAAATCGACGCTCTAGCGCCGTGAACATTGTGAGCCCCATCCAAAATAATCGTTGGTTCTCGACTCACTATTTCGAATCGGCCCGGCAGATCTAGCGTTGCTAGGGCGGTGTCGACCAGTGCATCGTCCACTGGCCTGGAAAAGAAAGCCTCTACAGCAGCGAGGGCGGTCGCAAGGTTTTGTGTTTGATGGGCACCGTGGAATGGCACAAAGACCTGGTTGTACTTCGCCGCAGGTGTTCGGATATCAACGATACGCCCACCCAAAGCCATCTCGTTTTGTTCGACCTCAAAGTCGACGCCGTTTTGCCATAGCTCAATCGAGTCTCGCTCGGAGAAGAAGTGATGCTGTTCGCCCATATCTGAACCGAGAATCACATGCGAGTTTGGCTTGATGATGCCTGACTTCTCTGAGGCGATTGCGTCTCGCCAACCTTCAGCCCCCGACGTGTGGTCTTTCCCAAGGTTGGTGATCACGGCAACATCTGCTTCGATGACGTTGGTTGCGTCGTGGGTGCCGAGCATACCGACTTCTACAACGGCGATGTCGACAGCTATTTCGGCGAACCAAACAAACGCGGCGGCAGTGAGAAACTCGAACCGAGTCGGTTTGGACTCAAGTAATGGTTCAACCGAAGCTAGCAAGGCAAGCACTCGGGCGAGATCATCATCACCAATAGGTTCACTCCCCCAACTTATTCGTTCGTTGATTCGGTGGAGGTCAGGGCTGGTGTAGATGCCAACTGAAAGCTCGGTAGCGGCCAGAACAGCGGCAGCCATTCGTGCGGTGGAACCCTTACCATTTGTTCCGGTGATGTGGATCGACCGGAATGACTCATGAGGGTTACCGAGAGCCGCCAAAAGTTCACGCATCGGAGTGAGTGACAGCCCGTCGACTACCCCTGCTTCTGGCATCGGCGAACGCTGCGAATGTGTGGGTTTTGAACCGGGACGACTTCCCTCAAAACCTATGTGACTATCTAGCCAATCAATGGCAGTACGAATGTCCAAAACTTCTCTGACTTATGACGCTGCACGCTCATCGGACGACGAGTCAGATATCAGCTTAGGTGGGGTGCCTTCCAACACCGTCGATTCTTCAATAATGCAACGATCGATGTCGGTTCGGCTTGGCACATCGTACATCACCTCGAGAAGCACTTCTTCGAGAACTGCTCGCAGTCCACGAGCCCCGGTACCCCGGGCTAACGCCTGGTTGGCGATAGCGGCACAGGCTTCATCGGTGAATTCAAGCTTTACGTCTTCCATCTCAAAGAACTTTTGGTACTGCTTCGTTAGAGCGTTCTTAGGCTCGACCAGGATTTTGACCAGCGCCTTCAGGCTCAAGTTATTGACCGTTCCGAGAACGGGGAGACGACCCACAAATTCGGGAATCAAACCAAATTTGAGTAGATCCTCCGGCCGTACCTGAGAAAATATTTCGTCGTCAGGAATTGCTTCGGCGTCGGTTACCCCCGACTGACTGAAACCGATCGCTTTGGTACCGATCCTCGACTTGATGATGTCTTCGATCCCGGCGAACGCCCCACCGCAGATAAACAGGATTCCTGAGGTGTCGATCTGGATGAAATCCTGGTGCGGGTGTTTACGCCCTCCCTGAGGAGGAACGGATGCGACCGATCCTTCAAGAATTTTCAGTAACGCTTGTTGAACTCCTTCACCCGAAACATCTCGGGTAATGGAAGGGTTTTCGGACTTGCGGGCGATCTTATCGATCTCGTCAAGATAGATAATGCCGGTCTCCGCCCGTTTGACATCGAAGTCAGCTGCCTGGATTAATTTGAGCAGAATGTTCTCGACGTCTTCGCCCACATAACCGGCTTCGGTCAACGCGGTTGCGTCTGCGATAGCAAAGGGCACGTTCAACATTCGGGCCAATGTTTGGGCTAGAAGAGTTTTACCACAGCCGGTCGGGCCGATTAGCAAAATGTTGGATTTTGCTAGCTCGACGTCGACACCAGGCTGTGTTGCGTGCTGAATTCGTTTGTAGTGGTTGTACACCGCTACCGACAGCATCTTTTTGGCGGCGTCCTGACCGACAATATATTCGTCCAGGAATTCGTGGATCTCACGGGGTTTGAGTAGCTCTTCGAAACTTACTTCGTTACTTTCGGAGAGCTCCTCTTCAATAATCTCGTTACAAAGATCAATGCACTCGTCGCAAATGTAGACACCAGGCCCAGCGATCAGCTTTTTGACCTGTTTCTGTGTCTTTCCGCAAAACGAACATTTGAGAAGTTCGCCTCCTTCACCAAACTTTGCCACGAGCTGCGTTCCCCTTAGCTATGATCCGACGGCGCGGATAGGTCCCGACGTGTCCGTCGCGTTCCGCTCTTCAATAACTTCGTCAATAATGCCATACTCTTTGGCTTCCGTCGCCGTCATCACGAAATCTCTGTCAGTATCTTTCGCGATTCGTTCGACGTCTTGCTCGGTGTGACGAGCCAATACAGCCTCCAACGACGATTTGATGCGATCAATCTCGTTGGCAGCGATTTCGAGGTCAGAAACCTGCCCCTGGGCGCCCGTGTACGGCTGGTGCAGCAGGATACGGGCGTTAGGTAACGCTAGTCGCTTACCTTTGGTTCCGGCGGCGAGAAGGATCGCAGCCGCTGATGCTGCCTGACCGAAACAAATTGTCGTTACGTCAGCTTTGATGTATTGCATCGTGTCGTAGATCGCAAACATCGCATTGATGTCGCCACCTGGAGAGTTGATGTAGAGGCTGATGTCGCGGTCAGGGTTTTCTGACTCAAGATGAAGTAGCTGAGCACAGATGACGTTCGCGATCACATCTTCGATAGGGGTACCTAAAAAGATGATGTTGTCTTTAAGCAGACGGGAATAGATGTCGGAGTAACGCTCACCCTGACTGGTCTTTTCAAAAACAGTGGGAATCGTATAGCTAGCTTGTGGAGCTTGAGATATCACTCGGCGTTGTCCTCTGCGGGTTGGTCCTCATTTTGAGGCTCTTCTGCGGTTTCTTCTTTTGGTTCAAGAAGTTTCAGTTCTTCGGGGTCGACTTCGTTTCCGTCGCCGTCCACCATCTTTACTGTATCAATCAACCAATCCAGGGTCTTGGTTTTCAAAATGTCAGCTTTGATAGTTGAGACTTGTCCAGCCTTTTCAAAATCGGCCTGTACTTCGTCTCCAGATTTTTTGACCTGGACTCCGATTTTGTCGAATTCTTCGGTTAGTTCATCTTCGGACACTTCGATCGATTCAGAAATCGCAATCGATCGCAGAGCCAAGTCGACCTTAGCCGAAACCTCAGCCGAGCTACGAAGCTGACCGAAGAAATCTTCTTGGCTTTGACCGCTGAACTGGAGATACTGTTCGAAATTAAGACCTTGCCCTTGTAGCTGATGAGCCATTTCTTGCATTCGGTTCTCTACTTCGTGCTCAACCATGGCGTTGGGGAGATCCTCGTCGTCAACCAATGACGCGACTGCTTCAGCCAAGTTGTTCCGACGCACTGCACCGCCTTGGTTTATGCGCATCTCTGAAAGCTTGTCGTGGTAGTTCTGCCACAACTCTTTGTAGTTCTCGAACTCACTATTTTCTTTTACCCATTCGTCTGTCGGTTCCGGAAGTACAGTCTCCTGAACCTCTGTGACAGTGATGGCTAAAAGTACGGGTTCTTCCTCGGTTTCATCGGGGTGTTTTGCTGAAATTTCCAAGTCGTCCCCGGCCGAAACGCCAACGATGGCCTCGTCGACCTCGGGCAGCATTCCTCCACTTCCGACTTCGTAAACGTAGTCGTCGGTGGTCATACCCGCGATTTCTTCGCCTTCGTGGGTGGTTACGAGGTTCATTTTGACTCGGTCACCTTCAGCGGATGCTCGGTCGACGGGAACCAAGTCAGAGAATTGTTGACGCATTTGGTCGATCGCGTCCTCAACATCTTTGTCTGAAACTTTTAGCGGAGGTACTTCCACTTCGAGGTCGGCGTAACCATCAACCTCTATTGATGGACGAACCTCGACCACGGCATCAAACGTGACGGGACCATCGGTGTGGCCAGACACGATCTCAAACTCGGGTGCAGCGATCACATCCACATCGTGTTCAATGACAGCTTCGGAGTAGTAGGTTGGCAACGCGGTCCGGAACGCCTCTTGACGGGCGTGTTCGGTACCGATGCGTGCTTCGAGAACCTTGCGTGGCGCTTTACCTTTTCGGAAGCCGGGAAGCTTCACATCTTTGGCTAGCGCACGAAAGGCAGTATCGAGATCTTTATCGAACTCGGTCTCATCAACCTCAACGTTTAGCTTGACTTTATTATCTTCTAGGGGCTCTACAGACGATTTCACTCTGTGAAGTGTAACGGTGTGAAGAAAACTATGCGTCGACTGACGAATACTCCGTTAGTATGTTCATTCACACGAAACGGGGCGTAGCTTAGCTTGGCTAAAGCGCCTGCTTTGGGAGCAGGAGATCGAGAGTTCGAATCCCTCCGCCCCGACCAGTGTTGAACCTCTACCCACCGGGAATTATCCGGTGGGTAGAGGTCTTTTTCGGCGCAGTTAGCCCAAACAGTTCGGTTTGAGTACCGAAGCTCGCACCATTTATTAAAAGTTGGGGGCAACATTCAAAACTCGTTGCGGCGCCATATTCATTGAACTTCGCTGACCGGACACAAACGGCCCGACCACAACGCGCGATGTTCGGGTGCCTCAAGTCACATCGAACTTTGTTCGTCTTCAAGGCACTCCATCACTTACCCGCCTCGAACTCAAGAAATGTCGACTCTAATTGTTGTTGTTGAAATGGGGACGAGGCTCGCCTTAGCAATCGGTCGAGCGCCATCCCCCATTTTCGTATACCCATTCGCTTCCATCGTCGCCAGAAGCTACATCGTTTTCAATCACATAGGAGATCTCGGAGAAGATACCGAGAATAGACTCTTTGTCGATGTCGGCGCTTTGTGCTAATTCGACTTCGGCCAACACAACTCCCACAACCTCTTTAGCGTCGTCGAACTTTTCCCTGCATGACGCAGACATCAGCAACACTGCAGAGTCCACGTCTGGCGGGTCTTCGAAAAGAGCATCATAGAGCTCGGTTTGCGCTTCAAACACGGCGGCAGGAGTCTTCGGCGCTTCGGTGTCGTCATCGCGTTGCGCTCCCCCAGATGAGCTACAGGCAGACGACGCTACGCCGAGGAGAACAACCACTGGCAACACGTGGCGAGACAAAGAACGAGGAATCTGCATCGTGTCAGTCTAAAGCTGCGCCTAGTCGATTACGTGACGGCTTCTGCCGCGGAACTGAGCCGAGTACAGCGAAGCGTAAAACCCGTTGAGTTCCATCAGCTGCTCGTGTGTTCCTTGCTCTGAGATCGTGCCGTTCTCGATGACCAGAATAAGATCAGCGTCACGCACGGTCGATAACCGGTGGGCGATAACAAAACTGGTTCGGTCTTTCATTAAACGCAGAAGCGCTGTCTGGATTTCGCGTTCGGTGCGGGTGTCTACCGAACTGGTGGCCTCGTCCAAAACAAGCAGTTTCGGATCTGCGAGTGCGGCGCGGGCGATAGCTAAAAGTTGGCGTTGCCCAGTAGAGAGATTTCCACCGCCTTCAGAAACCACGGTCTGGTACCCGTTAGGCAGCGCGGTAATAAAGTGGTCGGCGTTTGCTAACTTGGCTGCCTCGACCACTTCTTCGTTGGTGGCGTCTAACCGTCCGAACCGAATGTTTTCTAGAACTGTTTCGGTGAACAGGAACGTGTGTTGCGGCACAACTCCGAGCTGTAGACGAAGCGAATCTCGGGTGGTATCGGCGATGTCGTTGTCGTCGACGGCTATTGAACCGTCGTCGATGTCATAGAAACGATTCAACAGGTTGATGATCGTGGACTTTCCTGCACCGGTCGGTCCGACCAATCCGATCATTTGCCCCGGTTCGGCTGTAAACGTCATGTCAGACAAAATAGGTTGATTTGGGACGTAGCTGAATTCGACGTCTTCAAAGTCGACCCAGCCTTGGACTGGAGGCAGTTCAAACGCCCAATGTTGGTCGACGAGGTCGGGTTCTTCGTCGAGGATCTCGAATACTCGACCTGCTCCCGCCAAAGCAGAGAAAATAGACGTAACAGTATTTGCGATGGTGGTTAGAGGCCTGCTGATACGTCCGGCGTAGATGACGAATGTGGCGATTAGCCCAACTGTCACACCGTTACTACCGCCGGATACCGCCAACCAGGCGCCAACTCCGATTACGGAGACAGCGCTTAAACTACCTACACCAAACATGATCGGCAGCATCATTGTGGTGAGTGTTTGTGCTTTGATTCCGGCCGACCGGGCGGACAGGTTGATCTCTTCGAACTCCGATTTGGCTTTGTCTTGTTGATTCAGCGCTATAACCGAGCGTTGACCGCTGAGATGCTCTTGAGCCGACGCGTTCATCGCTCCAACTTGTTTCTGAAATGCACCAAATGCGGGGCGTGAAAGACGACCGATCCGGCGCACAACAAATACGACGATCGGAATCGGCAAAACGGCGGCCAACGTCATACGCCAGTCGAGCAAAAGCATGACGGTAATCATGGTGATGATCTGAACAACCGAGTTGATGATCGTCAACAAGTTTTGGCTAAGTAACTGATCGACCGCATCCACATCGTTTGTTACCCGACTCATCAAGTCGCCGGTTTTGTTTCGGTCGAAGAAACCCATCGACAACGACTGCATTCGGGCAAACAGATCTCGACGTATATTCGCCATCGCTAGCTGGGCGGTACGGGCCACCAGACGCCCATACAGCGTTGCCGTGATCCAGGCGCCAAGATACACCAACACGAGAATGAAAACGATTCTGCGTAGGCCGTCGACGTCGCCGGGTCGAATATAGAGGTCGATGGCTCGACCTTGAAGCCAAGGCCCAGCCAAGGTCAACAAACTCGACGTCACGACTAAAATCAAACTGGTAAGCACGGCTCCGCGGAACGGCCGCAGATACCCCATGAGTCTGACAAAGGCTTCTTTTGAGTCACCGGTAACCTCGATGGGCTGACCCATACCACCGTGGTTTAGACCTTTACCTCTTCGTACCGCAGTCATGAAATCGACTCCCCTAGCTGGGACTCATAGATCTCTTGATATAGACGGCTGTGAGCGATCAGTTCTTCGTGTGTACCTTGGGCCTCGATACGTCCGTGGTCCATCACCACGATCCTGTCCGCCCCCAATGCAGTACTGATGCGTTGGGCGACCAGGATTACTGTCTGCTTTTCGTACGCTTCTAGAGCTTCTTGTATCCGAACTTCAGTTTCGAGATCGACTGCGCTTGTCGAGTCGTCCAAAATCAGTACATCGGGGTTAGAGAGAAGGGTCCGGGCGATGGACAGACGCTGGCGTTGGCCTCCAGAAAGATTCGCCCCACCCTGTTCGACTTGGGACTGATAGCCGTCAGCCAGCTCCGAGATGAAACCGTGAGCTTGAGCAGCCATCGCCACCGCAACCACTGACTCTTCAGACGCATCGGGCCGGCCGACCCGAATGTTCTCGGCGATAGTGCCGGTAAATAATCTCGGCACTTGTAACGCTATTCCGATGGTTGCCCTGAGCTGGTCAAGCGGTTGGTTCCGTACATCGACTCCGCCAACCGACACCACACCGGTTATCGCATCGTAGAATCGCGGGATCATGTGGATCAAGGTCGATTTACCTGAGCCGGTGGCGCCGAGGATGGCAACGGTCTGCCCTTGAGGGATGTGAAGGTTTATGTTGTCTAACGCATATCCGAGCTGGGAGTTGTCATCCTGACTGGCGTAGGCGAACGATACGCCGTCAAACATCACGTCACCTGGAAGTGGCTGCGTGAATGTTCCATGACCGGCCGCAGTGTCAACTACTTCAGGTAGGTCGGACAGGACTTCGTCGATGCGGCCCATTGAGGTGCCAGCTGAGGTCAACATTGGCTGAAGGAACGAGAACATGATGAGTGGCATGGCGACCATCACCATGTAACTGATGAACGCGACGAGATTACCTTCACTTAGCGAACCTTCGATAACGTTGCCCCCGCCGATCCAGAGGACAGCGGCTATTCCGAAGCTGGCGACCGCTATGAGTGCTGGCATCAAAGATGCCACGAGTTGGTTGACGGCGATGGCTTGCTGTGCGAGGTCGTCGGCTACTTCGTCAAATCGTTCGGTCTCATGGTCTTGCCGAACAAATGCTTTAACTAGTTCGGCGCCTTCAATGTTTTCCTGCAACACGGTGTTGAGACGGTCGAGACGCGTTTGCACGGCGTCGTAGAGTAAGCCTGATCGCCCAACTACGTACCAAAATATTATTCCGACGAATGGGAGCATGACAAGAGCGACAATAGATAGCGACGCGTCTAGGGAGACAATGGCGACCAAGGCTCCAATGAGCATGATCGGGGCTCGCGAGACTATTGCCACACCCATAGTTAAACCGGCTTGGAGCTTAGTCACATCGCTGGTTAGGCGGGTGAGCAGTTCACCTGAGGATCTTCGGTCAAGGTTTCCGAACGAAAGTGATTGTGCGTGGTCATAGAGGTCTTGGCGAAGGTCTGTCACGGTGTGAAACGCCATGCGAACAGCCATAGCGCTAGCGAAGGCCGCGAACGCCATTCCTAGACAAATCAAACCAACCATAACCAGTACTGTTCGACGCACAAACGCCGAGTCGCCTTCAGCGATGCCTTGGTCAATCACGCGAGCGGTCTGGATCGGGATCAATAGGTTAATGACGACCGAAACGAATGTAGCTGCGGCTGATGCCGCTGCATATCGCCAATATGGTTTCAACCACGGCCATACCCGGATGAGTGACTTCACCTTGCCCAATCTAGGCGATCGTTGGGGCCACTTGTTGACATCGACCCAAAAGATTGTTGCACATTCTTGTGCCAGAATCTTTCATTTGCAATATTGCGCCGAGTCGGCCGTTGTTTCGCTATACTCGGGTTTCGCATATGCGAGTGTAGTTCAATGGCTAGAACCTCAGCCTTCCAAGCTGATGATGTGGGTTCGACTCCCATCACTCGCTCAAACAAAATGGCCAGGCAACGCTTACTGCGTTTGCCTGGCCATTTGCGTTTTATGGATTTTGACGTTTATCTAGATTGCCGGATCGTTTGGGCTTGGTTGGCCCACCCCAGTTTCAAGCAGCCCTTTAAGACTGACCGCCAGAAAGAACCCCCACTTACTGTTGCAGTGCCGGAAGAAATCGTCGATTTCAGCCCACCCCTCGTGGGTGAAACGAAGATTAGTACCACGCTCAATCGACTCAAGCTCGAATACGAAATTTCCTTTGTCGGCCCAAGGGCCTTCGATGCACTGCCATTTAACCAGCTCCGATGCAACCGTTTCTTCGACCCTCATTGGAACGATGTGGCTTTCGCCAAATCGAAAGTTTACGATGGCGGGGTCTTGATCGTTGACGTCGGCTGGCGTCCACCAAGCACTCAGCTCTTTAGGGTTGTTGAGTGCGTCGAAGACTTCTTCAGGAGTAGCTTCGATTTCTACTCGATGGGCAATAATTGGCATATATTTTCCTTCCATACATTGTTAGCTAAATGGCTAACAATTTGTTTAAAAAAAAACTCGTTCCCGGGCGAGCGCTATCAACTCGCAGAAATGTGAGAATCCAGACAACTCAGCGAACCACTCCATCCAACCCGATGAGCCTCAACCACCTCAGCTCCAGGCAGCCGCTCGTGAACCAACGTCAACTCAGTCTTTGAGCCAATAGCCGACAAGTCAAGAAACACCGTGGTATCGGCATCTTGACCACGACCACCCTTACAAGGCTGATCCGAAAGCACCCAAGTAAACACCAGACGCTCCGGCGGATCGACCTCAAGATAGACACCGAAATGATGCACCTTTTCGCCACCCGGAACCGTCATATCTATTGAATAACAGCCCCCTACCCTCAGGTCGGCTTCGACCGAATCGACCACACAACCTTCGGGGCCAAACCAAGCCATCAATTCCGCCGGAGAAGTCCAAGCTTCAAATACTCGTTCGATCGGAGCGTCGAACACCCGACTCAAACGCAAAATTGTTGACGACGAATTAGCGGCCCCCATCGCCCGACCCCTCAGAGAGATGCAATTCAAGCGCGTCGAGCTTTTCGTTCCAGAACTTCTCGTAATGCTGCAACCATTGAGCGGCTACCCCGAGTGGACCCGGCACCAGATAACAATGATGCACACGGCCATCGATACTGCGCCTCAACAACTTCGCCCGCTCTAGAACTTTAAGATGTTTAGAAATCGATGGCTTTGACATGTCGAACGGTTCAGACAGCTCGCCGACCGTCATCGGCTTGGCGGCAAGTCGACGAAGCATCGACCGCCTCGTCGAATCTGCAAGCGCACGAAACAACTCGTCCAGCTCGTCTTCGCGCAACTTCACCGCACCACTGTTAACCATTTGGCTAACTATAGCGGATCTTGCATGAGATCAGCCCCGACCGACTTACGCCAATTCGAATTTCTTTAACCGATGACGAGACCCGGGCTCGGCATTTTGTAATTCGAGAAGCTCAGAATAAATGCCGCCACTTACAGCAAGCTCTGCCGGTGATCCCAGTTCATCAATCCTGCCCTCACGAAGCGTCAAGATAGTATCGACGTTGGCAATCGTCGAGAGTCGGTGAGCGATAACCAAACTCGTCCGCCCCTCCAACAAACGATCTAACGCTTCCTGAACCTCCGCCTCAGCCTTCGAATCAAGAGCCGACGTCGCCTCATCCAAAATCAAGATCGGAGCGTCTTTCAGAACCGCACGAGCAATCGCCACCCGCTGTTTCTGACCCCCCGACAACTTTATACCACGCTCACCGATTTCAGTTTCGTAGCCATCGGGGAACGCAGAAATGAACTCGTGAGCATTGGCCACCTGAGCCGCAGCAATCACTTCATCCATAGAAGCGGTCGGCCGGGCGTACGAAATATTCTCAAACAGCGTGCCTGAGAAAAGTTCGGCGTCTTGAAACACAACTCCGACCTGCTCCCGCAACCACCCAAAACCTTCATCCGAAACGTCACGACCACCAACCGACAACTGGCCCGCCGTCGGGCTATATATCCCCATCAACAAATTAGCTAACGTCGTCTTTCCGCCACCAGACTCGGCAACCAACGCCAACTTTTCACCCGGTTCAATCCGAACAGAAATATCTTTGATTACCTCTAAACCACCCTCGGCATAGGAGAACCCAATCTCGGAAAATTCCACCGAGGCCTGACTCGGGTCAAGTCGGTCTACGTTCTCCATCCGGGAACCATCGGTCTCGATCTCGAGGTCAAGAACGGCAAAGAAATCCCTACTGCCCGCAATCGCCCTCTGAACCGCGTCAACCACGAAACTCAACGAAAAGAGCGGGAGGCGAATGAGATTTGTGTACCCAAACAGCAAAACCATTTCACCCAGCGTCAGGTTTCCCTGAAACGTACTTCGAACAACAACCGCAAAAATGGCGACAAACACCAAATTGAGGACGAACCTTCTCCCGACATCTTGACGGTGCCATAGCCGTGATTGTGTGTCAGTTAACGGGATCGTGTTTCCGAAACGGTCTCTAAATATAGAAAGCTCGCGAGGTCCCTGCCTGAAACTCTTGACCACCCTGGTCTGCCCGATAACTTCGGTAAACCTCCCCAAGGCGATGTCCAACTCGTCGTTCTTTTTCTTTTCGATCACCTGCCACTTTTCCGATGTTCGTCGGGTCAACCAAAGCAACACCGGGTACAGAACAAACATCAAAAACGCCGCCATCCACGAATAACGAGCGGTGATAACAAACGTCAAAATCGTCGTCACGATCAACTGAAGAAAGTTGTTCGAAAACATCTGAATGGTTTGTGTCAGGTTTTCTATCGAGCGGCTCAGCTTGTTCAACATTGCGCCCGTGCGCTCGTTGTCGAAATACGTTTGAGGCAACGACAACAAATGCTGATAATACTTCTCGCTCAAATAGCGGCGCAGCTTAATAGTCATCATGTCGCCGAAGTATCCGGACACGTTGGTTGACAACGTGATCGAAAAATCGGCGACGAAGTACAACACGACCAGAATGATCAATGTGCGAGCAATAGGTCCACCCTCAGCATCAAACTCGTCGACAATCCCTTTCACAATGAACGGCTGAGACAGCGTGACCAACGCAGTGACAACAGAAAATAGGGTGACAACAACGTAAAAATTACGAAGCTGACTCGAGTATCGTAATATGCCGTAAATGTCGCGCACCAAGAAATCCTCTCACGTTTAAGGCCACAATAGCGGCCCAGCTGGCCGTATGATTTGTCTACCGCCAGGGTGTAACATGACCAGCCCGTGACGCTCAGCATCGACCTTCGTACAGCGATCCGTAAGAACTGCACGGCTTGCTAAGCTGGTCTACTGTCCGCGTCTCAGTGCCGAGATACTTCAAGTGGACGTCTACGGAGCGTTGTGGGAGTACATGCACTAATGATTGAGAACTGCACAGTTTACCTGCCCAGCACTGAGGTAAACTTTCAAGCCGTTTTCCCGGGTGGAACCTCTGACGCCGCCCCCGCTCACAGACCCACCAGATACGAGTATGAGACGCCACAAGGCCCTATTCAGCTAAACCTTAAGTATGTAGAGAACGATTCGCAGCACCTTGAAGGCCTTACCAACTACATCAAACAGCTAGAAAACGAACAGTCAGATATAGACCGTGCAATCAAACAGGTTAGCCAAGTCAAAATGTTCTTTGGCGTCGTACTTCCTGGCCCGGTCTCGTTCGAGTCGGAAGCTTTTCAATCGTTGTTGTTTATGACCGAACAAGAACGAGGCTTTATGTTTGTCGCCGAAAGCATACTGGGTGCCGACGGCTACATAGTCGGACCAATGACCTACCAAATCGACAGCATCCCCGACCCTGACGTAGTGAATGAACTTCCAGCCGATGAGAGCACCCACCTAGATGCAACAGCAGACGACGCCGAAACCCAACTGGCTACGCGACGCCAGGCCAGCATTGATGAGTTAGCAAACTACGGATTTGCCGTCACTGATCCATCAGCTTTGGGAGTACCCAACACCGACGGAGTGCTACGACCTGCAAAAGAGATCGCAAGCAGACTATTCGCCCAAATGGCGCTGTTTATGTGGGTGGCGGCAACTGAAGACAAAGCCACGTCCGAGGGCATCGGCAAGTGGATCGTCAACAACAGTCTCGACGGCTACTACACCGAAGCCGAATGGAACATCCTACAAATGGATCGCAACGAGGCTAACACCGAACATGGCGCCCAGATCGGTTGGCAATTAGAGAGCATGTGGGCCCTCGCATGGGTCTGCGGGTTTGAACCAGTACCGACATTTCACAATGGCCAAATCTCAGGAGAACTAACCCGAGCCGTGCTCGAATACATCCCGAATCTTGGCGGCACAGTCGATGGATTTATCGAGACATCCCAAATCCGTTCGACCTCAGATGTACTAGCCAAGGAAGATCTTTTCTTTTGTGCGGACAAAGCGGTCAGAAACGCTCAGCTCGGGTCACAAACCGTGCCTAATGAGTTTGACATCGAGCGAGACGGTGGAGCTATTCGCGAACGCAGGCACGGACTGAACTGGTGTTTATCACTAGATTCTTCTTGGGAAGCAATCGACCTCGACAACTAGTCTTCACTCCAATTCGTTATTGAAGTTGATCGATTGAACTAACAATTTCGACCCAAGTTGTTCCAACCCCGAGTTCTATCGTTTCCCCGCTCCCGGTTGTAAAAGTTGGGACATCAGCGAGCCTCGAGCGTGTCCACGTACCATCGATTCTTTTGCCGCCAGTAAATACTGATGCCGGACCACTACCAACAAACACGAACTCGGGCACTTGTTGACCAGTAGCGTCGACCATTCCGGTGTCCACTCTCCTGGTTTCAACAACGACCACGTTTGCCGCTTCGAGTTGTGCCGAGTCGACATCGACATGCGGGGTGCCGCCTTGTTGGCGTTGCCAGGCCGTCCCGTTCCATCCCCAGTCGACCCGATTCTGCCGGTACGACACCCGAAACGAGGTCACGTCAGAACCGGGTACAGGTTCGCCGTCAGAGCGATAATGAAACTGTTGACGAGGCGCAGCCCCGGTTGCGGTTTCCCAATGAGGAGATAGATGGGTGTAAAGATCAGAGGGGCTGGGGCGTCCCGGTTGTCTCCAGAAACCCGACGTTGTGTCAAAGCTATGATTCTGCACATACGCCTGCGAACGGATAAGGCTGTCCGTTGCCACATTCGCGCCAGAGTACACAAAGATAGGCGACGTGAAGAGGCTGAGAACTCCAATATCTGTTGTTCGCCCTGAACGCACCGGCCCAACGTATGAAGACTGACTATGGAACACTGCCGCTAGTCGGGTAAATCCGGCTTCGACCTCTTCCTCATAAACGATGTCGGCGTTTCCTAGTCCGGTCTGCGGGCGCGCTGGGCCGACGTTATCGATCTTTACAACTGCCGCCGGCCGGTCGGGCACCGATCCCACCAATCCGGTCAATGGCAGTACCTGTTCAGAATTAACTGGAGGTTGACCAAGCGGAGGAACCACTTGTTCAGTCGGATCAAGCCGTCCGAGGACACCTGAATATATGGACGTTGAACCCCCCGACACCTGCCGGGTTGCAACCGGGCCGATGGGTGCACCATCAGGGGTTGTGGCCTCCGGACCGTTCGGGTTCTCTTGGACCGCACCCCCCATGGCGCTGGAGCCAGGAGCCACGGTTGAGGGACCTGGGTCGAGTTCCGACACTGTCGGGCCAGCGACAGCATCGCCTTCGGTACAACTTGCAGCAACCAGCACCATAGCCACACACACCACGACTCTTCGAGCTAAGAGAGGTATTGCTGGCTTGGCGGCGACCATACATCCTAGAAGCTACAGCATTTCGAGTGCAGATCACGGCAAAAACGAATCTTATTCCAGTAGCCACTTTCCATGACGGCGTATCTCGCCAGACGTCCACTTGGGAAGTAATCGGGAATCGGAGGTTTTAAATCGAACATATGTTCGATAGTTTGTTGGGGTAGGCAAAACCGTGTTCAGGTCCGTCATTTTGTTCATCGCTCGGTCAGTCACTCCGGGAAACGCTGTACAGGGGGGTGGCGGGCCTGGACACACTATTCGTCGAGACGTGGGCGCTGTCTGCTCTTTTTGGTCTCGCTTCGTTGCCGTTTACTCTTCATCCGGCGGCGGTGCGAACCTCGACTACGTTTCGTGGGCCGTCTAACTTTTTCGATGACCAACGCGTCAACTAACTTTTCAGCCATCCGATCGATCGCCATCGACCGGTTTCTAGATTGCGAGCGTTCACCATCGACATACACCCGCAACTCGGCCCCTAGTTTCGAGATCAGCCGATCGCGAGAACTCGGAGAAATCCCCTGCGCTGTGACGATATTAAGACGGGCGTCGACTCCCGTATTTGCCTTGTTGGCATGTTGGCCGCCGGGCCCTGAGCTAGTAGTGAAAGTCCACGAAATTTCAGATACCGGGATCCGACAACCTGGCGCCACAAGAAACTGTTTCACCTAACAAACCCTAGTCCGACAACGGGTCCGAACGGCCTCGATACGCTTCCACCCTATTCACCCCGGTTAGCTGTTCCCGATCATCCAGCTGGGGGCCGACCCCATAGGCCCACTCTTTGGAGTACCTTCCCGGTTACTGTGGTACTCCTGTTTACGTTGATACATTTCGCTGTCGGCTCGCTTGATCAGGTCATCCATATTTAGCGGTTCATCCGGCAACGATGACGCCACACCGACACTCGCAGTCACACCTGTTTTCATCACAGCGATCCGTCGCTCAATCGAGCGGGCTAGTCGGACTGCTCTTCGGCGGTCAGCCAAACCAGGCATGATGACTACGAATTCATCACCCCCAACGCGGGCGACCTTGTCAATCGATCGTGTCGTTTCTCTGAGCGCTTCAGCGACGGCAACCAAAACGCGATCGCCTGCCTCATGGCCGTATGTATCGTTGACAACCTTGAAATGGTTAAGGTCGATAAAGAACAACGTTGCGCTAACGGTGCCGAGGTTCTTAGCTGCTTCAAACAGGCCCCCCCGATTCAACAGCCCGGTCAACCGGTCGGTGAATGCGAGTTCCTGAGCAATCTGAACTTCACGAGTCGCATCGGTCGCTCGCCGATCTCGGGCAGACCACATTAACCAGGCAAGGGCCAAACTTATCGTTCCTGAAGCCCCAGATAGCCACTCAAACGACGGCGAAACCAGCATTGGCGGTGAAGCTATCTCTGAGGTGTTCCACGTAGTGATAGTCCAAACCAATCCACTTGCTTCGAAATCGGATGACGTTCGATAACGAGCGTCATCAAGAGTTGCCTCTGGGTCGTTGATAACCGAGAACACGTGTTCACCTGACGCCCTGCTGGTCACTGCGGCGTTCACCCGACTAAACGAGCTTCCTGTCACCGGCCTCAAAATATCGGCGACCGTGATCGGTTTAGCCAAGTACGCCATGACTGAACCATCCTGATTTCGAACTGGCCCAACAAGATAACCAGAAGGAGTCGACTCTTGAGCTTCTGGACTCTGCTTCGCTTCAACAAACAAGGTTTGGCTACCGTCGATAGCGCCAATGCTCGTCGTCAGACTAGAGAGGCCAGACGTCACCACTTCGTTTGCTGCTTCCTGCGAAACGGTGCTTCTCGTGACCACAATCGACTGGTTGGGTGAAATGGATATTCGATCAAGACCCTTACCCGGGTTGATTGCTGCTTCTCGCTTCATCAACTCGACGTAGCCTGCGTCGTCAACCGGCTCGACTAGCAGATACGGAAAGTCAGCCCCGTTGCCGGTTACGGCTACACGATCAAAGAACCGTTGAAACTTCTCGTCGGTCGAAGGGTGGGTGGTTTCGAGATGGATGAGGTCCAGTTCGAACTCTCTGACTTCCAGCTCAATCGCTTTTTTAAAATTGTTGGCCGCCTCTTGGGAATCCGCCCCAAAGTCTGCACGGTTAGCTTCATCGATACGCGAAATGGATCTGCTGGACACCAAAATGGTGGCCAAGAATCCAACCATCAACAAGGCGCCGGCAACCGTAATCGATGAAAGGGTCAGATCTCTACATGTGGACCAGAACCAGGATTTTTTTTGTACAACGTCCACAAGTAAGGAATCGGCTTAAATACGGTTCACCTTGAAGCATCCTTACGTAGGCAATCCCACCACTCGACTAGTCCGATCGACCTAGAGATAGGCCTGACCTGTTCAGACATCTAGGTCTCTAGTATCACTTGGGTCCACTCGGAGATCGTTAAATAGTCAGCCCAAGCTTGTTCGCTACTTACGCTTGTAGTGATTTTCAGCTCGTACCGCTGTTCGCTTGCGAGGTGTAGTTCTGAGAGTGGAATAGTGAGTTGGACACCTTCCACGACCTGTTCTTCGGTCTCAGCGATGAACTTAGTTCCCACAGCGACCGTGTTTCGCTGAGACGAGTACCTGCCGTTGAAGTCCCGGAGCGGAATATTCCGGTTGGTGTCATGAAAGAAAAAAGACGCTACTTGCACTTCCTGAGATCCGAGGTTTTGTAAATATACGTCAACCTCGACTTCTAGCGCCGGGTTGCCGTCTATCGACGTTTCGCGTACTTCCAGATTTTCGAGTCGCGCACTCGGCTGGTTATCTCCATCGACGGAACGTTCGGCTGGATCGTTGGTCGATGGACCCACATCGAATTGAGATGGGTCGGTCCCCAAATTGAGGTTGCCGCTCCCGGTCTGATTGTCGGAACCTGTTGGGCTTTGATCCACTGCGTTGGATAGCAGTGCGTTTCTAAGTTCGGTGTTCGAAAGCTGCGGGTTTTGTTCAAGTAAGAGGGCGGCAGAACCTGCGACATGGGGCGCTGAAGACGATGTACCAAAGAACTGGCCTTGAAACGACGCCGACTCGACTCGGGCTGGGGCGACTATGTTCGGCTTTAACCTACCGTCCCAGGTCGGACCTTGGGAGCTGTACGGCTCCAAGACACCGTCACTCCAGTTAACTGCTCCGACCGAAAGTACGGTTTCGAGATCTGCTGGCGATGTGACACTCCCCTCGGGTATCGAGTACTGGAAGTCCATTCCGTTCCCGAGAAGATTTAGCCGGTTTCCCGCTGTGGGTTGCGGAGCCGAAATAGCGAGAAATGCTGTGTCACCTTGGAGACGGGTCGCTATCTGTTCACTCGGGTTGTCGCCAAGACTTCCCGCTTGCACATTTCGACTCGACGCGACCTCTTCGAGCTCGCCTGTAGCGTTCTCCTGCAGGAGGACGAGGTCATAATTTCTTTGGGACCCGACCCACACGTCGTCCCATACAAGCGAAGCGAGAATTTCGTCTGTGGTCAAGGTGACCGGCAGTACTTCGTCCCCGCTGGGGAATTCGTGAAACCCATTTCCGTTCGCATCGGTGTAGTTCATATCGAGATGCGCTTGTCCAAAGTTGCCTGATGAATTAACCCACAAGATTCCGGCGTCGATCGCCCGCTGCACGTGAATACCACTGGGGCCAGACCCGTCGATCGGTTCGGACGGTCGACCTGCAGAGTAGGAAATAATGTCGACGCCAGACTCGATCATCCAGTCGATTGCGTTAGCAAAAGACACCGTCGAGGTACTGTGGGCCAAATACAGATCGACTCCGGGAGCCATTTCGTAGACGATCTCGGCACACGCCGTTCCATGTGGTCCGGTCAGCTGCGCAAGGTCGCGTGGGTTCTGTCCCGGCATGAACGATATGCGTTCGGCAGATGGCAGATCCGTTCCCAAAAGCTGGTCGTATCCGAAGAAACCGTCCGGGTCGATCACGCCGACTTTGATTCCTTCACCAACAATGCCGGCATCGTGCCAGTTGTTGGCTCCGGTAGTTTCGGGACCTTCACCGAGCACAGTTTGGCTTTGGGTTTGCTGCCAAACCCGTGACGTTACCGACGTCGACGGAAACTTGACTTTGACCACCGATGGCAGTTGAGCAACTTCAGCCAAGAATACAAAGAGTTCGTCGCTCGATTCGAGCGCTTCTAAATCGTCGAGTTCAATACCAGCTTCGATTTGGTTTCCGTTGGCGCCAATGATTTCGATTCCGAGTTCGTCCAACGCTGGCCCTATGAGCGAGTCATCGTCTGATTCAAGTTCGAGAATGATCCGAAGCTGATCGTCTTGATTAATTAGGCCGCGCTGGGCAGCAAACTCTCGGGTCTGGCTCCAGCCGCCCTCTTCGTAATTGATTACCAGCTCGGTGTAGATGGTGTCGAGGCCCAGGTTTTGCAGCAGGCCCGTTCCGAGCATAAATTGGTGGAGCCCGTCGGACCCTTCTTGTTTTTGTATTGTCCGTAGCTGGTCGTAGATCTTTTGAAAGTCCTCTTCGTCGGTCAGATCCGACTCCCGAATCACTTTCACAGCTTCAGGGTATTTGTCGGCTAACTCATCGAACCCCGGCACCTGTTCAAGGTCGCCTTGGACTCCTTCAGGCAACGTCAAGTCACCGACGATCTCGAGATCTTCGGGGGCTGATCCGACGTCGGGCCGGTCGGCGCCAGGGATGGGCAGCTCTCCTTCGACGTCTTGTCCGCCGTTGGCGTCATCGGCTTCACTGTTGGCAGAACACGCTCCCGCTAACAGACCAAACACGACTACTAAAACGACGTTCAGACGAACGGCATTTTTCTTGTTGCCCAACCGTTTTATGAACGCAGGACCGCCAAACCCCATAGTTTCCCTCGTATATAAACCATCTGAACAGTCCAGACCTAGCTGCGCGTTGCACCCACACTAAATACTAGCGAAACGAGATGTTTATTCGGGGTCGGCTTCGACCGACGCGTCTATCTCCAGCAGTGTCGACTAGCGAGCCACGGGCGGGTTCCTGAACGCTGGTATGTGATGACTGCAGCTTGATCTTGTTGCGCCGGTGTTGCTGCGGCCCCGGTGGACGTTCCGAATCGGGTGTTGTGGCCGTAGGCGGCCCAGCTCGATCGAAGGAACTGATATGCGCCGCTTGCCCCGGAGCTGCCATTTACAGCTTTATAGTTGCCCCCCGACTCACATCGACGTATCTCGATCAGCACTGCGGGCACATACACCCCGTGCCCGGCGTCAACCCAACCGGGTGGATGGGTTGGTGTTGGTTTGAGATCGGTGGCGACAGGGCTGGGCTGGGGCCGGGTGGCGAAGATGGCACGATGTTCTGGAGAGTTGGCGACGGCGACAAGAACCTTAGTTTCTGGAACACCTTTCCAGACAACGGCGTCGATTGGGCCGGGTTCTCGACCAAGGGCCCAAACGTAGGCGTTTCGGGAGAACGATGAACCAGCTTTGGCTTTGCTTCGCCCTTCCCGAGAAAGCACCATTCGCAGCACAATGTTTTCTAGCGAAGCTCCATCGATTAGCTGTTGTGTCCAGTGGCGGACCCCCGCTGGGTCGCCGGTCCTGCCTAGCGATACCCAGTAAAGCCGATGTATCTGCTGCTCACGTTCGGATAGCTCGGCAGCCTCAACGGGCTTACTGGAGATACCTAGAAGCAGGGTTGCTAGAAGGGCCACCACGACCATGAGTGAAACAGTTCGTTGCTTGCTAATCATAGAAAAAGCAATATAGCCCAGAATTACAGAACCGCTACTATTTTATATAAATTACGTTTAACTGCACAAGCTTGTATCTGAATGGCCATTCATCTACGATCTGGGCCTTTGCCCAAATTTCGCAGTTATGAAGCCGCTGAAGACACGTCCTGGGCATCGAAATCATTCCACCGTTCGATTTCTTGACCCGCTCCATCAAGCAAGATAGTTGTGTGTTGCGAGCTTACGCTGTAGTGATCCCACAGCTCAGACGATTCGGACCAAAGCATCGTTGCGTTAGACGCACCGGTGACTTCGTTGAAGTCTTCAGCTAAGCCGAGCGAGTCTAGAATGCCGACTCCTACTACTTTGATGTTTGGGTTAGATGAAGCAAACTGCTCCACGTCGGGCGCTTGACGCCGACAGCTGCTTCAATGCGGGAAGTAAAACCAAAGCAGCACCTGTTCGTTTTCGGTGCCGATCGTTTGGTTAAACGGGGCGGTTTCACCTGTCGCGATCGTTATGACGTCAGCAGTTGGAAGCACCGAGGCGACCGCTGCGGTATCAGATGATGTCGTCGCGGCTTCATCTGAGTCTTCGTCCGATGATTCAGACGGAGCTGACTCGGGTGCAGGTGACTCTGACGACTCGGTTGACGCAACGGGTTTGTCTTGTTCGGCTACGACCGAATCTTCGCTTGTTACTGCTTGGTCGGTCTGGCTGCACGAGCTTGCCACCAAGACGACTGCGGCTGCGAGGGTGACGGAGCGGAATTTTCGGGCGGAAATGAGCGACATAGGCACCTGTGCAGGTTGTTGGTTTGAACAAAGAATAGCTTCCAGTATTACTCAACCGGTTGGGCAGAGGTACAAATTTCTTCTTAACTGTTTATTAACTTGTGGGCTGGAGGTAGCTACGAATCGATATTGAATGTGAACGAGGTCTCGATGGCGACGGAGTCAGTGTCGACCAGCGTGGCTTGTAGGGTCGATTGTTGAGTCGAGACGTTGGCGAACACAACACTGTAGGGTTGCGAGCTAAAGACGGGCGCCGGGTTGGTAACCGTTCCTGAAACAGACTGTATGTGGGTGGATGAGACATCGACATTAACGTCGTAGGTGTCTGCGCTAACCGAAGAGTCATACCGTAGATGAGAGTTGACTTGTGTCGGATAGACCCGAAGAATTGGCCCGTTACCGAACACATCGATCACGTCTTGATGGAACCGTTCCTGCAGATCACATTCGAATGACACCGATGTCAGCAGAGATCCCGAGCCGCAAAGGTCAACCTGTATTTGGGCTGTGGTTGCCCCATCAGCCGAGTACGGGATGATATCTCCCGAAGTATACGAGGTGGCTGGGGTTCCGTCTGGACCGTTAAATGCGCCACCGTCGAACGATATTCTGTACGTGTAGGTTCCGCCAGCCGAAAGTGTCGTGTCGATAAAGGCTTGGCCGAATGTGTCTTGGGTAGCAAAAACCGGTGAGGTCCAGGTTCCGCATTCGTCGAATTTTTCTACCGAATCGGCGAGGTATTTTGAGTCGCTGAATGGGATAGACGCTTTGGCACCGTAGATATTGGTCTCGTCACTGGCGCCTTGGTCTTCGTAGTAAACAAAGATCGGATGGTCGGCTTCGATTAGTGTTCCGGCCGGGAACGACCCCAAACCTGAGTAGAGATGCCCGACACCGGTGCCGTTACAAGACTGAGCTGCGCCACCGTTGACACTGATTTGGGTGCCGATCGTCGGACACGAAATGGTGAAGTAACGGTACGGGATTGGGATGCGATAGGTCTGAGATAGAAGTCGTTCGGGCAGGAACATTGTCGATTCGACACCGTTATCGTCTCGCTGTTGGATAGCGGCTACTCGCCCACCGGTCGGCTCGACCCGATAGGCGACGCCGTTACCGCGTCCAGAGCCGTTACCCGTGATCGCGAATAGGCTGTTGGTTGGGATATTGATTGCCCCGGAAACACCGGTGTGCCGGAAATGGTTGGCGGTAGTGGCCGATGGAGAACCGATGTGAAAGTTCTCGGAGGCTACGCCGTATAGGTCGTCACCAAACCAAGGTACGCCGTGGAAGGAGTCCCGACCATCGGTTCCTATGTGCGATGCCAGGAACTTGACGCCGTTGGTCGACCGCAGGGTTATATATGAGGTGGCGTCGACCGGGACAGTTATGACTCCGTCGGCTGGCGTGATCGGCCCCGACCAGACTACGGCGCCGTTTTCGACCGCTTCGATGGTGGTCGAGCCGTTCGGTGACCGGACATAGAACCGCTGTGTGCCACGATTGGTTGGCATTACTAGGGTGTGGTCGGCGAATGCTTCGGGTAGGAGGGCTTCTTTTTGGTCGGTGTTGTTCGAGCCGTCTATAGGGCCGGTGGCGGTGATGACACTGTTGGGGTTGATTCCGTTGAATGTGTGGAACTGTCCTGCGTTCAGCACGACGGTGGTGGTGCCGTCCGAAACAGTGTTGGCGCCAACGTAGGAAACGACCGTGATTTGGCTGTCGGTGGCGTTACCGCCGTAGTCGGGCAGCATCGTGTAGTAACGGATCACTTGACCGTTGGTGTAGGTGAAGGGTGCGAACTGGTCGGTTGTGCTTGCTTGGCCGCTGCCGAAGTAGACGCAGTATTCTTTCCCCGCAGAGGTTCCTTCCCCCTGGAACCATACGACGGTGTCGGCAGTACCCATTACACCTTCGGTGTGGTGCGGGACTGGTGTGGCCGTGTTGGCGGGCAGCGTCGCTTCAACAACTCGAATATCGTCGACGCTAAACCCTGTTGTGTCGACTTCTATCCGGAACGGGTATTGGCCTAACGTTTGTGACAGGGCGACGGTAAAACACTGGCGATGGGTCCAGTTCTCGTCCCACCAGTCTTCGTTGACGACAGCGGTGTCGTCGATAATGGTCAGGTTGTCGCTGTAGGTGCCTGATTCGAAGTCAGCGTCGGAGGTGAAGACGTGTTGGGAACCTGTCCCGTATTCGTAGATCCGGTTGCCTTCGCTGATGTTGGCGGCGAAGTCGGCTGCCATAGCGTTTTCGATCTGTATGTTTCCGAGGGCGACTCCGTGGACGGACATGATTAACGCGACGATCGTCAAAGCTAAAACGCCAAATTTGGTGGTTTTTAGGGTCCCTCGAAGCATGTGGCCGCTCACATTTCGTTCGAGTAAGTAACGGTATATTTGACCTAAAGTTTGAGGTTTTTGGACCATTAGGACCAGGTGCCCCAATAAGCTAGCTGAACCAGCAGCGCCTGGAACCGCCCGCATCACT
>JAHDCC010000011.1:0-33680 GCA_020630065.1 Acidimicrobiales bacterium
AAGAATCTTCCAGCAACTACATTGTTGCCTTCAGAAGGAAAACTGTATGGGGGGGTTACTCAGAAGCTCCGGGGATCTTGTCGGTGACCTCTCCAGCTTTGTCAGCCAGACCCGAGACCTTGTCGCCCATGTCGCCAGGAAGCTTGTCGGCATGTTCGCCGGCTACATCTTTTGCTTTGTCGGCTGCGTCAGTAGCTTTTGACGCCATGTCTTTTGCGTTATCCATTAAACCCACGAAAGGCTCCTTCGTTGCTGGTTGGTGTAGCTCGGGGTGGTTTCCACCACGGAGCCACGTTGTTAACAAATGTATGACGCACACATCGGCAGAAAAGTCGCGATCTAAAGCGAGAATCTGCCGAAACGTTGGACATGCATCATCCTTGAGACCTGTTTGTTGTCCGCCGATTTCAAATCGACCCGGAATACACACTGGGCTTCAACGGGCCGGTACGATAGGTCCGATGGGTATCCCACCTCGTATTTTGGGGCTTTTCACTTCTAAAGGCGCAAAGATGGCGAAGTACGTCTTTGTCACGCTCATAAACATCAGCATCAATCAGATAGTGCTCTATATCGCAAACACCCGGTTTGGGTTATCTGGTGGTTGGGCGAGCCTGGTGGCTGCCCTGATTGGAACTGGACCGGCATACGTTTTGTCTCGACGGTGGGTTTGGGAACGTAAAGGGCCGCATAGTCTTAAAGGTGAAGTAGCTCCATTCTTAGCTATAGCGTTGCTCGGGTTAGCGATCTCAGGCGCATTAGCCGAACTAGCTGGTCGGGCATTCGGGGCGGGCCTTGCCGTCAACGCTGGGAATCTACTGGGTTACTTCATTGTCTGGGTAATCAAATTTGCACTACTCGATCGGTTGTTCACGTCGACCGAATCTACTGAGGAGACTCATCCAACAAATGAGCCGGTTACTGCCACCTGAGGAAAATTCGGACGACACTGCCCCGGGGTTTCTGCCACTGGCTGAAGGTGCTGCGTTGGTCGAAGCAGCCACTGCGGCCACCGCTTCGTTAGGGCCGTTCCTTGAAGTCGGTAGTTATCGTGGGAAATCGGCGAGCTACCTAGGTCCGGTAGCGCGACAACTCGGTACCGTTCTGTTCTGTGTCGATCACCACCGAGGTCCTACCGCCGAGGTAAAACCAATCGGCTGGGACGGGCAAATCCCGGAAGTGGCGGACGAAGCAGTTACAGACACGCTTCCCACTTTTCGACAAACCATCCTCGACGCCGAACTCGAAGAAACCGTAATTGCGGTCATTGGTTCATCATCGGTGGTAGCTGACTATTGGAGTCGCCCGCTTTCGTTGTTGTTCCTGAACGGCAGCCACAACGAGGACGAACTCCGCTCCGATTTTGAAGGATGGGTTAGTCAGGTCGCGATCGGCGGGTTGTTGATTATTCACGGAGTTTCGATCGACCCCGAAGAAGGCGAGTCGGCTCCGTACAAACACCTCTATTCCCCAGTGTTGGAGATGGGGGAGTACGAAGAAATTAAAGCGGTTGGGTCTCTTCGGATACTGAGGCGTTTCGAGGTGGCACCCGCTTCGGCCCACCCCATTCGGGGTTAAAGCTCACATTCGGGTGACCACAGTCAGTCAAGCTTGGCAGTTATCTCGATTTCGAGTTTCATTTCAGCGTCGAGAAGTCCTGCTACCACGACTGTTGCCGCAGGTTTAGAGACTGAAAGGTACTTGCGGAATACGTCCCAGCAAGGCTCAAAATCGTCGCCGTTAGGGAAAATGTACCGAACTCGGACCGCCTGGTCGAGGCTGCTTCCCGCTTCGGTAAGGGCTTTTTCGATGTTGGCGAAACACTGATCGGCCTGCTCTACGACATCGTCGGAAATAGTCATCGTGTCGTAGTTGTAGCCGGTGGTTCCAGACACAAAAACGTAGTCGCCATCGACCACTGCTCGGGAATAGCCGATCTTTTCTTCGAACTCGGATCCGCTAGAAATCAGTCTACGGTTCATGGAAATCTCCTACGTATAGGTTTGATGGTTGACGATGATACAGCCGTCCAGACGATACCGGCCGCACCCAGAATGAGTATTGGCCATGGCCCGACGATGCTGGCTAACGTTCTGCCTTCTCGGCGGCTCACCGTGTCGATGAGCAGCGCCCGATCTTCGAGGCCGGTGCGTTGAATGATGTTGCCGTCAGGGTCGATGAATGCTGACATCCCGGTCGGGGCAACCTGCATAACCCACCGGTCGGTTTCAATAGCTCGAAGCTGGTTTGAGGCAACCTGTTGAGTTTGTACTTGGGTTAACCAGTACGAAGACCCGTTCGTGGGGTTGATGATTATTTCGGCACCGTTATTGACCGCGTCTCGGTATCGATGCTCAAAGTAGCCTTCCCAAGAGATCGCGACCCCGACCTTCCCGACTGAGGTGTCAAGCACCGGTTCGACTGTCCCGACTCGAACGTCCCTCCCTGGGATTTCGTCGTTGACGAGTTCGATGATTGAGCGCAAGGGAACGAATTCGCCGAATGGGACGAGTCTGACTTTGTCGTAACGGTCGGTTTCGGTTCCGTCGGGGTTGATGACGGAATGGTAGTTCACGGTTTCTGTGTCTGAAACAGCGTAGAACCATCCTGCCAGCACCGGTGCGTCTTGGGCGGTTGCGATATCTCTGACGAGTTGGTCAGCGTCTTGCCGGTTGAGAAGACTGCCAGGGTTAACAACGTTTTCTGGCCACACAATGAGGTCGACTGGTTGGTCGAGTTGTTTGGTTGTTTCGATATGTCGAGCGAGCACGACGGGTTCTTGGTCGGCGGATGCTCTGGTCCGTTGCGGTCCCCCGCCTTGGGCTAACGCAACATCGATCTCGTCGATGTTGGTTGCCCGAGGGTGAGCGTAGGCGGCGAGTATGGCTGCTAAACAAACCGCTGCCCCTATCCCAGATGCCTTCCATTGTTTGTCAGCTAGGGATGAAAGCGCCTGGCCGACGACAACCACGAGCATGACAACAAGAAGAGGCCCGAGAACTCGTGCGGTTTGCCCTAACGGTGAGTTGACTTGGCCGAGGGCGATATGGGCTAGAGGAACCCCGCCAAAGGGCCAAGACCACCGCGCCCATTCTGCGAGCGCTATGGCGCCGGGAAGTAGTAGTCGTCGAGTGGTGGTGCTGGGGGTTAACGCTGCGACCGTTCCAAAGTAGACGCCAAAGAACGGGACAACGGCGACATATCCGGGAGCGGTGAGATCAAACATCCACAACATGGCTGGGTACATCCAGGCGATGGTTACTAGCCACATCCGTCCGAAACGAGCTTTAGCCGAGGCCCCTTTGAGCAGCTGATCTACCAGAGCAAACCCAACAAATGCTAGTGGCCACCAACCCCACGGAGGAACAGAGGCTGCGATGGCGAACCCTGCGGCGATGGCGAGAGGTATTGTTTTTGACAGCGAGCTGATCGCCGGTTTTTGTTCGGTCGTGGTGGTCAACCTGGCCCTGCCTGTAGTAGTTCTTGTGCTGAGCGCTGCCCGCTTCGGATGCAGGCTGGGATGCCAATGCCATCGTATGCTGCGCCTGCGAGTCTAATTGTCGGATGCGAGTCTTGCAGAGCCGACTTGGCATGTTGTATTCGATCGGTGTGGCCGGGGGTGTAGGCGGGGAAGGCGCCGACCCAGCGTTGTACCCGAACTGCTGTTGCCGGTTGGTTGATGTTGATTACGGTGCCGAGGTCTTCTAAGAGTTGGGCGATCAGTTCGTCGTCGGTCATGGTGGCCGATCGGAGATCATCGGCCCGTCCAGAAGATACCCGGATGAGAACCTTGTCGGCGGTGTTGTAATGGTCCCATTTGGTGCTTAACCATGTGGCGGCTGTTGCCACTAATCCATCGACTCTTGGGAAGAGAATTCCGGAGGCGTCGAGGACAGGGTCGGTGGCGGATCGGTTGAATTCAAACGTTACCTGAGACACCGACGTGTAGTCGATGGTCGCCAGTTGTTGAGAAGCTTCTTGGTTGATGGATTTGAGGAGGCGGGATGACACCGGTGCCGGGCAGGCGAGAACGATTTGTTGGGTGTCTAGTTGGCGCAGGTCGGAAATCGGGCTGTCGAGATGAAGGCGGACGGGGGTGAAGTTTGGGTTAGCTGGGTGCTCGAGCCGTTCGACGAGCCGGTCGATTATTCGAGCTACTCCGCCTGGAAGCGAGTAGAAAACCGGTGGTGCGGTCGAGGGTTTACCGGCAGTAGTTGGTTTTGTCGATCCGAGTGTCGCTCCGACCGACTTTTGGTGAGCACGCAGACCCTCGACCAGGCTCTTGGTTGTCTTGGCGATAGTTGCGAGGGCCGGGAATGCGGATTCGAGACTCAAGTTGTCGATGTTTGAGGCGTTTATGCCGCCGAGCAGTGGGTCGACGAGACGCATTGTGACCTCGTCGCCGAGACGTTGCCGACAGTACCATCCCAACGAACAGTCGTCGGTGTAGGTTGTCTCGGGGAGGACTAAATCTTGGCGGGCACGCGCTAAACCTTCAGAAGAGACGAGGCCCGATGCGGCGACGGCGTCGAAATCGGTTGGTATCCCGAGAATTGTCCCGGAGGGTAACGGTAAGAGCTTGCTGTCTCGGTGAATGTATGCCGGTACGGCTGCGACCGGAGCCACTAGCTCGTCGGCGAGATCTAACTTTCGGCATAGCTCGACCCCTTCGGCGGCTCGGGCGAGGAACGTATCGGGTCCGGCGTCGACCATCCGGTCTCCGACCGGTGTGGTTTGGATCTTGCCGCCCCAACGGTGCGACGCTTCGTAGACGTCGACGATGGCCCCGGCCGTTTGTAGTTCGTATGCGGCTACCAGTCCAGCGATTCCGCCGCCGACTACTGCTATACGGTTGGGCTCGGTGGTGTGGTTGGGGGAGTTATTGCTCGACAACTGGTTCGCTTTGCTGATAGCTGGTGCCTATTTCATGGACCAGTTTAACAACGCGTTCGAGAGTCTCCGGGTTGGTGTTGGGCAGTACGCCGTGTCCAAGATTGAATATGTAGCCAAGATTGCCGTCGTTGTCGGCGAGGACTCGTTTAACTTCGTTTTCTACGACTTCCCATGGCGCTAAACAAATAGCGGGGTCGAGGTTTCCTTGTAGGGCGACACGGTTCTTGGTGCGTTCACGGGCTGACGAGATCGATGTGTGCCAGTCGACACCTACAACGTCGGGTCCGACGTCGGCGAATTGGTCTAGTAGCTCGCCGCTGTTTATCCCAAAGTGGAAGCGAGGTATGTCAAGTGAGGCCATGGCATCAAAAATTTTGGCGCTGTGGGGGGCGACAAATCGGCGGTAGTGGTCTGGGTGGAGGGCTCCCGCCCACGAGTCGAAGAGTTGTATGGCTTCGGCTCCGGCCTCTACCTGAGAAGTTAGGGTGCAGATAGCCAGTTCGGCTAGACGGTCACATAAGGAATGCCATAGTTTCTCATCGCTCATCATGAGTGTCTTGACTTTATCGTACGTGCGTGACGGACGACCTTCGATCAGGTAGGCGGCCAAGGTAAACGGGGCACCAGCGAACCCGATGAGTGGCACGTTAAGCTCTTCGACGAGGATTTTGATGGCGTCGGTTTGAAACGTCAGGTCTTGGTCGGGGTCTAATGGGCGTAGCCGCTGCAGGTCGTCAGCACCCGTGAATGGTTTGTCACATTCTGGGCCGACACCTGGGGTGATGTCTATCCCAAACCCTGATGCCCAGATAGGTGTGACGATGTCGGAGAACAAGATGGCGGCGTCGACGTCGTAGCGGCGAACGGGTTGGAGCGTGATCTCGGCTGCTCGTTCTGGCACTGAGATGGCGTCTAGAATTGAGCCGTCACCTCGTACCGGGAAGTATTCGGGTAGCGACCTTCCGGCTTGCCGCATGAACCAAACGGGTACTCGACTGACCGGCTGTTTTCGGGCGGCTTGTAGGAGGTTTTTGTTCTGGTTTGACATGGTCACCCTATTACAGTAACCGAGCGGTTCTCCGATGCCCCAACTCGGTGGCAAGCTGTCTACACTACGAGTTTGCCTCATTCCGGTTTTTGTCTCGGTTGGGCAGTCGCGCCGTCGTTAATTTTGGAGTGTTCCCTGTTGGCTGATTCTCATCCCGAGCTCGAAACCGAACAGGCCCATGTCGACCATGCGTATCGCCGTTTGGAGGAAGCTCGAACTGAGGCGATCCGGCTTAAAGGAATGGTTGAGGTTGGCAAGGGCGGCACGAATCAGGCCCGGTGGGAACGAGAGATCTTCTATCAAAATATTGCCGAGCGTCTACGTCAGCTCGACATTGGTTCTCAGTCGCTTTGCTTTGGGCGTATAGATCAAACCGAAGAGGCCGGTGCCGGGGCGTACCATATCGGGCGTCTGGCTATTGCGTCTGAAAGCCAAGACCCGTTAATTGTGGATTGGCGGGCGCCGGTGGCCGAGGCTTTCTATCGTGCGACTGGCGCCGACCCGGTTGGGTTGGTGCGTCGACGTCATTTCACCTCTCGTGGTCAAGAGCTTTTGGCTCTAGAAGACGAATTTTTCGGTGAGGCAACTACCGGCGATGGTCCGGTCATAATCAACGGACGTGAGCTGCGAGGAGAGGGCGCTCTCATCAATGCTCTGACCGAAAGCCGGACGGGTCGGCTGGGTGACGTGTTGGGCACCATACAGGCTGAGCAGGACGAAATTATTCGGGCCGAATTGCCAGGGGTTTTGGTTGTTCAGGGTGGACCCGGTACTGGTAAGACCGTTGTTGCCCTGCACCGAGCTGCCTATTTGCTCTATACCCATCGTTTCCCGCTTGAGGGTCAGGGTGTGTTGGTGATTGGGCCGAATCGGGTGTTTCTCAGTTATATCGAGCAGGTTTTGCCATCGTTGGGCGAGTCGGGTGTCGAGGTTTCTGTGCTGGCCGATCTGGTCGCCGGGGTGCGGGTGTCGGGTCGCGATAATTACCGGGCAGCTCGAATCAAGGGTGATTTGCGGATGGCGAAGGTGGTGGAGCGAGCGGTTTTGGACCGTCAGCGTCCCCTTCGATCAGACCTCGTTGTCGGTTTTGGTGCCCGTCGTCTTAGGTTGACGGTTGCCCAGTCAGCGGCAATTGTGCAACAGGCTCGTCGGAGATTTTCGACGCATAACCGCGGTCGTAAGTTTGTTGAGTCGGAGGTGTTCGCTGCTTTGGCTGCAACTCACGGCGACGACATCGACCCGCAGGCGGTTCGAGAGCAAGTGTCTGGTCACCCCGATGTTCGTGAAGCGTTGCTGTGGATGTGGCCTAAACTTCGCCCCGCTCAGCTTCTTTATGATCTCTATGGGTCCCGGTCGTTGTTGGCATCTGCGGGGCGAGCTCTTACCAGTGACGATCGGGAAGCCCTTTATCGACCCTGGAGGGAAGATAAGCGACTGGATAAGGTCATTTGGACCGTCGACGATGTTCCCGTCTTGGATGAGGCCCGAGAAAAGTTGGGTGCACTTCCCAGGGCGAGGAAACGTCCGATCGATGACGAGTTTGCTGATCAGATCCCCGAAACTGACGACGAGGTGCGGACCTATGGCCACATCGTGGTTGATGAGAGCCAGGATTTGTCGCCGATGCAGCTGCGGATGTTGTGCCGTCGTTCGTTAAATGGTTCGATGACGATTGTCGGTGATATCGCTCAGTCGACGGGTGCGTGGGCTCATTCGAACTGGGATGAGATTCTCGAACATTTGCCTGAGCGGCGTCCGTCTCGGATGGCAGAGTTGACGGTTGGTTATCGCATCCCGGCTCCGATTATGGAACTGGCGAGTAAGGTGTTGGTCGAAGCTGGACCGGGGCTGTCCCCACCGGTGTCAGTGCGATCTGAAGGCGATAAACCGTGTATTGTTCCGGTTGACCAAGAGCAGTTTTTGGTGAAACAGCTGGTTGAGACTACGGCGGCCGAGATTGAATTGGCAGGCTCTGGAAATGTGGCCCTTATCTGTCCACAGAACATGTATCAGGCGCTGGTTTTGGGGTTCCAAACAGCGGGGGTCGATTTTGGGCGAGGTGATCATCAGGGGCTTGAGCAGCAGCTCACTATCATGCCTATTCACCTTGTTAAGGGTTTGGAGGTCGACACGGCGATCGTGGTCGAACCGTCTCTTATTTTTAGTGAGCAGACCCAGGGTGCTCGTTCACTTTATGTAGCATGCACGAGAGCAACCAAGCGGCTGCTGCTCGTGCATACGCACCCTCTCCCCGAACTTATCCGCTGACCTACAGCTGGGGGGTTCTCCCTAATTACTGTAGATAATGTAGTTCTCGTTGGCTAGGGATTTTTGCTAATCGATCGGTCATGAGGATAGGTTGACGGGTTCCCATATCTGGCTGATATCTCCGAAGGGTAGGGACGGCCCCTGCCGACGCTTCCTATAGGAAGCTCTTCAGCCAGTCGAAGACGATGTCGCCATACAGGATGCTCAAAACGGTTGTGGCGGCGAAAAAAAGGGCGCCAATAGCGAGATACCGCTTAGGTACGGCGCCATCTTCGGGAATGCCCGGTACTTTTCGTCGAATCCATCGGACAATAAAGTTGTCGGGCTTTATAAGGTTGAGACCTACCAATGCGGTCAAGACGCCGGGTCCCGGTATGACCATCATTGCGAGTCCGGCAATTACTAAGAGAACTCCGGCCCCGATTTGCAGAAGACGACGTACCCCCATTTGTTGCTCGTCGGCGGAGATGCCGGGTTTAAGGTCGTCGTATTCGATATCCAGATCCATCATGGCCGTCCTTGGGCGGCTTGTCCCGCGGTGGGTGAGGTGCGGGGTATGTGCCCAGTTTAGTAGATGGTCGATGTGGTTGTTTGACGGGGAGGCAGAGGAGGTTATTTATGATATAAAAGTGATATCATATTGATAGCTCAATTTGGAGGAGATATTCAATGACTTCGGTTTCTACTTTTGAGGGCCAGTCACGGTCAGGGCTTACCGCACTTGTTTTTATCGGGGCAGCGGTGGCGCTAAGTTTAGTGATGGCGGTGGCAGGGGGTTTGATCACTGACTCCTCAGGCGCAGCCGGGTTTACCCTGGTTGCGGCAGGACTAGTCCTATTTATCGGAGCTATTTGTGTTGCTACCGGTCTCTATATGCTGCAACCAAACAAGGCGGCGGTCTTTACACTTTTCGGCGACTATAAAGGCACTGACACCCAGCCGGGACTACGCTTTGCCAACCCGTTGTACCGCAAACGTCGAATCTCGCTTCGGATCAGAAACTTCACCACCCAACGTTCGAAGGTGAACGACGCTAACGGCAACCCGATCGAGATCGCCGCCGTTGTTGTATGGAAAGTATCCGATACAGCCCTGGCAGTGTTTGGTGTCAATGATTGCGAAAACTACGTACACATTCAATCGGAGGCTGCGGTCCGGCAACTGGCCCGTTCTTATCCGTACGACAATTTTGAAGATACCGAGACGATGACGCTGATCGGCGAAACTGAGGAAGTTAATCGCCACCTTAAGGCAGAGCTGCAAGAACGTGCGGATGAAGCAGGCGTGCAAATTTTGGAAGCGCGTATCACCGACTTGAGTTACGCAGCTGAAATCGCCGAAGCCATGTTGAAACGGCAACAGGCGTCTGCCATTGTGGCGGCTAGAACCAAGATTGTCGAAGGGGCGGTCCTGATGGTTCGCGACGCGATCGAAGCACTCGAAGATGGCGGTGAAAATGGCGATCCGATAGTTTTGGATACAGATCGAAAAGCTACTTTTGCCTCCAACCTAATGACGGTGATTGCCAGCGACACGCCGACGAACCCAATCGTCAACGTCGGTACATTGAACCGATAGGTTCATGAAAGTAAATAGTCGGATGCCGAGGTAGGAAGGAGGCGGCGTGGCTCGACAGCGTAAACAATTTCCACTTCGGTTACCGCCAGAGTTATACGATGCCTACGAAGCATGGGCTCAAGACGAGTTCCGTTCGGTCAACGCCCAAATCGAGGCAGTCCTCGTTGACGCCGCCCGAAAATCGGGTCGCCTACGCCGAAAATCTAAGGAATCTAAGAAATCTACGTCGTAGGTCGGGGTTCGGGTTCGAGATGCCGGTTGGCGATGTAGGCGACTCACCGTACGGCCGGTTGCGGATGCAACAAACAGAGTGCATATCTGGCACAATGTGCCTTATATGCTAGGAGAGGCGCAAGGCACACCACGTCCTGTCGACCATGACGGTGCTCGCTCCACGCCGCGCGGCCCGTCTACGGTTTCAAACCAATCGTAAAGTTATCGAGCAGATTTGCTTCGCTGCCGCCCGTTATCGACACGAACGTAACTGTCACCGTGTCTGAGTTCGGAGGCACCAAATAGTCGAACTGATAGGTTCGCCATTCCTGTCCCGTTTCGAGCACCCATGATTGGGCTTCGCCGGAAGCCGGTTGAAACACAACTCGCATCGAGTCCGTTCCCTTGCGGCCCCGATGGGCGACACTCCACCGCAGTTGACTGTTTGGCGATACCTCGACTTGTGTCGTCATTTCGTTGCGGCCTGTCGAATTCAACTCGATGTGATGACTTCCCCCGGGGCTTTCAACACCGTTGTGGCCTGTCGCCCAGATCTCGATGGGACGGCTAGCTGTCCAACCCGGAATAGTAGGAAACGAAGCCCACTTTAAAGCCTCGACCCGGTTGGATTCGAACCCTCCGTTTGGTACGACCGGTTCACGAAACGGAATCGTCGTGGTCGTGGTCTCCTCGTCTGGTTGCTGGGTAGTTGTCGGTTCCGGAACTGTGGTTTCGGGTGAGGGAGCAACCTCGACGATTGATTCAACCTCATCTGCTTCGTCGACCGGGTCTGAAGGGCTCCCAACGGTCGTCTCAACTGGGTTAGATGCGGTGCGTAGCGTTGTTGTCGTAGCTTGGCTGGCCTCGTCGGTTTCATTAAGCAGCCAATCCGATCCAGCTAGTACAACAATGGCTCCGGTCAATATGACCGCAAGTAAACCTGACAACAGCAACAAGAGCCGCCGGGAGCTGGTTCTCTTCCGCTCGGCAGTCTTTACTTCGGACAAATACGACGTAGATTTTGGCTCCCGTGAAACGCTCGTGGTTAGCGTTGTGGGTTCGGAGCTGATGCCGTTCAATAACGAAGTTTCGAAATCGGACACCGCACTCGATTCCGAGTCGACAGAATCAATGTGTTCCTGTAGCCCTGCGATACTTTGACGTTCAGATGATTCCACGCTCTGAACTGAAACGTCTAGAGCGTCGGCGACGAGTTGTTTATCAAGCCCGAAAAAGACTCTGAGCGCCAAAATTTCATCCTGGGAATCTGAAACGAAATCTAACTTGGGTTCGCCAACCTTTTTCAACGTGCCCAACGCCGAACGGGCCACAGCTAGTTCTGCTGGCATATCGGCAGTTTCGTACAGTAAATCGGAGGCGCTGCGAAAAATATGGCTCGAATCCACCGCCATCGGTGAGACCCCATAGAAGTCACGAAGCTGATCGAGGCTAGACCCGAATTTCGCTTCAAGGGAAGCTGCACTCTCTAAAAATTGTGTATCGCCCGCCGCAGGGTTAATCATTAGTGCTAACCGCCGTATACATCGTGTTATCCGTGCTGCTTGATCAGTCTATTCCCGGCTAGGAATAAGCTGTAACTCTACGTGACATACTTTTATCTGGGTAATTAGTGAACCGCCAGCACCAACGCCAACTCGATTGTAGTCAGAATCGGTTACGATTTAAAGCCGTAAACAGCGTAGAGACACGCGCTGACCTGCGGGAATGTGGGAAATCGTCCTAAAGGACGAGTTGACGCAGGTCAGAAGTTAGCTAGGTTTGAGACTATGATCGAAGTCGAAGGGCTCGTGAAGAGCTACGGAAACACTCACGCCGTCAAAGGTATCGATTTGCACGTCGACTCGGGTGAGATCGTCGCCTTTCTGGGGCCAAACGGTGCCGGCAAAACCACAACCATAGAAATTCTCGAAGGATTTCGAAAAGCTACCTCCGGGACAGTTCGCGTTATGGGTGAAGACCCGACGTCGGCGCCTGCCCATTGGAGGGAACGACTCGGAATCGTCCTGCAAGAGTCAGAACCGATCCCTTCGCTGACGGCGCTCGAGACAGTGCAAATGCAGTCCAACTTCTACTCTTTTGAAGGTCGAACTCGACCGGAACCAACGCAACTACTCAACCTTGTTGGACTGGGCGACGCCGCAGATCAACGAGTCAAAAAGCTTTCCGGTGGGCAAAAACGTCGGCTCGATCTCGCAAGTGCACTTGTCGGCGACCCCGACCTCATCTTCCTCGATGAGCCGACGACGGGGTTCGATCCGACCGCTCGGCGCGAATCGTGGAAAATGGTAGAGGCGCTACGAGATCTCAACAAGACGGTCCTTCTCACCACACATTACATGGACGAAGCAGAGCATCTCGCCGACCGGATCGTGGTAATCAACGGCGGACTGATAACCGCTCGGGGCACGGCAGAAGAACTAGCTTCAGTCGTAGATGCTAAAACAACAATTTCGTGGACTTGTCGAACCGATGACGTTGCACTCCTGACCGATGCCGGCATCGGACGCCGCCCCGGTTCGGAAATCAGCTCAAGCGTGCAATCTGACCAAACCACGACACTATGTGAGATGGAGGCTGTCGAAGTCATTCCGACTCTGCGGGCGCTTATCGACGCAGCGGAAAACCAATCGATCGACCTTGTTGGACTCCAAGTGATCAATCCAACGCTGGAAGATGTCTATCTCAAATTGGTAGCGAACCCGGCAGACCAGCCGGACAATGATGACCGAACGAAGGGCGCCGATGATGGGCGGTAACTGGCTGAAACAACTTAAAACCCAGACCAAGTTCAACCTGCTGGCGTTTCGCCGCAATCCGGCGGCAACATTCTTTACCATCATTCTGCCGTTGGTGTTCCTGTTTGTTTTCACCTCAATATTCGGTAACGATGAGATAGGAAACGGTCGCCGGGTAGCAACGCTCTATGTCCCAGCCCTGTTGGCTCTCGCTGTAATCTCGGCAACCTTGGTTAACTTGGCGATGACGTTAACGTCTCACCGCGAACAAGGGGTGTTGAAACGGGTTCGTTCAACGCCGCTAAGGCCATGGATTTTTATTGTCGCTCAAGGCCTCGCCGGCGTTGCCCTGTCCGTCATTATGGCTGTTGTCTTTATCGGCGTCGGTCGAGTGTTTTTTGATGTCACCGTTCAGTCTGTGGGCGTGATCCCTCTAGCGATTAGCGTCATGGTCGGCGCCGCATCGTTCTCGGCGCTCGGCGTGGCGTTAACCGTTATCATTCCTTCCGAAGAAGCTGCACCGGCAGTAACGAATGCACTGATTTTGCCGCTCTATTTCATCAGCGATATTTTCATTATTGGCTCCGACGGTGAGTCTGCGGTGGGAGGGGTGCCAGAGTTCATCGCCAACCTGTTCCCGATCAAACACTTGGGGATAGCGCTAAGCGAGTCGTTCGATCCATTCACGACGGAGATGCCGTTTCCCGTAGAGCATTGGCTGGTCGTATTAGCGTGGGGAATGTTCGGGCTGGCCGTGTCGGTCTGGAAGTTTCGCTGGGAACCACGTCGCTAACGCACAAACATCGCTAAACGAGTCGAGCCAGATCCTGCTAAAACTACCGAGAGACCAGCGCAGGGCGGGTGGGATTGCGTGCTGCGCTGGTCTCGGTATTGACAAACCCTATGGGTTCGAAATGCGATCCTTTGCGTCGCCGGTCGGTAAACCGTCGACAGAGTTGATAGTTGAGGCACTAACAAGCGGAGCGCATACATCTAGGAACCGTCGAATCGACGGTTTATTCCCCAATAGGATAAAAATTTTCGAAATTTGTTTGTCCGCCGGTCGACCAGATGAAACTGGTCTAGCCTTCGAGCAGTTTTATTTCGGCGTCCACCATCCGGGTCACCAGCTCAGAAAAAGTGACTTCCGGCTTCCATCCGAGCTTGGTGTGAGCTTTTGTGGCGTCGCCCCGCAAGTCGTCAACTTCTGACGGACGGATGAACCGCTCGTCGATGCGCACATGATCGTCGGTTCGAAGTCCGACGTGTTCGAACGCAACATCGCAGAACTCGCGGACGGTGTGGCTCTCCCCAGTGGCGATCACATAATCGTCTGCTTCGTCGGCTTGTAGCATCATCCACATGGCCTTCACGTAGTCTTCGGCATGTCCCCAGTCTCGCTTAGCGTCAAGGTTGCCTAGCATCAAGTGTTCTTGCTTGCCTGCTTTAATAGCAGCCACGCCTCTAGCGATCTTTCGGGTAACGAAATTCTCGCCGCGACGTTCGCCTTCATGGTTAAACAGGATGCCGCTGCAAGCGAAGAGTCCGTACGCCTCGCGGTAATTGATGGTCGCATGGTGGGCGGCTACTTTAGCGACCGCATATGGGCTGCGGGGGTGGAGCGTGGTCTCTTCATTCTGCGGAGCCGGAGTTGATCCGAACATCTCTGAAGATGATGCTTGGTAGAACCTCGATTCTGGCGACCGCTGGCGGATCGCTTCCAGAATCCGAATAGCTCCGGCTCCTGTGACATCGAATGTGTATTCCGGAACCTCGAACGAAACAGCCACGTGACTCTGGGCGGCCAGGTTATAAATCTCGTCAGGGTTTGTTTCGCTGATCACCCGCTCAATGTTGAGCGCATCACTCATGTCCCCGTAGTGAAGATGCAGGTTCCGATGTTTGCTTTCAGAGTCCTGATAAATGGAGTCCAGACGGTTCCGGTTGAGCGTAGAGCTACGACGCACAACCCCATGAACCTCGTATCCCTTCCCGAGTAGGAGCTCTGCCAAGTGGGATCCGTCCTGGCCTGTAATTCCGGTAATCAGTGCTGTCGTCATAGACGATTTCTAGCAAGAGTCGCCCAGCTGGTCAAGGGTATGTGCCGTATCAGACCGTCTACTCTGAAGCGGTTGAAGGTGGGGGTTCCGTCGCTGGTTCCGGTGATTCTTCAGTAACAGGTGTGGGATCTTCCGTGGCTGTTTCGTCACTGTCAGGCTGATCAGCCGGTTGAGGGGTGTCGGATTCTTCAGACGGAACTGTTGTCGGCTCCTCGGCCACCGTCGATGGGGAAGGTTGTGTAGTAGCTACATTTGGTTCTGTTGGTGTCGGCGATGAGCGTTCTCGTTGAGGCTCAGATGTCGACACCGTAGTCGGTGTGTTTCGTTCGATCGTGGCTTCGCCAAACGGCAGATCCCCAGACGGCAAAATGTCGCCTGGTTGGCCTTCGATGGTTGAGTCGTCGTTGGTCGGCTTGTCAGCAATGTTGACTGCGGAGGCTACCGCGATCACTACGAGTCCTGCCCCCAATAACGCTAGGACAGTGAACGCAGTCCCGAAGAGCCATGTTCGTCGGGAAGATTGAGTGGGAGAATTTGTTGGTCGAGCCGACCTGTGGCCGTGACCTGGGTCGCTGATAGCTGGCATGCGTTTGGTTTTGGGAACCGCAGGCGCATGGGAAGTTGAGGATGTGTCTGTGGGAAATGGTGAGACAGTTTCGGCAGCCACCGATGGTTTCCGACGCTCTGGTTGTGGAGCGGAATTCGCTTCCGTCTGGCTGGCCTGCGGTATTACCGAATTTAACCCAGGTGCTGGTGGGATGGGCCGCCGCATTGGTGGGCGATCCACCGGGGCAATGTTCGGGACCGCTTCTGTGGTTTCGGTGAGGTCGTCGCTTTCGCCGGGAATTCCGTGGTCGGACTGGTCGAAAAAGCGCGCGATTGCCTGAGACGTGGACGGGCTTTCAGGGCGGTTGGACATCGAGGGCGGGATGTTCACGCCTGGATCTTATGTCAGAGGAAAGCAGTTCGTTTACTATCAACGTTGAATTACCTAGCTGCGAGAACGCCCGGTTTGCGTTTGTCGAGGTCAACGAATTTCATGGTGAACCAAGGTGGTGATTACACAACCATTGGCATTGTTGAGGGCGTAGCGTGGTTGGGGCGGGATCTAGCCTGGGCACGTTCAGACAAGAACGTAAAGATAACTATTGTGTTGGCGTGGTTCCAACTCCAAGCAATAGATGCAGCCGCGGAACTCTTGATATCAACTAGCGACTTCGCATCCATGCGGACTGGCCAACAAAATGGAACACTGCATGCCATGGGATATCACATGCAGTCGGGTTTGACCACGGTGCAGACAGTCAAGTCTGTGTTGGAGGCTACAGCGGACACCTTTCCCGTTGCATAGGCCTCAGAATCAACGCCTGCTACTAGACCCGGAGTTATCAATGTAAACTAAACCGATCTTCTCACTAACTATTATTTTCTTGCATACGCCTTCGATCACACAACCAAAGAACGAGTCAACAAAATATCGACCAACGGCCTTGACATATCCGACTTTAAAACCGGCAAAGAATATGTTCTCACCGTTGGCCTAGATAGCCGTCTCGAAAATAACTATGGCATTGGCTGGACCGGCGCGATCCAAAGCATCGACCAAGATGGAACCCTAGTTGCGCTATCTGACGAAGATGGATACGAAGCTCTCGGCATCGACACGATCGAGGACCTTCAAACCATCGGTACCGAAGAAAAACCAGAACCAGGTAGTCAACCAAACCTGACCGACCCGCAGTCGACACGATAACTACTTCGAACTTTTGTACGCACCCTCAAGCCGTGATTCACTAGCCAGGGGTGCGTCCAGTCTATGGGTGTGGTCCGTAGCCGATGATAACGATTGTGTCCTGTCTAGTTTGACTCCATCGCCACCACAACCGCCACGCACCCGGCGTCTGGTTCTCAACGTAAGACTGCCACACATCAAGATTGTGATCATATTTCTTGGTTCGCAAACTTGGATGCCGGGGATCCATTTCCAACAGCTCGATCGTTTTACGTATTTTTGGTTTCTTCTCAGGATGCTTCTTGATTAACTTCGTCGCTTTAGATATGAAGCTCTTTTCTATGACCACAGTAGGCATACTTCCACCCTAACCAGTGGAGGGGTACATCCCACATTGTGTCATATGTTCAATAGGGGTATAATTGAACATATGGAACAAACATCGATGATCCGACCCGACTCGAGAGGCCGACTAGCCCTAGGCTCTCTCGTAGACAAAGATCGCTCATACAACGCATCCGTTGGCGAACACGGCGTCGTCACACTGGTACCGATAGCTGCAATACTCACAGACGAACAACTCCAAGACCTGCAAGCCGACCCACAAGGGTTCGCCGAAATGCTCGCACGAGCCGAAAACGTCGCCGAAGGCGAAACGTCAACTATCTCCGCAACCGAGTTCCTAGACAACATCTAAGAACCACCTATTCTGGATAGATAGCGCAGAACCCGGAGGCACCGCTAAAACTACGGGCTGGCTTGGCTCGCCCCAGCCCGTAGTTTTAGCGGTGTAAAACTCGGAGGCGAGCCAACAGAACCACCCATTCGAACGGTTTCGTAAGATTATCATCGGCGCCGGTATCTAAACCTTCGGCCTCATCGTAGGTCCTGCCCTTCGAAGTCACCAACTAGTCGGCGTCCGAGACAAACGCCCACTGGACATTGGGCCGGCCGGCGTCGGCATGACCATACTGAAGTCTCGCCTGTCGTAGCCATCACCTACACTAGGTGGCTGTGGTAACTGAGCCAAAAAAACCGGAGCCGCAGTCCGAACGTCATATTCATCCTGTTCTCGAAACGTTCAGCCAAGCTTCAGCTGAGTGGTTTTCGACCACTTTTGTCGAACCGACCGAACCGCAGAAACAGGGTTGGCCGGCCATTGCTGCCGGTGATCATACACTCATTCTCGCTCCAACGGGTTCGGGCAAAACCCTCACGGCCTTCTTCTGGGGTCTCGATCAGGTGACGGGCAACCCGCCACCGGAAGACAAAAATCACCGGACTCGGATCCTCTACATTTCACCGTTGCGAGCCCTCGCAGTAGACGTCGAAAAAAACTTACAAGCACCGCTTCAAGGAGTCCGACTTGCCGCCGAGCGGCTTGGCACAACGTTCTACGAACCCGACGTGGCGATCCGCAGCGGGGACACACCCGCCGCCGAACGTCGACGACTGGCCTCGCATCCACCCGACCTGCTAATCACCACACCAGAGTCGCTCTACTTGATGTTGACGTCAAAGGTCCGCGAAACCTTGGCCGGTGTCGAAACGATCATTATCGACGAAATACACGCCCTCGCCGCCACCAAACGAGGAGCGCACCTATCGACGAGTCTTGAACGACTGGAACGTATATGTGACCGACCTCCGCAACGAATCGGACTGTCGGCAACCCAACGCCCGCTAGAAGAAATCGCCCGTTTCCTTGGAGGCTTCGAAGATTCCAAAGCACGGCCGGTCACAGTCATCGACGCCGGTATTTCAAAAGAATTAGAAGTCGAAGTTGTTGTCCCCATCGAAGACATGGGCAAACTCGGTGACACCATTGCCCCAGACGTCAACGCCGACCCGGCCAACCCAGGTCCCAGCCGTCACAGCATCTGGCCATCGATTCACCCACGTCTTTTAGAACTCATCCAAGAGAACAACTCGACAATCGTTTTTGTGAACGCCCGAAGGCTCGCCGAACGCTTAGCTGTGCGGCTTAACGAGTTAGCGGTCGACGGGCAAAACCGTTCGGCTGAAGCCGAAGGTAAACCACCAGACAATGCTGGGCAAGAACTCGTGATGGCCCACCACGGTTCGCTCAGCAGAGTGCAGCGTCTCGCCATCGAAGACCGGCTAAAACGTGGAGACCTGAAAGGTCTAGTCGCAACCTCTTCGCTTGAACTCGGCATCGATATGGGTGCCGTTGATTTGGTAGTCCAAGTGGCGTCTCCCGGAGCGGTAAGCCGTGGATTGCAGCGTGTTGGTCGGGCCGGTCACCAAGTCGGAGCGCCCAGCCGCGGGAAGTTCTTTCCGAAACATCGCGCTGACTTGCTGGAGATGGCAGTCGTGGTTGAACGAATGGAAGCTGGTTCAATCGAACAAACCTTCTACCCACGAAACCCTCTCGACGTTCTAGCACAGCAGATAGTGGCCGCCTGCGCCCTAGATGAATGGTCGGTCGATGACCTTCGAGAGTGCATGCGAGGCTCAGCGAACTTTAGCGACCTTTCCGACGATGCTTTCTACAACACCCTCGACCTGCTTTCGGGTCGATATCCATCAGATGAATTCGCTGAGCTTCGACCTCGCCTGATATGGGACCGGGTAGGTGCAACGGTCAAAGGCCGTCCAGGAGCACAACGTCTAGCGGTTACCAGCGGCGGTACTATCCCAGACCGTGGGCTTTACGGCGTGTTCCTTCCCGACGGCACACGCGTCGGTGAACTCGACGAAGAAATGGTGTACGAATCGAGAGTAGGTGAAACGTTCCTGCTCGGTGCCAGTACCTGGCGGATCGAAGATATCACTCACGAACGAGTTGTTGTTATTCCAGCCCCCGGTCAGCCCGGAAAGATGCCGTTCTGGCATGGTGACGGACCAGGTCGACCGCTTGAACTAGGTCGAGCTATCGGCGCGTTTGTACGTAAGATCGGTTCGAAAAAACCGGACCAAGCGCTCGAAATTTTGACTAGCCAACACCGGCTAGATCCGTTGGCGGCCTCAAACCTACTTTCGTTTATCGACGAACAAAAAGAAGCGACCGGTGGGCATCTTCCAACCGACAAAACAATCGTTGTCGAACGGTTCAGAGACGAAATAGGCGACTGGAGGGTTTGTGTACTATCACCGTTCGGCTCACAAGTCCACGCCCCATGGGGGATGGCGCTTCAGCATCGCCTGACCGAACAATGGGGCCTCGATGTCGAACTTATGTGGAGCGACGATGGCATCGTCATCCGACTACCTGAATCGATTGATCAACTCCCGCTCGACGAACTTATTATCGACCCCGACGACCTCGACGACTTCCTCCTAGCGCAACTGCCTAACTCGGCGCTGTTCGCCGCACGGTTTCGCGAGTGTGCGGCACGTGCGCTACTGCTGCCGCGTCGACGCCCGGACAAACGAACACCGCTTTGGCAGCAACGGCAAAAAGCGGCCGACTTGCTCGAAGTAGCGAGTAAATATCCGAGTTTCCCGATTCTGTTAGAAACCAGCCGAGAATGCCTCAACGACGTGTTCGATGTGCCAGCATTGCGGGGACTCTTATCTGACCTGCGAAGCCGCAAAGTTAAACTCGTCCCCGTCGATTCCGAAACGTCGTCGCCGTTCGCCCAATCTTTATTGTTTGGTTGGATCGCTCAATACATGTACGAAGGTGACGCCCCGTTAGCGGAACGCCGCGCCGCTGCTCTTTCACTCGACCGGGAACTCTTGCGCGACATTTTGGGGTCCGAGGAGCTACGGGAGCTGCTCGACGAAGACGTGTTGGAAGCGCTCGAAGCTGAACTGCAACGCACCGCCGACAAGTGGAAAGCTCGTCACGTCGACCACGTCGAAGACCTTCTCCGATGGCTCGGTCCGCTAACTCAAGAAGAGATCGTTCGACGAACCGTTGACGACCTCGATGTCGACACTGCGATCGAACAACTGCAAACCGAACGCAGAATTATCGCTGTAGCCGTTACCGGCCAGCGACGATTCGCATCCGCTCAAGACGCATCAAAGCTCAGAGACGCCCTTGGTGTACACCTTCCGCCGGGTTTGCCAGCCGCCTTCACCGAGTCGGTCAACGACCCGGTTTCAGAGCTAGTTTCGCGGTTCGCTCGCACCCATGGCCCATTTACGACCCGAGACGCTGCCGATGCGTTTGGTCTGCCCGAAGAGCGGGTGACAACAACGCTTGAAGATTTAGCTCGACAGGGCAGGCTACTCCAAGGCGAGTTTCGTCCCGGAGGTTCGGGTCGGGAATGGTGCCACGACGACGTGCTGCGCACGTTGCGGCGACGCTCATTGGCTGCGTTGCGTAAAGAGATCGAACCGGTCGATCAAGTTGTTCTCGCCCGGTTTCTTCCCGCCTGGCAACATGTCGGATCCCGGCGTTATGGGGTTGACGGTTTGGCCGAAATCCTCACCACAATGCAGGGTGCTGCTCTGCCCGCATCGATTCTTGAGTCAGACATTCTGTCCGATCGGCTCAATGGTTATCAGCCCTCAGACCTCGACACATTGCTGACCGCCGGGGAGCTCGTTTGGGTCGGGTCTTCACCACTTGGCAGCAACGATGGTCGACTCCGGCTATTGTGGCGAGATCAGGTAGCGGCGTTAGCTCCCGAACCGGGTGATGTTCCCGACGGCAAAATCCATCAAGTGCTCGTAGATCACCTCACCACGAGCGGGGCTACTTTCTGGTCGGGCTTAGTTGCCGCTTGTCAACAGGCCGGATGCACCTATACTGATGAGTCTGTGCTGGCAGCGTTATGGGACCTCGTTTGGAGTGGTCATGTCACCAACGATTCGTTCACCCCAGTCCGGGAACTGATTCGTCGAGGCTCGCCAAAGAAAGGGTCGAAACGACGTCGGGGAGGTCGCGCCCGCCGACCTAACATGCGGTCATTGTCTCGTACCGGACCGGCCGCCGGAACCGGACGCTGGTCGCTGACATCGGCCCTACGGGAACCAGCGGTAACCTCCACCGAAGCGTCGGCGAACAAGGCGGCCCAACTCCTTGAACGCTACGGTGTCGTCACCAGAGAAATGGCGCTAGCCGAAGGTGCCGTTGGTGGATTCGCTGGCGTGTACCCAGTGCTCAAAGAGATGGAAGAACGGGGTCAGGTTCGTCGCGGCTACTTCGTCGAAGGTTTAGGGGCAGCCCAGTTCGCGTTGGCCGGAGCGGTCGACCGGTTGCGTGACTACCGCGACAGTGGCGAAGGGTTTGTCGAACCCGATGATGAACCTTCGCTCGATAGTCGATGGCTGACGCTTTCTGCCGGTGACCCAGCCCAGCCATACGGGGCCGCACTTCCTTGGCCTGAAACAAATGGGCGTCCGTCTCGTTCGACCGGAGCGTACGTGATTTCTAGCGACGGTCACCCGGTTGCCTTCGTTGAACGAGGAGGGCGTAGTTTGGTGGTTTTCGAACCGGGAACCTCCGACTTTGGATGGGTTAGTTCCTTGACTGCTTTGGTCTCGTCAGGTCGTATCAGAGGTTTGGAGATCCGAACCGTCAACTCTGCCCCTACCGGCGAGAGCCCAGAAATCCGTGACGCTCTTATCGCTGGCGGGTTTAAGACCGGTTACCGAGGGCCTACGTTTCGTTAGTTCAAACTCTGACAAGGGCGTCGTCAACGTGATCGGAAGTTGGGTTCCCTCTTTTCGATGAAGGCGTCCATCCCTTCATGGGCTTCGGCGGTATCGAACAAGGCATAGTAGGTTCGTCGTTCGGACAAAACGCCTTCCGCCAAGGTTGTGTGATCGGCCCGATCAACGAGTTCTCGAGCAGTCATCGCCGTATGCTTACTGAAGTTAGCAATCTTTGATGCTGTCGACATCGCTACAGTCGCGATGTTTTCGGTTGGCACCACACGCGACACTAGGCCCGAGCTGAGCGCCTCGGAAGCGTCCATCAAACGGCCGGTGAGAATCAGGTCCATAGCTTTTGTTCGCCCGATGAGACGGGTTAGTCGTTGAGTTCCCCCCATTCCCGGGACGAGTCCGAGGCCGATTTCTGGCTGCCCAAACTTGGCGTCCTCCGACGCGAGGATTACATCACACATCATCGCCAATTCGCAGCCGCCACCCAGGGCGTACCCCGAAACGGCCGCAACCTTTGGAGTGCGTAGCGCCGCGAACCGGTCCCAGCCTTCGAAGAAGTTTGAGTCAGACATTGAACGGTATGTCTGTTGACGAAGCTCTTTGATGTCGGCTCCCGCAGCGAATGCCCGACGTGATCCGGTGATTAGAAAACAGCCAACAGTAGGATCATTGTCTAACGTGCCCAGCACGTCGGTGAGTTGTCGCAGCACTTCAGCGTTGAGGGCGTTTAACGCTTCTGGCCGATTTATTTTAGCTTCGAACACTCGTCCATGTCGGTTGAACAGTACCGGTGCGTCCCGTTCAGTTAGCGAGTTGTTCGTCTGAGGTTCGTTGGCTTGAGTGTCTATTCGCGGTGTGTTTGTTGGTGGCATCACGAGTCCCAAATAGCGCCAAATGCTGGCACCCCAACTCGTTCCATGCCCTCAACCACCAGCCAGGTTAGCTTTTTGTTAGAGATACAGATAACCGCTTCGGCATCGAATTCTTGGACCGCACGATTAGCTAATTTCACCATGTCGGGTTTGCCATCGGCTTGCGTGTTCCAAATCGTGGCGTGAGGTTGGACAGCTAAAATCTCATCGACCAACTGGTCGCCGTATGTTTTACGAGGGTCACGAGTCGCCCAAACCAAATGTGCCGGTACTTCTTGTGAAAGTAGATGCGGTAACGCTGGGCCGATTCCACTTCCGGTAGCCACCCACACGACCCGTTTGAAAAGTTTGTCTATGTTGCCGACTCCTGCGGTCGGAATGCCTTTGACCCACAAATGTGAGGGTGTTTCATCGATAAAGTCGCCGGTCCAGTCTCCGGCGCGAGAGATCGTCAGCCGGTAACCCTCTTTGCCTGGGCTAGGCACGTTGGCGAACGAATGCCATTCGGTTAGCGGGCTCCGGCTGACCGCGGTCGATGACCCAGCAAACGGCGTCACTCCGTAGTCGAAGTTGACTAACGCAACATGGTCGGAAGGTCGTGTGATCTCAACCGGCACTTTTTTCAATTCCAGCCAAGGAAGAACAACACTTGTGGTCACGAGAGCTAGCAGCCAAAACCCGAGTGACCCGATAAGCGCTGAGAGCACCGAACCGTCAGCATTGTTAGCGGCGGCAAACAAGGCAGTATGGATCCAAAACAGAAGGAGAGATGTCCAGCCGCCGAAACGGTGAACAAGTTCAAACCTATCGTGATACGCCGCCCTGAATCTCGGGAGCGAGAACCCAATCATTGCTACTAGCAGAGCGAGCAGGGCGACAGAAATCGCGACCAGCGCGCCCGAAACCCCCGGCAGATCAGCAGCGTAGTGATAGCCAATGCCACCTAAGAAAGCTGCGAACCAGATCGTGCCAGCGATCGCTCCGCCGACATGTATGCCTCCGAAATGGTAGATCTTTCCGAGTGTCCAACGCACCCTAAGTGGCCAACTTGTAGGTGCCGCGGTTGCGACTTTGAACAAAAGGTTCACGACATGTTGTTGACGAATCAATATGGCAACTGTCAGATTGACTATTGCCGTGTTGCCGATGGCGGCCAAATTGAAACCGTTGCCGGTCGACCACCAGCTACCAGCTGTCAGGCCATATGCGGCAACCGCCATATTGCTTACTACAACCAAAACAACTAAACGGTTGTAGGCCATCAATCGACGATCTTTAAACAGTCGACGTATGGTCGAAATTTGAGGCGGCAGTTCGTCGTTTTCGTACCCGTCAATTACCAGGGGTTCGGTTCGAGCGGTTGATTCTTGGTGCGTGGGAAACGGAGCTGGAGGCGTTGCGTGGTCGAGTGTTTCTTTACGGGGAGCGTTTGCAGAAGTTGGCGGTGAGAACGTTTTTGTCATGTCTGGGTTCCTTCTAAAGATGTAGCTTCAGCTGTCTGTTTCGCCAGATCTAACAGTTTTCGTTTGTCGATCTTGCCTCGTGTTGTTCGAGGGAGTTCGTCGATGGCGTACACGGCGCTCGGTACACAGTAGTAAGGCAGTGCAGTCGCGACCTGGGCTTGAGCCTGTGCCGGGTCGACGGTACTTGGGGCTACGAACGCGACCAGATGTCGACTGTCTAGTTTGAGCGTCACCGCCGCTTTGCAGTGATTGACCGATTCAAGAACCGTTGATACCGAATCGAGTTCGACTCTAAAGCCACGAATTTTGACTTGATCGTCGGTGCGTCCATGGTGTTCCAGTTCGCCGTCCACGGTCCAGCGGCCTAAGTCTCGTGTGCGGAACATCATCTTTCCGGATCCGAGGAATGGGTCCGGCTTGTACCGCTCGGTCGTTAGCAGAGCGTTGTTGAGATAACCCGATGTTACACAGTCGCCTCCGGCCCACATTTCGCCGACCTCTCCGACCGGTAGCGGTTGTAGATCCTCATCGAGGATATAAACAGTGTTGTTCGGAGTCGGTGTCCCAATAGTTAATGTTGCCTCTGCTGGATCGTACCGCTTGATCGTATTGACGATAGTGGTTTCGGTCGGTCCGCAAGAGTTGTGGAAGGTGGCGAACGCACTCCACGTGTCGGCTAACGGTTGGGGGCAGGGTTCGCCTGCGACGGCGACGATTGAGGCTCGTTGGCAATTCGCTGGGTTTAGCGACCCGAGGACCGACGGGGTAGCGATGATGACGTCGGCCTGACTGGCCGTCTCTTCGATGTCGCTTCCCCTGATAAGTAATCTCGCTCCATTGGTGAGCGCCCCCAGTGTTTCCCATGCCGCCATATCGAATGAGATGCTTAGAATTTGGGCGACCGTCATGCCTGGTTCTATGCCGAGGTTGCCGGGTTTGGTGAGAAGGATGTTGCAGAGGTTTCGGTGTGAAACTCGAACCCCGTTCGGGGCACCCGTTGTACCCGAGGTAAACAGTACGAAACAGTCATCGTCGGGCATTCCCATCTCATCCAAGGCTGTAGTCGGCTGAACTGAGTTGGAACCCCGAGTGGTGGCGACTGCTGCGTCGATTGGGATCACGACAGTGCTTTCGATCGTTGGAACCAGTTTTAGATGTGATGAGGTCGTGAGAATGACGGTGGCTTTGGTCTGTTCAACGACGTGACGTAGCTGCGATTCAGGGGCGACCATCACATCTTGTGGAACGTAGGTTGCTCCCGTCTTCAGCGTCGCTAAGATGCCAACCACCATAGGGATGGAACGCCTTAGGAATAGCGCTACGTTGTCTCCTCGTTTGACCCCTTCGTTGACGAGCACAGCAGCGAGATGGTTTGATTGTTCTTCGAGCTCGGCGTAGGTGATCGACGTTCCGAGATGCTCCACTGCGGTGGCGGTTGGTTGACGAGCTGCCCAATAGCCAAACGCCCGGTGGATCAATACGTGGTCGGGTTTGGACGATGGGCCGACACCGAATGAGGTGAATAGTTCTTGATCTGTGGGCGAAAGGTTCGATATCGAATCGGGCCTTATCGTCAACCCTTGTGAAGGTTCAGTACGGGGATCTGGGGGTGGAGCTGTCATGTCGGTTGTGGGTGGTGCAGTGCTGGCGGTGATCATAAGACTCTTTCATAGACGGAGATGAGTAGTTGTGACAGACCAACCAACAGGCAACGGTAGCGACAGCGTTCCGAGTGCTCGTATTGTTCACCAGCTTGAAAGAGCCATTAACTAGTGCTGAATAATCCCTGTTTTATTTGACAGCAATTCCTAACGTCGAATCCGGGTTTGAGTCATGTATTGCGACGCGTAAAACCCCCACCAGGTTGCGGGATCGTCGGGGTATCGGCGAACGAGATAGTTGAAGCGTGCCTATGGCGGTAGCCGTTGACGGTGATGTTCGTTCTGGTGAAGGAGAGGGTAAGATCCAGTCGACGATTGATTAGCCTAATTTGGAGGAATTGGCGGATGAATTCAACGGGTAGCCCATCTCCTGGTTGGTACCAAGCTGAAGCCGACCCGCCTGGTACCGAACGGTACTGGGACGGCTCTGTCTGGACGAACGAAAGTCGTCTGTCGGGCACCCCGTTCTCGTTGCCTGACCTAGTTCAGGGTGCTCCTCAAGGCCAGCATTTCATCGAATCCAATCTCGCAGGGTTAGGTAACCGGGTAGGCGCTCGTGCTCTTGACGTGATTGTGTGGTTCATCATTGGCTTGATACTGCAAGCGCCACTGTTTTTTATTGTCGGTTCAGAGGCAGTTGACGCCCAGGTCGAAGGTGTGCGTCTACCCCTATGGGTTTCGCTGGTGCAGGTGGGTGCGGCCGTGGTGCAGCTGGCCGTAATCGTTGCCTACGAGGCGCTACTAACAAAGATGTATACCTCGACGTTAGGTAAGAAGGTTACGAGCACCAAGATCGTAAAACTCGACGGGTCGCCGTTAACGTTTGTTGATCACATAAAGCGTTTGTCGCCATATATTGTTGTGGTTCTGATCGGGACCATCACTTCTAGTTTCGTACCTCAAGACCCGGCAATCGTCGTCGTCTTATCGATCGTTGTTGCCGCAGTGCAGTTTCTTATAGGCGTAGCAGGAATTGCCATGGTCGCCTCTGACGACAGTGAACAGGCTCTTTGGGACAAGATTTCAAAGACCACGGTTATTCACAACCGGTGAGGTCTAGAGGTTCAAGGTTTGAAGCTGTTCTCTTGAAGTCGAGTTAGACACAAACATCCAGGCCGGTTCGGTTCGAACGCGAAGCCTGGGTGTTTAGTGTTCAGAGTTGGGTTACCGGTTGTTCTTGTACCACGAGATTAACGAGCTAGTTGAACTGTCGTGATCGCCTGTAGTGTCGTCGGCTAGTTCTCCTGCGATGGTTGTGGCAAGGACTTTACCTAACTCGACTCCGAACTGGTCAAACGAGTTGACTCCCCAGATGACCCCTTGAACGAATACTTTGTGTTCGTAGAGGGCAATCAATTGCCCGAGCACACGTGGGCTTAACGTTTCAGACAAGATGGTGGTTGTTGGTCGGTTACCTTCGAACGTTCGGGCAGGGTCATCGTGGTTTTGTCCGAACGCTAATGCTTCGGTTTGGGCGAAGAAGTTTGCCATTAGTAGATCGTGGTGCTCGCCGATGGGGTCACTTGGTTTAGCGAAACCGATGAAGTCGCACGGAATGAGGCGGGTGCCTTGATGGATCAACTGGTAGAAGGCGTGTTGCCCATTAGTGCCCGGTTCACCCCAAATGATTGGGCCGGTGTCGTAGTCGACAACGTCGCCTTCGGCTGTCACGCTTTTGCCGTTGCTTTCCATGTCGAGCTGTTGAAGGTAGGCCGGGAATCGAGCTAGATGGTCGGAATAGGGTAGAACTGCGTGAGATGCAGCGTCGAAGAAATTGGAGTACCAAACCCCTAGTAACGCCATCATGACTGGAGCGTTTTGTTCGAGCGGAGCGGTTCGGAAATGGGTGTCGATGTCGTGGAGCCCGCCGAGGAATTCTCGGAACTGATCTGGCCCGATCGCCAACATGAGGGATAAACCAACAGCGGAGCCGACGGAGTAGCGTCCGCCGACCCAGTCCCAAAATCCGAACATGTTGTTGGTGTCGATCCCGAAATCGGCGACACGCGAAGCGTTGGTCGACACGGCGACAAAATGTTTGGCGACGGCGTCGGCCCCTAACGCATCGGTCAACCAGGTGCGGGCTGTGCGAGCGTTGGTTAACGTTTCGATCGTTCCGAAAGTTTTGGAAACGACGATGAACAGTGTCGTCGCCGGGTTTAGATCCCGGACAGCTTCGGCTACGTCGGTAGGGTCGATGTTTGAAACGAAGCGAACACACAGATCACGGTCGGAGTGGGGGCGAAGGGCCTGATATGCCATCGCCGGTCCAAGATCTGACCCTCCGATTCCGATATTCACAATGGCTGTTATTTTTTCGCCGGTCGCTCCAACCCACTCGCCGTTGCGTACTGCTGTCGCGAATGTGGCCATCTGGTCAATAACGTGATGAACATCGTCAACGACTTCTTGTGGGCCAGATTCGGTGGCGAGGGTGAGTTTATCGGTCGCCGGGCGGCGCAGAGCGGTGTGAAGGACCGAACGGTTCTCGGTCACGTTTATCGGGTCGCCAGCGAACATTTGGTCGCGTTTCGTTTCGACTCCGGCCTGCTGAGCTAGTTCTGTGAGTGCGGCGACAACTTCAGGGGTGATGCGGTGCTTGGAGAAATCGATGTGAAGGTCGGCGGCTTCGAACGTGTAGCGGCCTGCTCGTTCACTGTCTGAGGCAAAAAGGTCTCGTATGTGAGTGGTTTTGTGTTCATCAGCTAGGTTGACGAGGGTTTGCCAGGATGAGAGTTGCGTAGTTTTAGTAGACATCGAAGATTAGCCTACTGCCAGAACCAGGTAGCGACCAGTTGGCTGACAAGGTGACAGTTGTCTTTGTTGCAACTGTGGTTCATGGTTACTTTGCGTGCCACTGCTTCCTTACTGAATTAGGCTGTAGGTAATGACGTGTTCTGCCTGTGGCTCCGAAGTGTCACCTAATGATAGGTTCTGCTCACGATGTGGATCTTCCTTGTCGGTCGCAGACGAAGAGCGTCGCGTCATCTCGGTTTTGTTTGCCGATATTGTCGGCTTCACCACGTTGGCTGAGCGGTTAGACCCTGAAGAGGTTAAACGCCTGGTCGATCGCTGGTTTAAGCGCCTTACCGAAGACATTAACTCGTTCGGTGGTGTGGTAGATAAAGTTCTCGGTGATGCCATTGTTGCCTTGTTTGGTGCGCCGGTCGCTCACGAAGATGATGCTGAACGGGCGGTTCGGGCTGCTTTAAAGATGCAAAGCTCTCTTCAGGAGTTGGCGGTTGAGTTTGGGGCGATCGAGATGCGGATCGGTATTAACACCGGTCAGGTCTTAGTTGGGACATCCACCGGCGGCGACTATACCGCTATGGGAGATGTGATGAATTCTGCCGCCCGACTTCAGGGTTTGGCAGAGCCGGGTCAAATTCTGGTCGGGGCAAACACACATAGCGCCACTAAAGACGCCATCCGCTATGACGCTGCCGGTATGTTAAAGGCCAAAGGGCGGGAAGATTTACTGGAAACCTGGATCGCTACCGAGACGACTCGCACTCCGGGCACTCACCGTCAACGCGAAGGGGCCTTTGTCGGTAGGGATAATGAAGTTCAGCTGTTGATGGCTCAAAGCCGGTTAGCGGTCGAACGTTCACAGGCACAGATGGCGCTGATTTTGGGCGAAGCCGGTTTGGGAAAGACCAGGCTTGTACAACACACCGCTAACTCGTTATCCGAACAATACGATGCCCTTTTAATTCGAGGTCGATGTGTTCCGTATGGGGTCGCCAATGTGTGGTGGCCGCTGGCTGACATTACTCGCCAGATTTTCGGATTCGAAATCGACCAGTCGCAAACTCATGTTGAGAAAGAACTAAATAACCAGCTGTCGGCTCGGTTCGGCACTGACCACCCTAACTACGACCGATTCTTTACTAGTATTTTGCATGCGTTGGGTTATGACACGGCGCTTCGCGGCGGGTACCGTAACCGCAACCGGTCGGAAGTTTTGTTTGCTACGGCGTCACTCTTTTCGAGTTTGTTAGAGGAGCGACCTTTGGTGGTCGTGTTGGCCGACATGCATTGGGCTGCCGACGCTATTTGGCTGCTACTCGACCATCTGATGGAGCAGCTGAGCGGGAAGCGTCTGATGGTGTTGTTGACGGCGCGTGAGGTAGAAAGCGACGTGCTGCATTCGGTTCATCGCCGTTTGTCGGTCACACATCTCGGACCACTCGACGAAGAATCGTCCCGACGCTTGCTTAGCGATTTCGCCCCGGATTTGCCGCCAGCGATGGCTAAAGATTTGGTGCACAGAGCGGGAGGTAACCCGTTTTTCCTCGAAGAGCTAGCAGGCCTTGTGCGGTCGCAGGGAATGGACGAGAAATCGTTTGCCGTTGGTTCGGGTACGGATCGACTGGCCGAGCTTCCTGATTCTCTTAGAGGGATTGTGGCTGCCCGGGTCGATAATCTTAACGCCCGGGAACGTGCTGTTCTTGAGGGTGCCGCCGTGATCGGAAGTAGCGGCCGTATTCGTCATTTGCAGATCATGTCCGATCAGTCTCACGGTGATGGTGACATTACGCCAACCCTTGAATTGCTGGAACAGAAAGGTCTACTTTCGCTCGACGGTAGCCGATACTCATTTAAGTCCGATGTCGTGCGAGATGTCGCATACGGGACGATCACCAAAGCGGTTCGAGCGAAACGTCACTACGACTTTGCCGAGCATTTAGCATCGACACAGACCGGTGGCATCAGAAACTCGGTTGTGGTGGCGATCGCAGACCATTATCGAGCAGCAGCTGAACTGTCATCTGAGCTATCTTCGGTTGGTTCGACCGACCGGCTCGATGCCAAAGAAAAAGCTCTCTTCTGGCTACGTCAAGCGGGTGATCGGGCGTTAGCGGTGGATCAACCCGTTCAGGCCGCCAAATGGTTTTCTTATGGGGTGGCGATGGCTACCGATCCGGTTACCGCTGTCGACTTTTTGTACGGTCGGGCGTCGGCTCGTTGTGAAGTGCACGACATCCGAGGTTCGAAGGCTGATCTTGATCGTCTGGATGAACTAGTTGTTGATCCCAAGATGAAGGCTAAAGTCTTGATGATTCGCGGCGACACGGATCGCAAAGCCGGGGATCTTGATCTGGCATCTTCTCGTCTTCGTGAGGCTGCTGATCGACTTGGCGTTCTGGGCAGCTATAACGACCAGGCAAAAGCTCTTCGTCTGCTTGGGTTGGCTGAAATGCGCCGTCTCGACGGCAGTCTCGCTCATCAGGCGTTGGAGGCTTCACGACGGGTGGCCGCCGACGCTGGGGATAAAGGGGGAGAAGCGTGGGCGTTGCAAAGTTTGGCCTGGTTAGCGTTTCGTTATGGCCGCACGATCGAAGCTAAAGGTTTAGTTGACGATGCTATGCGGGTGTTTGAGGAACTCGGTGATCGAGGTGGCTTGACCCGCACAAAGAGTATCGATGCGTGGGTGGCCTTTCACCAAGGTCGAGCTGGTGATGCCCAGCTTCTAGTCGATGAGGTTTTGCCCGAAACTCGGCGTCGAGGTGACCCCTGGTCTGAAGGTTTGACACTGAACTTGGCGGCTTCGCTTAAACTGTGGTCAGGTCAAGCCGCCGATGCCTATGAGCTGGCTCGGCAATCTCAAGAGGTAGCGAAAGACTCTGACGCCCCGAACGTGATCGCTCAGGCCCGAGCGTTGGAAGGCCGGTCTCTTGTTTCGTTGGGCCGTGTCGCCGAAGGTGTTGAAGTGTTGGAGGCCGCCTACGTTCACGCCGATCGGGTCGATAGTAAAGAAAGTCGACGGCTAGCGGCAGCCAGTAACTGCGCGTCGGCTGCCCGTTTAGGCGAGCCTGAGCGGGCGTTGCTGTGGGCCAATCGGTACACCGGTATTAGTAAAGCTCCGGCCGTGGTCGGTGAGGTTGATTTGACGGTGTCGTGGGCGTTGGCTCTGCTGCAACGAGGTGAACTGGGCGAGGCGATCAAAAAACTCGAATGGGTTGGGTTAGAGCAAAGCCAAACCGCTGACTACTACGGGCTTGCGACGGCCGCTGTGTTGGAAGCAGCGCAAGGCCATGTCAGCCATGCTGAACGGTATATCGATCAAGTTTTGATTGGTCGGGCGACGTATCTTGATCGTGTGTTAGCGATGTTGGCGTGGGCGGCGACTAAATACCAGATTGGTGATACCGAGGGCTGTCGAGATGCTATTCGCGCCGCCCGAGACGAGGTTAGTGGTACCGATGACAGCACCACACCGTTGATGATTGATTTGGTCGCTGGTGTTTGCGGTTTGCGAGACTTGAAGACCGCAGAGCAACAGATGCTTAATAGTGGACTTGAGCCGACCGGCTGGCGTACTGCCTGGGAGTTGGCGACGTCGCATCGCAAAGCCCCGACTGGTTAGCCAGCTGGTCGGCATAAGTAGTTGTTATAGGTTAGGTTGTTTGGTGGTTCGTAGGTATGGTTTGACGACTGTGACGTCGCCGTCGAACAGTTCGCTTGCCTCATCGTTGCTGAGTGCTGGAGAGACGATAACGTCGTCGCCGTGTTCCCAGTTAACCGGTGTCGCTACTTTGTAGCCGTCGGTTAGCTGTAACGAATCGATCACACGAAGGATCTCGTTAAAGTTACGGCCGGTCGACGCAGGGTAGGTCAGGGTGAGACGAACTTTGTTGGCTGGGTCGACGATGAAAACCGATCGTACGGTCATCGTGTTGTCAGCGTTCGGGTGGATCATTCCGTAGAGGTTGGCTACGGTGCGGTCGGGGTCTCCGATGATCGGAAAGTTGACTGCTGTTCCTTGAGTTTCCTCAATGTCGGCAGACCAGCCATTGTGGTCGTCGACCGTGTCGACGCTAAGAACAATAGCTTTCACGTTTCGTTTGTCGAATTCCTCTTTTAGTTTCGCCGTGTACCCAAGTTCGGTGGTGCAAACCGGGGTGTAGTCTTTGGGGTGCGAGAAGAAGACGGCCCACGAGTCTGCTTTCCAGTCGTGGAAGGTTATTTCGCCTTGAGTGGTTGGTGCGGTGAAGTTGGGGGCAACGTCGCCTAGTTGGATCGCCATAGTAGGTAGTCTCCTTGTTCGGTTGCTGGGCGCCGTCACGGCGGCACCCAGCCCTGATTGCCTTTTTCTAGAAGCAGTCAAGCTGTGTTGATAAATAACCCTACAATCGTTCTGCTATTCCGAGTGCGATCAAGGTCACAAGCTTGGCTGGTTTCAGTTGGGTGATGCGGCTAGTTTCGCCCGGCGGTGACACCACCGTCGACGGGCAGGATGGTTCCCGTTATCCACGACGCGTCGTCCGAAGCGAGGAAAAGTAGCGCGTTGACAACATCGGCGGGCTTTCCGTTCCGGCCCAGTGGATGGAGTGACGCGAATTGAGGGAGCGACGCGTCGATTTGTTCTTGCGTCATGAAGGTGCTGTACACCGGGGTTTCGACTACGGCAGGGGCGACGGTGTTGACCCGAATGTTGTCCGACGCAAGCTCAATCGCCAGGTTCTGTGTCAGCTGGTGAACGCCTCCTTTAGCAGCTGAGTAGGCGGCTGAAGGTGTTGCCCCGATAGCCTGAATCGCCCACATGGAAC
>JAHDCC010000011.1:33780-85636 GCA_020630065.1 Acidimicrobiales bacterium
GCTGAGTAGGCGGCTGAAGGTGTTGCCCCGATAGCCTGAATCGCCCACATGGAACCGGTTTGGACGATGCTTCCGCCGCCCCGCCGCTGCATTGCTTTTGTGGCTGCTTGAGCGGCGAAAAACGTGCCTTTCAGAATCGTGTGTAAGAAGTCGTCGTATTCTGCTTCGGTTAGTTCGACGAATGGTTTTGGGGCGAAAATTCCGGCGTTGTTGACCAGAATGTCGAGCCCACCGAACGATTCCTCTGCTTGGTTTGCGAGGCGCTTGCCGACTTCGGGTGATCCGATGTCGCCGGGAACTATCTTTACTCGTTGGCCGGTGGGGTCGATTTCTGCCGCCGCCGACGTGAGTTTAGTTTCGTCCCGTCCGTTAATGACGACACTTGCTCCTTCAGCTACCAACTGAATGGCGGTTTGTTTGCCTATGCCTGAGCTGCCACCGGTGATGGCGGCAACTTTATTTTCGAAACGCATGAGTCCTCCAAATTGTATCTATCTACTGATAGGTAGGTGGAGATAAACCGTACATGTTCAATCGCTGGACAACAACCCCTACCTACTAGTTGGTAGGATGGACAGGTCAACGCTTGGCCTTAGGAGAACGCTGTGGCAACGGAAGAAAAAAAAGCGTCATCAAAAGTCGACGAAATTCTTGAAGTCGGTCAACGACTTTTACAAACCCGCGGCTACGACGGATTTAGCTTCCGTGATGTAGCGGACGAAGTGGGAATCAAAAGCGCGTCAGTTCACTATCACTTTCCCTCAAAGGCCGACTTGGCTCTGCGGATAACCAACAATTACCGCGCCGATTTCGCAGAGGTCATCAACACGATCGACGAACAGCAGCTGCACCCATCGGAACGTCTCCAGAGGTTCGCCGGAATATTCCAGGACACGTTAGACAACGGCGAACGCATGTGTCTCTGCGGGATGCTGGCTAGCGAAGCTGAATCCCTTCCAGACCCGGTGCGTCAAGAAACGCAACAATTCTTTGCCGAGCAGCAGATATGGCTCGCTGGTGTAATCGAACAGGGTCAAGCCGACAATCGCATCAACGAAACTATAAACCCAATCCAATTCGCCAAGATGTTTCTGGCTGCCCTCGAAGGAGCAATGGTGATCTCTTGGAACGTTCGGGATTCAACAGAACTCGAAGCCGTGACCGATCAGCTCTTGCAGTTACTCGAGGTAAAATAAAAGCGTTACGGGACTTTGAGCTCTTGGCCTTCTTTGATCCGGTCGGCGTCGCTTAATCCGTTCAATTCTTGCAACGCCTTGGTCGAAATTCCGTACTGTTCAGCGATCGTCGACAGCGTTTCACCGAGTTTCACCGTGTGAGTCCCGCTCGCGGTTTCACCACTTGGCTGACCGCCGTCAGGGACGACCGGGTCGGGCTTTTGTACCGGTGGAGGGGTAACCGGGGCGGTGGAAGTCTCAGTCTGTGGAGGTTCTTCCTGAGGTGCAGTATCGGCTTCGGCCGGACCGGCCTCGGACGGAGTTTCGACCTTGGATGGCGGAGCGATATCGTCGCCGTCAGCTGGAGGCACGACGGTCTCGTCGCTCGAAACAACAACGCCAGCAATATCTACCGAGTTAGGGGTGCCGTCTTCAGAGAACGGATTCTCGTTGTCTGTAGCGACTGGCCCGCCTGCCTCAGCCGGAAGTCGTCCACACGAGGTGGCCAAAACGGCCATAAGGGCGACGACGGCTAAAATAGAATGTCGATTCATGGTAATAAAGGGTACTAGGCCAAGCGCTATGTAGTGCCCATAGGCATTTTCTCACCCACAGAGCGAGGGGACAGTGTCGACCTAAGAGCGCTGTTCAATGTGTCGTCATTGTTGAGTGGGGACAGCAATGATGGCTCTCGGCTGGCAAGAACCGCAGCCTCCGATCGGCTCTTGAGACATAATTTTTTTAGAACTAGATGGACGTGGTTTTTGACTGTTGCGATACTCAGGTTTAGTTCAGAAGCGATTTCTTTGTTCGAAAGGCCTCTGGCGACATAAGACAAGATCTCTGCCTGTCGACGGGTTAACGGGTTGTCTGGACGGCAGTCGGAAGTAGGCTCCTTGCGTCTAGCGACCTCTTCTAGAAGTGAGCGAGAAATTTTCGGATCGCATGGCGTCTCGCCTCGAAGTGCCATGCCGATGATTTTGATCAGTTCCGGGTACGACGAGTCGCGCGGAACGTAACTCGTGAACCCGGCGTCGGCGCACGCGATAACGTCGGTGGCGACATGGGGCACCGCCAACGCGACGATGGGTATCGTTTGATATTGCTCCGCCAGTTGCGTAACGACCGCCACATCTTTCGAGCTTGTGATATCAAACAGGACGACATCGATTTGGGGTTTGAACTTGTCGATCGCGTCGACCAGGCGTTCCACATCGTCTTCGAATTGAACGTCAGTGATTTCTCGTTCTTTTTTAAGACAGGCAATCAACGTTTCACCAAACAGTCGAATGGCTGAATGAACCAAAACCCTCATGCGTTTCCTCCGCCGATAGGCGCTGACTAGGCAGTAACACAACACAGATCAGCACCCCCGCCTCGATCTGCCAAATAATGGTATACGAAGTTAGTCCGACGCGTAAGGGCGGGTCTCTGAATAATTAGGGCGAATTTTATTCCAGCCCCAGTTCAGGGCGTAGATCGAGGTTCAAAAAAGATCTAGAAGTGAACTGAACCCTTTTCGAATCTCATGATTCATATACAACCTTTGTCATTCATGTGAGCATACATATCGGTTGGATCGGTTCGGCCACGTCGCCGATGAGACAAAAAAAGGGGGGAAAAGGGAATGCACTCCAAATCTGATTCTGTGGACGTGCTTGTCGGGCCGTTCTCCTACGAACCTTACGCCCAGGGTTTACATGACCTGTTGACCCGAGTTGATGTTTTTAGTGTGGTGAAAGCCGACCTAGTCGACATTCAACAAAGGCTTGCGACAAAGGAAACCGAACCCAAACCTCCGATAGTTATCTTGGCTGAGGCTGGTTCGGCATGCGGCGAAAAACTTATGAGCGAGAAGAACCTTGGAGCCTCGCTCGTCTTGCTCGATCCAACGAGCGAGCATGCTTCGATACGTGTTGACAACCCTGACAGTGACCAACTCGTAAAGATAATTCGCGCCCTGGTTTCGAACCGGTCGGATCCGGCCACAACCGAATCGTCCCAAGTGCGAATTCTGTACCCCGACGATCGGACCCGACCGAACTATTCGAACCAGGCCGACCAGTTCGGGGCGATCATCGAATGGCTCAACTTGACCTTGGCGTTGAACCTTCTCAAACTACGAGACAAACAAACTCAGCGGTCGATCACCGGATGGTACGTTTCGCCAGTTACTGCGCTTTTGCTCCTAGGGATCGATCCCGACGAGGCCTCCGTCTCATCAGTATCTAACCAACTAAACGACCTCGAGCCGGAATTCCTGACCGAACGATCGACGATGCCGGTGCCTGTTCAGACGTTGATGGACAAGTTCGACCTCGACGACGTCGAACTACGGGTACTGCTGTTGTGTTTAGCGACTGAACTTGATGGCCGATTTGGTGTCGCCTACGGAGTCCTACAAGACGATATGACTCGGCGATTGCCGACGTTGACATTATTGACAAAGCTAGCCGACCCATCCAAATTCGCGTGGGAACTACGCTCCCGTCTTGTTGGAGCGGGTTCACTGATCTCCACTGGGCTCATAAAAACCGTGGCACCTGGGTCGACATCGACGACGGTCGACGCCGGGATCAAAGTTTCCGAAACCGTGGTTCAACATTTCCTTAGTCAAGACCCTAGTGCTGTCAGTCAGGCGAATAACGCAACATTACGGAGCCCTTCTGGCATCTCACTCACGGTCGGGGAGCGGCAACTTTCCGACCGACTCGTATCTCTAATCGCAGCCCGACCGGGATGTCCAATCCTAAACCCTGTCGGAAACCTCGACTGGTTCGAACGGGTAGTCGGCTACACGGGAGCCAGGATATTGACGGGCGAACTAGCAGGGGTGCGGGACAACAACGCAGCTGAAGTGGTACGTAACTGGATACTTCTCAGCCGCCTATACGACGCAGCCCTCGTATTGAACGGGTTGGAAACGCTCGACACAAAAGAGCGCCGCAGCGTCTCCACCACAATTGAAACATCTTCGATCCGTCCAGCGCTTGTGGCCTACCGAGGCGATCAAACGTTGTGGGCTAACCCCACTTCGCCAGTGCTTCGCCTTCACGCTCCCGCCACCACCACAATCGAGCGAAGTCAACATTGGGCTCAAGAAACACAACTCGCCGGGTTAGAAGTAACAGCTGAACAAGCCCGGTACTTGGCAGCCACGTTGCCCATCAGCGTCGCAGAAATGAGAGCCTGCATCGCCCTGTGTAGCCCGTCTCACGAGTTCGATGGTGCAGATCATTCTGTAGTTCGAAGACTACAACAGGCGTTCCGGGACCAAAATCAGATTCCACTACCACCTGCAGTTCGACGAGTCGAAACCAGGTTTGGGTGGGACGATCTAGTCGTTCCGAATGTGGTGATGCAATCGTTGCAGACGATCGCCGCACACGTCGCCCAAGCCGGACGAGTCTTCGAAGAATGGGGGTTCGAGGAACGAATGCCATACGGCAACGGTCTGTCAGCGTTGTTCAGCGGTCCTAGCGGAACTGGTAAAACACTAGCGGCGCGAGTGATCGCGGCAGAGCTCGGGGTCGAACTGCTCCAAGTAGACCTATCTAAAACTGTTTCCAAATACATAGGGGAAACAGAAAAAAACCTCGACGCTGCATTCCAAGCGGCAGAGAACGTCGGCGCCATGCTTTTGTTTGACGAAGCAGACGCCCTCTTCGGCAAACGTACCGAAGTGAAAGACTCCCATGACCGTCATGCCAACGTCGAAGTATCGTATCTGCTTCAACGCATCGAATCGTTTCCCGGGTTGGCGGTCCTTACCACCAACCTCAAACAGAACATCGATCACGCGTTTCTACGACGGCTGCGCTTCTCGGTCGACTTCCCCGTCCCAAATGCTTCAGAACGCGAATCGATATGGCGTCGCTCGTTCCCCACCGCTGCTCCGTTATCCGACGAGCTAGACCTCGCCTACCTGGCCCGACACCTCAAACTAACCGGCGGAAGCATTCAACAGATCTCCCTACATGCCGCCTTTGCCGCATCAGCCGCCGAAACCAACATTGAGATGAGCCACATCGTGACAGCCACCCGACAAGAGCTAGTGAAAGTAGGAATGTTACACGCCGAAAAAACACTCGAAGGTTTAGCAGCATGAGTGTCGACGCCATCTTCGAAGTAACCGACGCCCTCCGGCTTCGGCTGGAATCAGCTGTAGGAGACGGACAAATCTATGTCGGCCCGCCGGTAGACACCGACGTTGGTGAACGGCGGTTGTCGTTGTTTCTCTTCCACATCCAACCAAACAAAGAGCTGCGAAACGCTGACTACCTGACGTCGTCACCCAATGTGGATGAACCTCTGGTAGAGCGGCGGGCATTGCCGTTAGATCTCCGGTTTCTGATATCGGTGTTCAGAGTGGCAGGTAACGGTGGGGTCGCTGAACCCAACGAATTGAACACGCTCGGTCAAGCAATGCAAGAGCTTCACGCCGAACCGACCCTCACCGGTCCGGGGTTGCCGGACCAAACCGTTCGGCTTACCCCCGAGGCATATCCGATGGAAGAACTCAGCCGAGTTTGGGGGCTGTTCCCCCAAACGTCATATCGCACATCGGTGGTTTATCTAGCCAGTCCCGTCTTCGTCGCATCAGAGGTTATTGCCGGCGGTCCGCCCGTGGTCGAACGAACCCTTCTCGGCGGCATCTCCACCGCAGGCGGTGGCGCATGAAACACAGTTTTGATATCGAGTTTGAGCCACCAATAACATCGTTCGTGACGACGGCGCTAGTTCCCGTCGATCGGTTCAGTCGTAGACCACTTCGCGCCGGTGTTTCAGCGTTGCCCTGGGACATTGAAAAAGATCGGGCCTTACCGTATCGAATGATTCGCAGCCGAAGTGGCTACCTGGTTTTACTGGACCAGCCGTTCGGCCAGTCATATCTATTTCGGGTCGATGCTTCCACCGCCGGCTATATAAGCCCCATCGACGTGTCGGTAACCCCGTCGGCCGACAATCGAAAACAACTCGTGTTACTGGATCGCGCCGCCGGCTTCTCATTCGAACCGGAAGCCACCTTAGTGCGCGGCACAATCGCTAACGCAGAAACAGCCCCAGGAACACGCCCCGGTTTAGCTAACGCTCAGGTCGCGCTGGCAGGGGAACGGTTTCAGACCACAACCGACCAACGAGGCTCATTCGCTTTAGGGGTTGAACTTCCAGCCCCGCCAGCCGGAGAACCAGCCGCGCCGGTCGATGTCGAGTTGTCGGTCACCCACCCCGATCACAAGACCCGGCTTTTCTCAGTGACGCTCGAACCTCGACGTACCCACATCTTTACCGAACCGATCGAAATTGACGGAACAAACGAACCGGCATTCGTTGGCTAAGACATCCACAACCACAAAAACATCCACCCACCTAGTAAGTCCGAAACAGCAGAGGAAGGACCCCCTATGCCCGAGTACCTAGCTCCAGGCGTCTATATCGAAGAGATCGAACGAGGCCCACGGCCGATAGAAGGAGTAGCGACCAGTACGGCCGCCTTTTTAGGGGCAACCGAACGTGGCCCTCAAACACCGACTTTTATTAGCAGCTACAACGAGTACCTTCGGCACTTCGGTGACGTGTTCGGCGAAAACGGCGACGCCAGTTATATGCCGTATTCGGTCAAAGCGTTCTTTGACAATGGTGGACGGCGCTGTTTTATCGCCAGAATCGCCGGTGCGGGCTCATCCACTGCACAAGCAGAGTTCGGCCCGGTGACGGTTACGGCCACCGGCCCGGGGGCTGCATATAACCGAGTTGAAGTCCAAGTGCTTCCAGGGACAACCAAGCGCGGTAGATTCCCCGACGACCAAGACGATGGTGATCTTGGCGTGTCAGCTTCGATCGGATTTCGTTTACGGGTTGAGTACCGCCAAGACCAACAATCTCGAGTCGGCCCAATCAGACAAGACGATCTGCGACCTGCCCCAACCATTATCGAAGACTTCGACGATCTGAGTCTCGACCCGAATTCGGAGTCGTACTACGCAAAACGAGTAAACGACCAAAACTCGGCGCTCGTAAACCTCGACGTCGCTGCGGGCACCACCATCGAAGACATTATCGACGGTGAAGGTTTTCCCGCCAAACCACTTGAAGGCGGCTCCGATGGTGGCGAACCAGCGTTAGCCGACTTCCTAGGCCAGGTATCGATTGATGGTGGCGACCCGGCGCTCCCCGAAGATCCGAACGAATGGACAGGCCTGGCCGCGTTAGATCTTGACCAGTATCGAGAAGTCGCTATCGTCCACGCCCCTGCTGCGAGCACGCTGGTCGCTAAAGCAATCGTGAGCCACTGCGAACAGAACCGGTTCCGGTTCGCCGTGATCGACGCCGCAGCTAATCAAGCCGCCATAGCGGGAATCGTGCCTCGGAATGAAATAGCCGACACCCAATACGGTGCCTACTACTATCCGTGGATAACCATCAGTGACCCGTTGAGTGGCGGGCGAAGAAACGTCCCTCCCGGCGGAGCCGTCTGCGGGATTTATGCGTTGACTGACAACACTCGCGGCGTCTACAAAGCGCCAGCCAATGAAATCGTGGCCGGAGCGATCGACCTCGAATACGACGTCAGCACCGGGGCTCAAGAAGTCTTGAACCCACGGGGCGTTAACGCCCTCCGCCGGTTTCCAGGTCGAGGGATCAGAGTGTGGGGCGCTCGCACCCTCTCAAGTGATCCGCTGTGGAAATACGTCAACGTTCGACGACTGATGATCTTCCTCGAAGCTTCGATTTTCAACTCGACTCAATTCGCGGTGTTCGAACCCAACAACGAACGCCTATGGGACCGGGTCAACCAAACCGTCACCCTGTTCCTGCGAGACCAATGGCGAGAGGGTGCGCTGCTGGGAGCCAAAGAAGAAGAAGCGTTCAGTGTCGCCATCGGACGCCAAACAATGACCGAAGACGACATCCTCAACGGACGTCTAATCGTCGAAGTTGGGGTCGCTCCGGTTCGTCCCGCCGAATTCGTCGTGTTCCGAGTCTTCCAAAAAACTCAGGAGGCAAGAGCCTGATGTTTCTCACCGACACCCAAAACCAGAGGCTGACATCGACCATAACCCGCCTGAGCGAAGGAGCTAAACCATGACCCGAACAGACCCACTACGCAACTTCAAATACTTGTTGGAGATCGACCAGATTACCCAAGCCGGGTTCGCCGAAGTCGCAATCGCAGAATCGCTAAACGAACCCATCGAATACCGCGAAGGCGATGAACGTACAACGCCACGGAAACTCACCGCCCTCACAAAGTTCGGAAACGTCACCCTCAAATGGGGCCTAACCCCCGAGTCGAAAGAGCTCTCGGATTGGTGGCAACAAGTCGTCAACGCCGACCCGCTCGACGAGGTCCGCCGCAACGTCGTCATCCGAGTACAAACCGAAGCAGGCGAAAATTCGGTGGCCTACGAAGTAGAACGAGCATGGCCCTGCAAATACGACCCCACCGACCTCAACGGCGTCGGCAACGAAGTAGCTATCGACATGTTGGAACTGTGCAACGAAGGCATACGACGAATTCGATAGCCCAGGCCAACCACCCAGAAGGAAAACGATGTTTCAAACCGAAGTAGAGTTCACGCTGCCCAAAGGATACGTCGACGCCGACGGCGAACTGCACCGCACAGGAGTAATGCGGCTCGCCACCGCTGCCGACGAAATCCTGCCACTCAAAGACCCAAGAGTCCAACAAAACCCGGCGTATCTGGCCGTGATTGTTCTAGCTCGGGTTATCACCCGGCTCGGATCACTGCCCGACGTCAACACCAAAGTAATCGAAGGCCTATTTGCCAGCGACATGAGTTACCTACAGGCCATGTACGAACAGCTCAACGGCGACCACGACACTTCACCCTCGGAGTCCCCACAAAACGGAACCGACACAGTAACCCCGCTTCGTGGCAGCACCCAGTACCCGTCTTCGTATTCAGCCATCGCTGGGTCGACGACCCCGGTTGGTCAGATATGAAAACCTATCCCGTAGACGAGTTGTATCGAGAGATGGCGTTCATCGCATTCCATTTCCATTGGCCACTCTCTGAGCTAATGCAGCTAGAACACGGCGAGCGGCGTCGATGGTGCGAAGAGATTTCAGGAATAAATCGTGAGCTAGACGGCATCTCCGAAAACCCGTTTGAGATGATCGGCTGACATGACTCGCCCGGACCCATACCGGTCCTTCCGGTTTCGCGTCGAAATCGGCGGGACCCAAGAAGGCGGCTTCCAGATGGTGAGCGGCCTGGAACGCGTCACCGAATTCGAGCCGTACCGAGAAGGCGGTGTCAACGAATACGAACACCAACTGGCGGTGCAATCAACGTTCCCTCCACTGATACTCACACGCGGTCTCGTCGACGTTCGACTGTGGGACTGGCATCAGGACGTCATCAACGGGACGATTGAACGGCAAGTCGTGTCGGTGGTGTTGTTGGATGAAACCGGTAACGACGAAGTGTGGCGTTGGATATGTGTCGGAGCGTTGCCGTCTCGATGGGCGGGAGCCGAACTCGACGCACTAACCGGAGCAGTAGCAACCGAGTCGGTAGAACTCGTTCACCAAGGGATGACTCGACAATGAAGACCCGTATCTCTACATGGTCTCGCCCGAAACTTCAATACCCACGTATAGCGTCGAGGCTCACCCAAAAGCGCGACCCAGGTCGACCCTCATCGGTCGCTGTACCTACCGACCACGAGTTTGAACAAAACAACTTTGGGTTTAAACCCCTGTCGTTGGCTTTTCGGGCAGCTCTCCAAAACGAACCAGCCGAAGCACCATCGGCGACATGGGCGCCGCGCTTGGCGTTAACCATCCAAAACCACGATCACATCCACGTCGACAGTCGAACCCTGCGACACGCTCACTCGAACGTCGTTTCCAACAGCTACGTGACCGGTCGATGGAAACCGATCTCTCGAGTGCATCGCCGAGGCACAGCCGAAGTCGGTGATCAAGTAACTTCAGCGTTGGTTCGTCGGTCGCGTCCGGTCGAAACCTGGGACATTTCACGAGTGGACCGGGTGTATCGATCCCCCCGAGTGGAAATCACAAACTCGGCGGTCGTCGCCCGTGGACGTTCAACCCCAACTAAACCGAACCCGACTTCCCCGATCGACATGAACAAACTCGACAACGAACTGTGGGCCCGGTTTGAGAAACGTATCCGCATCGACCGTGAACGACGAGGAAGGGGCTAGGTAAACATGAAACAGAATCTGACAAAAGCCATCGTCGAAATCTTAGATGGACGCAACAAAAACAAGACTGTCGAAGTTCTCTTCAACCCAACCGAATACAGCGTCGAATATTCGGCGACGTTCCAAGAGACCGCCCCGCCGGGTCTGTCGAACCCGATCATCCAGTTCGTAAACGGAAACAGTCAAGTCTTGACCATGGACTTGCTGTTCGACACCTACTCAAACGAAGCATCCGCCGACGTGTCCGAACGAACCAGAGCATTCACCGATTTGGTGTCAATCGACGGAGATTTACACGCCCCGCCTCGAGTCAGGTTCCTTTGGGGAACGTTCGAATTCAAAGCCGTGGTCGAACAGGTTTCGCAAGTCTTCACCATGTTCGTCTCCGACGGGACACCGGTTCGCGCCACGTTGTCGGTCACGTTCAAACAGTACCGGCCGATCAGCGAACAGCTCGAACAGCCTCGTCTCAACTCGGCTGACAAAACGAAGCGACGGGTGTTCGAATCTCACGACAGCCTCTGGAACATGGCGTACCGAGAATACGGCGAAGTCAAATTCTGGCGGCTCATCGCCTGGGAAAACCGCATAGAGAACCCTCGCCGAATCGAACCCGGCACCGTTTTGACGCTACCCCCGATCGAAGACTTCAGAGACTTGGAGGTGTTCAATGCAGACAATACGTGAGTTGGAACAACTCCACGAAGACTTCTACGTTCCGACCTTTGTCATCAAAGTCGGAAGACGAGACGTTGTTCGCGAACTGTTCCTAACAGTTTCGTCGGTCAGCATAGATCTCAAAGAAAAGGCAGCAGGCCGGTTTTCGTTCACGGTCGCCAGCTCGTTCGACTGGGAGTACCGAGAATTTAAATACCTCCAAGGCGAACAACGACTTGACCTTCTCGACCTGTTTTTCTTCGGAGCGCCGGTTGAAGTATCGATCGGTTACGGCGACCCGTCAAAGATAGAAGAACGTCCAATGCTGACCGGGATCATCACCGAACTGGCTACCAGTTTTTCCGCCGGGGGAACGCCGGAGCTGACGGTGTCAGGCTACGACGACCTGTACTGGATGACTCTTGGGAAAACCACGCGAGATTGGGAAGGTACCCCCGACTCTGAAGCCGTTGCCGATGTGGCCACTCGAAACGATCTAACCGCCGACGTTGAACCGACCGTACCGGTCCGGGAACGAATCGATCAGAACGAAGAGACCGACATCGCGTTCATCCAACGCCTGTCCGACCAAAACGGGTACACGTTTTACCTGCGAGATGGCACCCTTGTGTTCCGTCGTCGACTCAACCAGAACGCCCCGATCCTTGAACTCGAATGGGGTAAAGGCCTTGTCGGTTTCAGCCCTGAAGCGAAACTGGGGCGACAAATCACTGAAGTCATCGTCAAAGGCCGGGCGCCCAAAGCAGGCGAAGAAGTTGAAGGCCGCGCCACTAAAGTCGACGTGAGCGGCGACGGCGAACCAGCGCTAAAAGGTCCAGAAGCCGTCGAGCAAGCTACGGGGCAGACCGTCGATACAACGTTGACGATACGAACCGCCGTCCACACCCAAGACGAAGCCGAAGCTCGCGCTAAGGGCATTATGGAAGAACGGGCCCAAGATTTTGTTACCGGCAGCGGCGAGTCGATCGGACTCCCCGAAATCATGCCCGACGTCAACATCCTGCTAGGCGGCATGGGTCGCGGATTTTCTAAAACCTACTACGTCTCAGAAGCCACCCATACGTTGGACTCGGGCGGCTACAAAACCATTTTCAACGTTCAGGAGACAGTGATCGATGGACGCGCTTAGCGACCCGGGTGGCCGGGAAACAAGTGGCCGTTCCGACGGCTACATTTCCGGTCTGGCCGTCGGCACCGTAACCACAAACGCCGACGAAGCGAACCTTGGTCGGGTTCGCGTGCGGCTGCCATGGCACGCCGAAAACAAAGAAACGTACTGGGCCAAAACCGCGGTGCCTATGGCGGGTGAAGATCGAGGCATGTTTATGGTGCCCGAGCCTGGTGACGAGGTCCTGCTCGGCTTCGAAAACGGAGACCCGTCGCACCCCTACGTGATCGGCAGCCTTTGGAGCGAGAGCCGCCGGCCACCGGTCAGCGAATTGGGGCTGGAAGAACGAGTGATTAAAACCCGTAGCGGACACGTCCTACGTTTCTCCGATGCCGCCGACCAACCCGAAATCGAACTTTCGTTAGCTGACGGGAAAAGCGTCGTTCTAAACGAAGAAAACATCGAGCTTTCGGCCGGGGAAAGCCGAATTAGCATCACCGAAGGTTCGATCACAATAGCTGCCACAGAGATCAAGCTCGAAGGCGACGTGTCAGGTCTAGACGAACAAGGAAGAAGCTCATGAATCGACCAGTCGACGAACTAAACCGAGAAATACTGGGCACCGGTTGGGCGTTTCCTACCAGCCTCACCTCAGGCGAAGGCCAAATAGCGTCTGTCTCGTACGAAGAAGATATCAAACAATCGATTCGAATTATTCTGCTCACCGCCAAAGGAGAGCGCGTCATGCGCCCCGAGTTCGGCTGCGGCATCCACGACCTTGTGTTTGGTGCGGTCAGTACCCAGTTCATTACCCGAGTTAAACGTGAAGTTACCGAAGCGCTGCGGCGCTACGAAGCCCGCATCGATGTGCGACGCGTCGACATCGAAACCGGACGGCTCGACGAAGGGCGGATGGACATCGTCATTGACTATCTGGTGCGAGCCACTAACCAGCCCGGAAATTTTGTGTTCCCGTTCTATATAAAGGAGGCCTTCTAATATGGCGCCTCAACCGCCGTCTTCGGACAGTCGACGAGCCTCAGCGTTACGTTCACTCCTGCTAGATATCACGCCGTCGGTCGCCCCCGACTGGTTCGGCCCCTCCCGGGAAGGAACCTTCGGTCGAGCCATGGTCGAGATAGCTTCCCGAATGGGTGAAGAAACGACTCGAAGGTTAGACCAAACAGCCCGCCGCGATCTGGCAGCGTTCTTCGACGCCATCGACATCGCCCCAGACCCGCCTCAGGCAGCCGAAGCCGTAGCGGTGTTTTCTCTAGCCGAAAACCGCGAAGCCCCGGTGTTTGCACCTCGTCGGGTGCGGCTAGCCGCCAACGTCGAAAACGCTGACGTCACCTTCGAAACCGACTCGGCATTGTCGTTGACCCCGTCGAGATTGATGGACCTGATCGCCGTCGACTCAGTGACAGACCGAATCGAACGAAGCCCCGAAACGGTGACCATCCCTACACAACCTGTCGAGGAAATCGAGTCGTATGAACTCGTAGGATTCGTTGACCAAGGGTCCGACATTATCCAACTTAACCCATCGACGGGGGTAGACGACGGCGATCTACTTCGAATCGGGAACGCCGCCTACCGAGTCGACAAAATCGAAGATGGACTGATTCGTCTATTGGATCCGCTCGAAGAACCCGCGGATGACGCGAGCCCAGTCCGCAAAGTCACTGCGTTTGAAACATACGACGCACGTGACGTGCAAGAGCATTCCTTTTTCGTTGGTCACGAGTCACTGTTCAACCTCGAACAAACCGCCCAAATTTCGCTGTGTTTTACGCCCTCATCGGTTTCTCAACGGCTGGCGAACCTCAACGTCTCGTTCGCATTGTGGGGAACCGTCGAAGGTGAAACCGAACCAGCTTGGCAACCAGTCGATCAGCTACGGGCGTCAGGGGGAGTTCTGACGTTGTCCAAAGATTGGGTCGGCACCGTCGACAAAGTCGATATCGAAGGCCAATCCAACAGATGGCTTCGAGTCAGTTTGGTTGATCCGTTAGAGGGGCCAAACCCGATCTCAATTTCGGCGACCCAACTCGAGATCCGGGTGCGTTCACAAGTGCCCGACACGAGGCCGGTCGCTCCAGCCCCACAGGCGTCGGGAACCAACACCATTCAGGCAGCGTTCACGAACCAATCTCCTCTGGCGGTCTCCGGTCGTTTTCTTCCCTTCGGAGCGGACCCGATACGGGCCGATGTTTTTGCCGTCGCCGCACCCGAGGCACTATCTAAGCGTGGTGCAGAAGTTGGAATAGATTTCACCGTCGTTGACGAATCGGTGACCGTAATCGACGTTTCAGATTCAGCTGACGGTGGAACACGAGCGTACGGCGTCGGCCCTAACGGCGCCCTACAGTTCTTGCCGTTCGGCAATGCCGATGAGCGCCGCTGGCAGACGGTTGAATCACCTGAAGAGTCGGTCGAGTTCGACAACACTGCTATTCATACCGCCACCGTCGACGCCGGGGGCGGGGCGGTGAACGACCTGGTTGTCGTGGCCGATCGTCGTGGGCAATGGTGGTCGGCGCGTATCAGAGTCGACGCCGGAACACCCGCAGATCCGGTTTGGCATCGAATAGCGACCTTTTCGGACGGCAACGGCGTCGACGGTGAAATGACGTTCGAATCGATAGCGCTCGTTCCGGTAGCTTCATCAGGTCGGGCCGTACTCGTCACGGCTGGGCAAGGCGCCATCTACGCCCTGATGTTAGACGCCGACGGTGATGACCCCGAAGAGCGGTGGCAACAAGTAACCTTCGACCAGCTTTCAGGTTCGTTACCGGCGTTAGATAAGCCAGCCCGGTTCGCCCCGATCGGGGGTAACCCTCCAGCGGTGTCAGCCGACTTTGCCGAAGCGAACCTTATACTCGCCGACGCTGTAGGCCAACTGTGGCAAGTCATGATCGACCCGCAACGCCTCACAGGAAACCTGTACCTTCTCGACGACAAACGTCTATCTGCCCCCGATGTTCTGCCGGTAGCGTCGTTCTTCGACACCGACCAGGGCGAAGCGCTTTGGGTCACCTGGGCCGCCGCCGGTGACCGGTCGGTTGCCGCCACCCAAAAACTTGGAATGGGCAGCCCCATCCCAATCGAGTTCCCTGCCGGAAACCAAACCCAATTTTCTATGCCGAGCGGTGGGCGATTCTTGATCGGGACACCATCAACGGTGAATAACGAACGCCCGCCTACAGCTGCGATAGGTGTTGACGGTCGCGGGCGCGCAGTAGCCATGGTTTGGCAGCAGGGGACTCAGGCTGAGCTGACACCGCTACCGGAAACACTCACAAACAATCCGGCGCCGACCGGCACGTTCCTGATTCCGTCAACGTCCGGTGGCGCCCCGTCGGTAGCGTTCGCTGGGCCGTCCGCATCGCTGTACGTCTCATCAAACAACGTCGAGGAAGCCGACGTCAACGTGACACTCCACGATGGCGTCACATACACCGGATCGATTCCGGTAGATCGTCTGATCCTCGAACCGGCCCCCGCCGAAGAAGCCTCGATCGCCTACGACCTATCTACCCGTCTACGCATTACATCGGGGGAAACGAAGGTTTATGACCTGTCCGGGGTAGATCTACTACCCAGCCAGCAATACCGGTTCTTGCAAACCGTGATCAGCCCAGTCGGAAACCTTCAAGCGACTCCACAGCGAGTAACTAACCGAGACAAAATTCGATTGGATGTTGCCGACGCCGACACAAAACAAAACGACTATTTGGAGATTGAAGGTCGGGCCTACCAGATCGAAGGCGTTGAACGCGGCGTCGCAACGCTACGACGACGACTGCCGGAAGACATCGGGGATCTGGTCGAATACTCAACCTTGCGGATAGTCAGATCTGCCGGGGGCAGACTCCGTTCCGACGACTTCGCAACACTAGTCAAAATCAACGGAGCCGCCGGTCTAGTCCCAGGTTCGCGGCTCGTGTTCGAAAACGCTACCCCGAACGTTCAACAGATCGAGGCTACAGCAACTCAACAACCAGCCCTTCAACCAAATGAGCTTTGGGTTAAGGTCGACTCGGCTTGGGTGGTGCGTCCACCTGTCATCGACGGGGTCAGCCGGGCAACGATTGCCGGAAGACCTCCAGGCAGCGACGATTGGCTTTACGAACCGCCGTCACAGACGGCCACCAACCCAGAACTGGTTTGGGAGTTTTATGACGGCGACGGATGGCGGCTACTGGAGAATCTCAACGATTCGACCGGAAACCTTTTAACTTCTGGTTCGATCAGCTTTCAGGTTCCTGAAACTATTCAGCCGGTAACTATCGGCGGGCGACAGGACTATTGGCTGCGGGCGACCCTGGTCGGCGGCGACTATGGACAGGCGAAAAAAGTAACCACCGTGGTTCCGGTTTCGGAGGTCGAAGGAGCGACCCGGGAAACGGTCACATTCGACCGCTCAGGTTTACAACCTCCAGAGATCGCAGCTATAGAAGCGCGCTTCGAACAAGTCGACGTCGAGTCGGCCGAGTCCCTTCTGGTGCGTAATAACCTTGAGACGATCGATCAAACTCAGGCGGCGGCGGTGCCTTCTGCCCGGTTTGAACTATTCAACAATGTTGCGTCGCTCGACCGTTCGGTCAGCGGACGCGCACTCTATCTGGGTTTCGATAAACCGATCGGGGTTAACCCACTAAACCTATTTGTTGACGTTGAAGATCAACTCGGAGACGGAAGCTTAGCGGCAGACATATTGTCCCCGGCAGGTTGGAGAAACGCTTCGCTGCTCGACAACACAAAAGGGATGCGTCGAAGAAACACGGTGGGTGTATTCCTCAACGACAACGCGGCCCCGACGCAGCTCTTCGGTGTTGAACGTTACTGGCTTCGTTTGCGACCTCAGCCCGATATCGACAACCCTCGCCACGTTGACGTAGACGACGAGTGGAGCCCGGTTATTCGTGGATTGTTCCCCAACGCTGTCTCCGTGCGTCAGGCACGCACTATCGACCAGGAACTTGTCGGCACGAGCCTTGGTGAGCCGTCGCTTCGACTGGCTCTTTCCGAAACCCCGGTTTTGCCGGACAGCCTCGAACTTCGAGTACGCGAAAAACTCGTCGACGAAGAGATCAAAAATCTTGCTAGAGAATACGACGCCGTCAACCAAACCGGTATCTCTTCTCATCGTCCAGATCGGCAAGTCGCCGTGACGCTGGACGATGTGGCTGGCACATGGGTGTTGTGGAGACGAGTCGAAAGCTTTGTGGGGCTTGACGGCGATGCTCGGGTGTATCAGGTCGACCCCGGTTCGGGTGCCGTCGTTTTTGGTGACGGGCGAAACGGAAAAATTCCGCCTGCTGGCCGTGACGCAATTCGAGCGTTCGAATATCAACACGGTGGCGGAGCGGTGGGTAACGTCAAAGCTTGGACCGAGATGTCGCTGCGTTCAACCCTCGAAGGCGTCGACGACATAGCGTTGCCTGTTGGTGCAGTGGGAGGCGCAGATGTGCCGACCGGAGACGAGACCTACACCGGCGCCCCCGACCGTCTACGGCATAGCGGTCAGGCGTTAGCGCCAGCCGACTTCGAAGCGTTAGCGGTTACTTCCTCGACCGACATCGTAAATGCTTGCTGCTTTTTTCCAGAAAAATTTGGTGACCCGATTCGGCTAGTTATTGCGCAGAGGACGTCTCAACGATGCCCGCAGCCGACGGTTGAAACCGTCGACGTAGTCTCTGAACGGCTTCGGTCGAAAGGGTGGGGAAACCTAACTGAAGACGCCCTCGTAGTTGAAGGTCCACGATACATTTCGGTCAAAGTTCGGGTTGTGATTCGATCCCAACCAGGCCAGGTCAGTCAGGTCGAAGAGAACGCAGCCAATGCCCTTGTCGACTTCTTAGATCCGATTGAAGGTGGCCCGTCCAATGCGGGTTGGCCGTTCGGTCGCGGCCTTTGGAAGAGCGACATTTTACGCCTGGTCGAGTCGGTCGATGACGTCGAAATGATCGAATCGGTAAAGATCGAAGTTTGTCCGGAGTCGAAAGGCTGTGCCGATATTGGCCCCGACTCGATACCAACCGATGCGTTGATCTGCGCCTTGCCAGACAACATTGACGTATCGGTCGAACCTGTTGAGGTGAGGTTATGACTGAACTACGTCCGTTTGATTTAGGTGAACTGAATTTGGACACGATTGCGTTTGAACGGCTCGTGGCCGACGCCCGCCAGCAGATCCCGAGGTTCTCCGCCGATTGGACCGACCACAACTTGCATGACCCGGGTATGACGGTCATCGACTTGTTGGGGTGGGTGGTCGATCAACAAATCTATCGACTTGGGTTTATCAGCGACCGGCATCTCCAAGCGTTCGCTGCACTGCTGGGGCAACGCCCGGTCGGTCCGAAACCGGCTTCGGGTTTGGTGTGGTCGGATCGGGCTGTAGAGGTCCCTCTGCTCCTATCGGCCGGTAAAGCTCTGTTGCCAAATGTTGCACCCGACGTCGGGTTTGTATTGATGCGCGATGTGCTTCTCAGCGACGCTGAGCAGACTACAACGTCTATTGTTTGTGGCGGCAGCGAAATCCAGCTCCCGATACGTCGGAGTGGTTTAGCTACCACGATCGCTGCTGGTTCTGATTCGATGGTGGTGCTTACGTTTGATCGTCCGCTTGTCGCCGATCTGGGTGGCCCGGTATCGGTAGGTTTTGACATATCGGGAGGAGTGGAATCGAACACGTCATCTGCCCCGTGGGGTCCGCTGCGTTTCGACTATCGGATAGGCGGCGGCGCATGGGTTGAGGTGCCGGTATTGTTCGACGACACCTCCGCATTGACGTCGACGGGGACCGTAGGCCTCGACATACCTTCAGCCTGTGGCTCGACTGAACCTTCGACGCTGCGTCTTCGTTTCGACGACGGGTTCTTTCCGCTTGATGTTTCGGTTCGTTCCGTTGCCGTCAACACGTTGCCGGTAATTCAGATCAGGGAAGAACCGGAACGAAGTTTGGGGCAGGGGACCGGCCTGGTGAACCAAACCGTTAGTTTCGATCGGGTCGGTCTTGTAGCTGAGCCGGTGATCATGATTGATGATCAACAGTGGACGGCCCGCCCAGATTTTTGTACTTCAGGTCCCGACGACACACACTATGTGCTGGGTCCAAATGGGGCAACGTTTGGCAACGGGGTCAATGGTGCCCGCCCACCTAAAGGTTCGCAGCTAGCTATCGGGCCCACACAACGGACCGCCGGTGTCGCCGGAAATCTTCGCACCGACGTTTCTTGGACGCTCGACGGCGTCGCCGGCTGGACGGGCCGAAACTGTAGCGGTTTCAGCGGTGGCGCCAACCCGTCGACAGTAGATGATGTGGTGGCGAAAGCCCGAGGAACCGCCACCGAACGAGACAACCTTTTGTCTAACACCGATGTGGTTGCCGCCGCGCTGTTGTTGCCTGGGTTCGGGGTAGGTCGAGCCGAAGTTATTCCTAACTACGACCCGGCTGTACCCGACGGTAAGGTTGCTGGCACCCGGGCGTTGATGGTTTTTCCCGAGCGTGCGGTAGGCCACGAAACGCGACCGGTTCCGTCCCAATATTTGCAGGCGGTCGACGACGCACTTGACTCGGCTCGGGTCTTAGGAGAGCGGCTCGTCGTAGTCGCACCCCAGGTTGTTGTGATCGATGTTGAGGTGACGGTGACAGTCGAGCCAGGCTACATGTTGGATCGAGTTGAAGCCGAAGTGGAATCCAACCTTCGTCAACGGCTAGCAGTTTTAGATCAGGGCGGCGGGGTTTCTCCATGGACACTCGGTCGGGTAGTGACGATCGAAGAGTTAAAAACGGTGGCCGCCGAAACAGACGGCGTCATGTTTGTTTCCGACTGTGGACTGGCCCGGTCGGGTCAAAAAGTTGGTGGCGAGACTGTCGAGCTGAAACGGCACGGTTTGGCTGTCGCCGGCGACGTTCAGGTGACCGCCACCGTTGTGGTTGCGGGGCAAGGAGGGAAACGGTTGTGAACTGTTCTGAAGATGAAGCTTTTAGGTTTACCACCGTGGCCCAATGGCAGGCGGGCGCACACGATGTTACGTTCACCGATTCCGGCTCGCAGGTTCGACCCCACCGTTGTCTAGAGTTGGTCGACACCACCCCGATCGCCGAGGGCGACAACTGCGGGTTGCTGGCTGCGGTCGACGTTTGTGGCCGTCTAAACGTGATGTCGTCGACGTCGCGGGCTTGGTACCGTTTCTACGAGGTCGGGATAGGCGAGTTGGGGCGACTCGACGGCGGGGGAACCAGCCCGGTCGTGGACATGGTTTTAGGTCGCGACGTCATTTGGTTAGGTACCGATTACGGTCTTGAACGCCACGACGCCCACACGTTCGGGTTTTTGGGGTTGGTGGAATCGCCTTCGGGTGACGCTATCGGTGCAATCACCTCCGACTACCGGGATGGTCTTTGGCTGGTGACCGCAAACAAACATCAAACGCCTTGTGTAACGCTGCGTCGTATCGACCGGTGGGGGCGAGAGTGTGTCGAGCCGATTGTTCTCACCCATGACGTTCCGGCTTCGGTTTCGGTAGTGGCGACCGCTGAAGGGTCTTCGGTTGTCGTTCTTCTCACCTGCGAGTCTGGCACGGCTTCGCTTCTACACGTCGAGGTTGATGACGGCTGCGAAACGACCGAACTCCCAGTGAGGTTCGCCGGTATTCCCGTTGGGTTAGCCGCCGACGGTGATCGAGGATTTGTTTCCCTCAGTTACGTTCCCGCGGTCGAAGGTTTGGTAGTCCTCGACAGCTTCGACATCGACGGTTTACTTACGGGGCGTGAATATTTGGAAGTGCCAGCCGCGTTAGGGGCCGTCGTCGACGTGGCTCCAGGGCCTACCCCGACCGTGGTCGGTTCTTCCGGGTTGGCTGCGGTAGTTGAATGCGAACGGGCCAGGCCAGCAACGTTCACCTACATTACGCCGACGCTGACCAGGTCGGTGGCTGGTAAAGGCTGGAACCGGGCCGAGTTAACTGCGTTGATTCCTGTTGGGGCGACGATCGAAATCGACTGGGTATCTTCCGATGACGCTACGCTCGCCGCCAACATCGACGAGGTGTTTGATGCCCCCGGTTCGTCCCCGCTTAGTCGACTTATAACGTTGCAGTCGTTGGGTCCCGACGGTGTCGACTGGCCAGACGACAGTGAACGAACGATTAGATGTTCGGGTTCGCCGTCGTCGGACGACAACCCAGTGCTGCTACCGGTCCAGCTCGACGAAGCCGACGGCCAGTTTTTGTGGATGCGGCTCCGAATCATGGTGCCGGTCGGCAGAAACGTTCCTTCGTTGAAGTCGCTGCAAATACTTCACGGCAACGATTCCTACATCGATTTCTTGCCAGCCATTTACCGTGACGGCGGCAGCGGCGAAGCCGACATGCGGCAGGTGTTAGCTCCGTTCGAAGTTGTGTTTGATCAGCTAGACGCCGCAATAGCAGCATTGCCGACCAGGATCGACCCGGCGACGGCCCCCGACGACTGGACCGACTATTTGTTGAGTTGGCTCGGGTTTCCCCGGTTGGGTGATCTCGACCCGGTTAAACGCCGCTCACTTTTAGGGGCTGCGCCGGAACTGTTACAACGGCGCGGGACGGTAGGTGCGCTCAGAACTCTGCTCGATATTTTGACTGATGGTCGGGCCGATGTCGAAGACGGAGGTGCTGCACCAGCCGGATGGGTGTTGCCTGCGTTGGGTCCCGATTGTGAACCGCTCGACGGTGGATCGGTGCCCGCCAGGTTGGGTAGCGGCACCGTGTTGCGCGCTCAACAGCCTGCACCGTTCCGGCCGGGGGTAGCGACGTTGGGTCGGGCGCCGCTAGGTCCGGTTTGTGCCGACCCGGGGCTTGTGCTTAGCCAAACGGCTGGCCGGGTGTCGATAACCCTCGACGTGTCGGCGGGCGACGCCGCAACCCTGGCCCCGATTATTGATCGGCTGTTGGCGGTGTTTGTCCCCGCCCATTGTCGAGTGTCGGTCAATTACACCGAAACTGACCCGGCCACTAGGTCGGCGACCCTCGACACCGATTTGCGGTTGGCTGACGACTCACCTGGCAGCGGCGACGATGACGCTTCTCGTCTGTCGTGGAGTGGTCACTGGCGTTTGGGTGGAACAACCCGAGCTGGAACATGGCAGCTACCTGACCCAGATGAGGTCCCCGCCGTATTGGATCGGCCGGGCCCCGGCGATCAACGGAACTATCTGAGCTGATGGAAAACGAAACACCTTTACGAACGGAACTGAGAAACCAAGGAGTACACGATGTTTAAGAAACCTGTAGAGAAACCACAAGCCTGGTCACGGCGACCTCAGTTCGAACCCCGGCAACTGTTGACCGCCGACCAGCTGAACGCCATGAACTCAGACGAGCTGAACCGGCAACGTTTAACCAACAAAGCTTTGCACGGGTTTGGTGTGGTTTACGGATTCGGGGTAACCGCCGATGCGGCCGGCAACGTCAAAATGGTTGACGGTTGTGTCGAGGTGTCGGCTGGGTTGGGTTTCGACCGGCACGGTCGAATGCTGTATTGGCCGGGAGGCCCGATCGGGGTGGACGATACGGTCACCCCAGACCCAGAACATGAAGGCCGGTACACGCTTCGGGTGCATTACGCCGAACGTCAGCATCCGCCAAAAATGTATGATCCTTGTGGCAAGGATCAGCCCACCTGGCTCGACCAGGGAGTCGTTTTTTCGTTGACGCCTGGTTGGGATGCCGTAGACAGGGACTGCCCAACACATCCTCACTCTGACTGTATTTCGCATGAGGACTATCTGTGTCAACGGACCGGAGCTATTTCAGGATCGGAGCAGATCTATCTTCCACCAGCCGACGACGTACAAACCATTTCTGACGAGCCGGGTTTGTTGATGAAGGCTTCATCGTCTGACTGGTGTTTCGACCCCGACGTTGACGTGTCCATTCCGTTGATGGCGTTGGATGTGTGCGACCGGACGAAACAGTCGGATTCGGACTATGACCCTGAATGCGACCCGGTTTGGGGTTTCTGCGATACCCGCCCCGAGATATGCAATGTTCGACCGTATGTGTACCGGTCGCCGTTGCTGTATGAGCTGTTGAACTGTTGCGATGTCGAACAGGCCCGCATTAACTCAGTGTCGTGGAATCATTGGACGACAGATTGGTCGACGGCTGTTCCGTGGGATGACTTCGCTGACCGGGTTCATAGCCGGGAAGATGTTGATTCGGGTTTCAGTGTCCAGTTCACGAAACCGGTCAAGATCGACACGATTCATCCGAGCAGCATCTTTGTCAACATCGTGTACCAGGAGTCGAGAACCGACTATTGGATGCGGCAAGAAATTCCGATGGCCGAGCTGCGAGTTCACGAAGTGTTTGAAGGCCATGGCAGTGTTGTGCAACTGATTCCCGATCACGATTGGATCGAAGCTGAAGTCACCGGTAGACAGTCGACGTTAAAGCATGGGTTCCGGTTTGAGTTGACGGTACGCGGGCAGCTGCTTCGTGACGAATGTGGCCATATGGTTGACGCCCGCCCGGTCGACGTCGACCCGCACACGAAATGTCAGGACCGTCCGGGAGGTGATTTCTTGTCGGTGTTCCAGGTAGCTGCACAGGACCACCATCACGACTACTACGAACCTGATCCCTCAACGTATGTGCCCGAAAGCGAATCCGAAACGGTGACGCCGTCTGACGGCGACGCTCCGTCCACTTCCTCTGAGGCGTCAGTGAAACCAGACGAATCTGACAAGACCAAATAAATCTGTCCCACCTAATCGTACGACCACGAAAAACCAAGAACGAGAGCGAGAGATCCATGAGTTCGACTAAAACCAAAACCGACTACAACTTGCCCGAAAAGCTTCAGGCTACGACGTTAGAGAGCGTGAAATTTATTGACGGGATGGTGGTGACGGCCGAAGATTTGCAGGCCGCCACCGACTATCCGACGTCGATGCTCCAAACCGTGATGCGCACCTATTTTGGGTGTGGGGTTATGGCCGGTTTGGGTCTCAAACCTGACGATAAGGAAGGCACCCGGGACACCTTTGAGCTTTGTGTTGAGGCGGGGATGGCCGTCGACGCTCACGGTTTCCCGCTTGAGTTGTGTCGACCGATCAAGTTGAACCTAACACCTGATCCGTGTATCCCTGAGTCCGAAGCCCCGACCGAGGTTTGCATTTTGGTGCGGAGGGTGACGTCGGATGAGGCTCCGCGTGACGCAGCCGAGTGTAAGACCACCGAACCACAGTTTGAGTGTTCTCGTACCCGGAACCATATTTTGGTTAAAGCGTTCGCGGTTGAAGATTTGCCGCAGCGCGGGCTGTGTGAGATTCCTCCGACGCCTGAACCGGTTGAGGGCAAACCTCCAGCGGTCGAGCCTACCCCGGAGGCGTCGACTACCGATTCGGTGTTGGCCGAGTTGTGTGATTGTTTAACGAAACGGTTGACGCCTGACGCGGCGGCTGAGTCGTGGGTGATGTTGGGTTGTGTGAAGTTGAAACCGGAAGGGATCGAGTCGGTTGATTTGTCTCGCCGCCAGTTTGTGCGTCCGACGCAGTGTGTTTGTGATGTGACGAAGAAGTTGGCTGAGTTCGGGGCCCGGATGGAACAGATGGAACGCACGTTGATGCCGCCGTCTACGCCTCCGGCTACCCCGGCTGCTGCTCCGGCTACCTCGACGCCGCCTCCGGTTGAACCAGCCGAGTAGCGGTCCGTTGTTGGTCGGGTTGTTGTAGATAATTCCTGTGGCCGAGTCTGCTGTTGCGACGAAGACTTCTTCGGATAAGGCGCCCGCGGCGCCGCAACCGGCCGCGCCTGAGAAGGTGCGTGCGGGTGGTCCGACGATGCAGGGCATGTCGCCACAGGAAATGCAGCAACGTTTCGGCAACGCCGGTACGGCCCAGGCGATAGCGGAGCAGGAAGTTGTGTTGTCGCCGTTTGAAGCGATAGCTCCAGCACGCGAAGGGGTAGCTGATCGAGCCCGAACATCGAAGCGTCATCCCGAAGCCTCAGTCCCTGTGGATGCGGCTCAAGACGCTGCGATAGAGGCTCCGGTCGAGCAGAAACGTGGAGCTGCTTCCAAGACGGTGACCGAGATCGATAAGGTCGAGACGAAAGAGATCAAACGGTCTGCTGGCGACGGCTTCGAGGCTGAGTTACGTGCGGCGCTCTTGGCTGCTGTTCCGATCCCCGAGAATGAAGATGAGGCAAAGGCGACCATAGAGAAGGGTGGCTCGGATGCTTCGGCAACGCTGCGGGGTGGTGTTGATTCCGAAGGGAACAAGACCGGTCCGCTAGCTGACGCAACGGCCGAGGCCGCTCCGCTTGAAGAGGCAACGTCTGTCGAAGCTGAGGCTAAACCCGAAGATCAAGACGCTCCGGAAGAAGTAGAGCTGGCAACCGAAAATGTTGGTGACGCTCCGGCCCCGGTAGCTTCCGATTCTGTTGTTCCCCCTCCGATTTCGGATTCAAAACTCGACTATTCGGATCACTCAGCCAGCACTGATCAAGTGATGGCCGAGAACGAAATAACCGATGAGCAACTAGCGAAAGGTAACGAACCGGAGTTTAACGAAACACTCGGGACTAAGGAAGAAGCGGCCAACCGTGCCCAGTCGGGTGCTGAGGCATTCCGAGAATCGGAGGCGGGCACAAGAGAATCGGCTGGTAGCAAGGCGAGCAAAACGATGGCTGGAGGTCTGACTGGTTTTCACTCTTCTCGTACCAACGAGATCGGTGATGTCGTCGATACTCAAGATTCGACCAAGTCGGAAGATGAGCGTGAGCGGCGTCGTATTACCAACAAAATCGTCAAGGTCAAAGACGACACGCAGGAAGATGTTGAGAAGATTCTCGACAAGATGGAAGATCAAGCCTCGACCAGGTTTGAGATAGGTCTGGCCGACGCAGAAAAAGCCTACGAAAAGAGCTTTGACGATAACCTCGGCGGCGTCAACTTCTTCGGTGCGTTCCGTATAGGTGAGGACACTGACCGGGCGTTTAGGAAAGGCCGGGAAGCTTACGAAGCCAAGGTTGATACCGCCATAACCGCCGTAGTGCGCATTGTCAATGCTGCACTTAAGCGGGCTGAGAGGCGGGTTGCTAAGGGTAAAAAGGAGGTCGACGATTTTGTTGAAGGCCTCGATGAAAGTGTCAAACAATTCGGGGTTGAGGCGCAAGATTCGGTTGCGGCCGATTTCGATGAAATGGAATCGTCGATCGAGTCCCGCAAGTCGGGGCTTATCGAAACGTTAGTTGCCCAGTATCAGGCGTCGCAGGAACGAGTAGCGGCAATGGAGGAGCGGCTCAGGCTCGAAAATATGAGCATCTGGGACCGTATTTATGAACAGACTGTTGGGTTAGCGAAGAAGATCCTCGAGTTCAAAGACTTGCTGCTCAGCATTCTGGGTGAGGCCGGTGAGGTCGTAAAGGCGATTATCGCCGATCCGATAGCGTTCTTGAAAAATCTGATCGCCGGTATTGTCGGCGGGCTAAACCTCTTCAAAGACAACATCGTTGAGCACCTTAAGGGTGGCTTGATGGGCTGGCTGGTCGGCTCGTTGCAATCAGCGGGTCTCGAATTACCGACCTCGTTCGATCTGAAAGGTATCTTCCAGCTGATCTTCGGCATCCTTGGGGTCACCTACGGAATCATCCGCGAAAAAGCGGTGAAACTTCTAGGCGAAAAGGTCGTTGGCCGGTTGGAACAGACCGCCGAGATATTCATCGTGTTAGCGACTGAAGGTCCGGCCGGCGTTTGGCAGATGTTTGTTGAACAGATGGGTGATGTCAAAGAAATGATCATGGGCGAGATCCGCGGCTTTGTGATCGAGAAGATCATCATCGCCGGTATCACCTGGTTGATCAGTTTGATGAACCCGGCCTCCGCATTCTTCAAAGCGGTTAAGGCGATCTATGACATCGTCATGTTCTTCATCGAACGGGGTCAGCAGATCATGGCACTCGTCAACACGATTATTGGGGCTATCGGCGAGATCGTAGCTGGCAACGTTGAGGGCATGTCAAAGGCGGTCGAGAACGTGTTGGCTCGCCTGTTGCCGGTGGCGATCAGTTTCTTGGCGTCGCTGCTTGGGTTGGGTGGCATTACCGACAAGATTCGTGAAATTGTCGAGAAGATCCGTGACAAGGTCGACGCTGTGGTCGATTGGATTATCGCCAAAGCGGTCAAACTAGCCCAAAAGATCGGTGACCTGCTACCGGGCGGCAAGGAACGCAAAGCCAAACGCGAAGCTGAAGCGGCGAAAGACGAAGAACCAGACTACGACGACCCTGAAAAAGAAGCCAAAGTTGCGGCCGCGTTGGCGGCGATTGATGAGGAGGTGGAACGGCTCGGCCCAGTTATTGGGTTCAAAGAAGCGCAGCAAATCAAGGACCGAGTCAAGGCCGAGCATTCTGTCTTGACGGACCTTGTCCTGTCGTTAGAAAATGGTACTTGGGTATTCCGATACGTGGCCAGCCCGGGCAAGGATAAGTCTGTTCGTAGTGGGCTCTGGACGATCGAGGTTTATGCCAACCGGGCAGAGCTGAATATCGAGGAAGTAGAAGAATACCTTGGTGCCCGCATTGAATCTCGGGACGGAGGTCAATGGTTCTACAATCCTGAGTCGCTAGATTTTGTGCACGAAAGGGGTACAATCCCGGCTCAAATGTTTGAGTCAGAGTTCGTGATCGGCGAGACGGTTTCTGAGGAAGGGCCTAACGGCGAGCATGAGATCCAGGTCAGTCCACAAGCCACTGGTGTGTTTGATGACCCCGACTACCAGAACGCAGAAAATAAGGCAGTGCGGGCTGAGGCTCTGAAAAGAAAAATGGAAAACAAACAAGGCTTCGACAAAGGTGACGAGCGGTACGTGGCGGTGAGTAACATTCACAACAACGCTAATGAAGAGATGAGTGAAGTAGCGAGTCGGAGGGCAATGGAACACCTCGACCCCGAGGCAGAATGGAAAGACCCGACGACGCCGGGCAAAGGCAAACAAAAAGAGTTCGATGCCTCCTACGAGATGGGTGACGGAACATCTGCGTCCGTTGAGAATAAGGCAAACAACGCCGCTCGTGGCAGCGCCAAAGTTGATGAGGATGATGTTGAACAGACCCACCCTCGGTACAACCGACGCACAGCCGAAATATTGGGTGAAAAGGCTGAAGAGGAAACCAACGATGCTCGGGCCGAAGAAATGCAAGACACCAGTGAGAAGATGATAGAGGACATGGACGACAATAAGTTTAGTTCTTATGTGGCGTCGACTAAGACTGGTACGAACAAGGGTGAACGAGGCCCAGGTGGGGAACGGCCTGCCGGGGCTGGGGTCGTCACCATCAAAAAATCGAGGCAAGATATCTAGGAAGAGGAGGGCGTAATGTCAGGACAGGTAGACGAACGTTTTGTGCCGCTCCGACCGGCAAAGTCGTGGGTTCGACGCGTTGACCGAAATGCTGAACGGTTAGGTAAAAACGAGGCTAAACATAAATCGAGGTGCGGGGTGTTTGTATCAAACCCTCGGTCGATGGATAGTAGGGCCGGACGGTATTTGTCTATGGCTTCCAAATCCGATGGGGTTGGATTGCCAAAAGGTACGGTGATCGAATTTCTCGATAACGCGTTACGAATCACCGCTGCGTATTTTTCTGGTTTCGGAGGAATCGACTATCAACTTCTGCTGTACGGCCAAACCATCGACTTTGGTGTTGATAACAGACGCCTACGATCCGAATCGATAGGGTCTGGACTGCCTCGAGTGTTCGGCGACCTTTGCGTCATCTTAAACGCTGCGGAAGAAGCGCACATCTTTCGGTCGACCGATTGGTCCAGCTTTGGACAGATTCCGGCTCAACGAGCTGGCCTTCTTCGTTCCGAATCGGCTGAAACAACCACCATCGCTCAGGATATAGAGAATATTGAACTGTTCGTGCGACGTGACCCGGAAGCCGGACCGTATTGTTGTCAAACACTGATTCCTCCGTTGCGGATCTACCAGGCTGTGCTCGACAACAACTACGACAACTACCGAATCGCATGTCGAGACGCCGCTGAGCAGTACTACGATTTTTGGTGGGTCAAAGACAACCTAGCCAATTTAGGTTACGGGCTAGCGTTACACGTTGTCGCCGCAATGTCACACGCACACAGGACCCGCCAGTGGCCAGCACACGACTCAGAAGTCACCCCAGCCTGGATCGCCGAAGGCGAATTCGACCGGCAAAAAGGCAATCCCGCCTAGTTAGCGACTAACACGTATTCCTATAACCGTTCAGCCCTGATCCAACACCCACGGTTCTTGACAGAGCTGTCGGTGAGGGCTGCTACAGAAGTACTACGGTCAGATTTAGGTTTGTCGAACTGCTCGAACACCGTAGCGAGGGTCCTTTCAACACCTGGCTCTTCGGCCCAGCGCATGAGATGGCGAACGTCGACCTTTTTGTCAACTACCTCGATCATGCCGGCGACATCTCGGAGCTGACGGTCTGACACAGATAACTTGCCCGAAAAGCTTCAGGCTACGACGTTAGAGAGCGTGAAATTTATTGACGGGATGGTGGTGACGGCCGAAGATTTGCAGGCCGCCACCGACTATCCGACGTCGATGCTCCAAACCGTGATGCGCACCTATTTTGGGTGTGGGGTTATGGCCGGTTTGGGTCTCAAACCTGACGATAAGGAAGGCACCCGGGACACCTTTGAGCTTTGTGTTGAGGCGGGGATGGCCGTCGACGCTCACGGTTTCCCGCTTGAGTTGTGTCGACCGATCAAGTTGAACCTAACACCTGATCCGTGTATCCCTGAGTCCGAAGCCCCGACCGAGGTTTGCATTTTGGTGCGGAGGGTGACGTCGGATGAGGCTCCGCGTGACGCAGCCGAGTGTAAGACCACCGAACCACAGTTTGAGTGTTCTCGTACCCGGAACCATATTTTGGTTAAAGCGTTCGCGGTTGAAGATTTGCCGCAGCGCGGGCTGTGTGAGATTCCTCCGACGCCTGAACCGGTTGAGGGCAAACCTCCAGCGGTCGAGCCTACCCCGGAGGCGTCGACTACCGATTCGGTGTTGGCCGAGTTGTGTGATTGTTTAACGAAACGGTTGACGCCTGACGCGGCGGCTGAGTCGTGGGTGATGTTGGGTTGTGTGAAGTTGAAACCGGAAGGGATCGAGTCGGTTGATTTGTCTCGCCGCCAGTTTGTGCGTCCGACGCAGTGTGTTTGTGATGTGACGAAGAAGTTGGCTGAGTTCGGGGCCCGGATGGAACAGATGGAACGCACGTTGATGCCGCCGTCTACGCCTCCGGCTACCCCGGCTGCTGCTCCGGCTACCTCGACGCCGCCTCCGGTTGAACCAGCCGAGTAGCGGTCCGTTGTTGGTCGGGTTGTTGTAGATAATTCCTGTGGCCGAGTCTGCTGTTGCGACGAAGACTTCTTCGGATAAGGCGCCCGCGGCGCCGCAACCGGCCGCGCCTGAGAAGGTGCGTGCGGGTGGTCCGACGATGCAGGGCATGTCGCCACAGGAAATGCAGCAACGTTTCGGCAACGCCGGTACGGCAGCGTTCATGTCTGGGGATGCTTATGGTGGTCGCGATGCAGAGCTGCGTTTGCCCGCTGGTCTTGCTAACACTTTTGAACAGCGGTTTGGTCAGCCGGTGGACCATGCCCGAATTAAGGTCGGGCCATCCGCTAACCGGCGGGTTGTCAGGTACGGTAAATCTGCTGTCACCATCGGAGATGTTATTTATTTCCGAACGGGTAGTTTCCGTCCAGAAACGATCGAAGGTCTCGCCCTTCTCGCTCATGAGCTGGTCCACGTCATCCATCAAACCGGTGATCGTAGTCAGCTAACGCCGGGCACCGAAGCTGAGGCCGAAGCCGAAGCCGAGAAACTGTCGCTGCCGTCTAGTGATTCAACAGAGAGGGTTTCCCCTCGATGGTCGGACGCCACGTGACCGGTTTACGTCTGCGGTTTCCATACGTAAGTGGCCCTGTCGTCCCAACCATCGAGCCAAGATCAAAGGTCGCGTTAGCGGCCAACAAGAGAATTGCGCGGCGAGAAGTCAACGCAACTAGTCAAGGTTTGTATAGGTGGGCTTCGTTCTCGCATTCGGAGAAAATTTCATGCACTCCGAGGTTGGAGGTCGAACGTATGTTCGATACGGTTATTGGTGTGTTCGTGGGTTCACGCCTGCGATGTTCGGTGGCTGACGCCCCTCTTGTTTGTTCGACACTTTGTTGTCAGTTTTGTTTGAGGGTTCGTAGTTGTGGTCGTAGTCGCTCCAGTTTTGGATTCAGGGTTTAGTAGCCGTTGTGCTGCGTCTGCCCTTGATAAAGGTGTCGCCGACGCTGGAAGTGTTTCCGCATTAGTAGATGCCTTTAACTCCGTTTCCGTGGTGGGGCTAGACGAATCTTCGCTACAACAGGTCTTAGGGCTAACTCGACAACTTCGAGGAGCGCTTGATGCACTCGACTTTAAAGTGGGGGCCGAAGCCGATCGGCTCGCTGTCCGAGGCTGTTCAGCCCCTGCCGACGAACTACTTGCAAACAGCGGGCAACTACGTCCAGGAACAGCTCGGCGACAAGCCACACGATCTCGTGTAGTGGCTGGCATAGCGGGGTTGTCTGAAGCCGTTGGTTCGGGCGATGTTGGCCGAGACCATATCGATTCACTCGCCCGGGGCCTAAACAGACTAACCAGCGGCGAACGATCGAAGATCGACGAATCGCGGCTAGTTGTTAAAGCAAAGGTCATGTCGGCGGACCGGTTCGACAAAGCCGTCAAAGACGAGGTTAACCGGGTACGGCAAGACCACGGCCTGAAAGACGCAGTGCAGAAACGACAAGCATCAGAATTTCGTCACTGGTTCGACCACAAAACCGGGATGGGTAAATTCTCCGGCCAGCTCGACCCCGAACGATACGAAGCGTTAACAACAGCCGTCGACCAGCACGTCAACACCCTCGCCGCTTCAGGCAAACCCACCAACTCTCGTGAGTCGGTAGCCAAAGACGCTGCGCTTGCTGCGGCCGCTTTGGCAGAACTAGTCTGCACCTCGCCGAAACGATCGGCGAACGTGCCGCACATAACCGTCGTAGTTGACCACAAAACACTGGTCGAAGGCGGGCACGAAGAATCGATCCGTCAAACCGGGAACGGGCACGACCTGCCACCCGAAACCGTCGCCCGACTATGTTGCGACTCGACGCTTCAAAAAGTTGTTCTCGACCAGCGGGGAGTGCCAATCGACGTCGGGCGGAAATACCGAACCGCCACCGACGCCCAATGGGCCGCCATGCGGGCCATCTACTCAACCTGCGCCTGGAAAAACTGTGACCGGCCGCTGAGCTGGTGCCAACTCCACCACATCAACGAATGGAACAACGGCGGAAGCACCAACCTCGACAACCTCGTACCCCTCTGCACGACCCATCACCATCGGGTCCACGAAGGGAAATGGCGGATCAAACTCAAAGCAACAGGTAGTGTTGCCCCAGACCGGACACTGCAAATCTGGAAACCAAACGGTCAACAAATCCCCGAAAGCTCAGGGCCGCCTTCTCGGTTAAAAGTTCCGACCTCGATCGATACGGCGTGGACTGGCAGGGCTCCACATGAAAACGGTGTAGACAACGAACGTCGGGTAGATAGTAATGTCCATGGAATAGTTGATCGGAGTGCTGAATTGTCACTATATGGGCAAGGTCCGTACTGTGAAGACGTTATTCGATGATCACTAGACCAAATCTGGGCACGGCCTCTAAACATCAACTGATTTGTGAGTCGTGCGAGGTTGAGCCTGCCGGTTCCATGGGGCTGGCTCTCGGCCGAGTAAACTGGCATTTTGCGAACGATGGGCGACAGTAGATGATTTCTAGAGCTGAGGCGGTCCGGTTTCTTAACCAGGCCACGTTTGGTGCTACCGAAGCGGCTATCGTCGGCCTGCAAGAAGCAGGCACCTATGAGACTTGGATAGATCAACAAATCGCCGAAACCGGTTCCTTTACCGCTCCATATGTTCGAGCCAATTCGAACGGCAGCTTGCGAACTACCCGACATCACATTTGGTGGCAAAACGCTATCACGGGAAGCGACCAGCTTCGCCAACGGATGGCTTTTGCGCTAAGCGAAATTTTTGTTGTCTCCGACATCGACTACATTCTGTCGAACTCGCAGTACGGGATGTGCGACTTCTACGACATGCTCGCTACCGAAGCTTTCGGGAACTTTCGCGAACTGCTACAGCAAGTAACCCTGCACCCGGTCATGGGCGTCTACCTCAGTATGGTTCGAAACGAGAAAGCCGACCCGTCACGCAACATACGGCCAGACGAAAATTTCGCCCGCGAGATCCTGCAGCTGTTTACCATCGGCCTGTACGAGCTAGACATCGACGGGCAGACCCGCCTCGACGCAGAAGGGAAGCCGCAACCAAATTACGACCAAACCACTGTCGAAGAGTTCGCAAAAGTGTTTACCGGGTGGGATCACGCCGATAGCCGGGCGTGGGACTCCAACCAGGAACACGACCTAACCGTGCCGATGGTCGCCAACGAAGACTTCCACGACACATCGACCAAGACACTACTGTACGCAGTGACCTTGCCCGCAGGCCAGTCCGCCGCCCAAGACCTAGAAGCAGCGTTAGACAATATCTTTGCTCACACCAACGTCGCCCCGTTTATCGCGACAGCGTTGATCAAACGTTTTGTGACCAGCAATCCCACTCCCGCCTATATCCAACGGGTAGCCGAAACGTTTAATGATAACGGCTCCGGGGTTAGCGGTGATTTGGGTTCAGTTATCAAAGCGGTTCTCCTCGACGACGAAGCCAGAAAAAGTCGAAACAACGACGACGAGACGTTCGGGAAAATCAAAGAACCACTGCTGCGCCTGTCTCAACTATGGCGGGCGTTCGACGCGGTGCCGGGGCCCGAAGCCGACAACGTTTACCACACCAAAGTAAAGACATCTGACCGTATCGCTGAAGTGATCGGCCAATCACCGATGACGTCGCCGTCGGTATTTAACTTCTTCCTGCCCGACCATCCATTAGACGTCGAAAACGATTTGGTAGCACCGGAAAAACAGATCCTTTCAGAAGTCAACATCTCGTCGACCAACAACATGTTGTTCACTCAGATAGAACTAAACGATCGGGCTGAGGCACAACAGACTCAGACCACGATCACGATCGACCGACAGATTGCTATGGCCGACGACGCGAAGGTTCTCGTCGACCATTTAGACAAGTTGTTGCTGGCCGGTCAACTACCCGACGAAATATCCACCGCTCTCGTCGACTCAATCGAGTCACTCCCAACAGACGATGCCGGCCGACGAACTCGAGTGGTCGAAGCCCTCTACTGCATCGTCAACTCGCCCTACCACTACGTCCAGAAATGAGTACACCAGACATGAGTGGTACAAACGATGAAACTGAGCAAACCGGGAGCAGCGGCGAAGCCGAACAAGGTTCGACGCCATCGGAAACAAACGGTATAGACCGACGGAAGTTCTTGTTCGCAGCCGGTGCAGGCCTAGCCGGTTTTGCTGGCGCGACCCTGGGCGGAGCGAAACTCTTTTCCGGCCCCGGAGAACCAGACTCACCCGGGTCAGACACTAACACTGGATCGGCAACGTCGAGCCAATCGATCGAAGCGGTCGAGGTGGAAGGTTCTCGAAGCCTTGTCTGTATCTTCCTCGAAGGCGGTGCCGATTCAGCGAACATTTTTATCCCCATAGAAAACTCAGAGCAGGGCAAATCGCATGACGCATACCGCAAGGCCCGAGGAAACCTAGCCATCCCGGGATCAGACCTTCTTGGGTTTGATGACGGAAAATTTGGATTCAACCCTGGCGTTGCTGGTTTGGCAAACCTAGCGAACGAGGGCCGGCTAGCCGTTGTACAAAACGTCGGGCCTCTCGCTCGGCCTATGACCAAGGCTGACTTCTTAGCGAAAAAATTTATTCCACAGTCGTTGTTTGCCCACGACGCTCAACAGAAACTATGGCAAACCGCTCGGCCGGATCTGACCAGCTCCCAAGGTTGGGGCGGTCTTGTGTCATCGGCGGTGAGCAGAGGCGCAGAGATTACGCCCGCTTTCTCCCTCAACGGCTCGAACATTTGGCAATCTGCGGTGGAAGGCCCCTACACCCGTCTTTCCCCAACGGTTCCAATTCAACGAATGCTGGGCTACGACGCCACACTGCGGGCGAGCGACCCCCGCACGGCTTCAATAGCGAACGTGCTGGCCCGCTCAGTCGAACTTGCTGGTTCGTCATCGAACGTTTTCGAACGCGAAGTTGCTGATTTGATTAGCGGCTCGATCGTGACCACCGAACGTCTACAGGAGGCGACGGCGCCTGACAACACCGAAGACCTTATGACCGACATCGACGGCAACCGGTTAGGGATGCAGCTCCGTCTCGTCGCCAGGCTAATCAAGAACCGAGAAGACCTCGGCATGGCGCGTCAAATGTTTTTTGTGCGTATGAGCGGCTGGGACACCCACGGCCAGCAAGCCGAAAGATTCCCCGTGTTGTTAGCTGAACTAGACGCGGCGGTAACCTTGTTTCAACGGGCGATAGACGAACTCGGAGTCGCCGATACAGTCACGACATTTACCGCATCAGATTTCGGGCGTACCTTGACCCTAAATGGCGACGGCACCGACCACGGCTGGGGCGGTCACTCTTTCGTCTTCGGTAGCAGTGTCAAAGGCGGCCTCTACGGAACATTCCCCAGCTATGCGACGAACAACAACCCAGACGACACCGGCGAGACAGGCGAAAGTTTCGCCGGACGCCTTATCCCAACCACAGCGGTCTGCCAATACGGGGCCACTATGGCTAGATGGATGGGCTTACAAGACAGCCATTTGGATGCTGCGTTCCCTGAACTTCAAAACTTCGAACAACGCGATGTGGGTTTCCTCAAACGCGCCTGAGCGTGCCGCTGATTAGACGACGGCTACCGGCTCAAAGCAAATCGTAGGTGTACCAGCCAGTAGGGTCTAACACTTCGGCTGGTGTTAACGACGCTCCGATTAACGCCACCAACGGGTCATCAATATTGTGTCCCGCCGGGCCGGAACCCGTCGGTGAATATGGCAACCCATCGGTCGAGTCCATCCTCATTTGCCAGATACGATCGACATTGCAATGGTTCAGATAAAACGCCGGATCGTTCGGTGAGGTTGCAGGAGTCATATCGCCACCCATCCACACGTGAACCAGATTATGTAACCCAAACGGCTGCCAACCCTCAAGATGATTTCGGAAACCTCTCGACGTTGCATCCCAGTTGGCGGTGTCGTAGGTCGCTTCAGCTAAACAAGCCTCGACGTCTCGGATGCGGGGGAGTCGAGCCGCGTTCGGGTCGAGCCCGGCAGCGCGTTCGATAGGTCGCGGCTCGTGGGCTTCCAGAAACCGCCCTTGCATCGTCATACGTCCCGAAAGGCGGACCCGTAGCTGTCCTGCAGTTCCGGTATCGACCAGGCCGCGGTTGCGTCCGAGTCGTCGGACGGTCCAAATCGGGTTACCGACCTGACGGTCTTTCGCCCAGTCCCAATACGGCAAACCGAAGTCGGGGTCATCCAAAACGGTTTGTAACACCTCTTCAAGCCGGATCAAATAAAGTCGGTGCCACGGTAGAAACACTGGCCCGCCGTGGGCCCGGTTGCTACGACGACCCTCGGTCGGAATTTGCATGGTTGCGTAGTGCCACAGTGAAAACAGGTCCCACCAGGACAGTTCAACCTCGGCGCCCCGCATCGACCAGCCGGGGATTTGAGGGCTCAAGATCCGGTCGACGTCGGTTGACGTTAAACCAGACATGGTCTGGCTGAGTTCGACACAGCCTTCGATGTATGCGACCCGGTTATCTGGGTTCTCGGCGACATCTACTCGAACACCCATCTCAGTGAACCTCGCCATGAGTGCTATGACCATAGACGTCGCGTCCATTTGGGTGTCGGTCGTGATTCAGCTTTGGTGGAACTTCGCCGCCGCGAAACTTGTCGACAATGGCTTTAACTAGCTCGACTGCTGAGAATGTCCCGTACTGGGGGAGGCCATGATAATGAACCGAACCGTCGGGATCGACGTGAAGCGTGTCGGCAAAAGGTTCACCGTCGACGGTAATACGGTACGTCGTCTCAATTTCTATGTTTCGTCCGGCGTGTCTAAACCGGCGAACCGATGGGCCATGATGGCTGACCGGATGTTCTATCCCGATGTGACAGTCCGGGTCGGTTAACGCCTGGAGCAGATCTTTAGAAGTATGCAGCCTCGAACGTGTCATTTGGTCCCCTCTAACCGATCGACAATATGCGAGGCACAATAATGCTCGCTATATGAAGACGGCCAGCAAACCCGGTTTGATACAACTCCGTACAATTCTGTTTCTTTCCCTCTGCGCACCCTAGCGTTCAGATGGTTGTTGTAGTAGGTTGATGCTGCCGTTAGAAGTTTAGAGAAAGCAGCCACATGTTTGGGTCCACCGTCCTCGACGTCGTAATCGGTTTACTGCTCGTATATCTCCTACTCTCGGTAGCGGTCTCGGCATTCAACGAAGTAGCCGAAGGTTTACTTCGCCGTCGGTCTAAATATTTGCGGGCCACCATCGAACGTGTGGCAGGAACAGATCTAGCCGATGAGATCTATCAAACAAGTTGGGTGCAAAGCCTCAGCGACTACACCCATAGCTTACGAACTCAACGACTTCGGAACTTAGCGGTTACCGGAGGTAAGAAACCCTTCGGTAATAAGTATCCGTCATACATCCCGTCGGAGATCTTTGTCGAAGCGCTCCGAGAAGTCTTAGGGAATCTCACAAAACAAACCGAACATGCACTCGACGAGCTGCAGGCCGACGGTGACCTCGATGAAATTATCGAACTTCTACCACCCCGGGTACAAGCCATGTTGCCTGCCACTCAGCTGACGGCCACCCAGCTTCGAAGTGAAATAGAACGCGTACATCAACAAGCCGCCGACGACATTATTGCACTGTTTCCCCAAAGCGCCCTCGAAGACCTTGACGGTGAAGCGGTCAAACTGCGGCAATGGTTTGAACATACGATGGACCGGATGTCCGGCTGGTACAGCAGGCAAACCAAATGGTTGCTGTTCGTTTGGGGTGTTCTGTTTGCCCTTGTCCTAAACGTCGATACCTTCAACGTGGCAGGAACACTTTGGACCGATGACGTAACCCGAGCCGCTGCAGTGTCAGCGGCCGAAGCCGTCGTCGAAGGTGGCGACGAAACTGATTGTGTCCCCGCCGACGATGACCCGTTCAGCTGCGTCGATCAAGCGGTCGCAAAAGTCAACGAAGCAGAAGATCTGGGTATCCCGATGGGTTGGCCTGACTGGCCATGGAATTGGGATAACCAAACAGTCGACGTCGACGGGCAACCAATTGAGGGTCAAACAATCGGTGACGACAGTCGGATTCCGCAAGATGCCGGAGCTTGGGTGTTCCGGTTGTTTGGTATAGCGGTGACGGGCGCCGCGATTGCAATGGGTGCACCGTTCTGGTTTGATCTGCTAAACAAGTTCGTCAACTTTCGAGCCTCGGGTCCGAAACCTAAACGAACCGTTTCAGAAGCTCAAAACAGTTGACTAGGTTTTTATAGACGTGAGCCGGTTTTAGAATTCGTTGCGGCCGCGGCGTTTGGTTTTCTTTGGGCGCTGCTTGTTTTGTTTGTCTTCAGCCCGGGCTCGTAGACGGGATTCGTTTCGGCGGATGAACTCTTCGAGCTGTTCATCTTGTTCCGCTAGTTCGGCCTGCAACGACATCCAATGTTCGAGCCGTTCTGGGGTGCTTTGGCCTGCGGCGATAATTTCTTGCACTCCACAGTTCGGTTCTTTGTTGTGTTGACAGTCGGCGAAACGGCAATGGTGCGCTCCGCCGCTCAAATCGCTAAATGCGGCTTCGAGCCCCGCATGTGCTTGCCACAATCCGATCTCACGGATGCCTGGCGTGTCAATAATCATCCCGCCCCCTGGGAACGGAATCAGGTCTCGAGTGACTGTTGTATGGCGTCCCCTTCGATCAGTGACCCGAACTTCGTTTGTCAACTGAACCACACCGTCAGACAACACATTAACTAACGTCGATTTTCCGATGCCCGATAGACCGAGCATGACCGACGTTCGGTGCCCGGAAAAAAGTTCGGCTAGGCGATCTAAACCATCCCCAGATTTTGCTGACGTAGTGATGATCTCGACGCCATTGGCGGCTTGACCTAAACGTTCGATTGTTTGCTCGAAAGGTTCAACCAACTCATCTTCGTAGTCCGACTTTGTCAGAACAATAACGGGTGTGGCTCCGCTGTCGAACGCCACCACAAGCTGGCGTTCCATCCGTCGCATGTTGAGTTCCCGATCGAGGCCATGCATCACCAGAACGTGGTCGACGTTGGCGGCCAGAATCTGCGGCTCGGGGACACGTCCCGGCATGCGCCGAATCAACGCTGTCCGTCGAGGCGCTATGGCGGTAATAATTTGAGCGTCCTCATCGTCAGGCCCGATTAACACATAGTCGCCGGTTGCCGGTGCCGTGCTTGCGTCGGAGCGTTCCGAACTTGAATTCACTAACACCGCGTCGCCGCCAGTGAACACAAGGGAAAACCCTCTGCTCACTCGTGCAATTCGGCCCCGTGTAAGTTCCGAATCGGATGCTTCCGATATTTTGTCGGCCCACGCCTCACACCGGTCATCCCATCCCAGCGATACGAGTGTGGGGGATAGGACCGCAAGGTCGTCAATCATATAGAAATCGTCAAAATAGGCATTTAGCTTTGTGTCGCTTTCGTCAGGAAGTCAAGCTGTAGTCGTAGAAGGTTTTCGGCGACCACAGCCTGCGGAGTCATGTGAGTCACCCCAGATAACGGCAAGACTTGATGAGGATAACCAGACCCAACAAGTGCGGTGCTTAACTGCAAACTGTGGGCTGCGACCACATTGTCGTCGGCAAGGCCATGAATGAGTAACAACGGCCGGTGAGGGTGATCTTGCGGTAAGTTCTCGGCGAGGTGCAGAAGGTCGGTCTGTTTATAGTGTTCGGGGTAGGTGTCGGGGTGCCCCAAATATCGTTCGGTGTAGTGGGTGTCGTACAGATGCCAGCTCGTTACCGGCGCGCCGGAGATAGCGCAATGGAAGCGGTCGGGTCTCGCTAGCACGGCCAACGCTGCCAGGTAGCCGCCAAATGACCAGCCCCGAATAGCTACCTTGTCTAAATCTAAAAACCCAAACCGGTCGGCGACGGTATCAAGCGCCTGTATCTGATCGTTAAGTACCGGTGTGGCAAGGTCACCCCAAACTTGATGTTCCCGGTGCACGCCTCGACCGGGAGTTCCAACACCGTCGGCGACCACAACCGCGTATCCGTGGTTAGCGAACCATTGCGATACGAGATGGCCATCATGGGTGTCGGCGACTCGCCGGGCGTGCGGCCCACCGTACGGGTCCATCAAAACGGGAAGCCTGCTTTGGCCGTCATGATCATCGGGTAAGAAAACCGCTACCTCAATGGCCCCGTCATCGATCGATATCCAGGTCGGGTTGATTTCGAAACCCGCTGTGTGGTGAAAGTTTTTGATCGTATGGACCGGTTGTAGCGTTCCGCCGACGATTTGATTGATGGTAGATGTAGCGCCAGGCAGCGACGACGAGGTTTCGGTGATAACGGAGGTCGATTTCGAAAAGACACCGGAGTTGATTCCAGAGTTCGGGCCTACCAGGCGAACGGTTCCGGTGACCAAATCGACGAACGCCAGGGTCTGACTTTTAGGAGGCGCCCAGATGCTGACAACGGCAACCGGATTGGATTCATCAGATTCGTTGATGGACAACACAGACCGTATATCGAACTCGGGTGATGTGATGGCCTCGCCGTCTATACAGAGGGCTTTATATATCGCTTGGTTTTCACATATCGCTTGGTTTTCATATATCGCTGGGTCTTTGGTTACGCGTCGATTTTCGATCGTTAGAAGACCAGCAGTAGTTTCGCATGGCGCCCCGGTAACTATGTCGACCCACGCATCGTCGGTGACGGATCGAAGGTCGATCATCTGGCCGGTAGAAACGTCAAGTCGACTGATAGTTACCTCACGCTGATCGCGGGATTGCCGTGAAATTAGTGGACCGTTATGGTCGGTCCAGTTGACGCTGACGAGATACTCGAAGGGTGACATCTCGACTGGGTCGGTGACCGTTTCGGTCGACTGCGTTTCCACAGAGCCGACTAAAAGCCTAGTGGTACTGTTTGTGCCTCCAGCCGGCGGGTATCGTAGTGGACGAGGGGCAGCGTCAGGCTGGCTCGGTTGCGAAATCCACCATTGCTGAACTTCTGACTCGTTCACCTCAGCGGCGATGAGTAACCGGCTGTCCGGCGACCACCAGAATCCTCTAGACCTTCCGATTTCTTCTGCCGCTATGAAGTCGGCCCGCCCGATCGAAATATCGGCAGCCGGGCTTTGAAAAACGAGTCGATCAGACTTGGGTAGCGAAGGTGTCACTACTCGGACGTCGGTTCCGTGTACGTATCCGATGTGTGAACCGTCTGGACTGAACCGAGGGTCGAAGACGGGTGTTTCTGTTTGAAGTTCTTGTAGCTGTTCGGTTTGTATGTCGAGGAGGTACAGGGCTTGGCCGAGCACAAAACACACGTGGCCAGTTGATGACAGCCGGTACGAAACGATGCCGCCGCCGGACTCTCGAGCGCGTTCTCTGCGTTGTTGTTCAGCGGCTGACAGTTCGGAACCTTCGAGTTGAAGGTCGCGTGGGTTGACCAGCAGGTGTTCTGTCCCGCTTGTTGTATCAAACCGCCAGAGGCAAAGCGTTGGGTCGTCTCGATTCTGGGCCCGACAGAAAAGAACGCTGCTGTCGTCGTCGGTTATTTGGAACGTCCGAGGCTTGCCTGAACTGAATCGTTGTGAAGTCGCGTAGAGCTGAGGGAACTGTTCAAGATGGTTCGGCGAAATATTCACATTTAGAAACGCTAGTGCGCCTTCGGCCACAAAGCTCGTTTCGGGATTCTTTCAACTACGTCTATTGTCGTTTTAGCTGCTCAGGCAACATTGGGGGTTTTGCCGAGTAATGACGATACCGCTCCGGTTAATCTCGATGTTCCGAAAGGAGTAAAAGTGGTACAGGTGGTCAAACCTTGGGTGACAACCAGCATGTCGCCGATCCACCTAGAAAGTAAATTAAGAGAACAAAGTCGTAGTTAGAAGATTTCATATGTAGTGGTGGATATATTAAGGTACGAGAAGATGGGATGTACTTCTCTCGATTTTCTGGTTCGTGTCGATAGGCTAAACAACGATAAGATTCCGGAGTAGTTCGACCCGGATGTAAGGAGATGAGCAAATATGGTGAAGGTCTGGATTGACCAAGATCTCTGTACTGGTGACGGCCTCTGTGCCGAGATCGCACCGGACGTTTTTTTTGGTATGGATGACGGTCTCTACTACGTAAAAGAGTCCGCAGAAAAGTTTGGCAGCGAAAAGCTGTTTGACGGTGTTGCCAACCCAGCAGGTGCTGAAGGTATGGCCAGAATCACCGAAGATCAACTCGAAGGTGTTATCGAATCGGCAGAGGAATGCCCCGGGGAATGTATTTTCCTCGAAGTAGACGCCTAACAATTCGAACAACTACTTAGTGAAAAGTTCCTCCTACGGGCTGGAACTTTTTGCGTTTTCGGCTTCTTTTGGTTTGCACCGTAGAAATTTTCCAAAAAATAGGTCGAAAGGCCTAAACGATTCTGCACCATCAGCCGATGGCTCAAGGTGCAACGCTTAGCAACCACTATTTCTGTGCTCAGCCCTCAGTCGCTGGCCACCCGAATTCGTTACGGGATTACCTACGAACCCTTAAAGTACGGGTTCGCAATTCTTCTTATTTTGAGCTTGACGCTCATGTGGCTCCAACGAGGTTTCCTCCTCGATTCGTACCAGGCCGAACAGGAACAAGTTTCGATTAACCTTCGAGGCGTCGACCTTGAGGTCAAAAAAACTGATATTGGTGAATCACCGTTCCACATAGATCAAGCACCTGACACCGCTAAGAACCCAATCTCGCTGGCCTTCGCCGATAACGAGAACCAAGAAGTCGAAGAAGTAGAACTCAAAGGTGGCGAAGCAACCATCGGAGGAACGGTTCTTGCAGGAACCGAACCGATCTCAGGGGCAGTCGTCAGAATCGAACGCCACACAAACGACGGTTCGATCTCTCAAGACATTCGAGCAACATCGAACGGAAGATGGTCGATCTCAAAGGTTCTAGGCGGACGGTATCGAATACGTGCCTGGGTTCCAGGACGATACATGATGGACAGCTCCGCAGTCCTGTACGTCGAGGACGAATCCAGCACCTCGCTTGAACTCCAACTGCGAGAAGTAGAATCTTCAGTCGAACTAGACGTGTTTAGCGGAGGCCCTATCTATCAAGGCTTGACCGGCTCAGCCGTCATTTCGGTAACACAACGCACCGTAGATAGCGAAGGCTATATCACCACCCAGCCGGTGGCAGGCAAACTCGTTGAAGTCACTGCCCAATCTCCTCTGTCGTTACTTTCATCCCCACAAGTACTAACAAACGCACGGGGGGAAAGCACGGTAAAAGTACGCTGCAATCGAATTGGAGCGGCTCGAATACTAGTCAAAATGGACGACCAGCTAGAGAACGTAACGCTGTCTCCCTGCGTCGCCATTCCACCGCCGCCGACAACGGCTCCACCAACTACACCATCACCGACAACGCCCGTCGCCCCAGGCGTTCCCGGTCCGGCACCAGCGACAACCACACCACCAGGGGGATAAAGAATGCGAGCTTTACTTCATCGTCTATTTAACGTAGCCACAATCGTTGCGCGGGTGATAGCCATAGTGCTAATCGTCGGTGTAGTCGCTCCACCGGTATCCGCCGGGGTAAGCGTCTCGACGTTACTCCATGCCCCTCTACCAGGAGGCGAACTTCCCGAAGAGCGGCCACAGATAGTAGCCGAAGCGTCGACAGTGCTCGACGCCAACGGCAAACAAATTGGCCTATTTCGTGGCTTTGATCAGACGGTAAGTATAGAACCCGAAGATATTCCGCAGGTAATGAAAGACGCTATTGTCGCGATCGAAGACCGCAGGTTCTACGAACACAACGGCGTCGACCTAGAAGGGATTGGTCGAGCCGCTCAAGCAAACGCAGCCGCCGGAGGTGTTTCCCAGGGTGGGTCGACGCTAACCCAGCAGTACGTCAAAAACGTGTACCTATCTAACGAGCGAACTGTTGAACGAAAAGTTCGCGAAGCGTTGTTAGCGACCGATATCGAAAAAATGATGACCAAAGAAGAAATCCTCTTTGGATATTTGGAAACCGCCTACTTCGGGGCAGGAGCCTACGGCATCGGCGGAGCAGCGAAAGTGTACTTCGGGGTAGAAGTCGAAGAGCTCGACACTTCCCAAGCTGCGCTTCTCGCCGGTCTCGTTCAGGCCCCCACCCGTCTATCGCCAAGAAACGACGTCGAAGCCGCCCAGGCCCGTCGAGACCTTGTCCTTCGGGCGATGAAAGAAGAAGGCTACATCAACAACTCGGAATACAAAGTTGAGATGGCCCGAAATATTTGGCTCGGCAAACCCGAAGAATCCCCTGACCCTACGAATCTTGTCATCGTTCCACCGAGGCCCAAAGGAGCATCAGAGTACCCGTACTTTGTGGACTGGATCGAACAAGAGCTGGTTGAACTCTTAGGTGAGGAAGCCGTCTACAACGACGGTTTGACTATCGAAACGACTATCCGTCCAGATCTGCAACTCGCGGCGAAAGAAGCAGCGAACAAGCGGCTCGAAAACACCGAGTACCCAATCGATATGTCGATCGTGTCGATCGACCCGAGAACCGGTCACGTGGTCGCGATGGTCGGAGGTCGAGACTATAAACAGAGCCAGGTCAATCTCGCAGTCGGCGGATCTCTCGGAATGCAGCCCGGAAGTTCGTTCAAACCCATTGTTCTGGCTAAAGCAATGTCGCTGGGTATAACACCCGAGACCGTCTATGAGTCCCCGGCACGGTGGCGTGTACCTAACTGCACCGGCGATAACTGTTTCCTCAAAAACTACAGTGGTGGCGGCGGTGGCTCACAGACATTACGCAGCGCCACCGTAGCCTCTACCAATACGGTCTTCACTCAACTATTGGTCGACGTCGGTATATCCGAGACGGTCGACCTCGCTCGACAGCTAGGTTTAGAACGCCTGGACCCTGAGCGTAGCTATGGTCCAAGTCTGGCCTTGGGTGCGGCTGAAACGTCGCCGCTTGAGATGGCGTCCGCGTTCGGAACATTCTCAAATCGGGGGGTTCGTTTAGCGCCGACCGGTATCAGGCGAGTGATCGACAGCGACGGCAACGTCATCATCGACAACACCAACCGGCAAGGCACAAAAGTGTTGGAGCCTGTGGTAGCCGACAACATGACAGACGTTCTAACCGGCGTAGTCACCGGAGGTACCGGTAAGGCAGCAGCGATCGGGCGGCCAGTGGCAGGCAAGACGGGTACAGCGCAGGCTTACAGAGCGGCCTGGTTCGTTGGCTACACACCCGAATTCTCGACTGCTGTCTGGATGGGGCACGCCGACACTCCAGCTTCGCTCCGACGAGTCAACGGAGTTGGTGCGGTCACCGGAGGTTCACATCCGGCTCGAGCGTTTGCCGACTTCATGTCTAAAGCAGTCGAAGGAACAGAGATCACAGAATTTCCTGTTCCGGCAGAGATCACGCCTCAAGAAGTTGAACAGTCCGAAAAACTAGTCGAGATTCTGCGTCGCAAAGAAACAGAAGTCGGTGAACAACGATCGATCGGAAGCCTGGCAGCTAACTGTGACGGCAGGTCATGTTCCCGGAATGAATCCCGACGCCCGTCGGTACCTCGTTCGGAGGCTCCACCTACAGTGCCTCCACCAACGACCCCACCTCCGGAGTCGTCCACCACGGTGCCCCCATCGTCCACTTCTCCGCCTTCTTCCTCATCATCTTCGTCAACATCGGGTACTGAACCCATAACTGACTGACCATTTCGTCCGACTAGCTAAGCAAATACATCGAGTCAACACCGTTGAATCAATCAGGGAGCAAACAATGAGCACTTCAACTAAGAAATCGTCAAAACCGAACAAGTCGAAAAAGCGAAGCGACGACGTCGTCGAATCGGACGAGCCAGTAGATGGCAATGAATCGTCCGACGACACCGAGTCCAACCTCATCAACTTGGCTCAAGAGAGCAACTCGGTTAAGAAGAAGATGGATGAACTGCTACTACTAGCGTCGGAAACTCGACGGGACAAGAAAGGCAACGTCGATGTCGCCCCGTTTATCAAGCCGACACAACGGCTTAAACAACATCAGAAAGAACGAGCCTGGGAACGCAACGGGTTTATTGCCGTAAACCCTGGAAAACCGAAGCTACGGCATAGGATTCTTCCCCGCTCAGTAATCGGCATTTCCTTTATGCTGTTGGCCTCAGCCGTGGGTGTGGCGTTTAGCGGCGCCGGATTCTACGCCTACTACGATAATCGTCTCGCCGAAAACGAACGTGAAGTATCTCGATTCGTTGAGGGATTTGACCAGCAGTTCTCAGACGCCACAGGCGCCATCGACGAACTACGAGTCGACGCGGTCGAAGATATTCGTACCGAACTCCAACCAATCGAAGGGATTGTCTCCGACGCTGATGGTGTAATTAACTTGCCAGCGACAGCCGGCGAATCGGTGTGGGCGTTAGAGACCCGAGACGAACAAGGTAAGGCCGTGCTTGGATCGGCGTTTGCTGTTCTCAAACACGAACAAGGAACCGTTATGGTTACAAGCTATTCGCTAGTCGCCGCGTCAACGACCGAACCAAGCCCACCTTTAACACTGACCAAACGAGACCAACGTATCAATGCTCAACTGTGGTCATGGGACGCTAAAAGTGATTTGGCGATCGTGATGGTGGCCGAAGACCTGCCAACGTTACCGTTAGCGACCGTCGAAGAACAAGCTGCCAGTGTAGGCACCAGCGTGTTTGCGATCAGCGGGTTTGGTGGTCAAGCCGCGACGGCTTCACCCGGAGTCCTTCTCGATCAGTCCACGTCAGGACTACAGCATACGGCACCGGTCGGAACGATGTTTAGAGGCGGGCCTCTCGTGAATGGTGCCGGTAACGTCGTTGGTCTGTCTTCGTTGAACTACCAGCCCACCGGCGTCGATCCGGGCATGGTTCTGACTGCCCCTAACACGGCGTCATTCTGTGACCAGGTACTGAAATGTTCTGAGATAACCGAAACCGTCGAGATTGAGGTGCCGGTCGACGATGCGCAGGCTCCTCCTGCCGGGAACGAGCCGATCGCGGAAGAAGAAACTGAAATAGACGAAACTGAAATAGACGAAACTGAAACAGACGAAACCGCCGAAGCAGCAGATGGAGAACAGACCGAACCTGTCGAAGGTGAATAGTTGAACCCGTCTGGGGCCTACTCGTCGAAGTCCTCTTCGATGATGTGGGCCCCGGTTCGATCGCGGTGCACAACTTTACCTTCGGGAAGCCGTTCAGGCTGGAACGGTCGTTGCGGGAAATTGAGCCGATCGATAGCTACCGCAGCAGCAGCGAGAATAAGCGCCCCGGCTGCAGCAAGAATCATGGTTAAGATGCTCAACGTGTGTCTCCGGTGCTCATAGACTGCCGCTACCAACTGTACCCACTATTGACGGCGCTCGAGAACTATCATGATAGACGTTTCGGCGCTGTCGGACCAGCGTCGTTTGTATTCGATATCCATGCCCAGGTCATAACGGGTCGTCGGGTTTTGAGAGTCGCTCGTAAGTTTCTCGATTTGATGGAGTTGTAGAAGATGGCCGATGGATAGATCTTTTGCATCCGCGGTGTATGAGAGCTGTAAACCTCGATAAAGCCCACCTCGTCGTCCTCCCAGAATGTAGCCGATATCGGATCCATCTCGTTGGGCGATATGCACTTCGAGCCGGTGTTTCTCCTCGAGACGAATCGTTAAAAGGCTGTACAACGCCCGCATCTCGGCCGAAGTGATACCACTATCTTCGAGGCCCTTCCAGCTCTGATTCTCTATTTCGAGAACCCGATCGAAAACGTAGTCATCATGGGTAGCGTCGATGATGGAAACGCCGCTGTCGGCTGCGTTTGATTGGACCTGTCTAAGGTTCTTTCTAAACTTCGGGCTACGTCGTTGAAACCAGCCATCGAAGCCACCTGATTCAGGCGAAATGTCGGCGATTTGTCGAGTGATCCCTTCACCCGCCCGGGCCCCGCCGAGCACAGATAACGAACGTAACAGGCCGACGGTGAAACTCTCTTGATCCGTAGGCAAAGGTAGACCAGGTAGGGCTAAAACGGTCCAGTCATCTCGGTTTTGAAGGTAGCTGACGAGCATCTTGGCGAACCTGGCCGGTTCTGGGGTGATAATCGGAGACGCAAAACCCCACATAGGTTCGAGGCTCGTCACAATTGGGTCACCGTTGTCGTTCACATAGTGCGCCAGCATCGCGTAGCCACTTCGATCCGAGTCGGTTAGTAAAAGAGGATCAACGACCGAAGCGAACGCGTGATGGGTTGATAAAACCCAATCAGGGCACGAACACCAAGGATCGATTTCAGGGGTTTGGTCTATGAGCCGTTCGATATTCTCTGTCTCAGAATCGAACTCTGAACGACTCAATTCGAACAAGGTAGCGGGTTCCATTGAAAGCAGTCTTACATATTCGTGGAGTTATGCCTACCACCGGTCGCTATCGGTGGTCGATCTTGTTGCGAGTTGGTTGACAACCCGCTCATCGAGCCGCGCATTCGACTTTGTCAAGTAAACATATGGGGTGGCTAGTGACGACGCTATAGCATCTTTTGCACAGGATGGGGTGGCGATAATTCGCAGTATTGTTCCGCCCGATCAGCTGGCGAAACTCGGAGACGACATCTCTTCGGTTCGTTCTGAGGCGGAGGCTGGGCAAGACTGTTTTTTGAATTGGAGTTCGTTGGCTTCGTTTCGCGACGTGGCCCTGCTAACTTCTGTCCCCGAACATGCAGCCGATTTCCTCGATTCGTTCCGGATCCGGCTTCACCACGATCGGGTTGTTGGGTTTCGACCTGATCAGCCCACACAATGGTGCCAGGATCAGCCGTTCACCTCGATCGATTCTGGTTCGATAACCGCCTGGGTGGTCGTAGACAATATCGCCAAAGGTGATTCCCCCGAATTTTGGGCTGGCTCTCATCTGGGTGCGTGGTATCTCCAAGAAGGAACAATCGATACCGAGTTAGTTCCCGAAGGGCAGAACGTCATCACGATGCCGGACATAGCTGAGGATGAATCGTCCTACGATACCCGTCGTTGGTCCCTTGAGCCCGGTGATGTCCTGTTCGCAAGTTCGCTTACCGTTCATGCAATACCGGCCTCGTTCGCTCAACACAAGGCTGTGGCGTTCAACTATGTCGACGCAAAAGCCGTCGTCGTCGACCGCCCATGGCCGACGATTCCTGATCGGACATTGTTCTCGAAAGAACCCGAAGTGAACGCTCCGCTCGATGATGAGTTGTTCCCAATGGCTTGGCCGCAGGACTGAATCAGTCGGGTTTGAAACCTAGTTCGTCCAGTGCTCCAGCTAAAGCAGCCAATGCCCGGTTTACTCGTATCGTACGAGTCTGTTCGGCCATCTGGCCGATGCGTACTATGTTATGTCCGAATGCTCCGCTGATTTCGACACCATAGTTTTCGCGCATTAGGTGGCGTAGCTGATCTCCGTCGATATTGTCTGGCACCGTGATGGCGACAACCGATAGCAGTCGAAACTCTTCAGGTGCGAACAGCTCTAACCCCATTTTTTCGACTTGGAGTTGAACGTTTCGGGACGCCTCCAGATGCCGCTCGAATCGGTTTTCGAGTCCTTCATCGACGATCTGTTTGAGCGCTTCATAGGTTGCAAGCGTTCCCGGTACCGGCGCCGTGTAATGATACTTTCCCTCTCCCCAGAACGCCCAAGCTAGTCGAGCGTCGAGAGTCCAATGAGGCGTAGACGATGTGCGGCTTTGAACGGTCTCCCAGGCGAGCGGGGAGAAGGCGGCAATCGAAAATCCTGGGATTGATCCAAGAGCTTTCTGCCCGCCGGCGATAGCAGCGTCGATGTGCCATTCGTTCATGTTGAATTCAAGGGCACCGATCGTGGTTACCGCATCGACGGCGGTCAGCACACCTCGTCGATGCGCTAGTTCACTAATTTTGGCCAAGTCGGTGAGCAGAACTCCGCTTGACGTTTCGCCATGAGTGGCCAGAATAACGTCGTACTTCTTTTTGTCGAGGGCGGCTTCGACCTGTTCAACCGTCGGAGGTTTGATGCCATCGTTGGTCAACTCGTCGACGTCAGCGCCGACCCGTCGAGCCATCTCGGCCCACCGGGCGCTAAAAGTGCCCTGAACGAGGACAAGGGCTGAACGGCCCTCCCACAGTAAGCTTGTCACCACCATTTCGAACGCCGCCGATGCGGGGCCAGATATGCCCAAAATATATGCGTCTTCGGCTTGGAAAACATACCGAGCGCTAGTGCGAATACCTTCGATGACCTGATTCATCGATGGTCCCAAGTGGTTAATCACGATACTGTTCGCCTTGGCGACGTCTGGGTGAATCGGGACGGGCCCAGCGCCCATAAGTAGCAGAGGCTCAGCAGGCAAAATACCGGTCAGCGGTGTGATATCTGGTTGCTTCACAGAATCCCGTTTCTGTCTGGGGCCATCGAGCTTCGAGGCCTGAAGCTGCTAAGTCTACTAGCGGGCGGCTACTCGTCGCTTTTCTTTATCGTCGGCCGGTTTTAGCCAATGTTGACCGATGCGCCAGGTTTGGTTAGACGGTAGCAAAAACCCATACAGTCCAGATAGCGAACACAACGTCGACTATCGCCAGAATATACGCAATACGAGCTATAAGATGCGGCTGCACACCGCACAAGCTAGTGCATGGGTGGTTGCCGATCAGGTAATTGTGTCAGATTTACCTACGTCGGCGGCCGTAAGCCTACCTGCCGCCTGAGACGTCTATCAACGCTCCGCTGACGTAAGCGGCCTGTTCCGAGAACAGCCAGGCGACTGTTTCGGCCACCTCTTCAGCTGTTCCTCCCCGTTTCATTGGGATAGCGGATGAAAGCTCTTTGACCCGGTCGGGTCGGCCGGCAGAGCCGTGAAGGTCGGTATCGATCAAACCGGGGCGGACACAGTTAACTCTGATTCCGACCGGTCCTAGTTCTTTAGCTAATCCGATCGTCATGGTGTCGAGCGCCCCCTTGGAGGCCGCATAGTCGATGAACTCGTTCGGGCTTCCTAAGACAGCCGCCCTCGACCCGATATTGACGATGGAGCCGCCTTGGCCTCCGTTGGGTTTTGCCATCCGTTTGATTGCGTCGCGGCTGCACATCATTGGTCCAACGACGTTGGTTTGAATAGTGTGTTCAAACCGTTCGTTGGTTGCGTTCTCAAGGGTCGAGATTTTGGGGAGCACACCAGCGTTATTAACTAGGCCGACTAGAACGCCATTTTCGAATGCGGCTTCGCTTTGTCGGAAAAGGGTTTGAACTCCGGCAGCCGTAGATACGTCCGCTTCGACCGCTACTGCCTGTTGACCGGCGGCTACACATTTAGCCGTTGTGGTGGAAGC
>JAHDCC010000011.1:85736-117160 GCA_020630065.1 Acidimicrobiales bacterium
CCGATAGCTAACGTCGATGGCAGCGGTATCCAGTCATACTCTGGGGTCGGTGGCAGTAGCGGTTCGGTTTCGAACTGGAAAAACCCGCCCAAGATCGACACCACAACCAACCAGACAATACCGACGATGGCGGCCCCAGCGAACAGGCGTTGAATCCACGCCACAGCAGACCACCACAGTGGGGATTTGCTTTGACCTACGGCGGCTGAACCGACAACCGACCGTATCTCGTCGAGCAGTTCTGAACGTTGCGATGATGCTGCTGAGCGCACGGCGGCTGGCCACGGAACTTCGAGTGGGTTCGAAACGCCTTCAGCGAAGTCCCGAATAGCGAGATCGCTGCGGGCTTCTGCTGCTGGTGCTCGACCTGGTCCTGGTAGGTCGGACAACGGGCGTCGGCGTAAACGTCGGACGAATCTGGTGAACGGCCACCCGGCGCGTAAAAGACCTTTTCTGCGGTGATGGGCGGCCGCGACTCCAGCGATCTCATTGGCTCCTGCGGCCTCGCCTAATCCCCGAATAAGTTGTTGGCGTTCACGACCCTTGGTATCTACCCGTCCGCCCGATCTTCGAAGGACAGTTGCGGCCGCTTCGAGGTCGGCGTTGAGCCGGTCCACTACGACCCGTCGATCGGCGACGCTGCCGGCCAACAGTTGTTTCAAGTTGTCGAACCCTTCACCCGTTGCCGCCGAGACCGCCAAAACCTGTGGGTTCGGTATTCCGTCGGAAATCAACAGCTTATGAAGGTCATCGAGAATCAGTGCTCGGTCGCTTTGAACACGATCGACTTGGTTCAGCACGAAGCGAAGAATGTCGGCGTGGCCGGTTAGTGGCTGAATATAGCCAGCGTGGAGCGCCTCATCTGCGTACTTTTGCGGGTCGGTGACCCAAAGAAGAACGTCGACGAGCTGAACGAGACGGTCGACCTCGATCCGATGTTCAACCGCAGTCGAATCATGGTCAGGTAGGTCGAGGAGAATAAGCCCGTCAAGCTCGGAAGCGGAATTTTCGACGCGGTGGCGACGTTGGATTTCTAACCAATCGAGGAGTGGTTCAGCATCGGTTGGGCCCCAAACCGCAGCGTGGGTTGTTGAAGTAGTAGGTCGACGGACACTAGACGTAGATAGTTCAGCGCCTGCAAGTCGGTTGACGATCGAGGACTTTCCTGATCCTGTTGCGCCTGCGATTGCCACTACCGTGTGGTTGGTTCCGTGCCGAAGACGATCGCCCGCTTTTGCTACGACGTCTAAAACCCCGTTTACGTCTTCTTCAGGTAAGTACGGACGGGAGAGGTCGGCGGCTTGAGAAAGCGCAGCGACCCGGCGGTCGAGTTCAGCCGTTGGAGCCAACTGCGGTTTCGGTTCTTGTTTGGCAGGCTTCTTGTTGTCTGAAGGTCGACGTAGTCTCATGGCTTAAGAATTCTCAAGCGTCGCTAACGCTTGGTTGAGGTTTTGGCTGGTTGTAATTTGTGATCCGATGAGTTGATCAAAGCGGCTTCGGTCTTCTTCCAGAATGCGGGTCAAACGGACGTTGAGCCGGTTTCGGGCTTCGTTTGCGAGGTCTCTAACAGCCTGTTCGCCGAACACGGCGGTTAGTACGGTTTGGGACACGGCGGCGGTTCCGGTTGCGATAGCGGCTTCGGCTCCCGTGATGCCGGCACTCTGCGAGAACACGGCAATCATGAGGGCGACACCTACACCGTTGATGCCGGTCGAAACTGTTCGAGCGATAGCGACTTTGTCTCCCGCTTGGTTGCGTACAAGGTCGAGTACTTCTTGTTCCCAGGCGCTGAGTTCGTGTTCTATACGAGAGGTGAGCCCCCGATCGGCTCGGCTTATTTCTCGGGACGATTCGGCCAGGATTTGTTTGCCTCCTGGACGACTTTCCCACTGTTCGACGACGTCTAGAGCAGCGCGATCTACGGCGTCTCGGGTCACGATCAAAAGGTTTGACTCGAGTTGGCCCGCTGCTTGGGCGTCGGGCGATTCCGGTGAGCGGATCAGGTTTTTTAGTCCGTCACGAATACGTCCAACGCCGGCTTCGAGTCTTGACATGATTGCGCCGGTGCCGACGAATTCTCGCCATTGTTCGAGGACTTCGCCCCGTAGCAACGTTCCTCGATCGAGTTCGAGGTTGATGTCGACCATCGCTTGGCCGTATCTGTCTTCCGCTATTTTTTTGAGGCCTTGTAGTTGCTCAGCTTGTTGGTCAACGGCTGCGCTGATCCGGTGAATGCGGGGAGGCAATGATGCTAATGCCCCGACCAAGGTCTTTCGTACGAGGGCCTGTCGGTGGTCACTGGTTGACGAGATATCTCGTAGCCACTGCTGTATGGGTTCGACCCCATCTCCAAGTCGATCGTCTACGAGTTCTCGTTCGGAAATACTGAAGACGGTTGTTTCTGTTAACCCCCGGTCGCGAAGCATTTCTGAGAAATGTTCGACGACTTCGGGCTCATGTCCGGATGGGATGCGGTTGATGACAACAGCTAACGCAACCGACCGTTCCTGTGCTTTGGCAAGGTACTCCCATGGAACTGCGTCGGCGTAACGAGCAGCCGTGGTTACAAATATCCAGAGGTCGGCGGCTCCCAGTAGCTGGGCGGCAAGGTCATGGTTGGCGACTTCGATGGAGTCGATGTCTGGAGCGTCGAGGAGGGCTAGGCCTTTGGGCAGATTTGGGATGGGGGCAAGTCGAAGACTTGATTGTCCGACGTCGCCGCTGCTCATCGTTCTGGACAGCTCTGGGAGAATACCGGTTGGGTCGGAGAACCATGCCAGATCGTCGGGATGGCAAACCAGCACCGGGGCCCGTGTCGTGGGACGTAACACTCCTGATTTTGTCACTTCAGACCCGACAATGCTGTTTGTCATGGTGGATTTGCCAGCGCCGGTCGAACCGCCGAGTACTGCCAGCAGAGGGGCGTCGATACGTCTCAGGCGGGGGAGTAAATAGTCATCGATTTGATCTAGGAGTTCGGCCCGGTCTCGTCGAGCATCCTCAGAACCCGGAAGCTCGATCGGAAGGGAGGTGGTTTTGAGAGCGGTACGCAGAGCTTCTAATTCTTTAGGTGTTGGTAAAGAAGAAATCATCGTAACTAGCCAAACTGTCTGGTCGACGTACTGTCGAGAGTCTCCGATGCGGGAATAGTCCAGTATGTCTGGTACCGCCGCCCTCGGAGGTATCTTAACCCGCTGTCTTGAAGTTAGGGACTCTTACCTAGTGTCCGTATAAAAGTTTAGCATTCGGTTCGTTGATAGAGGCGACCTGGTGTTTCCGTCGTGACGGTGTCGGAACTCGCGGTCCAGGTTTGGGATTCTGTAATCATTGTGCTTTGGGTACGTACGGAAATGTCTACCGTTAATGACAGTTGGGTCGAGGAAACGAACGTTCCCGTTCCTGTGAGATAGAACACATCATTGGGCGAGTTGTCTGGTCCGAGCAGTTGTTCTTCGATCACAAGAACCTGGTCGATGTTGTCCTCTATCGTGACTCGAGCTTGGGTTCCGTCCTGTGAACTATAGACGTAGCAGGTTGTTGCTGCCGCCAGTTCCGCTGGCGCGGGCGTGACGTTTAGGGCATCGTTTGGGGGTTCATTGGTGGCGGGTGCGGCCGCTGATTGTTGGCGTTCGTCGACCTCGATTCTCCGTTGACTCTCCAAATCTTGGGTGATGGGTTCTCGTAGTAGTAGGAACGCTGACGCCACACCGACGATGGCGAGAATGGACGCTGCCGCTAGTCCATAGGGCACCAGTTTTGAAGGTTTGTTGCGTTCGATCGGTACTACTTTGCGGGTGTCGACTAAGTCGCAGTGGACTTGGAAGTCGCCGAGGGACATTGGTTGAGTAATTTCGGCACGGTTCTGGTTGATGGTGATCGTGTCGTCTGGGTCGGTGGTGATGGTGTCGCTTGGGGTGATCGTGGTCGTGTCGCTTGGGGTGATCGTGGTCGTGTCGTTGTGCAGGCTGCATTCGGCGAGTAATGAGGTCCAGAAATCTGGTTTGTGTTGGGCGATAGGGATCGATGTGAGAAGTCTTGTGAGTTCTTCGTCTGGATCGTTGGGTCTGATCGTTGTGCTCATAGGTGCCTGCTTACATCGTTCGTGTCGGCTTTGCTTTCTAAAGCCGACCGGAGGTTGGCCCTCGCTCGGCTTATTCTGCTTGAGGCGGTCCCGAGTTCAATTTCGAGAATTTCGGCCGCTTCTTGATAGTTAAAACCTTCACCATCTATAAGGATCAGGACGGCACGCTGCTCGGGTGTCAACGTGTTTAAGGCTTCCAAGACTCTGGCGTTGGATATTACTCGGTCTTCGAATGAGTGCACTGTGTGAGGGTCTTCGAGGTCTTCGAGCGGTTGACCCGAGTAGTGGGTTTGTTTTCGGAGGTGGTCGATGCAGGTGCGCCAAACAATTCGGTACAGCCAAGTCGCGAATCTTGAATCTCCTCTGAATGTGTTTAATGATCGGAAGGCTTTGAGGTATGCGTCTTGGAGGGCATCGTCCATTGCTGATTGTGAGCCCAGCATTCGGTAGGCGACAGCCCGCATCTGCGCGTCATACGATTTTATTACTCTGCCAAAAGCTGGAACGTCTCCATCTAGTGCTGCAGGCAGGTTCACCTCGCCTGTGTTAGATACAGAAATTTTCATCGAGATACGTTGTCGCTGCCGGCGATGAGTTGTGTGACTAGTTCGTCTGCTATGTCGATCATGAAGGAGATTTCGTTCGGGTGGACGCTGGCTGGGAGCATCCTAAATTCTACGGTGTTGAGAACGGGGCTGGTCTGAATGAGGTTGCTGAGATTTACGTCAGAGAACTTTGTGATGGTGTCGATCGTTTGACAGAAAAACTTGATTTCCGGCCAAGTCATGGTGGAATACGATGGTTTTTCGACGAAAGCAATGAGTTCTTCTGGAAGCGGACCGAGGTGTCGGCACTCTGTGTTGGTGTTGAATAAGTTGCGCATGTGAAAATGGCTGTCGCCAAAGGCCCAAACCAGACGTCGGAAGATTTCGGCGGATGCGAACCGGGGAGCGTCGTAGTGTAAGTGGGTTGCCCCTTCGGCTGGGACGGTGGCTCCTAGATTGGCGGCGGACCCAATTACGAGTTCTAGCCAGCGGTCGACGTTGTGAGTGAGCGGCGGTGAAATGCATTCTGCGACTCTTGGACTGTCGTCGGCTATCTCTACTGCTAGTGCGCTTGGCCTGTGGTTGCTATCGACTAGTTGAATCGCACCCGGTTTTTGTTCGCATTTCAGGCCGATAGGGGCTAAGGCTGCGTCGATGGCTTTGATGTCAGACGTGTCGGTTGGTATGAGATGCTGAAGGGCTTGAAGGACTTGGAGGTCTTCTGAAATCACTTTGAGCCAGCCGTGCCGGCTCTGAGGGGTCTGGGAGAGGTCGGAAGTTATCGTTACATCATTTACGAAGGCGGCGAGTGGGTTGCCGTATTGGTCGGTGCTTACGAATCTAGGTGTTAGATGTTTTAGTACCTGCAGGTTTCGCCCGAAGAGTGGTTCGTGGTCGAGGTGCCAGTTGGCTTTGACGGTTCCTCCTGCCCGTCTTGCGACTTCGAGTGCCAGATCATGGCGGGTTAAGTTTGGTGGCATCAATAACTCGACTTCTATGCCAATTTTGTCTCGATGGTTTTGTTTGATGGGGTTGCCGGTGTTGGCCGAAGTTGGACGAATGTGTTGCTTAGATAGGTTCATCTCGGCCTTCGCTTGTGGCGCTTTGATCGTTGCCTTTCTCGTGACGTTGGTCTGCGGGTGCACGATTAGGTGTGTAGTTGGATGGGTGTCTGGCTTTGTCGTCGTGTGTAGGGGTGGATGCGGTTTGTAGCCGGTGCATTCGGATGACGGTTCGGAGGTACCGAGGGCTATCGGTGTGTTCGTCTGCCATAGGCGAAGACTTGGGTGGATCGGTTGTGGGCGAGTTGTCCATGGCTATTAGACGCAACGCCTGGTTGAATCCATCCCTGAGTCAAGAAAAAATCCTGTGAGTTGCAGCTCGGCGTGAATGTTTACAACGGGGGTTGACAATTCGAAACTCGTTAGCGTATGCTAACAACATAGGATTTAAGCGATCGCTTAAATGTGAAGGGTTGGAACGCCCTAGGAAGAAGAAAGCGAAATGGAAGCAATGAAAGCAGTGGGAGTCGTTGGAGCGGAAGAAGTAGTAGAAGCGTCGGCGGTGGCGGAAGGGACCGGAATCGGGTTCTACCTGATATATGCCGTTATAGCGATTGCCCTTGTCGTGTGGCTGGCCCGCACATTACACAAGAACGGTCGTATCTTTCTCCAAGACGTCTTTGAAGAAGATGAAATGGCATCAGCTGTCAACCATCTATTGGTGGTTGGTTTCTACCTTCTCAATATGGGGTATGCCCTGCTGCTTTATCGCCTGGATGCCGAATACGCCAGTCTTACAACAGCATTCAATGACCTAGTGACTCGACTTGGCATACTCGTTCTGTCGCTCGGCGTGATTCACCTGCTCAATATGTTGATTTTTTGGAGAATCCGAAACCACAAGAACCGCAAAGTTGCGCAACGTTACGCCCCAGCGCCACCCCAAACGATGAACATGCCCCCACTCGCTGGTCATGACTTTACGGCATGACGGTAACGTACACCCGACACAGCTCACGGTAGTCTACGACCCAGACTGTGAGCTGTGTCGGCGATGCAAAAGCTGGATGATCAGTCAACCACAGCTAGTGCCCATTTTGTTTACCGAAGCGACAAACCCGGCAGTACTATCCTGGGCTGGCCGGAGCGTGCCCGTCGGCAAGGAGCTAGTTGTTGTCTCGGAAACAGGTCTCACGTGGAGTGGGGCCGATGCCTTCCTGGTTTGCCTGTGGGCACTCAAAGGTTACCGAACACTAGCGAACACGCTGCAGCGACGAGGGCTATCCCACGTGGCTCGGAAACTGTTCCTTGGGGTATCGCATGGGCGTTCGTGGGTTTCCCCACTGCTTGGAACCAGCGAAGACGTTCCCGTGTGCGGCGACGGCGCCTGTATGTAGGGAATCGGTTGGTGGTAGCTTCAGAACAAGGGGTCGACTGGGGCTGCTGTATCGTTGGGTAACTTGCTTCAGCGGTCCTTGGCTGTGTCGTTGAGTGAAAGAATGCAGGTCTCTAAAAGGTCGTGTAGAAGTTGCCGGTCGGTTCCGGAAAGATCGCTGGCAAGTCGTTGCTCTACTTCGATTGCGACACGGTCAGCTTTGGTTAGAACCCGTTTGCCTTTAGGGGAGAGGAACGTTTGTAGAACGTGCCCAATCGTTGGATGATTGCGGCGTTCGGTGAGCCCCTTGTCCGACAGGTTTCCTAAAATTGTGGTCATGGTTTGTGGGGTGACCAGACAACGACGCGCTATTTCGGCCGCGGAAAGCCCTGGCTCTTCACCGATGCATAGAAGTGCCGCATACTGCGGGACTGTTAGCCCTATGGGTTCAAGGGCTTTGGTTTTGGCTCGAATCAGGACTTGTTCGGCGCGTTTGATTGTTAAGCCCAGCCTTTGTTTCATCTCCATGTGAAGCATTCTACATTTATCAGGCTTCTTTCTACTATCAGTGTTCTGATAGTATGAGTTGATGGCATCAGAAACACTAGACATATCAGAAAAAGCACGTCACCTTGTTGACAAGATCAACCCAGGACTCACCCAACGGCTAGCCGAAGATCTAGAAGACTTCGCCCCCGGAATGACTGAGCTGATAATCGAGACGGCATACGGAAAGCTGTATAGTCGACCAGGCGTTGACCTCAAAACTCGCCAATTGGCGACGATCGCAGCTTTAACCGCCATGGGGGGCCAGACCGGCCCACAGCTTCAAGCCAACATTCGACACGCGGTTTCCGTCGGCGCAACCGAACAGGAGATCGTGGAAATCATTATGCAAATGACCATATATGCAGGCGCGCCAGCTGTGCTGAACGCGTTATGGTCTGCCCGGGAAGTCCTTCGCGAAGACGACGAATGAACTAGCCAATTCAATCTAATTCAGATCTAATTCAATTCAATGAACGTGAACCTACACTTCTCTCCATGATCTGTCCAGTACAAAAAAGGTGTGGTGGCTGCCCGACACTACCGTTAACTCGACAGGCCGAACTAGCAGCCAAGATGGCTCGAGTTGAGAGCGCATTCAAACAAGTAGGACTGGTCGACGACTTGGGGCCCTGTATCGTCGGCGACAAAAGAACCGGTTACCGCAACCGGCTCAGAATGAAAGTAGACGGAGGGAAAGTCGACCTTTTCAACCAAGCCAAGGAGCAAGGCTGTATCGCGCTGCGTCCCGAACTATGGGACGCCATCACTTCACTTCGCCAAACCACCCGCAACGATCCGACACTTCTCGAAGATGTCCATCACGTAGAAGTTCGAGTCTGTGATTCCGAACAAGTGGGTCTGTCAATAGCCGTCGAGAACTCTTCGATTAATAATTCTCCGACCGGCAATTCTCTGACCAATAATTCTTCGGATAATACGGACCCGTACCGAACAAACTTGCAATCTGAGCTAGGCCCTCATTGGCAACTGGCTGATCGGTCGGCTTCAGCTCAGCCCAGATTGCGATACGAGATAGCAGCACAAGTGGACAACCTCGTCCCGATCGATTCTTTTGTTCAGGTCAACTCTGAAGTCAATCGGCTGCTCGTCGCCTACATTCGAGATACCGTCGCAGCCCAATCAGCCGACTCGTTCATCGACCTTTTTTGCGGAGCCGGGAATCTGACATTGCCGCTTCTCGAAGACGGACTAGTCGGTACCGCTATCGAACGTAAAGGATCGGGCCCGAAAGCGCTGATAGAGCAAACTCAAGGGCACAACATCAACGTATTAACCGGTGATGTGCACGATCGGTTGGGCGACTTGACCTCCGCCGACGTTGTGATCAGTAACCCGGCAAGAAGTGGAATTAAAACCAATCACGACACAATTGCTTCTCTCGCTTCTGCTGTGATGATATGTGTCGGATGTGAACCAGAAGCATTAGCCTCAGATGTTTCCAAGCTCACTAAACACGGCCTGAAAGTTAGAGATATCCAAACCTTTGACATGTTCCCTGGCACAAACCACATAGAAACGGTAGTTACCCTCCAACGCTGACAAGGGTGCCTAGTTGTTGGCGTTTCGCCGTCCGGTCACAATAATCCAAAGACCACCAAAAATGCCAAAAAGCCCAGCTAGTAAAAGCAAGAAACTCAACGTTCCCCCGAAAAACGGAATGATGTCAATCACCCGGCTTACAAGTACCGACAAAACACCGGCGACTAGCAGGGTGGATCCTGGCTTCATCAAAAGCGACATACTGTAGATGGTACCGCACCAGCTATCGATGGGTTGGTCGCGCGGTTGCACGCTACTACAGATGTCGATAATTGAAGTACTCTCGTATGTGTGAACAACGACGCACATATACCAGTCAGTAGCCGCATCAAATTAGGGAACATCAGTTCTCACGCGTGGGAACATCCATCAGATCGTCTCGCTCTACAGTCGCTCAAACAGATTCCTGGATTCGATAATCTGCTACGAAAAGTTGTCGGCACGTTCGGTGAGCGAAACATTTCCATGGTGTACCAAGCGCAGGCGGTACGGGTAGGGCCTCGCCAATACCCAAAAATATATGGCCTTCTGGTCGGAGTCTGCGAAGTGCTCGACACCGAAGTCCCTCCGCTCTACATTTCCCAGACGCCGCTCGTAAACGCAGGGGCCGTCGGGGTCGACAATCCGTTTATCGTTTTGAATTCTTCGCTAGTCGAGATGCTCAGCGAGGCCGAACTCGAAGCCGTTATTGGGCATGAAGTCGGCCATATTATGAGCGAACATGCGCTGTATCGGACTTTGCTGCATCTTCTCCTTGGTTTCGGTAATTCGTTCACCCCGTTGATCGGCAAGGCGCTACTGCCCATCACGTTGGCGCTGCAAGAATGGAGCCGCAAAGCGGAAGTATCGTGTGACCGGGCCGGTTTGCTGGCAACCCAAAACGTCGACGCCTCGCTCGGTGTGCAGGCTGTTCTAGCTGGCGGTATCCGGGGCAGAAGGTCGGAACTGAACATCGAAGCGTTCATTGAGCAAAGCGACGAATACCGAGAAGCCACAGGGTTGCGTGCGTACTATCGGATGATGTCGACTCTCGGGCAATCCCACCCTTTCCCAGTAATCCGGGTCGCCGAACTCCGAAACTGGATAGACCAGGGCGCGTACGACGAAATACTGTCCGGTGATTACCTGCGGGTCGGAGACGCCCCATCAATATCTGATGACGCGTCGACTGTAGGGAAGACGTTTAGCGACAAAGCCGGCCAGGTTTTTGAAGACACCGACCGTTTCGTCAATGAAGCCTTAGTCGGGTTTATGAACGCTGCTAGAGACAGGTTCAACACTGCCGACCAAGGTTAAGAAATGTCGGCGGCCACCACCAACTCGTCTTCGATTTCAAACACGAAGTGTTGATCGGTAGGTGGGGTAGAGATGGTTGGTTCGCCATCGATCTTGGCTACATGCCAGAGGTAGCTGTTTCCATCGGCTAGGTCGGTTGCTTCTTCGATCGTTAACCCGATGAACTGGGCGGGGTCCGCTTGACCATCTTCGTCCACTCGAACTTCGAGCTCCTCTTGTTGAGGGGCTGGCGGGTCGTCGACGATGTCGGTCCCGATTTCCGATTCTGATGATGCCGAGCCCGATGATTCCGAACCCGATGATTCCGAGCCCGATGATGGTGTCGCGGGGACAACCTCGCGGTCGCCAAGAGGCTCGTCGAGTTCGATGACGGTGTGGTACGAATAGACCCCGATGCCGCAGTCTTCTGCGTCAACGTCAGGCAGAAGCCCTGTCCATAGCCCGACCTCTACCGCGTTGTCGGTTTCGGTGTGTTCGATTTGAAGCCCGAAACAAGACTGGGTTTCCATCTCGAAGAACAGTGTCAGCTCGTTACCGTCGGATTCGAAGCGCTGAAACACTATCGGCTGGCGGTCCAGTACCTTAGAGGCGGGGGTGATCGTTTCGTCGAATCCGGTTTCTGCGTTGTCGGCCTGGACTTGCGCTGGCCCGTCCTCGACGAGTTCGGCGCGTATTTCTTCCTGGTCGTCGTCTCTGCTGGCGGTTTGTTCCCCGCCGGAAGAACATCCAGCGAGGAACAACACACCGACGATGACCAAAGGAACGATTCGTCCTTTAGGCATAGTTAGTTTTACCTGTCTTTAAAGAACGGGGGTGCAGGCAACCGCAGTGGTGAATTGGTTGCCGAACTTGGCTGAAACAAAGTACTCGACATCGCCTGTTCGCAGGCTGTCGGTGAACGAAGTTGCAGGCGCATCGACTGCGCCTCTCCAGAACTGGGTTCCTCCGTCAACGGTGCGGTAGATGACGTACTTGGTTGCACCAGCTGAGGCTGGCCAGGTAATGGTTGTGTTCGCTCCAGCAGCGTCGGCTGTGGCCGAGCATGATGCGACCGGTTCCGGAGTGGGAGTGTCTTCCTCTTCGAACGTGCATTGTGTTCGAGTGCTGACGTCGCCGGTCGCTGATTTAGACGCAACGTAGTAAACCAAGGTGCCTGCACGGTTGCTATCGGTGAACGAGGTTGTCGATACTTTGCCTCGCCAGTTTTGGTTACCTCCATCTACTGAACGGTAGATGATGTATTCGGCTGCGCCTCCGGCCGTCGGCCATGTGACGTCGATGTTTCCACCGTTCTCGACTGCAGCGCAGGTCGCTGGTGCGACGAGAGCTTCGTTATTGTCTTCGAAGGTGCATTCGGTGGGTTCGCTTACATCGCCGTCAGCAGATTTCGACTCGACGTAGTACACCAAGGTGCCAGAGCGGCTGGTGTCGGTGAATGATGTGGTAGTTACTTTGCCTCGCCAGAATTGGGTGCCCCCATCAACTGAGCGTCGAATAACGTACTCGGCTGCTCCGTTGGCTGCCGGCCATGTGACGTCGATAGAAGTGCCTTCTAAGACCGCCGAACATGAAGCTGGCGCTTCGAATGTTCCGCCACCTCCGCCGTCACATAGTCGGACGAGGTCTCGTCCTGGTGTCTGTGGTCCTGCTGCGGGATCACCAACCGCGTTAATTCCGCCGGTTGTCCAAAGGCATCCGTCTGATGCTTGGGCAACTCCAAATCCGCCGACGTCACCTGACATGTACGGGTTGAAGCTTTGGATTCGTTCGCCGGTGGCGACATCGTAGGCGACAATTGCACTGACGCTTCCGGTTATGTCGGCATCAGCTGGATCGATACGGTCTAGTCGGTTGTATGGGATTGGTTCTGGGCCATCGCCGGTGGCGTGGTGTCCCCAGCAATGGCAGGTTGCGTAGATGCGGTCGCCGATGCGTTCGATTTCCTGGAATTCGCCGCCACGTCGAGTGCAGTCGCCGTCCTGGAGTGTGAGGTGACAGTTCGTGATGTGGTTTTTGATTAGTGCGTAGTTGTTTTGTTCGTCGTGAATCCAGACAGAGTGTTGTTCGCCTGCGACCCAGACGTGACCGTTCTCGGTGGCCTCAATGCCGTACTGTTTGTACCAGGTTCCGGCATCGTTTGGATGATTTCCTGGGAAGCTATCCCAAGTAGCGGTGGTGTCACTTGTGGTGCTGATACCGATCGCTCCGAGGACGGATGCTCCAGCTGCTTGAGTGAACCAGCCAGCGACATAGACCGAATCATTAACTTTGGAGACGCTTACGTCCCATACTCCACCGTTGATGTCAGGTGTCCAGGTCGTGTCGGGGACACCAGTCGCTGGGTTGAATCGGAAGATATTGGTTACTGGGGTGACGGTGCCGTTGTATCGGACGTCAGTGAAACTTCCTACCGCGTATGCCCAGCCGTCTGCTTCGACTGTTACTTCGCGGACGACGTTCGTTCCGCCTGTTACTTTGAGGTTCCATCCGGGCCAGATGTTGCCGGTAACCGGATCGATTTTGGTGAGGGAGCCAACGTTCGTGCCGTTGTAGACGCGAACTTCGCCTCCAACAAACAGGCCACCGTCGGGTGCGGTGGCAACTGAGAGTACTGGGCGGTCAACGGTCGGGGTAAACGTTGAGTCCCATTCTCCTGTGAGATCGAATCGGGCGAAGTTTGCTTGGTTGACCGTTTGGTTTCCGTCGGTTACGTTCTGAAACTTTCCGCCAACGAACATGAATCCGTTGCTTTCCTCTACCGTCCAACCAAGCGCCGAAAACGAGCCTATTGAGTTGGTGGTTGATTCCGGCCCGGCGAGTCCCCAAGCTGATCGTTGCGGTACTTCGAATTCAGCCGAAGCGGCTGATGCGAAGAAAGTGGTAGCAACGAGTGCAGCCACTGCAGTCAAAAGAATAGTTACTTTGCGCATATAAAGTCGCCTTTGTGCGTACAGTCCCGAATCATTCATTGTCGTTGCATATTGGATGATGTGCAACTGGAAGAGTCATTTCGCCTATTCGGCATGCAGTGCGAATAGGTTCGCAGCCCGGTATCATTCGGGCGCTTTTGCGAACCAGCCGCAGGTTAGGTCAAGTTGTTTGCGACCTAGAACTGACCCAGAACTGACCCCGAACTGAGTCGGATGTGTCTAGAGCATCTCGATGCTCGAGGGCATCAGGCGATGGTTATCGCCCCAGAGCCGGGTCCGGCCTATATTGAACTGCCCAGCGGTACCCGTGTACACGTCCACCGGGTCTCCAATATTGCTGTTCCCCGCTATCGGTCGATGTCGGTCGGGGTAGCTTCAGATCGTCGGCTAGCCGATGTGCTGACCGCCTTCAAACCGCACATTGTTCACTTGGCGGCCCCGGTCGTGTTGGGCCACCGTGTTAGCTCCCTGACCGCTCAGTTGGGCATTCCGTCGATTGCATTGTTCCAGACCGATCTTTCGGGTTTCGTTTCCGACTATGGCGGAGGGTTTGCGCGGCGACCGATATGGCGTTGGTTACGTTCGATTCACAACAAAGCTGATATCACGTTAGCCCCGACGCTCACTATGGCTAAGACGTTAAAGAGTAGAAGGTTCCGCCGGGTTTCGGTTTGGGGTCGCGGCGTTGATCACACACAATTCGATCCCGATCGTCGGTCAGTCAGATTCCGTAGAAAATGTGGCGCAGACGATAGTGAGGTATTAGTCGGTTACGTCGGACGACATGCTGCTGAAAAACGAGTTGACCAGCTGCAGCCTTTGGCATCTGTGAAGGGCATTAGGCTTGTCATCATTGGAGATGGCCCTGAGCGATGTAGGTTGGAACGCTTACTGCCGAATGCGACGTTCACCGGGTTTCTTGAAGGTTCAGATCTGGGCGAAGCGATGGCATCTTTGGACGTGTTTGTGCACAACGGTTTGCACGAAACGTTTTGTCAAACGATCCAGGAAGCGATGGCGTGTGGTGTTGCTGTGGTGGCTCCAGAATGTGGTGGTCCGGTTGATTTGGTAGAACCGGGGATAACGGGGTTTCTATTTTCACCTAACCAGGATGAGATGGTGCTTTCAGTTCTTCGTCTAGTTGAGGATCAGAAACTTCGTCTTCGACTAGCAAAAGCAGGTCAGTCGAAAGTGGCGGAACGTACCTGGGAGTCGGTCGGGGATGAACTGATCCTTCACTATGAGCGAGTGCTGAACCTCAACGGTGACAGGTTGCCGCTCGAACTGGCGGAGGTCGCGTGATGCGTATTTCTGTCAGAAACCGGAGGCGTTCATTGCATCCTGAACATGGTCTACAGAAGTCGGACATCACCATAATTTTGCCAACCAAAAACGAAGCGAGTAATATCGTCAAGTTCTTGGATTCGGTGCCGGAAGGTATCGAAACGGTTGTCGTGGACGCAAGTCAGGATGAAACCCCTGATCTGATTGAATCCTTGCGCCAAAGCGTCACTATTGTCCGCTCGAATTCGAATATCTCAACTGCTCGTCAATTGGGGAGTCAATACGCCACGACACCTTGGCTGCTTTACCGACGCCGACGTTGCCTTCGCTGACGACTATTTCGATCAACTGTCAAGAATCGCTATCGGAGGCAATGACGCCGGACTCGTCGGCGCGAAGTCGACGATCGGGGAGTTTGACACGTACTACCGTTGGTTCTGTCGAGGGCAGGCGGTCTTAACAAAACTGGGGATTCCGGCAGCAACGGGTTCCAACATGTTGGTCAGAGCCGATGCGCTTCGAGCGGTTGGCGGATTCGACCGGGAACTCTCGGTCAATGAAGACACTGAACTGATGTTTCGAATCAAGAAAGCAGGATACTCGGTTTCATTTGAACCAGGCTTGGTCGTTCGATCGTTTGATCAGCGGCGGTTAGAAGCGGGTTTAGTCAGAAAGATCGCCCATGGGGCGGTTAGAAACACGGCCCTGTATTTAGGTATTTTCGGCTCGCAGTTGCGGCGAAACGATTGGGGCTATTGGACTACCGACGTCGCCGCCGACGCTAAACCCACTAGTCAGTGAAACGCGAAGACTGTGGGTTTAGGACTGTCTGTTGGCTGAGGACACTGCTTTCTCTGGTTCTCTAGTTCTCGAGGGCTAGTTGGGGCACTGTCCTGTTGGCGGATGTTTGCCCGGCGGTTGGGCTCTGGTGGAGAGTTTTCGGTCAGCCGTGAATGGTGTCATAATCTGTTCCCCGGTGTGGGTCGTTTGGGCTTGGGGGGGGATTCTGGTTGGGTGAGCTGTGGCGTGGAGGGTGCCGTCTGGTTTGTACATTTCGAGGGTTCGGTCTGGGGTAGCGTTACTCGTTGATTTGAGTTTTACGCTCCATTGGCCTTCGTGTACTTGGTGGTGATGGTGTGTGCATAGGGGCACTAGGTTGTTGAGGTCGGTCGCTCCGCCGTGGCGCCATTCGGTTATGTGGTGTAGCTGGCACCATGACAGTGGCCGATCGCAGTTGTTCCAGGCGCAGGTGTTGTAGATGGCTCGTATGGCGGTCCATTGGGCGCTTGTGGCGGTGCGATGTTTGCGGCCTACGTTTATCGGAACGTTGTGGTTGTCCACCACGACTCGTTGAAGTACAGCGTCACACATCATCCGTTCGACGGCCTGTAGCGGCAGCTCATGCCCGTTCCCGGTTTGACGGATCGTATTGTTGTGGGTGCCCTGAGTCGCGGTTTCGTGGTCTATGACGACGGTGATGTGTGGCAGGTTTGGTGTTCGTTTGTCGGTGGTGCAGACGAGTTCGATGAGGGCGGCTGCGGCGAGGTTGCTATCTTTGTGCGTTGTTTCGCTTGTTGTGTCGTTGGCGTTGGCGAGGGTGGCGACGTGTTGGTCGATGGTGGTGGTGAGGGCTTCGTATCGTTCGGGGTCGAGACTGCCTGTGAATCGGCCCATGCCGGTTGTGTGGTCGAACCAGTGGGTGAAGGTTGACGCGGCCCGTTTCTGGTTGGTTTCGGTGAGTCCGTCATCTTGTCGGATCGTGTCGATGGCGCGTTTGACTGCTTGGTCGAACCGTTTGGGTCCTAGGCGTTTGGCTTGGCCGACGAGTGTGTTGTCGTCGATTTTGGCGCGTTCTTCGGTGGTGAGTTTGGTTATGCGTCGGGCGAAGATGTCGAGGTGGTCGCCGCCGATGGTGCCGGAGGAGGCGGCTTCGGCTAGGCCGTGAACGGTTTGAACTGCTTGGGAGCGTGCGGCGTCTCGTTTGGCGGTGGATGATCGGACACGGTCGCCGGAGGCGAAGAGGTCGATCGCGGGTGCTGACTGGCCGGTGTCGGCAAGCCGGTTGGCTTTGACCCCGATCTGGCAGATGAGAGCGTCGAGGCTGGCTTGCACTCGCCGAGCGGTACGCAAAACGCTTTTCAGCTGAGATTCATCGAAGTCGGTCAGGTCAACGCTTCGTACGACATCGATTACGTCGTCTAATTCGTTGACTGCGAGTTGTGTGGGCACGTCAAAACTTTCGAACCGTATCTACCGGACAACGGAAGGCGAAACCTTCGAAAGTTCACTAGCGAACCACTGTCACTATATCGAACATATGTTCGATGGTCAACCCGGGTATTCGGTTTCGATGTCGACTGGTTCAGTTCTTGTAGCCCCGCCGGTCTACACGGGTCTTGGGATGGTGAAGACTGGGCCAATCGGGGCGTAGTTGGCGCCACCCAGACGGGCCAGAGGGTCAATTTTCGACGCATCGATTTCTAGATGTTTTGTGTCGTCGGTGATTAGCTCATCGTCGATGAACGCTGCGGTGATTTGGCCCATAACGAGGGTTTGTACTGAATTTGGGAGAGGCGACACATCAAATCGGCGGCAGTTAAAAGCGATCTTGGCTGCGTCTATCCGCGGTGTGTCCCACCCGGCGACGTCAACCAATTCAAGGTCGAGTTCATCTAACTCTGAATGGCCGTAGGCCAATCCAGCAGACGACGTGTTCACCTGAGAGGCTAAATCGGTTGAAGCGATATGAACAACGAATTCGCTACCCGCTTCGATATTGGCCAGTGTGTCTTTGGGTGACCCGTCCGGTTTCTGACCTACAGAAAAGAGTACTACGGGCGGGGAAGACGACACCGGTGTGAAGTACGAGAAAGGGGCAAGGTTGAACGAACCTGCGGAGGAGGGTTCCGTCGAAGCCTGGTTTGTGGTGAGGACCCAGGCGATTGGGCGAGGAATGATGGTTTGAATCATCATGTGGTAGGCCGACGATGAACTAACTGAGGCGAAATCAACGAGCATGGTTGGAGGCTACTTTCTTTGGCTGGCAGGTGGGACACCAGTAGGTGCTTCGACTATTTGTTCCTCGGTATGATCGGCTGATTGGGGTATCGCACCGCAGGCATGGCTTCCGAAACCGTTCGTAGACGAAGAACCCTTTTTGGGGCGTTATGCTCCTTCGTTGTTTGCCGTCGACGCTGTTTCGTTGAAGTAACTCAGCGGCTTTATTGAACAAGTCCTTGATGTCTTGTTCAGTCACGTCACCAATGGTGAGGAACGGGTCATGTTTCTGGATGTGGAGGGTTTCGCTCTTGTAGATATTGCCGACTCCGCAGGCAACCGATTGGTTGAGTAACACGTCGATCAGTTCCGTGGTTTCAGGCATTCTGGCGACGCGTCGAAGTATTTCGTCCAGGTCGAATGCAGGGTCGCAGAGATCTGGGCCTAGCCGGGCCAGCGCGCCCTCTTCGTTTCCTCGGATGAACGTCTTGATTGTCGGCGCTCGAAAACATAGGGCGTACCCTGCGTCGGTTGCTATCAGTACCTTCAGGTACGGGTCGAATCTCTTCCGATCGTTCCGAGCCAGCTGTCGGTCAGGGTAGACCCGCCATGATCCGTTCATGCCGAGGTGGGTTTCAAGGGTCAGGTTCTTGTCGAAGTCTATTAGAAGGTGTTTGCCTACTGATCTGACTTGTTCGATCCGTTGCCCAGACCTGGGACGATGGCCCCGAAGTTTCCGTGTCCAGAACTCGGTAACCAGTTGCCCGTCTAGAACCGGAGCTAGCCGAAGACGGGCTCTAGCTAGTGTGTCTCCTTCAGCCATCGATATTCATACTACGCGTGTTTAAGAAATCGGGACCTATCGAAGTTATGGTGTCCAGCTTTGGTCTGTCTTTTGTTCGGATAGGGTCCAGAGTTTGGCTGCCATTTCTGGCTCGAGAACGAAGTCTTCAAGCGGGCACTCCCCGATAGGGCCTACCATTTCGAATCTGGTCGGTCCGTAGTATCTTTCGTCTTCTAAACCGTCCTGGGTGGCGCACATTACTTCTGGCCAAGAACCTTTCTCGGCCGACTGAGCGATAGGGGAGAGTACTTTCCAGAGGACTTTCATCCCTAAGCTCGCTTGGCCACTCATCAAACTTGTTCGGGACGCTCCTGGATGACAGACCTGGACTTGAACTTCGCTGTTTGTGTTCTTGACTCGGCGTTGCAGCTCATAGGCAAAAACCATTTGAGCGAGTTTGCTTTGGGCGTAGGCGCTCCAGGGGGAATAGTCGTTGTCGAAGTTGAGGTCTTCGAACTTGATTCTTTTCAGTCCCATTTTGTAGCCGTTGCTACCGACTACGACGATGCGTCCCGTCGACTGTTCGATGCGTCTGAAAAGTAGTCCGCAGGCAAGGAAGTGTCCGAGGTGGTTGACACCGAACTGGCTTTCGAACCCATCGACGGTGATTTCTTGTTTCGCTACTTGAGCGATGGCGGCGTTGCAAATAAGCGCATCGATTTGTGGGACTTGTTCGAGGACGGCGGCTGCTGCCTCCCGCACAGATGTCAACTGTGCGAGGTCCATTTGTATAGAAGATATTTTGCTGTCGGCGCCGAATTCTTGTTTGAGGGTTTCGATGGCTGCCGCCGATTTTTTGGGGTTGCGATTCAGCATTACCACGTTCGCTCCCTTGGATAAGAAGACTCGGGTCGCTTCGAATCCGGCGCCTGAGGTGGCGCCAGTTATCACATAGGTATTGCCAGCGAGGGAGCCGAGCCGTTCCGGCGTCCAACCTGTCAGGGTGTCGGTTTTATCAGGCATTGTTACTTTCCTTGTGAGTGATAAGGACAGGGGCAACGAAACCGTTAACGCTCGGCGATGATAAATGTTTGGTCAGAGTCTTCGTGGTCAAAAATGGGCTGACGTGTTGTGATGGATCGTATTCGAAGAGACCGGCTGGCTAGTCCGTCGCGGACTTGTTCGCTGCGATGGCGGAACAATGTGAGGTCGGTTTGGGTGCCGTAGGCCTTCGAACGGGTACATGGTTCCCCTGCCCCGGATTGAAACGCTATGAGCGCCACTCCTGTCGATGTGAGCACTCGGCGAAGTTCGTCCCATATGTGGTTGAGATGGTCTGGAGGTGTCGTGATGATCGAGTACCAATAGGCGACGCCTTTCACGGTTTTGTCTGCGATAGGCAAATGCGCTAGATCTGCGGTTGCGAACCGGAGGTCGGGGTGTGCAGTTTGAGCTTGGTCAATCATCCCTGACGCGATGTCGAGTCCGGTTGGTTCCAGCCCGGCGTCGGCGAGAAATCTGGTGACCCGGCCGACTCCACAACCAGCATCAAGAACGGGTGCTCCCGGACCGGCGATCTCGGCGAATGTTCTCAGGACGGTACGGTCTTGTTCAGCTTCGAAACGCGAAGACACGGTTGTGCCGACTAGGTCTGTGTACCGCTTGGCAGATTCGCTGTAGACGATTCTTGTGTCGCGGACATACTCAGACATGGCCCTAGCCTAGCTGCGTTAACGGCCATGGCTGTGAACGGGCTTGAGGAACATACTGCGGGGTTCGAGGGAATCTGCAGCGGAGTCCGAGGAACATGCTGTGGGGTTCTAGGAACGTATAGAGTCGAGGGGTGCTTTCGCTACGATTATCGTCACCTTCGTGTCGACGGCGACCTCTGTTTCCGCTGTTGGGGTTTGACCGATTACGTTACCGATTTCGGGAGCCCCGCGTCCGAGGAACGTAACTTGTACTTCTACGGTACATCCGGCGTCTTCAAGAATCGAGATTGCATCTCTTTCCAACATTCCGACCACGTCGGGGATGGTTTTGGTTTCGGGCTTGGAAGGAGGTTCGCCTTCGTTTGTCGTGGTTGTGCGTGGCGGTGTTGTGGTCGAAGGTGCAGGGTCGGGGCTAGTCTCCGCGGGCGGCCGCTCACCGTCGTCGGCATCATCTTCGAGTAGTTGTTCTATGGTTTGATCTTGGCCTGCCGCCCCAGCTGAACCGGCTGCAGATGGTTCAGCTGGGGCGTCGGGCGCTGCAGTTGTTGGAGAGTTTGCCTCAGTTATGTCAGAGTTGTTGTTGGTTAGCAGCCACCATCCGAGACCTAACGCAAGCAGAATGGCCCCAACGGACGCCACCACTTTGGCCGCCGAACTGGCTTGACTGGTCGTGGAGGTTTTGGTCGATTGGATGTTGGGTTGTGAACGGCTGTGAGGCTGTGTTGTTGCGGTTGTCGAGTGGATCGTTAATTGGGCTGGCACGCCTTGAGATTGAAGCGATGCTGCCATCTGTTCTTTGAGGCCAAGAGGGGGAACAAGTAGGGGAGCCGATGCAAAGAGTTGCCCCGGACTTACCATCGCCGCTCTTCGTTCGGAACACTCGTCGCAGGACTTTTGGTGGCGTTTAATGGTTTTCGAAACTGACTGGTCGAACGCGTGTGCGCCGGCGATTTCCGATCGTAAAGCTTCGCAGCTGGTTTGGCCGTCTCGCCATAGCAGATAGTTGCCGATGACGTCGCCGAGTTTGGTTTTTAGCCGGTGCAGTAGCTGGTGAGCGTTGTTGGTGGTGACCCCCAGTTCGTCAGCGAGTTCGGATGCGTCGAGCCCGTGCCGTAGATGAAGATCCATGATGCTTGCGTCTCGTACCCCGAGTGCGGCTGAGGCCGCCCATACGATGTCTTGGTGATCTTGAGACTCGTTTGACTCGACTGGTCCGCGAATTGGTTGAACTCCTGCCGGGTTGAGTAGTCCTTTATCTTGGTAGCTGCTCATAACATCGTCGCTTTCGCTTCTGGATCGTTTCTCCTTTTGTAGTTTGTTGAGTGCCCGGTTTCGGCTGCTGCGTAGAATCCAGCCGCCGAACGCTTCGGGGTTTCGTAACTGGTCGAGGTTCTTCCATGCGAGGAGGAACGTGTCTTGGGTGGCTTCTGAAGCTAAGTCAGTGTCCCGAAGAATGTTGCGCGACACATTCCACACCCTGTCGAACCATCGTTCGAACAGGATGCTGAATGCGTCTGGCTGTCCTTGCCGTGCTACGAGTACTAGCTCGGCATCGGAGTAATCGGTCAGGGCGACCATGATGGCTACATTATCAGTGCGGGTCATGAGATGGAAACTGGGGTTCCGAGTGGCAGACGTTCAGCCAGCAGCGTGATTTCTTCGTTGCTGAGTCTGACACAGCCGTGGCTGGCGGCGGTGCCGAGCTTGTCGGGTTCGTTTGTGCCGTGGATGCCAATTTGTCCTTCGCCGCCAGCGAACTCGGTTAACGTGTCCGAGTAGGCTGAGATGCCGAATGCATACGGTCCGTACGCTCCACCGGATTCTGGTGTTTCGAGTTTGTCTGTGATGAAGAAATCACCAGTCGGTGTCGGGTTTTCTTCGGTGCCGACAGCAATCGTGGCCCGTAAAATCTCTGATCCTGCTTCGTGGACAACCAACGTTCTGGCTTCCAAGTTGACGCTGACCGAGTAGTCGACGGGCTGAAGGGTGACGGCGTCACGGTGTACCCATCCGTGTGTGCCGTTTGGGCGAGTCGGCAGCAGGACTTGAACCCAGCTGTCTTTGGTGTCGGTGACGAGCAGAACTCGTGCCGATCCGAAACTGGTTGTTCGGCCGAGGGTTGCTATGGTGTCTTGGCCTCCTGGGGTGGCTGTGACCGTCAATTGTTCGACGGTCGATATGGCTCGTTGTGGGGCAGAGTTAACTGTTTCGTCAACGATCGATGGTTGAGTTTCGTGCTGGTTTGGGTTGGTTCCTGTTGTTGCCTCTGGGGCACCGCCGCAGGCTGTGATGGCTGCTGCGACGGTGACCAGAGCGATCAGGGATTTGAAGCGTTTCATGGTGGTTCTTCTCCTCTGAATCGTGGGTTGGTTACCCGGTGAAGTTCGGGTTGCCGGAAACAGGCTCGTCGACGCCGCCTGTTTCTGGGTCGGTGGTTTCGGGGCCTTCTTCGCAGTCAGTTCCGGCGGCGCAGAAGTTAGGTCCGATTGTGACCGGTGGTGTTGTTGGGTCTGGTGAACAGTCGACACCTTGTGGACAGATGGTGAGATCGTCAGACCCGCTCGGCATCGCTGATGCGGTTGACACCATGCCAATGAGGGAGAGGGCGACGATGGCGGGTATCGCTACGAGTCGCGTAGCTCGGGTTTTTGTTGCTGGGGTGGCTGATAGGTTTCGCATTGTTTGTCCTTTGGGTTTAGGGCATCGGGTCGCATTTCGACCGATGTAATAGTCCTGACCGACGACAAACGTTGTTCTTACGGAAAATCCGAAAGAATTTCGAAAATTTCTGGGCGACACGTAGTCGGCCTACAAAAAAAGGGAGGTTGACCGATGGTCAACCTCCCCGTGTAGTTGTGCTGGGTCTAGTTTTGTGAGTTAAGTCCGAAGATGTTTCCTTCGGTGTCTTGGCAGAGGGTGACCCAGCCGAACTCGCCGATTGAGAATTTCGGTCTGACGACGATGCCGCCTGCGGCTACTACGCGTGACTCTTCGGCTGCGCAGTCTTCGGAGCCGAAATAGATGAGGGTTCCTCCGGGGCCTGGACGGGCGCCTTCCATCTTTACGAGCGCACCTGACGCTCCGTATTGTGTCATCGAGTCGTCGTCGATTGGGAAACTCATCATTTGCGAATCGCCGGTCGGGTCGCCCATTTTGGTGAGTTGTACTTCGAGTACGGTTTGGTAGAACTCGACAGCTCGATCCATATCTTCTACGTAAATGTCAAACCAGCCAACTGCGTTGTTCTTTGCCATGTGTTCGCTCCTTGTTGCGTGTTGTTTTAGACAACGTAAGCGATTGGCGAACCGGTGTATTGTAGATTTCAGACACCAAATTTTTTGGCGTATTTGTCGGGCGTGTAGCCAGTTATTTTGCGGAACGAATGAATGAAATGCGACTGGTCTGTGTACGACATCAGATAGTCCTGTTTGAATGATTGTTGGAGTCGGAGAACTTTTAGTAGGTCATGGGGCGTGAACCCGGTCATTTGTTTGAGGTTTCGTTGTAGCTGGCGAGTGGACATTTGGTTGAGGGCTGCCATGTCGGCAACGGTCTGAATATTGTCGAGGTTGGTCAGGATTTTTTCGGTCACACTATTGACGGCAACAAGCTGGTCTTCTACTAGGCGTTGCACGAGCCGCGACATGATGGTTTGTTGGGCGCCGAAATCAAGTTCGGTTAGCTGGCGGGCTGTTTCGACTAGCGGTAGTTCACCAACGTAGGGGGTGCCGACGTAGCTGTCGACGATCTCTTCTCGGTTGCCTTGCCAGACGCCTGGCAAGAACTGAATACCCATGTAGTGAAATGATGTTCCGAGGTTTAGTACTTCAAACGTGGTTCGAAGCGCCGTTATGCCGGCTATTTCAGGTTTGACTTGGTTGAACAGAATATTTACGCAGGCGTCGGGGAGTACATGGAGGTGGAAGTCGTCGTCGAGGTCGGTTTCGGTTTTGAGTTCCCAGAAACAGTGAACGAGGCCAGAAAGCTGCGTTGGCGGTTTGGCCTCTGCATAGTGCACGGACTCTAACGTTTTTTCTATTCCGTCTTGGATTGGGCTGTACACGGTCTTCATTGTAGCTATCGATGGTTTCGCTCCATTTGGACGAGATCTTCCGTGTGACCGGGGTCGGCACCAGACAAAGCTCATATATCTATGGGGTCAAATCGGTAGCCCAGTAGGCGAAGATGGATATTTTCTTGCTGAGACTAAAGAAAACACCACGCTCAGGACTTAGTAGGGCATTACTGTCTAATTGTTGAGGAGTGCCCGATGGCGCCGAAGGAGAAAAGGGTCGGTTCGTCGCATCAGACGAACAGTTCCCGAAGAAAGAAAGCTGCAGCAGGGGTGTCACTTCTGACAATCTTGGGAACAACGGCCGGTGGGTTTGTGGCCAATGCTGCATCGGCTTCGGAAACCCAAGCGGCTAATCAAGATGCAACCGTTGGATCTGCCGTAGTTGGCGTCTTCTCCGGGTCGGCGATGGCTGCATTGGATGATCAGTTTCTAGGCCCAGATCTTACCCCGTATTTTGATGCCGGGTACGACTACGACGACGCGGTCGTCTTGGCCGAAATTTGGGGTCTCGACACGCCGTGGGACGCCAAGATCAAAGCTAAGGGTCTTCTCAACTCGGGCGAAGCAGCAACCATCCCAATCGAGCCTGGTTCTGCCCCCGACGCTCCAGTCGAGGACTACAGCGCCTACGAGGACTACGATCTAAGCCCGTATTTTGAAGCCGGGTACGACTACGACGACGCAGTTGCGTTGGCCGGAATTTGGGGTCTCGACACACCATACGATGCCAAGATCAAGGCCAAGGGCCTTCTTGTCTCGGGCGACGGCGACGATATCCCTATCGAACCAGACGCACCTGCTGTCACCGAACCTGATACGCAACCAGAAACAGAACCAGAGAGCGAACAAGAGTCGACCGTACCCACTGCGACACCTGGGCCGGAACCAGAAGTCTCGGTTGATCCGATGCCGTTCCTCGCCCCGTACTTTGACGCAGGGTATGACTACGGCGACGCGGTTGCGTTGGCCGAAATCTGGGGCCTAGAAACACCGGAAGATGCCAAGGTCAAAGCCAAGGGGTTGATCATTACGGGCAACGCTGGAACTATTCCGATCGAGCCTGGTTCTGCCCCAACGGTTACCGAACCGGCGAACCCGACCGGAACCTACGACCTGAGCCCATATTTCGAAGCCGGGTACGACTATGACGACGCTGTCTATCTGGCGGACTACTGGGGTCTTTCCAATGCCGACGAAGCAAAGATCAAAGTCAAGGCTCTGATCCTTGCTGGCGCCGAAGTTCCAATCGAACCGGGAGCAGGCCCGGACGCCTGAAAGGGTCCGCTGGCTGACTGCTGGTACCTTTTGGTGGTGGAGGGACCCGCCTCCCTCCACCACCATGTAAAAAACGAAAGGCCTTACATGCGACCAAGGACTGGTGCAGAACTTGAACTTCTAGCTCCCGCTGGTAGTTCGCGCGCCGTTCTTGCCGACGAGCTTGCAAACAATGTCGGTGGGCGGGTACAAGCCAATTGGCACATAGATAGCGAACCGTCTGCGCATAGCAAAATTGATTTGTTCCACCACATAACCCCGTCCTTCGACGTCATAGACAAAGAGGGTTCTGTCTATGCCCGTCTGGTAGACGACATCACGATACGCCGTGATCTGAATGCTAAACATCGATCTGAGCTAGGTTGGGGGCGAGTAGTTTCGGACGACCCGCGGTTTCTGAGGATGATGGCTGATCGTCTGGAACCGATCGGCTCCACGTTTGATGATGTTTCTTCTGCGATGGAAGCTCTGGGACTCACCTGCATCGAACACGAACACGCCATAAAGATGGTTGATTCGAGCGGCGCAAGTGTCGCCCTTCTAGCTGGGGTTCCCGGGGAACGGGAACGGGTCTGCGAACTGATTTCTCCTCCATTAACAAAGCAGCTCCCGGACTGGTTCGATAAAGTCACCGCAACGGCGGCCCGGCTTGGTTTTGTTGTCCCAGCTGAGTCGGCGACCCACTTTCACTACGACGCAGAACCGTTTAGAAGCCCGGGAGTATTTCGTCGACTGATCTGGAACTTCGTCGAACACGGCGACATGATCCGTCAACGGTTTCGCACCAACCCAAACTGTTCACGTACCGGTCTTCTCCCAACAGAACTGCTCGATCTGGTCGATTCTGACGACTACGAAACCAAGTCGTGGAACGAGATAGCGTCGAGGGTTCGAACGATGAAGGACGTCGTTAAATATTTGGACGTCAATTTGACGAACCTCATCGCCGACGATCCGAAGGTAGACACGGTCGAATTTCGTATGCTCCCCGGTTCGATATCGGGCGAAGGACTGCGAGAGATGCTGGTCCTGATGGATGCGATCGTTGAGCAAATACGGCTCGGTGACAGCGGTGGGGCAGGACTTGCGTCATGACCAAACAAACTCCGGAGAAATGGAGCGGGACTTCGCAGCCTGGTACAAGAGAACGTCTCCCCCGATGATGCGTCAGCTTTCGATGTCCTTAAATGACGAGGCTCTAGCATTCGAAGCGACAGCAGACGCCTATGCCCGAGCTTATGAACGGTGGAGCCGAGTCCAGAAAATGGAGAACCCAGAAGGCTGGATTTTTCGTACCGCGATGAATAGCGTCAAACGGGTATGGAGACGCCGCGCCCTGGAGCGTCGTGCCATACAGAGGGCGACCAACGGTGAACGCAGAACCACGCCCGAATCCACTCCACCGGTCGTCGACGAGTTGACGCTGGCAGTAAACGATCTGCCGCCACAAATGCAGCGGATCGTAAAGCTGAAATACTGGGGCGGTCTACCGGACAAAGAAATCGCGTCCGAGCTTGGAGTAGCCCCGGGTACTGTAGCCGCGACCCTTTACGCCGCCCGCCACAAACTCGGCACACATCTTGAAAAGTTCGAAACCTTAGGGGAGGAGTATTCTCGTGAACGCACATGATTTGACACCACCAAGCCTCGATGACGTGATGTCAGTCGTGGGTGAACGCTCAAAGAAACGGCGAGCTCGATACACGGCGGTTTCTGGAACGGTACTGGCGGTAGGTCTCGGGGCTGCGATAGCCAGCCAAAGCGGATCATTGTCTGGGGCCGAAATCTCCGCAGGAAGTAACCCGACTGCGGTTGCCGACGACCTTATCTTGCCATCAGACATCGGCAGTATTTCTGCATTTGAACCAGCAATCCAAGCAGCAGATTCAACCTACTCAACAGAAACCATCTCTGTGCTGGCGACACTATGGGGAGTCGACTCGGACACAGCAAGAATCGTCGCTGGTCTTCAAATTCTCCAACCGCAGAATGATACAGCTGGGCTTACCTTCGAGGCGGCGACAGAAAGAAAGACACTATCTCAGAAACGATTTGAGGAGTCGGCTTACTTCGCTGATGCAGAAGATATCGCCGAGATTTGGGGCGTAGATGAAGATGTCGTAGCTTCAGTGGTTGGAACCAAACTCGAAGGTGATGGAGTAGTCTTCGAAGAAAACTTGACCTCAACCATGTTCATCACCAGTTCGGTCGACATATTTAATGATTCCGGATACAGCTTTGAAGAGGCCGAAGAATTACAAGAAGCGTGGGGAGTGTCGACCCCTATCGGAGCGAAGGTGATTCTTATGAACCTCGGTGCCGGAAACGTTAGCCCCGACGGAATACCTATCCCGCTAGAAGCAACATCGCTTTACCTAGATTCTTTGGCCAAGTTAGAATCCGGTGATGTTCGCCCAGAGCAGGTTACATCCCAGGCCGAAGCGTGGGGAACGACCGAAACAGTGGCTCAAATCCTAATTGCGGCAACGATTTGATGGGTGTGCCGACTGGATAGAAGTGCCTGGCATCTTGTCTCACTCAGGATCGCCTATTTGAAGTTTGAATGTCTGCTCATAGATGATTTGTATCTGATGACCACACAGACTTGAGATTTATCGAGGCGGTGTAGCACTTGACAGCGCTCTTTGTTCCTATAATCTTGGAATTATGAAAATAAAGGTGATTGGGGTATTGGCTGCGTTGGCGCATGAGTCGAGGTTGGACATTTTTCGCGAACTTGTGCAGGCGGCTCCGGATGGTCTGGCTGCGGGCGCTATCGCTTCAAAGCTTGACATTCCGGCACCGACTTGTTCGTTTCACCTGAAAGAACTTCGAAACGCCGACGTGGTTGTATCGGAACGTCAGGGCCGTTCGATCGTGTATCGAGCTAACTTTTCTTTCTTGCAGTCGTCGTTGAATTATCTGCTTGAAGATTGCTGCGGTGGGGTTGCCGGGCGGTTGGTCGGCCCGAGCGAATCTCACACTGCCTGATCGTGGTTGGGTAGTTGGATGATGTAAGGGTTGACAGGGCTCTTTATTTCTATAATATTAGAATTATGAAAATAAAGGCGATTGGGTCACCAGAAGGACCCATACATACCTCGACGCAGCAGTCACATAATGCAAGATCCTGCAGTGAGGCTCCGAGACCGATAATTGAACGGAATACGACAGGAGCTTCTAGTGCGTAACATCAGCTCACTAGCAGTACTTTTTGTCGTCACCGCACTCGCAGTCGCAGCCGTAACCACCCCCGATTCCTTCGAGACGAAAACAACAGCGGTGACCGCCCTGAGCCTCGGCATGATCGTGCTGTCCTTAGTCGCTGAACGGCTACGGCCTTTCCGGCGTTCATGGAACCAAAACCGGGGCGACCTGACCGGTGACATTGGGTCACTTGTCGGGATCTTCGGAGTGCTAGACGGGGCACTCAAACTACTCGGACCAGTACTCGCAATCGCCGTATTCGGTGATCTAGCGACCAGTCAAGTCGGTTTGTCGTTACCGGTCGAAGTGATCGTGGTAACACTTGTCATCGAACTGGGTTCGTGGGTAACCCACTGGTTACATCACACCCAACCAAACCTGTGGAAACTGCACGCCATGCATCACAGCACCGAACGACTATACACGTTAAACAACTTCCGGTTTCATCCGCTAAACCATATTTTGAATGCCGTGTCGGTAGTCTTTGTGCCGCTGCTGCTCGGCTTCTCAGAAGAATCCATCCTCATCTACACTGCGATAACTACGCCTGTTCTGGTCTTGCAACACTCGAATATCGACTTTGAGTTCGGCTGGTTAAACCGGCTCGTAAACACGAACGAAGTCCATCGTTGGCATCACTCAACCGAACCCGAACACAGAAAAGTAAACCTTGGTCGGGCGTTAACCATATGGGACCAACTCTTCGGCACCTACGTTGCGCCCACGCCTGCAGGAGCACCGACCGACATTGGTTTGATGGACTATTCGAAGAAACGAGTTCCTCCGGCGGAGAGAACCATTGCGCAACTCATCTACCCCTTTAAAGGTGATACGACCTCAGGGGTGGAAAGCCGATGAAAAGGCCAACCGGTTCGAGTCTGCGGCATCGCAGTTTTCGGGGTTGGAGGTTTGAATCAGGGCAGCGTGTTGGGATTTCTGATGAACAGCTGACGACCGAACACAAGGTCAGCAGTACCGCAGCAAACCAGAAGAGTCTCATTGGCTCGACAATTCCCTGAGCGCCGCTCTACATCTTGAGGGGATAGTGAAACATGTAGGAGAACCATCGGATGGTGGGGTGCGGTTTTAAGAAAGGGTTGTTTAGGGTCGGTCGAATTCATGAGATCACAGGACCCCGATAATCGGCACTCAGGGTCTGCATTCCCGTCCGGCGACAGATGGGCGGCGACTTCTGCGTCAAGACTAGAAAGATAACGCAACTCAAGCTATAGTTACCTTTAACGAGTTAAAGATAACTATAGGGAACTCGAGTGTGACTGACAAGACCCGTAAAACCGACACTTCTACGTGGCCTAAGATCGAAACCGAAAGCCATGACTGGGACATAGCGCCTTCAGTCATGATCTCACGCAATCAGCGCCGCCAACACACTGGGCCGTACGAGGCAACCGTGCCCCCGGCAATCGCTTCCATACAAAACATCCCCCTTTCTGGCGACACCCTAGCAATGTCCGAAGACGCCCTCGCCTCAGCCGTGCGGTTCGATGCCGAGTTTGGTTATGACATCACCCCATTCTCAGCTTTGTTGCTTCGTTCAGAGTCGGCCAGCTCCTCACAAATCGAAAACCTTACAGCATCGGCCAAAGCGGTAGCCTTGGCCGAAATTGGCGACACCAGCCGACCAAACGCCCAAATCATAGCCGGAAATGTCAAAGCGATGAAGGCAGCCATTGCGTTGGCTGACAACATCGGGAACGAAGAAATTTTAGCTACCCACCGGGCCCTGTTAGAAAAGTCAGCACCGGAAATTGTGGGCGCCTTCCGCAAACAACAAGTTTGGATTGGAGGGACAAGTTTCGGGCCTCACCGAGCCGACTTTGTCGCCCCCCACCACACACGGGTACCTTCGGCAATGGACGACCTCGTTTCGTTTGTGTCAAGAGACGACCTTCCGATCCTTCCTCAGATCGCAGTAGCTCACGCCCAGTTCGAAACAATCCACCCCTTCCCAGACGGCAACGGACGAACCGGTCGAGCGTTGATGCACTCGCTTCTAAGATCGAAAGGGGTCACTCAACACGTGACAGTTCCGGTATCGGCCGGGCTTCTCACGGATGTCGCCAGATACTTCGACACCCTCGGGCATTACCGTGACGGAAACCCCGAAGCCATCGTCCAGTTCGTGGCCGAAGCGTTATTTCTGGCCATCGAGAATGGGCAGCAACTCGTCCAAGAAATCCGAGATGTTCGAACCTCGTGGCAAGACCGGATCAAAGCAAGGTCTGACTCCTCAGTATGGAAGATCATGGACCTACTGGTCCGCCAACCCGTTATTACCAGCCCACTGGTCCAAACCGAACTTTTGATATCCACGCCGAATGCTCTCCGGGCTATCAAGAAATTAGAAGAAGCCCGAGCTATCGTCGAGTTGGGCAAATCAAGCCGTAACCGTAAATGGGCAGCACCAGAAATCCTGTCTGCCCTCGACCATTTTGCTGAGCGATCGGGTCGACGAAACCCACCTCAGTAAATCGCCGGTTCGGAGGGTGCCCAGGAGAGTGCGTCGCAGACACGTCGAATCGAAAGAAGCCGTTTCATTGGCATAAGGAAGGCGAGACTACGAAACGGCGAATGATCGACTTGATCATCGGCAACGAAGTAACCGCCACCGTCTTGTATCGATCAGTTGGTCGCAAAGATCAGAAAGAAGCTCGTGTCGATTTACTCGGCGAACACGCCCGTCAAGCCGAGAAGGCAGGCGTGACGCATCTAATTATGGAAGCGAGCGACAA
>JAHDCC010000031.1:0-69 GCA_020630065.1 Acidimicrobiales bacterium
GAAAGCTCTGCCCTGAGAAACCTTGCTGTTGCCAACCCGGCTGACCCGGCTGCTGCTGCCAACCCGGCT
>JAHDCC010000031.1:169-28492 GCA_020630065.1 Acidimicrobiales bacterium
GACCCGGCTGCTGAGGAGGCTGCTGCTGCCAACCCGGCTGACCCGGCTGCTGAGGAGGCTGCTGCTGCCAACCCGGCTGACCCGGCTGCTGAGGCGGATCGTAATTAGACACGCGAAAAATTTCCTTCCAACGCCCACCCACGAGCGTGTAGCTAACCTCTACTCGGCTTTTATGTTGGCCTCATGTAGAAATTTACTGTTCTTACCTAGCAATGATCGTTGACCGATCATCTCGACGCCGTCGAGATGCACCCACAATCAGGACCACTGAGCACATACTACTTGACACTGCAGCCAATGTCGCCGCGGCTGCTCCCCACGCACCCGGACCAACATACAGTAACGCCGCTGCAACTATGCCGACTGGTAGTGAAATCGCTAGTTGGATACCACCAGCCAGCCGATGGCGTTGGGCCGCATTGGCCACCAAACAGAGAAGGTAAAGGACTGGAATCAGAAACCAAAAGACCCTAAAGGGGGCGACCTCGTCGAGTCCTAGCAGGTCAGCGGTATTAAGCATGCGAAAGCTGTTCCCACTAGAACCCAACACACGGAACCATGTCCCCCACAACGACAGCACCATCAAAAACCCCGACCCGGCCGCCAAAGCGACATGGAGAAGAGCCGAAGACGTCCAGCTCTCCCAAGTATTCGAAGTTTCAGGAGCGGCAACCGGCCCGTTGGAGGGATATTCGATCAAAATTTATGAGGTTTCGCCAGCAGACTCTGACTCGTCCGACGCCATCGCCTCAAGGATTTCGCGCACGCCGCCAATTTTGAGGTTCTTTAGCGTGTCACCGGGCGACGATTCACCCCGTTCCCACTCCATCCAGTGAGCTAGCAACTTGGTTGGTGAAACAGGTGGTCGATCCATATCCCGAAGGCTAGCCGACCATTTGGTCTTGCCATACTGTGGACGGGTTTTGTCTCGCTCCCGACAGATCCACCAAGGCACCAGCGAGTCGCCAACCTGAGGACTGATCAACGGCTCCGCTGAAATTCGGCTACCAACGCTGAGGTTGCGCTAGCAAGGAGAATCGTGTCGACGCCTACTCCGACGAAGTTTGCGCCTGCTTCGGTGAATTCAACCGCTAGTGAAGGGTTCGTTGTTAACACCCCTGCACTCTTGTTCCCCGCTCTGATCTCGCCGAGGGCGTCACAAACCGCGCTCCGAACCTTAGGGTTTTTTGCATCCCCGAGATGGCCAAGCGACGCCCCTAGGTCTGATGGGCCAATGAAAACTGCGTCCACCCCGTCAACGGCGGTGATCTCTGTCAGGTTCTCAAGACCCAAGTTACTTTCGACCTGGACAATTAGACAGGTTTCAGCGTCAGCCTGCCGCCAATAGTTTTCCACCCTGCCCCACCGAGCGCTTCGAGCCGTAGCTACACCACGTTCGCCGTGAGGCGGGTAACGCATAGCCCGCACGAGGCGTTTAGCTTGTTCAGCCGTTTCGACCATCGGGACCAAAATCGTTTGCGCCCCGATATCCAGCAACTGCTTGATAGCTGGCTTGGTGCCTTCGATTGGCCGCACAATAGGAGAGGCCGTATATCCGCTAACAGCTTGCAGCTGATGCAGGATAGAACGAACATCGTTAGGGGCATGCTCCGCGTCGATAACGAACCAGTCAAATCCGGCTCCTGCTACTATTTCAGCTGCCACCGAGTCGGCCAAGCTAACCCAAAGGCCATATTGTGTTGTCCCCTCTAAAAGTTTTTGCTTAAAGAGGTTCTGTGGAATTTCCATGTGCTGTTCCTTACTGAAAACTAAGGGTGAACGAACCGAGGTCACCGTAATCGAAACGGAAGTCGTCGCCGGGACGAATATCGATCGGGCGAGTAAAAGACCCAGCGAGAATGGTTTGACCTGCTTTCAACTCTTGCCCCTGTTCGGCGTATCGTCGGGCGAGCCAAACAATACCAGTCGCAGGGTGGTCGAGCACTCCTGCGGCGAGGCCGGTCTCCTCGACCACATCGTTGCGATATGCAATCGCTCCCACCCAACGAAGATCGACCTGTCGGGGTTCGATACGTATACCGCCACAGATGATTCCGGCATCGGCTGCGTTATCTGAAATCGTGTCTCGCACAGTACGGGTGCGCCCGGTCTCTGGGTCTCGGCGGTGGGATCGAGCTGCGATCAGTTCTACCGCTGGGGTGACATATTCTGTAGCGTCTAGAACGTCTTCGATGGTAAGGGAGTCGCCAACTAAATCACGCGATAATACGAATGCTAATTCGACTTCTAGTTTGGGGTCGGTGAAATCAGTTGCCACCAGTTCAGAGTTGGCTTCAAAGAACATATCTTCGGTCAGAAAGCCGGAGTCGGGCGTTTCGATGTTCATCGCAGCCTGCATTGCTCGGGATGTGAGCCCTATCTTGTGACCCACCACTCGTTCTCCCCGAGCAAGTTTGAGGTCACGCCACGCTTGTTGGACCCCGTAGGCGTCTTCGATGGTCATGTCAGGATATACAGAAGTGGTTTGTCGAATCTGGGTGAGAGTCTTTTCTGCCCGGTCCAGCAGTTCGGCTTCGTCTCTCATTTGGAGATCGGTGAGTGTCGTGGTCATTGTGGCTCCGGTGCTGAATAGAAAGGCCCGTCGGGAAGTTCGTCGGCTACGCTGTTTCGCAGCACACCCAATTCGGGTACGGCCACTTCGATAATGTCGCCTGGCTCTAGCCACACTGGCGGGTCGAACCTAGCCCCGGCGCCGGTTGGGGTGCCGGTCAAGATGATGTCTCCGGGTCGGAGCGTCGTGAACGTTGACAGGTAATGGATCTGATACTCGATGGAGTATTTCATTGTTGCTGGCGTGTCGTCTTGACGGAGCTCTCCGTTTACGTGTGTCGTGAGACGCAAGTCTTCGAATGCTCCAATTTCGTCGATCGGGATTAGCCATGGACCTAGGGAACCGGTTGATTCCCAGTTCTTGCCTTGTGTGACATTGAACTTCGCGTGCCGAACCCAGTCTCGAATCGTTCCCTCGTTTGCGAGTGATAGTCCCGCTATGTGGTTGCGGGCTTGCGCTTCCGGGATCCGTCGTCCTTCTTTTCCGATCACGACCACAATTTCGCCTTCATAGTCAAGTTGTGGGCTTTCCGGTGGCCTCACTAGCGGTTTTCCGTGGCCGGTAAACGAGTCGGCGAATCGGATAAAGACCGATGGGTACGCTGCGTCGGACTTGTCTGTGTACTCTGCTGATCGTCCGCCATAGTTGACGCCGATACAGAATATTTTGCCCGGGGCTGGCAACAGTCGGTCGAACGTTACTTCAGCGACGGACAGGTCAGGCTTTTCGTCTACAAAAGTTCGGGCGAGCTCAAGCTTTTGTTGAATCAGTAGTTCATTCATGTTGCCGATCGTTGGTAACCGTTTTGCTAGATCGATGACACCCCCGCCGTCTGCGCTAAGAATTCCAAAGCTCGAGCCTTCGGCAGTTGAATAAGAAAACAGTCGGGTCATAAACATCCTCTGGACTCTGGTGAATATTTCCAATATACTAAACATGTTAACTAATTACCAGCTACTATTCACTCCACAAGAAAAACGGAGTCGTAATGCCTCATATAACTATTGAATATTCAGCGAACGTAGCCGACCATCACGACATTGCCGACCTCGTCGATGCCGTTCACGAAGCAGCACTCGAAACCGGGCTGCCCCCAAAAGCCGGGCTACGTACCAGGGCTACCCGACGCAACCACTACAAAATCGCCGACGGAGACCCACACTATGCATTCATCGCCATCGCGGCCCGCATCGGACCGGGAAGAGACGAACCCACCAGAACTACCTTCCTAAACCAAGTCCTCTCCGCAGCAACCTCGCACCTCAACAACGCCGACCCCGACAGTCCCCTGATAGTCGCGTGGTCGATAGAACTCACCGAGATCGACGCCAACTTTCGCATCAACCAGAACGACATACGAACTCACATACAAGAAAGAGAATCGTGAAACGACCTACGACCTTTAAAGAAAACACCTCGGCGGCCGCCGACTACCTCGCTCGGTTCGCCAGTTCTCCGTTGCCACACATCATTAACGGCAAAAAGGTGGCCAGCGAATCGGGAGAAACCTTCACCAACTTCTCCCCCGTCGACGGAACAACACTCGGAGAGGTCGCATCAGGAGGCGCCACCGAAATCGACGATGCCGCACAAGCGGCAGCAGAGGCATTCGGAGCGTGGTCTGCGCTATCGGGAACTGAACGTAAACAGACCCTACATCGGGTAGCCGACCTGCTTGAAGACCGCGCCCATGAGATCGCGGTTACCGAATGTATGGACTCCGGGCAAACCATGCGGTTTATGGCCGCCGCAGCATTACGCGGAGCCGCTAACTTCCGGTTCTTCGCCGACAGAGCACCGACCGCAGCCGACGGACAATCACTCCCAACCGCAACCCACATCAACTATACGACCCGCCAACCAATAGGTCCGATCGGCGTGATAACCCCTTGGAATACACCGTTTATGCTGTCCACCTGGAAAATAGCCCCGGCGTTAGCCGCAGGCTGCACCGTGGTCCACAAACCAGCCGAATGGAGTCCCCTCAGCGCCCATTTACTCGCCGAAATAGCACTAGAAGCCGGACTACCACCAGGGGTCTTAAACGTAGTTAACGGACTTGGCGAGTCGGCGGGCAAATCACTCACCGAACACCCCGAAATCAAAGCGATCGCCTTTGTAGGTGAATCATCGACCGGTTCGATGATCCAAGCCCAAGGCGCCCCAACACTCAAACGTCTCCATTTCGAACTCGGCGGAAAGAACCCGGTAATCGTCTATGACGATGCCGATATCGAACGTGCGCTCGAAGCCGTGATCTTCATGATCTACAGCCTCAACGGTGAACGCTGCACCAGCTCAAGCCGCGTCCTAATCCAATCATCGATATATGACGAGTTTGTAGACCGGCTAGCCGTAAAGATGAAAGGAATAAACGTCGGGCACCCTCTCGATCCAGACGTTGTGATCGGCCCAATGATTCACCCCATCCACCAACAAAAAGTCTCTAGCTTCGCCGACACCGCCACCCAAAATGGGGCCACAGTTATCGAAGGGACTCCCTTCGCTGATGCCCCTGACGGCGGCAACTGGGTCACCCCTATGCTGTTCACTAACGCCACAAACGACATGGACATCGCACAACAAGAAATTTTCGGCCCCGCATTGACCGCCATAGCGTTCAACGATGAGGCGGACTCGGTCGAAATAGCGAACGATACACCGTACGGACTCGCCGGATATGTCTGGACCAACGATGCTGGCCGAGCCCACCGAGTATCAAACCAACTCGACGTTGGCATGGTTTGGGTCAACTCACAAAACGTTCGACACCTCCCTACCCCGTTCGGCGGAATGAAAGCAAGCGGCATCGGACGAGACGGCGGCGACTGGAGCTTCGATTTCTACATGGAAACCAAAAACATCTCGGTATCGCTCGGCACACACACCATTCCAGCGTTAGGAGCATGACATGGCTGAACAACTCTTGATCGACGGAAAATGGATCGAAGGAACCACCGGAGATCGAATCCCAGTAGTAAACCCATCAACGGGCGAACAGCTCGCAACCGTGGCCGACGGATCTCCCATCGACGTCTACCAGGCAGTTCAAGCAGCCTCGGCCGCTCAAAAACAATGGGCAGCCACCAGCCCCCGAGAACGAGCTGAAATCTTACGAAACTGCTGGCAAACCCTACTCAATCATCGTGATGAACTCGCCAAACTCATCACACTCGAAAACGGCAAACCTCTCGCTGACGCTACCGGCGAGGTCACATACGCCGCCGAGTTCTTCCGATGGAACTCAGAAGAAGCCGTGCGACTTCATGGAACGATCGGCTCGGCACCGTCAGGGGCCAACCAGATTCTGGTCCGACACCCGCCGATAGGTGTCGTCGTTATGATCACGCCATGGAATTTCCCGGCAGCGATGATAACCCGCAAAGTTGCTCCAGCTTTGGCTGCCGGCAACGCTACGGTGATCAAACCCTCCGAACTTACACCACTCACGGCGCTACGGGTCGCCGAACTTTGTGAATCCGCCGGTGTTCCACCCGGGGTCATCAACGTTGTGCCAACGTCAGCGCCCGCCGATTGGTTCGACGCAGCCGTCGAACATCCCGCTACTCGGATGGTGTCATTTACCGGATCGACCAATGTTGGAAAGATCCTGCTACGACGCAGCGCAGATCGGGTACTAAAGGTCTCGATGGAACTTGGAGGCAACGCTCCATTTATCGTCTTCGACGACGCCGACATAGATCAGGCAACCGCTGGAGCAATGACAGCCAAGATGCGTCACTCGGCCGAGACCTGTACCGCAGCCAACCGTTTCTTCGTCGAACAAAGCGCCGTCCAAGAATTCACCGAAAAACTGACGACAGCGATGAACGCCGTAACCGTAGGTGATGGACTCAACCCGGATACCACATGTGGGCCGTTGATCAATCAACAAGCCGTCGACTCGATCGATCAGATCGTACAGTCATCGATCGCCGACGGGGCGACGCTAACCGCAGGCGGTTCACCCATCGAAGGAACCGGCCATTTCTACAAACCGACCGTATTAACCAACGTCGAACCCTCAGCGGCAATAACCCAACACGAAATCTTTGGTCCGGTCGCTACCATCATTCCGTTCACCAATACCGGGGATATGCTCCGGCACGCCAACAATACTGAACTAGGTTTGGCCGGATACGTCTTCACTAGCGATGTCGGCCGAGGTATGAACGTAAGCGAACAACTTGAAGTTGGAATGGTTGGCTTAAACCGAGGTTCGATCTCCGACCCAGCAGCCCCGTTTGGCGGCATGAAACAATCCGGCTTGGGACGCGAAGGCGCCAGCGACGGCATCTACGAATTCTGCGAAACCCAATACATAGCAGTGAGTTGGTAAACCATGAGTCTCTACTACGTTCAAAAGTTCCTCTACGAATTAAACCGAGATCCGAAGATCCAGCAGGAATATCAAGACGATCGGGCTCAAGCTCTCGAATCGTTCACACTAACTTCAGAAGAACAAACGGCGTTGACAGAACCCGATATCGGTTTGCTGTTCCATCTGGGCGTGAACGGACAAATCCTCATGCACTTCGCAGCATTTCACAAAATCGAATGGTCCGACTTTCTTCAGCGAATGCGCGACGGCGTCGCAGAACACGGACCGGTCCGTGAAGGCGTCTACGCCATCACAGGTTATGCCGGCGTTGACGCCCACAACTCTGAACTAGGACAATCTGGCAACACTCACCTAGACCCGCAAAACAACAACAAGGAAGGTAACTAACATGGCACTCGTCTACGCAGGTGTTTGCAGCCACGCTCCCGGAATCACTGGCAGATCCGACCGAGCCGACCCGGCCGTAAAAGACGCCTTCTATGCGTCGTTTGACCAGATGCGCCAGTCGATAGCTGACTCCGGTGCCGAGGCAATCGTAGTGGTCGCCGCCGAACATTTCGCCAACTTCTTTATGAACAACATGCCCAGTTTTGCTATCGGCATGGCCGACTTCTACGACGGCCCGATAGAGGACCCCGAGTGGCTAGCGATCGAAAAATTCCGCGCTCCAGGCAACCGGGACCTATCCGAACGCCTCATTACCGAAGTGATGCAAACGGTAGACGTCAGCTATGCCGAGGAGTGGCGCTTTGACCATGGCATAGCAGTGCCCCTAAATTTCCTTACCCCCAACTTTGACCTCCCAGTCATCCCAGTAAATATTAACTGCCAAGGCCCTCCTTTGACGCCGCTTCACCGGGCCTGGAGTTTCGGGGAGGCGCTCCGTCGGGCCGCCGATTCTGTGCCAGAAAAAATCGCCATCGTAGGAACTGGCGGCATTTCTCATTGGCCCGCCACGCCAGACTCTGGCAAGATAAACGAAGAATGGGACCGAGAATTCCTCGACCGTTGGAGCCGCAACGACCGGACAGCACTACTAGATTACAACGACGCCGACATCTATAACGACGCTGGACAGGGCGGGTTCGAGATCCGAACGTTCGTCACGATCAGTGCAGCAGCAGGTGGCGCCACCGGTGAGGTACGTTTCTATCAGCCAATCCCCATCTTCGCAGTTGGCTGCACGATCGGAGACTACGACCTCAGCACATCGTCGTTGTGACAGGCGAAAACCCAGCGTGACGAACAGGTTCGTGATGTGCTAACTATTTTGCATAGATAACGACCGCGATACAGTGCCCACATGGCCAATCAGTCCCCAACCCCCGAAACAACACCCGCTGATACGGCCATGCGACCTTTTTCTGAGTCGTTACCTATGACGCTGCTAAAAGCTCGCGAAGCCACTATGCGAGTCTTTCGACCAATCTTGGTACACCACGATTTAACTGAACAACAGTGGCGGGTATTGCGGGCCTTAACCGCCCTCGAAGACCCTCCGGAAATAGCGGCCTTAGCCAAAGAAACCTTTATCCTGTCACCGAGTTTGACGCGAATATTGTCGAAGCTGGAGAAGAGGTCGCTCGTAACGAGGTCGCCGGTTCCTCACGATTTGCGGCGGTCGACAATCGAATTGACTGCCAAAGGCCGTGTGTTGGTTGAAACGATTGCCCCGCAGTCCGAGGCGGCTTATGGGCAGATCGAAGATTATCTGACGACTCCGAGGATGCGAAAGATAATGGCTGAACTTGAGGTTCTATCTCAGTTCGACCCCGGCGATATGCAGCAGGAAACTTCTAATTCAAGAGGTGAGTGATCCTGTCGGATGCTGCTTGTAGTGCTTTGACAGTTGGAGAAATATCTGGCGCGGCTTCGGCGATATATAAGCAGGCGATGGCGGCTATTGCCGTCCCATCGGGTCCTGCTATCCAAACTGAAAGCGATCCGAGTCCGGCGACTACTTCGCCAGCTGATCGGGCCCATCGCTGCTCACGTGCCTGAGTTACTTCAGAGCGTTCTCCTTCAACATAGGCACGACCGGCGAGAATGGCGATACCGGGGGCGCCACGATCGATTGGATGGAGAGCTCCGGGACGGTAGCCGACTACGGCGTCTGCTCTCGGCGGGTCCGCAGAGTCTAGGGTAACTACTTCACTGCCACTGGGAACAGCCACAAACGTGCTGAGTTTCAACTCGCTTGCCAGCTGTTGAAGTATTGGTTTACTCACCGACCGCAGAGGGCTTTCGATACCCCGAGCGAGTTCTGCTAGCCGATGCCCGGGCCGACATTTTCCATCGCTGTCCCGAACCGACAGGTGGTGGTCCTCAAGCGTTCGTATCACTCGGTACGCCATCGATCGATGGATATCGAGCCGACTCGCAACATCGTCGATCGATAGCGCCTCAGGTGAACTAGCGATTAGCGCAAGGGCACGAAGACCGCGGTCGAGGGTTTGATTGGTCACTCTAGACTTTTTAGCCATTATACTTCACAATACAACTATAGAACTTACATTCCAACTATAGAACACAAGGTGGCAGACAATGAGTAACGATTCGTACCACAAACTAGACCAAGAAGTACCAGAGCCTCCTCCCCAATGCCCGATGAATGGCACGTTCTCGCCCTTCACCCAGGACTACATCGCCGACCCCTACGGCGTCCTAGAACCACTCCGAGAAGACACACCAGTGTTCTATTCCGAAAAGCTTCAAATGCTAGTTCTAACGCGGATGGAAGATATCACAAAAGTGTTCCTCGACCCAGATACCTTCAGCTCCGACAACGTCCAAGACCCCGTGTTCCCGCCCGCCGAGGAAACCATCGAACTACTCTCGGCACCGGACTTTAACCCAGTTGCCGTTATGTCCAACAAGCAGGAACCCGACCACTCACGCATCCGCCAATACACCAAAAAAGGCTTCTCCAACCGCCGGATGAAAGTCCTCGAACCATACATACGCCAACGAAGCCACGACCTAATCGACGAAATGATCCAACTCGGGCCACCATGTGACTTCGTCGAACACTTCGCCACTCCCCTCCCCGGCGAAACGATCTTTCGATTCCTCGGCTTTCCAGAATCAGACGACGATCAACTCCGCGAATGGTGCGGAGATCGACTCTCCTTTTCGTGGGGAAAACCAACGCCGGAAGAACAAGCCGACATCGCCAACAAGATGCTCGCTTACTGGCGATACTGCCGCGAGTTCGTCGCCAGACGAAACGAAGAGCCAGCAGACGACCTAACGTCTGAACTACTAGCCGACCACAAGAACAACCCAGACGACCTTTCGTATCTCGAAGTCGAATCGATCATCTACGGTCTATCGTTTGCCGGACATGAACCAGTGACCCTACTACTCTGCAACTCACTGCTCTCCCTCCTCAACCACGACACCGCCTGGGGCGAGATATGCAACGACCCCACACTCATTCCGGGGGCGCTCGAGGAAGTAATCCGATTCGAATCACCACAGATCGGATGGCGCCGAGTCGCAACTACCGACACCGAGATTGCGGGAATCAAGGTTCCCGAAGGAACACGCATTCATCTAGCCATTGGCGCAGCGAACCACCAGCCAGACATCTTCGACGATCCCAAACAGTTCGACATCCATCGCACCAACTCACGCAACAACATTTCGTTCGGGAAAGGCAACCACTACTGTCTAGGCGCAAAGATGGCTCGATTCGAAGCCAAGATAGCGCTCGGTATCCTAGCTGAACGACTACCGACGCTCCGCATTCCCCAAGACCAACAATTAGAGCGAATCGCCAACGTCAGCTTCCGAGGCCCCACCGCCCTCACCGTAGAGTGGTAATAGGACCCCAACCAGACTGATTCAACGATAGAGCAACGCTGACCGCCGACATCAACTAGCGTGTCGAAGTGTGAAACCCTCATGGTACCTACGCCGTCTACGAGCGATGTCGCCGACCGAAATGCTCGGTCGGTCAGCGGACCTCGTCCACCAAAAACGCTGGATACTTCAACCACCTCGCCCGCCAAAAACGAAACCGCAATCCGAACGCTTACCGTTCGAAACTCCAGCAGGGTTAGCCACATCATTACGCGGAGTCGACCACAGCTCAGTCCTTCAACAAGCCGACAACCTTCTCCAAGGTCGATGGAAAATGTTCAACATCGAACGTGGCGACATGACCGCAGATGTCGACTACTACTACGACCCCGCAACCAACCGGTGGTCCCCCGCCACCACGCACGCCTTCCGCATCGACCACCGAGATGAAGACACCGTCGGCAACATTAAGAACATCTGGGAGGTTGCCAGACACCAGCATCTCACCGTTTTGGCAACAGCCTACGCTGTCAGCAAAGACGAACGATACGCCTTACGGGTCGCCGACGAACTCAACAACTACATTCATAAGACGCCGTTCTGTCACGGCATCCACTGGACTAGCGGCATCGAACTAGGAATCCGCATGATCTCGTGGGTATGGATCAGACGACTCCTCAACGACTGGTCAGACGTTGAGGACCTGTTCGAAAACAACCCTGACTTTATCGCCCACCTCGGCCGCCATCACCAGTGGCTCAACACGTTCCCGGCCGCCGGATCGTCGGCCAATAATCACCTGATTGCTGAGAGTAGCGGCGCCTTCATCGCAGCCAGCGCGTTTGATATCTTCGAACTCGGACCGCTTTGGCGGGACCGAGCAGCAGCGACACTAGCAAAAGAATTCGACCGGCAAACCTTCGCCGACGGACTCAATAAGGAGCTGGCATCGGACTATCACGGGCTGGTCCTCGAATTCGCTACCGCCGCCTACGCTGAAGCTCAACTTTTGAACCATCCGGTAGCTGATGAACTACTTCCGACCTTGACTCGATCCTTTGACGCTTTAGCCGCCATCGTCGACCGTTCGGGCAACACCCATAACCAGGGCGACGCCGACGACGGCTACGGCCTATTGTTGGAGTCTGACAATTTCAACCGTTGGCATTCCCTTCTAGCCACTGGCGAATCCATAGTCGGCTCGCTCCCCTGGTGGCCGAACACCAAACCCGACGTAAGAACCGAAGCGATCAGTTCATGCCTGAGCGAGACCACACCGACACAGAGCCAATTCGACTCGAAACCGGTCATCCGCCCACGGCACCGCCCAAACCAGTTCGAACAAGCCGGACAAACCATCCTCCGAGACCTCACCCGTCGACCAGATGAAATATGGGTCCGATTCGACCACGGACCTCACGGCTACCTCTCGACCGCCGCTCACGCCCACGCCGACGCACTTGCCATCGAAGCACGGGTCGGAGGAGTCCCTATTCTGGTGGACCCAGGCACATACTGTTACCACGGCGAACCCGAATGGCGAGACTATTTCCGATCGACGGCAGCCCACTCCACCATCGAAATAGCAGCCCAAAACCAATCTCAGATAGAAGGCCCATTCCTGTGGAGCCACCAATGCACTACCGTGTTCGAATCGTCGTGCGGGCTAAACGATGGCGACACCGCTTCTTGCACCGCAAACCACGACGGCTATCGATCCAGGTTCGGAATCATTCACCGGCGCACAGTTTCATTAGACAGACAACACCGGTCTCTAACAATCGATGACCATTTACTAAGGGCCGGTAACCAACCAGCTATCCCGGTTCGAATCATGTTCCATTTCCATCCAAACGTTGAACTGATGCAACTAGGTTCGACATTAAATAACGTCTTTACGCTCAGATGGCCAACCAGCCATCATGATGCCCAACCGATGCCCCCTGAACAGGCAAAACTAAAAGCCGACTCCGCTGCAAAATGGTCTTTGGTGAAAGGGAAGACAGCGCCCCCTTTGGGCTGGTATTCTCACATTCTTGGACACCGCGAACCTTGCTGGGTTCTGGTGGGCGAGACAACGGTTGAAGCTGGATCTAGCTTCTCCACGACCTTAACGTTCTGACACCCTGGCCGCCGCCGAGTGTGCGACATGCAATAGGCAGGAGAGTACTTTCTTGGATATCAGCATCTTTGGCATGGGCTATGTGGGAACCGTTACTGCGGCTTGTTTGGCCGACGACGGTCACACCGTGATAGGGGTTGACCCCAACGAATTCAAAATCGACACCATCAACAATGGCCAAGCCCCGATGGTCGAATCCGGCGTTGATGAACTGATCGCTCGAAACGTGCAGGCTGGCCGACTCACCGCTACCACCGACAGCGCAGCCGCCGTCGCCGCAAGCGACGTCATATTCGTTTGTGTCGGAACACCAAGCCGCCCCAACGGATCGCTCGACCTTCAATTCCTCGAACGTGCATGCACAAATATCGGCGTTGCTCTCCAAAAAGCCGACCACCATGTAGTAGTTGTTGTTCGATCGACGATGCTTCCAGGGACCATGAACGACGTCGTCATTCCGTTACTCGAAACCCACTCCAACAAGCGGTCAGGGCCAGACTTCGGTGTTTGTGTTAACCCCGAATTTCTTCGAGAAGCCACAGCGGTCCAAGACTTCAGATGCCCTCCGAAAATTGTTGTCGGTTCCAACGATCAGCAAACAATCGATGTGGTTCGCCCGCTTGTCGAACGCGGCGACGCTCCGCTAGCAGTAGTACCGCTAGAAATCGCAGAGATGGTCAAATATGTGGACAACTCATGGCACGCGTTGAAAGTCACGTTCGCTAACGAAATCGGGCGCATAGCTAAGTCGTTCGACCTTGACAGTCACCAAATAATGGACGTCTTTTTCCTCGACGACAAACTCAATATCTCGACTAGTTACTTAACCCCTGGAATGGCTTTTGGCGGTTCTTGCCTGCCAAAAGATGTTCGGGCGTTAACCCATAAAGCTCGGGAGATGGACATCGACCTGCCGGTGCTACATAGTGTGACCGCTTCAAACCAAGCGCATCTCAACTGGGCCCGAGATCAAGTTCTGGCCCACGACATCGAAAAAGTTTCAATCCTAGGACTCAGTTTTAAAGCCGGAACAGACGATCTACGGGAGGCACCGATGGTCGACCTGGCCGAACAGCTAATCGGCAAGGGCCGAGACGTTCGGATTTACGACGAACATGTCCACATCCAGCGACTAACGGGGGCGAATCAGAGCTACATCAACGCCCACCTGGCCCACCTTGAACGTTTACTCGTCGATGATTTAGATACTGCGCTAAAACATGGGGAACTACTAGTAGTTGGAAACAAGAGCCCGGCATTCGCTGATCTTGCCCAAGTCGTAGGCCCTAACCAGCTCGTAATCGACATGGTGCGTGTCATCTCCGACCCTGCTCCGCTAGCCGGATACGAAGGGCTGCTGTGGTGAACCATGTAGCGAAGTAACTACTCCTCCTTAATCCGAGATACGAACCCGCCCACCCCTGTTGAGGACATATGAAATTCCGCCGCCCAACATCGTCAACCAGCGTTGTTCTTGTGGTGCAAAATCTTCCGGTACCATTCGACCGGCGAGTCTGGTTGGAAGCTACCACGCTCAGAGAAGCCGGCTACAACGTTACATGTGTCTGCCCAAAAGCAAAAGGTTTCGACCTTTCGTACGAAGTGTTCGAAGGCATCGAAATTCACCGCTACTCGCTTCCTATCGAAGCCAGCGGACCTCTGGGATTTGTCGCCGAGTTCATTTGGTGTTTTATTCGAACCACCATGAAAGTGTCTCGGATTGCGATCGAGTCAGGCATCGACATTCTCCACGTTTGCAATCCGCCCGAGACGTATTTCCCGCTTGGCTGGGTAATACGAGCTTTTGGACGCAAGTTCTTGTTCGATCATCATGATCTGTCACCTGAAATGTTCGATGCAAAACTCGACGCCGCTCAACTAGCCGAAAACTCTCAAGCTACGAACCCAGGTGACCCTCGACAGCTCAACTGGAAGAATAGGGTGCTGCGGCGTGGCCTACTCTGGTGCGAACGAATGACCTTCGCAGCGGCGAACGTCGTCATCACCACCAACGAAAGCCACAAAAGCGTTGCCACTGGCAGAGGAAAAAAGCGGGAAGAAGACGTGGTCATTGTCAGAAGCGGACCCGACCTTGAGCGTCTCGCCCCTACAGAACCCGAACCCCATTGGCGGCAAGACTCAAAGTTTATGGTGGTCTACTTAGGCGAAATATGTGAACAGGACGGAGTCGATCATCTCATACGAGCGATCAAACATATTCAAGACCATCATCTACTTCACAACATCAGATGTGTACTCGTCGGAGGCGGACCACACCAACCAGTGGTCAAACAATACGCCGAAGAGTTAGGCCTGGGTGACGTCTGCCATTTCACCGGCCGTGTCTCCGATGAGCTACTCTGCGAAATTTTGTCTTCAGCCGATATCGGAGTCGACCCCGACCCTCTGACCCCCTGGTCAGATCAGTCCACGATGAACAAAATAATGGAGTACATGTTCTTTGAACTTCCTATCGTTTCGTATGCGCTGACCGAAGCAAAAGTTTCTGCCGGTGACGCTGCACTGTTCGTAGAGCCGAACAACGAGGAGGCTCTGGCTGACGGCATCGTCGAACTTCTCTATGATCCAGACCGACGCCGAGATATGGGTAAAATCGGGCGAGGACGGATAGAGAACGAACTGTCGTGGGAACACTCCAAGCCGCATCTGCTACGCGCCTACCGGCAGTTGGCTAACCAGTGACCCGTCTCCCATCCAAGAAATTGAGCGTCGGCCTGTTGACCCCGGGTCTGCATGGTGGCGTAGACGAAGCCGCCCGGTACGTCCACGAATCCGACACTTTCGAACAAACACGACTCAAGATGTACCGCACAAAAGGCTTGAGCGTACCCAAGGCTCCATTTCGTTTCGCCTTCACCATGACCCAAATCTGTTTCGATAGATTCAGGGGTCACCTCGATGTCGCACACGTCAATGTATCCGCCAAAGGCAGCACACTCCGGAAGGTCCTACTTTCGACGTTACTCCGCCTACTAGGCGTACCGTACGTCGTCCAGATCCACAGTGGCAGATACCAACAGTTCTGGAATTCGATGCCCAAGATAGGCCGGATCTGCACTCGCCCACTATTCCACAACGCAAGCCGGACCCTTATTTTAGGGCACACATTCCACGATTTCGTCACCGACGAAATCGGCGTCGACGCCGAACGGGTCGTCGTCGTACCAAACGGAGTACCTGTACCGGCGACGATCCCCCAACAAAGATCAACTATTCCGACCGTTCTGTTTCTAGGCCGCCTAGACCACAACAAGGGTTACCAAGATGTTCTGGCGGCGCTTGATCGTTGTACCGACCTGGACTGGTCGGCGGTTCTAATGGGAAACGGGGAAACCGAACAGGCTAAAGAACTTGTAGAACAGTACGGGCTGAGCGAACGTGTTCTGATCAAAGGGTGGACCGATCGGCTCCTTGTTGACAAAGCCTTACAAAATTCTGCGATCCTCGTTTCGCCATCAAGGTTAGAGGCGCTGTCCATGACACTGCTAGAGGCAATGGCACACGGACTGGCCTGCGTCGCAACCCCGGTTGGCGCTCATACCGATGTTCTCGCCAACGAACTAAACGCTCTCACGGTTCAACCGGGTGAAATCGACCAACTCTCAAAAGCGTTACGACGCCTCCTGAGCAGCCCCGACCTGCGACACGAACTCGGATCAGCAGCCAGAGACGAAATCACACGATGGTTTTCGATAGAAACAGTATGTTCTCGCCTAGAAAATCTTTATCACCAAACGTTCAGCGAGTCATCGTGAGCTATCTAGCAGTCAATCATCAACCCAAACTGGCGAACACCGCACAGAATGACCTACCATCTTTACCAGACGCCCAAACCCCGCCGAACTGGGCGAATAGCGAACTTTTTACCCGATGGTGCATGTCGGTGCTTGCACACTCGAAGGTTGCCTTGAACAGTACGTACGAACAGGTAATGCCCAAATGAGACCGAAGGCTACGTCGTCTTACCTCGATTTGGAAGGTCTAGCAGAAGCTGAGGAAAGCTGGACAGAGCAGCAAGTTGAGGTCTTTCAGCTAACGCAGCTCCGCCGCACTATCCGAATGGCCGAAACCAGCTGCCCGCTGTATCAACGGAGATTCGCCGAATATGGGGTGTCGTACCTCGACCTTCACACCGCCAAAGATTTAGCTAAATTTCCGCTGCTAACTCAACAAGACGTCGAGAACAATCTCGACGAATTAGTAAACCAAAACTTTGGTCGAAAAGTAGGCAGACGCGCCTCGGATAGAAAAGCGGCAACAAACCCGGCCGGGTCAATAACTTCGACCACGTCCAAGGGAACTCCATCGGAACAGAAAGAAAAAGTGTTCTTAGAACAGCTTCTGCGCCGATGCGGGATATCCGCCAGAGACCGCATCGTTTTCGTTTGGGACGAGTTCAACATGAGCAAAGCCCGATCGAAACACCTTTCGCTCAACCTCAAGAAGCGGTGGATGACATTGTCCGCAGCTGAGGTCACTCCTGACAGTGCCTCTTCGATGCTGGACAAAGTAGTCGGATTCAAACCTCATGTACTAGTCGGATACCCCTCAGCGGTGACGACGCTGGCACTACAGCTCCAACAAGAGAAACGTCAACTACGCAGAGAGCTGAGGACACTTATCTGTACCGGTGAACGTCTAGACAAATCGCAGCAACGTTTTTTGGAGAAGGCGTTCGACACTAGAGTTGTCGGCCGCTATGTTCAACCGAACCGTCTAGCGGTGGCCACCCAGACGTTACACAACGATTTGTATCACTTTTCTCCCGGATACGGGTTTGCTGAACTTGGGGAACCGGACACGAATGGGATGTGCGAAATTATCGCCACCTCTTTCCACGACGACAAACTTCCGTTAGTTCGTTACCGGACCGGAGATCTAGTCGCCGCACCAGTAACCGAACAGGCCTCAAAGGCTTTTCCTTGGCTGGCGGTTGAAAAATTTGTTGGCCGGAGCGACGAATTTTTGGTTAGCCGATCCGGTAAAAAAGTTTGGCCGGTCCAACTCGCACTCGACGAGAAACCGTTCGAGAAGATCGTCTCGATTCAGCTTTTTCAGGACCGACCCGGCTATGTTCTATTGCGCTATATTTCGACGAATGGTCTAACTGAGCCAGAACGGAAACAAGTCAAGCGTCGGCTGAGTGTCGCTATTGGCAAAGAGTTCAAAATATTGTTGAAAGAAACGCGTTGGCTACCTAAGGATGAGCGAGGAACCTTGCCGTGGCTAGTCCGAAGCGATTTCGCTATCCCGTCGGCTAAGGAACCAACCAAGAAAAAGAGCCGCCGCTAGCGGGGTTCAACCGCCCCTACGGCGCCCGGTTTTGGCCTCGTCTCCCCTAACGCATCTTGATCGGGTTGCAGCCCCGGGTCTGCGGAGCCGACAAGTTCGCTTTCAGGTGTCGGGGCATGTTTTTCGAGTACATCTCCGGTGGTAGAACCCAGAACCGGATCGGTTGACAGTATCGCCTGATTCCCGATGCCGCTTGGTACGTCACCGTTGAGGATGTAGTTGTTAACAAATGCGACGTTGTTCGATTCGGTGTCGATATATCCGGCGATGCCTTCGGTGTTAAGCACCAGGTTGTTATGGAACGCAATATTATTCGACCTGGCCGCCACCATTTCTCCCTTTCCTCCATTGAGTCCCTCACTGCGGACGTTTCCGATCATCGTATTGTTCCTGGCCAAAACATTCGACGAGTTGAAAACGTAGACACCGCGTCCCCCATTTTCGACACACACGTTATTTTCGATCAACGTCGTCCCGCTATAACCAACTTCGTCGAAAAAGTCGATGATGATGCAGTTACCGTCAGTCAACTGGCCGTCCAAGGCATTCACGCCGTTGTAGTTCCCGACCACCAGGTTGTTGCGAATAATGTGGGACGCTGAACCATCGGAGGCTACCGGACCCTCAGCTTCGAATAGGTTAATTCCACTACCTTGAAAATAGCTTCGTGACGCTGATTCTCGTATGGTGTTCCCTTCGACCAGTGTCATCGAGCTTTGCAGCAATGAGACTCCGGCCCCGCCAAAGCCAGCAATATCGTTGTCCAGAACTTCAATATGATGGCCACCCTCTTTGGAGAATACGCCACTTCCATGGATGCTGTCGGTGCGACCTCTGATAGTAAAACCCGACACTCGAACATACGACGCGCCTTGAAACTCGAACCCGTTCCCCCATTCACCGCCAGCGATAATCTCAACATGTTCCCCCGGATATGGCCGAATATCGATCCAGCCTTCAGGGGTACCGCTACGGGTGAGAATGTTATTGTTGGTTTCCCGATCGTCGTAGGTACCTCCCCGAAGGTAGATAGTTGTGCCTGGCTCGACTCGCTCAAAAGCTTCTCGAGGTCGACGTATCGGGGCGTCGATTGTCCCTTCGGCTCCTTCTTCACCCGTTGACGCGTCAACAAATAACGCCTTGTCGGCGATCGGTTCATCCACCGGGTCGCTTTGTTCTTCAGGTTCAGAAGCTAGGTTGTTCGCCGGAGCACTTGGGGCCGGTCGAAGTGCCGTGGAGGCAGGGCTTTCTGGTTGCCGTTCTCGTATCAGCACACTGCCGATGACTACTGCTATGAGCATCCCGACTGCCGCCAATCCAATGGTCGTATTTCTAATCACGAGAAAGTTCCTTTAGTAGTAGCCACGCGTCGATTTTCGCTCCCAGCTCTCAAACGCTCGTCTATAAACGTTGACTGTTTGCCCCGCTATCCGAGGCCAAGATAAATCGGTGCGCGCCCGCTGCCGCGCTCCTTGTTCAAGCGATTGCCGCAACCTACTATCATCGAGTATTCGAAGCAGTGCTTCTGCGAGAGCATCCGCGCTGCCAGATGGAACGAGCAGACCGTTTCGGTAGGGGTCAACCATTTCGACCAATCCGCCGACAGCGGAGGCAACCGTCGCCTTCCCCATTCCTACTGCCAGTGCTGCGACCCCACTCTGGGAAGCTTCGAGATACGGCAGAGCGACAACCGCCGCTGTAGCAAAGAGGTCATGCACTTCCTCGGACGGCACATATCGGCGTCGGACATCAATCCATTTGGTTTGCTCAACATCCATTCGTATCTGGTCAAGCGCTGGTCCTTGACCAGCGAGAACTAGGTTGGACTCCGGGCGGCGGGCAACAACCTGGTTCATCGCTTCTAACAGAACGCGTAGCCCTTTGTAGTGTTGCATTCGCCCAAAGAAAAGCACTGTGTTTGGAGACACCCGTTTTGTATTCTGGTGTTCGTTTCGATAAATCGATCCGAGTTCACCATGGGCCAGCACATTCACGACAGAGTCATCTACTCCGGTTTCTAGTACCTGCTGTTTTACGGACTCGGCGTGAACAATTACTTGGTCAGCCTTGTGAACCAACCTTCTAATAGCGGGGAACGTGCCGGGCAGCACCGATCGATCTCCTGGATGCGGCATCATGTCGTGGACGGTGACCACAAACGGTTGACGTGGAGCGATTCGCAGCGCGACGGCATCAACCCACGGGTTTCCTGCCGCTTGCCAATGCAAAACGTCGCAGTCGCTGAGTGAGCTGACTGCCTGATTCGCGGACCAGCCAGAAAGCGGGTGACGAAACCTTCGGCATCGCAAAACCTCAGACGCCGAGTCTGTCAACCCGAGTTGTTCTGACCCTGAAACTATGCAGCTAACACGCAACGGCACCAGCTGTTTCAACGCAGCCGACAGTCCTGCCGTGTAGTCACCAAACGACTGATGAACATAGTTGACGTGCAGCCCACTCACGCTAGTTTAATTTCAGCGCCAGCCAACAGCCGGTATTGGCGTTCTCTTAGTCGTGAGCTTGGGCTAAGCCCAACGGAGAGCAGTATGGTTTCCCACCGATGTGACCAGTCAAGTTTGTGTCTCGCTATATTCCGATATCGAGCCCGTTCTAGTTCGCTCCAGCTTTGTACCACTACAGAACGAACTTCGCTGTAGGTAGGGTCCAACGACAGCTCTGGGATGTCCATAGCTGGAAGCCCGGCGTTACGAAACGCTTCGTCAGGTATACGTTGGCCAAACATTCGACATCCGGCCGCCATCGCCTCAAACACACGATATGGAACAATCTGTGTACCGCTGGTTCGGGCCAGATCGTTAAAGCGAGCCGGGTTACAGACAACGGCATCTGTCCGCCTCAGGGTGTCGGCGTAGTTAGCACGGTGCTGACGAGCGGGCACCGACATGTTTCCTGTGATTGTGTCATAGCAATACCAGAGATCTTCTTCATCACAGATTTGGCGAATCAACCGATGTTGACCTATAGCTCTCCTACCGGGATTGGTCACCGTGATAGGGCGCGGCTGGCTAGAGCGAGGCGCAAACCGGTCCGTGTCGACTCCCACAGGCATTGGGGTCACAACCCGACCCAGCATCGACGACAATTCTTCGGCTGCGGCGGGAACACCGACAAATATGTGGTCAACTAGCTCCCATGGTTCGAGCCGAAGTTTTCGTTTCGAGGTACTACTCGGCCACGTTTCGGCCACGTACGCCACCACTAGCTTGGCTCGTTTTCGTAGGTATGGGAGTTGGCTAAGCGTAAAAAGGTCGAACGCCGTCGACGTGACCAGAATGGCTAAATCGTACTCTTTTTCTACATTTGGTTTAGAGGAACCTACAGACGCCAGCCGCATGGATGGTGAGGCTGGTGACCGGGTCAGCCTCATTCCCTGGAATGCTTTTCGGCGAAGGTCAAACCTGTTGTCTCCATGGTAAGCGTCCACTTCGTACACATCTGCGTGTTCCCATTCGGCGATCAGGTCTTCGAATTCGTATAGGACCGCGTTGGCCGGTGTTCGAGCAACTTTTCGTTGCGACACGACAAGGACCGATCGAGATTCTGTCTCGTTGTGGTTTTGCATTTGTTTCCCCTCAGACCGCCTGTACCAATTTTCTGCACGCCCGCCATAACAACATCGCCAGGACAGCTTCGGCCACCAGGGTCGTCCCGACCGCGGCTTTCCATGAACCTGACGGGATAAACGCCACGTTCCCAACGAAGTTTGCAGCCGTCGCCGCCATCGTTAGCTTCACTCGAGAGGTTTGGGCTTTCGCTGCGGTCAGCACGTTCCCGAACGAGAATTGAATCGCCTTGATCAGTGGCAAAGCTGCCAGCCATCTAACTACTGAGGCAGTGTCTCGATATTCAGGGCGGACCGAGATAAGCACCGACTCGAGTATCGGTGAACTGACGAACATCAAAACCGAAACGACTGCCATCAGGAACCCGGCAGACTTGGCGACTCGTTTACCTGCTAGGTACGCTGGCCTGATGCCTTCTGAACCGGCTGCGAACATTCGGCGGTCCTGGGCTTTCAACAACGCGATTAGTGGAATGAAGGCCAGGGTTACTATCCGGTAACCAGCGGCGTAGGTGCCGGTCGCCGCTGACCATCCGGCGCGTTGCAGAATTGGCCGGTCAGAAGCAGCTAGGAAACTCTCGGTAGTCGAACCAAGCGAATATGGGACACCGTCAGTAAATTCGGCGAACGAAGGTGTTCGCCAACGTAGTGGTCCAGTCGTTTTGAGTTGAAGCAGAAGATAGCCGACGGCAGACGACAGGAGCATCGATAGGCACAGGTGCCAAACCCAGGAGCGAACACTATGGTCGGAACCGAGGGCAAAAACTGTGACCGCCCCAATTCGTATAGCCGTACTCGTCAGCCGAATCGCAGCCCCTAAGGCTAAGCGTCCAACACCTACCGTGTAGATAATCGCTAACTCGAGCAGCCATAGACAACTGACTTGACCTATCAGGAACAACAACACTGTTGTCCATCCGATCGCGCCACGAAGCACATAAGGTGTGAGCAGGGCAACGAGAACCGACCCGGTGAGGGTTCCTAGTAAGGTTACCGAAACCGCTAGGCTCAGATCCTGTTTTGGGGTACTAGAGGTGACGACTCGTTGGAGCATACGCCAAGACGCGCCGAAGGTCGCTATTGGCCCGACTATGGCTGCGATAGCCACCAAGGTTCCAACCTGGCCGTATTGTGTCGGGTCAAGCAGTAGAACCAGAGTCGAGAAGGTGACGAACCCTGCTATCAGATGTGGCACCTCGATAAGAAGCGACCATCCAAATCTGACTAGTGACCGGTTACGGTCATCGTCAGCCGAAATTTCCGAAAGCGCAAGGTCGGAGCGGCTCATAATGAGGTGGCAAAGTCGGCTGTGTCGGCGGCCTGATCACCGTCTCTTAGGTCTAGGTCAATACCGTCTTGGTCGTTTTTGTGAGCGGAGGATCGCAGCGCGGCTGTTAACTCGTGTAGATCTACCTGGGTTTTGGCGTTCACGATGATTACAAGCATCAGAACCAAACCAAATCGTTGTGCAAACACCCCAGATTCTGTGAACGAAACCATTATCACCATCGTCATGTAAACCAGAGGCAGCAGTCCGAGCGGGCCGGGCACGACCCGGGAGCAGTTGGTTGCTCTGACGACGGCACGTGCCGTGAATGCGACGAAGATTACGACACCTATGAGGCCTACGTGGAGCGCCATCTGCATGTAGGCGTTGTGTGCGTGGGTGGGCGCCCAATCGGCCTGGGCGGAAATCGGGTGGGCTGAACTTAACGGGCCTTGGAAAAAGCCGTCGTATCCGTAGCCGAACCAGGGCCGTTCCGAGATGCCTGACAGAACAAGTCCCCAGAGTTGGGTTCGCCCTGAGAATGTGATGTCGCGATCAAGCCAGTTTGCGATTAACCCAATGTTGGCGGTGACAAATAGTACTGCGACGACGGACGCAGACGAGATTGACAGCAGCACGGCACCGAACAGGGTTTTGCGTGATCGGAATACAACGAATACGACGAGGCACCCGGTGCTTAGTATCCCGGCCGCTAACGCCGTTTTGCTTTGTGAACCAACGAGGAGTACAGCGGTGACTATGGAGAGTCCATAGTAAATGAACCGGCGTGTCCCGCTTGTTCGGGCAGCGACCAGCAGCACTAGGAGTGCGATGAGTGAATGGCCGCCTAGATCGTTTTTTTGGGTGCCTAACCCGTCCCAATGACCAACCGAGTTCTGTCCGTATTCCCCCATAGCGACGACCCAGATAAGGTCCATTACTATTCCAATCGCCATCGCGATTGCCGCTAGGTGGATGATTTGACGAAGTTCGAATCGAACCAGCAAGATGGTGGCGAATAGCCCCATCAGTCCCAGGTTGATTGCGCCGTTCAAACTCTCGGCGAAGTAGCCCGACCAAAGCGGCGATAACCCGAGCAAGAAGAACAGTGCCGGAATAAGAGGTTCGGTAGCGAGTACTCTAAAAACCGCTTCTCCGTTGCCTACAAGTCCGAGCGATAGAACCCCCACGAGGGCTAATGTTCCGAATACTAGTACCGGGTTCGATGACGGCCCGGAAGCCGAACCGGTGTTGGTCAAGAACCAGTCAGCTGGTGTGCCAAAGTGGTTGATGAAGATAGTGGCTACAACCAGCAGCTTTTCGACATTACCGGGCCGCGTCTTTCCAGTCGAATATTGTGGTTGAAAAGAAAGGGCAGAGGCCAAATTATGGGCTCCAAGTCGACGGCGGATCCCGAGGGTTGAGGGGTGAGAGAACGAGTAGCTCGCCAGCCACCTCAACATGTAGTGTTTAGCAGATCCGTCGAGTTGAATCCATCGATTGGACACAATTTAGCTACTGTAGGTTCTGCAGACAATTGTGGTCAGACGCGACGATGGGCCAGACCCTAGAGCCTGACCCATCGTTCGTAGAGCTTGGTTTCTGAACCAACTGCTGTCGGTTCAGAAGAGGCTACATCATGCCGCCCATGCCACCCATGTCTGGCATTCCGCCAGCAGGAGCCGCTCCGGCTTCTTCTGGCTTGTCAGCAATAAGTGACTCGGTGGTGAGAACCAACGCAGCGATAGATGAAGCGTTCTGCAGAGCAGCACGGGTCACCTTAGCTGGGTCGGTAATACCTGCTGCGAGGAGATCTTCGATCTCACCGGTAGCAGCGTTAAGTCCGGTGTTTCCAGAAGACTCTTCTACTTTTTGAACCCAGATGGCGCCTTCAAGACCAGCGTTGTCTGCGATGAGACGAGCTGGAGCTTCGAGGGCACGGTAAACCGAACGAGCGCCGGTTTCTTCGTCGCCATCAAGGGTTTTGAGAGCTTCAAGAACAGCTGGACGTGAACGAAGAAGTGCGGTACCGCCACCGGCGACTACGCCTTCTTCGAGAGCAGCGCGAGTCGCAGACAATGCGTCTTCGATGCGGTGCTTCTTTTCTTTGAGTTCAACTTCGGTAGCTGCGCCGACCTTGACTACGGCTACGCCGCCAGCCAATTTAGCGAGTCGCTCTTGAAGCTTCTCAGAGTCCCAGTCAGATTCAGAGTTTTCGATCTCAGCTTTGATTTGGCTGACTCGACCTTCGACGTCTGCAGAGTCGCCAGCACCTTCAACGATGGTCGTTGAGTCTTTGGTGATGATGACTTTACGAGCGGTTCCGAGCATGTCGAGGGTAACTGCGTCAAGTTTGAGGCCGACCTCTTCAGAGATGACCTGTCCACCGGTGAGGATGGCGATGTCTTGAAGCATTGCTTTACGTCGCTCGCCAAAGCCAGGGGCTTTAACAGAAGCAGAGGTGAAGGTTCCACGGATCTTGTTAACAACGAGAGTTGCCAGTGCTTCACCTTCAACGTCTTCTGCGATGATGACAAGCGCTTTACCAGACTGCATTACCTTTTCGAGTACAGGAAGCATGTCTTGTACAGAGGTGATCTTGCCACCAACGAGAAGGATATATGGGTCTTCGAGAACCGCTTCTTGTCGTTCGGCGTCGGTTACGAAGTACGGAGAGATGTAGCCCTTGTCGAACTGCATACCTTCGGTGAAGTCGAGGTCCATTCCAAAGGTGTTGGACTCTTCAATGGTTACAACGCCGTCTTTGCCGACCTTGTCGATTGCGTCTGCAAGAACTTCACCAACGCGTGGGTCAGCGGCAGAGATAGCGGCAACCTGAGCGATTTCGCTCTTGTCGTCGATCTCTTTAGAGTTCTTAGCGATTTCGGCTACAGCAACTTCAACCGCTGCTTCGATGCCTCGCTTGAGACCCATTGGGTTAGCGCCAGCGGCAACGTTGCGGAGGCCTTCACGGATGAGAGCCTGAGCGAGAACGGTAGCGGTGGTTGTTCCGTCACCGGCTACGTCGTTTGTTTTGGTTGCTACTTCTTTGACGAGCTGGGCGCCCATGTTTTCGAAGGCATCTTCTAGTTCGATTTCTCGAGCGATAGAAACACCGTCGTTAGTGATGGTCGGAGCGCCGAACTTTTTGTCCAGAACTACGTTGCGACCTTTCGGTCCAAGCGTGACCTTTACGGCGTCTGCGAGCTGGTTAACACCAGACTCGAGGGCGCGTCGTGCGTCTTCGTCGAATTTTATGATTTTGGGCATGTTAGTTTACCTTTGCCAGGATGTCACGAGCAGAAAGAATAAGGAGGTCGTCACCTTCGATGGTGATTTCGGTGCCTCCATATTTGGAGTAGACGACAACATCGCCGACCGCAACCCCGACAGGGATTAGGTCACCGGTGTCTGAACGTCGGCCTTCTCCTACCGCAAGAACGTCACCCTGTTGTGGCTTCTCTTTAGCGGTATCAGGAATAACAAGTCCGCTGGCCGTTGTGGCTTCAGCGTCTTTAGGCTTGACCACAATGCGGTCTTCAAGTGGTTGTAAATTCACTAATAAACTCCGTTGTTGGAAATTAGCACTCTCAATGGACGACTGCTAATCCTAAACAACTACACCGCCGTTGGCAACCGCAAGTGCGTTCTTTTCTAAATGAAACCCAGCTCAACCAGCATCAACAATCAACTACCAAGGAACTTAGGTGCAAGTCAGTACCGATTTAGTTAGGATGCTAATCAAATAGTATTGACTGGAGTCTCCATTGCCCGACCTCACCCTGTTCGCCACAATCCACCCCAAACCCGAATTCTTCAAACAAGCTTTGGAAGCCCTGAACCGCATCGTCGAGCCAACGTTGCAGGAATCAGGCTGCAAAACATTTACCGTCCACACGACAAAGAACGCCGACGAGTCGCCTCGAAAAATTTACCTCTTCGAAGTTTGGCGAGACGAAGAAGCGTTGGACTTTCACTACCAACAGGCCTATAGCCAGAACGTCTTCGAGCAATACAAGCTATGGCTCGAAGAACCGGTCCACGTGATCAAAATGTGCCCCGAGCGGTAAGCCCAAATGTTCTTCTTAAAAGAGCTACCGACAGCTGAAATGCTAGATCGCTACGCAGCCCAATACCAGGAGATGCACCCAACCCACGTAGCTGACGCTTTAACCATGATGCGTCAAGCCAGCCTTCTATTACGCGAGCTAGAGGGCTTGTTCAGCAAAGCCGGACTATCACAAACCCGATTCTTGGTTCTGATGATGCTCGACCGCGAACCCGACCGACCAAACCTGCGGATATCAGAGCTTTCAGACCGACTCGACATATCAAAACCCGTGATCACCACCACAGTCAAATCACTATCTGACGACGGATACGTATCCCTTCAACCCAATGAGTTCGACGGACGGGCAAAAGACGTTCTGCTAGAACCACCCGGCAAAGCAGTCCTCAAATCACTGCTTCCCAAATATTTCATGACGATCAACGACTTCATGTCGCATCACACATAAATAGCAACTTGGCTAGACCAATCAACAAGGAGAGAACAATGAACAAAACCATGATCGCTGCCGCTGCCGTATCGCTAGGACTTCTAGCGTCGGCCTGTGGGTCAGACACAACAACAGACACCACATCTGCCGACACCGACACCACCGAAGCAACCACCGCTGAAACTGTCGCCGAAACAACCACACCCGCCGAAGACTCAGCGACCGACGACTCAACTACAGATGACACCGAAGCTTCAGAAGAAGCCGCAGGTGCGTTCATCACAACTTCAGAGACAGACCTCGGCGAAATCCTCGTAGACGCCAATGGCCTCACCGTCTACGGCTTCACCTCAGACACCGACGGCACACCTACCTGTGAAGGCGACTGCGAAGCCGCATGGCCTGCAGTAACCGTCGACGGCGACGAGTTACCCGAAGGCCTCGACCCAGCTGTGTTCTCCCTCGTCGACGGCGTCGGCGGCACCAAACAACTCAAAGCTGGCGAATGGCCACTCTACTACTTTGCCAGCGACGCAGCAGCCGGCGACGTTAACGGCCAAGGCGTAGGCGACGTATGGTTTGTCGTCTCCCCCGAAGGCGAGCTAATCAAATAGATACTTCTGACGGGTGGATGAGTTTGTCAAAGAACTCATCCACCCATCATTTTGGCGAACACGTTCCTGAACGCTCCAAGACGACCTCCTCAACTCAACCGTATATGAGCCGACCTCCGACTCAGGATGAGATCAAGCCATCATCGATCGGCAACTCAACGTTAGTTGAGGCGTTACGTTTGGCTAGTTTCCGAAATCAGCAGCAGC
>JAHDCC010000032.1 GCA_020630065.1 Acidimicrobiales bacterium
CCTCTGGGCGTACTAAATACACAACGGAGAAGTCTCAACCACTGGTTGAGACTTCTCCGTTTTTGTTTGAATTCAGACCGACGGTTTTGCTGCGTGGGTGTTAGGCGTGGTCGGGCCAAGGTAGCCAAGGGAGGCCATCTTGTAGGGCTCTTAGCAGGACGTCGGGCGACTTTTTGTGGTACCCGTAGACTCGGATCCCGAAAATGTGGAACATGATGCTGGCGGCCCGTGCGTTGGCTAGGTCCTCCCCAAATTCCGGTGTCAGGTTGTGGGCGTAGAGGGCCTCGATCTGTTGAAGCTTTTGGTTGGCGAACGCATGTAGCTCGCTATTTTCGCTGGCTAGCTCAAGTTGGCTCTTCACTAGAAAGCAGCTGTTGTAGTTTTTTTCCGAGGCGGTTCTGACCATTTCTTGGAGGATTTGGCAGATGGCTTCGCCGGGTGAAGCTGCTTGATCGATTTGATGTTGGATGCCTTCGAGTGACTTGTTGGCATACAGGTCGAGTGCTTCTTGGTATAGGCCTTGTTTGTTTTCGAAAGCAAGATAAATGCTTCCGGGTTTAAGTCCGGTGGCTTTCGTGACTTGTTGCATCGATGAGCCGTTGAAGCCGTTCTTCCAGAACAGCTCAACAGCCGAGTTGATAGTTTCTTCTCGATCGAATTTGGCTTTTGTCATTAGTATCAGCTGAGTTTAGCGGGCTAGTCCAAGTGTACGTAATGTTGAATGAATGTTCAACTTGGGGTTGTAAAGGCTCGAGACGTCTGCTTGAATGATCATTCAAGAAACTAATGACGGGAACATCATGACACTCACGAAACAACTGCAGGACCAACAAGACGGCTTTCGACAAAATGCCGCCCAAGACATTCAAAACACCATGGATGAAGCGACCAACCGGCTTGCAGCATCGGGCATCACCGACGCCGCACCGAAACAAGGGTCGAAATTATTGAACTTCGATCTGGCCAACCAGACCGGCGAGAAACGATCGTTAACCAACCTCATCAAAAATGGGCCAGTGGTCGTCACGTTCTACCGCGGCGGATGGTGCCCATACTGCAACCTGGAACTACGGGCCTGGCAACAAGCTCTTCCCGAAATAACGGCACTAGGTGCAACGCTCGTAGCGATCACACCAGAACTACCCGACGAGTCCTTGACCACAAGCGAAAAGAACGCCCTCGAATTCGAAACCCTCACCGATTTAGACTCTGCCTACGCCCGAGAAATCGGGCTTGTTTTTAGTCTTCCCGATGAGCTTCGCCCTATCTACGCAGACTTCGGTATTGACATTGAGAAACACAACGGCAAAGGGCAATTCGATCTGCCGCTAGCGGCAACATTCGTTGTAGATCAAAACCAAACGATCGTCAACGCCTACGTCAACGCCGACTACACCAAACGTCAAGAGCCTTCAGAGGTATTAGACACCTTGAAGAACCTGGCAGAAAATGCTCAAACCGTATAACGAGTTCTCTGCTCTACCAGCAGGTAGTTATCCGAATGATCAAAGCTAGTTCGCTCCGACCGTAACCGAAGCTACTTGACGGAAACTTCGGTAGCGGTGTCGAGCAGCTCAGCGACAACAGAAGTTAAGTCAGAAGTCGAAACCGGTTTTGTCAGGTAAGCCTGAACATCATCGGCCCGTGGATCATCGAGTTCAGTTTGCGACCGGTACCCGGTCAAAAGCACAACCGGGACACCATCAGCAAACTCGAGCAAATCTAGGCCGGTCTCACCCGGCATCAAATAGTCGACAAAAATGATGACAAACTCCGATGTCTCAAGCTCTTGCTGCGCCTCGGTGACCGAACTCTGAGCTACAACCGAAAAGCCCTGAGATTCGAGCATGTGTTGCAGCACGATCAGCGCGACCGGGTCGTCATCGACGATAAGAGCGGACGGCAGGTTGTCGCTCACCAGTCTTGTTGCGCCGACTCAAGGTCAGCGAAGATAGAGAACACTTGATCAAATTTGGTTAACACAAACACTCGTTTGGCGTCCTCAGCCTCGGGGGCAATCAAACGAAGGTCACCACCCTCGGTCCGTGCTCGTTTCATCCCCGAAACGAGCGCGGCTAAACCAGCCGAGTCCACAAACCCCACGTTAGAGAGATCCACAATCAGACGGTTCACATCCGAGTCGAGATGATTCGACAACGAAACCCGCAGTTCGGGAGCGTTCAGCGCGTCTAGTCTGCCAAATAGCGTGATCGTGCCAACTTCAATATTTCGGCTAGTCGAACTTATTCTCATATATCTCCTATCGACACCTTGATGTGTGGCCTTAAGAACCGTCTAAATGGTGATTTCGATTGAACGTCACCTGCCACAAGTTGTGTTCACCCTGACGGCTATAGCTCAGCTCGTCAGCCAACTGTTCAATAATCATCAGTCCATACCCGCGGACCTGCGGAACATCCGGATCCGGCGAAGTTACCTCGGCTTCGTTGAATTCGACACCAGAATCCTTCACCCCGATCACAACAGTGTCGCCTTCTATTTGGCCGGTCAAAGCGACCACGCCATCGGCGATACTTGCATGGTCGACACAGTTATTAGTCAGTTCATGAACCGCCAATTCGATACGTCCCAGTTCTTGTTCTGGAACTTCCGACAGAAACGTCAACAGCCACGGTTTGATCTTGCGAAGAGATTCGTGATCGGCTTTGATAGTCAACTCGTCGGCTTGTTTAACGGTCGGCGTCTTTCGTTGAATCACCACCAACGTTCGGTCGTCGTTGGCGGACCGCCCATCACTGAAGTCGTCGACCTCGGCAAATAACGCCGCACCTATATGGCCTGCTTCTTTGTGGCTTAACTCGGAAAGTAAGGCCGTGAAACGATCCTCGCCGAACCACTCATCCGACGGTGATTCTTGTTCCACCATCCCGTCCGACCCGACAATCAGCGCGTCGCCTTCGGCAAGGAAACATTCGACTTGGTCAGGACCGGTTATAGGTAACACGCCCACCGGAGGCACGTGAGCTTCGCTCGGAACCGGCTCACCCTGACGCAAAACGTACACCGGGCTATGCCCGGCATTGGACAAAAGTAGCTGGCCGTCTTCTGGTCGGTAGCTTCCTAGAAGAAGGGTTGTGAACATATTGGCGTTGGTTAAATGGTCGTAAGTCCATTCGCTCACCAGTTCAAGACGATCGGCCGGGCCGTCACAGCCCCGATCTCGAAACGAGGCGTTAGCCGCCGTCGTAGCCGTTGTCATCATCATCGCCGCCGCTACCCCTTTACCGGAAACGTCGCCGACCGCGAAATGTAGAATGTCGTCGACCACCGCATACGTGAAAAAGTCGCCGCCTGCGGCTTGAGCCGGATCAGACCGGGCAAACCATTCGAGGCCAGGTAACGCCGGCGGGGCTTCCGGCAACACCAGTTGGGCAACACGCGCCGCGGTCTTGTGATCATGAGCGACGATCGCTTGGCGGACACTTTGACGGTGGAGTCGACTGTTGTGGATCGCCCCAAGCGCTGTTTGAAGCACAGCGCTAAGAAGTTTTCTATCCCCGGTAGTAAACGGAGATTTTTGACGCAATGCCCGCAGCTCGGCCTCTGACCCGAACGCGTTTGTCGTTTGGACGATAGCGAGACACGACCGGTCGAGACCCTCCGGTTGATTGTCCAGGAGTTGTCGGGTCGATCGGTCCCCGTTGAAATGTTCTGACTCGTTGGTGCTCACCAAGATCGAGTCGCACGACAGTAACTCAACTGAACGCGTCAGGATCTCATCGACGGTTGCGTCCTCATCCAAACTATTGGTAGAAACCGATGAGAGATCATAGAGAGCGAGCAGCTGGTCATTGGTTGCCACCAGCGCCTCGGCCATAGAAGAAAGTTCGGGTGAAAGGTCCACGACTCTGAGAAGCTCTAGACGATTTGGAACGCCGAGTCGAGCCGGGTCAGTTCTAAAATGACTCGCACCGGGTTCGACAGGTCGGCCAAGATAAGGTCGCCGCCGCGTTCGCGTGCCCGTTTCATCCCCCGAACGAGTTCGGCTAACGCAGTCGAGTCGACAAATTCGACCTGGGTCATATTGACGATGATGGTTTCAAAACCATCCGCCTCAAGTTCGTCTTGCACTCGGCGAAAGTCAGCTGTTTCATGAGCGTCAAACCGGCCCTCCAACGTTACTGTTGCGGTGCCGTCTGACTCGGTTCGTTCGGTGGAAATAATCATATGGTTGCTCTCGAAGGTTCTGGGTTGGGTTCTGGGGAAGCGGTCTCCCACGATCGGATACGTTGAGGGGAAAGAGTATGGTTTTCTTGGTCGTAGACACCACGCCAGTTGTTTAAGCGAATGAGGGCTAGGTCCCGAACAAATTCAAGAGCAACCTTTCCGGCGCTCACTTTCGAGCCCGGAGCGTCGGTCCAGCTCACCGGAACTTCAGCGACTCGCAGGCCTTGTTTTTTAGCCAAGAAAAGCAGTTCAAGATCGAACGAGAAATCGTCGATGATTTGCAGCGAAAACAGGTTGGCGGCAGCATCCGCGGTGAACATTTTGAACCCGCATTGGGTGTCGGTTACCGGTAAACGTAGAAGACCTCGGACCGCAAACGAAAGACCCTTGCTGAAAACGTTCCGCATAAACGACTTATTTTTGACGTCGGCCCCGCTCGCTGAACGCGAGCCGACAGCGACATCGGCCCCGGCGCAAATCTGTTGCTCTAGATCGTCGAATTGTTCGATTGGCGTGGACTGATCGGCGTCAGCGAACAAAATGATGTCGCCTCTAGCTTCACTAACCCCTCGCCGTACAGCTTTACCTTTGCCGCCGTTTTGTTTCGCCCGAAGCAGAAGCAGGTTGGGGAGTTCGAGCCCTTCAACAAGGTCGACGGTGTCGTCGGTTGAACCGTCGTCGGCGACGATCAGCTCCCACGGCTCATCAAACGAAGAAACGTGGGCTGCGATCGCCCCGATGGTGGGAACGATCCGAATCGCCTCGTTATAGGCGGGAATGATCACACTGATTTTTGGTCGTTGTCGTAACGGTTCCGACGACCATTTGTGGTACAGGTCTAGACTTGCGCTCGTCACAAAACCACCTCACTGTTTGTTGAGCTTGTGTTCTCTATCGACGAAAAAGGCGGGTTGCTGAGCTTGTGGTCCTCACGTACATGCGGTGAGGTTTTTGCTGGCCGGAAATAGCTGATGGCAACTCCCGCCAACAAGACCGCCATCGCAACCACTTGGGCGTTGACCAGCGAATCGATCGACCCTCGTTGAGAGATCAACAACACGGTTTGAAACACACCACCGGCCACCAAAACATAGGACTCTCGCAGTCGGTTAGCCGCCAAATTGTGGCTAGCGATCAGGTTAGCTATAGCGAACAATGACGTAGCGAACGCATAGCGTGCTAAGGGGCTAGAAACTTCTGAATATTCGGGTCCAAAAACGTTCCCGAGAACAATGTCGCCTAGCAGCCACGCTCCAGCAACAAACACAACTCCGAGTGCGGCGATAATCATCACACCACCCCGAAGAAGCCCCGAACTGTTTTCACCCGTCTGACTTCTCTGAGCGCTTGCCGGGAAGATAGTGGTCGCCACCGACCACGAAAGAAAGAACACGGCGCGGCCCGCCAACGCAATAGCGGCATAGACGCCAGCTGTTTCAGGAACCAGAAACCGTTTAGCGATTAACACGTCGCCGTTGTTTATAATAATCTGACCCAATAGAAGAATGGCTACCGGTCGGGCATAGATGCCGATGTTCCGGATCGTTTCCGGCTTGATTTGGCCAACGACACGTCGTCGGTTGAGATAGCGAACATGGGCCCAGGTGGCAACAAACGAAGCGCCGAGCCCTAACGTCGCCCCGGTTACGCCAAGACCAATCGCTACCAGGGCGACACCACAGACCACCCTGACTAGCATCTCGACTACAAACGTCGCCGCCAGCCCTTTGAATGCCAGTTGCCCTTGTAGAACTCCTCTCCCAACAGCTTGGATGAGATAAAACGGCATCCCGACCCCGAGGACGGCGAACGGGATCGCCGACTCGTTGTTAAAGAAGTCTCGCAGAATAGGTGCCCCTGCGATCAAGAAAAAGGCGAGTACGCCGCCAACGATCAATGCTCGGCGTTCCAGCCAGTGAGCCATAGCGTCAGTCTCGGCGACATCACCATCGACCTGCTGGATACCTGCGAACCGGGCGGCTATCAATTGGAGGCTGATCGCCAACGCCGTGACCAGCAACAAGATGGTCACCATCAAGTTGGCGTCGGCAAATTCGGCTGGCGTCAACCAGCGGCCGAGAAAGACGTTGAGTAAATAGTTGCCTGCGTTAGCAAGCATCATGGCGATACCTAAGATGGCACCGCCTGTAGCTAATGTCTTTCCACCGGTATCTGAGGACTGGGTGGGTTGGGTCAGCCCGTCTGAGGTCATCGTTTCTTTTTCGCGAGGACTCTGTTGAGATGAATCAGGTGCCAGTCGATGATTTCAGCCATCGGGATTCCGTTAGCGGCTAGGTAGTTTCGTCGCCCATGTTCGGCGTTGAGTTCGTTATCGTCAAGTAGTTTGCAGAGCGCGTCAGCCAAGCTGGTGGCGTCTTCGGGTTCGAAATATTGACCGATAAACCCTTCCTCTTCGATAACTTCAGCAAAGTCGCCGATCGCAGGCAGCACGGCTGCCCGGCCGTATGAACCTGCCTGATGAAGAACCCCCGAGCTGCCGGTAGTCGACGAATACGGGAACGCGGTTACCGCGGCATTGCAGAACAAGCCTGCGACGTCTTCCTCTTCGACGTAGCCCGTGAACTCGACATTTGGCATGTCGGAACACTCGGCGGCTACCCCCTCCAGATAGCCGGGCGAATTCGGGCTGTCGCTTCCGGCGATGACCAACGTCAGATCGTCAAATCCTCGCTCCTCGAGTTGGCGCACCGCTTCGACCAACACATCGACCTTTTTGTAGGTTCCCCATTTGCCAAACGCCAGGATTCGGCGCCTGTCGCTTTGAGGGATCCCGAACTCCGGTTCGCTGATCTCTTCGAAGCTGCCGTGGGGAGCTAAAAGCGCGTTATCGGCGTCGTAGCTCTCCCGCAAAAGTTCAACATATTGAGGAATAGTCAGGGCCACATAGTCTGCTTGAAGAATAATCTTTGTCAGTATCCGCCCAGCGAAACTCATGCCCTTTGCGATGAGTTTCGAGTTGGCGAAACCGGCGTCTTCCATATCGACGTTTTCGACCAAGTTGTGCAAGATCACACCGGTCGGGACACCGAACAACTTCAGAAGTGCCGGGGACAACAGGCCAAGGCCTCCGGGAATTCGTTTGTCACCGAAGGTCGCGAATTGGAGATTGACGAGGACGACGTCCACGTTCGACTTTTTGACGGCTCGAAGAAGACGGAACGGGTTTAACAAACCGTTGAACGTCCAACAGGTAGTTGAGGTAACCGAAGCTGAGGAACCTTTGATTTCTGTCGGAGCGCCAGCGTCGGTCTCGTCAGCAAAGACAGTTACCTCAGCTACGTCGTTGTTGTCTGCGAGGTGGCTGACTAGGTAGAAACCAAATTCGTTTAGGCTGTTACGGCCAGGCGGGAAAGCTGTCACCACACCGACCTTGAGCTGGCTATCGTTGTCCGTGTTTTGTCCCATGCTCAATAATCGGCAGCTTTTGATTATCGCTTGAAGACTTAATGGGCCTATTTGCCTGTTTTGAGCGTTAAACGTCTGACATTTCAGATTTTGGGGCCATGAAATAGACCGGTACGACTAGCCGCGCCGTGGTCGATGTCTTCCCGTCGCTTTCCAAATCTAATGTCCCGCCAAACGCTTCAACTACTCGTCGACTCAAACTCAGACCCAATCCGAGACCTTCGTTGAGTCGTTGTGTGGAGTCATCGACCATAGAAAAGTTGATAAAAAGCGAGTCGATTCGTGCCGGATCAATTCCGGGACCAGTATCGATCACTTCGATGCAAAGTGAATCGTCGACCGCTCGAAGCTTGACTTGGATCAGGCCGCCAGACGCGTGGGTCACCGCGTTGTCGACGAGTTCATCAACCATTTGATGAAGTCGGGTTGAGTCACCGGCTAACTCGGTGGCTTCTATCGACGAAGAAACCGTAAGGAGGTGACCGGCTTGAGCTGCCGGTTGCTGCCAGCGTTGACGGATTTGGTCGGCGAACCCGTCGACTGAAATGATATCTCGCTTGGGTTCGAAGTTCCCGCCTTCAACTTCTACCAAGTCGAGCAGTCGGCGGATCAGACGATGTAGCCGGTCTGCCGACTGGCTAGCGGTCTGTAAGTATTCTCTTCCTTGGTCGTCGGACAAGTGAGGGGTGAGGAGTTCCAGCATTCCTAAAACCCCGTTAAGCGGTGTTCGCATCTCGTGGCTCAACGTGGACAGAAACTTTTTTCGAGTCGACGACGCCCGTTCGAGTTGTTCTAACGTAGATTTGAGATCGGCGGTTCGTCGTTCGACCCGGTCGTCTAACTCTCGGTTAGCTAACCAAAGTTCACGCATTCCTCGGTCGGCGATTACTTCCGTGTCGTAGCGGACTTTTTTCTCTCGTTTCAGTCGACGTTCTAGGCGTTGAACTTTCTTCTGTAGGTTCGCGACAAGTTCGTCTCTCTCGCTACTCTCAGAAGTTGACGCTGCATCGACTGGCATTGTCTAGTCGACGGGGGAAACGTGTACATCAAAGACGGTGACGGTTTCTCCTGCGCCTTCAATAGTTTCGATTCTTACCTGTTCGCCGAATCGATCACCTGCGCCGAGGATAAGACCTTCGGCGAGAACACCTAACTTGCGTTCGGACTGGTAGGTGACACGAAGCGCGCCGTCAGGGCGGTCTTCGAATTCGAACTTTGGTGGGTTTGCATCAGGGTGGAGTTTCAAAACCTCGGGGTGGATGATGTCGTTTACTCGACGCAGAAAGTCGTGGGTTCCCTGGGACGAGTCGACTAGTTCGGGGTAGCGGTTCGCCAGGTGTGGGAAAGAGTGTCGGCCCAGCGTTTTCACGAGATCCCCGGCTTCCAACCCAGTCATTGGGCAGGCCGCCGACACTAGCGCAAGCAGGTCAGAATCGTCGTAGCTGCCGAGTGAGGTGTAGTGCCCTTCGAGTTCGGCTGCTTCGAGCAAGTCGTCCCAAACGTCGGCTGAGTAAAGTTCGGTAACTGCTTCTTCAACGGCGTTGTAGATGATACCTTTCATAGGTTTTCCTTACGTTTGTTGAGCGTGGATGGCTAGCCTTGTTGTTCGATCCGTAGCTGTTCGATGACACTGGTAATTCGGGTTCCGCTCTGCTCACAGTCGGAAACGAAACGATCTACCAGGTCACTAAAGTCGCGGTCTGGATCATTCTTGAGAACGGTTTCTAGTTCTTGGCTGGTTTCAGCCAGCCGAGTTTCACCTATCATCTCGGCTGCCGGTCGAATCGTGTGAGCGGCCCTGCTAATGCTGTTTGTGTCGCCGGACGATCTGGCGTCGATTGCCGCTTGGCTGTATTCGGGCAGGGTTGAAACGTAGGCTTCGAGAATTGGCAGTACAACTTCTTTGCTGCCGAGCTGATCGATTAAACGTTGCACTAGTTGGTCGTCACTTTCTACGGGCGAAGAAGAATGATCGTCTTGCTGATCAATCCATTTGCTTAAAACGGCTGCTATGTCGTTGACTGAAGCAGGTTTGGAAAGATAGTCGCTGGCACCAGCTTCTAGGCACGCTTCACGGTCCCCGGCCATCACGCTTGCGGTTACCATAATGATTGGAAGCTGGTCGCCTTCTTCTTGTTCTCTCCATGCTTTGGTGGCTTCCAACCCGTCCATACCGGGCATGTGCCAGTCCATCAGCACGGCAGCGAATGACGTGGAGTTCATCATTTCGAGGGCTTCTTCGCCGCCGGTCGCGGTTTGGGCGGTGTAGCCAAGTCGTTCGAGCTGTGAAGAGGCGAGCATGCGGTTGACTGAACTGTCGTCGACTACAAGAACTTCACCGACGCCGACAGTCGGCGGCGCTTGTTGTTCGTAGTCGGTTGCACGTCGAGCCTTTTTGAACGGGATGTCACACCAAAAAGTCGTTCCTTTAGGGCTGGTGGTGAAATCCAATTCACCGCCCATAAGCTCCACAAGTTTGTGTGAGATGGCAAGCCCTAGGCCGGTTCCTTTGCTTGAATGTTCGACCGTGGCCTGCTGATAGGGCATAAAAATTGTGGGCTGCGCGTCTTCGGGAATTCCTGGCCCCGTGTCGACGACGCTGAACTGAATTCTGTCGGCGCCTACCGGGCTTATATCGAGACGGACAAGGCCGCTATCTGTGTATTTGATGGCGTTGGATACCAGGTTGGTGAGTACTTGACGAAGCCGGTTGCTGTCTCCTAGAACTTTGAGAGGCAGACTGGGGTCGACGACGATAGAAAACCGTAGGCCTTTCTCAGCGGCCTGAGTGTTGAAGCTTTGTCCGACCGAATCGGCGGTAGCGGCTGGAGAGAACGCGTCGTTCGCTAGCTCCATTTCTCCAGCAGATATTTTAGAAAAATCTAGTAGGTCATCGAGCATCAGGCTAAGGGAGTCGGCGACTCGGCCGATCGTCTCCAGCCGGTTTCGTTGCTGGTTGCTGAGGTCGCCCTCGGATACGAGTAACTCAACGAGCCCGAGAATCATGTGAATCGGGCTTCGCATCTCGTGGCTGACGTGGGCGATCGCCGACGACTGTCCATCGCTGTCTGACGCCTCGAAACGTTGTGCCATCGGCGCTGTCTCAGTCATGTGAGGGTTGCTCTCGGTCATAGTTCTAGTCCAAAAGAGCTATCGGTCATATGCCAAAAATACTTAGAAGGTTTCGTCTCGGGGTTTAGGCAGGAAAGTTGGGGCCGATTGGAACCGGTGAACAGAACTATCACTGAGTCTGATCGACTCGTCGACGATGCCGATGGCGGTGTCCACCGGCGCGTCTATTTGGCGATGGTTATCACCGTGTTGTTCCACGGTTCGTTGTTGTTGTTCGGTTCGTATCGAGGAACCTACGACGCTTTCGTTCACATCTTTCTAGGCGACCACTACGAACGTGACTGGTTTAGCACGTGGGATCAGAGGTGGTACACGGGTTTCACGACCGTGTCGTACCCGCCGGGAGTGCACCAGTCGATAGCGTTGCTGACGAAACTAACCGGAGATCTCGGGATTTCTTTTGCCATTATCCAGATCGCGATTCTGTTGTTTCTCTGTATCGGCGTGTACCGGTTCAGTCGGCTTTGGGTTCCGAAACAGGCGGCCGCTAACGCCGCTGTTCTGGTGGCTTGTTCTTCCGCGATCGCCGAGACGGTGCATCTTTTTGGTCAGTTGCCAACTACCTTTGCCTTGTCGTTTTTGCTGAATTCGTTGCCGTCTCTTCGTCGATGGGTAACCGGCGGACAATGGTCTGATTTGTTTGCTGGGGTAACGATTCTGGCGGCGTGCACGGCCGGGCATCACGTGACTACGTTGTTCGGTTCAGTGTTTTTCTTGGGTCCGATTTTGGCGGCGGTTGTGATTGAATCTTCCCGCGATCCGTTGCCGGATGAGAAACCATCCCGGGTCGACGATTCGGCCGTGTTGGCGAAGATTGTGGGGTTGGCGGCTAGACGGATTCGACGGATGCTGCCGGTCATCGCTCGAATCGGCATTCTGGGCCCGGCAGTATTAGCGGCCTTAGTTATTGTTGTCATGCCGTATTGGATTTGGTCTGGTTCTGACCCGATCGCCCAGATACCTATCCCTCATGGGAGCCGAGCGAATTTCTTGGCCGACCGGAACTTAGGGTTAGTATTTTTCTTGATCCCGTGGGGAACACAAATTCTGGTACTTCCCTACGCGTTGGTCCGCTCGGTTGTTGGACGTATGTGGCCACTTGGGGCCTCGCTTGGGTTGCTGTCGCTGTTGGGGACCGGGGGCACAACACCGATACCTCGAATGCTGCTAGGTCATGCCTTCGACATTTTGACGTTAGATCGGTTTACGTTCTGGGCCACCATTTCGATCCTTCCGCTGTCAGGGCTGTTTGTTGAAAGTGTCGAGAACGGTTCTATCTCGGCGTGGCTGCGACGCACGGGCGGTCCGGTTCTGCTCAGGACGGCTCATACTTGTATGGTTTCGGCGTTGCTGGGATTTACGTTGTTTGCGTCGACGCTGTCGTACTTCCGTCCCTTCCAACCTGCCCCGATTGACCCCGATCCGATCGTGGCGTTTATCGAGAAGGACCAGCATGAACGCTGGCGATTCATGACTCTTGGTTTTGGCGACCAGATGGCGTGGTTGTCGGCGCACACCACCGCCACCCAGGTCGACGGAAACTATCATTCGGTTCGCCGACTACCTGAGTTGACGTCGACATCGGTTGAGCGCCTAGAGGGCGCAAAATATCGAGGCGTGTCAGGGCTCGGGTCGCTACAACAGTTCTTGGAAGTACCGGAGAAATATCATCTAAAGTTCGTGTTTTCTAACGATGCGTTTTACGACCCGCTGCTTCACTTCTTGGGATGGCAGCATGTGGGGACACTCGAGAATGGTATCGAAGTGTGGGAACGCGCCGATATTGAACCGTTGCCGGCAGTGTTGCCTGAACGTCAAGTCCCGGTGTGGCAACGAGCCATGTGGGGTGTTGTGCCTCCGGCCATGATCGGATCGGCATCGGTTGTGCTTGTTTGGTTAGCGGTTGGGCAGCCTGGTCGAAACCGGCAAGCGCGCAGAGTTGGAGCGTTCGGTCCGTTCAGGTTTGTTAGTTGGCTGCTGCTTTTCCCGATCAAGGCTTTTGTCTACGCTGACGAAGATGATGACGGCGTCTGCGAACCGGCGCGTCGAAAACGTCGCCCTGAACTAGGTCTTCATAACTGGGTTAGGGGTCGACTGAAGCGGTCGGTGGGCGGCGGCCAGAGGCTGAAAAGACTGGCTGTGTTAGGGGTTGTCGTTTTTAGCGTGCCAGTTTTTATTGCCTTGAATTCGACGGTCCCTCCAACCCCTGAGGAGACAGTTGTCGCCTACTACGACGACCTTGATTTTCGTCGTTTCCGGTCGGCTTATGAACGACTTGATCCCGAAACCCGACCTGGTTACGAACTATGGCGTCTTCAGCTTTCTGTCGAAGGGGGCATGCTCGCCAGTTACGCCAAACTCGACGAGGTCGAAACATCGTTGATTGAACTCAGCCCAAACGAAGCGCAGGTTTCGACTTCGCTTCGGTACTTGACCTCACTCAACTGGTATTCGATTGACGAAACCACCGAGCTGGTTCGTGACGGCAAACAGTGGTATGTGAAACCGGCCGAGCCCGATATTGTTGTGCCCCCAGATCAGCTGGTTCGTCGCAGCAATGTCGGATATCTGATAGCTGGCCGTCGACAGGTCACATCTGAAACGACGGAACTCACCGATATTCAGGACCGGCCAGAGCTCGATATTGGTGAAACTAAAGTGGTCGAGCATCAAGGGCTTCCCGTTGTGGTGGGCGAGATCACCAACGTCGATGTTGATCCGGCTGACATTACTGTCACCGCGATTCTTCGGGATGAAGATGATCAAGTGATCGCAAGGTATAACGCAACCGAGCACATGCTGCGAACGATCCACCCTCGGGAAACAACTGCTTTTCGGATCGACTTCGAAAAGGTAGCGGCCGGAACCGATCTAGATTTCGATCCTCTTGACTTCACCCCAATTGCGGCTGAAGCCGACATAGCTACGGTCGAAGTTTTCGCCAAAGCGGTGGTGACGCAACGAAACTTGTACCGAGGTGTCGGTGTCAACGGTGCGCGAGTCGTCGAACGCTCCAACGGTGAATCGTCTATTGAAGGCGAGATTCGAAACGACGGACTTATCGAAGCTACAGTTCCCATGGTTCTCGTTTCGTATCTCGACGAAGCAGGCAACGTCACTTGGGTTGAACGGCACTACCTGGAGAAGGCGATTCGGCCTCAACGTAGCCGATCGTTCTCTGTGCCGATCCCGGCGGGGAATGTTGTCGACGAGACTAGGCTTCCGGTCAAGGTTTTTGACAACAACAGCAACCAGCAAGCGGCGGTCGCTTCGCCTCCATCGGTGCTTCTTGACGCTCCGGGCGGTTCTGACTTTGATTCGATCAGGCTTGACGTCGTCACTATGACCCCGGACTTTTCATGACATCGGAGCTGCCATGAGCCTACCGATTCGATTCATTCGTCGGCTGTTTAGCCGGAAAAACCGCAAGCGTATGCTCGTCGTCGGCGCCGCGGTTGCGTTGTGTTTGGTGATGCTTCTGAGCCGGGCGCCGGAAGAACCGACACCGTTTTCTTCGTTGACGATTAGTAACCCCGAGGTTGTTTCGGTCGGGGAGTCCTTCGAGGTCATCGTTGGGCAGGTTCCGGTGGGGGATGAAGTTCATCTCACTATCGATGCCGGTTACGGGCCACGGTCGGTGTCGACGGTTGCTTCGAGTGATGTTGTTACGTTTGAGGTTCCGTCGTCGGATGTGGCGGAATCTGGCATGGTGATGCTTCAGGCGACGACGGTGTCGTCGAGCGGGTGGTCTCAGCTTGAGGTTTTACCGGGCGAGGCCGTCGACCCGGTTGATCTTTACCTCGGACCTCGAACCGTTGTCGCCGACGACGAACAGTATTCGATGATTGTGGCGGTCCCAACCGATAGGTTCGGTAATCCGGTTGCGAGCGGAACTTCTGTTGAATTTGTGCATTACACGCCAAGTGATCTTGAGGTCTTGTTAGCTGTGCCGACCGAAAATTTGTTGGCGTTTACCGAACTTCAGGCGGGCACGAAATCGGGGCGAAGTCGAATAGCGACAACGGTTGGTTCTGCTTCCGGGCAGGAGCGAACGTTTAACGAGGTAGCGGGTGTTACTATTCCGTTCACGGTTCAGCCGGTCGACCGGATTCCGTTTGCGGATGGTGCGTCGCTGTTGCGGATCGAAACGTCTGAGCTGGTTGACCGATTCGGAAATCAGCTTCCCGACGGAACGTCTGTGTTGATGACGATCGATAGCGACGAGTTTTCTCGTCGACTATCGGGTGTAACTATCGATGGTGTCGCCGTGTTCACCGTTGAAGCCCCGCCTGGTCCGGTCCGGTTTGATGTGCGGGCTGAATCGGGTGGATCTCTTGGTGAGTCTTTCGATCTTACATTTTCTCCTGCGGTATCTGATTTTGTGGTCTCTGTCGATCGGGTTGTTGCCGATTCTGGTGACGAAGTAACCAAAGTAGAAGTTGGTCCTGTTATCACCGTCGACGGCGCGTATATTCCAAATGGAACAGAAGTTGTCGTCGAACACGATGGGCGTCGATACGAGACGGTGGCTGCCGATGGTGTTGCGTCGGTGATCGTCGAAGGGGTTGACGGAGACGCGTCGATAACTATTCTCGGTCATTCAGAAACCGTTCGGTTAGGTGGTCGACGATGAAAATTTCGAGGGGTTCACTTGAACACCGGTGGAAGTTTCCGGGTGTTCATTTGCTAGCGGTCGTGTTGGCGTTTGTTGCGGTGCTGTCGTTAATTTTCGCGGTCGGGCAAGTGCTGTCGCTATTGAATGGGCGAACCGAAGCCGAAGCGGCATTCACCAATTCGGCTGAGTTACCGGACGAGCTTTTGGACGCTGTCTCGTGGACTGAGGACACCCCCGGGTTGCCCCGTGAGATGGATCCGTTGACGAGGGAGGCGGTCACGATCTCTTGGCTGCGTGCTTGGGAGCAGCTGGCTATCGTTTCTCAAACGGGCGAAACGGTCGGGGTTGAAGTGTATTTCTCTAACGATTCACGTACCGCAGTTTTGGCGGGTAGCCCGACGTGGAACGATCGGACAATTGATCAGCTTGGGCACGAACTGACGTTGACCTTTTTTTCTGAGGATGGTCAGGTTCTTGCGATGGACTCTTCGAGTTTGGTTCAACGAGGTGTCGATGATTTGCCGGAAGCCACGGTCGACTTGCGTGAAAACTATGAGGTTGTGATGTTGCTTGAGGATGGGAATTGGCGGGTGCAGCACATGGTTCGTCGCTCTATCGAGCCGGTTGAGCTAAGAGCAGACGATCAAGACTCTGAACCTGAAGAGTAGAACAAGCTGGTCGAATCTTCTGAACCTGGACGGTCGTCAGCGTCGGATCGTTCATCCACAACAAGGTGGTCGTTGTTGCTGGTCCTGTGCACTGCTCTAAAAAGTAAATGGACGCCAACAGGTAACGTGACCACCATAGCGACCGCTGCTATCGCGAGATACGCCGCTCCGGTATAGTCAGTGCGCATCGCGGCTCCGAAGCTGGTTACCAGGAACGCTACTGGACTGGCCTTTCCAGCCGCATGGAATCGGGCGTAGGCTGTTTCGAAGCGAACCATACCGATCCCTGCGATGAGCGCGAGTATCCCACCGGTGAGAATGAAGATGTCACCGATCATTAGAGTTTCCTTTACTGATCGATGGATTGTCGATCTTGGCTGGGGCGGACTCGAGTTCAATAAAGCGGCTCACCGCAACGGTGGCTGTGAATCCGATTATCGCAATCACTGGCAACAGGATAAGTAACGAGTTGTCTTTGGTTCGTACAACAGAGACCGTGATAGCCCCCATCAGACTGATTAGAGCTACATCGAGCGCTGCGATCCTGTCCGCTAAACGGGGTCCGATAAGCAGTCGGTAGACGCCACACATGCAGGCGACGGCGAAACAACAGATAGCAATAGATGTGATCATGTAGATGTTCCTGTCGGTTGGGTAGTGGGAAGGTGATCGATGCTTGGTAGACCGAGGCAACTTAGCTCCGCTAGCGTGACCACATGGTTCACTGTTGCTTCGGCTTTCTCATGGTGTAATAGGTGAAGATATAGAACTCCTTTAGTGGCGTCGGCGTCTACGACAGCGGTACCTGGAGTGACTGTGATGAGCGTGGTCAACAAAAAGAGGTGTCGTTGGGATCCCAGTGGTAGATCTACTGCGATTATCGATTCGTCGGTTTTGTCCGACAATCGAATTGCCTCATAAGCGACACTTGCCGTTGAGGTGACGAGGTCGACCAAGACTAGCCAAGTCAGCTTTACTAGCGGTTTAACTCGGATGCTGTTGCTTGTAGGGCTGCTCAGACCGAGTGCTAATATTCCAATCGCTAGCACCAAACCTCCAGCCACGTTTGCAAACGAGATTTCGCCCCAAAGACCTACCCAGAAAGCTGTGATTGATAGAACAAGGAGCGATCTCGAAACAAGTGCGTTGAATATTTTTTTCATGAGAGAACCAAAGTTATGTAGGAATCTTCATTGATGAGTTGAATGGCAGCCTCTTGGCTCAGGTCGAAAATGGATCCGGCAAAAAGAGAGATTGTTAGTGTTCCTCCTACAGCGAGCATGGTGGCACCTGTCATGATTTTTCGGTTTAACGCCGTTGACGTCGTTGAGGATCCGGTTTCAGGCGAAGGACCCCAAAACGCTCCTAGCCATATTTTGGTCATGGATAACAGGGTCAAGATTCCAGCTACCAGAGCACACACAACTATCGACGTTGATAGGCCCTCCACGCCAGCATCGATGACGGCAAGTTTGGCCACAAACCCTGAGAAAGGAGGTAGGCCTGCAAGGCTTAGAGCTGGGATAGCAAATAGGAACGCGATGAGAGGACGGCTTCGAACGAGCCCTCCTGATCGGTCAAGAGCACTAGTTCCTTGATGGTTTTCGATCAGGCCACCAACCAGAAAGAGCACCGTCTTTACCGGCATATGGTGAACGAGGAAAAGTATTGCCCCGGTCGTTCCAGCAACCGAGAACAGCCCTAGACCCATCAGCATGTACCCGATCTGGCTGATCACATGAAATGACAATATTCGTTTGATGTCGTTTTGCGCGAGAGCACCTAAGGCTCCAACCAGCATGGTGATTCCTGCAACAATCAACAATACCGGTCCAAGGTCATCCATTCCGGTGAGAGTATGAAACCGAATCATGGCATAAATCCCGATTTTGGTCAGCAGCCCGGCAAATACTGCCGTGATAGTCGTCGGAGCAGTCGGGTACGAGTCAGGTAGCCAAGAGAACAGTGGGAATAGGGCAGCCTTCGTTCCGAACACAACCAAGAACCACATTCCTATTCCGATTCGCACACCCTCGGACAAGTCAGGTATACGTTCTGCTAGTAACGCAATATTGACCGTTCCGGTGGCTGCGTAAACGATGGCTAACCCAAACAGGAAAAGCGTTGAAGCCAACAGGTTCATCACGACATAGGTCATGCCGGATCGAATTTGTTCTCGTTGTCCCTGGTGGGTCAAAAGAACATAACTCGAAACCAGGATCAGTTCGAACGCAACGAACAGAGTGAAGAGGTCGCCTGTCAGTATGGCAAGTGAAACTCCGGCAGTGAGCACACTCAACAACGGGCCGGTTAGTTCTGGGTTAGCGCCCCAAGCGGTGCGTCGTTGTCCAAACGCAAAAATTTCGACTACGAGAATAACTGAAAGAGCAACCGGTAACACCAGCGCTGCAAACAGGTCGACGACGAGCACGATACCGAGTTCAGGGTTCCAAGCTCCAACCCGAACCGCCGTTGCCCCGTTGGATGAAACTTGCCAGAGCATCCCAAATGAGGCAATGGCGGCCGAAGCTACACCAGTTAGCGTACTGATGTCACGCAGCCTAGCGGAACGCCGAAATGCCATACCTGCGGCTGCAGCTAGAAGTGGGCCGATAATAGTCATCGTTATTAGAGTGTTCATCGAGTAGCCCGTTCTATTGATGTGTCAGGAGAATCGTCGTATCGAGCAATCCGACGATCTTCCAAGTCGTCTTCGACTAAGTCGTCACCCGTAAGCACATGTTGGCGGCGGGCCAACGCCAGCAGAAACAGTGTTAGCCCGAACGAAATTACGATCGCGGTCAGAGCTAAAGCTTGAGGCAATGGGTTTGAGATTGAGCGTTCGGTTCCTGCGATCGGAGGACTACCAGCCGGGCCAGAAGAAGCCAGTAACGCAAGGACGGCAGCATGGCCTAGAAGAGCAAACCCGAGGATGATTCGTCCAAGCGAACGCGATGTTATGAGATATATCCCAACGGAGGTTAACCCGCCTACGGTTGCGACTAAAACAAAACTCATGGACGTTTCTCCCCTAGTTTGACTTCGGTACTGTCGCCGAGATCAGCGGCCCCAAGACCATCGAGTACGGCCAGCATCAGCCCTATAACAATTGCGGTTACCCCGATATCGAACGGCAACGCGCTGCCACTTTTTACCGTGCCAAGAAACGGTAGATCTACCGAAATGATTCCTTGATCAAGAAGTGAATTTCCGATCAAGACCGGAGCGAGCGCCACTGCTGCTACGACCAAGACACCTGCGGCTAACAGTTCGTTGGCGTAGCTGGGTCGTTGAAGCCCGGTTACGGTGCGTAGTGAAATGACCGCTCCGAACACGAGACCGGCTGCGAATCCGCCTCCGGGATTGTTGTGGCCTGCGAACAGCAAATACACCCCGACGACAATCGCTAGAGGAGTTGCTACTTGAACGCCGAGTCGGGCGATGGGGGAATGTCCGGTAATCATTGAGCTGCCTTTCTGCCCTCAGGTTTTGGCGATTTGGCAAGAGCCATAATTCCAATGGCGACCGTCGCAAGAACGACTACCTCACCCAACGTGTCGAGTGCACGTATATCAGTCAAGATCACGTTGACAATGTTCTTTCCGCCGCCCTGTTCGACAGCACCTTCGGACAACGCAGCTACAGGGGGTAGACCTGTCGGGTCGGAAGCGGAGGCAATCAACGCAACCATCACTGCGATACCGCCTAAAACAGCGACGGCCATTCGGGTGGCATGCCAGGCTCCACCGACAGGGGGGAACCGTCTCGATAACCGCCCGAGCCCGATCACGAACCCGACGACAACTACCGTCTCAACCAGCAGCTGAGTGAGTGCTAGATCGGGAGCACCGTGAAGAGCAAATAGGCCAGACACGCCGATACCGACCGCACCTAGGGTTAGAGCCGCGCTAAGTCTTGTGGTCACAAACGCTCCCGCTACCGCAGAAGCCACAACTCCAAATCCAAGAGGGATTTGTAAGACATGATCCCACCGGCGCAGCGAGTCAGGGTCAATAGCTGTGACAAAGGGTGTTGCGGCCAAACTCGCCGTTGTCATCATCGTGGCTAAATAGACCGGTAGTGAACCATGTTGTATGCGTCCAATCAATTCTCGGGCGAAGGTTAAAACCTCGTTGATGCTTCGATCAGCAAACGAGGCGCCGATAGCCGTCGGAGCGTTCGCTCCTTCTGTCCTGGTTGAGACCGAGTAGCCGATCAGGAAACCAACGATCACTACGCTCAGAGACGTTAGTAGGCCTGGGGTGAAACCGGGCCACCTCAACAACGAATAGACGTTGGCTTTTTCGTCTAGCTCTACGACTGCTGGACCCACTATGGAATTGACTGACCCTAAGAATATGTAGCCTGCGATACTGGCTGCCCCTAAGGCAACTGCCGGAACCGTCATCGCTGACCGTCGAGGTGAAACCGAGGTTTGTGGTCCAGGCCCGAACACTCCTAGCACGAACCGAAGGCTGTAAGCCACAGTCATTACCGCTCCGCCAATCACAGCACCACCTACGAGCCATAGTTCGGTTCCCTTAAGGTCAAGGACCGCTTCGATGGCTGCCTCTTTGGCAGCGAAACCAAGCAGAAGCGGAACCCCGGCCATCGATGCTGCTGAAATCGCCGCTACTGCGAACGTGATCGGCATCGATTTTGTCAGTCCGCCAAGTTCGTAAATGTCGCGAGTGCCGGTACGGATGTCGATCTCGCCAACGGTTATAAAAAGGGCTGCTTTGAAGACGGCGTGGGCGGTGAGTAGCGACATGGCGGCGAACGTCGCTTTGGGAGTTCCGACTGAGAGAAGTGTTACTAGTAGGCCTAGTTGAGAGATTGTTCCCCAGGCCAGGATTAGTTTGGCGTCTCGGTGGCGTAGAGCCCCGAAAGCACCCCACAACATAGTCGATATTCCTAACGTCAAACCAAGCGGCTTCCAGATTGCGACGTCTTCAAATGTGGCGCTGGTGCTCGCAAGGAGCAGGATTCCCGCTTTGACCATTGTGGCTGAGTGAAGGTACGCGCTTACCGGGGTTGGGGCGGCCATCGCTCCGGGTAGCCAAATGTGGAATGGCATTTGTGCGGACTTGGTAGCGGCAGCAAACATAAGCAATGCCGCAGCGATTCCGGCGTTGGGCCCTGAGATCGGTTCGAGGTTTGATAGGACGGTGGTGTTCGACGCGTCGGCGAGAATAAGAAACCCGGCGAGCAGAGCTAAGCCCCCTCCGCCGGTGATAAGTAACGCCCGTCGAGCAGCGATACGTACGTCGACGTCTAGGTTTTTGAAGCCGACGAGAAGAAACGACGATACCGAGGTGAGTTCCCAGAAGATGAATAGAGTCCAGATGGAGTCGGCGAGAACCAGTCCAAGCATCGAGAACGAGAATAGAAGTAACGAGGCGGGAAAGTGACTGCCCCCATCAGCACTGGGTTTGAAGTAGCCAGATGCATAGACAAAAACTAGGGCCCCGATCCCGGAAACGAGAATGGTCATAAGTATGGCTAGTGAGTCGACTCGGAACCTTAGCGAGAGATCTAGACCTTGCACCCAGACCATCTCATAAACGGTGTCGTTTGGTTTCAGAAGTTGAGTGGTCGCCCACGCCGTGGTGAGAGCCGGAGCGATCGCTGCCACCAAAAGTCCGGTCCGCATTGAGGAACGCCCCGAATAGGAAGCTGCGAATATTCCAACTATATGAGCCGCTAATAGTACCCAGATCATTCGGTTAGCCCTTTACGGTTTGGGTGACTGACGGAAATCATGGTGATACACAATCCATGGGTTGGGTTCGATGCAATAGTTTTAAACTATCATAGTTATTATATAATGTCTAACTTAATTGACGCATTTCATAAGGTGTATTATATTAATTATTTACTTCGGGAGGAGAAATGTCCCAATTAGCCCCAAATGAAAACAGAAGTCGGTTACCCAAGTGACGGCCGTGTTTACTTTCGTTGTTGGTCTGTTAGGTCTGCTCTTGGCCGGTCACGTTGTGGTCGAGTCTGCCTCGAGGATCGGAGCCCGTTTCGGGCTCGCTCCGGCAGTCATTGGTCTAACTATCGTTGCTGGCGGGACTAGCGCTCCAGAACTTGCAGTTGTCTCTCAGTCGATAGTTGAACAAGACACGGCATTGGCTGTCGGCTCGATTATCGGGTCAAACATCGCCAATATTCTTCTCGTGTTGGGCCTAGCAGTCTCGTTTGGGACGATTAGGGTGACGTCGCGGATCGTGCGGATGGATATTCCGGTCATGATTGGGGCCTCCCTACTTTTTTTGATTCTGTCGTTAGACGGTGTTCTTGGTCGACTCGACGGTCTCGTTTTAGTTGCTGGCGTTGTTGGTTTTGTGACTTGGACACTTCGGTCTTCGTCTGCGAATGACAAAGCTGAAGGGTTGGCCATGGGGGCTAAGCCCACTCGGGGTAATCCATCAAAGATGTCTGGCGTTCGGTTTACATTAGTTGTATCTCGGTTGATCGCCGGAGTCGTCGGGTTGGCGATTGCCGCTCGGTATGTTGTTAACGGCGCAGAGGAAATAGCGGTCTTCTTGGGGGTGCCGGAGCTTATAGTCGGATTGACTATCTTGGCGCTCGGCACCTCGGCTCCCGAGATCGTGACTACGTTAATAGCGGCCTTGAGGGGTAATCGAGACCTCGCTGTCGGGAACGCCGTAGGGTCGAATATTTTCAATATTCTTCTCGTTCTAGGTTCCACCAGCCTCTTCTCATCAGGTGGAATTCCGATTGCCGACAACGCAGTACGGCTCGATATTCCAGTACTGCTTGCTGCGGCGATCGCTTGTCTTCCAATCGTGGTGTGGGACCACAAACTCGATCGTTGGGAAGGCATTATTTTCGTTCTGTACTACGTTGCTTATCTGCTTTTTCTCACCCTCGATGCCACCGGTCACGAGGCGAAAGAGTTGTTCACATCAGTGCTGGTGTTGTTCGTGATGCCCCTAACGGTGCTTACCGCAGGAGTAGTGATCAGCAGGCAACGTCAGAATACGCGTCGCTCACCGTCGATGGAACGACACCGCCGAAATTAGGTATATCAGAACATGCACAAGAAAATAGGTATGATAGAACGATGACGTTCCGAGCCCCCGAACCAGATCTTCCTTCGTGGACTTTCCTAACCAACCACGCTCATGTCTTGGTCGCTGTGAGTCGTGACCCTGAGCTGCGTCAACGTGATATCAGCTACATGGTTGGTATCACCACCGGCGCGGTGCAGCGAATATTGCACGAGTTGGAGGAGGATGGCTATGTGCAAACCGAGCGGGTAGGGCGTCGGAACCGGTACATCGTCAACACTGACTTGCCGCTGCGTCATCCAATGGAGACCCACCATACGGTTCAAGATTTGTTGGTTTCGCTCGAACCGTAGTCGGTGCTGCGCTAAAGGCGAGTTCGTCGTTTTTCGAGCATAGACACTCGGCCGCGTTCTAGATGCTCTGTCATAACCTCGGCGGCTCGGTCCCCTGAGCCGGAGATAATTAGTTCGGCCACCTGTTGGTGGTCTGAGGCTGATTGGAGTTCGGGCCGGTGGGTAGACAGTTCGCTTAGAACGACTACCGTTTGGTCGGCTACTCGTTCCCAGGCATCGACCAGCCGTCGTTGACCTGAAAGGTTCAGGATTAATCGGTGGAACGCTATGTCTGCTTTGGCGATGAGCCTGCGGTCGCCGATCTTGTGTGCAGCCGCTAACGATTCGAGACGCTGCTGGAGGTCTTTTTCGGTTGTCGAGTTCTCGGCGATGTTCTGAGCCGCTAGTCGGGCGGCAGTCGTTTCCAGTGCTAGGCGTAGGGTGTAGATCTCGTAGATGTCGGTTTCGTCGAAGTCGGCTACGAAGGTGCCTCTTCGTGGTTGTACTCTCACCAGGCCGATGTTTTCGAGCTCTTTGAAGGCGTCGCGTATGGGGCCTCGGCTGGTTCCGAATTGGTCGGCTAGTTCGGTTTCAATTAGTCGTTCCCCGGGGGCGAGAATGCCTGACACGATGATTTCTCGTAGTGATGTAGCGACAGCGGACGAGAGTTCGGTCGGTCCAATCGGCGGGGTTGTGTGGAGTTGTCCGTTGGGGGAGTCTGGCACGCTGTCAGGCTACCACGTTGCCAATTCTTCTGATAACTGTTAACAATATAGGATATGAACCGAGCCGTTGATGCACTACGCAAACGATGGAAAAGGCCAGTCCCCGGCGAAACAGGCCAACTGATTCGTGAACTCCGAACCGCTCTCACCAAAGACCGAGTCAAATACGACGCAGCACAACGAACACTTCTCAGCCACGACGCTTCGATCTATGCCGGCGGCGATGCAGGCCCCGTCTGCTATCCGACCAGCACGAACGAAGTCGCATCGATTATGCAAATCGCTGAACGTCACGGACGCAGCGTCGTACCCCGAGGGGCAGGCACAGGCCTAACGGGGGGAGCCGTTCCCATGGACGAACCCGTGGTGATAGCTCTCAACAAAATGAACAGGATCTTAGAAATCGATGCCGAAAATCGAATCGCATGGGTCGAAGCAGGTGTCGTCAACCTCGACCTCACCAAAGAACTTCGACCATTAGGACTACATTTCGCCCCCGACCCTTCGAGCCAGCAAGTATGCACCATCGGCGGAAACGTCGCCAACAACGCTGGGGGCCCGCACTGTTTGGCCTACGGGGTAACCGGCGCCCACGTCTTGGCGATCGAAGTCGTCCTCCCCGGAGGGGACGTTGTCACCCTCGGAGGCCTCGAACCAGAGCCCCCGGGTTACGATCTCAGAGGTGCTTTCGTCGGAAGCGAAGGGACGTTGGGGATCGCCACCCGAGTAGCGGTTGCGTTGACACCAAACCCGCCCGAAACCAAAACCCTGCTGCTCGCGTTTGCCGAACCCGCCAACGCCGCAGCAACCGTCAGCTCCATAATCGCTTCCGGTATCGTTCCTGCCGCCCTCGAAGTCATGGACCAACGGATCACGGTCGCAGTCGAAAACTTTGTCAACGCCGGATACCCCACAGACGCTGGAGCGATACTGCTAACCGAGGTGGACGGTTTGCAACCCAACGTCGATGTCGACGTCGAACAGATCATTCACCTCGGCAACAAACACGGGTCCACCAGCATACGGGTAGCCGAGGACGAAACCGAACGAAAAGCATTATGGAAAGGCCGCAAGGCTGCGCTCGGGGCGATCGCTCAAATCATGCCCGACTACTATCTTCACGACACCGTTGTTCCTCGGTCCAAGCTGGCGACCGTCCTGGAACAAATCTACGACATAGCGGAACGACATGAATTGCTTGTCATGAACTTCTTCCATGCAGGCGACGGCAATCTGCACCCGGTGTTAGCGTTCGACGCCCGTGAACCCGGTGTGATGGAACGGGTACACGCCGCCGGAGCCGAGATTGTGCAAGTCTCAATTGAGGCCGGAGGTGTCTTATCGGGAGAACACGGAATTGGAGTAGAGAAACAAAAGTTCATGAAGCTGCTTTTCACCGATGATGACCTCGACCACCAAAACCGTCTACGAATATCGTTTGACCCTAGCTGTCGAGCTAACCCCGGCAAAGTGATGCCTATCGGGCACAGCTGCGCTGACATCGCATCGCTACGGGCTATCCCTAAAGGAGTTTGGGGTTGATCCGACACACCGACATAGACGTCCAAATACAAGAGTTCGCAGCCGCGATCGGTGACCGCGAACCGATAGCGATAGAAGGAAATCGAACCCGCTGGTCACTAGGAGGCGACCTGCAGCCTGATGTCCGAACATTGACTGCCCCAAGCGGGATAGCCGAATACACCCCTGCTGAAATGACCGTGCAAGTCGGGTGCGGAACCCTCGTCTCTGAACTCCACGATGAACTGGCGAAGGCCGGACAACGAACAGCCTTACCCGAACGCGGCGGCACCGTCGGGGGTGCCGTCGTCGTTGGTCAAAACCATATGTGCTTGTTAGGTCGCGGCCGGTTGCGTGACTCAGTGCTAAACGTGCGCTACGTGTCGGCCGAAGGTCAGATAGTTTCCTGTGGCGGGCCGACCGTAAAAAACGTGAGCGGGTTTGACCTACCCCGTTTGATGGTCGGCTCGTTAGGTACGTTGGGAAACTTGGCCGACGTCATCCTTAGGACGAACCCAATCCCGACCCACTCTCGATGGTTAGTTTCAGACGACGTCGACCCGTTCGCTATCCAAAAAACTATTTACCGTCCAAGCAGCATTCTTTGGGACGGAACATTCACCTGGGTTTTGCTCGAAGGGTCAGAACAAGCTGTCAACGAAGAGCACGACAAACTTTCAGCCATCGCCGCCTTCGAGCCGTCGACCGAAATGCCAGTTTTGCCTGAGCATCGATGGTCGGTCCACCCCAATGATTTGCGGTTCCCCGGCCAGTTCGGCGAATCGTTCGTCGCCTCAATCGGAGTCGGAACCGTCTGGGGTGCTAACGCTCAGCCCAAGCGCAACATCGAACCAGGCGTTGAACGTGTTGCCTCTCGCCTAAAGAACAATTTCGACCCGACTGGAAGGTTAAACCCCGGTCGGGTACCTGGGAGAATCTGATGGATCTAAAACTTGACGATGACGAATTAAACAAATGTGTCCAATGTGGACTGTGTCTTCCGCACTGCCCGACGTTCGCCGTCACCGGCGACGAAGCCAAGTCGCCTCGAGGGCGAATCAAATTGATGCGTGAAGTGCAGAACAACGATGCACCTCTGACCGACGAAGTGATGGACTCGTTTGAAACCTGTGTTCAATGCCGAGGCTGCGAACCGGCATGTCCAAGTCAAGTCCCCTACGGGCACCTGATGGAACAAACCAGAGAAACCTTGGTCGAAATCGGACGTGGAACTCCACGGTGGCAACAGATCGCCATGAAACCCTTGAGCCACCCTCGTCTGCTCCGTTCGGGATCAACGATGCTCGCCATCGCCAACAAGGTCGGCATCGTTCCTAATCGTTTTGGTTTACCGGACTCACTCCCAATTCGGCGGGAACCGTTTGTGTCTTCCGGCGACGACGTTTGGATGTTTACCGGATGTGTGATGGACGCTTGGCAGCGCGACATCCATCACTCGACTCAGCAAGTAATTGAGGCCGCAGGGTTTGGCGTGCAGCCAACCGGCGACCTTGTCCCCTGTTGTGGAGCCTTGCACGCTCACGCCGGGCTGGGCACAGATGTTCAGAGTTTCGCTGAGCAGATGATAGACGCCTTACGCGTCGACGACCGGCCGATATTGGTCAACTCGGCCGGATGTGGCGCCGCGATGAAAGACTACGGTGCGCTGTTGCAAACTGATGCTGCGGTGGCATTGTCAGCCCGGGTCTTTGATATTCACGAATGGCTCGCCGAACACCTCGACAAGTTTCCGTCGGTGACGCCACTTCCGTTACGGGTAGCGGTGCAAGATCCATGCCACCTTAGACACGTTCAACAGGTGCATGTTTCAACTCGGGATGTCCTACGCCCGTTTGTTGAGCAAGTGGTCGAGCTTGACGATGAGGGTTTGTGTTGTGGCGCTGGCGGGGCATATTCGGTTATGCAGCCCGACCTTGCCGGCGAAATTCGGGCCAAGAAAGTCGAGTCGATCGGTAGAAGCGGCCCCGATATCGTGGCGAGCGCAAACCCAGGTTGCTCGATGCATTTGGCTGCGGCAGGTGTCCAAACGGTCCACCCGATGCAACTCGTCGCACAAGCACTTAGTCAAAAAGAAACGGATACTCGTAGTGGTCTGAGCTAGATGTCTAGACCACCACAGCTACGACGGTTTTTGAATCTTGGTTACGAACCTAGGTGCGAGACGAGCCAATGATGTACCTCCGCGGCCGCCGCCAGTTCGTCAGCCACCCAGTCAACAAAGGAAGGCGCATGAACCGCTAAGGGCGTCGGCTGTAACCATCGGGCTTGGAAAGATTTGTGTTTGAGTAACTCGGCTCGTGGATGATCCTGGGCGTAGGGCTTCGGAACTTTTTTGTATCCCTGACCGTCGATATCGAGATCTCGGCCGTCACCCAAAACAGCTAGCTGGTCGGCGAGTTCCTCACCCGAACTTTGGTCGATCAAGGCTCGCCATCGCTCGACGTCGACGATGGCAGACCCCGAAGCGAAACCTATCGTGTTCTTGCTAATTCGAACCATCAATGTGGGTGAAGTCTTTTTGTCGTCTCCCTCCCAGAACCTGAGAAGAAGGTGATCCTTGTACGGAGTTTTATCGGGGCTGAACCGTAAGTCGTTGTTAATCGGCCCAATCGACCCGTTCGTTTTAGGAAGAGCGACAATATTCGGAGCGAACGAACCGGCCAGCCGTTCCCCCAGGGCCGTCACAAACAACTTTGTCGGGGCAACGACTTCAGCGGCATAGGTCTTTCTGTTCTCGTCGAACCAGGCCTTATCTTTGTCGGCGAGTCCAG
>JAHDCC010000048.1 GCA_020630065.1 Acidimicrobiales bacterium
GATAACTAAGAATTATCAGTGCTATGGATGACCAGACAGCGGACAAGCTGCGGGAATCTGTTGCTAGACAGGATCGCATTTTGCGGTCTAGCCTAATCCTCAACCCGGTTGAGAATGTACCGTTTGCTGCCGATATCGAAGTGGCTTCGTCAACCCTTCACGGTCTTTACAACACGGACAAGTCCAGGAGCCGAGAACAAAGGTTGCAAACCGACATGCAGTTTTCGGGTCGCCGTGCCCTGGAGCGTGATAGTCGCACCATTTATGACGAATGGGCCAAAGCACTCCGCGCCGCGGATGCCACACTTCGGGTTTTGAGCGGACTGCATGCACACATTGTTATGTTCATGGCGATCTCTGAACCTGGACAGAGTGTGCTTCTTTTACCTGAGCGTGCAGGAGGCCATACATCTGCACATTCGATTCTCACTCGTTTGGGTTTAGAGGTCATCGAGATGGCGGTTGACGACAAGAACCAGCAAGTCGACATAGCCAGCACGTTAGATCGCTGCAAGGGTCGACGGCCTGATTTCGTTTTTGTTGATCGTAGCGAAGGGCTGGTCGTCGAGGACTTTGCGACCCTTACAGACTTGCCACTGCAGGCGTCGATATTTGATGGGTCCCAGTACCTCACCAATATTTTGTCAGGAGATCATCCAAACCCGTTCGATTCCGGCTTCGATTTGATCGTCGCCAGTGTTCACAAAAACTTTCCGGGTCCTCAGAAAGCGCTCCTCGCAACCAGATCCCAGACCGATCTCTGGTCGAGGCTATTACGGGGGATTTCAACCTTTGTCTCAAACATGCACTCGACGAGCACCTACGCTGCAGGACTCACCTTAGGGCGAAGCGAATGGCTTTGTGTCTACTCAAAACGTATGTTGAGTTGTGCTGTGAGCCTCGAAAACGAGCTGAGTGACAGAGGCGTCCCAGTAGTTATCCGGCCGCCGGACCGACTACCAACCCACCATCTTTGGCTTCAAGAACCTACTAAAGAAGATGCCTACAACACGTATGAGGCGCTTGAGCGGTGCCGGATTCTCACCAATTTCCGCAAACTTCCTTACGGTCTTGGGTTTGGTTTACGTATGGGGGTAAACGCCGCAGTGAGGATCGGTCTGGAGGAGGATGATATTCCTCAGCTGGCGGACCTGATAACAGGAGTGCGGGCTGATGGCCCATCGCCGTCCATGAAGGCGCTATCTAAAGAGTTCAACGAATCGATCTGGGAACGCATGTGAAAGACTTCGTCTACACATTGGATAGACCTAAATTTATAGATGTACATGAGCTTGCTTTCGGAGAGCTACATGCAAATTGGGTTCGAGTTAAAGTCCTGTTCTGCGGTATCTGTGGGTCAGATATGTCAAAGTTCAACGGGCATCGCAAGTTGGACTATCCGGAATCGATTGGGCACGAGTTTGTTGGCCGAATCATACAGGTCGGCCGCGACATATCGAAGTTTGCCGTCGGAGATGTAGTCACTACTGATCTAAACTATCGATGCGGTTTGTGTTCAAAGTGTTTCGAGTACAGGTCGCATCTATGTGAGAGAAATGATGTTGGTCTCTTCTCCAATAGAGGTTTTGCTTCCACAGTCGACATCGAAGTTAGCTATCTGACCACAATAGATGGCGCTATGGGACCTCACCTGGCCCTTAGCGAACCTCTTTCTTGTGTTCTTCACGCCAAAAACTGGGCCCAAATAACACCTACTGATCGAGTGTTGATAATAGGTGCCGGCGGAATCGGTTTATGCATGGCATTCGCGTTTTTCTGCGATCAATCTGCACCTCTAGTTGCTATCCACGACAAATCTGCCGGCCGTCTCGACAACCTCATCGAGCCTATGGGTCATTCCGGAATGCCGCTGAAACAGGTCGATGATTTGTACGATGTTGTGTTCGATTTGTCCGGAACGGCGAGCGGTCTCGAACTCGCAGCGAGTCGAACAGCATCAGGTGGAAGACTCTGTTCAATGACCCATTTAGCAGATTTCTCCGAAACAACTTTCCTGCTTGAAGCACTTACACGTCGAGATATCACGTTCACTGTAAGTTACCTAAACGGCGAACCAGAGAATCTCAAAGAGGCGACTTCGATGTTGGCCAGCTCATGGAACCAAAGTTGGAACAACACAATCGAAGTGCTCGGCCGTGACCGAATCCAGAACGCCTTCGAACAACGTCATCTGAGTCGTTTCAACAAGACGATTATTGAAGTTTGGGGCTGACAAGCTGGAGTCTTTCGCTAAGACTTTCAGGTGAAATCCATTGAATAGTTTCAGCAGATTGTTCGAACTCTTCAAACCCCTCTAGCAGCCAAGAGCCGAGAACAGTTAGATGTTTGTAGGTATCGAGGTCATCGATCAGAGCGTTGAGTTTGGCTTGGGCCTCAAGGCCTCGCTCAAACCTAGAAGACCTGCAGTAGGTGAATACTTGGGCTTGTAATGAGAACGCTTCCCCGGCTCGATAACCAACTTCAGCTGAAAGTCGCTGGGCTACCGACGATGTCTCAATTGCTTCGCTGAACCGGTCCAAGTTCGCTAACGAAACAGCTTTGGCGGTCAGGGCTTTGGCGACTTCGATAGTGTTTCCGACACGTTCATTTATCTCGATCGAAAGTGCCGCCTCATCCAATCCGGCTTCTGGGTTCGTCCAGCAGTACGTTTCAGCCAGGTTTGTGTGCAGTTTGCCTTTTAGGCCCTCAGCAGCATCAGCGCTTCGCATCGCTCGGGCATAGAGCGTTTCAGCATGATCAAAGACAAAGGAAAATCTGTACGCATGACCCCGGTGCCGAACTAACTCCGCCCAATAGAGTCGGTCATATCTTCCGTCATCTTGTTCGACCTGTGCTAGAAGCCGGGACCCTTCATCAAGCTTTCCATCCATAATCAACATATCTGCGTTATAGAGTCGGGTTAGGCGATGGTTCCTGTCGTGCGGATCCCAAGGAACATTTTGTTGATCGAGCTGCTTAAACCGGTGACGTGCAGTCTCGTAGTCACCCGTCAATTCAGCAATATATGCTATCTCGACCTCGTACGACGATCGATGTCGGCCCAACAGATCAACGTCTGTCCGTAGTTGCTCAAGACGGTCTAGAGCAGCAAGCGGACCAAAACGTCTCCTGGAAGAAACCGCCTCTAGGTAGCGTAATGCGATCTTCAGCTGATCGGGGGCATCATCGTCGACGTCGGCAGCGAACGAAAGTAACTCGATCCAATAACCGCTGTCATAAAGGCCATACCCGGCATCAATTAGCGCTTCAACGGACTCGGTCGGCATCGAAGCCTGGGACTCCCAGCCTTCTAGCGTTGCTCGAAAGAGTCGAAGTGTGGCAGAAACGTCAGACGTCGGGGTGTCCTTGCACCTTTCAACAAGGTGTTTCGTAGCCGCAGAAAGAGCCGAAGCGCAATGAGTTTGTTGGCTGCTAGCACTTCGCACAAAGTCCGTTAACAAATCGTGAGTACGATAGCTGTTTGGAAAGTCTTGTTGAACAAAAAACCAATCGATGAAGGAATCAAGATCGAGGTCGTCAACGGCGAGGTTCAGATCTCGAATAATGGCGCCGTAGATTCTTTGGTCAAACACCTGTATTGCTGCGAGAGTGGTGGCCACCTTTTGGTGACTTCCCTCCAAGTGTTTTAGAAGCTTACTGACGGCTTCTTCTGGTGTTCGTGGCAGGTCGTCAAGATCGGGCGTTTTGCCGTCCTTTGCCAAACTTTCGTATGTTCCAATCGTCGCCTCCAGGAAGAATGGGATACATCGAGAGGCTTCGATTATGCGGTCTTCCAAAGGCCGCTGTGTGACCCCTAGTCGTTGTTGAATAAGATCCCGGCTTTCTTTCTCAGGCAACTTGTCGACAACCACAGTTGAGACGACGTCACCCCAGTCATTCTGCGCCCAATTAAGCGGCTCTCGGGTTGAGATGTAATGGACACCGCTCTCGAGTGCACCTATAAATTCTCGAAGCCATTCAGAGTGCCCGTCTAGAACTGTCGAACTCTGTTCGTCATAGGCATCATAGAAAACGACCGGTGATCGGGTGGTTTGTTTAAACCGGCGGAGAATGTCGGTTGCTAGGTAGTAAGGCAATCTGGCTTTAAGTTCGGACGGGGAATGTCGGAATTCGCCGATTTCTTCGAACTCGTCCTTTGAGTACCTCCACCGTTTTCTTACTTGTCGGCTTCCCGCAGCGTAAACATCAAGGACAAAGGAAACAGGCAATGGTACCGGGATGCCGCTTTCATTTAGTCCAAGTTCTAGTAGGCGGAAAACTAGACCATCACGAAAGCCTTTGTCTTGTCCGAGTTGGAGGGGTTGGCCAATCGCGTTCCAGTAGGTGACAATGGCGGTGTCAAACAGGAAGCAGTCGAAATCGAGCTGGTCGCGAATCGATAGCAGAGGCCCTGTTTCGGGCGGGGAATCAGTTCTTTCCAGACTGACCCACAAGACATCCTTGGCATCTTTTTCTTCAAGTCCTGTATAAATTTTCTTGAGTAGCTTTGTTTTACCTGTGCCCCCTAGGCCGATTATCTCTAAAACCACGAAATGGCTAGGGTCTGCAGCAAGGAGGTCCAAATGTCGCTGCAAAACTTCAATCTGTCGACCTCGGTTCAAAAAAGTCACCGGCTTGCGGCTTCTATTAGAGAAACGACTACGAACCATAAGGTTTTGTCCCTTGAACCGTGCCGCGATAATTCTTAGTTATC
>JAHDCC010000049.1 GCA_020630065.1 Acidimicrobiales bacterium
CTGCACGTCCGCCTTGACCTATGGTCAAAGCCACACCTTCGTGTTTAACCCTTCCTAGTGCTGTGCGTTTTACGGCTCGTCGTCGGCTATACGGATCGATTTCGACAACCCAACCGAACCGGTTCTCTTCGTTGGCGTATTCGGATTTGCTGAGATCAAACCGCTCATCGAACTTGAACCAGTCATAGTCGAAACCAGTCGCATTGAATCCGTATCGTTCCTGCTCTGGAGTTGGCTCCCAGTTTTCATCAGATGCACCGAAGTAGCCGTTGAAGTTCTCTTCACACGTCAGGTAGGTGCCCCAAGGGGTATAGCCGTTTGCACAATTGTTGACGGTACCGAGGGGTCGATTTCCTGCCTTGGTCTTGAGGAGTTCGCTTTTAGCTGCCGGTCCGCTGAACCGAACGGGCGTGTTAGCGGTGATACGACGTGATTGACGGCCGGGAATTACTTCCCAGCTACCCGGCTCAACTTCGGATATTTCAATAATGCTAATGCCGTGGGCGGCTTGAGATATTCTTACCTCTTCAAGGCTTTCGGGAAGATCCTTTCCAAGTACATGTGAGTTCCGCCCAAATTCGTGGTTGATGCACAGATAGCCGTGACGATTGCCGCGTCGACCGCGCGTGCTTGGAAAGTACCACATTCCGTCGTGACCAATTCCTACTTGTTTGGCCTGAGCGTCTGCCGAGGTTGGTGGATAGGAGAACTCGGGGGCCCGACGTTTCAGTGGTGTACCCCAGGGGGCTAAGACGGAAAATTCGTAGTCTGATGAGATCAGGGGAACTGGGCCGCTGTCTAGATCTACCGGCTCGAAATCGATGAGTTTTTGTTTCTTGCCTTTGTGTTTCGGCTCTCTCCCCGTTTTTTCTTCGGATTTGTTTTTGCCTTTTTTGTTGGATGCAATTACGCTTGCGCCGGCTGGAGTTGATGCTGCCAGAAATGACGTTGCTGCGAGTGCTACGCCACCGGCAAGAACAGTTCGACGTTGTAAACGGTTCTGTAGAACGTCTTCAAAGCGCCGATTGTCGGATGGATTTACTGGGTTTTCGTCGTGCATTTTTTACTCCCTGATACCCGCTAGAAACGTAGGGAATCCGCACCTGTTTGAAAGTCGTGGTGGTTCGCCTAGTTCAACTACTAATTGACCCCAAATTTATGGGCCTTGGGTTGCGGGAACATCAGTGGTCCGTATCTGGGCCGGAAATAGTGTCTGAACCTTTCCTGAAGAGAACGTGAACAGATTTGCTATGTCGGCGCAGGAAGAACCACCCCAAAAATGAGTGTGCCTGCCCATTCGGGCAGGCACACTCATGTAACTTAGATTGGGTAAGAGACTATTTGACGATTTTTACGTCGATAGGGTACGAGTAATCTTCGCCCTTGTTAGCAGCCACTCCACCCATAATGCTGAATACTAACGGACCGAGGAACAACGCAAGCCAAAGAAGGCCGCCAACGAACGGAATGCCGATGAAAGCGTTGATGATTCGGAAGACGAACCAAGCGATATATGCGGCGAACACCAGAATTTGGAAGTTCAGAGCCTTAAGAGCGTGATGAGCAACGAACTGTGACTGGTCCTTTTTGACTAGCCATATCACCAACGAAGGGATGAATCCGAAAACGATTCCACCCAAGTGGGCGAGCATCGCCATTGTGGTGTCGTCGCTCGATGACGGAGAAACCTGGCCCTGGCTATATGCCTGTTGTTGACCGTAAGCTTGTTGCCCGCCTTGTTGGTCAAATGGTTGCTGTTGCCCAGCCTGTTGTTGACCGAATGGTTGCTGAGCTTGCTGCTGCTGACCAAAGTCTTGTTGCTGACCAAACGGTTGCTGTTGGGCAGCCTGTTGTTGCCCAGCCTGTTGTTGACCGAATGGTTGCTGAGCTTGCTGCTGCTGACCAAAGTCTTGTTGCTGACCAAACGGATGTTGCTGGGCACCCTGCTGCTGCGCAGCTTGGTTACCAGAGTCAAATCCGGCTACCGCACTTTGTGGCTGATCAGCTTGCCCAGGTAGCGGAGCGACATGGTCGGTCCATTGAGCGCCATCCCAGTATCGCTGTTGATCATCCACCGTGTACCAGCCAGCCGGAGCTTGGCCCTGGCTTCCTGAGTTACCTGCTCCACTTACATCCGACACGTTTTCTCCCCAGCATTCCTGACAAAAAGTTTCCGAGAGCCAATACTAGCGCTGAGGATCGCGTGAGGTGGTTATTCTGACGATGTCGTAAAATTGCATTATTTACTTGAACTGAACCGATTGATAGCGATCAGAGACTTTTGCCGGACTGACAAGTGGCAATAGGCTGTCGAATATGGATGAACATTTTTACTTCAAACAGTTGACTTCAGGCCGAGACTTTGCTGTCGACAACGGTTTTGCCCATCAGATGGTCAACCACAGCTACTGCATTGGAGACACCGAAACTCGCCAAGCTCTACTGGTCGATCCTGCCTACGATGTTCACAGTATTTTGTCGGTTCTTCAAAATGATGGCATGGACCTTGTCGGTGTCATTCTGACCCACTATCACGCTGATCACGCAGGTGGCAACATAGCGGGACACGAGATCGCGGGCGCTGCCCAACTTCTTGAACTGGTTGACGTGCCAATCCATGTCCAACAAGACGAGGTTGAATATCTCGGTCATGCTGCAGGATTGACTCCAGATCAGCTTAAACCCCATCAGTCTGGCAGCACGGTAAAGGCCGGGAAGTTTGAAATCGATCTAATCCACACCCCTGGACACACGCCGGGAAGTCAATGTTTGTTGGTTGAGGAACATTTACTTTCTGGAGACACCTTGTTTCTTCACGGCTGTGGGCGAACTGATCTCCCGGGAGGCGACCCGACCGAGCTTTACTATTCGCTTACTCAACGGCTAGCCGACGTCCCAGATACGGCGATTCTGTTTCCGGGTCATCACTATTCAGCGGATTTCTCATCATCGATGGAGTACACCCGTCACAACAACAGTGTCTTTCGACCTCGCTCAGCGGAGGAGTGGCTTGCTGCTTTTGCGAGCTGATCCTTGTTCCTAGTTTTGGGTATTGGTTCCAGTATCCACTACCGGTAATGTGCGTCGTGTTAGAAATCTGTCTCATGGCAGACAGTTGGACATCCGTTATTTCCAGTGGTATTTCTTCGTCGACCCGTGTGCAGCTCGTTCATGACGACTACACAGCAGTAAAGCGCAGAAAAGGCAGACTCATCCTCGGCGCATTGACGTCGAATATTGTGACTATTCTTTGCTCACTTGGTCTCCTCATATGTGTGCTACTGCTGATCTTTAGATTCATAGATTCCACTATTCCCGTCGTCGTCGTGGGATTGTGCCTCGTTGTGTTTGCCTATATCAGTGCTGTCGTTGAGCGGCGGGTACGGGCCGAATACGAATCGACTTCAGCAAAACTGTTGCAGTTGGAACGACGGCTTTGGAAATCGGGGCTAACCGATTTCACCACCGAACACGTTGCCCGGCATCGCCAACCACTCATCCACGCCACGTCGACGGTGTCTATTAGAGAACCTAAGAGCCCTAGCGGAGCCGATCTAGTAGCAACCGAAAAGCTGATGCAGTCGTTTCTGGATTTAATCGTGGCCCCTTTCGGATCTATCACCCAGGTTCGGGCAGACCCAATGTCGTTAACCAAAGATCGTAAACGTATCGCGGATGTTCTTGGGGCTTCACAAATCGACATGGATGGCCAGTTACAGGTTGGTTTGCTGGCGCCGTCCACTATCGAACCGGTCAACTGTGAGTCAAACGTCGCAATTTTGACCAACGCCAGACTGTGGCAAGAAGCCGATCAGTTTCGTCGGGTTCTGGTTTGTGGCCCAACGTTTCGTCCGGAAGATTTTGATCCGTGGCATAGCGACAGTTTGAACAGAATGGTGATTTACTTACCGCAGTTGGGCGCGATACCTCGTCCTCAGATGGTTGCGTCCCAAGCGGCTCTTCTGTTCTCCGAACGCGAAGACGTACATGACCTATCTCTGTTTTGTCACGACGAAAACCGGGCAGAACTTGAACAAGCACTAAACCGTCGGGGACTTGTCTCTCAGGTTCGCTATCTTCATGAGTCTCGCCGTCCAGAAACGTTCGGGGCAGCGCGCCGGTGGAGTCAAGAACGCTTTTACCGTGCGAACGGCCCCAGTGTCGAAAGCCCCCTTACCTTCGATGTAGGTTTGACGATCCGATCTGATGTTTCAGATCTTATGTCTTCGTTTTTCGACGAGACTTGCAACGAAGTGATCGAGGCGTTGGGGAAGGTTACAGAGATAAAGTCAATCGAGAACTACAGCTATGTGGCAGAGAACCACCGAATCGAGCTCGGAGTGACCTCGTGGAGGACTAGCCAGTCCAACCGGCAAGATCTTTTATGGAACATTTTCCGTAGTTTCGCTGCGTTCTATCGACCGGACGGTGATTGGAAACGTGCCGGTTCGCCAGCTATCTCCCTGATGATAGATCAGACTGTTTCTAGTCGATCTGGAGAGTTTATGGAGTACTTGGCAGTAGCTCGTCACACTCGGTCTCTACTACGCTCATAATGAACGAAGCCCAAATTTGGGGTAGG
>JAHDCC010000050.1 GCA_020630065.1 Acidimicrobiales bacterium
CGACTCGGATCTTCTAGGCGCTATCGAATCGTGGTGGAAGTGTGTTCGTCTTCTCGAATCTGAACTCGATGAGACTCTCGAAACTAAACTGCACTACCGGGGGCCTTACGACCTGCTCGGTATATACGGTCACCGAGAACTACTTGAACGGTACCTTGCAGGTCGCGACTCTGCAGCCACTGATGCTGCTGACGAATTCCTATTATCGTTCTCGGAACGACTCGAACGTGACTGGACGGCGGACCTGGGTGTGGGGGACAGTCGAGGGAATGGTTGGTGGTGGGATTGTGTTCCGTACCGTGGTCCGCTTCGGAAAGAACTGGACGAGAGAATGGAACGCGTTCAAAACAGGATCAACAACAAACCCAACGGCTAGGTCTCGTACATACTTGTTCGAAGTGCGTACGTGTGGCATGTTGGGTTGATGGACACTGACGCTCCTATAAACGCTTCTGCGCTACGCGCCAACATCTACAATATTTTGGATGAGATACTCGCCTCGGGTCAGAGCGTTGAGATTGAACGCAAGGGTCGAAGATTGCGGATAGAACCAGATAAGCAACCTTCGAAACTCGATCGGCTACGACCATTTCCGGAGTTTGAAGTGATCGATTCCGATGATTTTCCTGACTTGCATTGGGATAGTGAATGGAAGTCGAGCGAACTGTAGCTGGTCGCTTCAGGGGCCTTACTAGGCGAAACCCGGCAGATCCTCGATCACCTTGATCTTGCAGGCTGGTAGAAACGAAGTTCTTCCACAAGAGGCTGAGTAAGCGACTACACGGTTTGGCAGAGAGAGCCGACTGGTACAGCCCAAAGGTCATTGCCGAACGAGTGCAGTTCTGTGCCTGTGTAAAAGACGATTCCTCTGAAGAACTGGTTCGGATAGAGCTCCCTGAATTTTTCGATGTGTTGAAAGTCGGTGGTTTTAACTGTCGAGTTTGATTTGACCTCGATACAGATAGTCCGGTTGTTGCGGTCAACTAGAAGAAGGTCGACTTCATGTTTTTGTTTATATCGCCAGTGGAAAAAGTTGATGTGAAGTTTCGACCAGCTTGCTTGAGCTAACAGGTCTGTCACGACAAGTGTTTCGAGTAACTGGCCGAAGTCTTCGTTGTTTTCACTGGGTCGTAAACCTCCCAACGTTGCCGCTGCCCCCGTATCGAATACATGCAACTTCGGGCTTTGGAGCTCGACCTTTGGTTGCCGTGAACGCCAACCGGGTATCGAAACTATGAGCATCGCTTCAATCAGCAAACTCAAGTATTGTTTGGCTGTCGGGCCTTGGATGCCGTTTGAGCGTGAGAACTTCTCAAAGTTGGCAAGACAAGCTGTGGAACCAGCCAGATATCGGTAAAACGATTCCAGCATGGTTCGGTCTCTGCCGGAAAATGTCGGCAGGGCGATTGTGCCGCGCATGTATTGTTCGAATCTTAGTTCACGGATTTCGGCATCTTCGACATCAAACCAGCCGGGCATGCCTCCACGAACCAGAAACTCTTCTAGTCCTGTCCGGTCGATAGTGGTTGACCCAGATAGGTCGCCAAACAGAATGTCGACGAAACTGTTGACTGGATCGAACTTGGCTGACCCGTTGAGGCGGTCCAAGGTTGCTAATTTCGGCAGCGTTTCGTTTCTTTCACCCATCGTGAACGGGTACATGGGTATGGGCGGTAGCGTTCTCCCTGCGAGAGGGTCGCTGCCACCAAGTTTGGTCCGTCTCAGCTGAGTTGAACCCGTCAGTAGAAAACGGCCGGGTGTCGGGTCTGCGTCGATGATTGATTTGATTGGGAGTGTGACGTCTTCGACGAGTTGAGCTTCGTCGATAATTGTTCCAAATGGAAGCTGGTTTATGAAGTCTGCAGGTGACGCCTGTGCCGCTTCGAGGTTGGTTTGATCAGCAAAGCTTCGATATTCGTGGTAGACACCCGTTTCGACGAGGTGTCTCGCCAAGGTCGTCTTGCCTGTTGCTCGGGCGCCTTCCAGAATTAGCACAGATTCGGACTGTGCTAAATATTCGAGTTTTTCGAAAATGCCCCTACTTAATCGCATGGCCTCAGGTTAACATTTTGGATGTTCAACATCAAATAAATTCGATGTTGAACATTGAATTTATCCAGGACCGGCATCATGAAAGACCAGTAACTCCTCGATCTGCTTGATGAAGTCAGTGCTAGGGGTGAATATAGAGTTGGCTAAGCTGTCAGTAACACAATCTTTGTTCTGTCAAAACACGCAAAGACGCAGGGACAGACATTCGAGGAAGGTTCTGCATCATGTCGGAAGAGGCACGTGGCCCATTGCCCAAATTCGATCCGAGGGTCGATACGATGTCTACAAAAGATCTACATGCTCGCCTAGACCACCTCTTGGAACTATATGAAGGTCACGGCTTGGATGTGGCCTCAACTCTAAGACCGCCAGCGACTTCTGCACAGCTAGGTGAAACAGAAGATCTGCTTGGTGTCACGCTACCGAGCACGTTGTTGGTTTATGGACTTGGCGGAACGGCTCAAAATCGGACGGCTCCTGGTTGAACGTAGAAGGCGATAGTTTCGATTTCCTAGACAACTTTATTACCGGAACTCTAGATGTAGCCAATTTGCGACTGGGGACGAACATGTACAAAGACGACCGTTTCGATGCAGGGTTCGATTTCGATTCGCTTGTGCCGATAGCTGGCTTCAACGGATCTATCTACGCTGTTACGACAGGTCGCCAGACTGTCCTGCCCGGACATGCTCACCCAGTCATGAACATCTTCGAGGGGTTCTACCCGCAGTATCATTCCATACCATCGATGGTTGAAACGGCGATTGCGTGGGTTAGTGAACCCGGCTATGTCTACTGCAGCGAGGCACCACGAGAAGGTGAGATTTGGCGGGCGCTGAATCCCGACGTGTTTCTCAAATAATCGAACCGTGGGTCTCTACCTGGAGCGAACAGCTATAGGCTGACGTGCCACTACCGGCGTGGCCGGTAGTATTGGGGCGTGGCCGAAGCTGACCATATTGACGCAGGCCTCGAGATGGTTGTGCTTGAAGCAACTGGGGCCAGTTCGATCACGGGCACCCAAGTCGTTCAAAGCTTATGGAGTGGGTATGGCCAGATCGTGCGATGCCGCCTCGACAGCGGTCGCTACCGAAGCGTCGTGGTTAAACATGTGCGCTGGCCCGACGAACAAAACCATCGGTACGGTTGGAACTCGAACCTCTCTCACGAACGAAAATTACAGTCCTACCAAGTCGAATCAACCTGGTATGACGGTTACGCCCACGCGTGCCCACCCGCCTGTCGGGTGCCCCGCTGCCTCGCTTTGCAGGCTCGCCCAGACGGTGTCATCATGGTGTTAGAAGACGTCGACGCTTCAGGTTTTGCCGGTCGGCGTGAACAAGTCGGCGAAGCCGAACTCGACGCCTGCCTGTCATGGCTCGCCAATTTCCACGCAACGTTTATGGGGAAACACCCCGAAGGTTTGTGGACTACCGGAACGTACTGGCATTTAGCGACCCGCCCTGACGAACTCGACGCCCTCGACGACGGCCCGCTGAAAGACGCGGCGTCAACGATCGATCGTCGACTTTCCGAAAGCCCGTTCCAAACGTTTGTCCACGGCGACGCCAAACTAGCAAACTTCTGTTTCGACGATGCTGGCCGAACTGCAGCAGCCGTCGATTTTCAATACGTCGGCGGAGGTTGTGGCATGAAAGACGTCGCCTATTTTATTAGCAGCTGCCTCGACGAAGACGCCAGTGAAGCTATGGCCCCCGACCTGTTGGACCACTACTTTGAACTTCTACATGAAGCGCTAACCAACGCTGGAGCCGGGCTCGACTTCGCTGCGTTGGAAGCCGACTGGCGGTCTCTCTACCCGGTAGCGTGGACCGACTTCTACCGGTTCCTGCAAGGCTGGAGCCCGGGGCATTGGAAACTTCACCGATACTCAGAACGGCTCGCCCGCGAAGTTTTAGACGAGCTAGCGCAGTGAAACTGTCCGCCTCTGACCTGAATCACCTGGCCGAACGGGGCGTCGAAGCCGCCAGTGAAGCGGGTCGAATGATTTCGACATCACGACCCCAACAGGTTCAACACAAAGCCGGACAGCCGAGCCTGGCATCTCAGGTAGTGACCGAAATCGACCGGGCTAGCGAAGACATTATTCTCGACCATCTGGCCCCAACACTCAAACGTTTCGAACTTGGTGTACTGACCGAAGAACAATCCGACGACGGTGGACGACTGACCGCCGACTATTTCTGGTGTATCGACCCTCTTGACGGGACCCTCCCGTTCATCGAAGGAACACCCGGCTATGCCGTGTCGATAGCGCTCGTCGGTCGAGACGGCGCACCGTGGATCGGCGTGATCTGCGACCCGGTCGAATCAACCGTCGTCCACGCCATCTCAGGAGCCGGCGTTTTTCGTGACGGCGAACGATGGTCGATCGAACCGCAACCCGTCGGAGACGTGCTGTCAATATTCGCTGACCGCAGTTTCGTTCAACAAACCAACCACGATCAGCTAGTGGAAAGCCTCGA
>JAHDCC010000012.1 GCA_020630065.1 Acidimicrobiales bacterium
GGAAGGGTTAAACACGAAGGTGTGGCTTTGACCATAGGTCAAGGCGGACGTGCAGACCTCATTCGAGAACGAACCAACGCCGGACTCGCCGCAGCCAGGAAACGAGGAAGAACCGGCGGGCGGCCACCCAAAATGACCACCAACCAGATAGCATCCGCCCGCAAACTCGCCGAAACCGGCGAACTAACCAAACAAGAAATCGCCGGCATGTTCAACATCAGCCGAACCACCCTCTACCACCGCCTCAACCAGCAAGAAGCATCGTAATGGGCTGGCTACAGTTTGTTGCCTCGCTAGCTGACTCTCTAGCATGGCCGCTATCCGTAGTGGCTCTCGCAGTTGTGTTTCGGCCAATGATCAGCCAGCTTGATCTAACCGGAGTACGCCGATGGAAAGCTGGGCCAGCGGGGATAGAAATTGAGAATTGGGATCGTGAAGCAAGAGGCCGGAGGCATCTTCGACTCGCTGACCTCCGGGCCGAGGCCGAGCTTGGTCACACCCGGTCGTCGTTGTCGAGCGCTCTCGTCGTGCCGGTGAGTTGCGGTCCTCCGAGCTCGAGCTGGACGTTATCGAGCGGGTTCGACGCCGAGGGGTCAACGTTGGCCGTCGTCCCGGCCCCCATCCTGGATTGCCGGTTGTGAGCGCTCGCCAGCATGCTCGGCCGAACCCGTAGGATCAGGTTCCTAGGCCGGAGGCCAGGACGATCCGATGACTGGCGCTGGTCAGCCATGTTCGGCGTGTTGTCCATGATCGGTCGTTTGCGCAGCGAACCAGAGATGAATCGCTTCGATGAGGTCGGCGTCCGTAGCGGTATAGGTGATCGATGCGCCGGTGGGTGTATTGGTGAGATCGATGGCGATTTCGTCGGAGCGTTCCTGGAGCGTGGCGAGACCAGGCATTGCCGATCCGTGGATCGCTTCGGGGTCGGAGAAGTCCCCTGCACGGAATTTGGTGGCTTCATTGTCGAGATGCCGGCGGATTGCTTCGATGTTTAGCTCGTCCTGGGGATCGTCGGCGACGACGTCTTGGACTCCTCCGCTTGCGGTGTCTGTGAATATGTGGGTCGTTGCGTCAAGGTCGAACGGCATCACTTCGGCGCCGGCTTCAGCAACGGCCTGCTGGCGCTGGGCAAGATCGTCGTCGCCACACGCAGAGAGGGCGACCGTCATTGCGGCCAAGCAGACTAGAAGAAGGGATCTACTCAAGGGCATCGGTTGCTCCTTTCAGGAGGTAGAGGGCCTCGATGACCGTTGATCGCTTGGAGGCGGGCACAGCGTCAAGGAGACGGGCGAACCGTTCGGACCGTGCGGCGAGGACCTGGCCGGCCACTCTCGAACCCTCAGCGGTCAGGGTGACGAGCCGCACACGGGTGTCCGAAGCATCGGGGTCGACTTCGCGCTCGGCCCAGCACTTGTCGACGAGTTGGTCGACAAGGCGACTCACAGCGCTTGTTGAAAGACCGAGTCGGGCGGCCAGGTCACGCTGATTGAGCGGGGGTCCGATCGCGAGTTTGCACAGGGCATGCGCAGTCGACACCGACATTGGCTGACCGCACGGCGTCGTGTCGCTTCGCAGTACCCCGAAGGCATGGATGAACTCGACGAAGCTTTCGGCGAGTTCATCGCCAGGCGCATCTGACATAGTTACATCTTACATCTAGATAGATGTAACTTGCAACATACCTCTGAAGACCGACTCGCTGCCGACGGTGACCGTCCGGCCGATCGCCAGGAGCTAGTGCTTGTGATCTTCCCCACCAACTAGCTCCCGACCACCCGAGATCGGCACATCGGAGCGGGTTCGAGGCCGATCGGTCCTGCCGACAAGAACTGCTCGGTATCACCGCTCGGGAATCCGGATCCGTCGCGCTCGGGTGCCGGCATGTTCAACATCAGCCGAACCACCCTCTACCACCACCTCAACCAGCAAGAAGCATCGTAATGGGCTGGCTACAGTTTGTTGCCTCGCTAGCTGACTCTCTAGCATGGCCGCTATCCGTAGTGGCTCTCGCAGTTGTGTTTCGGCCAATGATCAGCCAGCTTGATCTAACCGGAGTACGCCGATGGAAAGCTGGGCCAGCGGGGATAGAAATTGAGAATTGGGATCGTGAAGCAAGTGAAACGAAGGCATCTCTAGCCAGACAAAAACCTAGAGCGGAAAAGAGTACTCCAGCAGAAATCGGCCTGAGTAAGCAACTGGAAATCGAATCACAAGAAAACCCATCGGTAGCTGTTCTGGAGGCCTTTTCTCAAGTAGAAGCTGAGCTTAGAAAGATCATCACCGATGCCGAAATAACTGACGAGCGAGACCCCGAGCGCATGTCAGCTCGTCAGCTGTCATTACTAGCGTTAGAAAACGATCTAATCACTAGTGAATCTGCAAGCGCCGTCGAAGGGCTTTCCATTCTCAGAAACCTTGCTGCACATGGCCAAGCAAAAACCCAGCTCGACCCGACAAGAGCCGTTGAATACCTCCACCTGAGCGAGGGCCTACTATACGCGTTACGCACCAAACCTTAACACTCCCCAGTTTTGCGTTTCAGAGCAGCTTCGTTAACGACACCCCTATCAGGGCGAATGCGATGACATACCGAAACTTTCATGCTGGTGAGGTTCAACTTCAAGCCGAGTCTGGTATCGACACCGCCGAGTTTGACGCAGCCGTAGATCAACCTTTTCGACCAGAGCTCAACGGCAGCGAAGAACGATTCATCAACAAGCGCACCTTCTCGGTCGCAGCATCGATTGATGAACTTTTCCGCCCTTGGGCGTCGCCACTCATCGGTGCCTCAAGTCATCTTTTTGTGGTTGAAAACCCCACCACTGTACGGGTGACGCCTCGGCGGATTGATGGTGATCCGCTGTTCGACAATCTAACTATCCACGAGTCCATGGGGGTTCTTTACATCAACCCCGCCATCCGACGACGAGCAAAATCGTTGGGTAAAGGAACGTTAGAAGCGAACGGATCGATTACCTACCGTATGCATCGAATGTTCGGTCTCTGCCCAAAGTACATCTTCAAACGCGAGCACCAAGTTGCCGACACAGACGTTCGAGATGGTCAACTTCCCACTTCATCAAGCCGTCTCAACAAAACCGATCGTATCCAGCTAGGCGACGCTGACACTGCATTTCTTGCCAGTCATAGCGACAACCACGGCACCGACCCGACTCACCGAGGCGGACCACCAGGGTTTATCAAAGTAGTCAACGACACCACCATTGATATGCCTGACTACATCGGTAACGGCATGTTCCAAACCCTAGGTAACTTGGTGCTCGATGATCGTATTGGCTTTACCACACTCGACTTTGAAACAGGCAGGCTGCTTCAACTAACCGGACGAGGTTCTGTCCTAGCCACAGATCCGTCGGGGGTCCACACCAACCGAATACTGCGAATCGACATAGACGAAGTTCGTCGCTCGGTGGCAAACATCGGCACCTGGACAGATCTCGAGGCCTACCCGGTCGAGGTTTGAAGCAGCGATCTAGTCGCTTGGAAGCGCATCCAATGCCGATTGGGCGGCTGCCAAATCAGCTTCGGCTAACGCCAACATCTCCCTTGTTTCATCGACGAGTTTAGCAGGGGCGCCTTTTAGATATCCGGGGTTGTTTAACTTAGCTGAAAAGCCTTTGATCTGGCCTCGTTTTGCGTCAGCGACCTTTTCTAGCCGAGCCCGTTCAGCGCCGATATCAACCTCTTCAACCAAATCTGAAACGAGAACTTCGGTTCCCTCGAAGGTAATGGTGCTCGAAATATCTGGTCGTGAATCAGCGTCAAGCAAACTAACGGATCCAACACCAGCCAACGTTTGGATGATGCCATCGGTGGATTCAACCAATAGGGCTGCTTTCTCAGGAAGGTGAAGTGAAACACGTTGTTTGGGTTTCACCGCACGTTCAGCTCGAAGCGAGCGAATGAGGCCTATCAATTGGTTAGAGCGTTCGAACTGTTGAATCGCTAAAGGGTCTGCAACGTTGGCATCGATTACCGGCCATGAAGCGACCGTCAGCAACTCAGAGGAAGGCAACGCAACGCCGACGATCTCGCCACAACGAGCTTGTTGGACGTTTGGCCATAATGTCTCGGTTAGGTGAGGGCAAACCGGATGCATAATCCGCAAAACTGCATCTAATACAGCGGCTAGAACGACTTGCTGGTTTGGATTATCATCGACGGTTGGCTTGATTGCCTCTAAGTAGCGGTCGCATACATCGTGCCAAACAAAATCGTAGACCGTCTCGGCGTAGCCGTTAAAGTTGTAGGACATCAAGTCTGAATCGATGCGTTCTACCGTTTGTTGAAGTCGGGTGAGAATCCAACGGTCGATGAACGTCAAAGAGCTAACTTCGACCGGCCCACTAACGTCAGTCGACGGTTCAACCCGCCCAAGAGCGAACCGAGTAGCGTTCCAAATCTTGTTAGCGAAGTTTCTACCGAGATCGAACTTAGACGACGTGTTTCTAGCGAGAGGCCGTTCGTCGCTCGCAGATACTTCACCCGAGCTGACCCCGTATGCGCTGACCATCTCTTTGTTAGGATCGCTCGGCGACTTCTGAACCGGAGCTGCCACCATGTATCCGGCAGGACTTTGAACAAATTCGGGAGTGAAAGCCTCGTCTGTGTACGGACATATCATGTCGACCGGCATCCGTACATCTTGGGTTTCGGTGGTCATTTGTACCAGAGCAAACCGCATCGCGTCAGCACCGTGACTATGGATAATGTCTCGTGGATCGACACCGTTACCCAAACTCTTGGACATCTTCTGGCCATGCCCATCTTGGACCATGGCATGAATAAAGACGTCGTTAAACGGGACTTCCCCATCAAGGAAATAGCGATTGAACATCGTCATTCTGCTCACCCAGAGCGTAATGATCTCGCGAGCGGTCGATAGAACAGAAGTCGGGTTATAGGAATCTAACAGACCAACCGTCTCAGGGAAGTCCTGCGGCCACGGCCAACCCATGGTCGAAAGCGGCCACAGAGCAGACGAGAACCAGGTATCAAGAACATCTGGATCTCGGACAAAACCGTCGCTTTCAAGCGCTGCAACCAACGTCGTTTCGTCGTGGTCAGTGTTAGATCGATCGATGCGACTGAGCGTTGGCTCAGGGGGAACACAAACCACTTCCTCAACTTCTCCATCACCTAAAAGGCGAATAGTGTGGACGGCTCCAGCATCGCTCCAGCGGCTATTCGAAATCGGAACAGTTTCGCCTTGTAGCGAACCGTCAAGGGCAGCAGAGTGAGACGCATTTACCGTCGTCGCATCTACGATTCTTGACCAAATCGGAATTTGATGCCCCCACCAAAGTTGGCGAGAAATACACCAATCCCGGATCGACTCATGCCACGTAAAATACGTTTGGGCGTAACGAGCTGGTTGGAAACTTAATGCCCCGTCACCGGTCCGCCCCTCTTCCCTATCGGCGACACCTTCTGGCATCGTTGGTACCTGGTCTTTCGACTGGGCGCGAAGCGCAGCGCCTCGTAGACGATCATCGGTTACCGCTACATACCATTGGTCCGACAACCAAGGTTCAATCGGAACGTGGCTGCGATAAGAATGTCCTACAGAATGGCTATAGTCCCGAACATCGGCAAGAAGACCGTTGTCATCGAACCACTGAACAACCCTGCTTCGGGCTTCCTCACGACTGAGACCTACAAAATTTTGGGCCTCAGCAGAGACGTCGTCCCAGCCATGGCTGGCCGAAATTGAGCCGTCGGCGGCCATGATATTAATAACGTCCAGACCGTGACGCAGCCCAATATCCCAGTCATTAGGATCGTGGGCGGGTGTGACCTTCAGAAACCCGCTTGCATACCGAGCTTTGGCGTCACCTTCAGGATCGGCAATGACGACATGATCATCGCCAACAATCGGTATGGTTCGACCAACGATAGGCAGCACAACGGAGGACCCGATCAGGTGTTTATGGTTGGGATCCTCAGGGTTAACGGCAACGCCTGTATCGCCTAACATAGTTTCGGGACGTGTCGTCGCGACCGTCACATGGCCTGAGCCATCAGCCAGTGGGTAATTGAGGTACCACATGTGGCCCTCAATTTCTTCCATCTCCACCTCATCATCAGCCAACGCGGTACGAGTTACCGGGTCCCAGTTGACGAGCCGTTTTCCGCGGTAGATTAGGCCGTCTTTGTAGAGCGCGTAGAAGGCATGTCGAACAGCGGTGGCGCACATGTCATCCATGGTGAACCTAAGTCGATCCCAATCGCAGGAAGCCCCCATCTCTTTCAACTGGTCGACGATAACAGCCTCGTATTCGTCTTTCCAGCGCTGGGTATGAGCAACAAATTCCTCACGACCGATATCGAGGCGTTTGATGCCCTCACTTAGCAGCCGTTTTTCGACAACGGTTTGGGTAGCTATCCCTGCGTGGTCGGTCCCGGCGATCCACAATGTTTCGTCCCCGCTCATTCGATGGAATCGAACGAGAACGTCCTGCAACGTGTTGTTGAGCGCGTGGCCTAGATGAAGCGCTGCGGTGACATTTGGTGGAGGAATGACGACAGAAAACGTCTTCTTATCAGGATCAGGATTTGATACAGCCGAGAACGCGTTGCTATCAGCCCAGCGTTGAGCCACAACTGACTCGGATTCTGACGGAATGTAGGTCTTTGGCAGTTCAGGAGTTGATTCAGAAGACATTACTTAGTGAGACTACTCTCTCGTTCCATATGTGATGGGAAATTTTCGCTTACTCTAATAAAGGCTATGGCCGATCAAACAGATCAAACCACGCATCAGCAGTATATTAAGACCTCATCTCGGGACTACGAGAGTCACGCTCCTGGTATGTAGCTCAAGCAACGAATAGCGAACTTGGCTAGGTCGAAACTAGTGCAAATTCTCGTTCGAGACAGGCTTCGAAGATTTCGTATCGCCCTAGACTACGGCTTATGGCTGGCTTGCGGACACAAACACACTACGAGGTTCTAGGTGTGCATCCCCTGTCGACCTTGGAGGAGCTGCGGGCGGCATATCGAAGTCGAGCCCGTGAATGCCATCCAGATATTGCGGCGGACCAATCCAAACCGGTATCGGGTATCGACATGGTTCGTCTCAACGAAGCTTGGCGGGTTTTGTCGGACGAACAACGTCGTCACGCATATGACCTATCGGTCCGTATGCCGGTGCCGGAGCCTCAACCGGCTCCTCAAACGGCACGAAGCAAGCGGGAATCTTGGGTCGCCGGTATCCGTGCCCAAGTGATAAGGCTTGCTCGATTGGCCGGTCGAAGTGCTACACAAACAATGTTGACTCGACATCCACTGGGCCCCCGTGCAAGCTACGACGAAGTCGTAGAGCAGCTAGTTGCCGTGTTGGCCGAAGACACCGAAGCACGAGTTAGGTCAGCCCGAGCAGCAGGTGTCGCTCCCCTCGATCTCGGAGTCGCCGCGGTACTAGTTGGCATCCGCAGCGAGGCCGACCAGATTCGCCGACGGTCGTCGTTGGGTATCGACGTTGAAATGCAGATGGCCGCCGAAATTCTTGACCGGATGTGGGATGTCTTAGCCCACGAATTACCGAACAATATTCCAGCCGCGCTCGGCGGTAACCCCAATTTGTCGCGGTACTTGACCCGTTAAAGCTTCACGACTTCGGTTCTGTCTCCCCCGCTGGTTTTAGCTCTGTTCGCTGCAGCTTCAAGCAATGCCATCACCCGGCCAATGCTTGGTGTCTCAGATTCGATGTTACCAATGGCGAGGCTGGTAGTGAACGAAATAAGTTTGTCGTTTAGTTGGACCGGAAACGCTATCTCGTCTCGTAGACGGTCGCCGATCTCGGCTAATTGATTGATATCAACGTCAGAGCGTAGAACGGTTACAAAGCCAGTATTGTCGAATCTGCCAAGTAAGTCAGGGCCACGGAGTTTTGTCTCTAGCCGCTTCGCTACCTCGGTTAGAATTTGGTCGCCAACAGGTCCACCGTTGCTCTCGTCTAACGCTTCAAGGTCGTCGATCCATATTGCCACGATTGAAGTCGGGCGTTTCATAGTGGTTCTAAAGTGACGTTCTAGTTCAGAGAGCACGTAGTAGCGGTTAGGCAGCCCCGTTACTTGGTCATGGGTCAGGTCACCCTTGGCGGCTGCTGAATAGTACGACTCTTGCAGAAGCGAACGTACTCCTACCGAGACGGTTCCTTCTTCTAAGCTTCTAGCGGCCAACTCGATTGGAGTTGCTCTACGTGCGAGACGGACCTGCACATACGATGTCTTGTCGTCAGCGTCTTCTAATAATTTTCTGCACTGTTGTTCAAATTCCGGCAACAACAGATTTTCAAGAGGTACTCCTAGAAGCCTTCCGTTTGGAATGCCCATAGTGTCTACGGCATCCGGATTCGTGGCTACCACTACCCCATTCGTGGTGACCAAACATCCGCCCGGCATGTGCCGCAGCAGGTCACTATAAATCTGTTTGGCTGTCGACATTACTAACCCCCTACTCCGATATCGGCGCTATCTGGCACTTGTTGAGCAGAGATCAACCTTTACCAGTCCACTTTTGGCGGGTTGCGTTAGTTATTGGTTGTTGGCGCGTTGTCTATAAACCGTCGAGAGCGTCGAGAAGCGCATTTTCGACCACTTCGGTCAGCGCAGGATGAATGTAGAAGACGTCCTTGGCTACTTCGTCTGCCGGTTGGCCAAAATGCATCGCCTGAATAAGCGGCTGAATTAACGTCGCAGCTTGCGGCCCGATAATGTGGCCGCCAACAATTTTCTTTGAACTGCGCTCTATTAGCACTTTGGCGAACGATTCGGAGTCTTCGAGCGCCCATCCATAAGCGGTGCCGCCGTAGTCTCGGCGGCCGACAACGTAGTCGACGCCGTCAGCCTTAGCTTGTTCTTCGGTTAGGCCCACTGACGCTACTTGAGGGTTGCTGAACACTGCGTGAGGCACCGCTGAATAGTTGGTTTGCCGCGGCTGATCCGAATTTGCGATATTCCAAAAGGCCACACTCGTCTCAGCGTTTGCTAGGTGTTTCAGCTGATAGGAGTTGGTGATGTCTCCTGTGGCCCAAATACCTTCAACTGAAGTTTGCATCGAAGCGTCGGTAACGACCCGGCCATCTTCGCTCAGCTCGAGTCCGGCGACTTCTGCGGCTAGCAGATCAGAGTTAGGTCGTCGTCCTGTCGCCACCAAAAGTTCATCGAACTCGTGATCCTCACCGTTCGCTGTGACCGCAATACCAGTTTCGGTGGTCCGGACTTCGGTAATGTCAGCGTTGAGGACGAGATCTACTCGACGACCAAAAATTTCGGTAAACCGACGCGCTACTTCAGCATCCTGGGTTCGCAGAAGGGAATCGGAACGGTTGAACATAGTTACCTGCGAGCCATAGCTACTGAAGACGTGACCCAGTTCAACTGCGATGAACCCGGCACCGATGACACCAAGCCTTTTGGGTAATGTATCAAGGCGCATGATCGAGTCGGACGTTTGGTATGCAACTTCATCAAGACCAGGAATAGGTGCGGCGTATGGGCGAGCGCCAGCTGCAAGCAGGATCTTCGGCGCAGTGATTTGCCGCCCCTCAACCTCGAACGTGTGGCTATCAACGAAGACCGCGGTGCCTCGAATCAACTCGATATTGGGGTTGCCGGTGGCCCTGTACTCTTCACCGCCAGCACTTATCGGATCGATTCGCCCGAATACACGATCCCTAATCTGAGCCCAATCGACACCGTCAACGTGGCTGTCAACACCAAGTTTGGTGCCGTTGCGGGCTGACTCAGCCAGGTCCGCAGGAACGATGAACATCTTCGACGGGATACATCCAACATTGAGGCAGGTGCCCCCGAATACGCCTCGTTCTACGATTGCGATTCGCCAATCCTTCAAATAGTCAGGAATTGAATTTCCGGAACCAGAGCCAACAATAATCAAGTCGAAGGAATCCATAGCGCCCAGACTAGACCGAGGATCCCGGATCGACTCGGCCATTGGTAAACCTAAAGATTAAATCTCATTCGAAGGATTCCCAGTCGACTTCATCTTCCTCTAACGGACGCATTGCGATGTCGATGGCGGTCCAGAGTGTTCGGCTAATGGGGAAGAAAAGAAGCGGGACAACAACCGCTGTGCCAACATTGACCGCAATCAGCAAGCCGATTGGAAATTCAGGGAACGTGACGATCAGGCCAATAACGAGGACCAGCAACAAGGTTCCGAAACTCACAATCGTATTCAGACCAAGCGAGCCAGACCAGTGGCCTTCGATTCGCTCAAACTGCAAGTTGCATGTTGGGCATCGTTCGATCATCGTGAACCACTTTTTGAACAGTCGTCGGTCACCACATACTGGACACGCCTTGGTTGAACCGCGGAACAGCAATCTAGATACCGGAATCACTGACGAATCCTTAGGTTTGCGTCGACCAATTCCTGGGTATGAGGATGTTCGGGACTGTTGAATAACTCTGCGGTGGGCCCATACTCAACTATTTGTCCGTTATACATAACGGCCGTCGATTCACAAAGCTCGCTAATAACATCCAGGTCATGGCTCACAAACAGGATCGAGAGACCGTCGCGAACTAGCTTTTTGAGGGTTTCAACGACCTGTGAGGATGTGACCGGGTCCAACGACGACAATATCTCGTCTGCTATCAGCAGCCTAGGTCGCGTTACTAGCGCCTGGGCTAGACAAACCCGTTGGGCTTCTCCACCTGATAGTTCGTGCGGGTACTTTCGCAAGAGATCCAGCGGATTCTGTACACCGGCTTGACGCAGAGCCTGTTCTCCTCGTGTAGCCGCCTGGGCCTTGGTCAAGTTTTCGTGCACTCGTAGGTGCTCGGTTATTTGGCGTCCGGTCTTGTGTAGCGGGTGCAACATGTCTTTAGGGTTTTGCCAAACAAAGGCCATCGACGACCCTCGTAAGCTTGCTGTCACGACTCGATCGACTTGGCCATTTTGCACGAGATCAACATCGTCAAAACTAACCCAACCCGACGTCGTATATTTTGAATCGATCAATCCCATTATCGACCGTAGCAGTGTTGATTTTCCGGCTCCGGAACGGCCGGTGATTCCAACCGCTTGCCCTCGGGGAACGTCGATGGACACGTTGTTTAGGATCTTTGACACGTCGTGACCCTTATCGGAAGCTTGTTCAGATGGTGAAACGACAGAGAGATCCCGGACCGACAATATTTTCTCGTCCATCACAGAACCATCAGGCATGAGAACTACCATACATTTTCTGGCATCCGTTGGGAGTACCAGACGGTAACCACCCTTGATCGCTTTGTCAGAGTCGACGAAGCCGCACTGCGTCGACCGTGTGGTCGCTACGTTTATGAAGGATGAGGTCTGCGCGTTCTCGGGTGGCCAGAATATTCTCGAATAGATTCGGTTGGTTTATGGTGTCCCACAACTCGGCTCCAGTCGCTCGGGCTTCATCGTCGCTAAGAGTCGAGAATTTGTGGAAGTACGAGTCGGGGTCTTGGAAGGCCGTCGAACGAAGTTGAAGAAACCTCTGGATATACCACGTCCGTATATCTTCAGGTTCTGCGTCCAGATAAATTGAGAAATCGAAATAGTCGGACACAAAGACTGGATGTTCCTGATCCACGGCTCCTGTTTGCAATACTGTCAGCCCTTCAACGATCAAAATATCAGGCTGTTCGATGCAGACTTCTTCGTTTGGGATGATGTCGTAGAGTAGATGTGAGTAGCAGGGCGCCGAAACTGAAGGTGTCCCAGATTTGACTTCGGCTAAGAATGCTAGCAGTCGACGCCGATCGTAGCTTTCGGGGAATCCTTTACGGTTCATCAACCCACGCTTGGTTAACTCGGCGTTGTCGTAGAGGAAGCCGTCGGTTGTAATCAGGTCAACCTTCGGATGATTTGGCCATTGAGCCAGCGATTTCTGAAGCACACGGGCAACCGTTGATTTGCCTACAGCAACCGATCCTGCCATCCCGATAACAAAAGGGACCTTAGCTGGTAACTCACCTAAGAAGGTTGAACTGGTCCGGTGGAGCTCTTGGGATGCTCCGACATAGAGATTCAGCAGTCTCGAAAGCGGTAAAAAAATCCTGCGGACTTCTTCGATTCCAAGCTCAACATTTAGACCTCGCATCTGTTGGAGGTCGTCTTCGGCGATCGCTAGCCGAGTCGACGCCCGAAGACGGCTCCATTGTTCGGCTGAAAGTTTTACATATGGCGAAAGTAGATTGGCGCTGGTGCCAGAATCAGAAGTCGGCATCTTCGCCTAGTATCACGACAACGTCGGCTGTGTCGACATCAACTCCAGGGTCTTCCGGTAGTGGTTGGACTTGTTGAGAACTAATTGCCAGAACGTCAGCTATGAGGAAAGCATCAGCCTCGAAACCTTCAGTGAAATACACGTTACTAGTTTCAACCGTTTGGCCTTGCTTAGTTTGCCCCCGTAACATGTTGTAGCCGTTTTGAGAGAGAAGACGCGTGCCAGAAGTAGCGAGACCAGATTTGTTGGCTCCATTCCCAACTCGGACAATCACATCACCGGGTTCTTTCGCCGGTGCGACTTCTTCGACTTCCTCTTCTGGCTCGGCTTCTGGTGCGGCCGTTGTTGTGGTCTCTGCCACTTTTTTCTCGCCTTGTGAGACGCTTCGTAACGAAGATGAGCAACTCCATGCTCCCAAAAGAATGAGCATCAACAGAAACAGCAGGACGCCAGCTAGAGCAAGCCCGTTAACGAAATCTTGACGTTCGAATTTTTCGTTTCCCACTACCTACTCCAGAACTTTCGACTACTACTTCAACCGTGTGCAGCCCGGTGGCCGACTTTTGGGCGGAAAAGCTAGAACGAAGCTAGCTTAGCCAACGTCTTGGAGTCACTAACGAGTAAACGCTATATTTGCGTCGCCATGTAACGCCGACGACTATTGATGTAACAATCGTGCCCGAGTGAGAAAACCGGTGTGTGCCACCATCCGATGGTCGGGCCTCACAGACGTTCCGGCTATGTTCCACCCTCGGTGAAGAACCTCAGTGGTTTTCAGCTCTCCAAACCCTGAACGTTTCAATGTGTGCGTGGTTTGTACTGATTGGGTGATTGACGGGCTGTACGAGACAAATATGCCTCCAGGTTTGAGGCTTGATGCTGCGTGTTCGACTACGTTCCACGGCTCTGGAAGATCTAAGACGACACGGTCGAAGCCGGTTTCCTCAATCCCGTCATAACAATCACGGATCTGTACTTGGTAGCGGTTTAAGACCTCTTCGCCCAGAAATTTGGTGACGTTGTTTTTAGCGCGTCCTGCGAAGTCTTCCCTAATCTCGTAGCCGACGATCGATGCGCCAGCTTGAAGCATCGCCATCGAGAGTGCGCCGGAGCCGACCCCCGATTCGAGTACTTTCATGTTTGGCCCGATGTCGGCCATCATCAAGATAGGTCCGATATCTTTTGGATAAATGACCTGGGCACCGCGCGGCATCGAGAGTATGAAGTCAGATAGTGTCGGACGGAAAGCTCGTAGGCCTTGGCCGAGGCTTGTGGCGACTTCTGAGCCTTCGTCTACGCCCACCAAGTCGGCGTGGAGCAGTGATCCAGCGTGGTTCTGAAATGATCCGTTTTCTTCGAGGGTGACGAGATACCGCCTGTCCTTTGGGTCGATTAACAGAACCAATTCGCCCATTTTGAAGGCGTAAGGAGATGGTTCAGCTGTCACTGTTGCGTGATTTCCACAAAGAAAACTCTGTTCGTTTGGACCCTGATTTGGGTTTCTTTTCGTTCTTTATCTGGGATCGATGTGATGTTGTCAGATGTTCGATCACTAGCCGCTGGCCTGGTTTGACGTTTGAGAGGTCGACAAGTTCTTTCCGCCCGAAAAACGATTTACCAGCTTTGAGTAGGAAAGCTATCACCGACACGATTAGCCAGGATTTTTGTCGGCCTCCGAAGTAGGTTCTGGCCGCCCACAAAATCAGTTTCGATATCAAGAGCTACATCCGTCGTATTTCAAGAACCGTGCTCTTCTTCTTACCTGACTTGCGTCCAAGAACATAGATGATGAGCAGAAGGATGAGGGCTATGGCGCCGCCTGCCATCGCCTTTTTCTTTGGGCCTTCTGTAACGACATCAACCTGGTCCTGAATCGAACGGAACTTTGATTCGATGTCAGCGGGCGTTATTCCAGTTGTTTCGGTCACTATTTAACACTTTCTTTTGCTCGTATGAGGGCCCGATAGATCACAAAAAGCGCCAGGCCGAGTGTGACTATCGCTGCCAGGTACGGGATCGTTGATCCCCAGGTAGCGGACTGTTCGGTCGTAACGGTGGTGGAATCGCTGACCGAATCGAACGGGTCGAGTGTTTGCAGGAATCGCAATACCCCGAACCCCATGAATGAAACCCCAAGGAAGATCATGATCGATCCACACACCCCCAAACCGACGTACCGGCCCAAAGATTTCAGTGGGTCGAGTGTCTCTTGTTTGGCGTAGTCAACCACCATCTTCTGGAGTTCTTGGACTTCTTCTATAGGACTTTTATTGGCCACGAAGGCTCCAATTCTGGAAGTAAAACAAAGCAAATGTTACGCCGAACGGTGATGTAAAACAACCACGGAACACTCTTGTCGACGGAGGAAACTTACTCATTGAGATTTGTGTCAGATGATAGCCGAAATCGCATTACATCTAGGGCAGTATCGAGATGGTCGTCCAACAGATCTAGGCGGCGCGACGTGGAAACCTCAGATAGTAATGTGTGTTTGTCGACCATGTTTATCGGCGCTAAGGCTGCCATCTGGTAGCTAGCCGTTGATTGATCACCAAGTTCGGAAGGTACTGCGCCGACGTCGATTCCGGCCTCAGAGGCTAATGCCATCAGTCGTTCAAATTTGGAGAGTACCGATTCGAAATTGTCGCTCTCGTCCACCTGGCTGGGTTCATCGATGTAGGTGATCTCTGCTCGAGGGTAGGGTTGGTCATCTAACCAGTTGTCGACTTGGAACCGCTGAGTTCCTACTGCGACGATGCTCCACCGGCCGTCGACGAATTCTTCGGCCTTTACAATTTTCGCTACGGTCCCAAAGTCAGAGCGGACGTCTTGTCCCCCAACTTCTGAACCTCGTTCAATAAGAACTACTCCAAAGCTTCCGTCATTTTCGAGGGCGTCGGCTATCAAGCTGCGGTATCTCGGTTCAAACACGTGTAGCGGAAGCACCATCGTCGGGAAAAGCACGGACCCGAGAGGGAACTGAGGCAATACTGGCATGTCCATGACAGTATCTAGTTTGGACGCCGAATGAAGGGTCGGAGACCCAAATTCTTGACGAGATACTGGCAAACCTGCTGGTAAGCGAGATGCTTACATCGATGCTGGTTACCTTTTAACCGGTAGAGGCGAGAGTTCCTCTAGGCCCGGTCCCTCTGGGTAGTCGGCGATTGAAAGCACCAGAGCGTCGCGAGCGGCACGAGTGTTTGGGTCGGCGGCGATAGCTGGCCCGTTTGCCACGAATACGAAGAGGATGGAATCTCCCCCATTTCGTTCAGGTTTGATGTAACCGGACAACGAAATAACACCGTTCAAGGTGCCGGTTTTGGCCCAAACGTTACCTTCTGCCGCGGTGCCGAGGTAGTTGGCTGCGAGACTGCCGCGTTCGCCGCCTATCGAGAAAGAGTCCACAAAGGCCGAATCTGCACCGGCGGCTTGGAGCACACCCGACAAGGTCGAACAAGTCAGCCGGTTTTCTTCGGAAAGTCCCGAACCGTCGCGTACAGACAGTTGAGATTCACTATTGTCGATGCCGAACTCTTCTAAGGTGTCTTCGATTCCGGCGATTCCGTCCTGGGCGGTGCCGAATCCGGAGGCTTGGACACCGATTTGTTTCAACAGCAGTTCAGCCCCGATGTTTGAGCTAAAGCTGTTGACGTGAGTAATCGTGTCAGTGAGCGGAGGAGATTCGACCGCTGCTCTCACGACTGCTTCTTCTGGCGCGATTCCGGTTCCAACATCGGATGTTTGGATGCCCCGCTCGGCGAGAAGTTGGTTGAAGATCGTCGCTGAGTGCAGTGCTGGGTCGTCGGTTGGTGAACGTTGGGCCGATGAGCCCGGGAACTTTTCTGGCCAGTCGACAAATCCTTCGTTTACGGTGAGTGCCGATAGCGGTCCTGATTGGTTACTGTCGATGAGTCTGGTGGCCCATGGGCCGGTTCGTTCTGAATCGAATAGTGACTCATCACCGATGATTGAGCCTTCGATCTCGGTGATCCCTAATTCGACGATTGCGTCGGCCAGATCTTCAAGCCTTGTTCGGGACCGTCCCTCGTTGCTGTCGTATTGTGTCCACCAGTTGTCGGTTGTGAGGAATGGGTCGCCGCTACCAACTAGATAGAGGTCGCCGGCGAGTCGTCCGTCTGTGACCTCTGCCTGACTCTTGACGGTCGTTCTAAATCGAAAATTTGGGCCGAGTCGATCTAGGGCCACGAAGGTCGTGATGACTTTTTGGTTCGAAGCGGGTACAAACAGATCGTCTACGTTGTGTTGTCGTCCGATAACACGATTTCCGGCTCGTACCAGAACGCAGGAGTCGCCAGGGGTCTGTTGGATGGCCTCATTGATTCGTGGTTCTAGGGCTCGATCGGCAAATGGTGCCTGTATAGATCGGGGCATGCGTCGGGCCGACAACACCGGGGTTTCGATATTCTCGACATAGATGACCGGTGTTTTGCTGACGGTGTCTGTGTCGGTTGTCAGCGCCGCCCACCAGCCGATGAGCGCTAGTGTGCCTAAAAGTAGTCCTGGGCCCCAGCGTTTGATGTGTGTTGCTGTCGACATTGGTTCTCACCCTAGCTGAGCTTGCATCTTGGTAGTAGTCAACCGGCTGCAATGATAGCTGGTTGATACGACGATCGCGGGTAGCGGCAGCTACGGTGTATGGCGTGAGTGAATCGAACCAAGCTGTTGCCGGAGCCGAGTATCTACCTTCGAGTGATATGCAGATCGTCGCGGCAGTGTTCGCTGAAAATATCGATCTTAAGCCGGCTCCGGGCCCATCGACCAAAATTGATTTGACGGACATCCAATTTTCGATGGCGGCAGAACAGGCTGTTCCGGCCAAACTTACCCCTCATTTAGTGATTCTGGTCTGGAATCCGCCGACTGGTAAGCCTATGGGGGCGCTTGAGGTTCAGTTCTTTCGGCAAGACTCCAGCGAGCAGATTGCCAGAAATGTACAGCCGTTGCAGATTGAGCCTGGCAAGTTCAATTACCGGCTTGTCCGTGCTGAGCTTGAGTTTACCGAGTACGGGACAGTTGTCGCAGTGTGCCGTGTCGATGCGGGAGACGTTGTCGAGGTTCCGTTCACGCTTTTACCGCCAGCTGAGTGACCTAAGACCTCGAGTATTGGCCAGCCACTGACTGGCCAGCCTTGTCATGAGGACGGCTCTTCTGGGTGTTATCCCTAGCAACAGTGATGTCGCTAGTAGTTCCGTGACGACTTACTCGCAAGTTGTTACCTACTCCAGATGGCGATCTTGATATTATATCTACTTGCCAGTCATCGTTTTTCGGCCATTTGGGGAGCATAGGGCCAATATAATGTGACTGGATCAGCATTTTGTCATATACCCCAACAACAAAAGGTAATTTGAGTGGATACAAGTCAGATTGACCGCGAGGAACTAGGCGTTAACGTCATCCGCGCCCTAGGCATGGACGGTCCTCGCAAAGCAAACTCAGGCCATCAAGGCACTGCCATGGCGTTAGCCCCATTAGCGCACGTTCTATTTACTCGAATAATGCGATACGACGCATCAAACCCAGAATGGCCAGACCGAGACCGGTTTGTACTTTCAGCAGGGCATGCATCGATCCTTCTTTACTCGATGCTGTACCTCACCGGCTACGGACTCGAACTCGACGACCTAAAGGAGTTCCGTCAATGGAACTCGGCCACGCCAGGTCATCCAGAAGCCGAACACACAGATGGTGTTGAAGTAACCACTGGTCCACTCGGTCAAGGAATCGCAAACTCGGTCGGCCTAGCTATGGCTGAAAGCCACCTGCGAGCCAAATTTGGTCCAGAACTCTGTGATCACTACACCTATGTAATCGCCGGCGACGGAGACCTTTCTGAAGGTGTCAGCCACGAGGCTGCCTCTTTGGCTGGTCACCTCGGCCTTGGCCGACTGGTCGTTATCTATGATGACAACCACATCTCTATCGATGGACCGACCGAGCTTTCACTGTCGGACGACGCCGAAGCCCGATTTGCCTCCTACGGATGGCACGTCGAAAACATTGGCGAAGTAGCCAACGACCTTGACGCCATCGAAGCGGCGATCAACCGAGCAAAAGATGTTTCCGATAAGCCATCTCTCGTTATTCTACGAACCCATATCGGCTACCCGTCAGAGAAGTTCATGGACACTTCCAAGGCGCATGGTCTCGCATTTGACGACGAAGAAATAGCGGCGGTAAAAGAGACACTTGGCCTTCCAAACGAGCCTTTCTGGGTTCCTGACGAAGTCGTTGACATGTACCGCGAAGCTGGAGCCCGCGGAAAATCTGAAGTCGAAGCTTGGAATAAACGAGTCGACTCCTTCGAAGGCGACAAAGAAGCTTGGAAACTAGCGCTTTCAGGAGACTACGGTTCCGACTGGCAAAATAAAGTCGAAGTCGTTGCCCCCGGCACAAAGAACGCCACCCGCCAGACATCTCAGAAGTGTGTAACCGCGCTAGCGGCCGCCATTCCTGGGTTTATCGGTGGATCCGCTGACCTAACCGGCAGCAACGGCGCATCGATTGGTGGCGACCCACTCAGCAAAGAGAACCCGGCTGGACGCCAAATCCACTTCGGTATTCGTGAGCACGGCATGGGTTCTGCCCTCGTCGGTATGGCAAAACACGGTGGCGTGCTTCCATTCGGTGGAACGTTCCTTGTGTTCGCCGACTACATGCGACCACCAGTTCGTATCGCAGCGATGTCGGAAGCAAAGTGTGTCTTTGTTTGGACCCACGATTCGGTCGGTGTCGGCGAAGATGGCCCAACTCACCAACCGGTCGAACATGTCATGAGCCTTCGAGCTATCCCAGGCCTGCAACTCATACGACCCGCTGACTTGAGCGAATCGATCGGAGCATGGCAAGCGGCTATCGACACCGACGGCCCGACAGCTTTGATCTTGTCACGCCAAGGTGTTCCCGAACTTGAAGGAACGTCAGTCGAGGGTGTACTTAACGGTGGTTACATCGTTCAAGATGCCTCCGATCCCGACATCGTTCTTATCGGAACCGGCACTGAGCTACATCTATGCATTGAGGCCGCGGAAACACTCAAAGCTGACGGAATTTCAGCTCGAGTGGTTTCAATGCCTTGTTGGGAAAGGTTCGACGCTCTCGAATTTGCTGACCAAGAACTCGTACTTCCATCGAACGTTCCGGCGCTGTCGATCGAAGCTGGTGTAACACTCGGCTGGGAACGATACGCCGATGTCGCGATCGGCATCGATCGATTCGGCATGTCGGCGCCAGGTGGCATGGTCATGGAAAATCTAGGAATCAACACCGACAATATTGTCGACACTACGAAACAGTTACTCGACGTCATCAAAGAAGCGAGCTAGGAGAACAAACATGGACAAGCTCAAACAGTTAAGTGAAATGACAGTCGTAGTGGCTGATACAGGTGACTTGGCGGCCATCAAAGAATACATGCCGCAAGACGCGACAACGAACCCGTCGTTACTACTCAAAGTTGCACAAGATCCGAATTATGCCCATTACCTCGATGAGGCGTTGAAGGCAGCCAACGGCGACGTTGAAGATGCCGTTGACCGGTTCGGTGTGCACATCGGGCTCGAAATTCTGAAGATCATTCCTGGTCGTGTATCAACTGAAGTTGACGCCCGCCTATCGTTCGACAAAGAAGCCACAATCGCAAAAGCCCATAAGATCATCGGGCTGTACGAAGAGGCTGGCGTCGATAAGGATCGGGTACTCATCAAGGTTTCTTCAACTTGGGAAGGGATTCAGGCAGCAGCAGAGCTAGAAAAAGAGGGCATCAAGTGTAACCTCACGCTGCTATTTGGATTCGCTCAAGCAGTCGCTTGTGCGGAGGCAAACGTATTCTTGATTTCGCCATTCGTGGGCAGAATCCTAGATTGGTTCAAAGCCAACGGCGGGCAAGCGGAATACACCGCTAGCGAAGACCCAGGCGTGCTGTCAGTAACCAAAATCTACAACTACTACAAGCAGCACGGCTACAAAACCATCGTTATGGGCGCTAGCTTCAGAAACGTCGGTGAAGTCGAGGCATTGGCGGGTTGTGACTACCTCACAATCGGACCTAAATATCTCGAAGAGCTCCGACAAGACAGTAGTGAACTAACTCGACAGCTGAGCGCCGACAATACCGGCGATGCTCAAGAGAAAGTCACGATGGACGAGAATCAATTCCGTTGGCTCATGAACGAAGACGCGATGGCAAGCGACAAACTCGCTGAAGGCATCCGTGGTTTCGCAGTAGCACAAGAGACCCTTATCGAGCTAGTAACAGCCCGAGCATAGTTTCTTAGCTCACTGAGCAGTCAAAGTTAAGAGCCTAGGCAGCCCGGCTGCCTAGGCTCTTGTCATGTCTGACCGTGTTCTGGCTGAACGAGGTCCACTTCGGTTTAATCGAACCGTTCGGTGAACCAACCAGTGGGTTTACAAAATAAACCTTCTGCTAGGGTTGGGGTATGAATCCAAAGTCGAAGACGACGGCGATCACCGGCGACCCATCTAGTGCGTGCTCGATTGAGGCGACCCTTGACGTGATCGGAGATCGGTGGTCGTTACTGGTTTTACGATCTGTGTTTCGAGGAAACCACCAGTTCAGCACTCTTCAAACAGAGCTGGGCATCGCCCGCAATCTGCTGTCGAGTAGACTCGCTCGCCTCGTTGAGAACGAAGTCTTAACCAAGGTTGAGTATCAGCGACGACCCAAACGATACGAATACCGGCTGACCGGTAAAGGAGCCGACCTCTCCCAAGCATTGATTGCTCTAATGAACTGGGGAGACCGATGGTACGCATCAGGCAAAGCTCCAACCATCTTGACACACCGCTCGTGCGATGCAGCACTTGAACAAGTAGTCGTTTGTACTGCATGTGGAACAGACGTAGGCCCAACAGCGATTTCTAGCCGACCAGGCCCCGGACGGAGAACCTGATGAAACAATGCATCACGACATTACCAACACCACAAATAGGCGAGTTAGAAACCGCTGAACTACGACAACTAGCACGTGAGCGGCGGGAAACCCTATTCGGAACACGTATCTCCTACTCCCCCAAAGTGTTCCTTCCATTAACTACCTTGTGTCGAGATCAATGCAAATACTGCACATTCGCTCAACCCCCGGGCAAGGTCGAATCCCTTTTTTTGAGCCCAGATGATGTGCTGGACATCGCTAAGAAAGGTACTCAAGCGGGATGCCACGAAGCGCTCTTTACATTGGGAGAACGTCCTGAGTTGAGGTATCCGGCTGCTGCCGATTGGTTAAACGACCACGGTTATTCCTCAACAGTCGATTACTTAGTCGCCATGTGCGAACTAGTTCGTTCCGAAACAGGCCTGCTACCACACGCCAACCCGGGTGCCATGACCAGCGATGAGCTCGCCCAGCTCCGGACGGTTGCAGCGAGCCAAGGGATGATGGTCGAAAGCCTACGGGCTGACCTCGACTGTCACAGTCAAGCACCAGACAAAGAACCGGCACGGCGTCTTGAAACACTTCACGCCGCAGGACGGCTCTCGATCGTATACACCACCGGCATCCTCGTCGGGATCGGCGAAAACGAACCTGACCGGATTGAAGCCCTACGCGAGATCGCATCGATCGCAAAGAAATACGGCCACATACAAGAAGTCATCGTGCAGAACTTTCGCCCAAAACCAGGGACGGCGATGTGGAAGTCGCCGGCCGCCGATGACGAGGACTTCTACCGGGCAATCGCTCTAGCCCGACTCATTCTTCCCTCAGACGTTCATGTGCAGGCACCACCGAACCTAAGCGACGACATCACGCCGCTTCTGGAATCAGGCATTGACGATCTTGGTGGAATCTCTCCAGTTACCCTAGACCACGTTAACCCTGAACGGCCGTGGCCAGAAATTGGCCAACTCGATTCAACATTAGCTGCATCCGGCTATCAGCTTGTACCGCGTCTGACCATCTATCCGGAATTCGCCAAAGATCCAGAAACCTGGATCGACCCAAATCTTAGGTTCAATGTCCTCGACCATAGCGATTCGGAGTATTTGGCGAGAGATGACGTAGGGCCGTTTGTACCTCATCGCTCTAGGCCAACAGTCGAACCCGACGATGGCGCTGAGGTTACGTTGCAGTCCAAACCAAAGTCAACATGGTATTCCGGGGTTGCCGGTACTCCCCGACGGTTGATAACGGACTCCGAACCTTACTTGTCTGCTCCTATCGCCGAGATTCTGACCGCCGTTGAGTCGGGGTTGTCCCCTGGATTTGATGAACTTCTTAGAATGTTTAAAGCCCGTGGAGATGAGATTACCCACATAGCTCGATCCGCTGACCGTTTGCGGCGCCAAGTGTCCGGTGACGACATTACGTACGTGAAGAACCGAAATATCAACTACACAAACGTCTGCACATTCAAGTGCCGGTTCTGTGGGTTTTCAAAAGGGCCGCTCAGCTTAAACCTTCGAGGCGCTCCGTATCTTCTGTCGATGAACGAAATTCAGCAACGGGTAGCCGAAGCCGCAGAAGCTGGCGCGACCGAGGTATGCCTTCAAGGCGGGATACACCCCGACTTTGACGGCGACTACTACATTGACGTCTGTCGAGCGGTTCATGATGCCGCCCCAGCTATTCACATTCACGGTTTCACTGCTCTTGAAGTTACCGAGGGAGCACGCCGATCGGCGGTATCGCTAAGAGACTACCTCACGGAACTCAAGTCAGTCGGATTACGGTCACTGCCGGGAACAGCGGCAGAAATCCTTGACGACAAGGTACGCGAAGTATTGTGCCCGGACAAGATCTCAACCGAGGAATGGCTCGAGGCTCATCGGGTCGCTCACCGTGTCGGCCTCCGTTCGAACATAACCATGATGTTCGGGTCGGTCGAAGAACCAGAGTCGTGGGTCCGTCATCTGCTCGTCACCCGAAAACTACAGCAGGAAACAGGTGGGTTTACCGAATTTGTAGGTCTCCCGTTCGTTCACATGGCTTCACCTATTTATCTTCAACGCAAGGCCCGAAGAGGACCGACCTTTCGCGAAACCCTACTCGTTCACGCTGTCGCTCGACTTGCCTACCACGGCGTCGTTGACAACATCCAAGCCAGTTGGGTCAAGATTGGATTTGACGGTGTCGCCCAACTTCTCCAGTCGGGGTGCAACGATATTGGTGGCACACTCACCAATGAGAATATTTCCCGAGCTGCTGGGGCAAAACACGGCCAGTCGGCGTCGTTGGACGACTTTGCCAGACTAACTGAGCCTTTAGCTAGGCCGCTCAAACAGCGAACTACCGTGTACGGCAGGTTGTGACACTAGATTTGACCTAAATTTTTTCGCTCTTTTTACCCGGTCCTATGTCGATTGAGCAATACTCGTTCGTAGTAGGTATGTCAGTATCGTACTGGCGACGCAATAGCGTCTAACCAAGAAGGACAATACTCATGTCAAAGGTTTCTGTATTCGGAAAGTTCAATTGCGCTGAAGGCAAAGAAGAAGAGATGCAAGTTGCGCTCACGACCATGGTGGAAGCCAGCAAAGACATCGACGGCGTTGAATCGTATTCCTATCACAAAGATGACAGCGGCACCTACTGGTTTTTCGGCATCATGCGCGATTCAGAGTCAGCTCAACAACACGGCCAAAGCGAATCTATGAAAGAGGCAATGGCTTCTTTCATGCCACTTCTTGCCGGTCCTCCTGAGATGGGGATGGCCTCCACGGTCGCTTCATATGGCCTTGACCTTTAGACGATGCCTAAATATCTGTTAGCTACGTTTCAGGACGAAGTCAGAAGCCCGATGCCACAGGGTGAAGATGTCGCCAAAATCTACAACCAAGTTGCTGCCCTTCAAGAATCTATGGTCGAGGCGGGTGTATGGGTGTTTTCTGGTGCGTTGACGGCTGCGGATTCTGCCACCGTTGTGGTGGCAGAAAACGACGCCATGTCGATGACCGATGGACCCTATGCCGAAGCCAAAGAGCAAATCGGTGGGTTCAGCGTCATCGAAGTCGATCACCTCGACGAAGCACTGGAATGGGCGCGACGTGGCTCGACAGCATGTGGAGGCTGGCCGATTGAGGTCCGACCGTTTATGGATGGACCCCCATCGTAAAACCTGGGAAACAGCCGTACAACGACGAGTTGTTTGCCGATATCTATCGACGTGAAGTAGGTCGGTGCACTGCCACTTTAGTCCGTGTTCTTGGAGACATCGATGCGGCTGAAGAGGCAGTTGCCGACGCGTTTGCTGCGGCTGCTGAACGTTGGAACGCTAACGGCATCCCGCAAAATCCTGGAGGTTGGATAACAACCACATCCCGTAACAAGGCGATCGACCGTTACCGGAGAGATTCAAATCGACGCCAGCAGCAGCGAAATGCTTCTTATCTGGAGAAAGGAGAACCCACGATGGCTCCCGAGCTAGGCAATCTTGACGTGGTAGAAGATGACCAACTTCGCTTGATGTTTCTTTGCTGCCATCCCGCTCTTAGCCCTGATGCACAAGTCGCGTTGACGCTTCGTCTGCTGGGCGGGTTGCAGACAACCGAAATCGCTCGGGCGTTTCTGCTGCCAGAGTCGACGTTAGCCCAACGGCTAGTGCGAGCAAAACGCAAAATCCGTGATACACACATGTCGCATAGGTTGCCGACTCCACATGACTTGCCTGCTCGGCTCCCCTCTGTTCTCGGCGCTATCTACCTCATTTTCAACGAAGGCTATACGGCTAGTGAAGGGGAAGACCTCGCTCGGCCTGCATTAGCTCAAGAAGCGATCAGATTAGGTCGTCTTTTGGCAAGATTCCTCCCCAACGTTCCTGAAACTTCCGGATTATTGGCGTTGATGTTATTAACCGAAGCACGGCGTCTGGCAAGGACAGACCGAGACGGCCAACTGGTCCGGTTGGCGGATCAAGACCGTTCAAGCTGGGACCAGGCTCTTATTGCGGAAGGGCATGGTATTGTGCGCCGTTGCCTACAGCTACGCGAACCAGGCGTATATCAGATCCAGGCTGCGATCGCCGCCGTGCACACCGATGCGCTGGTAGCCGCCGACACCGACTGGCCTCAAATCTTGGCCCTATACAACCAGCTTCTAATTTTCCGGCCACACGACATTGTGAAACTCAACAGAGCCATCGTGGTTGCCGAGATCGAGGGACCAAAGGCAGGTCTGGAAGCGATAGATTCCTTACAACTCGATCGGTACTATCTATTTCATGCCACGAGGGCAGAATTCTTGGTGGCGCTGGGTGACCAAAACGCAGCATTAACATCGATGCGCCGCGCCATCGAGTTAACTAAAAACCAGTCGGAACGCCTGCACCTACAGAGAAGACATGCTGCGGTCTCAAAGCAACTTTCCCAATGAGAACTTATACTGATAGTTCGCCGGCAAACCACTCAGGATCTTCGACCTGCAGCACGACGGATCCGAACTGGTGATCTATCAGATCGACTTGTAGCTATCCCTCGGCGTCTTCAAGTTGGTGAGAATCGTTGCCGTTCTATTGTATTGCATCATAGAGTGCGAGTAAGCAACACTTCAATCTACATTCCTACCACGCAGAGGACGTTAATGAGCGCTCCGAGACCACGAGCAACCTTTGGTACCGCAAAGATCGACCAAATGTTGACCGAAATATTGAGTTCAACCGGCGTAGACCAGAACGATGATCTGATTCGGTCTCTTATCGTCACCGCACTAGATATGGATGACGCTGACGTTGATCGTCGAGAGCTCAAGATAGCGTCTCAGGCCTTAGCCGAGATCCTTCATTCTTGGGAAGTGTTTGCTCCGTACAACGATCGTGCCAAGGTCACCGTCTTCGGTTCAGCTCGCACCAAACCCAAAACGCCCGATTACCAATTGGCCGCCGACTTTGGTCGAGCGATGAGTGATCAGAATTGGATGACGATCACGGGGGCCGGTCCAGGCATCATGACCGCCGGTATCGAAGGTGCCAAAATCGAAAACTCGATCGGCGTAAGCATCGTTTTGCCTTTCGAAGAAAAAGCGGCCGAAATAATTGAGGGTGATCCCAAACTTGCCACTTTCCGTTACTTCTTCACCCGAAAACTAGCGTTCATGAAAGAAACAGATGCGTTTGCGCTGTTCCCGGGCGGCTTCGGAACAATGGACGAAGCTTTTGAACTACTGACGTTGATGCAAACCGGCAAGAGCTATCCGGCCCCTGTGGTTCTTTTAGACCACCCGGGTTCTAATTATTGGACCGGTTGGAAAGAGTTCGTGACCAATGAATTGCTCGAGACTGGCATGATCAGTCCGGCGGACATGAACCTCTTTTTCCATACACACGATCCGCAAGAAGCAGCGGCCCATATCTGTGAGTTCTATTCGACGTATCACTCCCTGCGTTTTGTGGGAAATCAACTACTACTCCGCCTGCAATGCGAGCTTTCTTCTGAAGCTATTGAAACCTTGAACGCCGAGTTCAGCGGCATCTTAAAGAAAGGCAAGATCGAGCCAGCAACCGCAACCAAGGTCGAGCGTCGCGATGATGACGTCGCCGATCTCCCCCGGCTATCTATGTTCTTTGACCGGTATGCCTGGGCAGAACTTATACGGATGATTCATCGGATCAACGAACTTGGACAGCAACCGGATCAACAAGAGTTGTCCGGCCTGATTCACGACGTCGATCCACAAATACCGTCAGACCCGTTTGTCGAGTAGTTCATTCGATAGTTTCAAGCAGCCGTATTGCTTTTTCAACCGATCGTCTGGCTTGCAGAATTTTCTTGTCTTGTTCAGGGCGTTTAACTTCACCTTGTTCGACGGCTTCTCTGAGGGTGGCGATTGACTCGTCAGTCAGATCAACAACAATCGATGCAAGCCGTTCTCGGACATCGAGTACTCGGTCACTGGCAGTCATAGTCTCTCTCTTTTGGTAACCGTGAAAGAAGGATGTAATGAAAGCGTCTAGAACTTCATTGCATATCTAACCGTAACTGCCGATATTCTAGCCATGGTGCGACCCAAAGATGATGGTCATGACTGGCTCTCGCTGAAAGAAGAAGACGGAACGGACTGGCTGTTTGATGTCACGTTCTTGCTTTCTGGCTTTCGGTGTATTTATGGCGATGGTTGTGAATCGATCGCCCCTGAGCCATCGGTGGCAACCAATATGCTCGGGTGTTGTACCCATGGAGCACATCTAGTCGACAAAGAAGATCTCAAGTCGGTGAGGTCGGCCATAGCCAAACTGACCGAAGCTGATTGGCAGTTTAAGGATCGAGCCGCGGAGAAGGGCGGCCCGCTGAAGCGAAAGAAGTCTGGGGACTGGGTCACGAGAAAAGCTAAGGGCGCATGTATCTTTCTGAATCGCCCTGACTTTCCAGGCGGTGCCGGATGTGCCCTTCATCGGGCTGCACTACGAGAAGGTGCCCGACCTTTGGATTGGAAACCCGACGTGTGTTGGCAGGTTCCGATCAGGCTCGATGTTCACGAAGACGACTATGGCAAACAAACTATTCTGATTCGTGCGTGGCAACGAAGTGACTGGGGCCCTGGCGGAGACGAATTCGGATGGTGGTGTATCGAAGACCACAAGCCATACGAAGGGGCGCTCCCGCTCTACAAGTCAGCCCGCGACGAACTAAAAGAAATGATAGGGCCGGAACTTTATGAGCGACTTTCTGAAGAGTTGCGTCGACGGGAGACAGAAACTCCCGTCGAGTTAACTAACGTCTAGTCGGTCTCTTCACTTTCGTCCGCTGGAGACTCGCTCAAAGACGCGGCCTCAGCCGTCTTTGGGAGATCAAAAGGATCATCCTCGAGACGGTCCATCAAGGACTCGATGTTTTCCCCATCTCGGGAACGCTTTAATGACCTAGCTTCTTCATATCGACGATGGCGCCCCTTCTTCATGGGATACTCCTGGAAAATCTAACTGGCCAAGAAGGCATCATACGGTCGCCCCAAGGCTCATGGCGTGAAATCTTCAGTCTAGGCGATTATGCGACGAATTGGCGAATGGTACGCCAAGATCACAACAGTGTTGTTATGAAATTTCCGTGTGACTTCTTGTTTCGAGGACTAGTCGGCCGTCGCCGTCAAAAGCGACGGCGGCCTCACCCGAAATCAGCTTGTTTACAGGGTATCCGACCAGATCAGAACGCCAGCCAGAGTCGAGACGAGTCGGTTCGGCACGTAAGAATTGTTCAACATCTGCACGGGTAGCTAACAGGGCCGGATCGATTTGGTTATCGCGAGCTATTTGCGAGATCCATGCAGTTATTAGCGTAATAACCGGTCGAAGATGTTTTGGCAGGCCGACGCCCTTTCTGGGTGCAGGTGCCACCGCTGTTTGGGACTTTCCTTGTTGCACGACTTTGAGCAGCTCGTCTGATGCCCCACCTCGCAGATGCCGACGATCGACACCGCGTAGGTTTTTTAACTGTTCTTGGCTTGTTGGTTGGCGTTGCGCCAATGCCACTATTCCGAGATCTGACAGTACTTGCCGTACCGGAACGTCAATTTCAGATGCCTTAATCTCACGCCATGTGGCAATCGCTGCTGCTACTTGACGGGCACTACCCTTCAAGGAACGAGCTTCTTTTATTCGGTTGATTGCCTCTTCGGGTGGCCGTCTTGTTGGTTTCGCCCGCATTAGAGCACTTTCGTCGAGCGCCCACTGGACCCTACCCAACGCTTCGAGCTCTGTTTCGAGGATTCGCGCCAACTCCAACAAGTTGTCTACATCGGCGGCTGCGTATGTGAGTTGGTCGTCGCTTAACGGTCGATGTAACCAATCGGTCAATCGATCACCTTTGGCGAGTGTAATATTCATGTAGCGATCGAGAAGGCTTGCTAAAGATGCGGTTGAAAGGCCAAGAAAACCTGCCGCAAGTTGCGTATCGAAAACTCGGGATGGTATTTCACCACAAGCCAGTTCGAGGACTTCAAGATCTTGCACACCAGCGTGGAGCACACACAAGCCGTCTCCTTTGAGCAGATCGCCAAAGGGCATCAAGTCAACGGCTAGTGGATCGATTAGAACCACGTTGTCTTCCCAAGCTAGCTGTACCAACGCTATCTGCGGGTAGTACGTCTTTTCTCGGTGAAACTCGGTATCGATGGCATAACGCTCGGACTGAGCCGCTGACACTAAAGCGTCTTCTGCTCGTTGCTGGGTGACAATATGTTCAAACACGGTTGCGTATCCTAGACTGTCCGGCCTCAGATGAGGCTTCCGGACTGGCATTATGGTCGATCTGGGTGAGGGTGATCAGTTTTTCGGGCGTATCGGCGTCGGCTACCGCTTCTGCTGGCACTGGAACCAGGTTGTATGGACCGACATCGAGAATATCGCGGAGGCGAGTTTTGCCCGCTCGTATATCGGGGACGAGCCGCTTGCCCCATGAGCGTGGCCATATCCCGAGGATAGGTTCTGCTTTGCCGTCGATTTGTGCAATCACTGCGGATTGTCCATCGATGTTGTCGATCAGCGGAGTGATATGTTCGGCCTGCAAAAGCGGCACATCACAAGGAGTCACGATGACGTGGTCTTGAGTTGCGTAGAGCAAGACAGAGGCAAGACCGGCGAGCGGTCCGGCGTTAGGCCAACGGTCGGCAACGGTGGGTACCCCGAGTTTGGCACTCGTGTTTCCGCCGACAGCGACAACTGGGTCCACGCCAGCGTCTCTCAAAGCTCTAACCGCGACGCCACCGAGATACGACCCGCCTGAGAGCTGTGCGGTCGCTTTGTCGGACCCAAATCTTTGGGATTGTCCCCCACAAAGAACCGCGCCCATTATTGTATGCGAGTTCGGAATGCTCAAGTTCCTTACGGCCAGTTGGCCGATTGCCATTGAGGGTCGAGCTGTAACAGAAAGAGTCTGCAACGCTCGGCCTCGTCGTCTTCTTGTATAGCTTTGGCCGATATTTCTAACCCGCGAAGAGCCCTCAAGAAACCTCGGTTGGTTTCGTGATCCCATTTAACGTACCCTGAGCCTCGCCAGCCGCTTTGACGGAGGCGGTCTAGACCTCGGTGATAGCCGACTCGGTACGCTGAATATGCCTCTACGTCGTCTCGGGCCAATTTGCCGAGATGAGCCCAAGCATCCAAAAACGTGGGCCATGTAGCTACAACCGCTGACACAGCATCTCGCTGTTCCGCCTCCGGCTTGGTTAGAGCTTCAGACAGCGCAGCAAGCGCATCGGGCGCCTCTGCCGTTAGAACGGTTTCTGGAACGCCACTTGGGCTAAAGGATATGTTAGACACGTTGGTATCTTACTCGAAGCAAACACCGGTGTGCACGTGAACTCCGGTGCACACCGGCATAGGAAGTCTTACGGGCAACGTACCAATCGTAGACTGTCGGTCGCTGCGCTTTTGCCGTCCATGCCTGCTAACACTGCAACGGTGTCACCGCTACGTATGTGGCCTTGTGCCTTGGCTAGGGCGAGAACTTCTTCAACAGTGGTCCGGTTGTCGTCGATACGGTCGATCTTCATTGGGTTTGCACCCCAACTCATCGTGAGCTGACGTAGGGTTCGGTCTTCTGGGCTGAAGGCCAGAATTGGAGTGTCAGGACGGAAACGGGCGATTGCTCGAACCGTAAACCCGGAACGGGTGATACAAACGATGGCTGAAGCGTTTATCGATCGTGCCGCTTCCCAGGTGGCCAATGTCATCGTGTCGGTGACGGCTGCATCTTCACTTTGTGGTTCTAACATGCCTGAACGCTTCAGATTGCGAGCCCAACCGTCGTAGTTGAACTTTCGGTCGGCTTCTTCTGCGATCTGAGCCATTGTTGCGATAACGTGTGCTGGGTCGTGGCCGATTGCGGTTTCTCCCGAAAGCATTACGGCCGATGTCCCGTCGAATACGGCGTTGGCAACGTCGGACGCTTCTGCTCGAGTCGGGGCGGGTGCCTTGATCATCGACTCCAACATTTGTGTCGCCGTGATTGCCGGTCGTCCGAGGGCGACACAGCGGGCGATAATGTCTTTTTGTAGGTGCGGCAGCTGATGGAGGCTGCATTCGGTACCCAAGTCGCCACGTGCGACCATGATTGCGCCTGACTCCGAGATAATCGCATCGAGGTTTTCGATTGCCGCTTTGGTTTCGATCTTGGCGACTACTAAAGGTCCTCGTGGAGCTGGTTCTAAGCCCACTCGACGAACATCATGTGCGGATCGGACAAACGATAACGCAACCATGTCGATGTCGTTTTCGACCATAGCGTCGAGCAACTTCAGGTCATGTGGTGTTGGTGTGGTCAGCTGAAGTCGGTCGGATGGGATGTGCAGGCCGGGACGACCTTGAACTATTCCCCCGTACAAGACTTTGCTCTTGAGCGCATTTGGTGTACTCTCGACGACCTCGAGAATCATTGATCCGTCACCAATTGACAGTCGGTCTCCGACACGAACGTCTATAAGTAGTCGTTCGTAGTCGACTGTGAACGTCCCCTTCTTGCTCGGTTCGTGACCGGGAACGAGGTCGATATGGTCGTCGACCTGAATTTCGAGTGCGGGCTCAACTTTTCCGATACGGACTTTTGGTCCAGGCAAGTCGGCCATGACGCCGACCTCTCGACCGAGGGTGGCCGATATTTTTCGTAGCTGTTTGAGTCGCTCAATTGAGTCATCGACAGAACCATGCGAGAGGTTAAGACGGGCCACGTCCATTCCTGCTTCGACCATAGCCTTCATAGTGGCTTCGTCCGAAGAAGCAGGACCGATTGTGGCAATTATTTTTGTGCACCTAGACATAGCTGTCAGGGTATCAACCCCGGTTCAACACAGAGCGCCCACATCCCGGTATGTGACGTAGTTGCGCATCCAGAATATAGTTCACAACTATACCTCACATCACATTTTTAGATGGAGAGGTTTGAGGCTTACGTTTCTTCTGATTCAGCCACCCGTGCGAGTAACTCGTCACGCACCGATCGGCCCTTTTCTCGGGCGTTGTCACCGGTAACACGCCATCCATGACGGGCCGAATACAGCAATGGTGGCGCTTTAAGTCGACCTTCCGAAACGGTCTCGACCGTCGCTAAGAACAAATCATGATCAAACCTCTCGATACGGTCAAATATCTCGCATCGAAACCACGCAATTGAGTTCGGGACATATGGTTCGCCCGTATCGCTGAATGCGATGTACTCAGGGGCGACATACTTGAATTTATGACCCGGGTAGGAGAAGTACTGCCCTTCGCTGATCTGATCGGACGCCAAAAGCGAAACCGTAAACCAACCTTGCTCTCTCATCAACGGATACGTGTCATGTTTCGGGCTAACCGAAGCCAACACAATCGGCTCATCAAACGAAACTTGGGTCACCCAATGCGACGTGTACGCCCGGGTAAGTTCGCCGTCGGTAGCAGCCACGATTTGAACGCCCTTGATCATCTGACCTAGGCATCTCTTTATTTCTCTATCGATCATCAGTTACGACGATACCGATGTTTCGTCGCAGCTTGAAGGTGAATGTCAGCGTTTTGTGGGAATGTGGCCGCCAAATGTTCGCGTTGGACAGCCGCCAACTCGTAGCGACCAAGAGCGTTCAACATGTCGGCGAGTTCAACTTGTTCCTGCTCAGAGGTTTCCGACATATTGGCCCTCAACGTTAAGACCTTCACCAGTTGCGAGACTTCACCCGTGCGGAGGTATGACACCCTAAGGTTCATAAGCATCCGGCGAGAGACCGCTCGGGCATCAAGCGAGTCCAACATCGAAACCGAGAACTCTTGCTGGGGATTCAGTATTGAAAATAGCTGAGCGCACGATTCGATATCGAGTTCAGATCCGTTCGAAAATGGGTCGAACCAGCGAATAGGGTGCAAGCCATCCCCTATTAGAACGTGTCCGGGTAGACCGACCACACTGGATTCGATACCAATGCGTCGTGCAACCTCGAATACGATCGAAGCCAGGGATAAGGGGTTTCCTAGGCGCCGGCTGAGAACCCGGTGCACAAGAGAGTTGCTGGGGTTGTAGTATCCGGCCTTGTCTCCAGCGAAGGTCTCCTCACCGAAGAAATGAATCAAGAGCCCCGGCAAATCAACATCGTTAGGGGCGTTCTCGGCTAATTGATCTAGCGACCTAGCCACAGACTCTTCAGTCGGGGCGTCCTCGGCAATTGAAGCTACCGTTGCCATTACCGCGTCGAGGCGTCCATCTGCGTTGGATACTAGTTCGTTCAGTCGCTCAATTTGTGGAATCATTTACTTCCCGCCACGTTGCCACAAGCTTCTACTTCGGCCGCCCCGCTGCCAACGCTTAAAATTAGTCCAGATCAGCCTAAATTAGTAGTTCGGATCGATATCTCATTAGCTGTAACCCCATCTAGAAAACAGATCCACCCTGCTTTATCTGGGGATACGGGGAAATTTGATATCAGATTTCACTGAACGTCGTTATGTGAAATAACCTACTCACATGGAATGGCCGTTTCTTAACACCAATGTGTTACCACTTTCACTCGCCCATAGAGGCGGCAATATGGCCACTGAGAACACGCTCGAAGCTTTTAGGGCCGCCCAGGCTATTGGATACTGTTATATAGAGGTAGATGTGCAACTTACTAGAGACAACGTCGTCGTTGTCTTTCACGATTCCACACTCAATCGCCTCGCAGGGCGACCAGACTACATATCAGACCTCACCTGGGCTGAAATTAAGGACATTGAACTTCGAGGCGGCGGAACCATTCCTCGATTAGACGAGGTCTTAGAGCAATTTCCAGACCTGAAGTTCAACATCGATCCAAAAACGTCCCGTGCGGTTTCCCCGTTAGCATCCATACTTCAGAACACTGAATCGGTTGACCGAGTTTGTATCGGGTCCTTTTCGAGTAGTAGAGTCCGAGCGATGCAGCGGCTTGTCGGCCCTCGCTTATGTACCTCACCTGGTTGGTCGGCCATCCCTTGGGTGCTCGTTCGAGCAATTCTGGCCCCAAGACGACCATCACGTTATGCATGCGTGCAGATTCCGAACATCCTTCGAGCTAGGCGTTTGGCGAAATGGTTTGTCCAACGCGTCCAACAAGCTGGCCTTCAAGTCCATCTCTGGACACCAAACACAGAACAGGAATTACAACAAGCGATCAGCATTGGGGTCGACGGGATCATAACCGACGAAATAGAACTTCTGCAGCGAGTTCTCGAATCGAAGCCAATTACGAGCAGTAAATAAGATGTGCCTTTAGTTACTCCTAACCGCAAGTTCATCCTAAATAGCCCGTGTCGAATGTCTCCTTTCGTTGAATAGGCAGGCAGACTCATTGGTCCAAGCGCACCTAATCGGTATGGTGTCGAAATGCATCGTATTGGTCTTGTTGGCGTTGGGAAGATGGGTCTCTCCCACCTCGCTTTAGTTCGTGCCCATCCCGAACTTGATTGTGTCGCCGTGTGCGATAGTCAAGCATTTATGCTCGCCGGAGTTCGCTCCCAGGTAGGTGTCGACACGTATAAGAGCTTCGACACCATGATCGAAGAGGCGAACCTTGATGCGGTGATCATCTCGACACCAACATCTTCCCACTTCAATCTGGCAAAGACGGCGCTCGAAAATGATCTGTCGGTGTTCGTCGAAAAGCCGCTAACGCTGACAACTGCACAGTCTCGCGAGCTCGCAGAACTGGCTGAACGTAAAGGTTTAGCCAACCAAGTCGGCTACCACAACCGTTTTATTGGCACATTCCGCGAAACCGCCAGACTGGTTGAAGCAGGCGCAATCGGACGTGTTCACCACATTGACGGCCGAGCATTTGGTCAAGTTGTGACCAAAGCAGACGGAGGAGGCCGAACCTGGCGAGCAAAAAAAACAGAGGGTGGAGGCTGTCTTCACGACTATGCGTGTCACGTCATCGACCTCATGAATTTCGTAGCCGGCCCACCTGACGAGGTTGTCAGTGGTCGTCTAGGTCAAGTTCACTCAACCGATGTTGAGGACTCCGTGTACGCCCTGTTCGGATATTCTGACGGTGCCGTCGGCACTCTCGAGACTAACTGGAGCGACGAGTCGTACCGAAAGATGTCCACCTCGGTAACCATCTACGGAACACATGGCAAGATTTTCGCTGATCGACAAGAATGCCGCCTCTACCTCAAACCAGGGCACAGCTTCGAGAAGTTCGAAGATGGGTGGAACATCCGCTACATCACCGAACTCCAAGAACCGGTCGACTTCTACATTCGAGGCGAAGAGTACTCTTCGCAGATCGACGCCTTTGCAGCTGCGATTGGTGGTAACCCAAGCCCACAAGCGGGTACGTTCACAACCGCCGCTCAGGCCGACCACATCGTCGAGGAGATCGCTCGTCTTCACGAAACAGGCCCCATTGTTGCCGACCCAACCACACAAGCCGAACCCGCTGGCACCAAAGCCAGCAAGGGCATCTTCAGAAAACTCAAGGACCGAGTATGACCCCCATCGATCGTATTCTTTTTGGTGACAACCAGTTCTTTGGGGTCAACCACATGTCGGAAGAAAAAGCCCGCTCTCAGCAGATGCGGTTCCGCGACACTGAATCAATTATCAAAGTTCTTGACAACGCCTACGATCGTGGCATCCGCAGTTTTATGTGCACCACCCACGACGAGATCGGCAAAATTGCTGACCACGTGGCCGCAAACCCAGATCGCTACGAGGGCTTCAAATTTCTACCCGGCATGCCGTATGCCCACAAATACAACAACATGGTCGGCGAGCTTGGTGTCATCGACACCATCAAAGCTGTTGCCCCCGGCGGTGTTATGGAAGCGATGGTGCGCGGCGCCAAATCTGCCGTTGGACGGGACGTCGGCCAGCTGATGCGGATGCTTGTCGACGCCGAAATGGCGCGATTTGCCAACGTCGATACACCAGTCGTGTTTCTCCAAAACGTTGTTGCCGATCTCCTATTGGGGCTCGGTAACTATCAGATCTTCGCCGACTTCGTTCAATACGTGAACGAAAAGTACGAGGCTGAGGCAGGGTTTTTCTCTATGAATATGCCGGCCATGGTCGACGCTCTCGAGTCAGTCGACATCACGAACCCGATCATTGCCTGCAACTACAACAAGATCGGTTTCCGCATGTCTGGCGGTATCGAAGCATACGACCGCAAACTCGAAGAGAAACCAGTTCGTTGTGTAGCTATGTCGGTTCTCGCTTCAGGTGCTATTCCCCCAGCTGAGGCGTTGGAATGGGTTTGTGAGCGCCCATTGATTGAGTCGATAGTATTTGGAGCTTCCTCCGATGCAAATATTTCCTCTACGGTCAGTCTTATCACCGAGTTTGATTCGACACGAGCTTCGGCCGCCTAATGGAAGGCGCCTCCTCCGGCCACAATATACGATCTGACATCAGGCTCTGTGTCGGTGCTTCCTCAGGTGGTCACACCAACGAATTGATGCAGTTGCTTGCCCATGCCGAGTCGTGGCCCGAGGCTACCTTTGCGGTTACAACACTCGAAATTTTGCGCCCACAGTTCGAACGACTTGGCCCTACAACCGTTATCGGTGAATGCCACCGATTCAAGCCGTGGGCCGCTGTGGGCGTATTTGGCAGAGCATTCTGGTTCGCGGTGAGGAATAGACCCGACGTCATCGTCACGACAGGTTCACTTCCATTAGCAATGGTATGTATTTTCGTCAAACTCTTTGGCGGCAAGGTCGTGTGGATCGATAGCGTTGCCCAGATGGAGGAACTTTCGATGAGCGGCAACTTGGTCAGACGGTTTGCCGACCGCTGCTACGCCCAATGGCCATCGGTCGCCGACAAGTATGACAACGTTTCCTATGCAGGTGAGCTTCTGTGATCTTCGTTGCTGTTGGCAGTCTCTATCCGTTTGATCGACTCATTCAGGCATGTGATCGGATCGCGGCCGATAACCCTGATCAGGAATGGATCGCTCAGATACACGAGGGCGAATACGAGCCGAAACACATGAAATTTGAACGTTTCATGGACAAAGACACGTTTAGCACAACTATCGGCAACGCCGAGTTGTTAGTTGGTCACGCTGGGATGGGACTCATCAATGACGCGCTAACGGCCCAAAAACCGTTGCTAATCGTTCCTCGGAGACACGCGCTCGGCGAACACGTGAACGACCATCAAGTATCCGGCGCAGAACTTTTCCGATCAGGCGGTCATGTTTTGGTGGCCGAGAATCCGGACGATATCTCTTCAATGCTGGACGAAGTTCGAGATTTTGTCCCGAAACCTCGACAGATTCGCGCTGCCGGTCTCGCTAACGACATCGGTGATTTTCTTTCAACCTGCTAACCCACAGGCCACTCTCCGATCTGTCGCAGATTCGCTCTCTTTCTGTGGAAAAATTCTTAAATCCACAGGGTTACTCCCCTAGTACCTCACAGGCCAGTCGTTCTAAAGTATCCCTAGACAGCGCAACACTCTTTAGGAGAACACGATGGCCCTTTTCGCCGTAACCCTTTCCGATAACACCACCGATGTAGTCGACGGAGCCGACGCATACCAACAAGAAGGCCCAATGACGACGTTCTTCGCCCATGGAGAGGGCCGACAAGTGATCGACTCGTGGAGTAGCCGCCTTGCCAGTTATAGAACCGCCGACGTTGTAGCGGTCAGAAGAAGCGCAGCACAAACAGCCGAATTTGATCGTCCGGTCAACACGTCAGAAACGCTCCTGCAGTCGGCCTGAGAGCCAACCAGGATGTTTGAGGACACGCTCAGGTGTGCTGAGCTGTCATTCCGCCGTCGACGACCACGACTGTCCCGTTTATGTACGACGACGCCGGGAGCACAAGCGAAAGCACGATCTGGGCAACTTCTTCTGGTTCGCCGTATCGTCCGACCGGAACTCGCCGATCAGCGAACAGAACTTTGTCCTCTTCAGAAATGGCGGCATTCATACCGGTGCGAATCGTTCCAGGAGCAACACAATTGACGGTGACCCCTTTACGTCCGAGCTCTACTGCCAGTCCCCTGGTCAAGCCAATGACGCCGTGCTTAGACGCGGTGTATGGTGTCATTTCCGGCGTTGCGCCGAAACCTTCGGTCGACGCAATATTAACTATCCGACCCTCGCCAGAACGCATAAGATCTTTAAGACATGCTCGAGTCAACAACGTGTGGGCTTCGAGATTGACGCCCAACGTTGTCGTCCAAGCCTCGTCGTAATCTTCGTCGTCTATGGGTGCGGTCACGCTGACCCCGGCGTTGTTGATGAGGAGGTCTACCGGACCTAGTTCGGTACGGATAACGTCAACCGCAGATGCAACCGCGTCTCTGTCAGAAACGTCGGCGACCTGGCCAACCACCGGATACCCCGCTTCTTCGATTTCGGTAGCAACTAAATGAATTCCGCCGCTGGTGCGGTCGATCAACCCCACTTTGGCTCCTTCGTCGGCCAGGAGATGAGCTATTGATCGACCGAGTCCAGACGCTGCGCCGGTTATTACTGCAACTTTTCCGTCGATCGAACGATTGAGATGGGTGAGACGAGCCATCGAAGCAGCCTAGTAGGAAAATTTGGTCTAAATTCTAACGCAGCCAAATGTTCGATCATATTCTTACGAGCCCTACATCAGTTCTTGAGGTTCGACTGAGAAGCCGTCTAAGTTGCCAACACCTCGAAAGACATGGGTACGACCATCGGAACGGACGACCACTGCCGGTCCTGATAGTTCATCGGCAGGCCCGTGCATAACAAGATCACACACTTGTTGTTCAAGGTGCCACTCTTCAGACGAACGATGAATAAGCTCCCAATCGATATCCGAACCTTCGTTACGGACAACAACGATCAGGTCGCCTCCAGCAGACGGAACCGCTAGACCTGACACCCACAACGACGTGATCAAATACTGGTAGTGGTGCATAGTCGTGTTTACCAAGCCTTGGAATATGTCGTAATTCGCATGTGGTTTGTGTAGTCGGCCACACTCTGACATGTAAGCTTAACTCCAGACCGACCACATAAACTCTAGGAGTTGCGATGACGCAGCCTGTTGTTCCTGATCGTAACCTTGCACTTGAATTGGTACGAACGACTGAGGCCGCCGCTATGGCTTCGTCTCGCTGGATGGGTAGAGGCGATAAGATCAGCGCCGACCAAGCTGCGGTAGATGCAATGCGAAGCGTCTTAGCTGGCGTCGACATGCAAGGAACCGTCGTCATCGGTGAAGGTGAAAAAGACGAAGCCCCGATGCTGTACAACGGTGAGTCGGTTGGAACCGGTTCAGGACCAGCGGCCGATATTGCCGTTGACCCAATCGACGGTACGACGCTGACAGCCAACGGCCTTTCCGGCGCCATAGCGGTTATCGCTGCCGCCGAAGCAGGGTCTATGTTCGATCCAGGACCAGCGGTCTACATGGAAAAAATCGCAGTTGGCCCTTCTGGCGCCGGGATCGTCGACATTCGGCTTCCAGTAGAAAAAAACTTACGGGCGTTAGCCAAAGCTAAAGATCAGGCAGTAGCCGACTTAAACGTGATGGTTCTCAACCGGCCTCGTCACGAAGAGTTAGTAGCTCGAGTACGAAAAGCAGGCGCACGAATCACCTTGATTCCCGATGGCGATGTCGCTGGTGCGATCGCAACAGCTTGGCCAGAATCTGGTGTAGACATCCTTCTAGGCATCGGGGGCACCCCGGAAGGCGTAATTACGGCCGCTGCCCTTAAATGTATGGGCGGAGATCTTCAGGGCCGTCTCTGGATGCGTAACGACGAAGACCGGGCCGCGGTGCTTGAAGCCGGAATTGACCCGGACAAAATTATTGGCCTGAACGATCTCGTAGCTTCTGATGATTGTTTCTTCGCCGCAACCGGTATCAGCTCAGGGTCTCTGCTTCGAGGCGTCCGATACTCTTCAGGTCGAATTGAAACCCAATCACTCGTGATGCGCGGGCGGTCCGGAACGGTACGTCTTATCAACGGTACGCACCGGGCGACCAAGCTAAAAGATCTATACGGATAGGTCGTCTACGGCCCTAGGGGTTACCCCACCGGTGCCGATGCGTTCATGAGCGCCCGTCTGACTAAGTGGACAAGTGTGTCGCGCACGGCGTACTTGTTCCGAGCGTCTGTCACGACAACCGGTACCTGCTCTGGTATCGAGAGAGCTTCACGAATTTCTTCCGGATGGTAGTGAAGTTCGCCTTCGAACGCATTCACGGCAACAACGAACGGAACACCTGTCTGTTCCATGTAGTCGATCGCCGGGAAGCAGGCGTCGATTCGATCGGTGTCGACTAGTACAACTGCGCCTATGGCTCCGCGAACGAGTTCGTCCCACATGAAATGGAAGCGGTCTTGTCCGGGGGTTCCGAAAAGATAGAGCATCAGTTCGTCACTTAGGGCAACTCGCCCAAAGTCCATGGCAACTGTGGTTCCGCCTTTTTTTGTGGCTTGGCCAAGATCATCGACATCTTCGCTGACCTTGGTCATGTTGGCTTCGGTAGTCAGTGGCTCAATATCTGAGATCGAACCAACGAATGTGGTTTTGCCAACGGCGAACCCGCCGGCTACCACGATCTTTACTGGAATAGGGTTACTCATTGTTCCTCACAAGTTCTGTAGGCCGTCGAGGACCCGTTCAAGTAGCTGTAAATCTGGTCTGTTGTCCGGGCCGGACGTGTCTAAAGAGTGGCTTGTTAAATCGTCGGATTGAATCAGGTCCCCAACAAGAATCTTGGCTGTCTGAAGCGGAATGGAGAGGTGTGCTGATACCTCAGCGATTGAGATCGCTTCAGACGTAAGCTCAAGAATTGTCCGGAATTTACGGGGTTGGCTAGCTATGCCAGCTGTCCCCTGGGGCGTCGACACTACAAGTGTCTCTAGCGGAAGATCAACTTCGGCAATTGTTCGCCCACCGGTGAGCAGATACGGTCTGACTTTACGAGCCTTCCGTTCTCGGGGGGTTGGGGTCGAATCGGCCATGGATTAGCTAAGAACCGCGGCCTGAAGTTCAGCTCGAAGTTCTGGGGTAAGTGACGCTCCGGCTTTCTCAACCAGCACCGCCATTTCGTACCCGACTAAGCCGATGTCGGCAGAGGATTCTGCCATTACTGCTAGCAATGAACCATCACTAATGCCTGTTACGAACAGAAACGCATTCTCCATCTCAACGATGACTTCGTTCACTGCGCCACCGCCGAAACGTCCAGCGGCGCCGTAGCTCAGTCCTATCAGGCCCGAGGCGACCGCCGCGAACCGGTCAACGGCATCGCGGTCCATCCCGGACGAAGCTGCTAGTGGGAGACCGTCAGAAGACACTACCACTGCATCTGAAACGCCCGATACCTCTGAGGCAAAGCTATCGACGAGCCAGTTGAGATTGGATGCTTCATCACTTAAGGTCATTGTGTTCTCCTACATGTATTCATTCAGGTCGAATGATCAGATCTTTGCCGTTCGGCAGTTGGGTGTGCGTTGTGAGTTTGTTGCCCGGGGGTAACCGAGCAGGTGGTGGATGGAAAGTTTCGGCGGAATCTGGCAGTAAGACTTATTCTTGTGACTTGATACCTTCGCGGTATTTAGACAGCATCGAACGAATCTCTTCGGGCTTGCGGCTGCTGGCCTTGGTCGGCCGCTCCGGAATCTTTTCCGAAGTTTCTTTCGGAATTGGATTTCGGATCTTTGCGTCTGGTTTGCTGGTGCCTGGTTGGCGGCGAGCGAGTGTGGCCCTTCCAGAATCCTTAGAGTCGTCGAGGAGTCCTTTCAGCCCGTCATCGAAGTCTTCACCCGATGGGACTGCGTCTTCCAACTTTGCAGGCGCCTTCGGGGTTACCGTTGGCGGAATCCATGTCTCGGCTGGGGTCTGTTTGGTATTTGAACCAAACTTGCCTTTCGTAGCCTTCTTGGATGCTTTATCTGCAGCGTCATCGCCGTTACCTAAGAGTTTCGAAAGTTGGTCTTCGTCGGCTTCTTGTCGGAATTTCGCCAACGGATCGGCTATCGGAGCCTCTACGTTTCTTGAATCTTCAGACTGAGATGGTTTGGCAGATTCTTCAGGAGCCGACTCTTCTGGCGTTGGGTCTGCAGGAGCAGACGATGAATCATCGATTCCGGTGAAGAGGCCGGCTGGCAATTCGAGAATCGCCGACATGCCTTTTCCTTGTTTGTTTCGAACAAGTGTTACGTCGACTTCGAGTCGTTCCGCTAATTTGCCAATTACGGCGAATCCAAGGGTTCGACCCATGTTGAGGCCAAGGTCTGGCGGTTCAAGCAGTAGCTTGTTTGCGATTTTGAGTTGAGCTTCGTCGATCCCGATTCCATGATCGACGATGGACAGTACGTAGGTGCCTGAATCGTTTAGTGCCCCTGTTACCACTACGTTCTTCTCCGGTGGCGAGAATGAACAAGCGTTTTCTAAAAGCTCTGAGATGAGGTGCGCCAGGTCGCCTGCGGCACTTCCTTCGACCATGATTGGTTCGACTTTTCGGATGTCGATACGTCGATAGTCTTCGATCTCACCCATCGCTACTTGAATGACATCTTCAACTTCTTCGTTTCCGCTACCTCGGCGAGGAGATTCAGAATCAGCTAGAACCAGAAGGCTTTCTTGGTTCCGTTTCATTCTGGTCGCCATGTGGTCTAGCGAAAATAGCTGTTCGAGCCGATCGGGGTTTTGCTCGGTGTCTTCCATCTCGTCGACGAGCTCGATTTGACGGTCTAGGAGATTCTGGTTTCGTCTCGCTAGGTTCGACACAACTTGAGAAAGTCCTTTTCGTACTTTCTCTTGCTGCTCATAGAAAGATGATGCTGAATGGGAATGTATCTTCTCGATGGACTCAGCGATTCGGTCAAGGTCGGGGTCTCCGGTTGGCCGAACGTTAAGTTGTTCGAATCCATAGGTGCTTTCCTCCCCGTTTAGCATCGCCGGGAGCCGTCGGTCTGACAGGTCTTCAGCGGCGTCGGTTACGGTTTTTACCGCCCGTAGGGTTGGCGTTACGATGAAGAACCCGACAAGGGCACATACTATGGCGCCAAGGAGAGCGACGATGCCCATGCCTGTGGCGAGTCCGGAGTCGTTCGAGAAGAACAGACCCATTGCTGCGATTATCAACAGGAGGGCAGCCGGGATTCCCACCGCGGCTACCAGCTTTAGTTGAAGTCTAAGATTTTGCAAGACTGTCCTCTCTAAAGTTCATGTAAGAAACTAATCGGCGGGAATTCCCGGCACTTGAGTTGAAGAAATCCTGCACGCGCCGTGGCAGGTACGCTACGGTTGTGGGGTGACCGTCGAAACTGAAATCCACGGAACGCTTGCAGCGTCGCCTCTGCCCGAAGTTCTGCACACGCTCGAATCCCAAAACGCCACTGGTGTTTTGAATCTCGCCGGAGGAGGCGAGATCTGGTTAAGTGCTGGTCAGACCTATCTCGTCAACTCTCCGACCGCCCCTGCGTTGGGTGCAGTATTGTTTGCTGCCGATGTCGGTTCTCTCGAAGAGATCAACAATCTTTTAACGTTGTCAGAACCTGGTAGCAGCGCGTTAGACCATATTTGTAGTGAGTATCCTGATTCGGTTGTTGGAGTTCAACGACTGATTCATGAGCACAATCTGAATGGTTTGTTCGAAATGATGGTGCCCTCTGACCAACAATACTCGTTCCGTTCAGACGTAGTGAATCCTCTCGGAGTTAGATTTGCCGAGCCAACGTCAGAGCTATTATCCAAGGCGTCGACCAGGGTTGATACCTGGCGCAAGATCGCCACACAGATACCGTCAACTAGCGCCGTATTTCAACTTGTTCATAGTTTGCCAGCTAGGGCCGAGGAGCGTCTGGTCACGGCCGAAGAGTGGCGCTACATTTCGTATATCGATGGTCGAACGTCTGTATCGAGCGTTATTACCGCTACAGGTGAAAGCGCTTTCCGGGTCACCTCAGCCCTGTATCGACTTCTTCTAGAGGGCCTTATCGAAGAGAAAAAGGCGACGTAGCGCTATTTGTTTATTGCTGGCAGTCTTGAGTTATTGGCGACTAGATTAGCTAACGCTGGACTTGGTGTAACTTGGGCTGCGCTACCATCAACTGGTGTATGACCAAAGATCTTTTTTCAGTCACCCCTGACAATGTTTCGTCTCTAGTCGATCATTTTGTCGCTTCGCCGACCCCCTATCATGCTGTTCAGCAGGCGGCTGAACTTTTGTCCGCCGCCGGGTTTGTCGAGATAGATAGAGGCGATCGATTGCCGTCGTCGGCTGGCGGATACTTTCTGGCCGTTGGCGGCACATTGTTCGCCTGGATTCAGCCTGAGAGTTGGGACGGATTTGTGGTCGTCGGCGCTCATACCGACTCGCCTAATCTCCGTGTACGGAAAAACCCGAAGATCGAGGCCGCCGGGATCGGCCAAATTGGTATGGAGGTCTACGGGGGTGTTCTGCTAAATTCTTGGTTGGATCGTGACCTGGGTCTTGCTGGCCGTGTCCAGATTCTTTCTGATGACGGAACGATCGAAGAACGATTGGTCATGGACAATCGTCCGTTGCTCCGTATCCCCCAGCTGGCTATTCATCTGGACAGAAACATCCGTAAGGATGGTCTAAAACTCGACCCTCAACATCATGTGATACCGATGTGGACAACGTCGCCCGATGAGGGCAGTTCGATTAAGGACTACATTGCTGAGCTAGCGTCTTGTAAACAAAAGCAAATCTTGTCGTGGGATTTGATGGCTTTCGACACTCAACGGCCAACGCTGGCTGGGCGGGACAACGAACTTTTTGTATCGGCTCGCATCGATAATCTGTATTCATCTTTTGCTGGCTTGTATGCAATGTGTGCGTTGGGGCCTACCCCAACCTTTGATTCAGATGATGTACGCATGCCTGTACTTGCACTATTCGACCACGAGGAAGTGGGTTCAACAAGTGCGACTGGAGCAGACGGTTCCCTGCTGATCGCGACTCTGGAGCGGATCGCCACCGCCTCGGGCCAAGATCGAGAAGCTTTTCTAACCGGGATGGCCAAGAGCTTTGTATTGTCGACCGATGGCGCCCACGCGACACACCCGAACTACCAAAGCAAGCACGATTCGGCCCACCCTATACGGCTCAATGGTGGCGTCGTAATCAAACGGAACGCTAACCAGCGTTATGCGACTGACGCGTTGGGCGAAGCTGCTGTTGTCAAAGTCTGTCGACAGGCCGACATCGCCCACCAGTTCTATATCCATCGCAACGACATACCGTGCGGTTCGACGATCGGTCCGGTCACCGCAGCCAAGCTTGGCGCCACCACCGTTGACGTTGGGGCACCGCAGTTAGCGATGCATAGCATCAGAGAAACTGCCGGAATCGAAGATTTCGAGCATCTTTGTCGTCTGATCGGGAGTACCTGGAAAATACAGCCCTAGACTAAGGCAGCTGACAAAATGGGGATTTAAAGCCGGACGCCTCTAGACCTTAGGTTTAGATGTTCGGTCGTTAGCTATCTGGGTAATCCAGTTTGAGGGATCAACAGCGGTTACCTGTTTTCAATTCGATACTTAACGAGGAGAGACACGTGGAGTTGATTCCATATCTTGCCTTGGGTTCTGCATTGGCAGGCCTAGCGCTTGCTGCATTTTTTTACACGAACGTGAAAAAAGCTAGCCCAGGTAACGATCGCATGGTTTACCTGATGGAGGAGATACAGAAGGGTGCTAAAGCGTTCCTGAAACAGGAATACACCTGGGTATCAGGCTTCGTTGTTGTGATGGCAATACTGATAGCCGTGCTGATTAGCGGCTACGGTGCGTTCACCTACGTGATAGGTGCGATCTTGTCTGGCTTGGCCGGATACGTCGGCATGACAGTTGCAACAATGGCGAATGCCCGAACGACTGAGGCAGCGAAGGACGGTCCGAGTAAGGCGCTCCCAATAGCCTTCCGGGGAGGCGCCGTTATGGGGTTCTCCGTAGCTGGTTTTGCCCTCGGTGGCCTCATGCTGGTCTACCTTTTGATGGTTGACGTATTCGCTCTGGCCGACGGCTTCGAAGTAGTGACCTCCTATGGTCTGGGTGCCTCATCAATTGCGCTGTTCTCTCGTGTTGGTGGAGGAATTTTCACCAAGGCGGCAGACGTTGGCGCTGACCTGGTCGGCAAGGTCGAAGCTGGCATTCCAGAAGATGACCCTCGTAACCCCGCCACTATTGCTGACAATGTGGGCGATAACGTCGGCGATGTTGCCGGTATGGGCGCCGACTTGTTTGAAAGCTATGCAGGTTCGGTTATTGCGCCGATTGCGTTGACTGCGTTTGCGCTTCAACTGGACCCATCGGCCAGCTCCGGCGAAGACGGCTATATCGGTACCGGCGGTGCGTTTTCTCTACTGATGTTCCCTATGTTTGTTGCCTTCATCGGTATGGTGTCGTCGATTGTTGGTTCATTCTTCGTACGTAGCGGAAGTTCGACCGATTCACGTGCGTTAAGTCGTGCACTTCATATGGGAACCAACATCGCTATGGGGCTGACTATCGTTGGGACTGTCGCTGGTGCGTACTGGCTGTTTGGCGATGCTGAAGTATTCGATCAGCCAGCCGGTCTAGCCATCTCTGTTGTTGGTGGCCTCATCGTGGGCTGGGCCCTTGGTAAATCAGCCGAATATTATACGTCAGATCATTTCAAGCCAGTTAAGCAAATCGCCGAGCAGTCTGAAACCGGGCCTGCCACTACCGTTCTTAAAGGTATTTCGATAGGTATGGTGTCGGTCGCAGCTTCGGTCGCCTTGCTGGTTATCGGTATTGGAGTCGCCTATTGGGGTGGCGACCTGGCCTTCGGTGATACCGCCTTGGGCGCTAACGGGTTTGGCGGCATTTACGGTGTGGCTGTAGCCGCAATCGGTATGCTCGCTACTACCGGCGTTGTTGTGTCAGTCGACGCTTATGGCCCAATCGCCGATAACGCGGGTGGCATTGCGGAAATGGCGGAACTTGATCCGTCGGTTCGTGAAGTCACAGACGCCCTCGATGCTCTCGGAAACACGACTGCGGCTGTAGCTAAGGGCTTTGCTGTAGGTTCGGCTGCGCTGACTGCGCTTGCGTTGTTCAAGAGTTTCGAATTTGCGCTTAACAAGGCGGCCGAGTCGGACGGGCAAATTTCTCGAGCTCAGCTCGATGCCGGTGAGACGATTCTCAACCTGAACATCGGTGACATCGAAGTTTTTGTCGGATTGTTCCTGGGGGCGATGTTACCGTTCCTGTTTGCTGCTTTGACCATCGACGCTGTTGGTCGGGCCGCATATCAGATGATCGAAGAAGTCCGACGGCAGTTCCGTGAGATTGACGGTCTTCGTGAGGGACGTGAAGGGGTGAATCCCGATTCGGCTCGCTGTGTCGCTATCTCTACAAACGCTTCACTGAAGGAAATGATTATTCCTGGTGCGCTAGCCGTAATCGTTCCTATGGTTATCGGTTTTGTGAGTATTGATGCTTTGGGTGGCTTCCTCGCTGGCTCGTTGGTCACCGGTTTTGCTCTAGCGATCTTTATGGCGAACGCTGGTGGAGCTTGGGACAATGCGAAGAAGTACATCGAAGGTGGCGCCCATGGTGGCAAGGGTTCCGATCCGCATAAGGCTGCCGTCGTTGGTGACACCGTTGGTGATCCATTTAAGGACACTTCTGGTCCAGCGATGAACATTTTGCTGAAGGTGATGACAATTGTTTCGCTGGTCTTTGCATCAGCATTCGTCTCTCTTTAACCACCACATCTTCTTCTAACTATTTGGTTTGACTCCCGGCGTATCAACGTCGGGAGTCAACTTTTTCGCCAGCGATGTTGGCTGGTTTTGTCTGTTCGACCGTGGGCAGAACACCCTCCAGACGAAAAATGGCATGAAAACAACTAGGATGAACGGGTGCGAGTTGCATCACTGCATGTGGCTGTACCGACTTATCCGGGCGAGTATGGAGAGATAAATGGTCCGTTACGACAAGAAAAGCGCTGACGCAGGCCGTAAATATATTCAGGACCGGCGAGGACGACGTACCGGAGCAAAGGCAGCCGGCGGTGTGGGTGGAATTGGCGCAATTCTGGTCATCCTCTTTCAACTGTTCGTTGGCGGCGGCGACCCGAGCGCTATCAACTTCGACCAAGGAGCGTTTGGCGGCCAGTCCGCTGCTGTTGATCAAGGTGCCGGTCAGGCGATTGATCCCGCTTCAGACCCTGAGGCTGACACGGTTGAATACATGGGCTTTTTGATGGGCGACATTCAGCAAACCTGGCAACAAATATTCGACGATGCTGGCCTTGACTACCAGGAAACCTCACTCGTTATCTTCACCGACAACGTCAGTACTAACGGCTGTGGTAGTGCTAGTTCCGCTGTTGGGCCGTTCTATTGCCCGGCTCCGGCGGATCGTACCGTCTACATTGATTTGGCATTCTTTAACGAACTGAGTACCCGTTTTGGCGCACCCGGTGACTTTGCACAGGCTTACGTTGTCGCTCATGAAATCGGGCACCATATACAGTCGGTGACCAACGTGAGTGATCAGGTACGTCAAGCTAAAGAACAAGATCCTGCAAACAAGAACTCGTACGCTATTCTGCAGGAGCTTCAGGCAGATTGTTATGCCGGTATTTGGGCCAGTTCGGCTAGCGCCCGCACGACGATCAGTGGTGACCCAATTATCGAAGTCGGCGATATTCAAGAGGGTCTGCGAGCGGCTCAAGCTGTTGGAGACGACAGTATTCAGGGCCAATCCGGCATGGGAATTAACCCTGAAACTTGGACACATGGTTCGGCTGATCAGCGTCAAAAGTGGTTCACGGTTGGCCTCGAATCAGGTAACCCTGGCGACTGTGACCTCGCTGAAATCAGCCGACAGGAGTCCTGACCACAGGGACTTAACGCTGCTAGCTAGCGGATCCGATAAATATGTAGTCTTGGACGATTCTGTTGGAATCGTCCCGGTGCAACAGGTTTGATCCGGTCATAACAACTTGTTGATCAGGTGTTGTCATCTGCCACGACACCTTCATTAGATCATGGTTGACCGATACCGCTGTTTTCTCTGTAGACAGACCTTTCTCCTGGACGAGTCGCTTGTTCACGTCAGAGATATTGGCCGTGATCTTGGCTAGTCCGTGTAATTCGACCGGCTGGTCCCCTGGTTCGTTGGCAAAAAAAATCGCGTCAGGGGCATAGGTCAGAGCGACAAGTTCGGTCCGGGTTGTCAGGTCAGTGGTGCTCCAGGCCGCTATGTAGTTATCGGCGAATAGTCCGTCAGTTTCTGTTGACATTTCTTTTTCCTTCAATGCTGGTGTGATTTCACCATACTCCTATCACTTGCATAATGCAATTATTATTTTGGACGTACACTTATTCCATGAAGCGAGCCGACCAGAAGTCTCATTGCGCCGTCAACTTTGCGCTCGAAGCTATTGGAGACCCCTGGTCGCTCCTGATCGTTCGTGACATTGCCTTCGACGGAAAACACACCTTTAAAGAATTTCTAGGCTCAGAAGAACGGATAGCAACCAACGTCTTAACTGACCGCTTGAACCGGCTCCAACAGATCGACGTGATTAGTAAACATCAAGACCCGACCGATCGACGAGTGTCGGTATACACACTTACCGAAAAGGGAATCGATCTGATCCCATCTTTGTTTGAACTCTCCAAATGGAGTTACAAATACGACCCTAAAAGCGCAGCTAGCAAGGAATTCGCAGCCCTCTACGACGAAGATCCCCAAGGCACCATTAAGCGAGCCCAGACCACTGTCCGGGAAGGCCGCGCCCTGTTCGCCCCGGAAGAGGCCAAGACGAACCCAACCCTAGATTGACGAAGTCTGGTCAGTCGCCGATCGAGTTGAGTCGCGATTCTACATGTGTGCGCTCGGTTTCGTTAACTGACAATGCCGCTGCTTGTTCTAATGCAGTTCTGGCTTCACTCCGATTCCCGACCGCCAAAAAGAACTCCCCCCGACAAGCGTGAAAGTACGGGTACGAGGCCAAGCGGTTACGATCTCGGTCTGACAAGTCAGCAATCGCCTTCAACCCTGCTTTCGCACCCTTGAGATGTCCGATTGCGGCAGCACGGTTCAACGAAATTACCGCATCATCGTTATCTACCAGGAGAAGGTCATACAGGCTGATAATACGCAACCAGTCTGTGTCTTCAAAACTTGGAGCAGTCGAATGAAGAGCAGAGATAGCAGCTTGAATTTGGAACGGTCCGAGCCGACCCCGAGAGTGAGCGCTAGCTAGACACCTAAGCCCCCGGTCGATCTTAGTAGTGTCCCATGAACTACGGTCTTGCTCGGCCAGAATAGCAAGTGATCCGTAATTCGTAACACGGCCTGGCTGTCTAGCATCAGAGAGCAGCAAGAGAGCGTGAAGTCCCGACACCTCAGGTTCCTGAGGAACAAGCTCTTCCAATAGCCCAGCAAGCCACAAAGCTTCCTGGCATAGATCGCCTCGGGTACCTTCCGGCCCAGTAATGTTCCTGTGTCCTTCGTTGTAAATCGAATAGATCACAGAGCAGACCGAACCCAACCGGGTCAACAGATGTCGCCGGTCGGCAGAAAACACAATATTCGCACCCGCAATCTTTTGCTTTGCTCGGGAGATTCGACGAGTCATTGTTGACTCCGAAACCAAAAACGCCTCTGCGATCTGCCGTGTAGACAATCCTGCCACGATGCGAAGTGTTAACGCTACCTGGCCCTCTGGAGCTAACGCCGGATGGCAACATCCAAGAATTAGCGCAAGCCGATCGTCTACTAACCCGTGGTCGCTAGCGCCAGCCGACAGAGCAGACACTTCCAGCTGACGGCGAAGTTCAGGTATCCGCTGGTCGAAGTTCTGCGTCCGACGAATACGATCGATAGCAATGCGTCGCGCAGCCGTAACTAGCCAGGCCCCTGGAGACGCTGGCCACTCCCCTGAGGACCAGTGTTTCGCCGCCTTCAGAAAGGCGTCTTGAGTAACATCTGATGCGAGGTCGAGATCCTTAAGATCCCGCATCAACGTAGCAACTACCTTTGGCCACTCGTGTTTATATACCTCGTCGAAGTCTCGCATCAGATATACCGCAGTCAGACGCCCGAGGTTTACCCTTCTACCGGCATCTCCAGCACAGGACGAACTTCAACCAACCCGTGAGGATGCACTGGGCTTCGCTCCGCCCACGCGATCGCCTCATCTAGGTCTTCAACATCGATAATCTCGAATCCCCCGAAGCTTTCTTTCGTATCAGCAAACGGACCGTCGGTCGTCACCGTTGCGCAGCCCTCGACTTTGACGACTGTAGCGGTAGCGCTGGGCTGTAAGGCTTCGCCTGATACCCATACGCCAGCCGAAACCAACGCCTCGCTGTAAGCGATCCAAGCTTCCATTTCGGCCTGCTCAGACTCGGGGTCGGTAGCCGATCGGTTCTCATCATCGCAAAATAGCAGCATGAACTTCATAGAAATCTCCTTGTGGTAGCAGCGATATCACAGTTGCTCAATACCGCTTGTTGAGATGTCGACGAACGAAACGTACTAGATCGGACAGGTTGATGTTATTTATTTGCCGTTTTTCTTATACGGATGCTTCGACCAGCTCGTTTGAGTCCGAAACTAACTGAGAAAGCAGCCGGGCGGTGAATTCCCCCGCACCCTCTTCGACCCGTTTTCGGTGGATGGCGTAGCCACCAACAACATCGCCACCTCGACGACGAACAATGGATCCAAGTTTTGGTAGCGTCTTACCCGGATCAATTGCGTAGGTACAGAACACTGCCGCTTTTTTGCCATGGATCATTGGGAGCATGGAGGCTAATTTAGATTCTTTAGCAGGTTTCTGCCCGAAGAAGAAGATCCCATCTGTCCAACTACCAACAATGACAACATCGGCGGATTTGAGCTCAGCCAAGTCAATACGGGACATCGGCGACGTTGAAGCTAACCATCCATGGGAACGCAGAGAACGAGCGATTGCTTCACCAGCTTCTTTAGTCGTCCCGGTTAAACTCTCGTAAATAACAATCGCTTTCATGAGTCTGACATTCCCGTTTCTATCGTTAAAGGTACCGATAAGATCATAGCTATGGAATTCAGCATAGACATCACGTACTGCACCGCTTGAAACTATTTAGGGCGTGCCGTGAGCACAGCCAACGACATCCTAGACAACTACCAGCATCTGATTGCCGAGCTCCGTCTTGTCCCTGGTTCTAAAGGCGTATTTGATGTGAACGTGAACGGCGAGCTGATATTCAGTAAATACGACGTTGATCGTCATGCTCATGAGGGTGAAGTACTAAGCATCCTCACCGAGCATATCGGTCCCGACGTACCGAAATACCACGACAAATAGCGCTTCGCTTTGAGTCAACCAGAGCGGGCGTCAACTCGCAGGATAAACGCCACTGCCAAACTGTTAAGCGCACACCCTGAAGACGTCATCGCCACATTAGAACAGATGAAGCCCGACGCGCTTCACAACCTCGCGGCCGCAGTCGAACAAGTTCAAGTCGAACGAGCCTTGAAACGTGGGGATCTCGACACCATAATCGACGTCGCATTTGAAACCGGATTCGGCCGGGATGGGCTAGCCGTTCTTCCTTGGATAGAACACGATGTGATCGTTTGTCCCGGTGGACTTATCGCCAAAAGTAAAACCAATCATAAATGTCGCTTTGTCAGCGTCAACAATTGCTGGATTTGGGAATCGGACGAACTTATCAGGGAAGACAAAAGATCTTCGCCTGGCAAACTCGACGGTTTCAGAGCGGTAGCACTACTTCCAGTTCATCAATCGATGACGCTCGATGTAGTTACTGGTAAGGCACGCGCAGGACAGCACAGTCTTGATCGTGTGACGTCGCTCGAAGTCCAAAACGGATCTTTGGTCGAGGTCGCCCAGCGGTCAGTTTCATCTGGCGGGATGCACTGATCTACCACAGCCGCCGTTGTCTACTTTCTAAGTCCAAGAGAAACCCTTTAGCTCCAAGCCCCCCAGCGAACCCTGTCAACTCGCCAGAGGCGCCAACCACTCGATGGCAGGGAACGACTATGGATAACGGGTTTCGGCCGTTGGCGGCTCCGACTGCTCTCGCAGCTGTTGGACGACCGAGCGCAGCTGCCTGTTCCCCGTATGTTTTGGTCTCCCCATATGGGATCGATTGAAGTGTCGCCCAGACTTCTCGCTGAAAGTCGGTTCCTATTGGGTCGATTGGGAGGTCAAAACTGGTTCTCAAACCGTCAAAGTACTCGCCGAGTTGATGTTTGACCCTGGCAAAAAGCCGTTCTACCTCAACGGGAGGTTTCCCTGAGACAATTTCCTCCGGATTGATATTGACCAGGCCTTCAGGATGTTCGGGCCACAAAATCGCCCGCAACGCAAGCGACGTCGCAGTTACCTGAAGGTCACCAATCGGGGTAGGCATGTCTCGTTGGAACAGTCTCGACATCGTTCTCCTCTCCACTTGTGTTCAAGTCAAGCTCGATTCTTTTGTATAGTCGGCTGCCGCTTCCCATAGCAACGCTGCAGCGACTGAACGATACGGGCGCCAGCGTTGCGCGTACTGAGCCAACTCGGATTCCTTTATTAAAGACCGCATTCCTAGTGCTGCTGTTGCACCTTTTCGAATCCCAAGATCACCCGACGGGAAGGCGTCGCCTAAGCCAAATGCTCTCATAGCGATCAGATTAGACGTCCACGGCCCAACTCCAGGTATTTGTTCAAGTTCGACGACGACCTCTTCGCTGTCGACTACTTTTTCTGGGGCAGGAAGACGCCCTTGAACTGCCCATTCGGCGTAGGTTCGAAGAGTCTGTTGTCGTTTTCTAGGCATCCCGAGCGACGAAAGGTCAGTTTCCGCTATTTGGTTTGGGGTCGGAAAACACCGACTCAGTCCGAATCGTTCGAGTTCCGGGGTTTTGGTTCCACACAACGACGCCAATTGACCGGTCACCGTGCTCGCGCCGAGAACCGACACCTGTTGGCCAACGATTATCCGTATCGCTGATTCGAACGGATCCCAGGCCCCTGGGATGAAAACAGATGGCGAATCGATGTAGCGCTGTAGAGCAGGGTCACTGTTCAGGGCGTCGACGGCTTTCAAGTTGGACGAGCGGAGCCCGAAAAGCTTCCTAGTACGACCTACGATATCTAGAAGCTCGACAAGTGTCGGGAGATGAGCTGTGATAGCAAGCTCATGGTTTTCTACATTGCCTTCGACCTCAACAACACCAACATGGCCACAGGACACAGTCGTTCGACGATACAGCAATCCATCTACCAGCTCTGTTCCCGGTGTCGCTCGTTGCGCTAAGAACGTAAAGACTTGTTTCACCGGATAGTTCGGGGGAAGCGGGATCCGAAGTCGTACTCCGCCGTCTAAGTCCACAGCAGACCCCCGACGTCGACGCTTCCTAAGCTCAGATGGAGAGAATTGGAACGTATCTCGCACTACTCGACGGAACTGACGCACACTACGAAATCCTGAAGCGTAGGCGACATCGTCCATAGACAGGTTAGTTTCGTCGAGTAGACGTCGAGCAAAATGAGCCCGACGCGACACGGCTACTTTGGTGGCTGTCGCCCCAACATGTTCTGAAAATATTCGTCGTAACTGTCGGTGGTGAATTCCAATGGCAGCTCCAAGATCTTCTTCAGATCCGGTGTCCAAAAAGCCATCATTGATTAGTTCTAGCGCCTTACTTACAACGTCAGGAACAGACGGATCTGTTTCCGGGACTGGAAGCTGATCTGGCCGACAACGCAGACAAGCCCGATATCCAGCAGATTCTGCTGCTGCCCGATGAGTGAAAAGCTCGACGTTTTGGATTTTGGGACGACCAGCGCAGCCGGATCGGCAGTAGATACCGGTCGTGCGTACTGCAGTGAGCTGATCCATAGGTTCCATTCTGGACGAACAAGCAGCGAAACGTTCGGCCAGATTAGGACATCTACAGTTCGATTTACAGAACCCTGTGGGTTAGAACCGATCGACCAGAGTTTCCTGAGGCTCTTGAGATATTTTCTGCTTCGCAATCTTGAGTTCTTGGGTTCGAAAGTCCTTGTACTTTTTCGCTTGGCGACTCCCGATTACGCGTGCAATCGTGCTCATAACTATCGCAGCTAACAACGAAGCTCCGAGGGACAACACGAGTACGTTATCGGCCTCAGAACCGGTATCGAATCCGTGATAGGCACCCATGAAAACCACGACAAACGAGAAGAGGTGGATCGCATGCCAGAACCGGTGGGGAAAGTAGTCTTTAAAGACCGACGTCAACTGCACAACCAGCATCAACCAACCAGATAAAACACCGAATGAGATACCCAACGTCGTGTAATTCGGGACAGCGGTTCCCGGGATAAATAGTTCTTCGACACCAAAGTCAACAAAATCGTCAAGCCAAAGTGTTAGTAGGTGCACGCCTAGGAATACCAAGGCCATTGCGCTCAGGTATCGATGGAGGTCTAGAAGCCAAGGTTGGCCCGGGCGCCGACCAAACATTTTCGACCCCATCAAAAGCCCGACAAGAATCGAACCGCAGGCCGCCAACCACGTCATCAACCCGGCGCTGCGGGTGAGGTACCAATAAATTTGGTCCGTGTTTATGTATTCGTCAAACAACTCCGCCACTTCCTAGCTTGTGAACGAGTCAAAGCCGTCTAGAGCTTCAACCATCCCGTCATCGTGCACCATCACACCGGTTATACCGTGTTTGGTAAAGATCTCTTGCGCATTTTCTCGTCCAGCAAGAAAAGCTGCTTTTGCCAATACCTCGCCCTGTAATGCTCTGGCACAAACTACCGTGACTGATTGTAAACCGGTCTCGGCAGCAGAACCGTCATCGGGATGCCGTAAATGATGCTGCTCCCCCACGGTACTTGACCAGACACGTTTTGACTTTGTTGAGGTACAAACCGCGCCCCTCTCGACATGAATTCGTTGCTGCGAGTCGGCGCCCGGATACTCGAGATCGATCGGCCAGCCGTCACTGGTTGGAGGTGATCCATCGATCTTCATATCGCCACCTAGGTTAACCACACATCCTTGCACTCCGTCTGAGATCAGCTGCGACGCAACCATGTCAGCGGCAGCACCTTTTCCGATTCCCCCAAGATCTAGTGTCACTCCTTCCGGAAGGCAAACAGCGTTTATCGACTGGTCTAAGACGACCCCCTCGGGCGTGGGAGACGACTGAATACCCAAAATTGGGTGGACGGCAGTGGTGCGCTCGACTTCCGAATAGTCCTTGGTATATCCAGCAGCCATCATCGCGGCCTCAATTGTTGGATCAAACAAACCGTCGGTCAGCATCCACGCATCGATGGCCGCCTTGATCACCGCGAATGTGTCAGGCGAAACGACAAATAGTTCTCCGGGTGCATTGTTTAACTGGGAGATCTCAGATGTCGGCAAGAACCGACTCCAGCGGTCCTCTAAGTTTCGAATCTGGTCCTCGGCGCTTTTGTGGTGATGTGGTTGCCCGCCAAAGAGCAAAACGTGAACATCGGTTCCCATGGCGCGGAACCGGTGCTCGCGTACTGATGAAAGGCTAGCTGCCACCGCTTGAAGGAGGCTCAGGAGCTGGAGGCTCAGGAGCCGGAGGTTCAGGAGCCGGAGGCTGTGGGGCGGGAGGCTCAGGAGCTGGAGGTTCTGGAGCCGGAGGTTCAGGAGCCGGTTGCTGCGGTGCTGGAGGTTGTGGGGCAGGCTGTTGCGGCGCAGGTGTCGGATTCTGTGGAGCAGGCTGTTGCGGCGCAGGCGTTGGGTTCTGTGGGGCAGGCTGTTGCGGCGCAGGTGTCGGATTCTGCGGAGCAGGCTGCTCTTGCGCTGGCTGGTTCGCCTCAGCAGCTGGCTGTTGGCTCGCCACCTGATCAGCTTCTGAGGATTCTTCGACCGGGGCCACGTCGGTTGGGTTATCGGCAGGATTAGCAATGTCAGTACCTACAGCGGCTGCGCCACCATCAAGACTGAGGTCAACTTCACCCAATGATGCATCTACATCAGCTGCACTGGAGGCATCGGTGGAATCCACCGCACTTGCCTTCGCTTGTTGCACACCGATAGTTCCAGTAGCTACCACAAAGGTAGACGTACCAACACAACCAGCTATCCAACGCGCACGACGCGCTGGATGATTTCGCCTAGAGAACATATTTCCGCCTTAAAAACGAAGCTCGACTACAAAGATGTCTGCTGCGCCTGCGGAAGTAATAGTACAGGAAAATTACCTACGCGGTAACCTAAACGAAAGATTAATTGTATAAATCTACCCAACCGAGTAAGGCTGGGCGGCAAAGACCCGTCCCGAGTGGCCGCCACCACCTGGAAGGTCGGTATCGCCGCGTTCTTGTGAGATTAGATAGAGAAACGTTCCGAACAGGGCCAACGCGATAACAAGAGCTACTGCGAACCATTGGATAGACGCGCGGCGCTGCTGCTTTCTCTGCAACATTGCCCCTTCAACCCCTGATTTTCCGGCCTTCACTGTCTTCCTCGATCCGATTGACTACTGTGACAAGTGTTATCCATGTTAGTCCCCCATTCTTGGGGATGAACGACATGTAGCGAAACCCGACCCGAAACTAAGAAATTCCTGGCAGTGTCCGACTGATCCCTATAGATCTAATTCGTATTCGGCCATAGCAGTAGGCAACCAGATGACAACACCTGAACACGACAATGAATCAGCGCAGAATGCCGCCACCAAACTGGCAACCTCCGAGCTCGATAATGTACGCACCAGACGAGCCAAGTTAGTCGACCGGTTCGAAGAGGAACTGACAATGGCAGTCCTCGAAAGCCAAACAGATAACACACAAACAGTTGTCTTCTTATTGGAGGCAGAAATAATCACATTGAAGATCTGGGACGAGACACCACAGACCCTGCCGACATTGGTTTCAGAGGCGATCACCGAAACAATCTCTGGGCTACATGAGCAGCTGTCCTGTTCTATTGTAGGAGCCGACAGTTTCGTTGGGTTCGTTCGAACTATGCCCGACAAACAGTCGATCGTAGATCTAGGCAACCGAATCATAGCCACACTAAGTAACCCTGTGGAGATAGATGGCGTGTTGCATCATCTAAGTGCCCGACTAGGCATGTCGGTCGTTGACGACTCGATGAGAAGCCCCGGATTAGCACTCGAGAACGCTCGTAAGGCTCTACAAGAAACCAGCGACGAACAACAAAGCGTCCTCTTCAGCCAAACAATCGAACGACGACGCGAACACGACGCTGGCCTCGAATATGACCTTAAGCTCGCTATTAGTGGCGGACAACTAGACGTCGTCTATCAGCCAATAGTGTCACTTACCGAAAGCAGAATTTCTGGTGTTGAAGCCTTCGCCAGATGGACTCATCCCGAACTTGGGGAGATACTTCCCCCTCAGTTCCTAACGGTCGCTGAACGATCCGGCACAATCCGGCAATTGGGGGAACAGGTTTTAGTAAAGGCAATGAAGTCCGCAGATCATTGGGCCCGCCATGATGGCCTGACCAACATTGTTCTCTGGGTCAACTTCTCGCCCACCGAGATCGCCTACCCCGACTTCGAACCCATGATCAAGAGCCTTATACAACAATACCCACGTGTACAACTCGGACTAGAAGTCGCCGAGAGCAACATAATTGAAGAACGAATAGTATCTACGACACTCAAACATCTACGAGCATTCGGGGTTCGCACATCCGTCGACGACTTCTCCTCGAAGGACACAGCTGTCTCCCGGCTGCGTACGCTGCCGTTCGATAACGTCAAGATCGGAAGAAAACTGATCAGTACACTTCCAAGTAACGAAGACGACCAGTCAATCGTCGAGCTACTTACCGAGCTTGGCTCCCGATCCGATTTCACCGTGTCAGCTGTCGGAGTCGAGACTGAGGAACAACTAGCTTTGCTTCGAAGTTTAGGCGTTGATTCCGCCCAAGGCTATCTGTTAGCCCGACCCGCTACGGCCGAAGAGATCGACACACTCCTAGAGGCCACACTAGCTACCTAACTAGTCAGGCTTGATCTTCTGATGGGTCGATCAAGTCGCCGGCGGCAGCAAGTGCGCCTGACAACGCGGCTGCACGAGCATAAACAGCCTGAAAGTACACTTCGCCTGCGCTTTGGTGGCTCAACAAAGGCGGGCCGCCAAGAGACTGAACCACCGACGTTGCGTCCTGCGCCAGAATAACATCATGTTCTAGGTCGATAGTGGTACCCTCGGCACCCCAAAATTCGGCGGCTTTAGCGCCCTCAGATTTTTTCGACTTACGTCGCCGACGTCCTTTACGGCGACTCTGACCATTGTTCGACTTATTGCCACTCATAGTGAGACCAACTCAGCTTTCGGGACGCTATTCAACCGCGTCGGTATCTGTCATTACCAGCTCGGGGTCGATTCCAAGCGCAACCTGTAATTGTGCGGCGTCCAAATCCCCAACCGAACTGGACTTCGGCAGCACCATATCTGCGATACGACGCTTACCTGCAACCACTTCTTCGACCCGTTCGTCGACTGTTCCCGGGCACACCAAACGGTGGCATATCACCGTATTCTTTTGACCAATACGCCACACTCGGTCTCGAGCCTGGTCCTCAACAGCTGGGTTCCACCATCGGTCGTAGAGAACGACGTGGCTCGCCGCTGTTAGATTAAGCCCAGTCCCCCCGGCCTTAAGCGACAGTACCATCGCCCCGGCACCTGAGTTACTTTGGAACTCGTCGACTAGACGATCCCTTGCTCCTCGGGCCAGACCACCGTGATAACAGGCAATTTTTTTCCCGGTTCGATTCGATAGATAGTCAGCTAGCTTCTCGCCCCAACTCGCAAAGTGAGTAAATATGAGAATGCGCTCATCGGCCGCAAACACGCGGTCGATTATCTCGTTCAGACGTTCGAGCTTGCCTGATCGGCCGTCGAGAGGCTCGTCGTCGTCTTGGTAAGCCGATGGATGGTTACATATCTGTTTGAGAGCGGTTATGGCAGCAAGGACTGCACCTTTACGCTGGTTTCCAGGTCCCTCGTCGTCTGGCTCGGCTACTAATCCATCCAATACCGCCTGATATAGACCAATTTGTTCCGGCGTCATTGCACAATGGTCAAGCTCATCGATCCGGTCCGGAAGTTCGGCGGCAATCGCTGGTTCTGACTTGGTACGACGGAAGACCAATAGTCCGTTGAGGGCACGTAGCGCCTGTTCACCGTCTGCCGGGGTCGACCGGTCACCCGATAGTTGAGAAACAAACGAGGCGCGATCTCCGACAAGACCAGGGTTGGTGAAGTCGGTGATGGCCCATAGATCTCCAAGGCCGTTCTCGATCGGAGTACCGGTTAGAGCAATTCTGGATCGACCATTCAACTTACGAAGTTGCTGCGCTGTCTCTGAAGTTGGGTTCTTGATTGCCTGTGCTTCATCAAGAACTACCTTGTTGAGTTCAAAGCTCTCAAGCTGCTCGATATCTCGAACCGCTGTTCCATAGGTGGTGATAATTAGATCGTGTTTCCGAACCTGGGCTTTCAAGTCCGCCCCAGAGGCACGATTCGAACCATGATGAACGATTACTGAAAGATCCGGCACAAATTTTTGTGCCTCTGCTGCCCAGTTGCCCACCACGGCGGGTGGAGCAATAACTAGGCTCGTACCTCTTTTCACCGTGGCTCTGATATGCGCCAACATGGTGGGCGTCTTACCTAAGCCCATGTCAAGCGCTAGACAACCACCAAGACCAGCATCATCTAAGAACCCAAGCCACGCATAGGCCTCTGATTGATAACTACGTAGTTGTCCTTCAAACCCTTCGGGCGAGTCGACGAGGTGATCTGACACCGCCTCGGCACTACGCAACAGGTCGGCCGCCCAACCAGCACCAGCGATTGAGACTCCGCCAGCGAGCGTTGCCCCTTCAAGGCCGAGAGCGGTTCGCAACATGTCGGCACCCGACATACGGGTTTTGTCGGCTCGTTCAGCTAAAGCGGCTGCTGCTTCTGCCAGATCCGCCTTATCGAGCTCAACCCATTTGCCGTGGGACTTAACCAGAGGGCGAGCTTCTGAGGCGAGTCGTCGAATGTCATCGGCTGAAAGCTCGATTTCGTCGAAAACTACCGACCATCGAACATTGGCGAGCTGTTGAGCTCCAACGACCGATTCCTGAGCTTCCTCTGAGGTCAACCGTAAACTCGGAGTCGGCTTTTTCTTCGACAAGGCCGGGGCTCGCACATCAAATCCGGCATCGACTAACGCCGGGCCGACAACGGTCATCAAGTTCCAGGCCTCATCTTGGCTTAAGATCACCTCTCCCCTTCTACGAGCGCCGGGGCGGAGTAGCTCTGGAAACATGCGCTCAAGTCGAGAAAGTTCTTCCTCAACCTCTCGTCGTCTCGAGTTGGATGAGTTGACAATTACTTGCTCAATCGGCTGAAGCCGTTTCTGGCTGCTCATGCCGAGCACCGCCAGATACCAGGCTCCTTGATCATCTGGTGGGTCGAGCTGAAGGACCAACGGAGACTTCTGTTGGCCAACAACCGTCCGCGACCATTGATCTAATTTACGAGCGAGCTCTGAACCGTGACGAGATGGTGCCTGAAACGAACCACCATCGAGATTAGCTAAGAAAAGTTCGGCGACGTCTGATTTGGTTTGTGGGTCTGGAGGACCGGCTGGGACATCCATTCGTCCCGCAGCTTCAACACATAGAGCATGAACGATGTCGGCCAGAAGCGACAGGGTAAAGGCAGCTTTATCAGCCCGACGTTCAAGCACCGCCACAGATCCGGGCTGGGTTTGATTCAAGACCGTCAGCTCTGCGTGATCAACTAAGGCTGGAATCCATCGAACCTGAAATTCCGAAACGGGAATACCATCTTGACCAGATTCGGCTTTCTTTCGACGAGATCGTCTTAGTTTCTTCAGTTGAGGAACGACCCGCCCTTGGGCCACCAGCCGTACGGCAAGCGCTGCTACGTTACCGACCCACACGGCGCTGAGGCCGACGCTGTCGTCGCTCGCCAACTGATTTAGTCCAACCAGCCAACCAAGGCTCGCTCCGATCGGGGCGACCATCGACGGAGATTTTCGGCCATCTGGAAGTTTGACAGGTGAATGGCTGTCCCATCCAATAGCACTGGCGCCAGCCTCTTCGAGCCTGATCTGAAGGCGTTCATCGGGCTCTACCCCAGCGTGAGGGCCTGCGGCCCAGGCGACAACCGATCCGTGTTTCCATGACAGCTGTAGTTGAGCCTCATGATTAACTGAAACCTCAGATGAACCGCTTGAAGCGGGAGGGCCAACCAGCCGAGTGAGCATGGCGTCGATCTTGGCTGATTCTGATTCGAAATCTGCTAAGACAACTTTTCGCTCAGCTCCGCGTACTGTGCGTCGAACTTCCTCTAACGATCGGTCGACCTCGTCCAGCAGAAACAACAACGCGGCAACCCACGAGCGCTTGTTCGCCTCTAGGTATGCGACGTCTTCAGACGATGCTAAACCGTCGAGGTGGGCCTGGACAAGCAGCTTAAACTCAGCCGATGACAGGGCAGGTGCATTCGGGGCCGTAATAGTAATTGCAAAACTCCATTTCATGCGTTCCAAATAGGTGATGGAAGCAATCAAACCGCTGATAACTAGGATTTTTTCAACTCGTGGTGAGATATCCTAGAAGCATGTTCGACCTCTCGCGAGGTGGAACAAGACGCCAAACCCGGCGATGTGCAACGATTATACCCGCCACTTTGATATCCGGCACAGATGCCCAGCTATATTCCGCCAACATGGCTAGACGCTGCCCCACGTGACATACACCTAGTGGGCTAACGAGTACTGCTATGAGCGCCCGATCTCAAGCCAATCGACCGAGATGCCGCCGTTACCCGACCAATCAAGCCGAATTTGATGTTTACCTGGACTAAGTTCGACTTCGCCAACAACCTGTTTTGTAAAGTCAAACTCGGTTAACGAGCGCTCTCCGTAAAATGTTCCAATGCGGTTTCCGTCTACAGACACGTCTAGTGAACCGGGCTCATCGATCGACGATGACACTCCGGTTGTCACCACAAATACTCCGGGTTCATCGACTGTGAATGAATATGTCAGCCACTCACCACCAGTTGTATCGACCACAGCGAGTTTAACGTCTTGTCCTGGAACGGCTACGATGTCGACTCCGTCGTCACGGTAAACGCCACCAGAGTTAGCGTCATCTGAATCTTGGAATGATACACCCACTCCATCGTTGTCATAATCTTCTGCTTGGAGAACCCCAGGCGCTACTATCAGACTCTCTGAGGGCACGAAATCTACCACGTCAACCCGAGAGGTTGATTGCCCGGACGTTGGCTCGGATGCGGTGTTCACGATCAGCCAAACACACAGCACCACAAACGCCACTAGGGTTACCAAACCAACCAGCAACAAAGCAAACCTCGAATCAAACCGAGTATTTCGTCTGGTGGAAGTGGTTGAACCCTGACTAGCCATCGGACTTGCAGCTGCGTTTACCACAGCGGGATTCGATGGACTAGACGGTATTTCTGTTGGTTTTGTTGGTTCAGGTTTGGTGTCTGGCTTTGGCCGGGCGAAAGGCGTAGCCAACGGAGCTAGAGAGTTCGGTTGGGGTTGGTGATCCGAAGCAGGCCCAGCTGGCTTCACTAGATTAACTACCGACTTCGGCCGGATAGCTGTTGGTTCCGATTCCGGTTGTGGCCACAAGATGGGATCGACGGTCGAGTCTTTCTCCCGGGGAATCAAAATTGAACGTTCGCCCTTGAAGACTTCTGAGTCTTGTTCAACAGGCACCTCAACCGGTGAAAGCTGTTGTTCTGGCACCAAGATGTTTTCAATAATCGTGTCATCTTGAACCAAGATGTCTAAATCTTCACCATGAGGCTCGGAGTTAACGTCGACCGAGTCACCCAACGGGAGAGATGGCCCGATCTTATCTGGAGCTTCAAATCTCGACAGCTCCGAAATTGCCTCGGCTGCACTAATCGAAGGAGCCGATTTCGGGCGAGCAAGATCGATCTTCGATATTTCGGTTTCGACTGTGATGATAAAGTCAGGTGATACCGGGACCGGCTCGAGGGTAACTTCGTCGGGTGGAGGTTCGCCTACCCCAAAATTGCCAGTATCTTCAGCCTCTGGCAGGTCGCCAAGAGTGCCAGCGCCCCCTTGGCTTGATTCAGCGTAAGTTGACGATACGAACTGGCGGGCCAACTGACCAGGGGTTACCGCCTCTAGTTCTTGTTTGACTTCCCGCAAACTGTGTATCAGCTGTATCGCAGGCGATGATGATAACCGGGTACTGGCGTGCCCGGCAAGGGCAAAATCAAACTCAGTAGAAGATTTGGCGGTATCTTCCGTTACATCACTCATGAGGGTATCGATACCTTGGTTCCGGCACCTGACAGCTCAGCTTCGACAACGGGATCGGGGTTGGAATCTGTCAGTGTGCGTTCGACTGAGGCCTGCACCGCTCTTGCTTCTGGTATCGACACGTCGAGAACGCGAGCCGCTTGCAGCAAATTCAACCCGAAGGTCAGGCGCAGATGAAGCATTTTCCGCTCGTCAAAGGAAAGCCAGTGCAAACCGTCGTGTAGTTCAACTATGCGTTCAGACGCCACGTGTTCATCGAAATTGGCTTGCCCACAACTCACATGTTCATCCGGTTCAAGTCCGTACGCTGCACGCTCGTTGACTATTTGTTCCATGGATAGTTTGAACAAAAGACCGGCGAATGCTGGTTCGCTGCCAACGAAACTTCTGATCTGCTCAAACGCCTGAGACATCACGATGTCAACAAGTGACTCCGGTTCTGAATAGCATTCGCAAGCGCCAAGCAAATAGACTTCTTGAGCAAACCGCTCAAACAGCAGATCAAACCCGCCAGACTCGCCTGAACGCGCGCTGGCAAGTGCTGCCACGAAAACGAACGTCTCTGTATTCTCATCAATCGTCATGAGCCGGTCTCCGCCGATTTCCAACCTTGTCACATTGTAGACCAAGATTGAACAATAAGCCCCATGCTTCGACAGTCTTCGGAAACTTCCCGACCTTAGCCGTCTATCGACGTGATCTCGAAGGTTGTTGTAGCTGTATCACTTGAGGCGCCGGACGAGACAGTGATAGTGGCAGAATATGTTCCGGTAGCAAGGTTCTCAAAGACAACACTGATGGGTGCGCCGTCCTGACATTGTCCGGCCTTCGGTGTAGATCCGCCTGCTGGAGCCAACTCGACGGAGTAGGTATTGCAGTCTGTGGCTGTGAAACTAACTGTTGCCTGTTGATCATCCACGGTCGATGATGCGTCGGCAAGAGTCGCTCCTGTGGCCGGCTCAATAGCCAACATGATGGGCGTTCCTTGCTGGCCTTCAACAGACTTGGTTCTGATCACGGCTGAATATTCGGCGTTGGCGTCAAGTCCGTTGATGACTACGGGGTGAGACTTGGCACAGTTCGAATCAGACGGCGCTTCCCAGTTGCCTACATCGATAACTCGGCTATCGATTTCGACCCGAACGACCATACATACATCGGATTTGACCTCAAGTGTGACCGCTTCTGAGCTGGTTGAAACGATTGTGGCGGTTGGCCTTGGCACTGCGCTCACTCCGCCGGTTGTGAATACCAAAGCCTTGGTTGATTTCGCAGTTTGTCCACGTTCGGAGGCGTCCCGAGCTTCGACCTCGACGGTATATTCGGTGCCTGGTTTCAACGCGGTATAGGTATAGCTATGGCGGTTGGAACATTCGGCATTCGGGTTGTTCCAACCTTCTTCGAAGTATGATCCGGCCGACCCGTAGAATCTGGCATGTGAACATCGACTCGTGACAAACGAGACCGTAGCTTGAGCATCACTAACGGAACTAACGGTGAATTGTGAGATCGCGAAGTTTGCGTTCGGGGTAACAAACTCGACCGGAACGCGGGTACGACGGCCTTCTCGATCCAAGATATTCACTTCGATCGTATAACTCGTAGCCGAGTCAAGCCCTTCGAATTGATGGCGGTGCGTTTCTGAACACCCGACGTTGGCGTCTGGCCAGCCGTTTTCGGCGAAACGTTCAAGGCCCTCACCGCTGTATTCAACGACCGTGCACGTCGACGTTGTGAACTCAATTGTTGCCGTTGATTTGGTGATTCCAACCACCGTTGGCGAACCCTCGATAGCCGCGAATCCGGCGGTGAACTCAATCGTCTCCGACGACAGGCCTAAGCCTTCGCTCGCAGCCTCGATCATGACTGTGTAGACATTGCCCAGTTCAAGGTCGGTGAACGTATGACTGTGTTGAGTCGAACAATCGGTAAAGTCGTCTGGCCAACCCTGAGTGGACACCGTATCTAGACCTTCACCGGCAAATGAAACAACACTGCACACATCGGTAGAAAATTCGATTGTTATGGAGTCTTCGGTAACTTCAGTCGTCGACAGACCAATTATTTGAGGACCGGCCAAATCCTGTTCATCGTCTTGTGTTTCTCGCACACCGGCGACAGAACTGTCGTCTTGGCGATTGGGTAGAAGAATCACTGCAAGAAAGGTGAGTACTACTAACAGGCAAACGCCAAACACTAAGAACTTCGACGAATTCTCTTGCCAAAATGCTCGATCGAGGATCGCCGATACCCCGCTCTTAGGTGGTGTCTCCAGGCGACGTGGGCGACGCGCTACCGGTGGCGCTACCGATGGACGTGTGCTCGACCGTTGAGGGCGTCGAGGTGGGAGAACTACATCGCTGGCCTTTTTTGACGGTAACGAAGATACTGTGGCCGCCGGTGTCGGCTCACCGTCAGCCGGGTGACTCAACGCTATTGTCGATTCCACAAGCGTGGGCGAGCCTACTGAAGCAAGCGAACCAGCAGAAACTGGTTCTCGTTCCGCTTGCCCGATAGCGATCTTTAACTCGGCCAGAAATTCGTCGGCGTCCTGTGGACGTTCGGCTGGCGTCTTTGCCATAGCGCGCTCGATCAATGTACAAATTGAGTCAGGAACTAGATGACGGAGGTCCCCAACCGGATCGTTCGCCACCCTGGAAAACACGGTGATCATGTCGACCTTTTCGCCCTTTGATTTAAACGGAGCGTGGCCGGACAACAGCGCCCAAAAGGTAGAACCAAGGCCGTAAACGTCGATCGTGGGAGTAGCAGTATTCTCAGAGAAGGACTCAGGAGCTGAATAAGCTGGTGTGAACAGTGGCGTCGATGCGTGATTCGCCAGTTGTTCGTCGGCTATGTGTCGAGCAATCCCAAAGTCACTTACCCGGGGCTTACCATCGTTTCCGACGAGTAGATTTGCTGGCTTGATATCGCGGTGGATCACGCCACTCTCATTAGCAGCCGCAATAGTTTCCGCGACTGCCTGAATATGTTCTGATGCTTCTCTCCATCGGAATGCCCCGTTGCGATTCATCTCATCTTGGAGGGATCCTGCCGGATAGTACGGCATAACAATGTACGGGGCTCCGGTCGAGGTCTCACCAGACTCGTAGATAGGTACCACGCCTAGGTCGTCTGAGAGCTTCCCCATCGAGCGGCATTCGCGGTCAAACCTGCGTCGTACGTCTACGTCCCATGCCGACATCAGAACCTTGACAGCGACAACTCGATCTAGCGCGATCTGACGGGCTCGATAAACAGCAGCGGAACCGCCACGCCCGATGGTCTCGATGTCTGCTAGCCCTGCTATCCCAAGATCGATTTCGCTCATCTAGAATTGATCCTGTTGCAAGTTCTCGAATATAAGTAGCAAAGCTAAACCCACTCCCACCATTCCGGGAGGAGGAGGCGGGTAACAAAACGATCCTAGCGCGAACCTAGCCTATTAATCCTAGCTGCGGCAGATCTGGCGGACCAAACGGTGTGAACCAAATAACAACAACGTATGTTATCATACGCTGATAGCGACACAAGTCGCTGATACCGCTGTCGTGGCGCGGCAACAAAATTGGTATCGCGAAGAACGATACCCACTAGCAACAACAAGTTTGAAAAGATGGCGCTACAAAGAAGAGGATGGAAAAACCGCTACCAGCAATCGGTTGGCGAGAATGGCTCGCCCTACCAGATTTTGACGTCGATTGGATCAAGGCCAAGGTAGATACCGGCGCTCGATCATCGGCGCTTCATGTCGTTGACTTAGAACTGTCTACCGATGAGGCTGGAATTGAATGGGCGAGTTTCCGGGTACTCCCCCGCCAGCGTTCGGGCCGAGGAGCCGTCGATGCCCGCTTACCTCTCTTAGGCCGGCGTCTAGTACGTAGCTCATCGGGTGCAGTTGAGCACCGTCCCGTTGTCTCGATTTCTGCGATCGTCGCCGAAACCAAGATCAAGTTAGAACTAACACTTACGAGCCGAGACGATATGGGTTTCCGCATGTTGCTAGGACGCCAAGCGATTCGTCACCAATTTATTGTCAATCCGGCCCGGTCCTATCTCGGGGCTAAACCGCCTCGAAAGATCATCGCTCAAAACTGGCAGACCGCCAACAAGAAGAAAAAAACGCCACCAAATGACTAGACCTTCGTTTTCAATCGGGGCGTACGACATCGCACCTGGCACACGAAAAGACATCGACCTTCCGCTAGCCCGGCTTGTAACGGGAACACCAGTTTCGTTGCCTGTGCTTGTTTTCCACGGCAGCGAAGACGGGCCAACCATTTGGATCAATGCTGCATTACATGGTGATGAGGTATCCGGTATCGAAATTATTCGTCGAGTCACCGAACTACTTAACCCTGAATCTCTTCGCGGAACCTTTATTGCTGCTCCTATCGTGAACGTCCACGGCTTTCTAACGGGCGATAGATATTTGCCAGATCGTCGAGACCTAAACCGCAGCTTTCCTGGCACCTCAAAAGGCTCGTTGGCGGGCCGTATAGCGAACCTCGTTATGACCGAGATAGTGTCACGCTGTTCGGTCGGTATCGATCTGCATTCCGGCTCAGACCATCGAACAAACCTCGCTCAAATTCGAGCGGATCTAGATGACGAAAAGACCGCCGAACTCGCAGCCACCTTCGCCGCTCCGTTAATGATCCATTCAAAGACTCGTGACGGTTCGCTTCGCCAAGAGGCAGCAAAATCTGGTGCGACTGTGCTGGTGTTCGAAGGTGGAGAGGCTTGGAGGCTCGATCAGGCGTCTATCCGGTCTGGGGTCGACGGGGTTCTGCGAGTGTTGGCTCATGAAGGCATGATCGACCTTCCCCCCGGGGACGAACCGCCGCCGACGTCAAAGCTCAGCCGCAAGACTCGATGGATGCGTGCCCCGGAGAGCGGAATTGGCCGGCTCCGAGTGGGGTTGGGCGACTCGGTAGCCGAAGGTCAGTTGATCGGAGAAATCTACGACGCATTTGGGACTCGCCTTGGAAAGGTGACCTCTCGAACCGATGGAGTAGTTGTCGGGTTGGCCCTCGACGCAATAGTGAATCGAGGCGATGCCGTTGTGAATGTGGCAGAGCTTTTTGAAGAGAAGGAAACTGGTACCGGCGTGGAACGTGATGTGAGTGAATCAGCAGATCAAAAGATAGAGAGTGATAGCTAAGCGAATGGATCTGGCCATACTTTCTCGCTCTCCGACGAGCTATAGCACCCGGCGACTGGCGGTCGCCGCAGCCGACAGGGGTCACGAAGTGCGAGTGATGGACACACTCGGTTTCGCGATCGATCTGTCTCGAAATACCCCCGACCTCCAGTACCGGGGTCGACCGATTTGGGATATTGATGCAGTGCTTCCCAGAATCGGAGCGTCGATCACCTACTTTGGTACGGCTGTCGTTCGCCAATTCGAACAGATGGATGTGTATACGCCCAATACATCTTTTGGAATCACAAACTCTCGCGACAAGCTACGTTCACTTCAGATTCTCTCTCGGCACGATATTGGGATTCCTGCGTCTACGTTTGTCAGCGACCGTAAAGGGGTTCGTGCCGGGATTCGTAGAGTTGGCGGCGCCCCCGTTGTAATCAAACTCCGCGAGGGAACACAAGGCATCGGCGTCATTTTGGCTCGCGATACAAACACGGCTGAGGCGATTGTTGAGACACTCCAAAGCACCGGAACCAACGTCATCGTCCAGCGCTATGTCGCCGAGAGCAACGGTCAAGACATCAGGGCCTTTGTTGTAGGTGACCGGGTAGTTGCTGCAATCCGACGGACGTCGCGAGGCGATGATTTCCGTAGCAATATTCATCGTGGGGGAAGAGCCGAAGCTATCACCCTCGACAAAGACTATGCCCAGACGGCAGTGCGGGCAGCCCAAATCATGGGTTTGAGGGTTGCCGGCGTTGATATGTTGATTTCAGATAGCGGTCCGCTGTTGCTAGAGGTCAACTCATCTCCTGGCCTCGAAGGCATCGAGACTGCAACCGGGCTCGATGTGGCCGGTGCCGTGATCGACTACATGTCCAACCAAGTAGGTTTTCCAGAACTCGATGTGCGCCAGCGTCTAGGGGTAAGTACCGGATACGGTGTCGCAGAACTGCTGATTCGGGATGAGTCTGAATACGTCGGCAAAACGATCTACGACTCTGGTCTACGCGAACGCGATATTACGGTCTTGTCTCTGCACCGCGACACCTTGGTGATACCAAACCCCAGAACTTCCCGCCTCATTGAAGCCAACGACCGTCTCCTATGTTTCGGAAGTCTCGAGGCTATGAAAAGCCTCATTCCGTTACGTCGAAAACGTCGAGCTAAAGTTCAGGTGCTTCCAGACGAACCTCTGGAACACGACGAGCTTTGAGGTCTATTGAGACCGTGTTCCTCATTCTGCTTGTGCCATTTTACGCCCTCTGGTGCGCAACCAGATCAGCAAGATCAAAACATCGTCTATGAGAACCATCGCAACCATGTTCGAGCCGGACTATGTAACAAGTACCGACATCAGGTTCGGCAGCTCGGTTCTCTGGCGTTCTGATTGCCATCGCACGGGGGCCACACATGTCCTTCCCGACTTGTCTCGCGATCTACTATGGCTTCCAGGCGAGCTTCCAACAGTGCTAAATCGAACGTCGGTGCCTTTTCTCGCCAGGGTTGAACAAGGTCAAACAGCCATCGGGATCCGATTCAGCCCAATGGTCACCACGATTGAGATTGACAGCGGCTGGCCCGGCTGGCGCGCGGCAAAACCAGACCCTGCTTCTCGGACCGCCCGCATTGCCAAAGCGCTACAACAAGGTGCCTTGCATTACGTGAGTGACAAACGGCTAGAAGCAGTGGTTCGATATCTAGACAACCCAGACATTCGAATATCAGACGTGGCGGACCGCCTCGGAATTTCCGACAGGCAACTACGCCGCTGGACCACAACGGCAATCGAACTAACCCCCAAACAACTCCAACGTCACCTACGTCTTCAAAGGTATATATCTCACAAACCCACAGACTCTGTGGCCGTACGCGCCATAAACACTGGCTCTACGACCAGGCCCACGCCGCAAACGAAATCAGGGCCTTGACCGGGCTAACGATCACCGAACTAGCAACATTTGAGGCCGCAACAGAAACCACCATTGCCTCACCTGCCATCTAAACCACAAACCTGTAGTAGAAGTTCCGACTAGAGCAATGTCCGTTTTATCCAAGACCGACGTTCGGAAGCAGGCCAAACTGTGAGAAACACACAAAAAAAAGGAAATTGGCGTTGAAGCTCGGATACACCATCATCTATGTTCCCAACATCGTCGAAGCCGTCCGCTTTTACGAGGACGCGTTCAGTATGGAACGACAGTTCGTGCACCCTGGAGGTGACTACGCAGAGATGGCGACAGGAGGCACTCTATTAGGTTTTTGTAGTCACGAACTGGCCAAGTCCGTTGTGCCCTGTGGCTTCGCGCCAATCGATCCAGATACTCCCCCCGCCGGTTTCGAAATATCGCTGACTACCGAAGACGTGGCAGCAGCGTTCAACCACGCAGTGAGTTCGGGAGCGAAACCAATAGCTGAACCAGAAGAAAAACCCTGGGGACAGACAGCCTCATACGTGCGTGACCCTTTTGGGGTTCTCGTAGGCATTGTGTCACCTATCGACCCGGCTTCACAACAGGGTTGAACCGTAACCAGCCTCATCGATTGCCGACGTTATCTCATCGAGGGCCCCACCGGTGACACTAACCGTCTTGGCGTCGGCGTCGACGTCAACCGTAGACACCCCGTCCAACGACGAAACCTCCGCAATAATAGCGTTGTGGCAGTGTTCGCAATGCATATCGGGAACCGAGAATATTCGTGTCGCCATATTCGTTGACCTTTCTTGATACGTACTTTCAACTTGTTGATCTATAACCTTCGAAACTTCTAAGCCGAAGACTATTAGAGGCAACAAAGAGCGATGATAGCCCCATTGCCCCCGCCGCGATCATGGGGTTTAACAAACCAAGTGCAGCGAGTGGAATGGCAGCGGTGTTGTAGGCGAACGCCCAGAATAGGTTTCCCTTGATCGTTGACAGCGTCCGTCTGGCTAGGGCGATTGCATCGGCTACCGCTCTGGGGTCGCCGCTCACTATTGTCAGATCTGACGCTTCGATGGCGACATCGGTGCCCGTACCGATTGCGATACCCAGATCAGCTTGTGCAAGTGCTGGAGCGTCGTTAATGCCGTCTCCGACCATAGCTACGCGTGCGCCTTGGGTTTGAAGACGGCTGATTTCGGCCGCCTTTTCGCCTGGGAGTACCTGCGCGATTACCCGGTCGATGCCGACTTTGGCTGCCACTGCGTCGGCGGTTCGCTGGTTGTCGCCAGTCACTAACGCAATCGACATTCCTTGTTCGCGAAGCGCCAACACCGCATCACGAGACGCCGGTTTGATCTGGTCTGTGACAACAAGAACCGCTTCGGCTTTCCCTTCACGCCCGACCAGAACCGCTGTAGAACCAGTGCCTTCGGCAGTGGTCGCCAGTTTGTCGACCTCAGGTGAAACCTCGTCGAACAACGAACGACGGCCAACTCCGACCAGTTTGTTATCTACTAGCCCGGTTACACCAATGCCCGGATGGTTCTTAAAGTCCTCGACATTCAGTTTTTCACGGTGAGCCGCCGCTATCGCCTCTCCGATTGGGTGTTCCGAACGTGACTCAACCGAAGCAGCAATCTGTACCAGGTAGTTGGCGTCAGTTGGGGGAACGTCTGGCAGCTCAACACCCTCGAATTTCATCTTCCCTTCGGTGATGGTTCCCGTCTTATCGAATACCACAACGTTAACTGCTCGGGTATCTTCGAGAACTTCCCCACCCTTGATCAGGAGACCTTGTTGCGCTCCTCGACCGGTGCCAACCATGATCGCTAATGGAGTTGCCAAACCCAACGCACATGGACAGGCGATGATCAGAACCGCCACGGCCGAGGTGAATGCTCGATCCAGGTCGCCGCTTACCATAATCCACCCGACTAAGGTGGCAACTGCGACAACGATAGCGGTAGGCACAAAGAACGCCGATACCTGGTCGGCCAGCCTCTGGACCTGTGCTTTACTTCCTTGGGCTTTGTCTACCAAGTCCGTTATTTGGGCCAGTACGGTATCGGCACCAACTTTGGTTGCTTCCACTACGAGTGATCCGTTTGTGTTGGTGGTTCCGCCGACCACGTTGTCGCCGGTCGACACATCAACGGGCACCGGTTCACCCGTGACCATAGACATATCAACTGCCGAGTGACCGTCCCGTACGGTGCCATCGGTAGCAACTTTTTCTCCCGGGCGAACCACAAAACGCATACCGGGGAGAATCGCCGATGGGTCGATGTCTGTTCCGTCTTCGAGACGTACGACTTGTGTGCCTAAGTCGGCCAATGCCCGGATTGCGTCACCAGATCTCTTCTTTGCCTTGGCTTCAAGCCACTTGCCGGCCAGGATCAGCGTGACTATTACGGCTCCTGTCTCGAAATATATTTCGCCCTTACCGAGAGTCAGGCCAAATATCGATCCGACCAAGACTGTGGTCGACCAACTCCATGATGCGACTGACCCGAGCGAGACGAGGGTATCCATAGTCGTTGACCCGTGTCGAATATTCATGCTCGCGGCACGGTGGAAGGGCCAGCCGGACCAGAAAATGGCTGGCGTAGCCAAGGCAGCGACTACCCATCTCCAACCAGCAAATTGTGTTGCTTCGACCATCGACAAAACCATCGCCGGCACCGTGAACAGTGCCGCTACTATCAGTCGCTGTTTAAGTTCGGTTTCTCGCCGAACATGCACCGAATCTTGGTCGGCGGAATCTACAACCACATACCCAAGGCCAGTTATGGTGGCCCGGACTTCGTCCTCGATAGCATCGTCAGAATGCAACACTGACACTCGACCGGTAGCGAAATTGGCGTGGGAGTCTGACACCCCATCGAGTTTGGCCAGCTTTCGTTGGATCCTGCTCGAACATGCGGCACAACTCATGCCATCAACAACCAGGTCTAGTCTGTTATCGGAGCGAACGGTCATCAACCCAGTCTATACCTTCCAGCCAACTGGAAGGTCAAGTCATTGTTTCTCGGCGGCCAGAATCGTCTGACAGCGGTTCGGGTCAACACAGGACGACGCATCAAGAGACTTTGCTCGTTCTACTAGAGACATCAACACTCCCCTGGTTTCCTGCAAGCGTTCAATCTGGGAGTCAATATCAACTAGATGCCGTTCCAAAAGCATTGTGGTGTGGGCACACGAACTTTTACCCGACCGCTTAATCTCAATGATCGTTGTTATTTCTGCCAGGGTCAAACCGCTCGCCTGGGCGTCACGGATAAACGCCAATTGTTCAACCGCCGCTGGTTCATAGTTGCGGTAACCAGATTCAGTTCTCATCGGTTCCGGCAAAATCCCAAGAGACTCGTAGTAACGGATCGTCTTGGTGGTGACACCTGTCAGCTCGGCTAATGCCCCGATTTTCATACCCGTACGATAACAGTCGTGCCGGGTCCGACCCAAAACCGGACTATGCCGCGTGAACCTGTGCGCCAACGGCGTTTCGAACCGACTGCACAACCAACATGAGGATGAAGATCGAAACCGAACACAACGCCATCGTGGCAGATGGAGCAGAACCATAGTGCCAGCTCAGCAACAATCCCAGAAAAACTGAGATGGAGCCGAGCAGAATTCCTGTGGCCATTATCATCGGGACTCGTCGTGCCACCAAAGTCCCGGCAGCTGGCGGAGCTATCAGGAACGCAAAAACCAGCAAATTTCCGACAGCCTCAAACGAGGTCACGATCGCACCTGCAACAAGCACAAGAAGGACTAGTTGTGACAGACCCGGACGTAGTCCAAGCAGTTTTGCTTGTGATTCATCGAACGTCATCACTAAAAACGAGCGGTAGAAGATAACCGTTACTACGACCGTCACGATTGTCGCTACGGCCTGGCGTATGATGTCAGCGTTATCGACTCCCGTGATCGAACCAAACAGAAATCGATTTAGGTCCCCTACGTAGGATCCGGACTTGCTCGACATGATGACCACCGCCAGGGCAAGAAACCCAACAAACAGTACGCCAATCGACGCATCTTCAGGTAGCGGGGAATGAGATTTGATGAGGTTTGTTCCGAGAATCATCGCTATGGCGGCGACAGCTGCGCCTATGGAAGTATTGACGCCGAAGATGAACGCTATGGCGATTCCTGGCAGCACACCGTGGGCCAGGGCATCACCCAAGAAGCTCATTCCGCGTAGTACGACCCACGTTCCGACAACCGATGTTGCCACAACTGTCAGCAAACCAGCAACGAGCGCGTTAAGCATGAACCCTTCAGCGAAGGGGGCTATCCACCAGTCATAGGTGTGGTCGAGAACACTCATGACTTTTTATGGTAACGCATGCGGTGTTTCTGATACCTCTGACTGACTCAACGACATGAGAATGACTCTCGCTATCTAGAAATGGTCTGCGGGATTTTGCACCGAAGGAATACCGCATTCGGAGATCGCCTTGCACCCACATCGAACGAACTCTTCGAGTAGACGTATCATTGCTTCAATTTCTTCTTGTTGTTGACGCAGCTCGAATACTTTTTCGGTGATCAGCGAAGCAGATGAACGTGTGGTCCCACTAAGCAGCTGAGTTATCTCGTCTAACGAGAATCCGGCTCGCTGGGCGGTGCGAACAAATCCAACCTGTGGGACTGCAGTTTCGGAGAAACGTCTCTGCCCGCTAACCCGGGTAACCGGGGAGACGATACCTAGCTCGTCGTAGTATCGCAGCGCCGAAACGGTAACCCCGGTTCTCTTTGCTAACTGTCCGATACTCAACAGATCGCCGTCTAGGTCTGATGTTGTGGTCATTGGGCGCCCCTTGTTCGTCTGCTGATACCAGCATCATATGACCTCAAGTGGGCTTGAGGTCAATACAGCTGTCTATGCGTTTATTTGGACAGGGGCTCCAAGGGGAACTGTTTCTGCCAGAAAGGTCACGACTTCGTTCGGAATTCTCACACATCCGTTCGATCGGTACTGACCTACCTGTTCAGGGTTGGTGGTCCCATGAATCGCTATCACTGGAAGCCCACCATTAAAGGTCTCGTGTACCTCTGAGAAACCAGATAGCGCCAAGGCCCAAGGGCCCAGATATGGCTCTTCATTTTGTTTCTTTGCCGTCACGTAGAATGTACCGACAGGAGTTGGTGTAACTGAAGATCCAACAACAGCTTGGGTCTGGGCGACGATTTCGTTCCCTTCGTAAACGACAACTGAGGTGTCTGATAGATCCACTTCAGCTCGAATTGAAGTTGACGTGAACGTGAAATCCGCTTCCTTTATCCAGCCTTCTTGGCCATTCGGACGGATCGGAAGCTGCACCTTGAGCCAGCCATCACCAGGCTCACCCTCTGTCACCATCAGGGCCATCGGACCGCCAAACTGGTGAGGATTCGGAACTTCGAACGGAAAGTCTATGAGCGCCCCATCCGGCGTCTGATACGCTTCGAGCCGCTCGATGTGAGGTTTCGCTTCCGCCACCCACGTCCTGACAATTGGGTCAGGGATGGTTGTTGTTGTCGGAATGTCTGATTGAAGATTTGGGAGTGGAGCGGCAACTGGCTCAGCCCCACAGGCAGCGACGAATAAAGCAAAACACACCAGCATTGCGTTGGAACGGCCAACGAATCCGTTCCACTTTTTGTAGTGCCGAGCATCCATAGCAAAGACATCGACTCAAACACTTCTAAACGTTACTGAGAATTTAGGGATCTCTTAGAAAACCAGACCGCTCGATCACCTAATCCAACGCCGAGAAGCGACAGGGCGATACTGGACGCAGTCGGGCTTGTTGGCCCTGTCGCCAACTGCGAGAGCTGCTCTGTCACGACCAGGGCGACCATAACCATACTTGACTGAAGAATGGTTAGTCGGCCCACGGTCGTGATGTTGCATTTCATCAACCAACCAAGAACGAAGGTGATAAACGCTATGACGAGAAGTCGCGCTATCACTCGTTCCCGGAGAGGGCGTCTGATATCAGCGTCGAGTTTGAACGCATGAAGTCGACGTAGTTGGTGGAATCACCTAACGTGTCGGTCTGGAGTATCACGACCTCGACGACGTCTAATGAAGACGCCAGTTGTTCTGCGGTATCAGATGAGGATGTCGCATCAACAAAGATCGCACTGACCGAATTCTGTTCAAGCTCGTCGGATAGTTCCGCTAGCTCGGCCGGGTTGGCCTCGGTGAGGGTTGAGGATCCTGGGATTACGGTCCCTAATAGCTCGAAGTCGTAGTGATCAGCGAAGTAGCCTAGCGACTCGTGGTTCGTGACGAGTTTACGAGAGCCGTCTGGGATCGTTGCTAATGTTTCCGAAACTTCCGTATCCAGGTCTTCCAATTGCTTCTGGTAGTCCTCAACGCAGCTATCGAGTGAGCCCGATTCGAGTTCGAACTCGGTTTCTATTTGTCCTGCCAGCTCTGGAATAACAGTTGATACTCGTTGCGGGTCAAACCAAAAGTGAGGATCTCCACCTGAGTGATCATGCCCCTCGTGGCCTTCTTCGTCATCATGGCCTTCTTCGTCATCATGGCCTTCTTGGTCATCATGGCCTTCTTCGTCATCATGGCCTTCTTCGTCATCGTGGCCTTCTTCGTCGCTGTGGCCCTCTTCATCGCTGTGGCCCTCACCGCCGAATTCGAGAATTTCAACGTGGTCGGTGAGGGTGAAGACTGGGGTACCTGATTCTTCTACGACCGAAAGAGTGTCTTCGAGACCTTCTTCTAGACCTAGACCATTGGCAACAATTAGCGAGGCCGATTCCATATCAGCTCTACTCGCCAACGGTAATTCGAAACTGTGAGGATCAACGCCAGATGGAATCAACGCTTCGACTTCTATGCCACCTTCGCAAGCAACGTTCGAAACAACATCGGCCCACAAACTGGTCGTCACCAAAAGAGCTCCCGAGCCGGTTGATTCAACTTCAGGACCTAAGGTTGAATCGTCCGAAGCCGAGTCATTCGATGCCGAACCACACGATGACGCTACTAGGGCAATAACAGCCGGAGCCAAGAACGGCCGCCAGCTTCGTCGACGTGGGGTTTGAGAACTACGCATTAGGAACCGTCCTAGGGGATTCGTATCAAAGTGTGGTAAGGGGAACTCCACCAATAATAGTGAGAATGGTTCTTATTTCCACTTTGCTTAACGTCACAGGACAGGCGGCAGCCGAAAGGTAACGCCCTCTCAGGAGCTACCAGTCGATAATTTCACTTTGCACCCAGCCTTGTGGGCGTTACGCGGAAGCAGTTCGACAACCGACTCCGGTTCCATCAGTGAAAGAAATCCATCGAGAAGCCCCCTATGAAGCTCACATACAATATCGGGACTCTTTACCGCAACGTCAGCAAACGGGCAACGCTCAAGAGTCACGACCCCCCGAGATGACACTAAAGGCTCAAACCCATGAACACTCAGCTGATGGAACAGTTCATCAACCAGCTTGCGATCACCAGCAGGCCTGCCAACAACGTATGATCCTGCCGAACGAAACCCGATGTCGTACGGCGACTCGGTCGAAGAGGCCACCTCAACCAACAGGCCAGCCAGCATGCCGTACGCACCTGACACAGACGCAAAAGCATCTAGCGCATCGGAGCGAAGATGGTATTGCTTCCGAGGGCGACCCCTCATTGGCCTCTGCTCAGTCGACTCGACAAAGATGCCGGCCTCTATCAGAACGGCCAAGTGCTGACGAATAGCGTTGTGGTTAAAACCAAGAAATTCTGTCAGCTCAGCGACACTGACCGGACGGCTGGCGTCGACCACAAACCTAAACAACTTGAAACGACTCGGATCACTAAGCGCCTTCGCCTGAAGCTGCATTTCCTCGGTCACATTCACCCTGTAGACCTTACCATTTATATTCACTGCAGACTAGACAAACTCCGTCGTACAAAGTACTTTACTTAGTAAAGTACTTTGTGTACTCTAGAACTATGGACAATCCCCTATCAACAAGTCTCCTACTTAACGCTGTACTCTCAGCAGCCACCGGCGTCGCCTTAACCCTGGCCCCGCACACCATCTCAAGATGGCTCGGACATGACACCGCAGGCTGGCTACGACTATTCGGACTCGCCCTGATTGCACACTTCGCACTACTACTCTGGGTCAGAACCCGGCCCAATTTACGTCTGTGGACACGGATAAATTTAGCCACGGTCGCCCCCTATCCGTTACTGCTACTCGGCATATTGATGGCCAATATCGTGTCAGAAACCCCGGGACGACTCCTACTTGCTGCCGATGCCGCTGCCGTCGCTGCGGTCGCAACTCTCCAATGGCGAGGACTCAATCGACTACCAGCTCGACCAAACACGACTACGGCATGAATCCAACCGCGATAGAACTCCTCGACGCAGTCGACCGCGTGATCCGTTCCCACGGCCCCGCAGGGGTAACGTTGCGCCGAGTTGGAACCGAAGCTGGGCTGTCCCACACGGCCGCCGCCCACTACTACAAGAACAAGCCAGGACTATTCACGGCGTACTTGACCCGAGCCTGGAACCAGGTCGCAATCGGAGTCGAACAAGCTAGCCAAATCTCTACTGACCGGGATGCACTCCTAGCCTGCGGCGAATCGTACGCACAATTTGCCATCGATAACCCATCGGCATTCAGTGTTCTAGGACGACTCGAACTAGCTAATATCGACGCACCCGAACTTTGGGAAGCACGCGAGCGAGGTTTCTTCTGCCTCACTCAACTCGTAGTACGAGCCCAAACCAACGGATGGGCCCCGAACGGGAACACGTTAGACATCGTCGCCACGACCTGGAGTTTTGTGCACGGGTTCGTAGACCTCTGGGTCGGTGGCCCGCTTGCAGCCCCCTACGACGGACAAGATTTGATCCCGACGATGCGTTCCAACTTAGAAGGCCTCCTCGACGGCCTCGACCAACGCTACGCATAGTCGCACCAAACTTTTTTTGCCTACAACCACCGTTTCGCTTGCAGGACTTACAAACATGTGTAAGTCTGCAGTTTGTGGGCTGGCCCTGTTCATGAATTGCGCCGAGTTTTTGAACGGGGCCTGTCCACACCATACGAACATCTACTCCCGTTATGCTGCGCCTCTATGGCCACAACCGATCTCACAACTCTTCTGACCAACATCCGGTCGTGTGAAATCTGCATCGACGAGCTACCCGAAGGACCGAGACCTGTAGTGCAAGTAGGGTCAAAGGCAGCTATCACAATCATTGGCCAAGCCCCTGGGCGCCGGGTCCATGAAAGCGGAGTTCCGTGGGACGACCCGAGCGGCGACCGCCTACGAAGCTGGCTAGATATCTCCTCTGAACAATTCTACGATCCAGACGTGCTCGCAATTGTTCCAATGGGTTTTTGCTTTCCCGGCACCGGCAAGTCAGGCGACAACCCGCCGCGGCCAGAGTGTGCACCTGCCTGGCACGACCAGCTACTACAACAATTACCTTCGCAACGACTTGACATCCTGATCGGCAGCTACGCTCAACGTCGCTATGTCCCCGATCGGGCTAAGACCCTCACCGAAACGGTGGCAAGATGGCGTGAATACTTGCCAACCCAAGTCGTGCTACCACATCCCTCCCCTCGCAATAATATTTGGCTGAAAAAGAACCCATGGTTCGAACAAGAAGCCATTCCCGCAATCCGAGAAATTGTGCAATCCCACCTCCAAGACTAGATTTCACACGCTGACAGCGTTACCCGAAATAAGATACTCAAATTTCGATGTCGTCTCGTCGACGCAGGCATAGCCGGATCATCGGGTAGTTCCATTTCATGCGAGCAGTATCTGACCTAGGGTGTAACGAGCTGCTCACAGCAGCGACCTTTCCATTCCTCAAAGGAGAATCTATGCCAGAACGCACTAGCTACGCCCACGGAACGCCGTCTTGGATCGACCTTTCCACCACCGACCCCGATGATGCTCGGCGGTTTTATGGCGCCCTGTTTGGGTGGGAGTTCGACGAACAGCCAACCGACCAGGGTGGCACCTACATTATGGCAACAAAAAACTCGAAGGCTGCGGCAGGAATGATGCAACAACCGCCTCCCCAGGCTGAGCAGGGTATGCCCCCGATGTGGTTGAGCTACGTTACCGTCGACAACCTCGAGACCACGGTAGGCAAAGCCGGAGGCGCAGGCGGTCAAATTTTGATGCCAGCTATGGACGTCATGGAAGCTGGCAAAATGGCCGTCATCGGCGATCCAACAGGTTCGGCAATCGCTCTTTGGGAACCCAAGGCCCGGATCGGAGCTGAGATCGTGAACGAGCACGGCGCGTTGATCTGGAATGAATTGATGAACTCCGACGTCAACGGGGCAATGGATTTCTATTCACAGCTATTTGGATGGACCACAGCTGAACAGCAGATGCCGTTCGGCCCATACACGCTGTTTAACGTAGGTGAAGACACCGTTGGTGGAGCGATGGCTCCGCCAATGCCGGCGATACCAAACCATTGGGCCGTATATTTTGGAGTCGACGATATTGAAGCATCAATCTCAATAGTTGCCGAACAAGGGGGAACGGTTCTTAACGGCCCAATGGACATCGGAATCGGCAAAATAGCGGCCGCTCAGGACCCACAAGGAGCGTCGTTCCATCTAATGCAGCCTATGAACGAAACTTCGTAGGCTGCCCTGTCAACAAATTTGAACCTAATCGAAAGAAGCCCGCCAATTAGGCGGGCTTCTTTAGCAGTTTTGGTGTCGGAGATGGGACTTGAACCCACACGAGATTTCTCTCACTGGCTCCTTAAGCCAGCGCGTCTGCCAATTCCGCCACTCCGACGTAGCTCAGAAATACTAACAAATTTTGAACCGTTTCCGTACTTCAATTCAGTATCGAAACGTGTCCAATGTGCCATCTGCCCGGATCACCAATGACGTTGTCTTCTCGTTAGTCCTGACTTTGCTACGAATAGCCCCGAGGGGGACGATCACATCGCTTGAAATCGCACGTGTTTCAGCTTCCGAGATAAGATCCCATCGCCTTTGGTCATCCCCTATTTTGGATGCCTCAAGAAGGAGCCGGTCGATCTCGTCATCCCGCAGCTGAAAAATGTTGCCGGGAGCTTTCGATTGCAACAATGAAGGAACCACTGCGTCAACTGAACTGGCTCCAGCTACCCAACCGAATACCGAAAGGTCTATCTCACCTGCCGAGATCATGGCCGCCAACCTGTCAGGGGAAGCCGACACGATCTCTATTTCGATCGTGGAATCAGCAAATGCACGCTGAATCGACTCAGCTACTTCAAGGTCCACCTCGGCACCAACCCCTAGCCTTAGCTGCGTCTCGATCGGAGTTGTGGCGCCCTGCTCAGGTCTATAGGTGCAGGAACCTTCACAAACCAGAGACGTCGACCCCGCCAACGCAGGCGATGACAACCCATCGATCTCGACGACCGAGCTAATCGAACCCTCACGTGCGCTCGTTATAGAACCGATCGTCGACCGAACCGACATTCTCGTGTTTGCGTCGGCCAACAACGCCGATTCTGAGTTGATGGCTACAAACCTTACGTGACCTAGCGCTGGGGCCGAAGCGGATGCTTGACTGCTGCCGATAGCTACATCGACTCCATCAGAATCAAGCAACGCATATGCATCTTGTTCAGTTGCCGTCCATCGGATATCGATGTCGGACAAACCATCAGGAGATACGAGAATCATGCCGTTGTTATCTTCAGAAATAATGTTCAGCCGGCCGGTAGGAACATCATTCTCCGTCGTGACAGCCATCCCCGGCCCCGATATCAGCCAGGGGAAGCCTGCTGAGGATGCTAACAAGTCAAACCGCACCTCAAATTCGGAAAGCACCTCGATCGAGTCAACTATCGACATGAGTTGTCGCACAACCGCTGACTGTTGATTGCCTTGCCGCTCGAAACTCGACTTTACCTGTTCAGCGGTCAGTCGATCTGAATCAAGCGTAAATGTCCAAGAGGTAAAGTCTCTGTTCGATATCCACGAAGTTGCAAGGCCCGGCCGCAGCCTTCCCGAATTGGCCTCGACCTCAGTTAATCCGTCATACAACAGATCAGACAGTATTACTTGAGCTTGATCTGTTAACACCAGGTCTGCCGGGTTAGCAGAACCTGGCTTGACCATAGCTATGCGTAGGACATCGTCCTGGCCATCAAATTCCATCCCTGAAGGCGCCGAAACACCCGGCTGTACCGAAGGTTTCGCTTGTGGCTCTGAGCACGACACAAGAAGAACCATCATGGCGGTGATGAAGGCTACGTAACGCACACGTAAACAACGACCACAAAGCGGTCGAAGTTAAGCAAAAGGAAGCTGAGCGTCCGAATTTCTGGCTGTTACAACGCGGACCGAACCTGCGGTAGCTAGGTTGCGCTGGTATCCAACAGGAAGACCAATATCACGGTCATGAGGACAAAAATGAGGCTGGACACAATAGTGAGGCGATCCAGGTTTCGTTCCATAGAGGTAGAAGCCTGGGCCGAACCACTCAGTCCACCACCAAACATGTCGGAGAGACCGCCGCCACGACCACTATGCAACAACACAAGGGTAACGGTGACCACACCCACAAGAACATATGCGATACCGAGTGCGATTGTCATTAGCCTAATGTTCCTAACTAGCAAATTCTGAAATGGCGAACCACCGCATACTAGCAGAAGAATATCCGATTGCTTACGGTGAGAGCAGCCTGCGTCCGATATGTCATAAGGCTCACTCCACAATCTTTCCTGCCGAGATTTCCCGGATCTCGTCACACATATACGCGGCAACGTTCGGATCGTGAGTAATTATCACATACGTCAGCCCACGTTCGCTTTGCCGTTGCTTGAGATCATCGAGCACCGAGAGCTGCACTACGCGATCAAGAGAAGAAACAGGCTCATCGAAGATCACGACAGCTGGATCGACGATAAGAGCGCGAGCGATCGATACTCGCTGTTGTTGCCCTCCAGACAACTCAGATGGATATCGGCCAGCCACTATCCTGGGAAGGGACATACTTTCTAAGATTTCGTCTACTCGCTGTTCCCACGCCCCTGGCTCGACCCCAAAGTTACGAAGCGGTTCGGTCAAGATATCGCTGACCCGATGGTACGGGCTGAGTGACGATGTGTTCTGCAAAACAAGTTGAATTCTCTGTCTCGTTCTACGCAGCTCAGGCGAAGACATCGCCAACAGATCCAACCCATCAAGCAACACGCTGCCTGCCGCTGACGGAATCAAACCGCTCGCCGCTCGAGCCAACGTGGACTTCCCGGCACCAGACGGGCCCTGAATCCCCATCGTTGTTCCTTCGATGACGTTCAAATTTACTCGATCGATAATCGTCGGACTCCTGGGAGCCCGAAACAGGGTTCGCCGGGGCGCCTGAACGGTTAGATTCACAAGTCTGAACACCGTGTTGTCTGGCTCCGGTGACGCCGTCGAAATCATGTCAGGCATGAGTAGACGCTCCATGATCTTGCCCCAACGTGTCCGGACGAAGCTGAGCGACTCCACGACTGATGAGATAGAACGACAACAGAATCATCATCAACAGCAAGGCAGGAATAATCATCCGGCTGGTCTCGTCAGTCACTGATCCTTTAGCATCGTGAAGCGCCAAACCTAGCGACAACTTATCTCCAAACTGCAGAAACCCTAACGTGGCTTCGAACGCAGACGAAAGCGCCATCACAAACACCAGCTCAGCTGCGACCACGCCCGAAAGACGGGGCCAGAAATGACGCCGGAAGAGAGAACGCTTCGTTGAGCCAGAAACTACCGCTGCCAAAATAACGTCATTGGCCAACATGGCCTGAATATGTGACCTGACTATTCTTGCTATCCGATCAGCCGACACAATTCCGAATAATATTCCGACCCCGCCTGGTATCCCGAGGAACCACGGTGCGACGACAAGAACAAACGACCAGTTCGAGATCGATACGATCAAATCGACCACCTGCACCAACACACCATCAAGTTTTCGGAACAGGCCGGCCAATGCGCCGATACCAGCCCCGACGACCAGTGTCGTTAGTCCAGCGGCAAGTGCGGTGACAAGAGATTGCCTGCCGCCGTAGGCCAGTCGCACAAATAGATCACGTCCAAGCTCGTCGGTACCAAACCATGACTGGTATGAAGGCGGAGCCTCGATGCGGGTTAAATCCTGATCCGTCGGGTCTAGTCCACTTAGGATCGGGCCGAACACAAACACCAACGCTAAAAGCGAAAGCAAAGCCAGCCCGGCCACAAGCTTCAACGACCCTGTGCGTTCGATCATTTACGCCACTCACGAATTCGAGGATCGATAATCGCCTGAGCCACATCGATCAAGATTCCGCTTAGTAACACCACGACAACCGGCACAATTGCGAGGAACAATGAGAGTTCGATATCTGAGCTTCGTAGAGAAGACAGCAACAACTGGCCCACCCCAGGCCACGCAAACACAATTTCGACTACCACAGCTCCGCCGAGCAGCAGAGAAATTTCGCTCAACGTACCCGCCAAGAACGGCCCGCTCACCAGACGCGGAATATGTCTAGTGATTATCTGTCTGCGAGGCACTCCACGGGCAATTGCGGCTTCTATATGTGGCTCTTTGAACGCAGCTTCAACCGCTGTTCGTATTACCGCGTAACGTCGAGAAACCAGCATCAAAACTAGAATGGTTACCGGTAGCACAGCGCTGGAAATGAAAGCGACCGGAGACTCCGCCTTTAGCCCCTGTGATCGAAATGGTTTAAACCCCCAACGATCAGCCACCAAAACCACTGCTGTTTGAAGCATCAAGCCAGTTAGAAATGCCGGCACCGCAAGCCCCCAGATACCTAACAATCGTGACAAGGCTGACCTCACTTTTGTCGGGTTAGAAACGGATGTGAGCGACAAATACATCGTTAGCAGTGTCGCCATCACCCACGCAGGGGCAACCAGCCAAAGCGTGTTGACCAGTCGAGCAAACGTGACCTCGATTACTGGTTGATCGCCCTGTGAACTGGCAGGCTCGAGGTTTCCGGTACCGATTCGTTTTACCCAGTCCAGATACTGCACCACAAATGGTTCGTCAAGTCTAAAGGTTTCGACGTCGTCGTCGTAGGCTGACTGGTCACAATCTATGCAAGTCGCCAATCGATCCCGCGGGTCACCATTCGCAGAAGTAACCGAAGCGAATACGATCACAGACGCAACAACCAACGTCAGCGAACCGATTACTAGTCGTTTGAGAACGTAGAAAAACATGAATCCTGAGCGTTGCAGCGGTACCGCTCTACCCCACAATCTAGTGGATTGATCTTGATTCTTGTGGACGCTTATTCTACTAGTTGATAGTCGGCTGCGTTCGCCAACGGTCCTCCAGCGACCGAATCACTGACAATGGGAACGGTTGAAACAAACTCGCTGTTGTATCCGAAATACGATGGCTGCTGAGTTATCGGGATCGAAAACAGCCCGTCTGGGCCCTGATCCAACGTAGTGGCAAACGTATCAAGCTCGTTGTAGCAAATAACTTGGGCCGCAGTATCTATCTCAGCATTACATTCGTTTAGGAGGCGATCGTACTCGTCGTTAGCAAACCCATAGATATTTTGTTGTCCGCCGGTTCGATAAATTGTGCCGATGTTGCCAGGCCAAGGACCGCTGGTCCAAGAAAACTGGGCGATGTCCCAAACGGTCGGGTCTCCTTCAGCGCCTTGGGTCGATGCTGCCAACAAAGCCTGCTCTGAAGCGATCGTTTCCGCGAAAAAATTCTGCGGCCCGGGTTCAATCACAATTTCGATACCAGCTTTTTCTAGCTGAGACGCTATCAATTCGATCTGAAGTTGCCGCAATCGGTTACCTGGAGGCGTTGTGACCCGCAAAGATAACCTTCCGAGCTCAGGGTGGGAGTAGAAACCATCCTCTTGCTTCTCATAACCGACTTCTTCTAAGGACCGCTCAGCTTCCGAAACGTTAGCTGTCTCATACTTAGATTGGTGATTGATATATCCAGGCTGGTTTGACATCCAAAACGAATTACCTAACCCTTCAGGATCTATCCGGTTGCCGAACAACGGTTCATACAGGACAGAAACGACTTGTTCTTTATCAATCCCATAGGCGATTGCTTCACGAACCTCAGGATTAGCCAGATGAGGGTTGAGTACGTTGAGTGCCCAATGTTCGAACTTCGGGCCCGGTTCAGCTGCGAGCACAAACGACGACGAGTTACCAAGACGATCTAGCGTTTCGTCTGGGCTGGCCATTACAACATCGATCTCGCCGGCAAGAACCCCAGACACCTGACTGTCGAGATCGCTAGAGAAGACAATCTCGATATTTGAGACGTAGGCGACGCCCTGATTACGAGCATCAGGGCTGGTGGAACCATGGTAATTTTCGTTGCGAGCCAAAACTATTGCGCGACCGCGGGCCCAGCCCCCGAATGTCATAGGACCCGAAGATGGCAGTACGCCGTCGGGGCCGGTCATCTCAAGCAAGTTCTCGTTTAGTTCGGCTGACGTCTCGCCATAGGCATGTTTGGCAAATATCGGCCCAAACAGGCTCTTCCAACCGGCGTACTGGGATGCGAGAGTAACCGAAAACTCGGTCTCGTTTTTGACCTGAAAGTCGGTTATTAGGTCGACGCCCGATCGGTCCCGCCGCTCAAATACACAGCCGTCATCGACGCCTGCCGCATCTACGATCGAGCCGTCAGGATCTTTAGCGCAGCCTTCGATCAGGCGTTCGAACGTGTACGCCACATCTTCCGATGTTAGTGGCTTCCCATCAGACCAACTGAGGCTACTTCGAAGCAAATATTCGATGGTTACGGTGTCATCGCCGTTTGTTGTGACGGTAGGTTCAGTTGCGAGAAGCTCCGGGGTGTATTCAAGATTTTTTGACACCCCAAAAAGGCTGTCAAGTAACGCCTCCCTGATCCATGCCGTCACAAGTAAACCGTTAGTAGGTCGGTCCACGTGAAGATCGGGTGGTTCAAGCTCCAAGGCAATAGTGAGGGTCTGGCTATCATCAACCTCGGTTGGGTTCGCTGAAGGAACCGACGGTGTACAGCTCGTCAGAACCAAAACGAACGCAACCGCAACGATCCATCTCGTCGCCACTTTTCGCGTCAAACGTCCCCCCTAAGCATTTGCGCTATCGAATCGCGGGCAACCCTCAGTAAGCCCGCGATTCGACATCGTTGAATCAAGGATATCGCCAGCTCAACAAGGTTCTGAGCAATTCCTTAATTTATTTGAAGCTAGATAATCAGCACCATTTGGCTGATTTAGCTGTTACGCCTGGTTTCGATACTGAACGATTCGGGCAAACGAATCCGCCGCCAGGCTCGCTCCGCCAACCAACGCACCATCGATGTCAGGTTGTGACATGAGTTCGTGAGCGTTGACAGGTTTGACCGAGCCTCCGTATTGAACACGAACAGCGTCGGCGGCTTCGGCTCCGAAGAGAGAAGAGACCGTCGAACGTACAAAAGCACACATCGACTGGGCGTCCTCGGCTGAAGCCGTCTTGCCGGTGCCAATTGCCCAAATAGGTTCGTAGGCAACAACCATCGAGCCGACGTCTTCTGGGGTAATACTTGCTAGACAGGCTTCAAGCTGTGCAGCAACGCGAGATTCGGCATCGCCGGCGTCTCGTTCCGCCAATGTTTCACCAACACACAAGATCGGTGTCATCTCTGCGTTAAATACCGATTTGATTTTCTTGTTGACTAACTCGTCGGTTTCGCCGAAAACTTCGCGGCGTTCCGAGTGCCCAACAATGACGTACTCGACGCCAAGTTTTTGAAGCATTACCGGCGAGATTTCACCGGTAAAAGCACCCGAGGTCTCGTTGTGGCAGTGCTGAGCACCGAGCTGAAACGGGATCTTATCTGACTCAAGTACGGTCTGAACCGTTCTCAAATCGGTGAACGGAGGATGGACTGATACGTCTACCTCGTCGATGTCTTCCCGAGTAATCGCATAGCTAAGCTCTTGGACCAGCTTCAATGCCTCGAAGTGATTCAAGTTCATTTTCCAGTTACCGGAAATCAAAGGTTTACGTGACACAAATTCTCCTAGATCAGTTTCGCAGGGCTTCTAGACCCGGCAAGTCGCCCTTTTCAATGAGTTCTAACGAGGCGCCACCACCGGTTGACACGTGGTCTACCTGGTCGTCCACCCCAAATTTCTTTGCCGCCGCAGCCGAGTCTCCGCCGCCTACAACCGTAAACGCCGAACTCTCAGCGATTGCTTGCGCAACGGTTTCGGTACCGGCCGAAAAGCGAGGATCTTCGAATACTCCCATCGGGCCATTCCAAAGAACCGAACCTGCATCGGCAATTATGTCGCTGAATTTAGCCGACGTTTCCGGGCCGATGTCAACAGACTCCCATTCGTCAGGGACGTCGGCACCAACAATTTTGACTTCGGACGTGTCGTCTGGATCGCACAATTTACCGCCAGGCGCCATGGCGACACCGTCTACGGGCAAATGGATAGGCTTGTCGCCCTTAAGCAGTCGACCACATGTTTCAACCATGTCGTCTTCACACAGGGAATTCCCGATTGAATGTCCGAGCGACTTTTGGAAGGTGTACGCCATGCCTCCACCAATCACCAGAGCGTCTACGTGACCGAGCAGAGCTTCGATAACACTCAGCTTGTCGGAAACTTTGGCGCCACCCATGACCGCGACTAACGGACGACGAGGCTCTTCGCGGACGCCGAGAAGAACGCCTATCTCCTTAGCGAGAAGTCGACCCGCAGCCGATGGAATTCGTGAAGGAACCCCAACGACCGAAGCGTGAGCACGGTGAGACGCTCCGAACGCATCGTTGACATAGAAATCGTGGTCGGCCACAAGCTCATCAACAAACGCAGGATCGTTAGAAGTCTCGCCCGGGTTAAACCTGAGGTTCTCCAAAAGGGTCACCTCAGGCAAGACCTCAGCGAGGTAGGTTCGAACAGGTTCCATCGAGAACTTAGGGTTAACTTCACCCTTTGGTCTCCCAAGATGAGAGCAAGCGGTAACGCTAGCTCCCTGATCGAGTAACCATTGCAGCGTGGGTAACGCTGACTTGATTCGAAAGTCGTCGGTTATTTGTCCACCCTCACCGAGAGGAACGTTAAAATCGACTCGTACTAAAACTGACTTCCCCGACACATCGCCGAGATCTTCTAACTCCGGGACGCCGAAAATCATTTGCTGTTTGCAGCCCCTACGTGGAGAGCCATGTCAACAAGGCGGTTTGAGTAACCCCACTCGTTGTCGTACCAACCTGCGGTCTTAACCAAAGAACCTTGTGTCATGGTCAAACCACCGTCGATGGTACAAGACGCTGGAGAGGTCACCATGTCAGAGCTAACAACGGGCTCCTCGGTGTAGTCAAGAACGTTAGCAAGACGACCATCAGAGGCAGCCTTCTGGAACGCAGCATTGACTTCCTCAGCCGACGGCTCTGCTTCGAGAACAGCACTAAAGTCAGTCAACGAACCGGTAGGAACCGGGACGCGGATAGCGATGCCGTCGAGACGACCTTGCATCGATTGGAGAACCAAACCGGTTGCTCGAGCAGCTCCGGTAGACGTTGGGATAATGTTGATCGCTGCAGCTCGGGCCCGACGCAAATCTTTGTGAGGGCCATCTACCAACGCCTGATCGCCAGTGTAAGCGTGGATGGTGGTAATCAAGCCGTGCTTGACACCGAACGCTTCGTCAAGGACCTGAACCATCGGAACGAAACAGTTTGTGGTACACGAGGCGTTAGAAACAACTTTGTGAGTTTCAGGGTCGAAGGTATCTTCGTTGACGCCATAAACAAAGGTTGAATCCGCTTCGGCACAAGGAGCAGAAACGATTACAAACGGGGCGCCGCCATCGAGGTGCTGGCCGGCTGCAGCCCGGTTATTAAACACACCGGTCGACTCGATCACGACGTCGACGCCAAGATCGCCCCAAGGCAGATCTGACGGGTTCCGTTCACTGAGAACTTTGAGGACGTCGCCGTCAACAGCAAGGCCACCCTCAACAGCGCTAATATCGTTCTCTAGTTTCCCAAGAACCGAATCATATTTGAGGAGATGGGCCATTGTGTCGAGCGAGCCCAAGTCGTTGACGGCAACAAAATCAATGTCTGCGCCTGACTTCTTTGCGGCGCGGAAAAAGTTGCGGCCGATACGGCCGAATCCGTTAATACCGACTCTAATAGTCATGAAGGTGGGGACCTTTCCTTATTTTGTATAGATGCGTGAGCTTCGTTGAGCCCTTTGTCTGCGGGTACCGTGCGCTTCATTGCGGACTGGTCCAAAGCCGCTTAACCTATCAGACCATATCCGCCAGACGTACAGAAACGGAACGTATGCGGCAATGTTGAGACAGCCGTCACCTGGCCGAAAGGTACACTTGTCTCAGTGCTTGTGCTAGACGGTCCCGATCGTGGCTAAGACCATGCCGGTCTGCCAAGTCGGCCTGCACCACGTGGGTATCCGTGATCTGACTGACGTCTTGAGCCGAATCGGCCAAAACAACATCGATCTTCAACCCGTGTTCGGCCATTGCGTCGATATGACTTGAAACATCCACCGGCAACCGTTCATCGGGCGAACCCGAAATGTTGGCTACCAAAACACGTTGAGCTTCGGTGGCTCCCAAAGCTCTGCGAACAGAGGGCAAACTGGCGGAGGCCAAGACACTGGTAAAGAATGAGCCAGGCCCGAGAACAACCTGGTCCGCCTCAGAGATCGCGTTCAAGACCCCTGACGGCACGGGAGGATCCGGGGGCAAATAACGAAGTTCATGAATTCCTTCGGCCTCATCAATCGCCACTTGGCTAGAGACTGTTCCTTGATCAGATTCGGCGACCAAGGTTACTGGAACTTTCGTAGCCGGAAAGATTTTGCCGACCGCACCCACCAAATCTGCGACCTCGGCAACAGCGGCCTCGAAGTCGTCGGCAGCCAACGTTAAACCAGCGAGAAGTAGATTCCCGACCGGGTGTCCGTCAAGACTACCGTCGGATACCCGATGCTCTAGGTGTTGACCAAGAAACGAATCATGATCGGCCAAAGCCGAGAGACACCGCCGAATGTCGCCTGGAGGAGCCACGGCATATTCTTCGCGCAGTGTGCCACTCGATCCCCCATCGTCTCCTAACGAGACCACAGCGGTTATTTCACTGGCGTAGAGCCGAGTTGCTTCCAACGTTCGAGCCAGCCCGTGCCCACCACCTAGTGCGACAACTGCGATGCTCTGAATATCGGTGCTCTTGTTTCTAGCGCTCGATGTCACGGTGTGAAATCCTTGATGACCAATTCCGCTCCTTAAGCATGCGGGAGACGGTTTCTGCCACGGTGACAGAACGGTGATGACCACCGGTACAACCAAAACCGACCGTGAGATACGATTTACCCTCAGTCTGATAGGCCGGTAAAAGCTTTTCGAGTAAATCTACAACATCTTGAACAAATTCGGTTGAAAGTTCAGGTTCCAGCACATACTCCTGGACTTCGGCACTCGTGCCAGTCAACCGGCGGAGTTTCTCATCCCAGTATGGATTCGGCATGAACCTGCAGTCAAACATCATGTCAATATCGAGCGGGAGGCCGTGTTTGAATCCGAACGATGTCAATGTGATTTGCATCGAGTCTTCGTCTAAGTCGACGGCAAAGTAATCTTTAAGCCTGTCCCCGAGCTCGTATGGGTTCAGGTCGCTTGTGTCGATGATAATGTCGGCTGAAGCTCTGGTTTGCTGTAAAAGTTCACGCTCGTACTCGATAGCTTCGGTGACACTTTGTTCTAACGCATACGGGTGTCGACGTTTTGTGGTTTTGTAGCGTCTAACCAACGTGTCGGTTGACGCTTCCAAGTAGACGACGGTCAAGTTGCCCAACTCTTTGCGAAGCATTTCGACTTGCAGGCCACCTTCGGAGTCCGACGAGCCCATAACTAGCGCTACCCGTTCGTATGCCCCAAGATTTGAGTGTGCAAGTTCTGAGACTTTGGGGACAAGCACGGCTGGCAGGTTATCGATCACAAACCAACCAAGATCCTCGAGGCGGTCAGCGGTAACCGACCGCCCCGCTCCTGACATTCCGGTAATTACGATGAATCGACTCACATGGTTATTGTGCCACACCTGGAAAGGGTTAGAGGTGAGTTGTCCCCCACTTGAAATTTACGCCCCAGGGTTCTTCAGCGTCGTCGACAACGCAAAACCAAAAGGCGAGGTATGTTGGCGGCCGCCTGATACGAAAACCCTTGTGCTAGGTAGCCGGCGGGTGGCGCCGGCTCATTCATGTGTTCGATCGAGAACCCTGAGGCCGATAAGGCATTCACGTACCGAGAAAGTGGGCGATGGATGAATCTTATGAAGACATCTTTCTGCACTTCTTCAATCGTTTCTTGCTCGTGAAGGTAGTCCCCAATCCTCCAGTATTGTTCGGGCGGTTCTAGATACTGATCGTCGATCCACCCGCTATTAGGGGTCTGTAGGAGAGGATGGTTCAACAAAAAAAGAAACGTTCCCCCCGGCTGCAAAACCCGAGACACTTCGGCCAAAGCTTCATCAACCGCGTCGATATGCTCGAATACCAGACAGGCAACAGCAGCCTCGAATGATCCATCGGCAAACGGCAAACCGTCAGCTGCCGATCGAGCGAAAGCTGGTTCTCGACCACCATGCCGGTTCGATCGCTCAACCGCTAGATCGATCTGGCTAGCGATTGGGTCAACGCCTACTACCTTTCCAACTCCAGCTTCGACCAGATAGCGAGACACCTGCCCTTCCCCAGCGCCTATATCGAGCACCGACGAAGACGACTTCAGCGCGTCGACGATCAAAGGCAAGATTTGTTCGGTGTACTCTGGATCGACCCCGTTGGTAAATTCATCCTGCCACCACGTCGCATGACTGTTCCAGAGCCTGATCGACTCGTCCTGGGTGGTTGGCTCCGAATTGTCCACTATTCGACTCTTTTCTTCACGATAACTAGTTCCGTTTGGGAACATCTTTGACTTGTTTGATAGGGGCCAAACCGTGTGTCTTGTCATAGATTGCCCGGGCGACCGCCTCGGGTAGCCAATCCACTTGAAGAAGCTTCTCTAGGTTTGCCTTTCGGACCGCGGCCACGCCGCCGAACTCGGCAATCAGTTTCTTCTTTCGAACCGGGCCGAGGCCGCGAACGTCGTCGAGGACAGACTCGGTCATTTGTTTCTTTCGGAGCTGGCGATGATATGTGATAGCAAACCGATGCGATTCGTCGCGGAGGCGCTGCAAAAGGTAGAGGGCTTCGGATTTACGTGGGATAACGACCGGTTCCGATTGACCAGGAATAAAGACTTCTTCGAACTGTTTGGCGAGAGCGGCTACGGGAATTTCGTCGGTTAAACCAAGTTCTTTTACCACCCGAACCGCTACTCCTAGTTGCCCCTTACCGCCGTCAACCATCAACAGTTGAGGCGGGTACTGAAATTTGCCTCGTTCGGAAACTGGTTTTTGCCGATCGTTTACGTAGTTCGTTAATCTACGGCGCAACACTTCTTCCATAGCCGCATAGTCGTCGCTTTGGTCGACAGTCTGAATTTTGAATCGCCGGTATTCCCGTTTTGCTGCCAACCCGTCTTCAACTACTACCATCGAGCCCACATAGTTCGTGCCCTGCAAATGGCTCATGTCGTAGCATTCGATCCGCAACGGCGATTCGGGCAACTTGAGCCAGGTTTGGAGCTCGTTAAGGGCCTTTGCTCTGCTGTTATGGTCGGAAGCTCGTTTCAGACGAAACCTGGTGAATTCCTCTTTAGCGTTTCGGTTTGCCGTCTCTAGCAGCTCTTTCTTAGCTCCCCGTTTGGGCACCCGAATTTCGACTTTTGATTCACGGAGCGAAGACAACCAATCCTCGTAGAGTTCGGTGTCCGATGATTCTTCGTTAACCAGGACGGTCTTGGGCATACCTTGAACTGGTGGGTCATCGTATACGCCTTCCAGTATCCGGTCGATCAGTTCATTGTCGTCAAGCGCCTCGACCTTGTCTACGACTAGTGAACGCCGTCCGAGAACCAAACCTTTACGAACTATGAGTAAAAAGACCGCGGCCTCAAGTTCGTCCTCAGCCAATCCAATAACATCGACGTCCTCTCGCGAGTCACCGACCATCTGCTGCTTCTCAATAGCTTTTCGTACCGTCGCTAGTCGATCCCGAAGCCTGGCCGCCCGTTCGAACTCTAAGTCAGAGGCCGCTTGAGCCATTTCGTCTTCGAGTCTGGCCAAAACGGGTTGGGTGTTCCCAGACAAGAACCCACACAATTCCTCGACCAACGTTGTGTAGTCGTCTGGTGATATTTCACCCACGCACGGGCCTGAACACTTTTCGATGTGAAAGAGCAAGCACGGCTTGCCCAGTTTTTCGTGACGTCGAAGTTTGTTGTCGCTACAGGTCCGAATCGGGAAAATGCGGAGAAGTTGATCTAGCGTTTCTCGAATCGCATAAGCGTGGGCGTATGGGCCGAAATAGCGCGTGCCCTTCTTTTTACGGCCTCGCATCACTTGGGCACGCGCCCAGATATCACCGGTAGTTACCGCCAGAAACGGGTAACTCTTATCATCGACAAGCCGAACGTTAAATCGTGGCCGATGCTGTTTGATCAGGTTGTATTCAAGCATTAACGCTTCGACGTCGTTATCAACCTGCACCCATTCGACAGATTCTGCAGTGGCCACCATCTGTGCGGTCCTTGGATGCATGGACCGCATATCTCCAAAGTAGTTACTCAATCTCGAACGTAAAGACTTGGCTTTGCCTACATAAATTACACGACCGTTGCCATCTAGAAACTGATATGACCCTGGTGTGTCGGGAATTGTGCCTGCAGGCGGACGAGTAACCACAAATTATGAGCCTAGGCCGTCTCAATCCATATACTGGTTGTTATTGGTTGTAACCGTTCTCGGCTATAGAAAGTGGCACCATGCTACGAATTCAACGCCCCCTACCCGATCGATATATCGAAGCTACAGACGACGAGCTACGCGCGTCGATTACAGCCTCCAAGGAAACGCTTGGAGACAGACTCTTTATTCTCGGACACCACTACCAGCGCGATGATGTAATCGAGTTCACTGATGCCCGGGGAGACTCGTTCAAATTATCGGTCTTGGCGAAGGAACGACCTGAGGCAGAATACATCGTTTTTTGTGGCGTTCACTTCATGGCGGAGTCAGCAGATATTTTGACCGCAGACGATCAAGTAGTGATCTTGCCCGATCTCAACGCCGGTTGCTCAATGGCCGATATGGCCAATATCGACGAAGTTGAAGAAGCTTGGGATGTACTCGGCCAAACGGTCGACATCTCAAAGGTTGTTCCTATCACCTACATGAATTCATCTGCAGCGATCAAATCATTCGTCGGCCAGAACGGCGGAGCTGTCTGCACCTCATCAAACGCTGGAGCGGTCTTGCGTTGGGCGTTGGACAAAGGCGAAAAGGTACTGTTCTTTCCCGATCAGCATTTGGGCAGAAACACCGGTATGTCGATGGGCTACACACCTGACGATATGCGCCTGTGGGATCCGCGACAAGACCGAGGCGGGCTAACCGAGGCAGACTGTAAAGATTCAACGTTCTTTCTTTGGAAAGGACACTGCACAATCCATCAACGTTTCCGTCCTGAACAGGTAGACGCTTTTAGAGCAGAGCACCCAGACGGTGTTGTGATTATGCATCCAGAAGCCCCACACGAGACCTGTGTCATGGCCGACCATGTCGGTTCAACCAATTTCATTATCGACAAGGTGGCGGAACTCCCACCAGGTTCGGTTGCCGGAATCGGAACAGAGGTTCACCTTGTGAGCCGGCTTGCGACCGATAATCCTGATAAAACGATCGTGAACTTGGACCCCACTCTTTGCCCATGTTCAACCATGTTCCGAATCGATTTGCCACACCTGGCATGGGTTTTAAATAATCTCGTCGATGGCAAGGTGATCAACAAGATTTCGGTTGATGAGGAGACCACAAAGTGGGCGAAGGTTGCTCTCGATCGGATGCTTGAGATCACCTGATCTACGCGAGTATCAGCGTCCTTGTTGTCCAACTACGGCTCGAGCCGTTCGGGCTATGATCCGGGCATCCAGCATCAAACTTTGATGCCGCAGATAGTAGAATTCGTACTGCAATTTCTCGACAGCATCTTGTTCAGTCGCACCATATTGATACTTGACCTGTGCCCAACCTGTAAGCCCCGGCCGGACCAAATGCCTCACATCATAAAACGGAATTTTCTCGCGTAATTCGTCGACGTAGTTTGCCTGCTCCGGACGGGGGCCGACCAGTGAGAGATCTCCGCGCAAAATATTGACAACCTGTGGCAGCTCGTCGAGGTGGGTACGTCGCATAAACCGGCCAAACGTTGTCACGCGACTGTCCTCGACTTGAGTCCAGGTTGACGGCCCATCGTATGGAAGCATCGAACGAAACTTGAATATTTCGAACGGCTGTCCACCTTTACCAATACGGTCCTGACGAAAAAGCAGCGGACCCCGATTTGAAAGAACATTTCCCGCAATCACGACCGGGACGACCATGGCTAAAGGAACCAGTAACAGTACGGCAAACATGATATCGACCAGCCTCTTAAGCCGGTTGTACCGTGCCCGATGGAGTTCACCAATGTCAAAGAGAAGCGAAACCCGCTCAAGCTCGGTTACCGGAAGTTTGCCCAAATACTCTTCGGTAAACAGCGACAACGTTCTGATTCGGATTCCCGCTTCGTGGGCGGCGGCTGCTTGACGCACAATACGGGGTACCGCCTGCGCCGCAACATCCAGGATTAGTACCGACGCACCAGCGTCTTCAATCGATCGCAACACAACGTCATCGTCAACGAAGGAACCATCAACCTCGTCAGGCGTCAAATGCACCGCTATTGTTGCGGGCCGCTCGACCTGACCTGTTAGATCAGTCACGAGATCACTTGCGCCATCTGGTTCGGCCAACAGCACAACCTGTTCTTTGGCTGCAGCCAGCCGTTGGCGATCGTCGGCCACATTCCAGGCCAGCAGCTGAACAGGCAGAACAAGAAATCCACCAACACCTACTACAGACCTAGGTAACAACGGGGTGCCGAGCAGCAACTGAAAAAGTGAAACAAAGACGATGGACCCGGCTAAGGCAAGAACGGTCGAACCGACAACCGACCGACGACTAGTAGCTAGTTCGGGTAGCCCCATTGCGTATAGTCCCGCTAAGACACCTGCTACAAAAAGAACTGTCCAAGGAAAAACCGACGTCCCTATTGGATCGTAGGTGGTCGGATCGATTTGGGTAGCGTGCACCCACCCGAATCCGAAAATAGCGCTGGCCGTCCCGAAGAACGACAGAAACCGTGCAACTGACATTGAAGTTTCTATCGGCATAACCAGCGGGTGACGTAAGTTTGTATGTGCCTAATCAACTCGTATGCCGGGTAGTTTCGGTTTACAAGTATGTCCCGGAGTCCCGTCGATCTTCGCAATAACCTTGTGCGGTATCCCGCAATGTGCGCAGCATCGATTCGAGCTTTTCGATATCGATCGGCGAAAGTGGGTCTCGTGTGTGCGTTACCAGCGACTCCAACGTCCGTTTCGCCCATGACCGGGCCATCTCGTGCCCTGAAGCCGTCAGCGTGATTTGGGTCGCCCGCCCGTCGAGCACATCCACTTCGCGTGTGATAGCACCGAGAGCTTCTGCCTCTTGAATAACTCGTGTGATACCGCTCGGCGGGGTTGACAACGCTCTACCCAGCTCGGTAGGTCTGAGTTGATGGTTCTCAGATCGCGCAAGCCGGATAAGCAGCCCAACCAGGTCCCAGCTCACTCGACCAAGGTCTCGCATATCTAGTTCCTTAGCTGTTTCTATCGCTAGATACGCCTCTTTAAGTAGTCCAAAGGTGTCCCATTGAGGATCTTCGAAAATATCACCCATGCCAGGATACTAGCAGCGATAACTGTCTACGCTTGTTACCTTTTGTGACCAACTAACTGCCAGGGAGTTATCAAGATGTTGTTCAATCGGATATTTGGTTATTTATTGGTCAGCAACGGCGCCAAGAAACGACCGGTGAAAGATGCGTTCGTCTTTGCAATCTCTTCTGGTGGCCCACTGGCGACGATGGTCCCACCACCATCTCCCCCGTTAGGGCCGAGATCTACTACCCAGTCCGCGGTTTTGATGACGTCAAGGTTGTGTTCGATAACTAAAACCGTGTTTCCTTGATCGACCAGACGTGTCAGTACGGTTAGCAACCGTCGTATATCTTCAAAGTGAAGTCCGGTTGTTGGTTCGTCAAGAAGGTAGATTGTGTGGCCAGTCGAACGTTTAGCTAGCTCTGACGCTAGTTTCACCCGCTGAGCTTCGCCGCCCGAAAGCGTTGGCGCTGACTGACCCAACCGAACATAACCAAGCCCTACGTCAAATAGGGTTTGTAGGTGTCGAGCGATTGAAGGCTGGTTTGAGAAAAAGTCGAGCGCTTCCTCAATTGGCATATCGAGAACGTCCGCAATATTTTTGCCTTTAAAGAAGATCTCCAACGTGTCTCGGTTGTAGCGGGCCCCTTTGCAAATCTCACAAGGAACATACACATCCGGCAAGAAATGCATTTCGATCTTGATAGTTCCGTCTCCAGAACACGACTCGCACCGACCGCCCGCAACGTTGAACGAAAACCTTCCGGGCTGGTAGCCCCGTACCTTCGCTTCGTTAGTTTGGGCAAATAGCTTACGAATTTTGTCGAATACGCCTGTGTAGGTCGCCGGGTTAGATCGCGGTGTACGGCCGATAGGCGACTGGTCGATGTCGATTACCTTGTCGAGGTTTTCCATACCATCGATGCCTTTGTGCAGTCCCGGTGGAACCTTGGAACGGTAGATAGTTTGCATCAACGATCGAAGAAGAATGCCGTTTATTAAGGTCGACTTTCCGGAACCTGAAACGCCGGTGACTGCAACGAAACAGCCCAGTGGAATAGTGACGTCGATGTTCTTGAGGTTGTGTTCACGAGCGCCTCGAATAACTAATTCAGCGTCGGTGGGCTGACGACGCTTTTCCGGGACGGCAATGGTTTTCTTACCCGACAGGTACTGACCGGTCATCGACGATTTGCGTTTCATCAGCCCTTTGACCGTGCCGCTGTACACCACCTCACCGCCGTGTTCGCCAGCACCAGGACCGACATCTACGATATGGTCGGCGACCCGAATGGTCTCTTCGTCGTGTTCGACAACGATTACAGAGTTTCCGATGTTTCGAAGCCGTTGTAGCGTGCCAATCAGTTTTTCGTTATCACGCTGATGCAAACCAATCGACGGTTCATCGAGAACGTAGAGGACACCGACAAGCCCCGACCCGATTTGGCTAGCGAGCCGAATACGTTGTGCTTCACCACCCGAAAGTGTCGACGCCGAACGGCTAAGGCTCAAGTAGTCGAGTCCGACGTCGAGTAAGAAACTGACTCGAGCGTTGATCTCTTTCACGACGCGGTCGGCGATTAAGGCGTCACGGTCGGATAGTTGAAGACCGGCGAGCACCTTGGCTGATTCACCAATCGACATCGAGCAAATATCGAAGATACTGTAGCCATCGACGGTACAAGCTAATGGGAATGGGGCTAGACGGGCTCCTTCACATGTCGGGCAGTTGACCTGCCGCATGTATCCTTCGATTTGGTCGCGTTGGGCATCTGAGTCGGTCTCTGAATGACGCCGTCGCAGGTAATGGACGACCCCTTCAAACTTTGTCATGTAATTTCTGGTTCGCCCATACCGGTTCTTGTATCGGACCTCGATTTTCTTCTTGCTGGTGCCCTCAAGCAGTTTCTTCTGCGCGGTCTTAGATAGCTTCTTCCAGGGCTTATCTGGGGCGATCCCGAACTCTTCGCAGGCCGCAAGGACAAGACGAGAATAGTACCGGCTCCGTCCGGCCGACCATGGATGAATCGCGCCGTCTTCCAACGTAAGATCGGGGTTAGGGACCACGAGTTCCGCATCGACTTCGTAGGTGGTTCCCAAACCGTCGCAAGCATTACATGCCCCGTATGGCGAGTTAAAGGAGAAGTTTCGGGGAGCTAACGCTTCGAAGCTTTTCCCGTCGCTCGGACGCGAAAGATGCTGACTGAAAACGAGCCGTTCAGGCGCAGCATCTGGATCGTCTTTACCGGGTACGATTTCGATTTCAGCTACACCTTCAGCCAACTGAAGTGCTGTTTCCATCGAATCGGTTAGACGCCGCTCGATACCATCGCGTCTGACCAACCGGTCGACGACAACGGCGATGTCGTGAGTCTCGTAGCGAGCTAACTCGGGCAGATCTCCACCAAGCTCAACCGGCTCGCCATCTACGATAGCTCGGGCGAAACCTTGGCCTGCTAGTTGTTGAAGCAACGTGTCATAGGTGCCTTTACGACCCCGTACGACTGGAGCAAGAACTTGGAATCTAGTTTTGTCTGGCAGTTGAAGGACCTGGTCGACGATCTGTTGTGGGGTCTGTTTGACGAGCCGCTCCCCCGTCTCGGGGTCATGGGGAACCCCAATGCGTGCGAACAACAAACGAAGATAGTCGTATACCTCGGTGACGGTGCCAACGGTCGAACGTGGGTTTCTGCTGGCTGATTTCTGATCGATCGATATCGCTGGCGACAAGCCTTCAATAACGTCTACATCTGGTTTATCCATCTGGCCGAGAAACTGACGAGCGTAGGCGGACAACGATTCAACATACCGACGCTGACCTTCGGCGTAGATTGTGTCGAACGCTAAAGATGACTTTCCCGATCCAGACAACCCGGTGAAAACCACCAGCTTATTTCGAGGGAGGTCGAGGTTTACATCTTTGAGGTTGTGCTCTCGGGCACCACGAATAACCAGTTTCTCTGCCACCTTCGCAGCCTAGCGGATCATGGTGACACCAGGCTGACCAAATAGACGGGAACATTCACTACAAATCGTGTTATTTAGGCCGATTCGTATACATATGGCTTTCCAACCCCAGCTGGCGGACAACCTAGCCTCCGGCCGATGGGTGCGTGCTAGATATTCACTTACCCTTCATTGGCTGCTAGCTTCGCTCGTGCTGCTTGGTTTGCTTCCAATTATCGGGGCAGCCGATGTCTGGTCAGCCGACGTAGGGGCTCAACTTGCCCAGAGCCAACAATTAGCTACCGGTGGAGGCTGGTACTTCAGCCACCCGTTACCTCAAGCCGACCCGTCTGGAGAATGGTTTACGTACCATTTGTCGGGACGCGTTGACGGCGACTACGTAGTTTTGGCGAAACATCCTGCGTTTTCGTGGCTGGTAGCCGGGTTGCTTCAGCTGGGTGGCTTTGGCGCTGTGCTCGCCTTTTCGGCGCTTTCGACTTCGACGGCCGGACTCGGCGTCGCTTTTCTTGCTCGGATGACGGTCGATGAGCGGTCGGCTGTTGTGTTGTTATGGATCGTTGCCGTCATGAGCCCACTAGCGTTCGATGGATATCTGGGTTATGCCCACACGTTCGCAGCTGCACTCACAATCTGGTCGATGTATGCTGCGGTCTTGCATATCCGTTCTGGACGCGTCTTCCATCAAGGCGTCTTGTTGAGTTGTGTGCTGGCCGCCGCAGGGCCCTTTGTTAGAACCGAAGCAGTATTGGCTGGTGTTGCGCTTGGACTGGCGTTGATAACGACGTCAAGAACCTGGTGGACGGTTACCCAGCGGCGTGTAGCGTTGATCAGCGGCAGTCTAGTCGTCATCTCTGCTCTGATCGGTTTTGTCGGTGATCGCCTCATTTCGATTCAGGCCGACAGCTACATCGGTCAGACCACGGAATCGGTCGGGTGGCTTGCGGGACGATTTCTTGGATTTAACGCTACCTGGCTCTGGGCGAGCAGTTCCGGGTGGCGGACTCAGGACATATTGTTAATCGCAGTACCAATCTTGTGGTATTTGGGTGGACGGGCCGCGGCGCGCTCTTCGGAACAATCCCATCGGTACCTGATAGTGGGAGCTGGACTGATGGTTCTGTGGTGGCTTTTAGACCCCCAACACGTCGTTCCTGGCTTACTGTTAGCTTTTCCGCTTCTAACGCTTTTGGCCAGCTTAATAACTATTGACTTCTTGGATGCTCCGGTACAAGTCCTTGGATTGGCCGCATTCGCCTTCTTCGCTGGCACCGTCATCTTAACCCAGTATCCGCAAGGGGGAACAGCCGAATGGGGAGGCCGGTACTTTGCTGCTGGCATTCCCTTTGTGATGGTAGGGGTAAGTAGCAGTGTCAAACGACTGATCAACCCGTCGACTCAGAGACTGTCAACAACGATACTGCCGGTCGGTATCGCCTCTGTCCTATTAATCTCGACCGGGTTTGGCGCCTTGCGTCAGTCAAAACTCTTGGTCGCCGACCTAGGGGCCAGCGTCGAGCAAACTATCGCTGGCACTGAACAGTCGTATGATGACGATGACGTTGTCGTTATCTCTACCTCCAATGCCGTGAGCAGACTTTTGTGGGATCAGACATCGACAGAACCTTGGCTTCTCGTTCCACCAGAAGAGTTAGAAGAAGCGATGGCTAATCTCAACACGATAGGCGTGGACCGAGTTGTCGTAATCGCCGAGCGCCATCAAGAAACCAACAGAACGATCGGCCCGTACGTTGATGTCGAAGTTGTCGAACCTTGGGCCACAAGTCCGGTAGAAATATTGGCGTTCCATGCAGAATAGAACAACATCACAGAACCCTTTCTCGACTGCCCTAGTCGTGCATCTGTTGATATACGCCGCGTTGGTTACTGGGCTACTGGTGCTATTTCCCGACAGTGGTTCATTCAGCTCAGATGATGGAGCGTATGCTGGGCAGGTCTTTGCGGTTCAACACCAAGACTGGGCTTTAGATCGTGCCGTAGTCACAGTTGCCCCGGAAAACGAAGGCTGGATCAATACATACATCAGTTCTGATGGTCCTCTGCCCTATGTTCGTCATCCCGCCTATGTCTACTTATTGTTAGGTTCATCGGCGCTATTTGGCGATACCTACGGACTTGGAGTGCCTTCCGCGATCGGTGCGGTTCTGTGTGTCTTTGCTGCATGGCTACTCACCACTGAGTATGACCATCGTAGTGCACCAGCCGCGTTTTGGATAGTCGGTCTGAGCCCTTTGTTGATTAATGCCACTACCTTTTGGGGTCACACGATCGCTTCCGGGCTCGTCGGCGTAGGTTTGTGGGCGGCGGTACGAGCAGCGAAAGATCGGTCCAGCAGCTATAGAAAAGTTTGGCTGTGGGGTGGCCTAGTTGGGGTAACAAACGCGGCTGCGATCTTCATCCGTACTGAGGCGGTGTTGTGGTTTGCCGGGCTGGTAATAGGACTGACCGTGTTGAACCGCTCTAGGCATTTCGTCGGGACAATGGGGGTTGCGCTGATTCCGGCCGTCGGAGCGTTTGTTACTGATCGGTGGTGGAGCCAATCGATACTCAACCAGTACGAGGTTATCGACCTGTCGGCTCCCGAAGAAGCAGCCTGGCTTGGGTCACGTGTACCCGCCGGCTTTCACCTGCTGCTGTCGCCATCTGATGGCGCCGGAGCGCTCTTTGTTGTAGTGGGTTTGTGTTTGTTAGTCTATGGCGCTGTCAAATTTCGTCTCGATAGTCAAGCCAGGTTAGCGACACGACTTCTTGTCGTTGGCGGTTCACTATTTGTCATTCCCGTTGTCAACAACCCCTCGACGATCACGGGTTTGGTTTCGGCTTGGCCACTTCTGCTAGTGGCAGGAATTGTTGGGTTTAGAGCATCTTCAACACAGAACCTGGCCCCAACTTCGTGGCTGTATGTACCGATGGGAATTCTGACGGTGCTGGTTCTCGCGACACAATACGCGGGCGGCGGTGGCCTCGAGTGGGGTGCGCGTTATCTAAGCACAGGTTTTGTAGGTATAGGCGTTTGGGCTGCGCTCAACTTGCGGGACCTGCTTGCCAGAACGCCCAGCGCAGTTTTGGCGATAGTGTGCTGTCCCGCTTTTCTCGGGCTATTCGTCACCTACCAATATCACAGCCGAAACGCAGACTTCGTTGCCGCTGCGACAGCGTATGAACCTGAGGTAGTGATCGCCAACCAGCCTGCGGGAACTCGTATAGCTTGGGCATCTTTGCCAACTTCGTGGTACACCGCCGACGAGGACAACATAGTGGTGTTACTTGACCAAGTCATCGAAGCTGACGTCAAACGAATTACCGTCGTTGGTTTCGACGGGTTTGAACTAGACACTCCTCGCAGCTACGACAGGATAGAGGAATCTGACAACCTCGTTCATTTCGTAGCCGACTAACCCCCGAGCAGCATTCTTCGACCTCTGGAGACTATGCGGTAACTATCTGTTCCCGAAGTGGAGCAATCGCCGAACCGATCTCTTCGATCACGTCGGCCACCACATTTAGCTCAATTAACGTGTCGACAAGATGACCGACCACGAGATCAAAATGTTCGTTTGTTATTTTCAGCTGTGCGTGAGCCGGACCCATATCCATTCCGGAATAGGTTCCTGGCCCACTCATCACTGAGGTAAGAAAAGACCGTTGATGGGCTTTCAATTTCGGAATGTCGACCCCATCGAAATAAAGTTTCAGCTCAGGATCACCGAGGACCTTTAGATAAAAAATATCTACTGCCGCCTCGATAGCTTCCTCACCACCGATTCGTTCAAACAACGTCGACCCGCTCATCGTCTTGTCCTTCTCTGTTGACCCATACCGTTACGATGCAGACTACGATCCAAGGATTTCTATCATGTCACCAGGTTGTGAAAGGAACCTCCCACGTGCGTACAGCCGGTGTTAGTTTGATGGTCGAACCAAGCTGGACTCATTAGTCAACGCTGACGTTTGGTTAAGGCGATAGTCTACGGTAACGAGTCGCCACTTCGAGCACTCGTTACCGTCGAATGTCCATGGAATAAACAGCTCAATGTCAAACCAATCAGCAAGCTTGAAGACCACAGTTCTAGCGGTCAAAGACCGCATCAAAGACCACAACGTAACTGTCAGCGCCGCAGGCATCGCGTTCTACGGTCTGCTGGCGCTGGTTCCTACGTTGATTGCCTTAGTTTCGGTATATGCGTTGGTGGCTGATCCAAATCAAATCGAACAACAAGTCACCGATGTCGCGGGTTCGTTAGACGACGACACTCGTCGCTTCGTCGAAAAACAATTGACCGACATTGTCGGCGATGTCGAAGAGCAAGACGGCTCGCCAGGGTTGGGGCGTTGGTTTGGGCTTGGCATCGGAATCCTGTTGGCATTGTTTTCTGCATCTGGAGCGTTGCAGAAACTTATCAACACAATCGCGATCGCATATGACGCCGATGATTCTCGACCTGGCTGGAAAGTCAGACTGCTCGCATACGGATTTACGGCTGGAGCCATTGTTGGTATCGCGGTATTGACCCTGGCCGTTGCCGTCGTGCCGGTATGGTTAAACCGGCTCGGACTCGGTTCGGTAGCGTCGGCGGCTATTCAAGTAGCTCAACTCCCGGTTCTAGGGATTCTGTTTGCAGGAGGATTGACTGTTCTCTACCGGTACGGGCCCGACCGGACCATCAAAACCCCTTGGCGCAATATCGGTGCAGTGGTCGGCACAGGCTTGTTCGTTTTGTTTGCGGTTCTATTCAGTATTTACTCGCGGAACGTCGGTGCGATGCCAGCCTCATATGGCCTTTTAGGGAGTGTTGCTGCCTTGATGACCTTTCTGCAATTGACATCGTTGGCAATCATCATCGGAGCCGAGGTAAACGCGTTTCGAGAAGAGCACATTGAACAGACAAATCCAGCGGCACGCACAAACGTCTCGAATGAGGTGATCTCGCCTGAACCAATCAGCATGGGTAAGGCCATAATCGGTTTCATCGCCTTGTATATCTTGGGCCGTCAACCAAAGTAGCTGTCATCCTTGTAGTGCAATTTCGTTCAACGGCGTCTTACTCAGCTTCGCTATACCGCCGTCCGGTAGGGAACCTTTACTAACAGCGGCTACGAACTTGACAGTCGGTACTTCCTAATCGACAACAACGAAAACACCACAATCATTCCTACCGACCAGGCCAACGACCAACCAACGCTGCTGCCAGGGTCGTTACCGTTGTAGAGCGCTCGAGAAGCGTTAGTTACCTGTGTAAACGGGTTCACGTCAGCGGCCACCGTCAGCCAACCCGGCAACGTGTCGGTAGCGATAAAAGCCGACGACACAAATGTCAAAGGGAACATCCATGTGAAACCCGCGGCATTCGCCGCCTCAACCGAGCTTACCGACAATCCAACCAACGCCTGTACCCAACTTAGACCGTAACTAAAGAACAGCAGCAACGCCGTCGCTGCGGCGGCAGCCCCTAAACTTCCTTCGATACGAAAACCGAGTAGGAACGCCACCACTATCATCACCACAAACGTGATTATGTTGCGGACAAAGTCGGAAATGGTTCGCCCAATCAGAACTGCGGCCTGAGAGATCGGCAAGGAACGTAACCGGTCGATAAGCCCTTTGGAAAGATCCTCGGCTATCCCAACGCTGGTAAATGAGGTTCCAAAAACTAGCGTCTGGGCGAAGATCCCCGGCATTAGGTACTGGTCATACTCGTCAAACCCCGGGATCTGAATTTCTCCTCCGAATACGACGCTGAACAGCAGAATAAACATGATCGGCTGAATGGTTGCAAAGACCAAGATTTCTACGTTTCGCGGCAGGATGCGAATATGACGACCGGCCTCGGTCACCGAATCGGTCCAAATATTTCCAGCGCGTGCAGTGGGAGAAGGCGTTGGGCTGGTGTCTTGTAGTTCCATCGTCGCTTTCATCACGCCACCTGATCTTGGACTGATTCGTCTGAGTTAGTGAGATGTCCGGTCAGCGACAAAAACACGTCGTCCAAGGTAGGTCTGGTCACCTCAACGTCTCTAACGTCAACACCAGCCGCATCTAGGCGGCGAATGATATTCGGAACCACTCCTCCCCCGGTCCAAATCGGCGCCGTCAACGTAAGTGGTGAACCAGGTTCTTGTTCGACAACACCAGCGCACAAATCGGTGATCGCTTCCTTCGCAACGTCGATGTTTTCGAGCTTTACGATGGAGACACGAACTTTGTCCCCTCCGACTTGGTCTTTGAGTTCATCTGGGGTTCCCTCAGCGATCTTTATGCCACGATCGATCACAGCAATCTTTTCAGCAAGCTGATCGGCTTCCTCCAGATACTGTGTGGTGAGAAGCACAGTTGTTCCGACGTCTCCAAGTTTGTTGATGAAGTCCCACATGGAGATGCGGCTTCTGGGATCTAGACCCGTGGTCGGCTCGTCCAAAAAAAGAACTGAGGGTCGATCAACCAAACTCATTGCAATGTCCAGACGGCGACGCATACCTCCGCTGTAGGTCTTCGCAGTTCGGTCACCTGCTTCGACGAGATCGAACATTTCGAGCAGTTCCGAAGCTCGGACTTTTCGATCTGATTTCTTGTGGTGAAAATAGCGGGCCATCAGCTCCAGGTTTTCTCGGCCGGTTAGACGCTCCTCGACTGCGGCGTACTGTCCGGTCAAACCGATCGAAGAACGCACGCCACCCGGGTTCTCGACGACGTCCACCCCATTCACCGTCGCATAGCCTGAAGACGGTTTAGTTAATGTCGAGAACACTTTGACCGACGTGGTTTTACCGGCGCCGTTAGGACCCAACAACCCGAAAACTGAACCTGTTGGAACGTCAAGATCAAGTCCCGCTAGGGCCGCCGTCTTCCCGTAATATTTCGTCAAGGCTTCGCATCTCACCGCACTCAAGTTGGCACCTCATCCATTCCGAGACGTATTCTTACCTGGGCAATCTCTTCGACTCTATCTAACCGAGGTGCTCTTGTCTTCGAATAAACCAGCACCACTACCCGGGTTCTACATTTGTACCCTGTTCTGAGCGGGACAATAGTTCAAACTCGTCAGACGCAAGCAAGTCCACCTGGGGTCTCCTTGGTTATTGGTGTTAGACGACGCACCTATCGTTCTGTGACCGAACGAT